>CAWHOQ010000018.1:0-225650 GCA_963831065.1 uncultured Pseudomonadota bacterium
CGAGGAGTGTTTTCGGCAAGCGCTGGAGATTGCTCACGGGCAGAGCGCAAGATTGCTGGAGCTGCGGGGGGCGGCGGTAGTCTCGGCCGGCTATGGACATCCCAGGGCCAGCGCGCCGAAGCTGACAGCTCGTCGAGGAACGCTATGGTTGGTTTAGCGAGGGCTTCGCGAGGCCGGGAACTTCGTTGAGGCGGCAAAGATAATCGGGAGTAAGCCTATGGGTCGCGTCGCATAGCGCACGGTTCTTACCGCTCTCGCAGCTCAGCGGGAACTACCGCAAGCAAGTCATTCTGAAGGAGTCTGCGCCCGGAGAATCTCGATTGAGAGCACACGTTGCTCGATTTAGATTCTTCGCTTCGCTCAGAATGACAGACCTCTTGCGTGAAATTTTACATGGGAATGCCCAGTTCCTTGGTTTTAGTGGATGGCCTCGTCGCGCCATTGGCTCATTGAACAAGTTGTTCAATCGTTTTGAACGCCCATTTAGTAGCTGGAAACGTAGCATAGGCTGGGTTTCCGACGCTAGATCGGGCGATTCCTGAATCGCATCCGCAAAAAGGAGAAGGTCGATGGGTGGTAGCAAAAGCGAAATTACGCAAAACATTTGACAGAGCTGATCGATGCGTTCAATAACGCTGCCGTTAAGCAAACCGTCGATCCCGATTTGCCAAGTTCTGTAAGACCGCGGTTGTGTTCTCGAAAAAGGACCATCAAGCGCATGGCCCAAAGTCAGAGGCGGTAGCCTTTCTCATAAATGAATGCAAAGACCATCCGAAGTTTATTTTTACAAAAGATGAAGTAAGAAACGTTCCCATCCAACTTGACGGGGAGGATGGTGCAGCTATATGCCACAATTACAGGAAGAGCTAAATGGGAGGACGATAACAATCAGAAGAACGGTGAACCACCAGATAACCTCACATTTGAGTTCAAATTTGTCTTTGATGAGACAAACGGCTGGCTCTTTCTACTGGCGGTCGAAGCGCTATAGCGCGATTCCATCGATCGGTCTCTACGACAGAACCATAATTGACCAAAGATAGGAAGTAGAAGCGATGGAATCGTTCCGTAAAGTCTCTCCAATTCCGTTTTATAAGTTGGTGGCAAGTAACGTTGACTTGGACAGCACGTTCAAGAGCGCGGTCGATGCCTTCAATGCACGCGATGTGAACACGATCATAAATCTATGCGATGACAACGTGGTGCTAGTCGCGGTAAAGCTACAGGATCATTACAGCGGCAAAGCCGCAGTGCAGGCCTACCTCCAAAATCAGTTCGAGGTTAACAAGCCAACCTTCACGCCAACCACAATCGTTACGACGATCAATCCCACTGGGACGGTTGGGCGCATTATCGGGACCGCAGATTGGGCGACTATGATCCGGATGATCCTGCGGGGACACACATGACGGTACCATTCGCTTCCGTTTAATTTTGTAAATCGCGGAAACGGATGGCGTATCTCCAAATTATGGGGTTCGGCTGATCACCTGATTCATCATCCATAGGCAGAAAGGCACGTGACGGAATTTTCCAGATAGAAGGGCGGAGTGCATATGAAACCGGCGTTCGACCTCGGAGGTAGTTTGGATTCGATCTCCCAGTCCAATCGTTATGAGTACGCCAGCGCATTACTGTCTGAGCGCGTACCGCATCTGCCAGTAGTCGTGGGCGAGGTGGCGCCGAATCCAACTGGACGCGCGTCGCTGGAAGAAGTCAGGAACTATTACACGAGTAAGACCGAAGCAATGTTGCGGCGTTACGGTCCAGGCCCGCGAGTGCATTATCATACGGGTTTGGTGGACGAACCGGACGACCTGCAAGCGCCGGCTGAAGTCTTGCGCCAGCGTCTGGTGCAGGCGCAGGAGCGTATCCTGTATCACGCCGCTGAAGTCTGGCAGGCGCCTTCCACTTTGTATGGCGACGTGCTCGATGTGGGCTGCGGACTAGGGGTGGATCACTTTTGGGCACAGGAATTCGGCGCGCGTGTAACTGCAGTAACCTGTGTTTACCGTCGCATGGGCAGTTGGTCGAAGCAGTTGCCGCGCGCGCCGGAGTAGAAGCGAAAGTCCGGCCAATGGTAAGCTTGATGCGCTGGAAGTCCCGGGGCAGGGCTGCTTCGATACGATCGTCGCGGTAGATAGCTCTTGTCATCTGCCGCGACGGGAAATGGTGCCGCATGCTTTTTACACTGCTGCGGCCGGGCGGGCAGGTCTTTTCAGTGACTGCTTTCTAGGGCAGCGTGAATACCAGAGAACCTTTTAATCGTTACTGGCACGCGCGCATCGGCACCATATCAGAGTACTTATCAACGGCGCAGGAAGCTGGTCTGCCGATCGGGGTGATCGAGGACCTGACGAGTCGTACCGAACATTTTTGGACGATCACGCTCGCGCTGATCAAAGCCGAAGCTAAGAACGAGCATAGCAGTCCGTCCGAAGCGTCGCGCCGAAGTGCGTCGGTATGCGCGCATCGAGTGTTGCGACGAGGTTGGCACAACTACGGCTTGAGATTACGCATTGCTGAGTTTTTCGAAGGGTTATGGCGTGGGTGATCGGCAGGAGTCTGTAGCGTTTGCTGAGCGTCAATCGTGAATGTATGCGGAACGTCAGATTGATGGGGACCGCAAGGACGGGTCTCCTTATTAATTGCGTGTTTCCAGTTGGTCTGAGTATCGCCCTTCATCACGAGGAGGCTACCTGAGTGAGTCTTTAGGCGAACCGGCCTCAAGCTCTTATCGGCCTTTGATTCGAGGATAAAGGTACGTTCTTCGCCGAGGCTCAAGGAGGCGATAGTAGGACGGGGACCGAGTTCGCGCTCGTCGTCGCTGTGGAAGCCCAGGCTATCGCGGTGATCGCGATAATAATTCAGCAGAACGCTGTTGAAGGATTCGCCGGACGCGGACTCGACACTGCTGCGCAAGTCGGAAAGCAATTCTGTCCAGGGGAGAGGGTCGAGCCTGATGCCGGAATAGCTATAGAGCGGCCCGATCACCGTACCAAGCGACGAGGCGGGGTTGTAAGTAAGGCTTGCCCAAAGCATCACGCGCTCCTGCCGCCAAGGTGTTTCGCTGATTAGCGCAGTGAGGATGTCGGTGGTAAGCGGTAAAGCAGGAAAGACGGCAAGTGGTAGATCCCCGCGCCCGAAGTAGGGAGCAATTCAAGTTTGGCTTGGTTGGCGAAAAAATCCCGCACACTTGCTACTCCGGCTTACGGGGCTACTTATAACTTAGTGTTGGTCGGAATCTTGGGCTGCGATTATTGAACTTAGCCTGATATTTCACGAGCTCGGAAGCTTGCTCAGATGAATTAGGAGTGAAACGAACATTATCCTTTACTATGATCGATTTTAGGCCTGCTTCTTTCCAGAAGCTCTATCAAAATAAGAATTGAAAGCATGGTGCCCATTATCGACGTACAGAAACATGGCATTCGGCTTGGCTTCCTCGAAGAGTTGTCGCCAGAAGCAGCTTACCGACCCATCGCCATCGACTGACAAAACCTCCGATACAAAATAACTTAGCGTAAATAGATCGGCTTTGAGAAATTTTCTGCGACTTCCAAGAGCGAGGATCCGCTAATTTAATGGTTGGAAATTGTAGTAAGTGCCACACCAACCAAATGGATCGTCTATTTCGTGTGCACGCATCGGCCCACGCCTGTTCTTTGTCGAGCAAGTAGCAAACGACCTTCTCAACTGGTTCTGAGTCTGCAAATTCGTCAGGTATTTGAGAACACCTATGATATCACTGCCCGGTCCACCACCTAAGCACGAGAGGCGCAGGCTTCTGTTGCTGAAGATTGGGCTTTTTCTGTGAAGTTTTTGGAGGATCTGAACGATAGTCTCCGTGCGCGGCGACATAACCATAAACGTAGGCAAAACGCGTGGCAGGATCGCTGTAATCCAATGCTTTGCGATTTTGTGCCCGAGGTTCTTATAGCTTTCTGATAAGTATTCAAGGCGCTTGCAAATTTCCTGATTAATTGAGAGCCGTGGTGTCTTTCTCCATCCGTGTAAAGTTCATCAAGAACAACCTTCACGAGGTTGAAAATCGTCATCTTAGCGCAAAATACCGTAGCTGCGGTTTGTCGCAAGTCTAAATTCAGCATATAGTCGCGTGCTTCAAGGAGCGAAAGCTGGACAACTGGTCGAACAGCGGAGAAGGCTTATTGAAGCAATGGGCGAAGGCCGTTGAGGCTCGCGGTGACGGCGGAGCCATTGCTGATTAACGCGGTGAGCTCGGGCGGGATGACTGCGCCGCCGCCAATCGCCATCGCAAGCGCCACGATATTGAGCCCGACAACTATCGAATAGTTCTGATGGATCAGCTTGACGCCGTTGCGGGCGAGATCGAGCGCGGTGATGAGCTTCATCAGGTCGTCCTTCATCAAGACAACATGGGCGCTTTGCTGGGCAAGATCGGAGCCGTTTTTCATCGCGATACCGACGTCGGCATAGGAGAGCGCGACCGCGTCGTTGATCCCATCACCGACCATCGCGACTCGTCGTCCTTCGCCACGCAGTGCCTGGACGATTTCGGCTTTTTCGTGCGGCAGAATCTCAGCGTGCAGTTCAGTAATTCCCAGACGGGAGGCGACGTGCTGGGCAGTCGCACCATTGTCGCCGGTGAGCATCACAAGATTGGATATCGAACGATCCTTGAGCGCCTGAATGACGGCGGGGGTCTCGCGCCAGATCTGATCCGAGTATACGAGCTGCCCAATTGTTTCCCCATCGACGGCGACCATCAGTGAGGAATGTCCATTCTCGCGCGCCATCCGCGCGTACGAAGCGGTCCCGTTCAGGTGGATGTGATTATCGTGCAAGAAGCGCTCGCTGCCGACATGGACGAAGTAGCCGTTGACGCGCGCCTCAACGCCTCGGCCGATCTGATAGCGAGAGCGGGTACGCGGCGGAATCGTGAGTTGGGCCTCGCGAGCCTTGGCGACCGTCGCGAGGGCGACAGGGTGTTTGAGGCGCATCTCGGCGGCGGCGGCGATCTCAAGAATTTTGCGGGGCGGGAAAGTGCGCTCGTTACAAGAGATGATTTCGGTGATGATCGGTGCGCCGACAGTCAGAGTGCCGGTCTTATCGAAGACCACCGAATCGACCTCGGACAATTGTTCGAGAGCGCGTCCGCCGCGGATCAGGATCCCCGTCTGACGGCGGCAGAAATGGAAGCCAGCACTGCGGTGGGGGCGGCAACACGGATACCGGTACCGAAATCAACGATCAAAGCCGAGAGCATCCGATTCAGATCGCCGGTAGCGAGATAGAGCAGTCCGCTCAGCCGAGCGTAGGGACGACCAGGCGGTCGGCAAACTTTTCAGCGTAATTCTGCATCCGGGTCTCGCCGACGGGTGCCGCTTCGACCATCCGGACGACTTCGGCGAGAATGAATCCGGGGCGGTGCGTTCGGTACGGACGTAGAGCTTGCCCTCCTGCACGACACTGGCGGCATAGACGCGGCTGTGACGGCGTTTGGCCTCGGGCATCGATTCGCCAGTGATAGCGCGCTGATCGACCATCGCGGCGCCGCTGATCACGCGGCCATCGACTGGGATCAGGTCGCCGTCATAGGCGACGATATATCGCCGACTTTGATATCGCTGACGAAAATGGAAATGCGGTCATCACCGCGGCGCACCCAGGCATGGCGGGTCTGATAATCGAGCAGGCCGATAATCGCGCGCCGGGATTTCGCGCCGGTCTGATCACGAATCCAGTCGCCGAGAGCGAGCAGCCAAGTCATAAAGGCGGTGGTAAAGAGATGGCCCTGGGCGGTGGCGACGCCGATCGCGAGGCTGTCGAGGAAATCGACATTGAGGCGATGCTCGTCACGAATGGTGCAAAAAGCACGCTGGAAACTCGGGAGCGCCGCGGTCAAGCTGCAGCCGACAGCCGCCGTGGCGCAGAGGCCGCCGGGAAAAAGGCTGAAAGCGATACCAGCGGTCGCGAGCGCCAGCGACCTCCACTCACCGCAGATTATAGAGTTCCACCAGGTATCGGGCGGCGTATGGTCAGGATCGTCGATGGCAGCAGTTGGAACGGGCGGGGCAGCTTTCAGCGACTCCGGATCGAGCTGAGCGAACTGTTTTTCGATCTCGGCAGGAAGCTCGCTCCAATTGGGATCGAAAGTAATGATCACCGAGGCGCAGCGGCGGTTCACGCGGACATCAATATTGGCAATCGAAGTGCTCAGCCAATACGTGAACTGATCAACAGGCGCATTCGGACGCGCCACTAGCGGGACGTGAAAGCGTACTCGTCCGGGGATCGAATGGACCAGTTGATAACGTATCCCCAATTCAAACCATCCCGAATAGGTCTCGAACTAACATGTCAATGCAAATAAGCGGGACTCGACTGGGTTTGCGCATCATCAAGCTGTGAAGGCAGATTCTGAAGAGCGGTAAACGAGGTGACGGCAAAGATCGCCAAGGTCACCCAGAGCGGCGTCGAAGAGCCGGTCTTGCCGAGATAGCCGAGGGCGCCGGCCCCGGCGGCGAGCGGGAGCAGCAGCCGCAGATCGAGTTTGTTGCGGGTCGCGGTCCGGACGAAAACATCCGCTTCCTGCAGCAAGCCGGTCAGGGCTTCGGAGACTTCGGAGCGCGTTCCGGGAGGTATCGGCGCGAGCGCCTCGGCAATCAAATCAATCACCTTAATCAGCATATCCGGACCGGAGAGAGCCTCGGCGAGATTGGCTGCACCTATGATCGCATCCTCGGCGGAGCTAATCAGAACACTGCCAGTGATCGGATTAAATTGAGTCGAGGTGACGCCGGGCATTCGGCGAGCATGTTCGGCAATCCGGCGCAGCGTCTCTGGTCGACGCCTCGCTTCCGGGATACGCAAGCGAAGCCGGCCGGGCGAGCGATGTTTGACATAGGCGTGCATAGACAGTCCCCGAGATTATGGCCGAGGAGTATTACTGCGAGATTATGCTGCGCAGAACGGGATTATCACTCGTGTTCGTTACGATGCTGGCTCTGGTAATCAGAGCGCGCCTCGGCAACCATGTCCTGAACGTCTTCAGTGGCCTCGCTGACGACCTCGTTCATTTTGGAGACTGCGGCATAACTATATTTGATCGCCGAGCGCATCATCGGACGGAGAATTCCGCCGACGATCGGGAGGGTTCGCGCAGCGTAAACCGCTCCAGCTCCCAAGAGCATCCCGCCCAACAACTCTGGTTCGAGCAGGACGCCGACGCCAATCAGAGCCGCTGACGTCAGCAGGGTGCCGGCTTGATCGGGGGCGTCGCCAGTCATCAGTTGTGAGTGTTGATGCGTAAGTGAATGGGAAGATGCGCGGGGGTGGATTCGTGCTTGTCGTTCTTAGCAGCAGTTTCTTGCTTATCGTCTTTGGCCACGAGCTTCGCTCCATTTGAAATTATGAGGAAGTTAGTAATACAAGCAAAAGCTGTTCCTTAGCAACTAAAGCACTAATCGCCGCATCATTTAACTGAAGCTTCTTCTAAACTTCTTGAAGCTGTCTGGGTCTCCAAAGTCAAATCAATTACGCGCGAAATATTTTCATCGCGCGTAAAAATCATCGGCTCTAAGAGGCGAGTGCCAGTTTTCTGAGCTGATCGACAGGAGTGTCAAATCGGGAGAGGAACGATGGTACAGATAGTATTGGTTACTTTGGCTGAAGTGCTGCTTTCGCACTTGCTCAACGCGATCATTGGAGTGCTTTTCGTCTAAGGCAAAAAATAAACGGCGAGGACGAACAACTGAATCAGCAGTTCATCGTGGGACTGGGGCCGATGAAATGCTTAGGTGGATGGCTCCCCGGGCCGGATTCGAACCAGCGACCCGACGGTTAACAGCCGTCTGCTCTACCGACTGAGCTACCGGGGAGTGTGTGAGCGGGAGATTATCTCGTATCCACGTCAATCGAATCAAGAATCAGCACGATCGATGAAGGACATTCATGAATTGCGCGCGAGCGGGTCGTCCGGATCGCCCATCATGCGCATCCCATAGCGAAGCAACGCGGTCAGCTTTTCCAGACGATCGAGCAACTCCGGCTGTTGATCTTCGGGCGCCGAGCGCATCGTATCGGCAACCGCGGCAAGATTCTCGCGCATGATCGTCAGCGCCTGTGCAACGCTGGCGTGATCGGCGCGGCGGCGTTGAGCACGCTCACGCGCCGCCTGAAACTCGCGCAATTCGATAATTTCGCCCATCGGTTATGTCAGTCTAGCATTTAACGCAGAGGTTGGCCGGCGCGACGCTTCTCGGCGAGCGTAACGTGGCCGCCTTCGGAGAACCATCGGAGCTGCCGCGCGATCCCGTTGAGAATATCGAGCTCGCGGGAATGGATGCCGCTGCGGCCCAAGAGGGCCCGCAAAGCAAAGATAATGTGATCGTGATTATCCTCAGCGATAAAGCCGATAGAGATTAGGGCTTGCGTGAGGCGATCGAACATTGCGGCGACTTCGCCGGCGGGCGCGAAAGGCTCGACGGGAGATTCGCGCGATGGCGTCGCGCCGAGGGCGGCAGCGAGTTCGTACGCCGTGACCATCACGGCATGGGACAGATTGAGCGACGGATATTCGGGCGCGGTTGGAATCGTAATCAGGCGATGGCAGAGTTTGAGGTCTTCATTGGTTAGGCCGAAATCTTCCGGACCGAAAGCAATTGCGATGCGATTGGCGGGCGCAAGTTCGGCGAGTTCGGCAGCGGCTTCGCGCAGTGGGAGGGCCGCATCCCGATAGGGGCCGGAGCGGGCGGTCGTGCCAATAACGAGCGTGCAATCCTCGATAGCGGACAGGAAATCGGGATAAATTCGTGCGTCGTCGAGGAGGTCGGCGGCATGGACGGCCCGGGCCGTCGCGCGATCGCGATCGTAGTGAGAGGGCGCGACGAGTCGCAGATCGGCAAAGCCCATATTTTTGAGCGCGCGCGCCGCCGCGCCGATATTGCCGGAGGATTTGGGCCGGACCAGTACGAACGAGAATCGGTCGGAAGAAGTCATGGACGTGATATTTACATGATCATAATGGATTCAAGGCAAAGGGCGCTGATCCGAGTGGCAGGGCTGGGATAGTTTCCACGCCCTGCTACTAGGCGTCCGTCGTGAGGGTTCATCGATTGATGGCCTGTTGCTCGCGGGCGAGGCGGGGATGAATTAACCGGTGAGACTTCGGGGAACAGACCGCGAGCGGCGCCATACGGCTAAGCTGAGCGTGCGCGAAGGGATCGTCATTGGTGATCCCTCCCGGGAGAGCCTTGATCGCGGCGAGAAACGTGTTCCATGCGTTAGAGGCAGGGTTGGAGGTGAGGTTGGCGTAGAGCTGGGCGAGGGTTCCGGAGTCGCCCAGCGTCACCATCGCGGGCGCAATATTACCGAGTTGATAGCCCTGGCTGATCAGCCATGACAAGAACGCCATCCCGCATCCGGTGCTGTCTGCATTCTGGTCGGTGGGATCGGTCTTATCGACGTAATCGGCCATCCCGTCCGCCGCCCACTGAGGAGCGGTGGCGAAATCCGCCAGCGCGTTGTTGCCGACGACCGCCGCGCACCATCGCGAGAGGGCTTCGCCGGTGCTGACGCCGCATAAGTTTCCGCCCATCGAGCATTCGCTCAGTTCGGCCTCGAACAGCGCCGACACCCGAGCGGAGTTGCCGAAGGACGCGCATACCTCGATCGCCGCGCCGATAGTGTAATCGCAACCGGAATGGTCTGCGCCGCCGGTGCCATTGGTGGCGCCGCTGAGGGCGAAGATGATCACGCTCACGGGACCGCCGGTCGTGCCGAAAATCGCGTCATTCGCGGCGACGACGCGGTCAGCATCGGCGAGGAGGTCCTGGGCGTTCTTGAGCGCCGGAGCGCCGAGCGAAGGATCAACATAGATGGTGACCCGTCCGCTCGGACTGACGCCGACGAAGCTGGAGTCGCCGGTGTAACTCGGCCATTGCGGCGGAACTGGAGTAGCGCGTTTCAGTGGATGACTCATCGTTGTTCTCCCGATGCAAATCGCATCATAAAGAGAAGCGTAACAGAGGATTGAACGGATTGTTCAGGCGGAACGAACGCTTTCGCATACGCGGAGGAAATTCGATTCGTACTTGCGATCAGCCGTTCAAGCTCGCGACTGGTGAGGGTGGTTACGGTCGCTTATCGCCCTTCGCGGTGTTCCGTTTTTTGCGCCGCTTTATCATTTTGTCGAATGTTCGGGGCTGTCGGAGGTGCCGAAAACCCTTATAAACAGTGAAGCGGGAAAATCAAGATTCGACAAATAGATACATATTGTCGAGAGTTTATGTAGTAGCAAAGCTCAAATGTCCCATTTCTCCAAAGTAGAAATGTCCCATTAGGGTGCGAAAACCGCACTCTGATGGGGAAAAGCATTGATGGGATTATGGGTAATGAGCAGCAAGGAGCTTTCACGGTTTGAAGTTTTGCAACGGGTGCTAGATCGGCGCATGACGCAGCAACATGCTGGACAACTCTTAGGGCTTACCCGCCGACAGATATACAGGCTGCTCAGCAGCGTCAAGCAACACGGGGCGGCGGGTCTCGTCTCAAAACGGCGCGGCAGAGGCAGCAACAATCAGCTTGCATCTGGGCTCGCCGCTGAAGCCCTGGCTCTAATCCGACAGCACTATGCCGATTTCGGTCCGACACTCGCATGCGAAAAACTGCGGGAACGGCACCAGCTTAATCTCTCGGTTGAGACTGTGCGGAAACTCATGATGGGCGCTGGTTTGTGGACACCCCGTGCATTGCGCGACAAGGCGGTGCATCAACCGCGCACGCGGCGGCAAAGTGTGGGTGAGCTAATCCAGATTGACGGGTGCGAGCATGCCTGGTTCGAGGATCGCGGCTCGCCGTGCAGTCTGCTTGTTTATGTGGATGACGCCACAAGCCGCATCATGGCCGCGCGTTTCGTAGAGGCGGAATCAACCTTCGCCTACATGGAAACGACACGCGCGTACATCGAGCGTCACGGCAAGCCTTTGGCTTTTTATAGTGACCGGCACTCCGTCTTTAACGTCAATCAAACAGAACGCCTGACCGGCGAAGGTGTTACGCAGTTCCACCGAGCACTTGGGCAGCTCGGCATTGAACTCATTTGCGCGAACACATCGCAAGCCAAAGGTCGTGTAGAACGTGCGCATTTAACCCTGCAAGATCGGCTGGTTAAGGAACTGCGATTGGCAGGCATCAGCTCAATCAAAGCGGGCAACGAGTTCCTGGGCGGCGTTTTTATCGACGATTATAATCGGCGCTTTGGGAAAGAGCCTTTTCATCCGGTAGATGTGCATCGACCCGTGGGACAGCACGAGAAGCTGAATGATATTTTCACCATTCAGGAAAAGCGCCAGCTCTGCGGGAACCTGACGTTCCGTTACCAGAATACGGTTTATGCTGTTGAACCAAGCCCGGCGAATCTCAAGCTTAAAAACCGGGCGATAACCGTGATGACAGACTGCGGCGGTAAGATGCGGGTGCGGTACGGCAAAAACGACCTGCGCGTTGTGAAGGACCATCGCCGCCCAAGCCGCGCAGCACCGCCGATGCGGGCAGGGCATAAGGATTTGACGGCTGTAATGAGCCGTTTCTTTCCCGAAGGCGGACGCTTCATCAACCTCTCAATCGAAGCCCCGGTATAGGGAACACCGGCGGCGGCAGATAGCGAGTGAGACATTTCTACTTTGCATGGAATGAGACATCTGTACTTTGGAGCGACAGTTTTGGCGACGGCGCCGGCATAACCCGCTGCTGGTGGATTTGAGCATTTGAGAGTTTGTTAATTAGATGTTACAGGCTGCCGTGTCCAGTGTAGGCGAACGCTGAGCACGATGATGTTTAATCTGGTCGGCCAAACTCAGCCATGGAGAAATTCGTTGATAAATTAATCGAGCTGATAACTGGCGGTCTTTTCTTCGAGTATCCAGCCCTTATACCAGTTGCCATCGCAGTGGTGACCGTCGTCATCGCTTACCGCTGGTACAAATATCTATGGGATTCCAAAGGTAAACGTGGATTTGACCTCTGGCGCTCCGTAGCCGCAGCAGGGGTAGCCGTGGCGTCGGTACTGTCGCTAGTCGGCTGGCTGTACTACAGATTTTGGGGCTTGCCGCCCTCCTTCACGGATGATCAAATCGGCATATTGATCGCGGAAGTCCCCGACCAATCCAACCGAGAACAGCAAAACGCTTACCAAAACGCTCTACGTTTTCGGGTCCAACACAATAGTGAACTACATGATGTCGCGAAGGTAAGGCTAATGGAGCGGCCCCTACCACCGGATGCTGAGGCTCAGCAGGCCACAGCAGTGACGATTGGCCGCTGGCTTCGAGCTGCTTTTGTCTTGAGGCCTTTCGTCGTGGAGGGCACTCAGGAGCTTTGGCTAACCGTAGTCAATCCCCAAAGTATATTTGAATCAGAATCTCGGCTCGGGAAATTTTCGAGTTCCCAATTGGCAGACCTCGATGAATTGCGCCTTCCCGCAGATATCACGCAACTTGCCGAAGTAACATTGGCATTAACACTGAGTAAGCATGGTTCCTACAAAGAAGCAGCGGCAATTCTTCGCAACGTACTTGCATCAGAGTACTTGCCTGAAGCCGCTCGGAGTCGGTGGGCGCTAGATTTTTTGCGCGGAAATATTCTCTTCGCGTCTAGAAACTTTGATGAGGCCGCTGAGGAGTACAAACAAACTCTCAGACTCAGACCCGATTATGCCGCCGCGTACAATAACTTGGGTAATGTGTTGACTCACCAAGATCAGTACGACGACGCCATCATCGAGTACAAAAAAGCTCTCAGCCTCAATCCCGCCCATAGCATCGCTCAGAACAACCTGGGCATTGCACTGGCTCAGGAGGGCCAGGCCGCCGCCGCCATGGATGCGTTCAAAAAAGCTCTCAGCCTCAACCCCAATTATAACCCTGCGCATTATAACCTGGGTCTTGCGCTGTCTCACCAGGGTAAGTATGCCGACGCCGCCGCCGAGTACGAAAAAGCCATCAGCCTCAAACCCGACGATGCCGACGCATACAACAATCTGGGTCTTACAATGGCTCACCAGGGTCAATACGCCGCCGCCATAGACGATTTCAAAAAAGCCATCAGTCTTAATCCTAACGATGCCGCCGCGCACCTCAACCTGGCTAAGTCGCTGGCCCAGGAGGGCCAGGCCGACGCCGCCGCCGAGTATGAAAAAGGCATCAGCCTCAAACCCGACAATGCCAACGTGCATTAGAGGTCATCTATCGAATTTGTTGGTCCTGGTCCTAGAGTTTGGCTCCGAGCCGCCGCGCATTTTTCATGGCTTAGTTTTGCACCAGACATTCGCAACGTCACAAGCCCTTTATTTACGGGCCTTTTTCGGATGATTCAGCACTTACCCTTTGTGCAACACGAGATTTAGGTGCGGTGGTGTTCATCGTGCCGTAGCATGCGAGAGACGTAGGAACGCAGCACGGCATTGATGCGGGTCTGATAGCCTTTGCCGGTTTTGCGAAAGAAATCGAGCACGTCGCGGTCAACGCGCATATTAAGGAGGGCCTTGGGCTGAGGCATTTCGACCGTGGCGTTGTCCCAATCGATCACCATGCCAGCCTCGTCAGGGTCGGCGGCAATGCTGGTTTCAAGCTCTTCGTCGCTCATCGCGGCGGCTTTCTTCCAGTGGGAACGAGTCTGGCCGCGCTTGGTCTGCGCCGCGAGTTCTTTAGCCGTGTACCTTACGATATGCTCCTTTTTCCGCATTGCGCGCCCTCCTGAATGAAATAATCCGCTGGTTGTCGCCGCGCCAAGTCCAGACGACCGTATAGAGGTCGCCATTTATTTCGGCGACTGAAACAAAGCGGCTCTCGTTGTTGCGCCACGACGGCAAATGCAAGACAGGGCGTCCATCGAAGACTTGCCAAGTGTCCTTGAAATCAAGGACTCGGTCTTTCAGCGTTTTGAGCCGCTTTACTTCATCCCATTCGAACATAGCATCGTATAGACAAATTGTCTACATATGAACACGCTCGGGCGAAACTTACCCTTTGTGCAACTAAGTCTCTGTCTGGTCAACCGCGCCCCGCCGTGTTTCTCCTGATTTTAGGCTTGGACTTTTCCGGCCGTTGGGCTACAATGTGGCTACAAGGAGATTGACCCATGACTGCCAATTCCGTCGTTCGCGCCCGCATCGATGAGCGCACCAAGCGGGAAGCGGCGGCGGCGCTCAAGAAAATCGGCCTTACCGTCTCCGATGCGCTACGTCTGCTGCTGGTGCGCGTCGCCAAAGAAAAGGCGCTGCCGTTCGAGCCGCTTAATCCCAATGCGGAAACCGTCGCTGCCATCAAAGCCGCGCGGCGGGGGGAACTGGTCAAAGTCGGCAAGCCGCATAAACTGCTGCGCAATCTGAATGCGGGAGATTAAATACACCTCCCGCTTCAAGCGCGACTACAAACGAGAAAAAGCTGGGGAGCATGGCAAGAAGCTCGACGCCCTCTTGATGGAGGTCGTTAATCTGCTCGCGGCTGATAGGACGCTACCGCGCCGGAATTTCGATCACCCGCTGTCCGGTGAATGGAACGATTGCCGCGACTGCCATATCAAACCCGATCTCATTCTCATTTACCGCGAGCCGGATGATAACAGCCTCGAACTCGTGCGCCTCGGCTCACATAGCGAGCTTGGTTTGTGAGAATATACGGCGAGGCAATGCGCCCCACCAGTGGCCCAAACTTACCCTTTGCGCATCGTCGCGAATAACGATAAGCGGCTCTGTATCATAATTGCCGTTACGCAACTTCAATGATTGCCACAGAGAGTGCCGAACTGTCGACAAAAGAAACTATCCTGTCGAGAGTGCGCCGCCCTCCTGCTATGCCTTTGCCGCTCGCGCCCTCAGTCGGCGATTGTAGGCTTTCAAGCCGGCTTCGACCGTACTAAGACGCTCCGCTATTGTACGATTTCGAGGGGAAGCTGTAACGCGATGAAGATTGTTTCTTTTGGCGATGTGCATATGGCGACGCGCAATCTGACTCGGATGACCGAAGTGCTGCGTGATACCGATCTCGTGATCCTGTCGGGCGACCTGACGAACTTTGGCGGCGTCGATGATGCGCGACAGGTGATCGACGAGGTGCGCCGGGCGTGTCCGCGAGTGTTGGCGGTACCGGGGAATCTCGATCAGGATGAGGTATTTCCCTTTCTCGAAACCGAGAAGATCGCGTTGCATGCGAAAGGGGTAGTGAGGGACGGAGTCGGCATCTTCGGATGCGGCGGGTCGAATATCACGCCCTTTCATACGCCGAGCGAACTCACCGAGGACGAAATCTATGATGCGTTGCGACGAGGTTATGAGACGGTGCGCGAGTATCGGCCACTGCTGATGATTTGTCATACGCCGCCGTTCAATACCAAGTGCGATCGGATTGCGGGTGGGAGGGCGGTCGGCAGTACGGCGGCGCGGCGGTTTATCGAGGAAGTGCAACCGGCGGTGTGCATCTCGGGGCATATCCATGAATCGGCGGGAGTGGACACGATTGGCGCAACCACGGTGGTCAATGCAGGTCCGTTCAAGGGCGGCGGCTATATCGTGGTCACCAGTGACGGGACGGGGCTTCAGGCGCGACTGGAGTTTCTTTGAGGTGCCGACGCTCTCGCACGCGGCGCAATCGCTAGGAGTGTGGGGCGGGAAACTCGTGCACGGATGGCCATTGGTAGTGCGCAACGTGCCGAGGTTGATCGGGAGATTCGTGTTGGGGCGCATCGGTTGAGCGCCGTGATTGACGATTTCGCTGATTGGCAACTACGGTGAGCAGGGAAGGAGCATTGCGCATTTATGGGGTTGCCGGGCGGAGTCAGGATTCGGTTTGATCATGTTTCAATTGCGACGCACTCGATAGAGCGGGGCGTCGAGTGGTTTCAACGCTATTTTTTGACGCATCCGCGCAATCGAAGCAGGTAAGCGAGCAGGCGCGCGGAGGCTTCTGGTGGCAGGACTTCTATCTGGGCGGGGCGGCGATCGAGTTTATCGAGGAGTTGCCGGGCCGCAAGGATTTCATCACGGATTTTCTCAAGCGGCGCGGGGAGGGCTTTCATCACCTGTCGTTCGAGGTGGATCGGCTGGAGCCGATCGTCACGTCGCTCAAGGAGCGCGGGGTAAGAATCGTCGATAAATACGCGCTTGCCGACGGCACCAGCACGGCATTCATTTCGCCGCGCGCGGCGTTCGGGGTGCTGATCCAGTTCTGGCAGCCAGTCGATTACGAAAAGCCGACGCCGCGTCCGGCAGATGACGGCATGGTCCGCTTCGACCATCTGGCGGTTGCGGTGCGCGATATCGGCGCGGCGGTGAAGTTCTTCGAGGAGAATTTCGGCGCAGAGATGACACAGGAGCCGGTACTAAGCTCGACGCAGGGGAATTTCATGCTGGCGCAGGTTGCGATCGGCGGGTTCAAACTCGAATTTATCCAGAGTCCGGGACCGGGAACGCCGGACGACTTCGTCGCGAAATTTATTGAACAGCGCGGCGAGGGAATGCATCACTTCACGATCGATGTGAAGGATTTCGACGGCACGTTGGCCAAACTGACGCGCGACGAAGTGCGGATCGTGGGTAAGGAGATCAACTGGCGCGGCGAGCGGCAGTTCTTTATCTCGCCGCGATCGGCGTTCGGTACGTTGATCCAGGTGTGGGACGGGTTGGCGGGTCCGGAAAAGGGTGAGTGAGAGCTAAGGAATTTAGCTCGTGTTTGCCCCCCACGATCAGTTGACGCTAGGCTCCGTGACTTGAAGAAGCAGCGAGATTCAATCTGTGTGATTTTTTCATACCCGAGGGTTGAGACATGTTAGCAATGCTACTAGCCCGATTAGCGCGCAAGAAGTAAATATCGCAAACCCAAAAGGGAAACGACATGAACGAATCTGTCAGACCGGAGACCCTGATCTCAACACGCATGACCGCTATCGCTTATTACTAAGGGAAAGAGATCGCCCCTTCTTTGAGCGTACTGTTCAGTCGCGATGCCACAAACATCCTACCATCGGGCATAGCTGAAGGCCTTGCATCGTTGCAAGCCGTTATTCAAGCTATTGTGATGGAACCGATTCATTTTATATGCTGATCTGGTATATGCGGTGCCGGCCCGACGCGCATTTTTCGACCTCGCTCCTACTGACTCCTGAACGCTGATCTCCTTGAACGCGCCGATCAGCACCGCGAGGATGCGCTTGCCCGAGAATGGGAGTATCGAAGCGACTCTGGCCGAGACCGCTTCGTGGAACTCTTTACATATTCGAATGAATATGACGTGAGAAACCACGCTCGGCATTAGAGGATGCGTTTTCCCGCGAGGACAGTAATCACGTCCGTTTAAGGAGGAACCGACAATTTTATTTCCATGTTCTTGATCCACTCCTAGGCCATGCAGATACTCGAAAAGCTGGACGAGATAAACGCAATTTGGAGCGTGCATCCAGAGCCGCCCGCTAGCTCGGATTGATAAAAGGATTGGGTTCCACCAGCTTTGCTGGCTATACAGCTGTCAGAAAGGAATCGAAAGCTCCAGAAGATTCAAACGATTTCTAATCAATCAGAGCGGCTGGCATATTATCTTTCGTAACGCGCGCGGCATCAACGAAGTGGATCTCGATTTGCGGCGGTACTCGATGAGTTAGAACCACGTCCGAATCGCACGTTGCGCGCCGCGGGGCTAGAACTATCGCCAGATGAAGGCCGAGAGTTTTTGGCAGCGCTCGACGAGCCGATCTATACGAAGACCCGTATAGTAAAGCCAGTCTTGCAACGCGACGAAGCCCTATCTACGGAGGGACAGTACGAGAGTACCTCATGAACATGTATTGCCGCACAGTCGACGGACAGCAAATGGGCGCAACTTTTTCCTACAAACGAAGTCCGCCAGTACTGGATACATCGGCTTGCGAATCGAGTGTTTCTTACTCGGCGCACTAATATCAAAGTATCGAATTGGAATTTCGAACGGAAAAAGAAAGACTATTTTCAGTCTCGCGATGGTCGAAACCCTTATCCGCTAACTCAAGGAGTGCTCGACTGCCTAGCTGGACGCCAGCGGTGCTGGAAGATCGACAAAAGGGGTTACTAAAGAGTTTGGCAGAGGTTTGGAAGCTTCCACGCCTAGCTGATAAGATTCTCAATTGGATATCGAGCGATGACTCGTCCTCGCGTTCAGAAGTTCTGCACTCGTCTCATATTAATGACCCACTCGTGGCCAGGATTTGTTTGGCGCGGGTCAGGTCGGCGGCGATTTGGGCGGCCAATTCCTGACCGGAGGCGAATTTGCGTTCCGGGCGGATACGCTCGATGAGTTGAGTTGCGTTCTGATCGTAGATGTCGCGATCAAAATCAAAGATGTGCGCCTCGAAAGTGCGTTCCGGTTCGGCGAAGGTCGGGCGCATCCCGATATTGGTGATCGAAGGGTAAGCGCCATCGGGAAGGATGAGCCGGGTCGCATAGACGCCGTCGGGCGGGATACATTCGGTGCGGTTCTGGATGTTGGCGGTCGGAAAGCCGATGGTGCGACCGCGCTCGCGACCGTGGACGACCGGCCCGCTGAGAAAGTGCGGGCGCCCAAGAATCGCGGCAGCCAAGCGCAAATCACCGGATATAATTGCTTCGCGCACGCTGGTTGAGCTGACTTCCTTGTCGCCGAGCTGGACCGGGCCGACGACGATCGCATCGAAGCCGAGTTCGGCGCCTAGCGTCTTCATCGTGGCGGCGTTACCAGCGCGATTATGGCCGAAGCTGACATTATGACCGACGACGACCGCCAATGCGCCAATCTTGCGTTCAAGATATTCGCTCGCGAACTGGCGGGGAGTTAAGCGGCTCAATTCAAGGTTGAACTCGAGCACGATGACTCCATCGAGACCCGAACGCTGCAGCAGGTCAAAGCGGGCTTCAGGAGTCAGGATCAGGCGCGGCGCGCGATCGGGTGCAAGGACTTTGGCCGGCAGCGGATCGAAAGTCAGGGCATAAGCGGTACCGTCAGCGGCCCGCGCGCGTTCGATTGCAGTGCGGAGGATCGCCTGATGGCCGACATGCACCCCATCGAAATTGCCCAATGCAACGACTGGGCGGGGCGGGCGGCCAAGCGCGGCGAGATCGCGAATGATTGCCATTGCGTTTCTACTGGGGTTAGGACGACAGCGAGTCCATCATGGACTTGGCCATCGGCGCTTCGGCAGCGCTCGGATGATCGTTGAGGAGCTTCTGGAGTGTGAGCCGCGCATCGATTTGGTCGTTGATCTTCATGAAAGCCTGCGCCTCGCGTAGAAGAGCAGCACTGGCATAGCGCCCCTCGGGAAAACGCATCGTGACGTCGTTGAACTGGAGGATCGATTTTTCGTATTGACCAAGCTCGTAGAGGGCGTTAGCCGAAAAGTATTCGGCCGGCTCGCTCAATGTAGACTTGGGATAGCGCCGTTGCAGGTCTTGGAACTTGGCGAGCGCGGTCTGATACTTACCGGCCCGCATCTCGGTCAAGCCGGTACGATAAAGCTTTGCGCCAGCGTCATTCTGAGCCGAGCCAAGCTCCTGAGTGGCGGCCGCCTGCCAAGTCGGAGGCGGCGCGGCCTGCTGCGCTGGAGCGGGCGTGAAGGCGGCGGCAGGCGATGGGGCTGAGGCGAGATCAGGCCCGACCCCCGGTATGGCTTCGCCCGGACTCGGGGAAGCCTGCGGCTGGGTTGCGGCGAGCTGCGCTTGAAGCTTGCTCACTTGATCCTGCAACTTGGTGACATCGCCAGGACTTCCGCCGCCGTGCTCAAGTTCGGTAATGCGGTCGTTTTGGCGAGCGACGGTCTCCTGCAGCGCCTCGATCTGCTGACGGTCATTGGCGACCATCCCGCGCAGGGCGAACTCATTGTTCTGCAATTGGTCCATATCGCTGCTCGCCGCACATCCAAGCATCGTGACGCCAGCGATAGTCGTTGCGGCAAAAGCTAGTACTCGCCGGAATGAATTAGGCTTGTTCATTGATTAACGACAAAGTGATCACGCCGGTTTTGTTGCCAGCAATCGTCGGTCTCTTCGGTGCATACCGGCAGCTCTTTGCCATAGCTGATAGTCGAGAGGCGATCGGGGGCGATGCCGAGCGTCTGCAAATAATCCTTAGCAGCCTGCGCGCGTTTTGCACCGAGCGCAATATTGTATTCTTCGGAGCCGCGATCGTCGCAGTGCCCTTCGATCTGAACATGGGAATTAGTATTTTTCTCAAGCCAGTCGGCATTGCTCTTCAGAATCTCGCTATCCTGCGGACGTACCGTGTAGTCATTGTAATCGAAATGGATATCGCTGAGGGGACCACCCTGACCATTAACGCCGAGCGTTCCTTTTGAGAACTGGCTAAGCGAGCTTCCGCCTAAACCGTTCTCGCCGACCCCGTTTTGACCTTGGCCGAGTGCGCCAGCGCCCGCGCCGCCGTTAATTCCCTCCGGTTTCTTGGACGAGCATCCGGCGAGAATCAGCGCCACGACCACGAGTGCGGTTGCCAGCGTTGACCGTGACCGCTCAACCACCAATCCATCCCGACCAAGATGGGTTCGAATCATTACCCTCTCCCTCCGTTAGCGCTCCGGTTATTTTGCCGTCTGCCGCGAGCATCATATAGATGTGTGAACCGCCGCCGCGGCGCGAGCTGAACGCGAGATAGCGTCCGTCGGGCGACCAGGTTGGCGCTTCATTCGAGCCTTCATTGGTTAGTTGGCGCGGGCTGCCGCCGCCAGCATTTATGACGAAAATCTGAAAAATGCCGCCAGCACGGCTCTCGTAAGCGACTTTCTTGCAGTCGGGTGAGAAAGCCGGCGCGGTATTGTAGTCGCCCTGATAAGTCAGCCGGCGCGCGCTGCCGCCGTTGGCATCCATCGCATAAATCTGGGGGCCTCCCGAGCGATCCGAAGCAAAAACGAATTGACTACCGTTGGCGCAGAACGAGGGCGACACGTTAATCGAGTGGTTATCGGTGAGCGCACGTACTTCGTTACCGGCACTGTCGAGGAAATAAAGATTAGTGGGGCCTTTGTGGGAAAACGCGCCGACAATCGAGCCGCCCGGGGTCAGCGTACCGCCAACCGCCATCCCCAGATCCGGCTGGATGCGGGTTTCGGTGCGGCTGCTCAGGTCGGCGAGATAAAGCGCGGGGCTCATAGTTTTGTACGACAAATAGAGTAGATGAGTCGCGCTCTTATCGAAACTCGGGAATAGATTAATGGTTGGATTATTAGTCACCTGAAATAATTCGCGACCGTCGAGCCACGAGGTAAAGATTTCCTTGAAGCGGCCGCCGCGGGTCGAGACGAAGGCGAGCTTGCTGACGAAGGGGCCGCGCGTGCCGGTGACCGATTCCATCAAGGCGTCGGCAAACCGCTCGGCCATCTCGCCGACTTCGTTGGGCGCGCCGGAATACTTGCGTCCCATCATTCGGCGCTGCTGGCCGACATCGAAGAGCAACACCTCAAGCGAGATATTATTAGCGTCGCGCCTGACCGCGCCCTTAATGAGGAACTCGGCGTTGATCGAGCTCCAGTCACTGAAATTGAACTGCCCGATATCATAGCCGGAGGTCTGCGGGTTTTCGATATAAGCTTTGGGATCGATGACGTGAAAGTAGCCGGAAAGCTTCAGGTCACGGGCGAGCGTCGCGTCGAAGACTTTCGAGACTTTGCCGTCATCGTCGCCGGCAAGATTCTTGAGTCCAGAGACGGCGATCGGGGAGACTTGCTCCGCGCCGACAATTTTCATCTGAATCGGCCCATTGGGCAGTTGGGCCTTGGCGTATGGTACGAGCGCTCCGAGCCAGAAGAGCGTCAGACTTAGGGTGGCCAACAGTCTCGATTTATTGCGCATTAGGTCTCGTAGGTCCCTTCAGGATGGAGCGGCGCGATACGATATTATGCATTGCTAGTAGGGAGTCTGCGACCGAGAATCCCGGCTGCCGGCGCAATCGGAGGAAGCGAGTGCGTTGGATTGAGCATAAGAGACCGCTAGATTCTTCCTTTTGATACGCAACTCGCCTGCTCGCTGCGCACGGCAGCCGGGATTCTCGGATGTCGCTCACAATGACAATCTGTGCTTCGAGAATGTTAATTGCGGGATATGACACTAGGAATTCAGCTCGCCCAGCTTGAATTCGGCCTCGATGCCTTGCATGAACTGCGCGCGGTATTGCGGCGGGGGCGGCGCAAACGGACTGGCGCGCCGAATTGCGCGGACGACCGAGTCGTCAAAAGCGGGGTCGCGCGAACTATTAGTCACCTTGATCGAATTGAGCGTACCGTCGGGGTTGATGCCGAAGGTCACGGTCGCGGTCAACTCGGGATTATTGCCCGCGAAGCTCCAAGCTTCTTTGATCCTCTTCTGCACCTGCTGATAGTAGAGCAGAAATCCAGCGTCCTGTAGAATCCCCGCGCTCCCATTGCCCGGTCCAACGCCATAGCCCTTGCCATTGGTCACCCGGCTACCAACGACAGGACCACCCTCGTTGTTGGCGCTGGTTCCTTTCGGCTCGTTTTTGCCGCCAGCTCTGAGATGCTTGAGATTGTCGGCCAGCAGCTCCGCTCGAAGTTTGTCGAGCTTCTGCCGAAGCGTCGGCGTCGGTGCGATTCGAGCAACTACGACCGGTGGGACTGGAGTCGGCTTGACGCGATCGGCGTCCGGCGTTTCGCGGAGTCGGCGTAGCTGTCGGAATCGGTGGCGCAACCACTGGGTGCTTATGTCTGGGACGCGGCGTGGCAGTGAAAGTTGGCGTCGGACGTATCGTAGGGGTCCGGGTTGGACGGGGCCGCGGAGTCGGTCGAGGAGTTCGCGTCGGAGTCGCGATTGGAGTCGGCGCAACGGTCCGCGAGGGCGCCGGAGTGGGCGTAGGCGTCGGGGTATCGGGTTTGATGCAATGTGTTCAGCGCGACTGCATTCTCGTCTGCTTCCTCCTCGATGGGTGGCGGAGTTGAGGGTGGCGGCGGTGGAGGCTCTGACGCTTGTGGCGCAGGTGTCGTCGGCGTCGGTTGATTCTGGCTCAGCCGCGGCAGATGCGTGCCGAGGTCGCCGGCCGGGATCGTATCCACGATCTTTACGGTGTAAGCAGGCGGAGGTGCATTATTAGTGAGCAGCCGGGGCAAGACCACCAGCACCAGATAGAAAAGTCCAGCATGGGCGAGCGCCGAGACGATGATCGCCAGAATATAGCCCCATCGCGGCGGCCTATCGTTGTCTGGCCGATACTGTTCGGATTCCATTCCATCAAGACGCCCGGCGCCCTATCCCGGACGAGCTGCGGCCGTGCTCAGCCGCCTTTTGGCATCTCCGTCACCATCCCGACATTGTCGATTCCGGCCGCCTTGATCGCCCCCATCATTTTAATGACGTCCCCATAAGGAACCTGTTCATCGGCGCGGATGAAGACTTCTCGGTCGGGACGTTCGCGCGCGATCGCGGTGAGTTTCTCAGTCAGAGCGTCAGTCGTCATCCGGGTATCGTTGAGATAGATTTCCCGATCGCGAGTAATCGAGACGATAAATTGTTCTTCTTTGCCGGGCAGCGCCGCGGCTTTGACTTTCGGCAAACTGACCTGCACGCCTTGCTGAATAATCGGCGCCGTGACCATAAAGATGATGAGCAGGACCAGCATCACATCGACCAATGGAGTGACGTTGATCTGGGAGACCAGAGAGCCGCGCGGTCCGGAGTCGAACGCCACTGGGATTAGGCTCCCGCCGCCGGAGCAATCGGCTTCCGCTCATAGGCAACTATCGCCGTCACAACGCTGTATTCCTCGAATATTCTGTCCGAGCAGACATCTAAACCTCGACAAGACCTATTAGTGCTGTTCCGCGACTGAGGCATTCTGGTCGCTACGGCCAGGGAGATAGACCCCAAACGACGTGGGCCATTACCGCGAGTTTTCTCTTGACGCCCGATTACTGCGGCCTCGTTCCAATCCGCATACGGATCGAGGCTTGCCATCGCCAGATCTATCTTGGTGTGGGCGCCGACTTTGACTTTCTCGGCGAGCGCTCGCGTCAGCAAGAGCTGAGACTTAGGATATACGTCGCGCTTAGACGAGTAAGGACGGTTACCCAGTGAACGGTTAATAGGTTCTTCGACGAGAACCAGATTACCGATACGCTCAGCGATATTTTGATCCTTAAAAGTACCGAACTCGCTTGATGCCTCGTTGCTCGGTTGCTTGGGAAATATGTGTTCTATATCAAAGCCGCCGCCGGTATAGCGACTGAGCCATTTTGTTCTCTCAGTCTCGCCGAACGCTTGGAGTTCGATGTGCTGAGTCAATTTAGCCAGAATATAGCGAAGACGGTATTGCTGAATCGAATTTGAATATAAATTCCCGAACGCGTCTTCAAAGCGCGCGGCGAGCTTCGCCTTGTCGGGCACAAATCGAGTGGCAATGAATGATTCGAGGCTCGATTCAGTATCGACTTTTCGCAACTCTGCCGCCCATTGCACAAAACTCCGCTCAAAGTCACGGGTTGGCTCGCGCGTAATCAGATAAACGAAGAACAAGTCTTCTATCTCGTGGGCTAAGCGATCGAACAAGTTATCGGCGAGATGCCGGGCGGCGAGGAGCAGAATCAAGTGTTGGCGGGCCGCTTTGCCGCCGAGCAGCTGCAGATTCTCGAGATAACGATTTTTGTGTCCATGCTGATCCTGCCCATCGAGGAAACGACGATAAGCTGCGGCGGCATTCAGCAACTCTCTGGCAAAGGCAAGCGGATCTACCGCATACCCGCAGAGTTTTTCGTTTTTAGCGAACCACTCATAAATCTGGTCTTCGCGCAAAATGTCTTTGTCATACTGGCTATCGTATCGGCTGAAGATGAAATATCGGAGGAACCGCAGCGGTTTTTCGCCCATATCAAAGATCGCATCTTGCAGCTCCTTCCAAACATTCTTTAGTTTGTCGAACTGTCCACGATCCGCCTTCATGAAAAGGAGATTTTTAAGAAGGTCCATCGAGTTCAGGCCAACCCCGCGGTCGTTGATCGTCTCGAAAACCTTCAGCGCTTTAGCTACATCCTCGGTCTGAATGCGGATGAGCTTAACCCTGTTTATGAGGTAGCTGTAGAAGATGAGGATCGCCTTAGTGTCATCACGGAACTTGTCTTTGAGAAATCCTAGCGTGACTTCATAAGCATTAAAGATATTGGCGACCGAACGTGTAGCGGATCGGTCGTCTTCGAAAGCGCAACTTTTCGCTATGTGCACCAGAACATCGCGGCTGTCTTCATATTGAAGAACAAGCCGATAGCGGGATTCGACGTGGCCTAATGCATCGATTGCGCTAGCGGCAATTTGCGGGCCTAAAGTATCCGGCGGACTTTTTCCAAGTTCCCTAATTCGATCGCGGATAGCACACAGCGCCAGGAACAGCGTTGTCATGCGCTGCTGTCCGTCAATCATCTCTAATACGCCATCTTTCCCGGGACACACGACAATACTGCCGATGAAATACTCGGGCAATTTAGCCGGATCGATAAGGAACAACTCGTCATTGATATCACCAAGAAGTTGCTCGATCTGATGAGTTTTCCAGACATATTCGCGTTGATAATCCGGTACGCTGTAGAAGGCTTGGAAAGCCACACCGATCGTAACGTCTTGGCTTTGAATCGTCTGCTCGCTCATATCGCCTCTGCCTTATGTCACAAATTCTGAGAACCGCCCCTCGAGCAGCGA
This sequence comes from uncultured Pseudomonadota bacterium, assembly GCA_963831065.1. Lineage (GTDB taxonomy): Bacteria > Desulfobacterota > Binatia > Binatales > Binataceae > JAJPHI01. Next base: position 25,682 of record CAWHOQ010000018.1, read on the forward strand.
ACATAACAAGTACTCTTGCCAAATCCTAAATATCGATCACGGAACTGAACTCATGTGAGGAAATGGCGCTCGGCGATATTGAGGAATTCGGAGATAAAGTTTTCCATCTCGTGTCGAACGTGCGAACGCGCGCGATCAGGAAATTATAGAACATCTGCGCCGGGATCGCGGCGACGAGCCCGACCGCGGTGGTGATCAAGGCTTCCGCGATGCCGGGGGCAACCGCCTGGATATTCGAGGTATGCGCGGCGGACAGGCCGAGGAAGGCCGTCATGATGCCCCATACGGTGCCGAACAGTCCGATAAATGGGCAAGTCGATCCGGTAGTCGCAAGGAAAGTGATACCGTGCCTCGAGCTTGGTCATTTCGACGTTCATCTGGCGCCTCATCGCGCGCGTGACGTTTTCGACGCCGCCGAGGTCGGTCGAAAAGCCGCTTTCGGCGCCGACCGCCTGGCGCTTGGCGCGGGTCAATTGGAGCAGCTCGTGGTAGCCGGCGCGGAAGACCTGGGCGACCGGGCTATGGCGCAGCTCCGACGCTCGCATTATGGATCGCGGCGAGGTTCTTCGATTCCCAGAAGATCGTCGAGAAGCGCTCGGACTCGCGGCGGGCGCGCGAAATCTGGACGAATTTGTAAATGATGATGCCCCAGCTACCGACCGAGAAAGCGACCAGCATCCACAATACAGCCTGGACAACTGGCCCCGTTCCCAGCAGCAACTCGATCACGCCGAGACCATTGGCGCCGTTCACCCACACCTCCCGAGCATCACATACGCACGCTGGCGCTTATTATTCGCGTGGCCTTGGGGAGTGTCAAATTTTGGGGCATGCGTGGGACTGTGGGCAGGTGATGAGAGGAGCCGTGCACCTGACGAAATGATTTGCTAAGTTGAGGACGCGACCAGACCGGGGAGGTCATCCATCTTGCGCGTGATCTTGATTGGGCAAGCCGCCTTCGCGGAGAAGGCCTTGGAGGTGCTACATGCGCGCGGCGATGCGATCGTGCATGTGTTCGCGCCTCCCGACGCGCCGGGCAGCCGGCCCGATCCGCTCAAAGCCAAGGCGCTTGAACTGGGGATTTCGCTCAGTCAGCCGACGTCGTTCAAGAGTGAGGAAATCTTTAATTATTTCAAAGCGCTTGAGGCTGATCTGTGCGTAATGGCGTTTGTTACCTTGATTGTACCTGAACGGGTGCTGTTTGCGCCGCGGCTCAAGACGATCTGTTTCCATCCGTCGCTCCTGCCGCGCCATCGAGGGGCAAGCGCAATCAACTGGACATTGATTCAAGGTGACGAAGAATCCGGTATCAGCTGGTTCTGGCCGGATCGCGGAATCGATACCGGGCCGCTGCTGCTTCAGCGGCGCGTTGCGATCGGTCCTGACGATACGACCGGATCGCTCTATTTCAACACGCTCTTTCCATTGGGAATTGAAACGCTGGGCGAGGCGATGAGGCTGGTCGAGAGCGGCGCAGCGCCGAGGATCGCTCAGGATGAAAGCCGAGCCAGCTACGAACCAATCTGTCGAGACGAGCACGCCCACGTCGATTTTACGAAATCAGCGCGCGAGGTGCACAACCTGATTCGCGGATGCGACCCGCAGCCGGGCGCGTACGGCTTTCTGGAGCAGGCGCAGATCCGATTATATGATGCGACTCTGGAGGCGGCAGGCGCGACATCCGCAGTACCGGGAACGATCGTGGGGATCGATTCGGCGGGGTTGCGAGTCGCGCTCGAGGGTGGAACGTTGCTGGTGCGGAAGGTCCGGCTCGAATCGGAGAGCAAGAAAGTCGCACCAGCCGAGTTGGCCGTAAGACTCGCCCTGGTGAGCGGTCAACGTTTGGGCTGACGCGCTCCTCTCCAACACAAATCGATTGAATTTGCTGATAGCGAACGCGCGCCGCTAAAGTACGTTCGATGGAGGCCAATCCAGAGACGCTCGCGGCAGGACAGGCGGCGCAGGCTCCTGCGGTCGATCACGCCGCAGCCGAGTCGGCGCGTAAATGGATTATCGCGGCGTCGGTAATCCTCTGCACGATTCTCGAGGTGCTCGACAGCTCGATCGTCAATGTCGCGCTGCCGCACATGCAGGGCACCTTCTCGGCGACGGTGTCGACGAGATCACATGGGTGGTAACGACCTACCTGGTCGCGGCCGGGATCATGATCCCGACCACCGGATGGATTGCCGGCCAATTCGGCCGTAAACGCTATTTTCTGATCTCGATCACAACCTTCGTCATCTCTTCGGCGATGTGCGGCGCGGCACGCACGCTCGATCAGATGGTGGCGTTCCGCTTCCTGCAGGGTATCGCGGGCGCCGCGCTGCAGCCGCTCTCGCAGGCGATCCTGATGGAGACGTTTCCGCCGAACGAGCAAACGCTCGCGATGGCGGTGTGGGGCTTGGGTCTGATGGTGGCGCCGATCATGGGTCCGACGGTAGGCGGCTATATAACCGACAATTGGAACTGGCGCTGGAATTTCTACATCAACGTGCCGATCGGGATCGCGGCGGCCTTCATGGTCTACGACTTTTGTTCACGATCCGCCGTTACTTGCGCAAGTTAAAGGGCAAGGGACGCGCCGATTGGCTCGGGATCGTGTGCTTGGTGCTCGCGCTGGGGCTGGGCGAAATCGTGATGGATCGCGGGCGACCGAGCCGATTGGTTCGCGACGCGCGTGGGTCTGGTACTTCTCGACTGATCGCAGGCTCGCGCGTTCGTGATCCTGGTCGTGCATGAATGGCGCACGCCCGATCCGATCGTGCAGGTGCGGATTCTCAAGAATCGGAAGTTCACGGTACCGACCGTGCTGCTGATCATGCTGACCTTCACCGCGTACGGTGATGCAGATTCTCAATCCGATCTTCCTGCAGGATTTGCTCGGCTATACGCCGTGGAAGGCCGGGCTGGCGATGGCGCCGCGCGGAGTTGGCGTGATGGCGGCGATGTTCCTGCTCGGCGGGATCGCGCGGCGGGGCTATCGATACCCGTCCGCTGGTGATATCTGGGTTTTATGCTGATGCGGGCTTTCGACATGGACGCTGGGCAGCTCGATCTCAGCATGGCGATCGTCGAATTTCATCTGGCCGACAATGATTCAGGGGGTCGGGATGGGATTGGTTTTCCCGAATCTTTCGGCGTCGGCGCTGGGCTCGATTCCGCGCGAGCAGATGGGTTATGCGGCGAGTCTGTATTCGATGACGCGCAATATCGGCGCTCGATCGGGACGTCGGTGCTGACAACGATGCTGGTCCGCAAGGAGCAGATTCAGCAGAGCCATCTGGTGGATCACGTCACGGTGTTCGACGCCTGGCGGCTGGGGCAGCGTCCGTTGGCGATGCCCGGCGGCGATGCACTTCAACTATATGAATGAGTTAGTCACCGGGCAGAAGCAGGGGCTCGCGATGATCTATGGGCAGGTGCAGAGCCAGGCGATGATGCTGTCGCTGAACAATATCTACCGCACACTGAGCGTCGTGATGATACTCGCGATCGCGTTATGCCTGATGCTGCCGCGTCCGCGCGGCAAAGCTCCGATGGACGCGCACTGATTCCGCTGCGTCTCGCTCCGCGTTTTCTCAAGATTTATTCCCAATCGATTGCACTTACCGTTCTTGTTGCCTGACCGGATGGACAGGCGATCAGAGTGTTGGGCTTGTATCGCGGGCTATTGAATGTACAGGATGGTATCGGGAGGCTATTGTAACTATGGCAGCACGCCCGGTGGGGAGCGGCAACATTTCTTTCGGCCTCGTTTCAATCCCAGTCAAACTTTTTACAGCGACCAGTCCGCGATCAGTCAGCTTCAATTTGCTTCATGGCAAAGACCTCAGCCGGATTCAGCAAAAAATCTATTGCCCGGTGGATGACAAGATCATCGATCGCAGTGAGTTGGTGCGTGGCTTTCAGGTTGAGAAGGGCCGCTACGTCACTTTTACTGATGAGGAGCTAAAGGCGCTGGAGGCGCGTGACGAGCATTCGATTGATATTACGGAATTTTTACCAATCGAAAAGGTTGATCCGCTCTATTTTGAAACGTCCTATTATCTTGGTCCCGAGGGGAGTGCCGCAAAAGCCTACAGATTGTTAGCCGACGCGATGGCGCAAGCGAAACGGGTCGCTTTGGGGCGCTTCACGATGCACGGCAAGGAGCATCTGGTGATGATTCGGCCCTTCGAGAAGGGACTGATGCTTCATACGATCTATTATGCCGATGAGGTCAGACCGTCCGACGAGGTCGATCAGGCGACGCACGAACCAGCCAAAGAAGCTGAGCTTACGTTGGCTAAACGGCTGATTGATGAACTAACGCAAAAGACCTTCGATCCGGCGAAGTATCACGACAACTATCGCGAGCGCGTGCTTGAAGCAGCGCAGCAGAAGATCGCCGGTCAAGAGGTCACCGAAACTGTGCCGAAAGTGAAGCGCGGTCAGGTGATCGATCTGATGGCGGCGCTGAAAGCTTCGCTCGAAAAACGGGGAGCGGCGGCAGCTGCCGAAGCGTCAGAACCTGAACAGATAGCAGTAAATGAGGGAGCGGCCTCATCCGCGCCGACGGTCACGCTCAGCAAGCAGCGCCAAGAGTAAGGGGAGCAAAAAATAACGTGCTGACTGTGGGTGAGCCTAGATGTTCGAGGTAAAAAAAACGCGGCGACAGTTTTCACAGTCGCCGCATTGCGAGCACAACATACAGGGGGGGTTGCATGTTGTACTTCGTGATTAAGGTAATGAGCAACCTGCGTGCCTACAGGACAGAGCACCGCATCTTGAGCTTATAAAACGTGAAAACTTCTCATACGATCAAGTTGCATCAACGAAGACCGGAAGTTAGCCTAATACGCGAAATCTGGAAGTGTGTAAGCAGCAACTTTTACCTACCGATTGTAGATTCAGACCCTCAGATAACTTCTAGTGCGCACGTTTGACTTTTAGTCACCCTGCCGATTACGGCAGCATCGAAGTTACCCTGCTTTTGTAAATCGTGCAGTAAAGCGAGGGCGTCATGGTCCGGCAAGGAGATGAGCAATCCGCCGGAGGTTTGCGGATCGAAGACAATTTCAGCCATCTCGTCCGCGACTTCCTCGGAAATTCTTACGTGAGGCGCGTAGTACTCGCGATTGCGTTTGCCGCCGCCCGGGATCATGCCTTCGCGGCACAGTTCCAGTGCACCCGCCATCAGGGGCAGGTCTGATTCCTCGATAATCAGAGTGACGCCGCTTCCTTCCGCCATCTTTGTCGCGTGGCCGGCCAGGCCGAATCCAGTAATATCGGTGGCCGCGTGGACATCGTACTTGAGCATCGCAGCCGCGCTGCGAGCGTTGAGTTCCGCCATCCATCGTACCGCAGGATAGTAGTACTCGTCGGGCAGCCTATCGCGCTTAAAGGCGGTCATCAGGATTCCGGTGCCGAGCGGCTTGGTCAGCAGGAGCGTATCGCCAGCGCGTGCGCCGATATTACGAATAATGCGCCGCGGGTCGATCACCCCAGTTATGGCCATCCCGTATTTGACCTCGTCATCAGCGACGCTATGGCCGCCGACGACGATCGCACCCGCTTCGCGCGCCTTTTCCGCTCCGCCGCGCAGAATTTCGGCCAGCATCTCGCCCGGTAGTCCGGTTTGCGGCCAGCACACGAGATTAAGTGCGGTGGTTGGAGTACCGCCCATCGCGTAAATATCAGAGAGCGCATTGGCGGCGGCAATCTGCCCGTAAGTGAAGGGATCGTCCACGACCGGCGTGAAAAAATCGACCGTATTAACGATCGCGAGGTCGTCGCGCAGACGGAACACTCCGGCGTCGTCGCCGGTCGAAATACCGACGAGCAGGTCGGGATGAGTCCCGAGGTCGAGCTTGGAGAGCGCTGCTTCAAGGTCCGCCGGACCCAGCTTGCCAGCTCAACCGGCGGCTTTACATCGGGCGGTCAGGCGAATCAGCTCGCTCCGGCTCGGATTGGTATTCTGAATGTCAGGCATCTACGGCTAGCAGTCTAGCGTCAGTGAGCGAAGCGGCTCAATGGCAGTGAAGCAGTCGTGTGTAGTGGATCAGTTTGATTCGCCTGCCTTGTTTCGAACGCCGACTCGCTTCCTACGGCAACCGAATCCCAAAAGATATACGGACCTCACCCTGGCCCTCTCCCATCTTTGACGCAGCTCGTCGACTCGCTTGCGCGGCTGCAGGACAAGAGAGAAGAAAATCAAGTTGATCGAATCGCTCAATCCGAAGTGGTCTGACCTTAGCAGGGAAGTGAGTTAGAATCGCTTCGCGGAGGTCCTTCGACACGGATTTTGACGCAGCTCGCAGACTCGCCTGCTCGCTCCGCGCGAGGACGCGCTTCGCTAGCGTCCGCGTTGCTCGCCGGCTCAGGATGACAGAATGAGAGGCACCGTTCGACTCCGCTCAGGGCAGGCTGCTTGCTCGGCTCCGATCCGCCTAGTCGCCCTCAAGGGGGGTATTTTCGACCGACCCTCGTCAGCCGAAATCCATCCTAAGCGGGTTTGCGGAGTTTGCGGAGGTCGCCGACGCGCGTGGTCACCCCGGTATGATCAAAGTAATCGAGCAGAGCGATGGCGAATTTGCGCGATGCGCCGAGCGTGTCGCGATAAGTTGCGGCGCTGATCTCGCCGTCAGACTTCAGCCGTTGGACCAAGCGGGCTTGCGCAAGCGCAAAAGCTTTCTGCGCAAAGTACAGGTCGGTTGCGATTTTAATGATACGTCCTTCACGCTCGAGGGCGGAAAGCACGATGCGCAAGCGCGGCGCTTCGGACAAGGGCAGCTTGAGCGATTCGGCGAGCTGCTTGAGGTCGGGGGGCTGAAACCCGGCAGCGCTCAGGGTTTGCTCGATTCGCGCGCCGAGCTCGCCGGTGTCGCCGCTCAACTGCACGCGATGGGACTTGAGCCGGAGGATGCTGTCCTCGCGCACAATATCGGTTTCGCGGGCGAGCCGCTCCAGCAGAGCGCGGAAGCTGCGCGGCGCTACTTCATAAGGCAATCGGGTGCGGAGGGCTTCCATTTCGATGCCGGGAGCGAGCGGCTCGATACGATGATGCTCGTTTACCGCGTCGAGAGCGGCGCGCTTCAACATTTCCCATTTTGACGCAGTGGTAAAACCTTCTTCCTCGCCAAGTGAAAGCCGGATAAAGCGAGTATCCTGCAAAGCCGCTTGAACCTCCGGGTAATGGCAGATTGAAAAGTTGAGCAAGGGTTGCGGGAGTCAGCGCGAGACTTTCGTGCAGATGCAGCATCGCTTCAAGCGCGGCAGGGCCGAATGGCTGCGCGAGTCGTTCGAGATTTTCGCAATACGTGGAAAGCGGCTTGCGCGAGCGCCGTCCGGAGGGATTCAGGACGATGCCGCCGCCGAGAGTTCGCACATTAGTTTCATCACGGATCACGAAGCGATCGCCGGAGAGCGCCACGACCGGGTCCTCGAGAACGAGTTGGACTCGGCCGTGACTTTTAGGCGCGATGCCCTCGGGAGAATCGAGCAGGATCACCCGGGCGATAGTTTCGGCGGCGCCAATAAAGAAGCGGACGCGCTGATTCGGCTTGAGCGGACGTTTTGCTGCGGGCCGAATTTCCAGACGGGCGTCGAGCCGAGTGGTCGTCAGGGTGAGGCGCTCGTCGGCGAGAACGTCGCCCCGCTTAAGATCGACCTTTTCGACTCCGCTGAGATTCAGGGCGACGCGTTGGCAAAGTCCGGCATGATCAAGCGCATCACCATGCACCTGAATCGAGCGCACGCGCGCCTCAATGCCGGCAGGCAGTACCCGGAGCTTTTGACCAATCCGCACGTCAGCGCCCATCGCAGTACCGGTCGCGACCGCGCCATGACCTTTAATAATAAACGCGCGGTCGATGGGCAGGCGGAACCAGCCGGTAGCGGCGACGCGCCTGAAAGCCGTCGAGCTGGCGTGCGATTTCGCTCCGCAACGTATCGAGACCATCACCATTGAGCGCAGAGATCGGGATGATCGGCGAACCTTCGAGACAGGTGCCGTCGGCGAGGATTTCGATTTCCTCGCGCACCTCGGCAAGGCGGCCCGGGTCAGCGAGGTCGGCCTTGGTGATCAGGAAAATTCCCCGGCTGACGCCGAGCAGATGCAGAATGTCGAGATGCTCCTCGCTCTGCGGCATGACGCCGTCGTCGGCCGCGACCGTGAACAGCACGAGATCGATGCCGTGGGCGCCCGCGAGCATATTGCGGATAAAGCGTTCATGGCCGGGAACGTCGATGATGCCGGCGCGAGTTCCGTCGGCGAGCGTGAAGTAGGCGAAGCCGAGATCGATCGAGATGCCGCGCGCTTTTTCTTCTTTCAGTCGGTCAGTGTCGTGGCCGGTAAGAGCCTTGATCAAGCGCGGTTTTGCCGTGATCGATGTGACCGGCAGTGCCGAGGATCGCGTGGGCGACTTGAGTGCTCATAATTGAGGACCGGCGAGGGCGACCCTCGCCGGTCCCGACGAATGCAAGCGTTATTTCATCTGGTCGGTGAACATCTTCATATCGAAGTAATCGCGCCAAGCCTTGATCTTGCCGTCGGGGGTGGTTTCGAAGACTCCGGCGACCGGCAAAGACATCCGCTTGCCCTTGACTTCGAACGAATCGACCCGCTCGTTCATCACGACGTTGCCGACCGAAGCGGTATGCAGAATCTTGAACTCGAGCCAGGTCGTGCCTTTCAGCAGGCCTTCGATCGTCTTGCGGATAGCGGCTTTGCCGGTCGCGACCGGCAGCGGGATATTGTGATAGGCGGCATCTTCGGTGAAGAAATCCATGATCTGATCGACATTGAGGCGCGCCCACGCTTTGCAAAATTCGCTGACTACGGTTTCGGCTTCTGACGACATTTTCTGTGCCTCCATTTGAGCAATCTTATAAATAACGTTTTGCGACGGGGTTTGTCATCCTGAGCGCAGCGAAACATTTTCAATTCGAGCAATGAACATCGAGCCGAGATTCTTCGCTTCGCAAACTCGTCTCAGAATGACTCCGAGAGACGTTTTAGCTGAAGAAGTCCTTGAATGAGGAGACTTCTTAAATTGAATTCATTCCTGATCGAGATAGAAGCGGTCTTCGTCCTTGTTATAGCCGAAAAGTTCGGCAAAGCGACCCCAATTGACGATGGTGGAAAACATCTTCTCCGGCGACTCGTTGGGCAGCAGCATCGCGAGATGTTCAAGCACGACTTCCTTGGTTACGGAGTGATCTTCCTGAGCGCGCAGCAAGCGGACGAAATAGCCAAATAGTCCTTGCTTTTTCAGCTGCTCGCGAATGATCAGCTTGCGCTGATTCATGTCGCTTTCGAGAAACTGACTGCCCGAGCGGTTCGAGCACGACGTCACCGGCTGGAGTGGAGACAAGGCCAAGAATCTCGGCGGCCTTCATGACTTTGAGCAGATCGCCGAATTTGAACTGGAGATCGCGGGCAATTTTGTAGCCGTCGTCGCGGCCGCCCCGATCTTCGAGGGTTTCCAGCAGGCCAAAGACCCAGGTCAATGAACAGTCGGGGATTGGATTAATGCCGGCATTAGGCGGCATCAGGAGCGCTCCTCGATAAGTGAGAACACCTTATCCGTCAATGCGTTGAAAGCCTCATTGCGCCGGTCGCGAGGACGCGGGAGATCAACCCGCAAGTCAGAGACAAGGCGGCCCGGATGAGCCGAAAAGACCAGAATGCGATCGGCGAGTTCGACCGCTTCTTCGATAATATGTGTGACCATCAAGATCGTATGCACGGGCATATCACGCGCGCGCCAAATGTCGAGCAGTTCCTCGCGCAGGGTGATGGCGGTCAAGGCGTCCAGGGCGGAAAACGGCTCGTCCATCAAAAGGACGCGTGGTCCGACCGCGAGCGCTCGGGCAAGGCCAACTCGCTGTTTCATCCCGCCGGACAGCTCGCGGGGGTAGGCTTCCTCGAAGCCGTCCAAGCCAACCTTATCGATATAGACTCCCGCGCGTTTCTCGCGCTCGGCCGGGGGCAGCCCGCGCGCTTCGAGCCCAAGCTCGATGTTACCCTTGACCGTAAGCCATGGCAGCAGGGCGAAAGATTGGAAGACCAGCGCGCATTCGGGATTGATCCCGTCGATCTGTTTGCCTTGATAGAGCACTTGGCCGGAGGTCGCCGGCATCAGCCCATTAACGATTCGCAACAGAGTTGATTTGCCGCATCCGGAAGGACCGACGACGGCGACGAACTGCCCTTCATCGATACTGAAGGAAATATCCTCAAGTACGCGCAGATTGCCTTTCGCATGCGGGAAGCTTTTGGAGACATGTTTGAGTTCAAGCAGAGCCATGAGTACGAGGACGCCACGATGGAATCGCAGATGGGCATCTCCTTCAGTAATCGATTCGATAGCGCTCCGTTGCGAGATCATAGAAGCGACGCCAGACGAACCGATTAAGCATTATGACTACTATTATCATCGAGAATAGAGTCAGCAGGATCATCAGGCCATTGTTGGTGTGGTAAGTGGCGTCATCGAGCATCGCGCCCAAGCCGAAGACTTTGTAAGTAGCGCCTCGATAGACAAAGTACTCGGAGAGAATCAGCGCGTTCCAGCCCCCGCCCCAAGCCGTGATACTGCCGGTTAGCAGCGATGGCAGCGATGGCCGGCAGAGTGAGTTTGCGCCAGGTCGCCATCCGGCTGAGGCCAAACGAGCGCGCGGCCTCCTTGAGGTCCGCAGGAATCTGGCTGACGCCGCCTAATAGATTAAATAGCAAGTACCATTGCATGCCGGTCAGGATTAGCAGGATCGAAGCGAGATTCATCCCGCCGGTCACGCGAATTACGAATAGCACAATCAACGGAAATAAGGCGGTTGCGGGAACTGACCCGACAATCTCGGCGACCGGAGATAGGATACGGGCAAAGCGCTGATTTTCACTGGCATAGACCGCGCACGGAATGGTCCAGGCAAGCGAGATCAGATAGGCGATCGTGATGCGCAAGATCGAGGCGAGCGTGGCTGCGGGAATCTGCTTTGCAGTCGCGGGCCAGGGCTGGAGCAGTGTTCGGAGCAGCGCGATCAAACCTTCGATCAGCCCATAGGCCAGAATGAAAAAGAGTATGGCGAGGACGGCCAAGCGCACAGCGCGCATCGCACGTATCAGACCCGGATGGGCGTCCGGGCGGTACAAGGTCGTGGCGGTAAATGCGCCGCGCACGGGTCTCAGGAGGGTTAGCAACGCGGTCCGCCCGAGGCGGACGATAGCCGGGGTGATCGCGCTGACTCCGCGCAGGATGCCGAGGGTCTGCAATGAATCGGAACTAGCCGCAAACTCATAGCGAAATTTCTCGGCCCACGCCGAGAGCGGCTGCCAGACGAAAATATCCATCACAATGATGATCGCGAGGAGGGTTAGAAGGCCGGCGACTAACTCGCCGGTGCGGCCCTTGTCCGCCGCCGTCATTAAGTAACTGCCTAGTCCCGGAAGGCGATATTCAGTTGGGCCAGCCGAGATAATCTCGCAGGCGATCAGGTAATACCATCCGGCGACCCACGACAGGATCGAGTTATAGACCAGCTTGGGTACACAGGCGGGTAATATGAGGCGCTTAAGCTTGAGCCACCAGGTCGCGCCAAACGCGTCGAGCGCTTCGAGCGAGTCATTGGGAATCGTGCGCACCGATTCGAACACGCCCAAGACCATGTTCCAGGCCATACTGGTAAAGATCAGAAAGATCGCAGCGAGCTCGACGCCGAGACGTCCATGCGCGAGCGCGACGAAGAAATAAATGGCTGCTGGAAAGAAGCCGATGACGGGCACTGATTGCGCAATATCGATAATTGGAATCATCACGCGCTCGCGCGCACGACTTCGCGCTGCAGCAGTTCCATAAACAAGCGCAAATACCAATGCAATAATGTAAGCCGCCAACATTCGATAAAGCGAGCAGTAAGCATAATAAGGCAGCTGGGTTGGATGGACCCGCAAGCGGGGAGCGTGTAGCGCCGGTTGGTAACGACGATAGGCGAAGAACAGCGCGATAAGCGCTGCAACAATCACGAAGGAAAGAGATAGTGCTAATGATTCGCCGTTGGTTCAGTCGAGCATCGATCATTCTCAAACCACATCGCAGAATATCTGCCTTACAGCCGCATCGGAATGGGAATCATTAGGGTCAGGTTAAATAGCGTGCTGATGCTCGTGGCCGGGAGAAAAGCTGCGATTATATTCGCGGGTTGAAGAAATGTTCTTTCAGAGTTACGATTGGCTGAATCCCGGGTAGGACATCGACGATGCTCGCGGCCTTAGAGCGAGAAGTATGCCCGTGCGTTCGATGGGATATCCAAGCCAAAACGAATCAGAGAATCGTGTAAGCGTCAGCTTACCAGCGGCTTCACATAATGGTCAGCGATTGCTGGTAATGTCGAATCGCGCACCGATCCGGCTGGTCCACGAGTCGGGCCGCGAACGAATTTTGCCGACGGTGGGCGGGGTGGGTACGACCTTTCTTCGTCTGCTGGAACGTTACGGCGGATTATGGATCGCGTGGTCAGGTCTCAAAAATAATCCGGGGCGGATGATGATGCCGCCGGGAGACCCGCGCTTCGCGATGGTTTTTCCGAGTCTCTCTGAGCGAGACATCGCGAATTACTATTGGGGGATGTGCAATCGCGGTTTGTGGCCGCTGATGCATTTTGTCACGCCGACCTATCATTTCGACGCCGCCCAATGGAAATCCTATTGTCACGTCAATCGAACCTTTGCCGACGGCGGCTGAGGCCGAAGCCGGACAATACGACGTTGCATGGATTCAGGATTTTCATTTGGCGCTAGTGCCGAGTCTGATGCGGGAGCATCAGCCGGAGCTTCCGATTGGGATGTTTTGGCACGTACCGTGGCCACCGGAGCAATTCTTCCGGGTTTTTCCGTGGCGGCGCGAATTGATCGCCGGAATGCTCGGGAGTGATCTGATCGGCTTTCACATTCCGATGTACGTGAAACATTTCTTGGATTGCTGCGAGCGAATTCTCGGTGCAGAAGTTGAGCGAACGACCGGAGAGATTCGCTATAAAGGACGGCGCATTCACGCACGCGCGTTTCCGCTCGGCATTCCGGTCGATTATTTTCGCGACCTCTCGGCGAGCGCCGAAGTGCAAGCGCACGCGCGCCGGATCCGGCGAATGATGCGGGCCTCAACGGTGGTACTGGGCGTCGATCGGCTGGATTACACCAAGGGCGTGATCGAACGGTTGCTCGGCTTCGAGCGTTTCCTCGAACTTAGTCCCGAATATCGCGGAAAGGTGTCCCTGGTGTTGATCGCGGTGCCGTCGCGTACGAAGGTCGCGGAGTATGCTGCGTTGAAACGCCAGCTCGATGAGACGGTTGGTCGCGTGGTCGGGCGCTTCTCAGCCGAAGGCTATACCCCGATCCACTACCTCTATACTCAGTTCGAGGCCGCGGAGCTCGTGGCGTACTACCAATCAGCGGACATTGCGTTACTGACTCCTTTACGCGACGGTATGAATTTGGTCGCCAAGGAGTTTGTCGCATCGCAACTCGACGATAATGCTGTATTGATTCTGAGCGAATTCGCCGGTGCGGCGGAAGAACTGAAAGACGCTCTGATCGTGAATCCTTACAATATCGATGAAATCGCGGCGCGGTTAAAACAAGCAGTCGAGATGCCTGAGGACGAGAGGCGGGCACGGCTGAGCCGCATGCGCGCGCAGATCGAACATAATAATCTGGAATTCTGGTCGGAGAGTTTTCTGCGCGAGCTCTTGCCGCGTGCGGTCGATATCGCGACGCCGAGCAACGGCCTCTCCGGGCACTGAGTTGCCGACATTACTACCGCGCGGCCTGCTCTCACAGTTGGCCGCCTCAAGTGGCTTAATCCTCGCGCTGGATTACGATGGAACGCTCGCGGAAATCACCGCGGAGCCGGACCGAGCCTTTCCGTATGACGGCGTGCGCGAGTCTCTCGAACGCATCATATCGTCGCGTTGCAAAATAGTACCGGCGGTAATTACTGGACGGCGATTGGAAGCGGTAAGACAATTGCTCGGGATCGAGCAGGGTCTTTTCTTCTCGGGAGTGCACGGCTTGCAGTTGGCTGACCCTGACGGCACGACTCGATTCTCCGACGATGCGATTGCCTGTGCGTCGGAGGTGGACAAGGTGCGGCACTGGCTTCGGGTGAATGTGCCAGATAATCGGGGCTTTTGGATCGAAGATAAGGAAGTCACGGTGGGACTGCATTATCGCTTCGCAGTGCCCGAGGAAGCGACATCACTTTGCGCTGATCTGACCAGATTCGTCGCCGTCAATGCGCCGATGCTCAAACTGATGCAATTGAAGATGCTGCTCGAAGCGATGCCGCGGGTGGCCAGCAAGGGACGGGCGATCGCCACCCTCAAGCAACTCGCACCGGCGAGATACGTCATGGCCTATTTCGGTGATGATCGCACGGATGAGGACGCATTTGCGGCGCTCGCGCCGCCGGATTTTGGCGTGCTGGTTGGAGCGGAGCGGCCCACTCTTGCGCGGTATCGATTGCGCGATCCTGCGGCGGTCGCGGAGGTACTACATCAACTAGTCAACACGGCGGACGGTTAATCCTATGATTGACGCGAGCGGCGCGCCTTATAGTAAGCTGCTCGCGACGTGAGTCCCCGTCGAAATTGCGCGGCGCTCCTGTCAAATCCGCAATGCGTTTGGAATCGAGGATCTTATGGCAATGGAACATGTACTGACCGGACTGCGGGTGCTCGATTTTTCGCGGGCGTTGGCCGGTCCGAGCTGCACCCGGATGCTCGCGGAGATGGGAGCGGACGTGATCAAGATTGAGAGCGCACCCGACGGCGACATGGTCCGCAAAATGTCGAAGCTGCGCAATGATCGCAGCCTGTATTACATCCAGCAGAATCTCGGCAAAAAAAGCCTCTGTCTGAATCTACGTGACCCGCGCGGGATGGCGATCGTCGCGGCGCTGATACCGACGGTCGATGTGGTAGTCGAGAATTTCAAGCCCGGCACGATCGCGGAGATGGGCCTTGGTTATGAGCGCTTGCGCGAGATGCGCAAGGACATCATCCTATGTTCGATCTCGGCGCTGGGTCAGAGCGGACCGCTAGCCGAATTGCCGGGCTATGATTTTATCGCGCAGGCCTATTCCGGCGTGACCTCGATGATCGGTGAAGCGGGCGGCTCGCCGCAAATCACGCCGGTCGCGGTGGGTGACGTCAATACAGGAGTGCACGGCGCGCTCGCGATTTTGGCTGCACTGCGGTATCGCGATCGCACCGGCGAGGGGCAGCATCTCGACATCGGGCTGCTCGATGTCTATTACCATTGCCACGAAGTCAACGTGCATCAGTACAGCGGCAGCAATGGGCAAATAAAGCCGACCCGGCAGGGACCGCATCTGAACTACGTCGCGCCGGCGGGAGTATTCAAAGCGAACGGCGGATGGGTCGTAATCATGTCTTTCCTGCATCATTGGAAAGATCTCTGCACAGCAATGGGTCGCCCGGAGTTAACGGATGACGCGAAGCTTGGGACTGATGCAGGCCGCCTGGCGAATCGGGCTGAGATGATCAAGCTGATCGAAGATTGGCTGGCGACTTTTCCCGATCGCGACAGCGCGGTGACGCATATGCAGAAGCATGGCGTGCCGGTCGCGCCGGTATTGTCGATTGAGGAGACCGTCCATCATCCGCATCTGCGGGCGCGCGGCACAGTGCGGACAATCGAGGACCGATTCGCTGGCAAGTTCGAAATTCCCGGGATGCCGCTCAAGTTTTCGAAGTTTCCAAAGGACCTGCCGCTCGAAGCCGCGACGCTCGGGCAGCATAACGCCGAGGTATTACGCGACGTGCTCGGGCGCAGCGATAAGGAGCTCGAAGAACTGCGGGCGGCAGGAGTGTTGGTCGAAGGGAAGTATTAGAGAAGCTTTGCGCAACTGTATTTATCGCATCGCTTCGCGTAGATCCTTCGACACGGCTCGCGTTGCTCGCCGGCTCAGGCATGACAAAAGAGACCTATATACAGATTTCTTCGGAGAAAACTTATGCCGGTTTTTGAGCGTGATCGCGTTTCGATCTACTACGAGGAATTTGGCGCGGGATATCCGATCCTGCTGTTTGCGCCGGGCGGTATGCGTTCGGCGATCGAGTTTTGGCATCGGAGCCCGATCGATCCAACCAAAGATTTCGCGGGCGAGTTTCGCGTAATCGCGATGGACCAGCGCAACGCCGGGCGCTCGCGGGGTCCGGTCAGCGCGGCGGACGGTTGGCAGACTTACACCGGAGACCATCTCGCGCTACTCGATCATTTGAAGATTCAGCGATGTGCCGTAATGGGCGGATGTATCGGGTCGTCGTATTGCCTCAGCATCATCAAGGCTGCGCCGGAGCGAATCAGCGCGGCGGTGCTGCAGAATCCGATCGGACTGCATGAGAATCGGGCGGCGTTCCGCGAGATGTTCGATGGCTGGGCGAAAGAACTTCAAAGCAAGGACAAAAATCTCAGCGACAATGCGCTGACAACGTTTCGCGAGAGCATGTATGGCGGCGATTTCGTATTCAGCGTGACGCGCGATTTCGTGCGCTCGTGCACGACGCCGATGATTCTGCTGTCAGGGGAGGACTTGTATCATCCGGCGCCCATTTCGGAAGAGATCGCGCGGCTCGCGCCGAATATCGAAGTGGTAAAGGAATGGAAGTCGGCGGATGCTGCGCGCGCCGCGAGTGAGAAGGTTCGCGGGTTTTTGAAGAAGCATAGTGAAGTGAACGAGCCGCCGTACACACGGAAATGGCGAGATTCGCCAGACGAGCGAGCGGTCTATCCACCAGGATTCTTTAGGAAGCTGAATGGCTTTTTCTGGATAGCACTTCCGATCGGTCTAATTTTTCTTTGTTTTACCGGCTACACAGCCTATGAGCGGCCTTGGCTCTGCAGCCGCATGATTGGAGATGCAATCACGAGCGCCATCATAGCGGGCATATCGATCATTGGGGTACCATCTTATTTTGCTTACGAATGCCTTTATTTTTTCAGCGGCAGGGATAGGGATCTTTGATTACTTCAAATATAGTCAGGAGACGTTTTCTAAAGCTTGGCTGGCAGTGTCAGCTGTACTTATTAGCTGACTTGCCTACATCTTCAAACTGACTTCTTGATCCGAGATCGATAGTGACTAATCAATCGCGAGGCTGGCGAATGAGACCGCGGATTCAGTCTGCGGTTCCATCGCGATGTCGTGCATCAGCAGGCGCGCCTGACGCCCGCGTAACAGTTCGAGTTGGGTGTACATCGGAGAGAGGCCGCAGATTTTGCGCGCGTCCTGATCCTTCGCGATATCGGCGAAGAAGCCGTCGGGATCGCCGCGTTTGATATTTTCGATCAAGGCAAGATCGGCGGCTTTGACCCATTCGGCAACTTTCTCGTCAGCCGCGAAGTTATCGCCGAACTTTCTGCCGACGTGCGCAAAATCGACGCCGGTCAAGATCAAAGCAGCGCGTGAGTCGGCGTCGAGCTCGGCGCGAAGCGCGTCGATAAAGTTGCGCACGCGCGGGTCGAAAGCGGGCGTCTCACCCGTCTGCACCATCTCGTGGAAAGAGCCGACGAGAATCGGCACGATCTTATAGCCGGCGGTACCCATCGCCCAGGCAAGAAATAGCGCTTGAAATTCGATCGAGTGCTCGTTGCGATGCGCCAACTCTTCGGCGAAGAGGTCGCCTTCGGTATAGCGTTGCGCGAGCCGTTCAACGAACTCGCAGTCGGTCGCGACATTGCCGAGCGGAGTCGCGTAATCCTTGCGCGTTGCAGTAAAGAGTTGCGGCCCCATCCCATAGTGAGAGGTTCCCAGGATAACGACCAATTCAGGACGCTCACGAGTCAGCAACTCGCCATAAGCGTGCGCGTACGCCGCGCCGCCGCGTCGAGGATCGATGTGCGGTGAGATGAGTCCGCTGAGTGGCGCGCCATCGCCGCGTGGCTGGGGAATCTCGCCCGGCGCGCCCGGGCCGCTGGAAATAACTCGCAATGTCGGCGCGCAATCGAGCAGGATCGTTCTCGTAAGCAAGTCCAGCGAGGGCGGCGGGGCGCTGCGGCGCGCGTATAAATTCGTCACGAACCTCGCGCAGCCGCTCGGCATAACGCGGTGAATCCAGAAAGTAACCCTGATCTAGCGCGTCGATCAGTTTGGCCAATTGCTCCGACGACAAGAGATCGCCGAATCGCCGGGTGAACGCTGCCTGAATATCGAGCAGCGTATTGGAGCCATCAAAATGCATGATGAGGAAGTAGGCGGTAGTGGTAATCGCAACCGGATCGGGGGCGATGCCACTTGGATCGCGCAGCAAAACATAATCCTGATCCTGCTGCCGGAAGGGAGTGGCTTCAAGCGGGCGGATTTTCGGCTGGTTGATCGACATAACCGCAGACCTCTTCTGCCGATCATCATAACTGATTGTTATCGTCGCACACTATTTTTCCGGCACAAGAATCCTGAACGCAGCCCGGCAGACTGGACCTAACCACCAGCACTTTCCTGAATGGGGCGGCCAAGCTCACATCGGGCCACGCTCAACGTGCGCGGTGGACTGGACATCGCGGCCAAAGCGCGGCTAACTCGGTACATGTCAGAGCAGCGCCGCCGCCGCAATCCGATGGCGCCTTCGCGAAGGTCACCGCGTGGTATCGCATCAGGTAAGACTCCTGCGCGTTTTCGGGTTGGACGCGTTCGCGACGTGCGACCGGGCGCTTCCAGGAAATTCATGCTCCCGATTCGTGGAATCGACGAGGAATGCTTCGTAATTAACTATGAGGGACAGTTGTACGCGTATGTGAATCGATGCCGCCACGTGCCCATGGGGATGGACTGGGTGGACAATCAATTCTTTGCTGAGCATGGGCGCTATCTGATGTGTCAAACTCACAACGCTTATTACGAGCCCAATACCGGCGAATGTATTGCTGGCCCGAGCAGCACGTGTGGGAAGTTTTTGTATCGCGTGCCACTGGCCATCGAGCGCGGGATTATCTATGCCGAGGAGCCGGATTACGAGTTCGAAGCGGATTACTGAAGATTGTCATTCTGAACTAAGTCTGCGGAGTGAAGAATTCCGAACTCCCATCAATTCGAAAGGTCAGTGCGTTAGATTGAGCGTAAGAGACCGCTAGATTCTTCGCTTCGCTCAGAATGACAGAGCGGGACGGCCGATTACTCGCTGGCGCTTGCGGCGGTGCGGAGAAAACGCGTATGCCAAGTGATATTCGCGTAAGGCCGATCGTCGTTCTCGACGAAAACTGTCGCCCGCACTTCCATCATGCACTGGTCGGGCGTGATGTAGCAATGCAGTTGGGTCAATTCGTCCATCGTATTAACGAGCCCGGTGGGCGAGCCGAACATCCCGACGACCGGCGCACGAAAATGGAGATACGCGGTCAGTTCGGCACGATCGGAACCGCTGACGGACTTGACCCGGATCGACTGCCTCTGGTCGCGCACCTGCCGACGATCGGCGACTGAGCCTTCGGCGAAGGTCAAGCGCCATTTTCCATTATAACCAACTTGTTTGTAGCAGAGGGTGTATGACTTGGTCAGCCAAATCGTTCGACCGGCGGACGGATCGAGCGGCACGAGCGAATCGATTTGGGCGACCGACCCCCGCCAGCATCCGCGGAAGACCTGCGGCAAGGGAATCTCACGAGTTGCGCCCTGCGGAGCAGGTAATACCGGCGGTATGGTCTTTTCGGTTTGCGATTGGTTGGGTTGCGGATTAATTCGCGAGGTGGAGGGCGGTGGAACAAACTGTTGCGAGGGCAAGGTTTGTACCTGACCGGCACGAACGTCAGTAGGTAGAGATAAAACTAAAAGTACAAACAGTATGATCGCGACGAATAATCGTCCGAGGAGTGATGCGAGACGGGACCTATTCGTACTCGTCGCCGAAATGAGCGCGTACGATGCGAGCTTTGAGATATTCGAGCGTGCCCAAATCTTCGACGATATCGCCGCCGGTATCGTAAAAGAATAACTCACCATTTTTCGTGCGTCCGACAGCGATGATCCATTCGAGATCGTCGCGGTCTTCAAGCAGGTAATTGATCGTCTGAGCCACGCCACGGCCCGGGATGATCGTGATTTTGGGACGCGCTAACTTTTCCTGCTTGGGCATCGTTTTGGTGCACACCTCTGGCGGGAAGGCGTTGGAACCATCCTCTGCTAGATTACGGAGAGCCTTGAACCTAAGTCAATAGCAGCTCGGCAACCGCTTCAATGTGATGGGTGTTCGGAAAAAAATCGAAGCCGCGCACGAGCGCCACTTGATAGCGATAAGTTGCTAATACGCCCAGATCGCGAAGCAGCGTCGCAAGATCGCATGAAACATAAATTATTTTAGGCGCGCGAAGCCGGGCGACGGACTCGATCAGCCCGGCGGCGCCGGTGCGCGGTGGATCAAGGAGCACGAGTGAGGGCTGGTATTTGGCGCGATGCAGAAACTGTGCAGTTTCGGCTGCGGCCATTGCAATAAACTGCGCATCGCGGAGCTTCATGCGCAGGGCATTTTGGCGGGCCGCCGCGATCGCCAATGAGTCGGCATCAACGCCTGTGACACTCGCCTCGCGGCGCGCGGCAGGAAGACTGAAGTTGCCGGAGCCGCAGAAGAGATCAAGCAGCGGCATCGCGGGTTCGATCGCGGCCAGCTCCATCACAGTCGCGACCAGCTTGCGATTTTGCGCCGGATTGACCTGACTGAAGCAATCCGCATCAGCAATAATTTGGCATCCTGCCTCAGGCTCGAAGCTGATCGATGCATCGCCGAGCACAATCCGTTTCGCGCTACTTTTCAGGATAATTCCGGCAATACGCCCATCGCATTTGATCACACGGCTCGCACGCGCAATTTGCGAATCGCTCGGTGCAACCGTGCAGTGGACAATCAGAATTTGTTCTTTATCTTGCGCGACGATTTCAAGCTCGACGCAGCGAAGGCGCGTCTCCCGCAAAAATTCTTTAGCCGGAGCGAGATCGCAGGACGCGACCATGCATCGTTCGATGCCGACGAGCTTATTGCTCTCCAATTCGTAATAGCCGAGGGTACCGCCGGGACCGACTTTGAGTCTTACGCGCGACCGATAACCGAACTCAATGGGGGATGGTTCGATCAGGCCGACTGGATCGAGTTTCAACCCGAGGGCGCGATGGAAATCCGCCGCCAACAATTTCGCTTTGATGCTGACCTGCGCCGGGTAATCGAGATGCTGCCAGTCGCATCCGCCGCAGCGCGGCAGATACGCGCATGGCGCCGGACGGCGTAACGCGCTACTGCGCACGATTTGCGTCAGTCGAGCACGTGCATAATCGCGTTGTTCGCTGACTACGTCCGCTTCGATGAGGTCGCCCGGAGCGGCGTTCGGCGCCAGCACGGTTTTGCCGTTCAGATGGCCGACTCCATAGGGGCCATAAGTCATCGATTCAATTTCGATTTGGCTCATGCGATTTCAGCCAATCATTATATACTGAGACGGGGGAATCTGGGGGCGATTGAGGCACTTCAGCATCTATCCCGACTGATTCGAACAGGATGCACGGTGGCAGAAAATACAGAGATTCAGCAGCAGTTCATTGATGATGATTATGACGGCGAGCAGCATCGCCGGGTCAGGTTATTTGCCGAGCGGATGTTCGCCCGATTGCCGCCTGATTTGGCGGAGGAATTTCCCGCGCCCAAGCGGCTGGAAATCGCCGAGCGCGGACTGGATTTCATGGAGACGCGAAGCCAGCCCGCAAAGGTGCGCGTCTTCAGCTCGCCGGATGAGCAGGACCTTCTGATTGTCGAGACGGTAATGCCGGACTGCTCGTTCATCGTGGACAGCATTCTTGAATATTTTCGCGAAAAGCAGCTTCCGGTGCGCGTGATG
This sequence comes from uncultured Pseudomonadota bacterium, assembly GCA_963831065.1. Classification (GTDB taxonomy): domain Bacteria; phylum Desulfobacterota; class Binatia; order Binatales; family Binataceae; genus JAJPHI01. Next base: position 47,559 of record CAWHOQ010000018.1, read on the forward strand.
CTGCATCCGCTGTTTCGAGTGCGGCGCGGCGCCAACGGCGAGTTGGTCACCTTTGAACGGGGGACGACGGGTGAAGCGATTGAGTCCTTCGCTCATGCCGAGATCGAAACCGCCGCTTCGCCGGAATTGTGCCGAACTATCGAGACGGATTTGCAGCGCATCCTCGAAGCAGTTGCGCGAGGCGACAACCGATTTCACCGCGATGACCGAGCAGGCCCTGCGCATCTGCGACGAGACTGCGGCGATTCGCGAGTTGGTTGAAGTTCGCGATTTTCTGCGCTGGCTGGTGCAGAGCGGCTTTGTATTTCTCGGCTATCGCCGCTATCGAGTCGAGTCACATGAGGGCGCGCAATGTATCGTGACCGAGGGCGGCTCCAGCCTCGGCATCATGCGTGCGGAGGGGCGATCACGTTTTGCCGCGCCGACACCGCTCGACCGCCTCGACGAGAGCCATCGCAAGCTGCTGTTCGAGGGGCCTGGCGCTAATTATCGGTAAGACCCGCGCTGAATCGGAGGTCCATCGGCGCGCCTTGATGGACGATGTAACGATTCGCCGTACTGATCAGCAGGGCCGGGTGGTTGGCTTCGATCGCTTTATCGGACTGTTCACTTCAAAGGCCTATTCGGAGGAAGCGGAACATATCCCGGTGCTGCGCGCCAAATTGCGTGAATTGATCCAGGCCGAAGGATTAATGCCCGCGACTCACGATTACAAGGCGCTGGTAGCCGCCTTCAACAGTTTTCCCAAGGAGGAATTGTTTCGCGCCAAAACCGATGAGCTGCGCAAACAACTGCGGCTGGTCCTGAATGTCGAAAATGAAAGCGAAGTGCGCCTGATCCTCGAGGCTGATCCGGTGCGCGGGAATGTAATCGCGCTGGTGATTATGCCGCGCGAGAATTTTTCGGCTGAATTGCGGGTGCGCGTGCAAGCCGCTCTGGCACGGGCGCTAGGCGGCAAACTGGTTTATTACTATCTGGCGCTCGGCGAGAGCTACACCGCGCGTTTGCACTTTTCATTTGCTGCGCCTCCGCCCTCGCCGTCGCTTACGCATGAACTGGCGATTGAGATCGCGCGTCTGGCGCGTACCTGGGAGGAGTTGCTGCGCGAGCGCCTGCAGGTCAAATTCGGCGGCGCGCGCGCCCGCGAGCTGCTCGCGCGATGGATGCCCGCGTTCGCGTCGTCCTACCGATCGAGCACGCCGCCTGAGCTGGCGGTGGAAGATATCGAGCATATCGATCAGCTGGGAGGGCAGGTCCGCTTCAGCGTGCTGATCGGGCCAGCGTCGGGCAGCGCCGATCCCGACAGCAGCGAACTGCGGCTGTATGAGTTTGGCGAAGCGCCGATGCTATCCGAACTGGTGCCGGTATTGCAGAACTTCGGGATCGCGGTGCTCTCCGAAAGCGCGCACGAGTTCCGCCTGACGCAAGATGGCAAGCCGCAACCCGCGTATATGCAGTCATTTCAGGTTCGCACAATCGACGGAAAGCCCTTGGAGCGAATGCCGGGAGCGGCGCTGCTGGGCGATGCATTGGTGGCGGTGCGCACCGGACTCGCCGAGGATGACGCGCTGAATGCATTGACGCTCAATGCAGGTTTGACCTGGCGTGAGACGGCGCTGCTCAGAGCGTATTTAGCAGCGGCCTTTCAGATGCGGCTGGGACCGGCACGTCCGGGGTTGCGGCGGCCCTTCCTGCAGAATCCGAAGCTCGCCGGTCTGCTCATGCGGCTGTTTCGCAGGCAGTTCGATCCGGAAAAGCAGACAGCTCCGGACGATTCGGAGCAGATCAGAAAGGAATACGTCGAGCAGTTGGCGGCGGTGGAGAATATCGCCGACGATCGGATCGCGCGGACTTTGCTCGCGATGGTCGATGCGACCACTCGCACGAATTTCTTCCGCGATGACGCCACGTACATCGCACTTAAATTCGAAAGCGCCAAATTACCTGGTCTGCTGGATACGGCGCCGCTTTATGAAATTCATGTGAACTCGCCGACGATGCAGGGATGCCATCTGCGAGCAGGAAAAATCGCGCGCGGCGGGATTCGCTATAGCGATCGCTTCGATGACTTTCGCACGGAAATCCTCGGCCTGATGAAAACCCAGACAGTTAAGAATGCGATCATCGTACCGATCGGCTCGAAGGGTGGTTTCATCGTTAAATCCGGAGTGGGCCGGGTCCCGAGCCGCGCCGCGGTGGTGGAAGCGTATTCTATACTGATCAATGCGATGCTCGATCTGACGGACAATTTGGTTGACGGCGAGATCGTGCATCCGCCGCGTGTCGTGGTCCGCGACACGGACGGTCCGTACCTGGTGGTTGCGGCAGACAAGGGCACTGCGGCATTTTCCGACATCGCAAATAATATCGCAGAGAGTCGCGGCTTTTGGCTCGGTGATGCGTTCGCGTCAGGCGGAGAGCATGGCTACGACCATAAAGCGATGGGAATCACCGCTCGTGGTGCATGGGAATCGGCCAAGCGCCATTTACGCGAGATGGGTCGCGACTTACGCCGTGGTGCTCCGATCACGATGGTGGGAATCGGTGACATGTCGGGTGATGTGTTCGGCAATGGATTGCTGCAATCAGATAACGTCAAGCTGATAGCCGCGTTTGATCATCGCCATGTCTTCATTGATCCTTCGCCGGATCCGCTCAAGAGTTTCGCCGAGCGCGAGCGTCTCTACAAAATGCCGAACTCCAGTTGGGCGGACTACGATCCAAGCCTGATCAGTTCGGGTGGGGGTGTTTTTAAGCGCGGTCAGAAAAGTATCAAGCTGAGCGCAGAAGCGCGGGCAGCACTGGATTGCCCAGTTGAAGAACTCGATGGCGAGCGGTTGGTGCAGACGGTGCTGCGCGCGAAAGTTGATTTGCTCTACAACGGCGGCATCGGGACGTATGTTCGAGCGGATACCGAGACCGACGCCGAAGTGGGCGATCATGCCAACGATTCATGCCGTATCACGGCGAGCGAACTGCGCTGCAAAATTGCAGTGGAAGGCGGCAATCTCGGTTTCACGCAACTGGCGCGAATTGAATATGCGCTGGGGGGCGGCCGGATCAATACCGACGCGATCGATAATTCGGCGGGCGTCGATATGTCCGATCACGAGGTAAATCTAAAAATCCTGCTACAGCCAATTGTCGCGAGCGGCGGGCTTACCACCGCCAAGCGCAATCGGCTGCTGGCTTCAGTAGGCAATGAAGTCGCGGTCGAGGTGCTGCGCGATAATCGTGATCAGGCGCTCCTGCTAAGTCTTGAGCAGGTGCGCAGCCACGGTGATGTGGACGCTTTTCGCGACCATCTTACGGCGATCGAAAGACGCGGCCTTATCCGCCAGCAGGAATCGGTTCTGCCGACGCACGCCGAATTGAGCGAGCGCCACACTCGTTATCCGGGCCTTACTCGGCCCGAACTGGCAGTCGTGACCGCGCTGACCAAAATCGATTTAACCGCGAGGATTGTTGGCAGCTCGTTAGTTGAGGATCCTTACTTGGTCGAGCGTTATCTGCGACCCTACTTCCCGGCCGCGATCGCGAACGAGTTCGGCAAGGAAATTCCGCGGTTTCGTTTGCGCCGCGAACTGCTCGCCACACAGCTGGTGAATGAACTAGTGGATTCAATGGGATCGGTGTTCATTTTTAATTTGACGCGGGATTTCGGGCTGGAGATCGAGCAGGCGGTTGGTGCGTGGCTGGTAGCTTCAGGAGTGCTCGATTTGCATGCTCGCGCCGAAGACCTCCATCGAAACGCCGAGAATATGTCGGCAGAGGCCGAATTGGGCGCGTTTCTCGCGTTGGAACAACCCGCGCGGCGCGCTTGTGCGTGGGCGGCGATTCGCCCGGATCAGTCGAGTGCGATCGGCGAGACTGTCACGCGACTACGACCAGCATTCGAGCAGCTTCTTCAGCAGTTTGAGACGGTGCTAACGGATGGCGAACGGGAGCAGTTTGAACGATCGTATCGCGACCTGCGCAAGACCGTACATCAGGAACAGCTCGCACATGAGTTAGCCCGGTTGAGCTTTGCCGGGCATCTGCTGAATGTGCTGAATCTGAGCACTGCCGAAAACATTGAACCGCTCAAGATGGCGCGGGTCTATTTCGGGATGAGCAATCGATTCGAGTTTGCCACGCTCGAAAGCGCGATCGATCATCTCAATACGGAGGATCGTTGGGAACGTCACGCCGCGCGCGATCTACGTGCTGAATTAGCTTGGGCGCGGAATCAACTGTGCTGCTCGATTATTGACCATCCCAGCAATGGATCGCCGCTTTCGTCGTCACAAGCTGATCCGCTTCGGCAGAAGCGTTTGGCGGAAGTTGAGCGTCTGATGGAGGAACTGCGCGCGCTGCCTGCGGTCGGACTGCCGCCGCTGCAAGTGACCGTCAGAGCGCTAGCGCGTCTGGCGAGCGGAATCTAATCAGCCGTTCGCGGCAGGAATCGGCACTGTGGGCGATACCGCGACACTGTGCGTCGTGCTCGGAACCTCTTGCCGCACAAGCTCGACCAGATCGCGATAGAGCCGATGACCTGCCGTCACGAAAAACGCGATCATCACAAAAGTCACGGCGACGCTGATAAATTCGACGACGAAGAAGAAGCTCCAAAAGTAACCAGTGGCCAAGCCTACCGGCCCAAGAATCCAGCTCATCACGACGAAGGCGAAGCCGGTCCATGAGTAATAGCCGGACCACACGGCGAGGAAAACCACGATTCGCATCGCCACCCTGAAGAATCGCTTACGCATCAGGTCACGGCTAAACAACAATGCGTGGAATCCGTGCTGGTGATCGAAGACCAAAGCGTAGCCGGCAAAATAGAGCCATAGGAACCACAATGTGCCAAGAGTCAGAAAGATTATCTGGAGGAGATAAAGTGCGACCGCGAGCCACCAGATACTCCCAAAAATGTATATATGTGAGATGAGCCAGGCGACTATAGGTGGGGCAAGTTGAAGGAGCACGATCCAGAAAAAGGCCGGCGCCAAACTGATTGTGTCACGCCACGTCGCGAGAGCTTCACCGGCGCGGTCGGTGATAGCTACGCCTGATATGATCCGGCGAATAGAACATAATACTACGAGGAATCCGCTTACGGTCAGCGCCAGCGCAAAGAGGCCGAGGATCATCAGCACCCACCATCCGAAGAGCGGTCTGGCTTCTTCAGCTGCGGGCGCGTAGGGTTCCTGCGTCAGCATCCAGCCCACGTGCCGGGTGCCGGGGGCGAAATGCTCGGCGACCGCGTGCTGAAGATTCAATGCGCTGGGCAAAAGACAAACCGAGGTGAGCAAGACAAGCGGCGCGAGTGCAATCGCGAGCGTAATCCAATTGGCGCGGAGATCATTCACCGCGTTGGCCAGATAGATGAAACTGCTTTTGAGTCGCGGGGGAGTCACTTTGGCGACGAGCCTGACATTGGATCGCGGTTAACACAAGATCACGACTAATTTCTACGCAGCTCGCGGGCTCGCCTGCTCGGTTCCACTGCGTTCCGCCTAGTATTTTCTACGCAGCTCGCGGGCTGATCTAACCTCCGGCCCGCTTCATAAAGGGAATCGCGGAACAAGAGTCCTGGCGAGCTTGTTTGAGGGAGCAGGTGGGCGCGACAAGTGTGGGCGTTTTGCGCTAAATTTAGGTCCATGCCGGACGAAGAATTAGCTGCGCGTATCGCGCACGAAGACAAAATGATTCGAAGGCTGCGTTTCCTCGTGGACTTGGTTTTCGCGACAATTGCGCAGGACAATACGATGACGCTCGACGACGCATGGGAGCATGTGCGCGGGCTCAAGGGCGCGGCGGTCGCGATGTTCCCCGGCAAGGACGACACCTTCGACCTGATCTATTTGCCGCGTTTTTCGCGTTTGCTGGCCGAAAAATTCCGTGCCAGTTAGTGTTGCGTCTCCCATCGTAACTTTTCATCGAAAGCGCCTCTCGTGTCATCCTGGGAGAGTCTGCGACCGAAGAATCTCGTTCCGAAGTTCACGGCTCGAATCGAGATTCTTCGCTACGTTCAGAATGACAAATAGAAAGCTATTTAACAGGTAAGGCCATTTCGAATCTCAGTTCCATCCGCGGGATAGTTGCGGCGAGCGGCGAGAGCGCGGAAATCAGTTTCAATCATCGGGTAGTTGAGGTGTGCAAGAGTCGCGAAACTTCGCGCGATTTCATTTTGCCCGGCTTCATCGATCTTCAAATTAATGGGGCATTCGGGATCGACGTGATGGCGGCATCTGCCGATGATCTTATCCGGCTGTCACGTCATCTGGTTCGCGAAGGGTCGACGGCGTGGCTGCCGACCGTGATTACTTCGCCGATCGAAATGATTGAGCATTGCGACCGGACAATTGCCGAGGCAATGGAGCAGCAGCGGGAATTGGAGCGAGCCACCCAGCGTGGCAATCGTGAGACCCCCGGCGCGAGCATTCTTGGGATGCATCTGGAGGGGCCATTCATCTCATCGAAGCGGCTCGGAGCGCATCCGCCGAGAAACTTGCTGCCGCAAGGCGAGGCGCTTGAACGAGTCCTGCGCCTGAAAACATTGCGACTGATCACGCTGGCTCCGGAGTTGGACGGAGCGCTGGATGCGATACCGCGCTTGGTCGCGTGCGGCATCGTGGTGTCGCTCGGCCATACCGATGCGAGCTACGAGACATCCATAAAGGGGCTTCAGGCGGGGGCGACAATGCTGACTCATCTATTCAATGCGATGCCGCCGTTTCATCATCGGGCGCCGGGACCGGTCGGCGCGGCGACGCATGAGCCGCGGCCTTGCGTGACGATGATTCCGGATGGCGTGCATGTTCATCCGAGCGTGTTGAGATTGTGCAGTGGGTTGAAGGCGGGCTTCATCACTGATCGCGTTGCGAGCGCGCAGGCGGAGCAGGCTCCGGCGACGATCTTCGGAAAAGCTTGCATAGGGATTGTGCAGGATGGACGCGCTGCGCGATTCCCAGATGGGACTTTGCTCGGCAGCACGATCAGCATGCTCGATGCGGCACGGATCGCAAGGCAGGAATTGGGATGCGACTGGCGGTCCGTCGAGGCGCTGACCTCGAGGGAAGCCGCACGCGCGCTCAAGATATGGAATCGTGGCCGGATCGCGGCGAACTGTCGTGCTGATATGGTGATGGTCGATCGAGCGCTGAAATTGAAAGGGGTATGGGTTGGCGGACGCGAGATCGACTGACCTGCGAACACAGAACAATGCCGCTTAATCGAGCCTGTATCGGCAAGCAGTATTCGCCCGCTACGACCGAGGTGACCGCCGCGGCTATCGAGGCGTACGCGCGGGCGTGCAATGAAACCAATCCGCGTTATTACGACTCGGATATGGACGGGATCGTCGCGCCGCCGATGTTCGCGGCGGTCGTAACGTGGCTGCCACTCGTCGCCGCGATCACCGATCCGGAACTCGGAGTGGATTTCCTGCGCTTACTGCATAGCAAACAGGAGATGGAATTTTTTGCGCCGATTCGACCGGGTGATCGAATATCCGCGCAGGCACGGATTGACAAGATCGAAGCGGTCAGCAGCGGAGAATCATTGGTGCTCGAAATTGTGGGCGCGAATCAGGATGGAATAGCGGTGACGCAGATTCGTTTTAGCGCGCTGATTCGCACGGGACGACGGTCGTTTTTACGGAATGACACGAGCGTCGAGCGGGAGCAATCGCGCGATGCTGCGATGCGGGTCAGCGAGGTGGTCGATCTGGATCAAACATCGCGTTACGCCGAAGCGTCAGGCGATCGCAATCCGATTCACGTGGATCCGGCGGTCGCGAAGATGGCCGGGTTGCCGGGAGTGATCGTACATGGGCTGTGCACGATGGCTTTCGCGTGCCGCGCGATAATTGATTCGACCTGCGATTCCGATCCGATGCGATTGAAACGGCTGGCCGCGGAGTTCTCGCGTCCGGTATTCCCGGGTGATTCGATCACGACGGCGGTTTGGCCGGTTGGCGCTCGCGACGAGCGCAGGATTTATGCGTTCGAGACAGTTAATCGCGAAAATATCGCGGTGATTCGCGACGGAATCGCCGAAGTTTTGCCATGAGCCGGATTCGACTTCTCCTGGATAGGACCGGGCCATATTACGCAATCGGTTTAATCTCGGGCACGTCACACGACGGGATCAGCGCAGCGGTGGCGACGATCGACGAGCGGCAATCGCCACCGCTCAAGGTGCTTGGATACAAAACGTTTCCATATCGTCAGAGCTTGCGCGCACGCCTGCTGACCGCGTCGGCGGGAACAGGAGTCGGTACGAGTGAAATCGCACAGCTTAATTTTGCGCTTGGGCGGGCGTTTGGCGATGCGGCTATGCAGATCGCTAAGTCAGTGCCGATCGAGCTCAAGCGAATCAGCTTTATCGGATCGCATGGCCATACCTTTTATCATCTGCCGCCCGGACGTGCGGCACGCGGCGAGACGCCCGCGACGCTACAGCTCGGAGAATCCGCGGTGATTGCGGCGATGACCGACGTACCGGTGGTCGCCGATTTTCGCCCGATGGACATGGCGCTGGGTGGTGAGGCTGCGCCGCTCGCGCCGCTCGCTCATCTGTGGCTGTTCGGCGATCGTCGCCGCGGCCGAATTATCCAGAATATCGGCGGGATCGGTAATGCGACTTATTTGCCGCCAAAAGCAAAATCAGACGGTTCGCGCGTGATTGCGTTCGATACCGGGCCGGGTAATGGGATGATCGATGCGCTTGCCGCGCAACTCACTGGAGGACGCTCGCGGATGGACCGTGATGGTCGGAGAGCGGCGCGCGGGAGCGTCAATGAAGAGCTGCTCGATAAATTGATGCGCCATCCGTATTTCCGCCGCACGCCCACCGAAATCGACCGGACGGGAGGAGTTCAGCCCGGCGCATCTCGCGACGATCACGGCGAGCGCAGACGAGCTCTGGGTAGCAGGGGATGATCTGATCGCGACGGTCACGGCGTGGACCGCGCGCTCGATTGCCGATGCGTGTCGCCGATTTATCGCCCCGCTTGGACGGGTGGATCAGCTAATCGTGACCGGCGGCGGCGCGCACAATCCGATCCTGATGCGGATGATCGGCGCGGAAGTTCCAAAAATCGAGGTCGTAACGGCGGCTCAAGTAGGCGTCGATGGCGATGCGCTTGAGGCAGTCGCATTCGCGATTTTGGGTTATGAAATGCTGCAGGGACGACCGGGCAATATTCCGTCGGTCACGGGTGCGCGGAGGCCTGCAATTCTCGGCAAACTGACGCTGCCGCCCACGCTGCAGTGATAACCGCGCAAATCAATTCCAAGAAGCGAGGCCCGGCGAGTTGTTCCGGCGAATTCGCGACGGAAGACGGCTCAAACCCGAACCCCGCACATGATGAAATCGTGATCTGACACGCGTGGGGCCGACCAACCGGGTCGCGCCGGAAGGGCTCTCGCGGAGCCTCGGATTGGTTCCAAATCGCGGACCGCGATCCAGTCAAGATTCGGACGAATGATCGGCGGGACTAGCCGGGAGGGCACAAAGGTCCGCTTGCCCGGGGCGTTCGCGTGCTCGATGACGAAACCCGCCTGTGCGAGGCGCACGAACAACGGCTCCCATTTTCGCGGATCGGAGAGGCGGCGCAATTGCAGGATGAATCGGCATCCGGCGAGCATAAAAGCGCTGCGCCCATGCAATCCAAGCGTGGTCGTATTCCAATCGCCGCCAATAATTGCCGGACCTTGCGGCGGCAAACCAGCGAGGAACTCCCGCATCTGCGCTTCGCGTCCGGGCGGGTCCCATCGGCTGTTCAGGTGGACGACGCCGACGGTAACTGGACGACCGCCCAGGTGGATGCTCGCAACTAGCCCGGCGGGTCCACCCCCCATCCGCGCGAGCCGCCGATGCACGAAGCGGTTCGGAATCGGAATCGCGAAGGCGTTCTGGAGAGGTTGACTGGATAGGATCGCATTACCCTTCAAGGTGGTCGATTCGCCAGCTTCGACCGGAACGCCAAATTCCGCGAGGAAAGCGAAGCTCAGCTTGAGCACGGCAGCAAGCTCTGCGGCAAACTCGCGCCACGCTGAACGTTCGTGCCGCCAGTCGGCTTCGCAGAGAAAGATCAGGTCTGCGCCGGCGAGCGGCGCGCGCTGGAGGCAGCGGAGGATGCCGTCGAGTCGTGCGCCGCCTTTCGCATTGAATGCGACTACCTTGAGGACCCGTCCAACCGGTTTCGCCGCGCGATTGAGAACAATCGGCTGAAACGGATGGCTATTGTTCAATTCATGCGCGATGCCCGCTGACTGCTTATCCATGTTGAGCGACGGGCAGATGGAACTCGCGCTTCAATTCTTCGAGTTGGGTAATCGGCGCGGAACAGGCGTGATCACGGCAGACATAAGCGGTGAGCTGGCCGTCGAGCTGACGTTTGCCTTGCAGAGCGTCGGGTCTCATCGCGTCGTCTTGCGCCGCGGGATCGAGCGCGTAGAGCGCGAGATTCGGCACGTATTCGCGCGCGAATACGTCGAGCCACTCGCGAAATTCGGCAGAGGCAAGCTGGCCGACTAGCGCAACTTCGGTCGGACCGCGTTCGTAGAGGTCAACCGCTTCGAGCAGATGTGCAAACGCGAACGGCTGCTTTTCCATCATCGGCGCGAACAGGCATAAGGTCTGGTCGGCGGCCTTCATATAGCGCTCGTCACCGGTGTAGGCGTGCAGCCGCAGGAATACGAAGGTCGCCGCGCTGTTGCCTGAGGGAGTTGAACCATCGAAGGCAGCCTTGGATCGAGTGATCAGGTCTTCGTGATCATTTGAGGTGAAGAAGAAGCCACCCTGATCCGGGTCTTCGAAGCGTTCCAGGATTACATCGGCGAGGGTGCGCGCATGCGCGAGATAGCGTGAGTCGAGGGAAGCTTCGTAGAGATCAATCATTGCGCCGGCGACAAGAGCATAATCTTCGAGATAGGCATTGAATCGCGCATGGCCGTCTTTGTAGGAACGGCACAGCACGCGGCCGTTCCACAAGCCCGTCATGAGGAAGTCAGCGGCGCGAGTAGCGGCAGCGAGATAACGTTCATCACGAAGCGCACGATAACCCTCGGCAAATGCACTGAGCATCATGCCATTCCATGCCGCGAGGATTTTATCGTCGCGGCCAGGGGGGATACGCCGGGACCGCGCTTGAAACAGCTTCTCGCGCGCAGTGCTGATCTTTGCGGCTATCTCTGGCTCTGCGATCCGAAATCGGCGCGCCATGTCGTCCAGCGAGAGCGTGCGATGGAGGATATTGCTGCCTTCGAAGTTGCCCTCCTCGGTCACGTCGAAATATCGCTCGGCAATTGTCGCGAGGTCTTCGCCCAAAACTTCGCGCAACTCGGCGGGCGTCCAAACGAAGAACTTGCCCTCCTCGCCTTCGCTGTCGGCATCCTGACTGGAATAGAAGCCGCCTTCAGGACTGGTCATCTCGCGCAGCACGTAGTCGAGGGTTTCGCGCGCGATCTGCAGGAATTGCGGCTCGTCGAGTGCGCGGCCCGCGTCGAGGTAGAGGCGGGTGAGAAGCGCGTTGTCATAAAGCATCTTCTCGAAATGCGGCACCAACCATCGATCATCGACGCTGTAGCGATGAAAGCCGCCGCCCAGCTGATCGTAGATTCCGCCCTTAGCCATTTTGGTCAGGGTGTGACGGACCATCTCGGCATATTCTGGCCGTCCGCCGGCAGCGAATACTCGCAAGAAAAGCGAAAAGATAAAGGTGTTGGGAAACTTCGGAGCGCCGCCGATTCCGCCGTGCGTACTGTCGTAGTTTTGCGCCAATGCGCGAGCGGCGTCGGCAACCAGTCCCGGACGTACGCCATTAGCGGACGTCTGCTCGGCCATCTGGACGAGCGCGCGGCTTAACCGCTCGACATTGCTGCGGACGTCATCGGGTTTGTTGCGATAGGCGTCGGCAATCGCGGTAAGCAGTCGCGGAAACCCGGGCATCCCTTGGCGGTCTTCAGGTGGGAAATAGGTGCCGCCGTAAAAGGGTTTGGTTTCGGGAGTCAGAAATATGGTCAGAGGCCATCCGCCACGTCCGGTCAGCAGTTGCACCGCGTCCATATAAATCTGATCGAGGTCGGGGCGCTCTTCGCGATCGACTTTGATCGAGACGAAATTGTCGTTCATTTGGCGCGCGATCGCGTCGTTCTCGAACGATTCCCGCTCCATCACGTGGCACCAGTGGCAGGCCGAATAGCCGATCGAAAGCAGGATTGGCTTATTTTCGGCGCGAGCGCGCGTGAGCGCCTCGTCGCCCCACGGATACCAGTCAACCGGATTGTAGGCGTGCTGACGGAGGTAAGGACTCTGTTCGTTAATCAGCCGATTAGGTTTCCGCCCAGATCCTGCGGCTGAAGCATGTTCGGAAGTCATTTACATATGCTCGTCAAAGAGGGGATTTCCTCACTTCGAGATGAACCGCGAGGACTCTTCGAGAGTAACACGGCGGCTGCGATGTAACCATTCGAGACCGGAAGAGGCTGCTTGCTCCGGTTGGTCGATCTTGCGACTCTTTTTGGCGATGAAGCAGGCTGAACTGGCGGATCATTCCGAACAAGCGCGAGTTGAACAGTCTTCAGAGACAGATGCGTGGCGATGGGGCGCGGCCGGTGTGTTGGCGCTCACCGCGATCCTGTTTTTTGCTCGATTAGGGGTGCGGGCGTTGTGGGCGTCGGAGTTTCGCTGGGCGGAAATCTCGCGCGAGATGATTCTCAACCACAATTACTTCTGGCCGACGATCAATGGGCACGTCTATTACGACAAACCGCTCGGCTCATACTGGCTGGTGGTCGGCGCAACTTACCTGACCGGTGGGATGAATGAAGCGGCATCGCGTCTGCCATGCGCGATCGCCGGACTGATCGCGGTCGGATTAACAATTCTGCTGGTTCGCGATTTGTACGATTTGCGCACTGGAGTGATTTCGGCGGCGATTCTCGCAACCTGCTTCAGCTTCGTCTTTTTTTCACGTCATGCGTCCGCTGATGTTGAGACGATTACCGGCGAACTCGCAGCATTGTGGCTTTTTTGGCGCAATCAGGAGCGCGGCGGCGGATGGTGGACGATCGCCCTGTGGGTCATCATGGCCGTTACCTCCTTGACAAAGGGGCTGCTTGGGTTTGTGCTCCCGATTCTGGTGATCGGCGGATACACGTCGATTCGGGACGGATGGGCGACAATTGGGACAGAACTATTGCTCGGTCCATCGGTGCAACGGTTCCGTGCCGCAATCGAGCGCCATCGATGGGTTTTCAACTGGTGGACCGTGACAGCAATCGCGATCGCGGTGACTATTTATTATGTTCCGTTCGCAATTTCGTATGCCGAGACGGGCAAGGCCAAGGGGCTCGCGATGGTCTATCGCGAGAACGTCACGCGCTACTTCGAGCCGTTCGATCACGTCGGGCCGATTTACCTTTATATCTATGTGATTTTCGGGCTGATGGCGCCGTGGTCGGTGTTTCTGCCGGCGGCGCTGGTCAATGCGCATCGCGGACAGCCTTGCGACAGAGCGGAAGCCCACAGCGATCGATTTGTGCTGGTCTTTTTCTGGATTACCTTCGTTTTTTTCACGTTGTCGGGATCGCGACGGAGCTACTATTTACTGCCGATTTTGCCAGCGGCTGCGATTCTGGTCGCGCGATTATTGGTGCGGAGACTTTCGGAGCTCGACAATTTATCGCGGATTCTAATGAAACTCGGATTTGCGGCCTTGGCGATCATAGTCGGAGTCTCGACTCTCGCCTTCTTCCCTCCGCGACTCTTCTTTCCAAAGCCCTATGCCTTACTACCCGCCGCACCGCATCGGATAGTTTTTGCGATTGTGTGGATCGCTTCGATAATTGGGTTGGGGTTTGCGGCGCGGCGAATCTCGTCCGGCCGCATCCTGATCGCGACGGTGATAGCCGCGTGGTCGTTCCTGCTTTATTTCTTTGTCTTTGCAATGCCGGCGGGCGACGCCTGGCGGGGCGAGAAACAGTTTGCCCAGGAAGTGCGCTCGCTGATCGATAATCAGACCGATACCCTCGCGTTCTATAACAACGGTGGGCCGGTTTACTATCTGAACCTGCCGCATCCTGTACCGACCTTCGCAACGCAACGCGCTTTGGATACCGCGGTCAACGCGGGCAAGGTTCGATGGGTAGTCGTGCGCCAGCGCGATCTCGACCGGCTGGGCTTTCCGGCGGAGATTAAAGCCCACGAGGCGATTTATCCGTGGGACTCGAATAATCACGTGCTCAATTCGATGGTGCTCGTGCGGGTTAAATCCGTGAACGGCTAATTAGAGCAGAAGCCGGGGCTCGCTCCACTAGCGCCACGATTAGCGAGGCATCTGGTTCTGCGCTCGTTTGATCATCACAATGGTAATGTCCCGTCTAACATTGCCATGGCCAAGAAACGCAGACGCCAGTCAGACGCCCGACGCGCCGAATCGCCGGAACCGAAGCCGGTCTTTGGCTCGCCCTTCAAAGATCTGCCGAAGCTAATCAAGGCGCGGCCGCCAGCCGCTCCGCCGAGGGTATCCAAGCCGCAATCGGAGCACTCCAAGCGGGCTGAGCCAATGGTCGCGGCGTCTATCGATGACGCGGCGTTACTGCAGGCAGCCTTGGATGGAGTTCGACCGCTGAACGGTGCGGCGGCGCGAATTCAGGTGCAGCCCAAAATCACTAAAACGATCGTCAGTGAGGACGCGGAAGTATTGGCGCAACTCTCGGACCTGGTCTCGGGACAGGCGCCGTTCGAGCTCACGGAAACTGAGGAATACGTCGAGGGAGCGCGCACCGGACTCGATCCGCGGCTCGTTTCACGCTTACGCCGTGGGGAATTCTCAACTCAAGGCCATATCGATCTGCATGGAATGACGCAGCCCGACGCCAAGATAGCGCTGGAGGAATTTATCCTCGATTCGGTACGCAAAGGACGCCGTACCGTTCTGATCGTGCATGGACGCGGGCTGCGGTCGCCCGGCGGACAGCCCGTGCTGAAACATGCGACAGCGCAATGGCTATCGCATGGATATATCGGCGGATATGTGCTCGCTTTCACCACTGCAAGAGCTTACGACGGCGGGGCTGGCGCGCTTTGGGTATTGCTCCGGCGCGAGCGCAAACGCGGCAAATTCGACGTGTTGCAGGGGGCCAAGCGACGGGATTAGACTCCCACCCAAGTCTCGCCCAAGTGAGTATTAGGGAGGGAAGCATGGCAACTGGCAGCGACACGCATCCCGACAATATCCCGCTTCGGCTGCACCACAATGCGTACGTGGTGCGTGATCAACGCAGAACCCGCCGTTTTTATGAAGACGTGATCGGGCTGCCGATGGTTGCGTGCTGGACCGAACGCGACGAGGTGTTCGGCGGGATGCGAGTTTATTGCCACACCTTCTTTCAGCTCGCCGATGGCGGCGCGCTGGCATTCTTCCAGTTCGAGGACGAAGCGGACTACGAGCGCTTCGGACCGCAGTTCCGTCCCACGCCTTTCATCCATATCGCGCTGAAAACGACCGCCGAAACTCAGGCCGCGATCGCTGAGCGGCTAGGGCGCGCCGGATGCGAACACTTTGTTATCGAGCAT
Organism: uncultured Pseudomonadota bacterium; assembly: GCA_963831065.1. Lineage (GTDB taxonomy): Bacteria > Desulfobacterota > Binatia > Binatales > Binataceae > JAJPHI01. Next base: position 63,129 of record CAWHOQ010000018.1, read on the forward strand.
GGCTATTGCCGCTCGCTCTATGCCACAGACCCTGATGGTCTGAATCTTGAGTTCACGGTCGATGATCCGCGCGCCGAACAGATCAATGCGGAGCGACAACATACCAAGGATGCGGACCTTGAGCGGTGGTTGCGGGGAGATCATTCCAGCAACAACAACTGGCGGTAATACTAGCGGAGCCGGTTACCGTGCGAAGCGAGCAAGGCGAGTCTTAATTTATGCCGCGCGTCGCGGACTCCGCCGCCCCTCGGCGCTGCGTCAAGAATAAGAGAATCCCGGATTCAGGGACACATTGACGATTGAGCGACGGCATCGGGCCGACGCAGGCGTGATTAGTGAATTGCATTCTTAGCCACAGCCAACCGGAGGAGCGCAATGACGACGGAAAGAAATCTTAAGTATCAACTGTTGGCGGCGCAGTGCGGTTTCGGATTCGAGATTCTCTATACGATTTTTTGGGCGTGGATGGGGCATAACCTGCCGCCGGCATCGCCCAATCTAAGCGCGCCGGACCTCGCGGCGCATTTCGCGCAGTATCATCATACGATTCTCCTCGGAAACAGCATGGCTGCCCTGGTCAGTGTTCTGTGGATTCCGTGGACGGCCCAGCTCACCGTAGTGCTGTGGCGGATCGAAGGTTCGCACCCGGTTTTGACGATCATCGAGCTGATTGGCGGGATTTTGACGGCATGGGTGGTGATGTTCTGTCCGGCAATCTGGGCAGCAGCGGCGTTTCGGACGGACGTTGATCCGACAGCGATCCGTACGCTCAACGACTTGGGGTTCATCATTTTCAACATCACTTACGCGGTGACTTCGATCCAGGCGATCGCCCACGGCATAGTGGGACTCTCCGACACGAGTGCGCGTCCGGTTTTCCCTCGATGGGTCTGTTATTGGGCGATTTTCACCGGCCTCAGCTTTATCCCGCTTACTGCGATGCCGTTCTTCAAGACGGGTCCGCTGGCATGGAACGGTGCGATTTCGTTCTGGACGCTGTTCGGAACTTATTTCATCTGGACGGCTTCGACGGGCGTTTGCATGGCGAAAGATGCGGCGAGGCGGCTACGCGAGGAGAGCAGTCCGGGAATGCCGCGAGTGAAGGCGAGTGCGTAAGATCAAGCATAGCGATCGCTAGATTCCCTTCGTTGGCTCGCGCCTCCTCGAGAGCATGCTTCGTTCCGACTAATCTCAACGCAGCTCGCAGACTCGCCTGCTCGGCTCCATTGCGTTGCGCCTAGCGTCTTGACGCAGCTCGCAGATTCACTCCGAGTGAAGACGCTCTCCGCCGGTATCGCTCAGAATGACGGAAATATGAGAGAAGCGGTGATCGTCATCTGACGATCACCGCTGGCAATCCGCAGTACTCGTTCAATTCAGTCCATACAGTTTCGCCGCAGTGTCGCGTACGATCTTGCGCCGGTCGGTCTCCGAGATCTTGCTCAGATGCTCGGCAACATAGTCTTGCGAATGAGGAAACGTAGCCTGTCCGTGCGGATAATCGGACGACCACATGATGTTATCCGCGGGATACCAATCGAGCAGATTCACAAAGACCGGATCGTTGATGAAGGTCGCATAAACCTGACGCTTGACGTACTCGCTGGGTTTTAGAGACAGCTTGAAGCTAGCCAATCCGCGCGCCGCATACTTGTCGATGCGATAAAGAAAGAAGGCTATCCAGGCGACGTCGTTTTCGGCGGAGACGATTTTCAGGCGTGGAAACCGTTCAAAGACGCCGCCGAAGATCATTGCCGTCAGAGAGCGCTCAATGGGATGGATCATCGAGATGATGCCGGTCATGAACTCGACACCCTTCATGTTGGGATTGAGCACCTTGCTGGCGTGACCGGAAGTCCCCTTGGCGCCGGTGAGGATATGAAGCGAGAGCGGCATATCGAGTTCTGCCGCGGCGGCCCAGAAAGGATCGTAATCCGGATGTGAGTAGGGCCGGTCCGCGGGTGCATCGCCCCAGATCATCGCCCCGGCCATCCCGCGGCGCTTGATGCGTTCGAGTTCAGCAACTGCCGCAGGAATATCTTCGAGAGTGATCAAGCCGAGCGGAACGAGACGTTTGAGATCATAGCCGCAATAGTCAGTCGCCCAATCATTAAACGCGCGGAAGCAGGCAGCGCGAAATTCGGCGTCTTCGAGGCCGAACAGCGGCATACCCATCGAGGTATAGATGACTTCAGACGCGACGCCGTCGCGATCCTGATCCTTGATGCGCTCGGAGGGATCGTGCACCGCCTTGGGGGCCTCATCAAAGCCGCGCTTCATGAACTCCGGCATCTCCTTCGCCGGCACGCCCGCACTGAAGAAGGCGGCCACCGGCGCAGGGGCAATGTCCTCGCAAACCAGGTACTCGCCGGGTTTGCCTTCGAGCTTTTCTGCGTGCGGTGCGCGATCGCGAAAACGGCGATCAAGACGCTCAGCCCACATTTTCGGCGGTTCGACAAAATGAGAATCTGCGGAAATCAACTGAGAATCTGACATTTGGCTTGTCCTCCTTGGGGGCAATTTGGATGCTCCCCCGGATCGTTTCCCAGCCCAAACCATCGCAAATAAATGTTCGAACGTGCAAGCAGTGGTGATAAATACTGCATCCCGCATGACTCTCCCCGCTGACCTCGGATTTGCGGCTTGACGAGCGCCTGTCAGACGCGAAAGATGCGAAACGGTATTCGTGTTCGACGAGCCTCATTATTTTTTCGGAAAGCGCAAAATTCATTGTGAGAAAACTAGAAAAGCGCAAACGGCCGTTGCTTTGGATGGGGTTGGCCGCGACTGTTGGCTCGATTGCTATCAGTGGATCGAGTGTGACAGTCGCGAGAGCCCAACCGAATGGAAGTACGACGATGAGTACAGCTGAAGCGAGTGATCATCCGGCGGTGATGGATACCGCTATTAAGGCGAATGCGTTTCGCGAAGTTCTGAAAAAGATGGGGGCGGGCGAGAAACCCGAGCCGCAGCTCTGGAGCACCTTCGTCGCGGCGCAGAATGATGGGGTGACGACTGGTCCGCGGATCGGTACGAAGGTCCCGGATTTCAGCCTGCCCGATCAGAATGGCAAGACCCATACACTGCATCAGCTGACGGGTCCAAAGGGCCTGCTGCTAGTTTTTTTGCGCAGCGCGGATTGGTGACCCTACTGCCGCTCGCAGCTCGTCGAGCTGCAGGAATCAAGCGAAGCGCTGAAGCGTAACGGGGTGAATATCGCATCGGTTACTTATGATCCCGAAGACGTGCTGCATCGATTTGCCGAAGCGTATCACATCTCCTATCCGATGCTCTCGGACAAAGGGAGCGTCGTAATCCGCAAGTTCGGAATTCTCAATACCAACGTCCCACAGGACGTGACGCGCTTTTACGGGATTCCATTTCCAGGGCAATACCTGATCGCGCCGGACGGGACAGTTAAGGACAAGCTATTCCTGCCCGACTATCAGGAACGCCCTACCGCATCGGAAGTGCTGCTCAAGGATTTTGGGAGGGTGCAAATTCGGTGGTGGTCAAGGCCGAGGATGTGACAGCGAAGGTGATCGTCTCAGACGCGCGGAGCTACAGTGGTCATCAGTTGGGGGTCGCGGTGGATTTCGACGTTGCGCCGGGATGGCATATCTACGGCGCGCCGCTGCCGCCGGAATACACAGTGACCAAAGTCAAATTTGATAACGCGCTAGTCCAGAGCGAGTCGATCAAGTTTCCGCCGCCAACGCCGCTGAAGTTCGAGGCGTTAAATCAGACCTTTCCAGTCTATTCAGGGAAGTTCAAAGCGGTCGGAAATGTGTTGCTCAAGCAGAAGCTGAATCCGGGAGAGTATCAGCTTGGCGGCACGATTGAGTTTCAGCAGTGTAATGATCTCGAGTGCAAGATTCCGCAATCGGTGAAATTCGAGGTGCCGCTTAAGATTGAGCCACTGGTGGGTCCTGCACCAAAGGCGTGACGAAGCTTAAACAGTTTGAGCCATCAGAGATGGTCCTATTTCCTGAACATTTCTTCTCCGCAAACATACGAGATATTCAAGCGCTCAACGCCGAAGAATTCGGGATTCCGAATTCGACAGAAAAGCGCCGGAAGTGTAAGGCAGGTGACAGCATGCTCTGTTACTTGACTGGCGTATCCCGATGGTTCAGGAGCCTCAGTAATCAGCGGTCCCACGATTGATCCTTCTCCATCTAATCCGATCCGGATCCATATGTTGTCGGTTCGAGGTTCAGCCAATCGTCTTGCCTGAAGTAGACAATCGGATCCATACCTATCCACGACGAAACTCATATGGGGATCGCTCTCGTTCACGACGAATCAAGACGCAGGATCGGAAACCTGAGCTCCAGGGGCCGCTCAAGCTTGACACAATTATGACGACGAAGATCGTCGATAACTGATTGATGTATTAAAGCTCTGGGCGCAGAATGGGCATTACATATCCGACTCGATCAAAAAGCATATTGGCGGATCTCTCAGGTTCAGCAGATGTAACAAGGCCTCTCGACAAGATCGTCTACGGGATAAGGTCTTCAGTTCCCGGAGATCATGGGGGAGGAGCCGGATGAAGATGTACGGGGATATCATCGGCCACAGACGACGAGCCTGAAATTAGTGAATCGAGAATCGAATACGGATCCAAGCATCTAATCAGGCTGATCAAGGAGTTGGCGGAGATGGGGCTCAAATGAACTCTCAGCATTATACGAGCAGATGTACAGCGAAGTAGGCCGGCCCACGCTCCAGCCGGAGCTGACTACTGAAGGCTTCGCTCTTGATGACGATGTACAGCGTTCGTATAGCGAACGTTTTGAGAGCATATGGATGTACAATCATTTGTTTCGCTGGCTCGAATGAACTCGGACATTTGAGCCGAGATTCGAGCATTCGACCTTTAGCCGAATAACAGACAGTTACTGGGCATGACGTGGCACGTGAGATTTTCCGCAGGTGATAGCCACGGCGCGAGAATTCAGGCTGAAGAGCGATGAGCACTTTACGGTCAGCGGCACGCTGATAGAGGCGTGGGCCGCACTCAAGAGCTTGCGCCCCAAGGGCGAAGAGCGCAGTGCTCGCACGCCGCCGGAGGATCTCGGCAATACGAGCGTCGACTTTCGCGGCGAGCGGCGCCAAAATGCGACCCACCAGTCGACCACCGATCCCGAAGCGCGGTTGGCAAAGAAGAGTGCGGGCAAAGAGGCACGGATCTGTTACGCAGAGAGCGTGATGATGAAGAATCGCGATGGTAACCTGAAAGATCTGCGCGTGGGTCAGGCTAGCGGGCGGGCCGAAAAGCGAGCAAGCGCTGGAAATGCTGCAAGCGCTTCAAGGCGCTGGCAGGATCACGGTGGCTGGCGACAAGGGCTACGACAAGGCGGCGTTCGTGGCGAGTTGCCGCGCAATCAAGGTCACTCCACACATAGCGCAGAATGACGGATGGCGGATCGGCTCAGCGCTCGACCGTCGTACTACCAATGGCCGGATTACATCGTCAGCCAACGAATCTCCAAGCGGGATAAGGATATCTTCGACTGGATCCGGATGGCCTGTATTTTAAGGCTCTCTCAATACAGGGGCATGGCAGGACCCGTTATCGGAGCAACCTGGGGGCACCCCTACTATCGCTGATGATCGCGAAGCTTAGTCCCAGTGGATGAATCGACTTGCCAGGAGCCGCATCTGTCATGGACAACGGTAATACGTCATTTGTAACTGAATACGACGAGGTACGCTGACAGATTAAGCCAAACTCGTGACTCAAACCCTTTAATAGATCCTGAGTTATACGCCTCGCCGACGTTCGTACGAGTGTACAGCGGCAGGAACTAAGGGATGAAAGTTTATTCCTCGATGATCTCACGTCCTATATTTGGTCCCCAATCGAAACGCGTTCGCATAGTAGCGGGTCCTGCACCAAAGGCGTGAAAACCAAGGGTGCAGCACGCGTAAACCTAAGTGATGCTCGAAGGCGTCGAAGTCGCGGTCACAATGCAGCAGGCGATGATCTTCGGTAATACAAAAGGCGGCGATTAGCACATCGATGGTTTTGCGCACGATCATTCCTCTTAGAGCGCAGAAATCGATAGAACTCGGCGCGTCCAATAGCGGATTGGCGACCTGCCATCGGACGAAACTCAAATACGTCGAACGACTCCAGCGCTCGTCTAAAATCCGAGTCAGAACGGAATCATTGTAAGCCCTCGGCGAAGATTAGATCGCCGATCAGAATACGAGTAGTAGGCAAGAGTCGTTCGAGCAGGTCGGTTTCGAGAGTCAGGCGCCCATTGAAGTAGTCGATCCAGACGGAGCTATCGACGACGAGCATAAATTCATAATCTGAGCGTAGCGATCATCCACAAACCGAAACGTATGAGCAGCCCAAGGAGGATGGAATGCGTGTTTTCTTGACGGGAGCAACGGGCTTTATAGGTGAAGCAATCGTACGGGAACTAGTCACAGCGGGCCACCAGGTGCTCGGACTTGCGCGTAGCGACGCCTCAGCCGAGGCTCTGACACGATTGGGGGTCGAGGCGCATAGGGGAGATCTATCGGACACCGAGAGCCTCGTCGCAGGCGCCCGGGCATGCGACGGCGTGATCCATACGGCTTTCATCCACGACTTCTCCGCCTATGCGGCCGCCGCCGAGACGGACCGGCGAGCGGTGGAGGCGCTGGCCGGCGCGCTGGAGGGATCGGGTAAGCCATTCGTCTCAACGTCCGGAACCGCGCTGCTTGCGCCCGGCCGCACCGGCACGGAAGAGGACGCGCCTGCGCCCGGGAGCGCGGCCGGCCTACGCGCCGCGTCGGAGACGACGGTCCTAGCAGCGGCGAATCGCGGAGTACGCGCCAGTGTCGTGCGGCTGCCGCCCTCCGTCCACAGCGCGGGCGACCACGGGTTCGTGCCCGCGCTAATCGACATCGCACGCCGCAAGGGCGTCTCGGCTTTCGTCAGCGAAGGCGCGAACCGCTGGCCCGCGGTGCACCGGCTGGACGCCGCGCGCCTCTTTCGGCTGGCGCTTGAGCACGCAGTCCCCGGAGCGCGCCTGCATGCTGTAGCCGAAGAAGGCGTGATGCTACGCGCGATCGCGGAGGTGATCGGCACGGGGCTCGGCGTCCCGGTGCGGAGCCTCACCCAGGACCAGGCACACGCGCATTTCGACTGGATGGCGCGCTTCGTCTCTATCGACAACCCAACCTCCAGCGCTCTCACCCGCGAAGCATTGGGATGGAGCCCGAAGGAATCCGGGCTCCTGATGGACATGAGGGAGAGCGGATACTTTTCGTGATGCATTCACGTTCGGCGCGTGCGCGATTTCTAGCGTATCAGCAGGTGTCCGGATACACGGAGCCTACCGTCGCGGGCCAGTGAGGGCATCTTTCAAGAGGTGCCCTTACTGCGAATCGTGACTGCCAAGGTGATGGCGCTTGCTCATGGTCATTTGCAGAGGTGCCTTCTTTATTTAGGCAGTTATCTTACACTAGACTACCATCGCCATAAACACTATGATTTTCTGGACAGGCCGGTACGTTCTCGAAGCCGACGCGGCTCAGCGGTTCTCGGCTTTCTTCTTCCGCTGTTTCTGGGGTTGAGCGGCCTTAGCTTCGGCGCGCTGCGCCTTCCGCTCCAACATCTCGGCGTAATGCGGATGCGTCTTGGGATGGTAATCAGCGCAAGGCCGACAGTAGAGAAACAAAATGGGCTAAGCGTATTTTGCCATACTGCCTGAATTACAAAAGCCTCGCTTTATCCAGTCTATAGAAAGGCCCGTGTGCCCGCGCGGCTTAATCTCGACAAGAGAAAAAGGGCGATGAACTTCGCTCGGCTTAGCGGCCTCTTCCATCTTAAGGAATCTAGGCAAGAGTATCGCTACTTTCACTATCCCAGTTCTTGTGAGCGTTCATGTATCTATCAATCGCTTCATGGTATCCGAGCAGGACGTATGGTACTGGCCCTTTTGGCTGGCATCGCCAGCCATCGGAACGATGGTTCTTACGCCAGTGCGCAGCATGACGCGAAGGTACATATGCAATTGTCCTTCCTCAGCACCGATAAAGAGAACCTCAACAACGTCAGTACCAGTCTTACTAAGCAGATTGATTTTGTTCTTATCGGCGAAGTTCAGAGCATCCGCGACGCGCTGACCCGCTTGATTCAGGAAAGTAGTAGCTGCCGCTTCTACATTAGCGGAATATCGGCAAGCATCCGAAGCCATCTCTGGTATGTTGAAGTACTCAGGAAAACGTACCATACCGCTCACAGCGAACAAGTAATCCTGACGATAAAGATTTTACAGGCTTGTTCTGGGGTGCCGCCTTCGTACGTGACTCTACTATCCGCCCCCAAAAGGATCTTGTCCTGACAACGGGAGAGAAGTCCGACGATGGCGGTAGCGTAAGCTTCACTTACCCAACACAATGCTATGGCCAACCCAATTACATTCGTCACAACGACGAATCTTTTGCTCTGTTTGGTCGCCATACAGAGTACATCACTAACCACGACGTTGATGTGAGTTATGACGGTCGAAAATGGTTTCATCTGTTTGGTGACTATTGCCTCATGCATGAGTCTTTGTTTGTTGACGAAATTAAGCGCCGGTGCTCACGGCCTATTTGCAACAACGATCCGAATTGTATTCAACGGAATATCGGACTCTACGAACAAGTCCCTTTCCTTCAACAAGTCAATGTCGAAAAAGCTTTACCCAAAGCGTCAATCGCTCGCCGTTGAGAATCGCCATAAGGAGCGGGATTAACCATTATTTCGATACCAAATGGCACTTCTCTATTGAACATAAGGTCCCTGATTCGGGGTTCCGTGCCCATTTGCCAATGCAAGGAAATCAGAAGGTCAAGAAGGTCGTTTGCGAACTCCCTCGACCTCGTATCGGCAATAGTCATGACTTGGGCTTGTTGACCCGCAAAAGGAGTCAGGGCGACAGTGAGTATAGCGCGCTCCTTATCAGTCATATGCCAATTACTCAGGCTTTCGATTCGTCGATTCTCGGTCTCCGTTTGCAAAGTGTCTTTTCTGTGCCCATAGACAAATTGCAGGGCTTCAAGTAGGGCGAGGAGTCCAAGCAAAACAAAACCCGATATCTCCAACCAGTCGTGTATTCGTGTGATGGAACTCAGCGAGCTCCAACCAGGAAGGCTCACAATGACGACTTCCTAGCGGTTGGCATTGCTTGGGTAGCTTCGATCATTCTGACAATGAGACTCACGCGATGGTTTATTCGACGATAATTTCCACGCTGATTTGCTGGCTTGCTTGGGCTTGCCACGAGCATCGCGCCAGTTTTGGTGTGCTTCAGGAGCATCGGACTGCGCTTCCAAATACATCTGCGATTCGAGCGGTTATTATGACGGAATTGAAACTCAGCCAAGTAGAAAGGCAGATACTTCGCGCTCACATGATGATAAGTGCCCATCACGCCGCGCTTGAGTAGGCTCCAAAAGCTTTCGATGTTGTTGGTATGGACTTCGCCTCGTACATACTCGCCGTCGAATGAGTTACGCGCTCATGCTCGTATCCCATCGCACGTAGCCGCTCGTAACCGAGATGCTCATCAGTCGCGACCAAATCAACACGGTCGCTGACTGCCTTGCGAACGAAGCCGCTAAGCGTGCTAGCGTTCGCCTTCTCGATGACTTGACAAACAACGCTGCCTTTGCGGCTGATCGCGCCAATAACCGTAGTCTTGCCGCTATGAGCCGCGCCGCGTCCGCTGTATCGCTGGCGCACATTCCAGTGTCTGTTTTCCTGCTTCCCGCCGATATGCGTTTCGTCGATTGCGACGATTCCCATGAGTTGCTGAAAATCAGGATAGTGCATCGCGCCGCGAAGCCTTATGCACATATACCAAGCCGTCTCGTAGGAACCGGAGCCGATAAGCCGGTGAATTTGCGCCGCGCTGATGCTTTTCTTGGACGTAAGCATCAGATGCAGCACCTTAAACCAAGTCTTAAGCGGCTTTTTGGTTTCCTCGAAAATGGTTCCAGTCTTGAGCGAGAACCGATAAGGCGAGCGCGGCTTAGGCCCACACTTGGTGCACTGCCAGTGCCACGGGCGCGCCGTGCTCTCGTACAGCTTGGTATTCCCACAACGCGGACAAGTCGGACCGATAGGCCAGCGCTGAAGAAGCAGATACGTCCAGCAGGCTTGTTCGTTCGGAAACGTCCGCTCGAATTCATCGAGCGTCATCTGTTTGGTGAAACGTCCGGCTGCCATAGAAAGGCAGCGTAACTCAACGCGAAATGTTAGTCAAATGCCGGATAATAGTCTTTACTTACTGCAACCCGCCTCGCTGTATTGACCCCAAGTCCACGGCGCAGCGAGGTCTAGCTAGTCGAGGCAGTAAGAGAGCTGCGTCGGTTCACATGACTTCGCGGAAAAGGAATAAAACAAACTAATTTAGTCGCGCCGCATAGATCGAGATCGCCTTCACATTTAAGTTTGCCGCGAAATTGGCGGACGCGTTCCTGCTCGGCAAGTGCGACCATCAGCTTGAGCGCGGGCTCGACGGTTTCCCGCTGAGTGGGAGCGCCTGAGATACGCATCGCACGCGCCATCAGACGATCGTCGATTTCGATGTTGGTTCGCACGGGTTGGTTGATGTGTGCGATAAGCCGCGATCGTACACATCGCAAGCCGCCGAAAGCATAGCTTAGAACCGAGTCATGACAGGATTGAAATGTTTCACATAAGAGGCTCGCGGCTGGACCTGTTCATAAAACGAGCGGCTGTGCTTGCGAAGCGGACCTTCAGAGAAACAGGTGGTCTGATCGTTGATAACGAATACTTCCTGGACCTAGTTGAGTGCAAAAACAAATCGCGTAAGTCGGGAAGCTTTGCTTTCTATTTTCGCGAAGTGCGGGAGAAAGTGAAAGCTGCAGAAGCACTGGGCTATGAGGTAGTCGGAACGTTTCATTCTCATCCATTTTGGGTCGCCAAGCCGGGCGCGAGCGATATCGAGAATGCGGTAGATGACTCCTTGATGCTGATCATCGACTGCACGAATAAAAAGCGAAGCTCTAGCGTATCAAGAATGGAGAGGCGACCGAGATCAAATTCAAAAGATTGAGAGAATCAAAATGAAGTATAGAGATTTAGCGCTTACTGTTCCTTGCGTCGCTTGCGGCCATGATGGAGCGCTTAACATAAGTAATTCCTTACATCGATCTATAACCTGTAAGCCTTTGCGACATTTGTTCCGAGGATGGCGCGGCGTCCCGAAGGAGTCATCGGCGCGACTAATCCGGCTAGCTCCTCAAGATAGTTGCCCGGATGGTCGGGATGCGGATAGTCGCTGGCCCAGAAGAACTTGTCTTCGCCTACATGGGTCATCAGTCCGGCAATGGTGCGCTCGTCGGGATCGGCTGAGATGAAGCATCGTTCCTTAAAATAGACCGAGGGCTTCTCCTTCAGCCGGACCGTCTGAGCGATCGGCGTGCCGGTATAGATAGCGTCGGCGCGATCGAGGAAGTAGCCGATCCATCCGGCGCCTGATTCGAGTACGACTACGCGCAGGCGCGGAAAGCGGTCGAAGACGCCGAGCTGGAAGAACGTGGCGAAGGCGTGCTGCACGGGTTGCCCGGCGAATAGGTCGTAATACCAGGCGGCCCAGGCGAAATGCTCGTACCGATGGTGGATGCCGAGCGCGGCCGGCTCGACGGTCGGATGAATCGCGACGGGAATATCATGGTCCTGCGCGACAGCGAAAAAGCGATCGTGTGCCGGGGTCGCCGTGAGGACGGCGCGAGATCGTGAACGGGGCGAGGAACGCGCCACGGCATCCGGCTTTGACTGCGCGTTCGAGCTCGCGAGCGGCTTCGTCGGGATCGCCGAGCGAAATATGGGCGATAGGCACGAGTCGGCCGCCGGAATCAGCGCAGAAATCGGTGATCCATCGATTGTAGGCACGGGCGTAGGCGCTGGAGAGTTCGGCGTCGCATGGTTTCGGCCTCCCAGAGAAGTCCGAGCGTCGGATAAAGGATGGCTTTGGCCATTTGCTCCTTGTCGAGGAGTTGGAGCCGCTCCCGCATGTCCATCGTGCCGAACGCTGCGCCGCGCACGTAGGTCTCCTCGGGAGTTGGTTTGGCGTAGCGGAGTTGTTCGGCTTTGCCGGCGTTGAGCGCGTCGGCGCGGCGACGGTTGGCCTCGGCGACTTTCTTGCCCATCCCGCCGAGCGTGCCGAGCTGTCCCTGAGCGACCATCCGGGCGCGATGGCGATCGACTTCGAGGAATTCGTAGCCGTCGTCGCCGATCGCTGATGCGAATCGCGCGATCGCGATATTTGGGTTCGAGGTACTTCTCCCAGAGGTCGGGCGGTTCGAGGATATGTCCGTCAGCGTCGATCACGAGGTCTTCGGTCTTCATCGCCATTAATTCTCTCCAGCCAGCGTAAACTGTGTCAGCAGGTTACCAAGCCGAGCGGCGACGGGAAAAGCCTATTGCGATCCCGGGTAAGATTTAGGTAATCCGAAATCTCGTCACGCATATCTTCCCGGAAAGAAAAAGACTTCCCGTGTGCGCCCAGCTAGGACTTGAGTTTATCCGGCGCGGGCAACTGTATCCTCTTTTCGCCAGCTCCTTACATCATCAGAAAATATGAGATCTGCCCGACAACGATTTTATTCCTTAGCACAAAAATCCTTGCACGCCGGATTATTTTTGATTTCGAATTGATAGCTCGGTACGGGCGGGCATCACAACGTGAGTTCAGGCTGATTCGGTGTACAGATATTTTTGAAATCCGGTGAAAATTTCGCCGATTTGGGCGGCCGGACCGAGATCGTCAATCGCATCGGAAAGGGAATCGTTATATTTGAGGCGCAGCAGCGGCGTGAGTTTGTCCTCGATCCAGTTCACTGATGCCGACTACGCACATAGCTATTTAGTACGAACGTAAGAAAAGCCTGCTGCGGCGCATTGAACTGAGTATTGATGAGCGCGGCGGCTTGACGAGGCGCGTTCGTCCCGCGTGAGCGGCGGCAGCGCATAAGCGACATAGGCGAGCACGTCGAACAGATCGGATTTTTCAGCGTCGATGATCTGCTGCATTTCGTCTAATTGATCTCTGCCGAAGCCTTTCTCGGCCAGGCCTTCGAGCAGCTTTTTGCGGGTGTCCGGGATCGCTCCAGAGCGCGCGCAGTTCGTCCTCATTCTTGAAGAACTCCGGCAGCTTGCCGAACAGCGCCTCCATGAATTGCTGCGGCGGACATCGGTTTGCCGTCGGGATGCCAAAAAGTGGTGCACATCATGTGCTGGATATTGCGCGCCTTGCCGTCGGCGAGCTTGACTCTTGATCTTCTGGCTGGACGCTGCAGCGGGCTCCGGTTCGGCGGCTAGCCGGCTCGGGCCGCTGACGGCGGCTTGCGGCGGCTTCGGGTTCGACGGGTTCCGGCTCGAGCGGCTCGCCGTCCCATTCGGGATCGCTGAAGTGGTGGTGGGCCTTCACGAAATCGTAGATCGTGAAGTAATCCTTGCCGTCGTAGAGCCGCGTGCCGCGGCCGATGATCTGCTTGAACTCGATCATCGAGTTGATCGGGCGCATCAGCACGATGTTGCGGATATTGCGCGCATCCACGCCGGTCGAGAGCTTTTGCGAAGTGGTCAGGATGGTCGGGATCGTCTTCTCGTTGTCCTGAAAGTCGCGCAGGTGCTGCTCGCCGAGCTCGCCGTCGTTGGCGGTGACGCGCTGGCAATAGTTCGGGTCGCTGCTCGTTTTGATCTGATTGATCAGGTCGCGCACGGCGAGCGCGTGATCCTGCGTGGCGCAGAAGACCAGCGTCTTCTCGCTCTGGTCGATCTGATCCATGAAGATCTTCGACGCGCTTGGCTTCGCGCTCCTTGATCTCGATGATCTTGTTGAAGTCGCTTCTCGGTGTAGCGCTTGCCGTCTTCGACTTCGCCTTCGATCACCGTGTCGTCCGGCGTGTAGACGTACTCGTCGAGCGTCGTCGCGAATCTGCTTGACCTTGAACGGGCGTCAGGAAGCCGTCGTTGATGCCTTCCTTCAGCGAGTAGATATAGACCGGGTCGCCGAAATAGGCGTAGGTATCGACGTTGTCCTTGCGCTTGGGCGTCGCGGTCAGCCCGAGCTGCACGGCGGGCGCGAAGTAGTCGAGGATGCCGCGCCAGTTGCTTTCGTCATTCGCGCCGCCGCGATGGCATTCGTCGATGATGATGAAGTCGAAGAAGTCGGGCGGATACTCGCCGAAGTAAGGCGAGGCTGCCGTCCTCGGCGGCCGCTCATAAACGTCTGGAAGATGGTGAAGAACAGGCTGCCGTTCTTCGGCACCTTGCCTTTCTTGCGGATGTCGGCGGGCGCGATCCGCACCATCGCGTCTTCGGGAAAGGCGGAGAACGCGTTGTACGCCTGATTGGCCAGGATGTTGCGGTCGGCGAGAAACAGGATGCGCGGGCGGCGGGTCGGCTCGCGGCTCAGATTCCAGCGGCGTGGAACAGCTTCCAGGCGATCTGAAAGGCGATGAAGGTCTTGCCGGTGCCGGTGGCGAGCGTGAGCAGGATGCGCTGATTCGCCATTCGCGATCGCTTCCAGCACGCGCTCGACGGCGATGTCCTGATAGTAGCGGCCCGGATGCGAGCCGCCCTTGTCCTCGAAAGGGGACGGCGGCGAAGCGGTCGCGCCAGGTGTTCTGCCTCGGCGAAGGTGCGATTCCAGAGTTCGTCCGGTGTCGGGTATGTCGGCGACCTCGGCCTCGTCGCCGTCGGCCATGTCGATGCCGTAAATGCCGCTGCCATTGGTGGAGTAGGCAAAGCGGACGGCCAGCTTGCCGGCGTAATCCTTGGCCTGCGCGACGCCTTCGGTGAGGGCCTGATCCCACGCCTTGGCCTCGATGACCGCGAGCTTGGTGTTGCGATATTCGAGCACGTAATCGGCGATGAGCGGCTTGCCGCGCCGCCCCTGCCCTTCGAGGCGTCCGGCGGTGATGTGATACTCGCGGCGGATGCGGCTGCCGTCGACGACGCCCCATCCGGCGGCTTCGAGCGCGGGATCGATGTGTTCGGCTCGGGTCTCGGCTTCGTTCATGCGACGGCTTCTTGCAGGAGCCGCTCGGGCTGGGCGGTAAGTTCGCCATTGAAGGCTTGATGCAGGAGCGACTTTTTCAGTTCGTCGAGCGCGTCGAGCTTGCGCCTGGTAGATGGATTCGAGATGCTGAGTTGTTAGGTTAAGCTCATCAAGTCGCGCAGCAATTTCGATTTGCGCTGACATCGAATCAGGGACTACGACGTGTTCGCCATGCACGAAGTTGCGGTTGAGAGTCGGTACTCCTGCGCGCACTCGCAAAGCGTTCGAGACGGAAATGTCTTAATAGCCAGTAAACAAATTTGGGGTAGTTGCCGTGAAACTCTTTTACGTAAAGCACGGTATTCAACGGCCAGAAGTCGCCGTCGATGTAGAAGATGCTTCCGATACTTCCACTTCGCCCGGTTGCTATGCCAGGGCCTTTCACTGGTCCCTCGCTATGGGTATCGATCACACCACTTGAGCTGACGACTGGATAGTTGCCCGCTTGCCGTGTTCGAGTTGGCAGATCAAATCCCCTTTGCAGAACGCAGATATCGTGCAGGCGTTCTTGTTTCCATCCCTCGCCGCGATGCGTGAACACGGATTCGAGATAGCTGTCGAATAAGGCGCGGGCGTTGCGGAGATTCTTCTCGGTGTTGGCTTTGGCGGTCGCGATCGCGTCGAAGGCCTCGTCGAGGATGGCGACGATCCGTTGCTGTTCGGCGAGCGGCGGAAGTGGGAAATCGAAATCCAATACCTCGTGCATATTAGCGCGCGGCATTCGCGCGCCGGTCGAAGTTGCGTCAATTCGCTCGACCGTGTCATCGGACAATAGCCAGTAGAATAGGTAGTCGCGCGACAGTTTCGACGATGGCTTGATGGGGAAAATTTCAGTTGAGCAATGCCCGCTAAAGTCGGGCGCAAGCACTTTGTTCAAGTACGGACGCAGCCGACCCATAGAGAACATGCTCTGGTGAGAACTTGAAGGTCAGACTCTTTACATCGAATCGGTTCAGTCGATCCGATAAACCGGCCGGTTTGCGATTCAATGTGCTCCAGCCCAACGTAAGGAAGGTCGCGATGAAGGCCTTGAGCCTTGTCGAACTCGCAAACGTTGCCGAGCCGCGTGATCGACCAGCCTTTCCTCATAGCAGCGCCCGGATGCTCTCCAGGACCTCGGCACTCTCGGCATCCAGCGCGGCGATCTCGTCGAGGATCTCCTGCGGGGTGCGATGCGCGATCGCGCCGCCGTTGTTCGGATTCTTGACCGAGAGATCGAAGGTGGTCTGATCGATGGTCGTGGCGTCGACCGTCCAGCTTTTCGGCGATGCAGCGAAATCCTTTTGCAGCGTGACGAATTCGACCAGATCATCGTCGTTGAGCGGGTTGGTCTTGCCCAACGTCCGGCCTGGATAGAGCTGGTAGTACCAGACGTTGCGGGTCGGCGCGCCTTTCTCGAAGAACAGCACGACGGTCTTGACGCCCGCACCCTGAAATACTCCGCCGGGGCAGTCGAGGATGGTGTGCAGGTTGCAACTTTCCAGCAACTGCTTGCGCAGGCTGATCGACGCGTTATCGGTATTGGACAGGAAGGTATTCTTGATGACGATGCCGCCGCGCCCGCCTGCCTTGAGAATCTTGATGAAGTGCTGAAGGAACAGGTAGGCGGTCTCGCCCGTGCGAATCGGGAAATTCTGCTGAACTCCCTTGCTTTCGCTGCCGCCGAACGGCGGATTCGCCAGCACTACCTCGTAACGGTCCTTCTCCTGAATGTCGGCGAGATTCTCGGTCAGCGTATTGGTGTGGATGACGTTCGGCGCTTCGATGCCGTGCAGGATCATGTTCATGATCCCGATGACGTAGGCGAGCGACTTCTTTTCCTTGCCGGTGAAGGTGCGGCTTTGCAGCGCGGCGAAATTCTGCGTCGTCAGCTCCTTGCCCGCGCGCATGTAATCGAACGACTCGCAGAGGAAGCCGGCGGAGCCGCAGGCGCCGTCGTAGATGCGCTCGCCGATCTGTGGCTTGACGATCTGGATAATCGCGCGGATCAGCGGGCGCGGCGTGTAATACTCGCCGCCGTTGCGACCGGCATTGCCCATCCGCTTGATCTTGTCTTCGTACAGATGCGACAGCTCATGCTTCTCGACCTGCGAGCGGAAGCGCAACTCGTCGATATGATCGATGATCTCGCGGAGGTTGTAGCCGCTGTTAATCTTGTTTTTGATCTCGCCGAAAATCTCGCCGATCTTGTACTCGATAGTGTTCGACCCGGCGGCGCGCTGCTTAAAGCCCTGCATATAGGGGAACAGGCGCTGGTTGACGAAGTCGCGAAGGTCGTCGCCGGTTTTCGCGGCGTTGTGGTCGAGCTTGCCGTCCTTATCCTTCGGCGCGGCCCAACTCGCCCACGATACGGTCCCGTCCAGGATATCGGCGTATAGCGCTTGCCCTGCAGCTGGGCTTCGGTCTGCCTTATCCGCTTCAAGCCCGTCGAGATATTTAAGAAACAGCAGCCACGAAGTCTGCTCGATATAGTCGAGCTCGGTGGTGCATCCGGCTTCATGCCGGAGCACGTCGTCGATATTCCTGAATGCCTGCTCGAACATCAGCGGAGACGCAAACACGCCGTCCAACAGGAGAATTGAGCGGTAAGCCTACATAGTTGCTCGTTCAGGGAGTTCAATGCGCCTCAATGTCCCTTTTCGCAGCGAGATAGCTATAGCAACTTGGCCGGCGTAGCGGAATAGAGCTGCTCGTATAAGACAGTCGCAGACGAGTCCGTCACGATATATCAGGTTTTGCGACGGGCTTCCCTCAATTACGCGAGTTGCTGGAACGCGACATCGTAGAAACCAAGTTGGCAATCGTCGAAATTATCTTTGAATTATGAGGCATTTTTGGTGAGCCGTCCGGGACTCGAACCCGGGACCCTGTGATTAAAAGTCACATGCTCTACCGGCCTGAGCTAACGGCTCACCGACAGCGCAAAGCTTTACGTGATCTTCCGATCAACGCAAGGTCCTTCCGTCGCGGGAACTACAAGCGTTTCCCGGCAGCAAAAAAATGATTCAGGCCATCATCGACGAGCCTGTCAAGGGATCACGAGAGCTCTTTGCTAAGCCTATGCCCCCAATAGTCAGTGGATCGTTGCGGCGCCGCGCTGCTGCTCGTCTGCCCACATCAGCAGAATCTTGCCGAGCGAACTAGACGCGACAGCATAACGCCTCTATTTTGCGCGGCTCCGATAGTCTTTACCGCTGACTCGGAGCCGCGCAAAACTGACGGTCAAGCAGCGACCTGATCAGCGCGCGCTATACCACCAACTTCCTTTGGCTTTCGTTCGATTTGTTTGGTGCAGACGGCATGAGGGCTCTCGAAGATGATCCGGCTAGAATCCTCATTCGATTGAAAGCCCAATTTTCCCGCTTCTCGGATCATCCCTTGGAGCTTTTCGCCTTGACAGACCATCGCCTGGACGAAGATTTTTCCCCCGTCGAGCGTACGTGCGTAAGGCCATTGGATCGGATCGCCCATCCGATCGAAATCTCTGCGATATGATGCCGAGAGATTCCATGGCTTGAAGATCGGGTACACGAGAATCGCTTGAGCCTCGAGCAGACCGGCGAGAATCCAGGCCGCCTGACGGGTGGCGTGTGCACTGCCGGCGGCTTTCGCCCAGAGTTCGCCACATTCGATTACGGATTCCGGCGGCAGGTGAGTAAGGTCCGGCTTAGGATAGCTTTGCGGGAAAGTTCCGAGATCGTGGAGTACGAACCCGGATATCATCTCTTGCGGGTCTGCGCCGCGCTCGTCATACAGGGCGTACAGGCGTCCAAAGGCCAGATGCGCCTCGCCGACCAAAGAGCTCTTAGTTTCGCAAAAACCAGCTCCTTTGGCAATTCGTGTCTGAACCAGATTGTGAGCAAATTCCCGCCGCTCCTCTGGTGACGATAATAGATGTAACTCCATGATTTGATCCTCCATTTTGGAACTTTTATCGAAATTGAAAACAATCCGGCGTCACGGTCGAGACCGTCGATTCTGGTATAGGTGGTGGAGGAAGGTGATTTTTCCAACCGCGGATGCGTGGACGGCAATAGAGAGGCGGGGCAAGAACAGCAGAAAACGCCATCGCGGTATTATGGATTTGGAACTGCGGCGGGTTTGTGGCCTCGACGTAATGTTCCGGCCGGCAACTAAGGTCTCCGGCGAGCGCTCCCCCCGTGCGCTAACAAATAGCTAATCTATCCGCCTTTTTGCTATTCTAACAAAAAAGATGCTAGCAATGGCTTCTTGCAAATTGACAAGAAGTCAGCTAGATGTCGAGACGTCTATGTATCTTTCTCCGCATAGAAAAAGTAAAAAAGCTTATACCGAGCAAGAATTAATACAGTTGCTGAAGGAATTGCCTCATCGTCTAAGACAACGCAAAGATAAAAGAATGGCGGCGTGGAATAAGCCAAAAGCAGATTTGCGGCGGCTTTTGAAGCAGGATTACGTGGCGAGCCTGCGCCGCGGCTTGAACTATGCACAAGTGCGAGCATTATTTCAGGCTTTTCAGGAGATCTTTCCGAAGTTCAATATACGTTCGCTAGCGATGATGCGCGATGCAGATTTTCAAGCGTTGGCAGAACGGCTTCGCGTTCATTTGAACGCAAGTCCGTATGTGGAAGATGATGGCTTGGCATTGCGCGGTTTTTACATGACAGAATCGCCGGGCCTGCTCAATCGTCCGCTGATTTTTGTCAATACGGCACACCATCGATTGGCCGCGATGACCACTTTCGTGCACGAACTCGGGCATCATGTAGCTTCGCGAATGTTAAACCTGGAGTCGGCGCCGGTGCATTTTTTTATCGATGCAGCGTATGCTGACCATCTGACCGATCCGGGCGAACTGGCAGCTGACATAGTCGTGAGCCTTGCCGGTTATCCGGAAACAACGGCTCGCAAGATTTTCACGACGCCCTGGAATTGGGGTTTGGTGGCGCGTGCTGAGAACTTGACCGAAGCGGCGCTTACTGAAGTCCGGCGTCACTTGAAAAAGGCCTATGATTTCGATCTTCCAATGGAACAGATGTCGGAAGAGCGGCGTTTGCACTACCTGACCGGGATGATTCACTACGCCAAATTACGTTGGGCCCTGCTGGCAGAGTACGATTTATGAAAAAGAAAACTTTGGGTGAGGTACTGAAGAGCCAGCGCGAGACTCTCGCGCTCACGCAACGCGAATTAGCCGCCAAACTTGGGGTTAAGCCGAGCCACGTGGCTTATCTCGAAACAAATCGGCGGCGGCCCTCGTTAGGACTGGTAAGCCGAATCGCCGAGGCATTGGGCCTCGATAAAGAGATGCTCTTTTTACTGGCGCATCCTGAGGCTCGCGAATTGCTCAACGCTTATCGTGCGCCAGCGCCGCCTCGCGACTCGCGTTAATGTGTGGCGAGATTTCGCGCAAGATAAGGCGTTGCTGAAGCGATATCAAGTGAACCAGCAAGAGCTCAGGGTATTGTCTCACGTGAATCTGCTAGGCAAGATAGCAGCGCCACGCCACTATCTGTTTATTCTGAACGCGATTCGCCAAGCAGTCGAAGACGAATAGCGATAGAACCGCCGCTTTCGGCAGTTCGCATCAGTTTTCGCTTGGCCGGGATTCAGTCTGCATTCGCAGGCTGATCAATCACGGGGAACCCGCTAGCGGGCTCTCCACCATTCGTCATGCTCTCAACACCTCTCATCTGGTCTAAGCGGATAAAAATCACGGAGCCGAATCCTAGGGGCACTCAAAGTGTTTCGCTCGCCACTGGAGTTTGTGTAAAGATCATATTAGGGACAAGTGTTAATCGCTGAGTGAGGCGCGGATGTCTGGCGAGAAGAGCCGTCGACGGCTCGACAAGTTCTGGTGGCTGCTGGCGTCAATACTAGGTGCTGCGGCTGGAACCGCCTCGACAGTTCTGTTCGGCACATTTGACACGCTGATTGGTATTGTGGGGATTGGTGTTCCGGTCGGCTTGGCGTTGTTGACGCTGGAGTGGTCAGCGGGACGCAAACGCAGCCCAGAGCGCAAAACATGGACCGAAAGCCGTCATTTGGGTCAGTCGCCGCGTCGTGCGTCGGTCCCCAAATCACCTCCACGACGGGGACAGTTGCACGCGATCACGGGGCGTAAAAGCTCGGATCCTCCAGCGTCCGGCACCCGTTAAGGCGTCCTCCAGGTCGCATCCAATGAGCGACTGGGATGATCGTGCGGACCGGTCCGGTACTCGCGATCCCTCATATAAGGCAAAATCCTGATGCATCTCTGGGACTAATCGGGCGCGAACAGCGGTCGCGCAAGCGATTGAAGGTGACGCAATGTTTGATCTGCTGATACGGGGAGCCACCGTCGTGACCCCGGAGATAGTCGGGCGCCTGACAATTGGGATCAGCGGCCAGAAGATTGTTTTCGTCGGTGCGGATGAGTCGGCCTTTGAGGCCGGCAAAATTATCGACGCTGTTGGCAAAATCGTCGTGCCGGGCGGGATCGAGCCGCACGCGCATCTCGCGAGCCTAATCGGGATGCATCCTGAGGGGCGCTTATTTACTCTCGGGCCCGAAGAGGATACGCGGGGAATGGCGTTTGGTGGCGTTACCACGCATATCGATTTTGTGTTTGTCCATCCCGCGACCGATATTCCTACGGCGCTAGGCCGCCGACTCGCGCGTTGGAAAAGCAATTCGTACATCGATTACAGCTTCCATCTCGCGCTCGGCGGAGCCTTGCCGCTTAGGATTTTCGATCAGATGCCCGAGGCGATTCAGGAAGGGTTTCCGAGTTTCAAGGTCTTCACCAACGAAGTTCTGCCGCCGCATCCCAGGCGTCTTCCATTTAAGCTGGATTTTGGCCGCATCGGGCATGCGATGGAGCAGGCTGCCCGTCATGGCGGGATAATGGTAGTTCATGCCGAGGACGACGATCTCGTCCAATTCAATTATGAGAAGTTCCGTGAAGCCGGAATGATTGACGGCGCCAACCTGCATCTCGTGCATAGCAAGCTCTCGGAGCAATTGGCCTTCGTTCGGACGATTGGACTCGCGCAAGCGACCGGCGCTGCGGTTTATTTCGTGCATACGTCAGCGCGAGAGGGCGTCGAAGCGGTTGCCGAGGCGCGTGGCCATAATCTGCCAATCTATGCCGAGACGTTACACCATTACGCGTGCTTCTCCGCCGAGGATTATCGCAAGCCGCGCGGCTTTTGCCACCATACCTATCCATCACTGAAGTTCGCGGATGATCAGGCGGCCTTGTGGGAAGGTTTGGTTAACGACGGCGTCTCCACTACAGCGACCGACGAATATCCTACCTCGCTCGAAGTGAAACTGCGCGGCAAAAACATCGATGATGTGACCGGCGGTAATCTCGGCGCAGAAGCCCGTATGGGAATTGTTTATACCGAAGGCGTGGTCAAACGCGGAATGACACTTGCAGCGCTATGCCGACGTGACCTCAAGCAATGCCGCGCGCATCCTTGGGCTTTTTCCGCGCAAAGGCGCGATTGCAGTCGGGCAGCGACGCGGATCTTTGCATCATTGATCCGGGGATTAAGAAAAAGCTTAACGCGGCCGATTTCCACGTCAGTGACTACAGCCCGTGGGAAGGATGGGAAATTCACGGATGGCCCATAATGACAATCCTGCGCGGGCAAACAATCGTCGAGAACGGTGAGCTGCGAGGCAGCCTTGGGGAGGTCAGCTGATTCCGCGCAAAATCGATCCGGTGGTTCTTCGCCGTCCGGCGAGCTGATTTCTCGATTATCGGGCTCGCATCCGCTATTTAAGCCAACTTTTTTGCGAATTGCGCATCATAGCTCAACATGAGCTGAAAAGAGCCAGCGAGTCGCTCTAGTTACTTTATTCGCCTCATTGTATGACATGATCTATGCGGTCTCGAACGGGGGCACAAAAACCGATACTGCGAGAGACGGGCGACGTCGAGCCTCAAATCGAAGATCGTCTTCGACTGCCGGACGCGCCAACTCGCGCAGATATCGAGAGTTTCGTGATGACACGCGGAGCGCAATCGGCATGGGCCGAGATCAATCAGCGATTACACTCGCCGGCTTCATCATTGCTCTGGATCAAAGGTCCGGCGGGTAGCGGAAAAACTCACTTTCTGAGCTATGTTCTCGCGCTGAGCGCGCGCGCCGGCGTTTTGGGCAGCGAACCGGGCGGCATCTCAGCATTGCAGTTTCGGAAGCTGAAGAGACGGCTGTTCTGGAGCGCCGTCTCGCCGAAATGATCGCCCATCAACTCGCTACGAGTGACAAAAACTACGCGTTATGGCGCGAGTTGCCGGATACCGATGCATTGCGTATCGCACTCGATCAGGCCAGGCGACAAGGCGTGAGAGCGATTACCGCGGTGATCGATTTTGGACTGGCGGATAGAGCCAACCTTGCAGTGTGTGAAGAGGTGATGATTCGGTTGGTCAAATCCGCTCGAGAGCCGAAACTCACATTGATCGCGGCGGCGCGGGACGCTCCCTTGCAAGCAGAGATCACGGTCTGCGAAATAGCACCGGGATCGATGAGGAGGCGCTCGTCGCGATTACGCGAGCCCGCTGCCTGAGCGCAAAGTTTAATGTGCAGATCGCCATGCGGATAGCGGCAATTCGGGCGATTTCTCCATTGATCCCTATTTCCCGTTTCATCCATTAACCATAGCCGCGATGCTGCGCCTCGCCCCCGAGCAGCATCGAATTGCGGCAATCGCTCGAATCGCTTGCGAAGCGTTGTCTAACTGGCGGGAGAAGGATCCGCCCTCAGGCGTGATTCGGCCCAGCTGGCTGAATCGCCTGCCAAGCGTGCGGGAGCTAATCAACCAGCGACTAGGCGGCAGCGGCATCGTTGCCCTCAGGATCGCGAATGCGGCAGCTGCGGCGATGGAAGAGCCGCGTCGGGCGATTGCGCAGGAAGCGGTCGATCTCCTCGAACTGCATTGCTTGACGGATGCATCGACATCGTTAGAGCTGCGTGCGCTGACTCCAGGCTTTATCGGCGCAGTACCTCGACGAGAGAGAAATTTTCGCGGTGGTTGAGGAGCTGGCGCGCCGCAGCAGTGGCGTGATCATGTTTGATCCTGAAGCTCACCGGTTGCGTCTCAATATTCATGCAGCTGATGCGCCTGAGATTGCCATCTTTAATGCGAGCCTGAGTTTGATTCGCCGTTTTGATCCGGCGCTGCTTCAGGTGGCGGATCAGGCGGAGTTGCACACGGCATTGACTCGGCTGCGAGTCGCACTCGGACAAGCCTTAGAAGACGCCTGCCGCAATCGCGACATACTGCTGGATTTGGCCCGGCAATCCGGCGCCAGCCTCACCGCGGAGCAATCAGATGCGCTGAATGAATTTATCGCGCTCGTGGAGAAAGGACCGGCGGCACTGCTTATCAGTCAAGAGCGTTCTGACCAGCGGGATAGCCTCCGCCATATAATCGACGATTATGACGAATTGGCGGTGCTTGCAGCGGCTGCGCCGCGGATTCATTCGATGCGCGAATATTTACTTCGGGATGCATCTGCATGAAATCTTGCCGGATGAACTAAATCGCGATCCGAGCCTCGTCAGGCTCGAGACTGAATGCAAAATCATGATTGTCGAGGTAAACGCCGTCGTCCATATCCGATCAGCGGCGCTGCTTGACGCTCTCGAAGCGCGATTCGAGCGTTTCAAATGGACCTACACCACGCATTATCGAGCGGCGCATGAAGAGTGGCGAAACGAGCTAAAGGAGATCGCCGCGATTATCGAAGAAGGCGAGAAATACCGGCTCGCACTCAGCCGCCTTGAAAAAATCCCGATACTTCGAGCGGGCACAGAACTGCCCGACGAATTCGCAGTGCTCAGCCGCCGCGTGACACCATGTAGTCTTCAAGGGCGGCTGGCTCCGGAGATTATGCCGCTTTGCCCAAGTTGCAAATTCGTCATCGGAACGCCATCATCACGGAAGAATCTGGAAGATATCACAGCGCGAATGAAGCGGCTGCTTGAGGCGAAACTCGCGATTTTATCGCAGAATGTGATTCGCCGACTGATCCACTATCACCATCGAAACGATCGCCTGGAAGGCTTTCTGAAGATCACTCAGGCAGCGCAGGCCGGCGCACTAATCGAAATTCTCGATGATGAACTCGTGGCTTATTTGGCCGAATTGCTCGACGAAGATCCCGCAGGCGAAGAAGGAAGAACTATCGCGAAAATCGTCCGGCCATTAGGCGCGGTACAGCGTCTCGAGCGGTCCGGAAAAGCTTCATCGCGGAGGCGCGGAGATTAACCGACCTTAGATTGGTCGCGGCTAACGTCGAGGGGCGGCGCTTTCAGTTTGCGCGGCCGTCCGGGAGGAAACGCGCTTGCACGACCAGGCGCGTGGCTTAAGATTAGCGCGATCCAAAAGGCGGAAAAAGACATTCCGCACATCCTCAAGGGCCCACAGCAAAGCCATTCCTGCCGTAATCGCGATTCCATTAATTATTTCGATGAACAATTGCCGCCCTTTAAGCCGGGATATCTGCAGTGGAGCGTCCATTTGAATTTGATCTGACATTACAAGAACAACGTATGGATTAACGTGTACTGCTGCAAGTATCGATTGCCGGTTCACCGGGTCGCCACGCTGATTAATCGGGCAGCATTTTCATCGTAGGGCGCGCCTTCAAGATTGCCGTACAGTTCGACTGATGCGAATCCAGCCTTCATTAAGAGGCGACGCATTTCTGATCCGGAATAGATTCGGCTGGAAACGTCACTTTCCCGAACGACTCGTCCGTCGCGAATGAGTATCCACTTAGTATTCAGCCGTTCCCAGCCGTCCCAGACCGTTTTCTCCTGCAGGCCCAAGGTGCCGTCATCATGACGAAACCATTCTCGCTTGCGGAAATCACGCGCGATCAACTCGCGGCCTTCCAAGTCGATTACGAATTTCCCACCCGGCCGCAGCGCGCGACAGACGTTTGCCGCCACCTTGATATCATCATCGTCCTTATCGAAGTAGCCGAATGAGGTGAACATATCGATCGCACCATCGAACATTTCGTCGCCTTTCAGTGAACGGACATCAGCTTGAACGAACTCAATTGTCAGGTTTTCACTTCGTGCTAGTTCCCGCGCTCGCTCGATGTAGTTGCGCGTGCGATCGACTCCGGTGACGAGGTAACCGCGCCGAGCCAGTTCAAACGCATGTCGCCCGATCCCGCAGCACACGTCGAGAATTTTCGCGCCTCCCTGAACTTGCAACAGTTTCAGTGTGCGCTCGGTCTCCAGTGATGCGTCAGCCATGCGGCTGGCGGAAAATAAGTAAGGCTCCCACGCGCTCCAAAAAAACTCATCCTCGAACCACTGAGCCATTATGATCCCTCAAACAAGTGAAAGATGCGAAAAGTATCATTTCAACCTGATAGCTTTTCTTCATCGATTCTCACTCAAAGAACGATATCATCATATTCATGCTGCTTCGGAATCAAATAAGCGGAATGTCCTCCGATTACTCTTCGTTAGACAGATTCTGCACGGTACGCCGGCAAGCCGCAGATGCACCGGCCGTGCTAGCGATTGCCGCTCATCCGGATGATGAAACGATCGGGATGGGCGCGCAATTTTGGCGGCTAAATAATTGTAATGTGATGCATATAACTGATGGAGCGCCTCTGAATGGGCAGGATGCGCGCGCCGCGGGGTATAAGACGCGACTTGAATATGCTGAGGCGCGACGTACCGAGGCGATTAATGCGTTAAGCCTCGCCGGGATTCCCCTAACCCGCGTTAGATGTCTCGGGATTGCGGACCAGGAAAGTTCCTATCAATTGCGTTTGATTACCGAACGCGTCGCCGCAGTGATCGAGGAGCTTGAGCCGGATATCGTGGTGACCCATCCCTATGAAGGGGGTCATCCCGACCACGACGCAACTGCATTCGCGGTTCATGCGGCCCTCCAGCTGATCGATCCTGATCATGCTCGAACGGCCTTACTTGAGTTCACCTCTTATCACTTCCGTGATGGATGCTTCGAGACTTACAATTTCTTGCAGTCCGGCAGCCTTGAACGGACGATCACTCTTTCCGCTGCGGAGCGATCCCTGAAGCATAAAATGCTTTCATACTATGCGACGCAGCAATCCATGCTTGCTGCATTTCCTATTTCAATCGAGCGATTCCGGATTGCCCCGTGTTACGACTTTTGTAACGCGCCGCATCACGGTGCGCTCTGCTATGACGAGCATGCATGGGGTATCTCAAGTTCCCAATGGCAAGCGCTCGCCGCAGAATCAATGGCATGTCTGAAGCTCGTCGGCAGTTTCTAGTGCCTACTGTACTAAGTGTTGCATATCCTTTTGCGCCGGTCGGACCGGATTCGGTCGGCGGGGCTGAGCAGGTCCTTACGATGCTCGATCAGGCGCTGGCCTCTGCTGGATGGAAATCCATAGTTGTCGGACAGACTGGCTCGCAGGTTCAGGACATACTGATAGAATTACCGGTGTTTGCTCACTTGCAATCGCCATCAGCCTATAAGGCGATTCAAGACGTGATTGTCAGAACAATCCGTGAGCAGCCGATCGATCTCGTGCATGCACACGGCTTCGATTTTGATCGCTATATTCCGTCGCTCGACCTACCATTAGTAGTTACTATCCATTTGCCGCCTGAGTGGTATTCTCCGGTAGCCTGGAGCGACGGTGGTAGCCGGACAGTTCGCGTCGCTGTTTCCCATTCTCAGGCGCGCCGATTTCCGCACCCATCGTTAGTAACCCGCACGATTGAGAATGGGATTAATCTCGAAACGTGCGCACCGTCACAAATACGCGGCAAATTTTTGCTGGCGTTCGGACGGATTTGCCCTGAGAAAGGCTTTCATCTCGCTATTGAGGCGGCAATTCGCGCCAACTCCGAGCTAATTCTGGGCGGCGCGGTCTTCCCGTACGAAGCTCATCGAAAATACTTTGACAACGAAATTGCACCCCGACTCGATAGCAAACGGCGGTTTGCCGGTCCGCTTACCTATGAGTCAAAGTATCAACTTCTCTCCACCGCTCGCGCGCTGTTGATTCCGAGCATTGCACCGGAAACCAGCTCCCTCGTGGCGATGGAAGCGCTGGCTTGCGGTACCCCGGTGATCGCTTTTGCGTCGGGCGCACTTCCCGAAATAGTCACACATCGCAAAACCGGATTTATTGTCGAGGACGTCGCGCAGATGGCCGCCGCTATTAATCACATCGAGTCTATTGATCGTGATTATTGCCGTCAGGAAGCAGTACGGCGCTTTTCATCGACCCGCATGACTGCTGAATACAGGGCGCTCTATGAACAGGTATTATCCGCGCAGCGCCGGCCAACCTTAAAAGATTCTGAACGGGCGGCATGAGTATCGGTGATGAATGAGCCGGTTCAAATCGAAGAATTTCGGACTTTACCGGCGTTGATGCGAGTTCGGGACGAATGGCTGGAACTGTGGCGAGCTTCTCATCGCGCGACGGTGTTTCAGTCGCCGCAGTGGCTTTTCGCATGGTGGAAGCACTTTGCCGAAAACCGTGAACTATGGGTGCTTACGGCCCGCAGGAATGGAAATCTGGTTGGAATTGCACCACTTTGCATTGACTCAGTAGCGGGTGACGGTTTCATCGAGGGGCGCTTTATTGGCTGTGGGATATCCGATTATCTGGACTTCGTTCTGGCCGATACTCAGTGCTCGGAGATCGCTGGCGCGATGCTCGATGCAATGTTTGCCTCGACGCATGTGGACGTGCTGACACTGGAATCGCTTCCCGCAGATTCACCGGTACTTAGCGCACAATCGCGATTCGATAGCGTCGTGGTTCCTCAGGATGTCTGTCCGGTTTTAACAATTCACTTTCCTGCTCGAACTGCCGGGTTACGCAATACTGAGACTATGCGCAAGCTCGCCTATTATCGCCGGCGGCTCGAACGCACTGCCAAATTCAAGATCGAGGCAGCCGAACGCCAGAGCTTTCCTACTTTTTTCGATGCATTATTACGACTTCATCGTGAGCGATGGTCGCTGCGGGCGGAATCGGGTGTGCTGAACGATTCGGCAATAACTCAGTTCCATCGTGAGGTCGCGAGTCAGTTCCTCGAAGACGGGAGCCTGCGACTCTACTTATTAACGCTCGATGGGCATGCGGCAGCGGCGTTTTATGGTTTCTATCATGCCCGGAAGACGATGTATTACCTGGGCGGCTTTTCTCCGGAATTCAAGCACCTCAATGTTGGAACAGTGATCGTCGGTGATGCGATTGAACGTGCGGCGCAGGAGGGCGCTTCCGAGTTTGATTTTCTTCGCGGGGACGAATCTTACAAATACGCTTGGGGAGCTACGGATCGGCTCACTTATCGCCGCACAATTTATCGCAATTTGAGGGCGAAGGAGGTCAGCTTATCTGGCGATTTCTCCAACGCTTAGAGTCGGTCGGCTTTCGCGCTCATAGTAAATAGTTCTGCCGGATAATGCTTATGCCTCAGCTAATAATCAGATGGACGATCGGTGATGTCAGCGAATATGGCTTCGCGGCGTTGCGGCTTTCGATTTATGGCGCAATGAAGTTGTTCGGGGCACAGGCAAAATATGTAGTCTGCGTAAACACGATCCCTCTCGAACGAGCGCGAGCACTGACCGGCGAGGCGCCAGACTCAGTAATCTGGCGCGATGTGACCCGCGAATTTCCTGAATGGCTGCGGCCGTATTTTGATCCACAGATGGCGGAAGGCGTCGGATGGAAATTCGCGCCGCTGCGCCTTGATCAGAATGCTCTCGAGTTATCGCTCGACAATGATTGCATTATTTGGCGTATGCCTGATGCAGTGGAACAGTGGGTCAAAAGAGCTGATGGATTTGTATTCGCTGAAGATGTTGTCCCGTGTTTCGGCCAATTTGATTCATTATGCGGGGCGCAGCCGCGCAATTCAGGGATCCGCGGCCTGCCACCTCGATTCGATCTTGCCGAGGCTTTCCTGAGGATCCTGCACAAGCATCCCGTGCTGCTGAAATCCGAACTCGACGAGCAGGGCCTCCAAACCGCGACGCTGACGCGTTTCAATCCGGCGATCGTCACGGTCGACGAAGTGACTATTTGCTCGCCCTTTCCACCGCATATTCCGAACCTCGGCAGCTGCGGCGCACATTTCATCGGACTTAATGCGAAGCATCTGCCGTGGGAAATGGAAGGCCGCCCCGCGGTGGAAATCACTCGAGAACGCTGGAACGCTCACCTGCCAAAATTATATGAGCGAGTGTTTTCGTAAGTTGCGAGAGACTTAACGCCAGTTCCGTTCCGAACATCGCTGATTTAGGATTGGCTCGCTGCGGGCATCCCTGCAGGTAGCGCCTTTGGGGCCCGCGCGAAGAAGCATGTCGAGAAGACATACGAAGAGGTTAGGGTCGGCCAGTCGTGAGCTGATAGCCGAATCAAAGCTGCGACGGTCTTGCCGCGCAACCTCGATCATTCAATCACTCATCCTGATTCTCCTTGCGCTTGCCGCAGGCGCATGTGCTGACATCGCGAGCCACAATCAAGCGAGCCCGGCAGCGCCCGTCGTGCGATTACAAACCCGTCCCGGCGGCGTAAGTATGGCGAAAGCCAAGGAAGCTCCGCGCGACCATGTCATGCAGATGGAGCTGGAATTCGCGATGCACAATCAGGCGGAGTTCGACCGTCTGATGAACGAAATCAATGATCCGCATTCCAAGCGCTATCAACAATGGATGACCCCCGAAGAGATGCATGCGCGCTTTGGGGAATCAAAGGCTGATTTCGCGGCAGTATTGAACTGGGTGCGGTCGCAGGGTTTCACCGTCACTGACCAGAGTTACGGCACGAACGAAGATTACATCCGGTTTTCCGGTACGGTGGCGCAAATCGATAAGGCGTTTCAGGTACATATCATGGAGCCTGAGTTCGAGCTTTACGCGCCCAAGGAAGACCCGGTTATCCCGGCGCAGTTCGCGGGGATCATTTCACGTATTGACGGCATGGATAACGTCGGTTTCCGCTCGTCGGAATAGCTAAGGCGGACCATTAAGACCGGGATGATGCGGTTTTTCATGCGGCTCGCGAAAGAACTTCGCTCCGAATCGCGAGCGCACATCCTGACGCTGCTGCGGCGTCATGCTTTGCCATCGATGATAATTATTGAGCATGCGTTCGCGCTGCTCTGGCGGCAGGGTCTGAAATCGCTGATAACGGCGCATGATCTGATCCTGTCGTTCAGGCGGGAAGCTCTTGAATCGCGCATACGCATTATCCATCTGCTCGCGACGCTCCGGCGGAAGCTCGCGCCAATGGCGCATCCCATCGAGCACGTGCTGACGTTCGTCCGGCGGCAAGCTGCGGAATTCAGAATAATTGTGCTGGGCAAAGCTGCGTTGCTGCGGACTCATCTGCCGCCATCGCTGAAAATTGTTAAACACCCGCTGACGCTGCTCCGGCGTCAGACTGTTCCATTGGGCTGGATGCTGTCGAATAAGTTCCTGAAACGCAGGATTACCTGCGGGATCATTCGGGTTCATCTGCGCGTGAACTGACTGCGCTGCGACAGTCAGGACGAGCACCACAAATAGGATCCCGCATAGACGCTTCACGCTCATAGCTGCGGCGTCCCGTACTCGCCTGAGCGATCGCCAGCCGGAACATCTCTCTGCGAGCAAGGGCGCTTCTGGCGGGAGGGAATCTCTTCCAGCCGGGCCGAGATAGCCCATCGCATCCAGCGCGCGAATCTGATCGAGCATCGAGGCCGGCGCATCGCCGCCCGAGTTGTCGGGAGCATCGCGCGGCGGACGCGCACCGAATAGATCGAGGTTCAGCAGCATTTGCAAATCCGGCGGCTTATCTTGCGCGCGCAAAGACCTTACTCCGGTCAGAAATAATGCCATCGAAGTCGTAATAACCAGGATCATCCTACAACTGATGCGTCGTCGCATTGGTTTGGGGCGGAGCCGGACTCAACTCATCCAGATGCTCGATTACGTCATAATTCTCGAGCATGTCCAACCGTTCGACCACCGGATAATCGCGCAGTAATCCGACATCGGTGTGGCTCATCACGTCTTCCATCGCCAGTTGATCCATTATGGGTGACGAGCCCACTGATGATGGTCCATTGCCGCCTCGATGCATCGTGGTGAAAGAGACGAGCAACAGTGCAGCAATTCCCGCCACTGCAAGCGATCCCCAGAGCAGATTCAGTTGCCACCAATGGACTCGCGGATTCCGTCGAGCGATGAGCTTGCGTCGCAATTCGGCGCGATAATCGTTCCAGTCCGGAGTCGGAAGCTCATCGATGCCCTGCGCAATCAGTTCAAGTCCTTGTCTAAGCGCGACAATTTCTGTGCGGCATTCAGCACATCGCGCCAGATGGGTCTCGACCGAGGACTTGCTCGCGGGCGTCAAGCTCGCCCCGCAGGTAAGCGATCAAGTCTCGATGGGGATGTCTGACCGGCATGGCTCAGCCTTCCTTCATCGCTTTCGTGAGCCGCGAAACTCCGCGATGGAGATGGACTCTGGCGGTGGTCTCGGAACATTTAAGCACGGAGGCAATTTCACGGCTCGAAAGGTCGTCCTGAATTTGCATCATCACTGCGGCGCGCTGGCTCGGCGATAGCTGCTTGAGTGCTTCACGCAACCGGACGGCATTCTGAGCGCCAATCGCGAGGCTTTCCGGCCCGGGAGCATCGGACGGCGGATCAAGCACCGGTTCATCAGAGTCGCGCTCGGAAGGCGTCAGCGGAATGACCTTTTTCCACCACCGATTACGGCGCTGATGATCGATGCAAAGATTAACCAAAATTCGATAAAACCACGTCGAAAAGCGCGAGCGGCCATCAAATCGGTGCGCGGACTCGTAGAGCCGGAGAAAAGCCTCCTGTGAGACATCTCGCCCGTCCGCGTCGTTGGCCAGAATTGAAGTTGCCATCCTGAAAGCTCGCGTTTGATAGCGCTCGACCAATTGTTCAAAAGCCGTAGCATCGCCCGCTGCGATTCTCCGGCACAACTCCTCGTCGGTAAGCTCCACTTCAATCGGTCCGATCACTCGATGCCTTCGGCTGGGGATTATCGCAGGATCCTCTATATACGAGCCGCTGAGCCCATTGCCGAGTGGACCGATTCTACCTATTCGACGCTTTGGACGAAGTGATACCCGATTTCGTTTACTGAACGTTTGTAAAGATTTTCTGTACAGCCGGTGATTCCGGAATCAGACTTCTTCGATAGGGCAACTTTTCAGAGTCACAAGCAGGCATTATGCCTAATGAACTTAATGTTTCATTAGGCAAATTGCCTGTCAGGGCTGGCAAAAGACTTGCTCATTTCATTGATCGTAGATGCGCGATCGATCGATTTGGCGAATTGACGAGGTGGAAAATGCGTATCGCAAAAAATCTTGGCTTAATTATTTTGGCGGGCAGCTTTGCTGGATTCCTCGGCGGCTGCATCTCAACTGATAAGGAAACAACTAGTCCCGCGCCGATAGTGCAAGTGCCGCCTCCGGCAGTAGTCGTACAGCAGCCACCGCCGCCACCGGCGCCTGAATCGACCAGCAAATCCACGACTACTAATTGGGGCAATGGCGCTGTGGTCCAGAAACAAACCACGACCGCGACCGATAATGGCGAGCAAAAGCGAACTACTACGACTTGGGATAATGGCGGAACACCGGAGTCTACTACAACTACAACCACTACCCCATAGTTAGACTCTAATCTTTAGCTGTTAAGTAGAGAACGAGAATGACCACAATAGGAATGTATGTTGGAGTACTTGCTGTGGTCTGCATCGGAATTGGAGGCATCGTTGATGCGCAAAGTTCTACTAATGCCTCCAATTCCGTTTCGTCATCAGCTACATCTTTAGCAACGGTCAGCCATGCAAATCCACCGCCGATCGTTCATGGCGACAGCACTACAGTAAATCACGGGAATGCGACTATCGTGTTTGCCCCGGCGGGTGCCAATGAGAGCGATAATGCCAAGTTCCAGGCTTGGAAGGAATTTGCTTCGGCACACCCTGACATAGCTAAGGCTATCGAATATCGGCCAGGGGTCGTTGATGATCCAATTTTCCTGCGAAAGCATCCTGCCTTGGCTACGTTTTATCAGCAACATCCTGACGTGCGCGATGCACTGATTTCAGATCCAGGAAATTTCGAGGCGATTCCGCCTCGCCCGGGTGAGTGAGTAGTTCTAAAGTTCTATTTCGCCGGTTGTAAACGAAAGTCAATCACGCGGCGTCTAAGTTACATGAACGGCTAAGTGGAGCAGCCGGGAAAAGGAGCTACGACTAGTATGAAACTAAAGCGGGAAAAAGCAGTTAAGCGCGCGCTGACCGGCATCGCAGCATCAATTCTGGTGGGAGCGCTCGGCGCGTCCGCGATGGCGCAAAGCAATCCAGTGACGCGCTTCGACAATAGCTACTTAAGCGGACACCCTGAGGTAGCACAACAACTGGCAGGTAATCCATCGCTGGTGGACAACCAGCAATTCATGTCCCAGCATCCTGGCCTTCGGGAATATTTTGAAAATCATCCGGAAGTAAAGACGCAACTGAAGGAACATCCGAATCAGTTCATGAGTCGTGAAGACCAGCTCAACAACTGGCACGGCCGATACAATCCATCCGGATGGAACGGCAATGGCTACGTACCGGGTTATGGGAATGGCGGCGGCTACTATGGCAATAACGGTGGAGTGGCTACGAATTTCGACAATGGCTATCTGCGCTCGCATCCCGATGTGGCGCAACAATTAGCTGCTAATCCGGGGCTGATCGACAATGCTCAGTATATGAATAGCCATCCGGAGCTACAGCAATACCTGGCAAACCATCCCGGGATTCGGCAGGATCTCAAAGAGCATCCACGCCGTTTCATGAGCCGCGAGGATCAATTAAACGGATGGCATCATGGTTCTTACTACGGCGCGCATCCGCTATCGAACACTGACAGTTATTTCGATCAGAATCCGCAACTGCAGCAACAGCTAAACCAGAATCCGAAGCTGGTTGATAATCCGCAGTTCATGGCGAGTCATCCCGGGCTGCACGAGTACCTGCAGACTCATCCGTATGCCCGGCAGGAGTGGCGGTCGCATCCGTACAAATTCATGAAACATGAGAACCAGTACGGGAAAACACACTAAGTACGCGGATTCTCCTTTAAGACAGGCACGATAAGAAACGGCGGTGGGAGTTGTTCCCGCCGCCGATTTTTTCTTGGCATTAGCTTAAATCGTCAGATCTCGACGACGGCTTGCATTGCTTCGACTGCTTCGGCGTACTCGTTCATAAACTCCTCGACTACCGTGCGGCTCGACTTGACACTGTCCATCAACCCTACACATTGGCCTACCCAGTAGGTAACTAATTCGCGGGCCTTTTGATTGCCCCGTTCGGCTGCATGATGAGCGGCGCGCAGCGCCGGCTCGCTTAGGATCGTCTGGAAAGGCATCGGCAACGGACCCGGACTATCGGGTCCTTCCCAAGCTTCGGTCCAAGCGGAGCGGAGCTGACGCGAGTATTTGCCGGTCCGGCATTTCGAGCGCACCGTATCGCGCGAGGTCGCCGCGAGCATCTTGTCGCGCAAGATCTCGGAGAGGTCTGACTCGGCGGTCGTCAGCCACACCGAGCCGGTCCATGCGCCCGCCGCACCGAGCGCCATGCACGCCGCCATCTGGCGGCCGGTCGCGATTCCGCCCGCCGCCAACACCGGCACCTCGCGAATCGGCTTGATCGCACGCAGCACCTCGGGAATCAGCACCAGCGTCGAAACCTCGCTGCAATGGCCGCCGGCCTCCCACCCTTCCGCGATAATGATGTCCACGCCCGCCTTTACTTGCCGAACTGCATGTTCCTTTGCCCCGATGAGCGCAGCGACCGGAACACCATGCGTGCGTCCCATCTCCAGCATCGATTGTGGCGGCACGCCAAGAGCATTAGCGATCAGCTTGATCGGATGACGGAACGACACTTCCAGTAACTTTAGCACTGAGTCTTCCTGCAAATTGACGCGCACCGGCCGCTCACGATTGTCCTCGCCGCGCGACGGCGGCGGTTCTACATCGTATTTGAGCAGCAATTCGCGCACGAAATCGCGATGGCGTTGCGGGACGCGTTCCTTGAGCGACCGGCCGTAAGCTCTTTTTCACCCTTAGTCGCGATATTCTCTGGAATCAGCACGTCCACCCCATAGGGCTTGCCACTAATATTATCGTCGATCCACTTGAGTTCGAGATCGAGTTCGGGGGGCGAGAACGCAGTCGCGCCGAGGACGCCGAAACCGCCCGCACGGCTGACTGCGGCGACGACATTACGGCAATGACTGAAGGCGACGAGAGGAAAATCGATCCCGAGCATTTCGCAGAGCGCGGATTTCATGGCAGTCCCTCCGAGGTTGCAGCGCACTGAAACGCCGCAGGCGTATCAGTGTTGCGTCGCACAATCGAAGTGACCCTGCAAGCGCGTCGCTACTGCTCGATGAAGCTTTCGAGCATCGCTGGGACGCGCAACCGCGGCGGTATCAATTCATCACCGATACTGCGGTCGATCGTCTCGTTGAGATAGTAAATCCGCCGCTCCTGATAGCTCAGCGGGATACTCTCGATGGCGCCCGCTTCGAATGACGCCTGCATGAACGACAAATTGCCTAGGTCCTCTTGCAGGATGCGCTCGGTGGCCGCGATGATCCGTTCATATGGCACGCCATTAACTTCATCCTTCGGCGCGGCCATCATGTAATAGGCGTCATAGCGCATTTCACCCGGCGCAGTCGGCCATGCTTGCGTCGTAAAGATCACCGTCGGGGAAATCGCCAGCACGGTATTGGGATAGATCAGATAAGCGTACTGTCCTTCACCGAGCACCGGGTTGACCTTGGCGAAGCGGGGCACCAGTGGATTGCGTCGGACCTCTCCGTGATGGCCGATAAACATCCGCGAATGTCCCTTGTCGAGCAGCCAGATCGTCGTTTTCTTCTGATCCTGCGTTGAGGAAAGCGACGCGCGATGGACCGTGTTGACGTGATAGGTCTCGATATTCGCGTCGGTCGCTAAGCTTCCAGTTGCCGCGTATATGAGCGGCGCTCTTATGCATAAAATGAGACTGCGCGCCGATTGCGCCGTCGCCAATCTCCTCATCGATCGTACGCATGATTGGCGCGAGAAACTCGCGCAACGACTCAGCATTCGCATCGAAGTTGATAAAGACCATGCCGGCCCAAACGTCGCAATTAATCGCGCGCAGGCCAAGACAGTTTCGGTTCAGATTGCCGAAGTCGTGTCCGTCGGGAACGCCCTTGAGCGCGCCGGCCAAATCATACGACCAGCTATGGTATTGGCAGACCAGCCGCGTTTTGACCTTGGCGCGCGGCTCGCGGACCAGCGGCGCACCACGATGGCGACAGCTGTTGTAGAAGGCGCGAATCCGCTGATCTTCGCCGCGCACCAGGATAATCGGCGCGGGGAACTGCTCTAGTAACATCACATCGCCGGCTTCCGGCAGTTCATCAACGTGTGCGACCATCAGCCAGCTCTTACCAAAGACGTATTCGCGTTCCAGCTTGAAGAATTCCGGATCGCAATACCGCGCGGCAGGGAATCGGCGGCAGCGCCGGAAATCCTTCCGGATAGGACGTGCGCGTTTTTTCTGCGATGAGTCGGGAACGAATGCTGTCGGCGAACTGCTGGTCCATCGGGCTAAACCTCCGGGGCGTTTGCATTAGGATAGTAAGCGCTTACTTTCTTTGTCAAGCTGCGCAATTCAATTGACCGTGCGCGGCCGCGCTAGTAGTTCTGTATTAATCATCAGAGACTCCCGTGAAATCTTCACCAGCCCAGCCCTCCGCCCCACGCCGTATTGGACGTCCACGCAAGCGCGATCTGGCCAACGGCAAACCGACCCGTGATCGGATTCTCGACGCCGCCAGCGAGCTCTTCGCGCTCAAAGGTTTCGACGCGACGCCGGTGGACGAAATCGCCCAGCGCGCGGGACTTACTGTCGGCGCGCTCTATCGTCATTTCAACGCGAAGGGCGACCTGCTGCTCGATGTCGTCCGTCACGCGCTGACCTCGCTGCCAATCGCGCGGCATATGCGCGGCGACAGCGGACGCGCCGAGCTATTGCCGGAGATGGTCGCGCTTTACATGCACCCGTCATCGCGCCGCCTGCGACGGCTGGTCAGCGAATTGCACGCGGCGGCAGGCCGTAATCCCAGAGTCGCGCGCCTGTTTCGCGAGTTCAGCGATCGGATGGCGAATGACACGCGCACCCGAATCGAGACTGGCCTGCGCGATGGAACTGTCAAGGGTATTCCGAATCCCGATCTTTCGGTTCGGCTCCTGATCGTAATACTCGCTGGTCTCGCGCATATCGATGCCTTGTTTCCGGCGCTCCTCGCCAATCCCGAGTGGCATAGATTGGTGCACCAGAATGTCGCGACTCTGCTTGGCCTGAGTACGGCGCCGTCGCAATCGAAACCTTGATTAAGGCTCGGCTAAGTTCTATCGATTAATCTTTGACTGAGCGATCTGCACCCGTAGTCTATGCTAAAGGAGTGTAGTCGCATCGACACAGAGGTTAACATCATGGCGAGTCTGGGAACCTCATTTGGATCGTTCGGAACCCTGCACCTCAGATGGGGTTGGATGCTTGCGCTCGGCATTCTATTGATCATTCTGGGCTTGATCGCGCTCGGCGATACCATCGCCGTGACCTTTGTGTCGGTCTTTCTCCTCGGATGGCTGCTGATCGCCAGCGCAATCGTGCACGCCGTCCATCTGATTCGTCATACCGAGGTGCGCTCCTTCTGGAGCATCATCAACGTGATCCTCGATCTGGTCATCGGGTTTTTACTGATCGCCAATCCCGGTCTCGGCGCTTTGAGCTTGACACTGGTACTGGCTGCCTTTTTCTTCATTACCGGAGTGATGCGCTTGATCAACGCGATTAGCTCGAATATCCCGCACAAGTTCTGGCCGATTCTCAATGGAGTCGTCTCGATCCTGCTCGGTGTGCTGCTATGGATACACTGGCCGATATCGGGGCTATGGTTTATCGGCCTCGCGATTGGAATCGAGCTGCTGCTGCGCGGATGGACTCTCGTGATGCTGGCGTTTGCCGTCAGAAGCCACCACCTGCACGGCGCGATGCTGCATCAACCGGCATAGGATTTTCGACCGGATGCGACCATCGGACGCGTGCTGCATAGAAGACGCGGATAAGCAGAAGGGTCGCGAGCACAAGCCCGTATATCACCGGTTCGCGGACGTCGCGTTTGACGCGCCACACGAAATGGATCACGGCGATAATCGGTGCGATGTAGGCCAGTCGATGCAGCTTTTTCCATCGCGGATAGCCGAGCCGCCGAACCGACGCATTAGTCGAGGTCAACGCCAGCGGAATCAGCAGGACGAAGGTGAGAAAGCCTGCGAAGATGAATTTGCGCTTGATGATGTCGGCCCAGATCGCATGCCAGTCAAAGCCCTGATCAATCACCGTGTAGGTAATCACGTGCATCGCGGCATAAGTGAACGCGAGCACGCCGAGCGTCCGGCGGATACGCAATGGCCAGGTCCAGCCGAACAAACTGCGCAACGGCGTGCATCCGAGCGCCGCGATCAGAAAAATGAGCGCGAGCAGTCCTAACTGATTGAGGGCCTGAGCAACTGGATCGGCGCTCAGGTCGCCGCGCCACGCCCTAATTAGGATCGCGGCTAATGGCACGAAAGCACCGGTCAGCAATGCAGGCTTGAGCCACGGCGTCGCTATATTTCGTGTACCTGCCACGTTTTTCTCAACCGTTCTGCATGCTTGCAGAATCTCTGCACAAACATGATTTGTCATCCCGAGCCGGCGAGCAACGTGAGCCGTATCGAGGGACCTCCGCGAAGCGCCTGACAAAACTCATTATGCAGAGCGTCCCTAGAAAAATTTCCGCAGGTCCATCCCGGAGTACAATCCCGCGACCTGCTCCCCATATCCATTGAATGGAAGCGTCGGACGTCGTGAAAAATCCCCGATGCGCCGCTCAGTCGCCTGACTCCAGCGTGGATGGTCCACCGCCGGATTCACATTCGCATAGAAACCGTATTCGTCGGGCGCCGCGATATTCCAAGTAGTCGGCGGCATCTGCTCGACCAGCCGAATCTTGACGATCGACTTGATGCCCTTGAAGCCGTACTTCCACGGTACCACCAACCGGATCGGA
Organism: uncultured Pseudomonadota bacterium; assembly: GCA_963831065.1. GTDB lineage: Bacteria > Desulfobacterota > Binatia > Binatales > Binataceae > JAJPHI01. The sequence goes on from CAWHOQ010000018.1 coordinate 103,381, forward strand.
GCGCCGTCCTGATTCGGCAACACGCGCCCATACAGGCCGACCGCGAGAATCGTCAGCGGATGCATCGCCTCGTCGATCCGCAATCCTTCGACATAAGGCCATTTGAGCACGTCGTCGCGCTGTCCCGGCATCTGCTTGGGATCGAGCAAGGTCGTGAACGCGACGTATTTGGCTCGTGACGTAAGGCCGGAGCGTTTCAGCAAGTCGCCCAACGGAAAGCCGACCCACGGGATCACCATCGACCACGCCTCGACACAGCGCATCCGGTAAATCCGCTCTTCGAGCGTGGACGATCCGATCAGTTGGTCGATCTCGAACACCTGCGGATGCGTCACTTCGCCCTCGATCGCGAGCGTCCACGGGCGCGGTCTTAGCGTGCCGGCGTTCTCCGAAGGATCACCTTTGTCGGTGCCAAACTCGTAGAAATTGTTGTAGGTCGTGATGTCCTGATACGAGGTCTCCGGCTCGCCTCCGGCGTCATCGACTCGTTTCGTAATCACGAGTTGATTCGACGCCGCTGCCGGAGCACCCGCTTGCGATGGACCGCCGGCCGACGGCGGACTGCCGGTCGTCGGCTGCGATTGATTCTGGCCGCGCAGCCCGCCCATTAGCCAGAGTAGTGTTGCGCCAATACCGCCGCTGGCCGCTGTAAACAGCATCGAATTGCGGATGAACTCGCGCCGGCGCAGATACAGCTTCTCAGGTGTGATATCGATGCCCGGAATAGGTTTACCGAATGTTGCGAGTTTGCTCACCAAACGAATCTCTCTTTGCCAGCTACTTCGTCGCGTCGAGCAGACGTTGAAGATTAGTCGTGTCGCCCCGCTGCGACGCGGTTTCACCGGATCGATCGTAGAGCAATTTCCCGTGAGGATCGATCACAGCAATGGTCAGGATGTAGCCGTGATAGGTTTCCGGCGATAATGCTTCATGACGCTGGTCATTCCTCCATACTTTACTTCGTAATTGACCCATCAAAAGTTACCGAGACGATCTCCCGCGACCTGTCGTAAATAACCTAAGGCGGTTATGCTGGCTTACATTCGAGAGATTTCCTGTAACTTCTGACCGGCTCCGAAGAATGGACGAAGCGGACCTTACTCAACTCGCTGCGCGGAGCCGACGGCGATCTCAACTGATGGAACGATGGCAAAAGGGCGACCCCGAGGCCTGCGGCGCCCTGCTCGATGACATAGGACCGGTACTGACCTTTTTCCTGCGGCGGCGAATCGCGGACGCGGGTGAAGTGGAAGATGCCTATCAAGAGATCGTCTTGGCCGTATTCGCCGCTCGCCATACTTACGAACCAGCGCGCCCGTTCGAGCCGTGGCTATTCGCGATTGCGCGAAATATCGCGGTCGATTTCACGCGCCGTCGATGGTCCCGCGCAAAATGGGAGGAACTCGTCGCGCAGCCGCCTGAACAACCAGCGGAGCCCTCGCGTGATGCGACGCCGGAACTGGCAAAGGCGATGTCTCAGCTCCCGCCAGACCAGCAACAAGCCTTCACGATGCTCAAGCTGGACGGTTTATCGCTGGACGCGGCAGCCGCACGAGCCGGAGTATCGGTCGGCGCACTAAAGGTCAGGGCGCATCGCGCGTATAAAACTTTGAAGCGATTGATTGGCGAGTAGATGAGCGAGCCGCTGGAAATAGATCATCAGGCGACGCATCGCACTCTGGTCGAACGCCTGAAGAGCGAAACCGTCCCGGTGCGACGGCTCTACTCGGTCCGGAGCCGCTTGATACTCTGGCTGCTGCTCGATACCGTCCTGCTGCTCTGGATAATATCCCACGCCGCGCGCAACTACCCGGCTCGGCTCATTCATCCGGCTTACCTCAGCGAGTTGTTGCTTTTCCTCGCTGCGGCCGTGATGTTCGCGATGCTGGGCTTGCGCTCGGCGATTCCGGGACGAACGCGACGAGGGGCTATCGTGTGCGTGGCGCTCGTGGCGGTGGTCGGCGCGATCGTCGCGATGGCGGTGGCCAATCCGCCGGCATCATCAGTCACGCTAGGCCGCTTCGCCGCGATCGGCGTGAATTGCGCAATCGGGACGGTATTGTGGATGTCGATCCCATGGCATGATATTGTGGTGGCTGTGCCGTCGGGCTGCACCGATGCGCGGTGCGCTCTCCGGAATCTTAATCGGAGCGGGTGCAGTATGCTTCTCCGCGGTGGCAATGCGTATCACGTGCCCGCTCGACGATCCCGCGCATTTGCTCGTATGGCATATCCTGCCGGCGCTCGTGCTAACCAGTCTTTCGACGTTGGCTGGCGCTCAATGGCTAAGCCTTAGACAGGGCGGCCTGCAAGCTGCCAAGCGCTAAGCCGCCGATTCCTTCTCAAGCGCGATCGCAATGACGTTCCAGGACGTCACAATACTTCCATTGTCGATCTCTGGATTCGTGCGTCTTGCTATCGCCCAATAACTGCGCAAGCTGCCCACATTCAAGGCAGCCCGCCAAGCTGTAAAGATAGCCGTATCTGCGTGAACATTGAGAAGCTATGCCGAATGGAGCGCGGCGCGCTCCTTGCTCTCCGCGTTTCGCACTGTTGCGCAAGCGGCGCTACGTCCCGCTCGGCGCGAGCAAGGAGGACACTCATTTGAGCGGAAGCGCGGCTCGTCTTGAGGCGATTGAGGCCGTTACCACCTATCGGCCAATTTCGGAACCTCTTTCTTTCTCGAAGCAATCAGCCACCGAGTTTTTTGGCGCAAATGTCTTCAGCAAGGCCGTAATGAGAGCGCGGCTGCCCAAGCCAGTCTATAAATCCATGATCCGCACAATCGAGACCGGCTCAATGCTCGACGCCTCGATCGCCGATACCGTCGCGGCCACGATGAAAGACTGGGCGATCGAAAAAGGCGCCACCCATTACGCGCATGTCTTTTATCCGCTGACTGGCTTCACGGCTGAAAAGCACGACAGCTTTCTCTCGCCCGATGGTGACGGCGGTGCGATGGCGGAATTTTCCGGCAAAACTTTGATCCAGGGCGAGCCCGACGCCTCCAGTTTCCCCAATGGCGGGATTCGCGCAACTTTCGAAGCGCGCGGATACACTGCTTGGGACGTAACCAGCCCGGCGTACATCCTGGAAAATCCGAACGGCACCACACTCTGCATTCCCACCGCATTCGTCTCATGGACCGGCGAGGCGCTCGATAAGAAAACCCCGCTGCTGCGCTCGCTGCAGGTGCTGAACAAGCAGGCGCAGCGGATCCTGAAGCTGTTCGGCCATAACGATCCCGCTACGGTGGTTTCATACGCGGGCGCGGAGCAGGAGTATTTCCTGATCGATCGTCACTTCTTTTTTTCCCGTCCCGATTTGCTCGGCACCGGACGTACACTGTTCGGCGCGCCGCCGCCCAAAGGTCAGGAATTCGAGGATCATTATTTCGGCGCGATTCCTGAGCGCGTGCTCGCTTTCATGCTCGAAAGCGAGCGCGAACTCTTCAAGCTCGGCATTCCGGCCAAGACTCGTCATAACGAGGTTGCACCCGGCCAATTCGAGGTTGCGCCCGTATTCGAGCACGCCAATCTTGCGACTGACCATCAGCAGCTCCTGATGGTCACGCTGCGGCGGGTTGCGGAAAAATATGGCATGGCCTGCCTGCTGCACGAAAAGCCGTTTGCCGGCGTCAACGGATCAGGCAAGCACGTCAACTTCTCGATCGGCAACGCGACTCAGGGCAATCTGCTCGATCCCGGCGATACCCCGCACGCCAATGCGCAATTTCTGGTGTTCTGCGCCGCCGTAATTCGCGCGGTTCATCGATGGAGCGGGCTGCTGCGCGCCGTCGTCGCCACCGCCGCCAATGACCATCGACTCGGCGCGAATGAGGCGCCTCCCGCGATTATCTCGATCTTCCTCGGTGAGCAACTCGCCGACGTGTTCGAGCAGGTCACCAAGGGCGGCGCTAAAACCTCCAAAGGCAAAGAGACCCTGAAGATCGGAGTCGATTCTCTGCCGGTTCTGCCGAAGGATGCCGGCGACCGTAATCGGACCAGTCCGTTCGCCTTCACCGGCAATCGCTTCGAGTTTCGAGCGGTCGGTTCAGGCCAATCAATTGCCGGTCCGCTGGTCGCGATGAATACGATCGTCGCCGAGTCGCTCGACTATATGGCGACGCGGCTCGAGCAGGCTCGTCGGCGGCGACACGTCCAGGCTCAATACCGCAGTGCAGAAGCTGCTCGAAGAGATCCTTGCCGAGCACGGCAGCATCATCTTCAATGGCGATGGCTATTCTGAAGCTTGGCACAAGGAAGCCGCGAAGCGCGGCCTCCCGAATCTCCGTTCCTGCGTGGACGCACTTCCATTGCTCGGCACTAAAGAAGCGATCGCGCTCTTCAGCGACAGCGGTGTATTGAGCGAGCGTGAGCTGCACAGCCGGATGGAGGTTTACCTTGAACAGTACTGCCTCGCCGTCGGCCTGGAAGCCCGCACCGCGATCGAGATGGCCAAGACCATCATCTTTCCAGCCGCAATCCGTTATCAGGGCGAGCTGGCTTCGACCTGCGCGAGCCTCAAGGCGGTCGGCTACTCTTTCGACACAGACACGCTCGACAAGATGATGGTTCTCGTCAAGGAATTACAGGACGGGATCATGAAGCTCGAAGCGGCGATGGCGCATAATAGCAATGGCAGCGGTAAGCTCGGTCATGCGCGCCATCTGCACGATGCCGTGCTGCCGGCGATGGCGGCGGTCCGTAAAACTGCGGATACTTTGGAGGGCATCGTCGCCGACGATCTATGGCCGCTGGCAACCTATCAGGAGATGCTTTTCATAAAATGACGCAGCGCTAGGGAAGCGCATTGCCGTACGAACCGAGCCGGTAAGTCTGCGCGTCGCGTCATGGCGAGACTCCCGCTGCATCCAAGCATTAAGACCAGCGGAACCGGAGCCGTGAGACGAGCTAGGTCGCCGCCGATTCCTTTTCGAGCGCGATCGCGACGACATTCCAGAGCGTTACGATGATTCCGTCGCCTACCTTCAGGTGCTTCAGGTCCTTCGGATTTGCGACACTGACCGTTTCAACCTTGCCGTCCGCGCCCTTAACTGAGACGGTGCCTTTCTCCTTGTCGATGCTGTCAATGGTCACAACTAATTGGACACCGCTAGCGACTGCGCCACCCGGTGTTTGACCCGGAGCCGCACTGACAATCCCGTTCGCAACTGAGGCTGAAGGCGTCACTACTCCGGGCTTGGTCTTCTGGATCGTGACTATCTCGTAGAATTTAGCGACGAATGGCGCGCCGGGCTTCGCTGCGGCGAGATTGTACGGATTATAGACGTGGATCGTGACTTTCTTGCCATTCGGGCCTTCGAGAGTCACCTGCTTCTTTGCGCGATTGACCGCCGCGATTTTCCCATGAATCGTAATGACTGTCTCCGAGCCGGAGCCGACTAAGTGCTCCCCAGTGGGAGCTGTGGACATCGCGGAAGCGGGAGGCGCGACCACGGACGGCGCGGGTGCCGGATTCGCCGCGACGCTGCTGTTCTGAGTAGGCGTCATCTGGGATGCGGCTGCAGCGGATGTATTTGGCTGCGCATTTGATGAAGAATGGATGCAGACTTGAACAGGCGGACAGTCCGCCAACCAGGAAGCTCGCGATCGCAATTCCGATCGCAACCAGATTGCGTCGATTTACTGAAAGTTTATAAGGTTTCATTATTCCCCATTCCCCCCTGAATTATCGCGGATGCAATGGTTCGAAGTGTGTGACACTACACTTCGCGAGATAATACCGTCCGTCGTAATAGCACACGAGCCAAGCCAAAAGAATCGCAAGGCGACGGATACAGCAGGCGCTACCCACGGCAGCCAACCGCGTCTGGTGATTGTTTGCGACATGTACCACAACAATCAGGATCCCTGCATCCAACGGGACTGACCCGGGAAGATGCTGGCAGAAGCGATGGGGCGCCTAGCGCCATTGAAGTTCCGCGGAGCCACGGAACCTTATCGCCGGGCTAATCGAAGGTTCGATAACCGCCAAGATACGGCATCTCGATGAACTCGACATTGAGAGTGCGGCGCGCGAGCTCGTATCTGATCGGTTCGACATCAATCGGAGTCGTGAGCGGCGGCATCCAGTTGTCGTGATGACACAATGCGATCTTGCGAGGCCGCAGCATCTCAACCTCGTCGGCAATAAAACCTGCGAGCGATCCCTGTACCGGTTCGCCATTAACATTACCGCGACCGGCAGCGGCAAGTATTGCGAGGTCCGGACTCAGGCTGCTCAGGATTCCTGACCAATGCCCGGAAGTATCCTTCCAAAGGATTGAGCCCCGCGGCGTCTCGATTAGATAGGCGAGTGCTCCGCCGTCGCTGCGCGGATGTCGATCACTTGCGGCGAGATGACTCGCGACTTCTTGGCCCAACTCGCCGCTTCCCAACATTTGCATTAGACGCGATTCTCGCGCGCGCCGCGTCTGACACGACAATCCGAGATCGCCGAGGCACGCTTCAGTGGCAGCGCCCGCCATCTTTGCCCATACGCAAGAATGGAGACTCGGAAACACGCGCACGCGTACTTCAGAAGAAAGCTCGACTGGTTCGCCTCCAGCAACGGCGATGAGCTGGGACTCGGGGATAGAATCAGAGTCGTGTAACAGTCTGACGGTCTCATACGATCCGACGACGGTTGCGCCGGTACGCACCGCGATTCGTTCGGCGCCCCACAGATGATCGAAATGCGAGTGACCAATCAGAATGTAATCAGCTCGCTCTATATCGGCGGTCGTGATTCCCACCGGAGGAGCGGCGGGAACTCGGTCAATGTACGCGTCGAGAAAAATCACCAGATCGTCGATCGTCAGACGGAAAGTCGAAACCCCGAGCCAGTCGAGAGTGATCCGCATGGCGTGCCTCTTTAATTAAGCTACCCTCTCTATGAGCCGGGTAGTTTCCGATTCCCTCTTGCCTACATAAAGACCGCGGCCCATCAGACCGACAGAATCGTACGATACTCGCATCCCGGCAGACTCGAAGGCCCACGTCATCTCGTCACGCGTGAACAAACCCAACTCGATTCGTTCGCTGTAATGTTCGATGCTGCCCGGCGTGCATAGTAAATAATTGTAAAGGAGAACCGATAATTGTCCTTCCTGGATGCCGATACTCATGCGGTATACTTTGTCGCTGCCAACCTCGCCATCCATGATAAGCGGGCGTCCGGGACGCCAGTGCTCGGGAGTGAACCATGGCTCGATGATTAGTGCACCACCGGGTCTGACGTGATGCGCCATGCACGCGATGGCGTGTTCGAGCCGTTCGAAACTCCTGACAATGCCGATGGCGCTGAAGAGACAGGTGACAACGTCGTAGGTTCGACCAAGATCGAAATCGAGCATATCTGCACGAGTATGGTTACCCAATGGGTTCTTCAGCTGTGCAGCGCGCAGATAGTTCTCATTGATGTCGATCCCGTCAACCGCGTAGTGCTCCTTGAGGAATCTGGCATGCTCGCCGGTGCCGCACGCGACATCGAGTATCGCGCTTGCACCGGGTACGAGTTGATTGATCACGCAGCGCAGGCGAGCACATTCTTGCTCGTAGCCTTTGAAGTGATAGATCGAGTCGTAAAGTTCGGGACTGTCTGTGAATGGACAGGTTTGCGATAGACGTTCGAATCTCATAAAGGCCGTTTAGCTTTCTGCTGAATTATCTTTGCATGAGTCATTTTGAGGATCGATTGATGTTAAACCAAGCAAATTCAACGCCGCGCGCTCTCGACGGAGTCAAGATTATCGATTTGACCTGGCTGCAGGTCGGACCGCAAGCGACTCGGCTATTAGCGAGCTTCGGCGCTCAGGTGATTCGGGTCGAATGGCGGAAACGCGGCGCGATTGATTTTCTCCGGTATTTTCAGCCCTTTGCACCGGATCATGCGACGCCAGATGGCGGACGAGCGCAAGGCGCGGCCCCGAGCCACGGAATTCGGGGGAATTACGATCGCGGCGCTTACTTCAACAATACCAATCCGGGAAAATATGGTATTACCCTTAATTTGAATCATCCCAAGGGGCGCGATCTGCTCAAGCGCATGGTGCGCGACGCCAACGCCTTGTGCGAGAATTTTAGTCCCAGTCAGATGGATAAGTGGGGGCTCGGCTACGAAGATTTGCGCCAGGTGAATCCTCGACTCATTTACATGCGGACCACCGGAATGGGCAAGGCGGGCGTTTATAAGGATTACGTCAGCTATGGCCCTACCGCGCAGGCCTTCTCGGGCCTTACTTTCCTCTCCGGACTACCGGAGCCTCATCAGCCCGCCGGATGGGGATATTCATATCTTGATCATTCGCCTGGATATTTTGGCGCGATGCTCCTGATGGCGGCGCTGCGCCGGCAACGCGCCGAAGGGCTTGGCGCTTATATCGATATGTCACAAACGGAAACGGGCCTGATGCTCAGTGGGACCTCGATTATTGAGCATCAATTGACTGGTAAAAACACGCAGCGCTATGGCAATCGGATGCCGTACTGCGAATGGGCGCCGCACGGCGCTTTTCGATGCGCGGGCGAAGACAACTGGATCGCAATATCGATTCAGTCTGACTCACAGTGGCAAGGTTTGATCGAGGAAATGGGATCTCCCGCCTGGGCGCGAGACGATAGTTTTGCCACTGCCGCCGACCGCATTCAGCGTCAGGATGAGCTGGAAGCCAAGCTGAATGAATTTACTCTCAAACAGGATCGCTATGACCTGATGGATCGATTACAAGCACGCGCGATACCGGCCGGCGTTGTGCAGCGAGCGGCCGATCGCTTCGACCGCGATCCGCAGCTCAAGGCTCGCGGATACTTTGTCGATTTACCGCATAGCGAAATCGGATGTTGGCCGATCGAAGGTTTTCCGGCGAAATTATCCGCTTCTCCTGCAGATGTCGGTGGATTAACGGGCCGCGCCGCACCGAAATTAGGCGAAGACAACGAGTTCGTTTACCACAACATCTTTGGTCTAAGCACCAGCGAGCTGGCGACCCTTAGAGAGGAGGACGTGATTTGATGAACGACCGCAATTTACGCGCCTCTCTCAAGGATATTGTGCTGGTCGAGATCGGCGACCAGATGGGCGACTACGCCGCCCTCTTATTGGCTGGACTAGGCGCCGAAGTAATCAAGCTCGAACCATCGGAGGGCTCGCCGTCGCGGTCGCATCGGTCCGTTCGCGTCCGGTACTCCAGATCCCGAACAGAGTATTTTCTTCTGGCGTTACAATCTGAACAAGAAGAGCGTGAGCCTCGACCTGGAGAATCCGGCGACGAGCGAGTCTTTGAAACGAATCCTCGCGAAAGCCGACATTCTATTGATTGCCGGAGAATTCCGCGACTGTCGAGCGCCGGCTTGAGCAATGCCGTGAGCTTGCGAAAGAGAATCCTCGTTTGATCATATGCACCATCACGCCTTTCGGACTTGATGGCCCATATCGTGAGCTCAAGACGACTGACCTGACGCAGATGGCGCTTGGCGGAATTATGGCGGTATGCGGCTATGATCCCGATGGGAACGGCAAATACGATACGCCTCCGATCGCTCCGGCAATGTGGCATTCCTATCATATTGGTGGTGAGTACGCGGCCATCGCAATGATGGCGGCGCTTAATTTTCGTGACGTCAGCGCCGCCGGGCAGCTAATCGATGTATCCGTGCACGAAGCGATCAACACCTGTACCGAAATCGCGATTCCGACCTACATTTACAATGGTCAGACCGTATTGCGGCAGACGGCGCGTCACGCCATGCCGGCCGTCACTCAGATGCGTTTGTCCACTACCGCGGATAACGTCTATATGCTCGCGAGCCTGAGTCCATTTGAACGGGAAGAGCGCGCCTTTATCGAACTTCTCAACCAGGTCGGAATTGAGCATGTACTTGGAACTCCAGAATATGCAGAGCTCGAGAAGCAGGACCGTCGAGCGGCGTTAACCTACCGCAATGATCTGATCGAGCAGGTGGTTGCCAGTCTTCCTGCCGGTGAACTTTTCGAGCGTGCACAATCCCTCGGACTCGCATGGTCACCGATTCGCCGTCCCGAAGAGAATCTTGAAGACCGCCACTTCGCTGCTCGCGGCAGCTTCGCCGAGATTCATCATCCCGAACTCGGGCGCTCCCTGCGCTATCCCGGTACGGTCGCGATTGACGGTCAGGAGCCGCATATGCATTACGACCGTCGCGCGCCGCGACTCGGAGAGCATACGGAATCGGTGCTCCAGTGGGCCGGCTTAAATCGCGACGAGATCGCCTCGATAAAACGTTAGAGCTCAACCTGATCGATCACCTCGCACGGACGAAATTCGGCTTGCGTTTTTCGGTCAACGCCTTTACCGCCTCCTTGTGATCCTGAGTGGTGAGGGTCAGTGCTTCGTAGGCAAGCCCGGTATCCATGATCAAATTGGCCTGTTGCTTGAGCCACTTGTTCACGGCCAGCTTGCTCCATCGGATCGCCCAGGTCGGCCCGTCGGCAAGACGTTGCGCGAGTTCCCGAGCCTTCGGCAGCACCTGATCTGCGGGTAACGCGTAATTCACCAAGCCAATGCGGGCCGCGTCGGCTCCGGTGATCGAATCGCCAAGCATCAGGAATTCTTTCGCGCGATTGGGTCCGATCAGCAGCGGCCAAATCACCGCACCGCCATCGCCGGCTACTGCGCCCAGCGCGACATGGGTATCGGCGAGCTTCGCGGTTTCCGCGGCCACCGTGACATCACAAAGCAGCGCGACATTGGCCGCAAACCCTAGCGCGTCACCGTTGATCGCGGCCACGATCGGCTGTTCGACATCGAGCAGGTTCTCGATTACACGACGCCCATCCGCCATCACGATACGCCGTCCGCCACGTCCTTTGGTTTTGCTCGGCTTGTCACGGCTAGTGATATCGCCACCGATCGAGAAAGCTTTGCCTGCGCCGGTCAGGAGGATCGCGTTAACGTCGCGATCCTCGGCCAGATCCAGCCAGATCTGTTCGAATTCGTGATGCAATGCGGCGTTCACTGCGTTGAGGCGATCAGGCCGATTCAAGGTAACGGTTGCGACTCGCTCAGCAACTTCAACCGTCAGAAATTCGTAAGCGCTATAGTCCATCATGGTTTCGTGTCCTCCTCGGTTTCGATCAGATAGCTGGCCCGGCGCTCGCAATACCCGCAGATAACATTTCTCTACGGAGTGCCGTCCAATATGGACGCCATACAGCCGCATTCCCGCGATTGTCAACGGTCGCGCCTGATCTTCGCATCCGATCTCGTCGCGCCGGTGCGCCGCTCTTCCAGTGGCAAAATTGCTCTTCTCTTCTAAGGCCGCTCACGAAGGAGTAGGACAGCGCTGAGGAGAATCTCCGGCCATGCCAAAGATCACCGCGAACAATTGCGAAATGTACTACGAAGTGGACGATTTCACCGCTCCGTGGCGGTCCGCCGACACCTTCTGGATCCAACATGGATTCGGTCGAAATCTGCGCTTCTGGTCCCATTGGGTCCCGTTGCTGGCGGGCCATTTTCGCGTGCTGCGGCGCGATATGCGCGGCCATGGCCAATCCGCCGATCCCGGTCCGACTCACCAATGGTCTGCCGAGGAATTACTGCTCGACATGAAAGGATTCCTCGACGCGCTTGGTCTGGACCAGGTTCATTATCTGGGTGAGTCGATCGGCGGAACACTTGGGATCGCTTTTGCCGTGCGCTGGCCCGAGCGCCTGAAAAGTCTGACGCTTCTCGCTGCGCCGACCTCGATTCCGCCCCGCGTGCAAAAGCTCTTTAGCTCTGGGCTACGAAGATTGGCCGGCGGCGCTCGGCACGCTTGGTTCCGGTGGATGGGCCAAGGCGCTGATGGAGTCCGGGGGAGGGCTGACTGGGGGCGACCCGGCGCGAACACAATGGGTAATCGACGAGTGGTCTCGCACGCCTACTCACGTCTTGCAGGGCTTGTGTCGTGCCGTACCCAGCGTCGATGTTGCGCCACTCCTGGCTCAAATCAAGGCGCCGACTCTGGTTCTCGCGCCAGCCAACAGCATCTACGAACCTCTGAAGGCGCAGGTCGCGATGCGTGATGTGATCCCGAATGCGCGAATCGCCGTGATCGACGGCAAGGGCCATGAAATCTATGCCGACCAGCCCGAAGCCTGCGCCGCCGCGGTGCTCAAATTCATCGGATCGCTACGCACTTAGCCCGATTGTCTGACAGCCTAATGAGTTGATGCGCGGGCTTTACTGCTCTGCGCGGAAAGCAGTAAGGACCCTATATGACGCAGCATTTTGATCCAATTCTGACTGAGGTGATGCGGCATGAACTCATCTCCGCCTCGGAGGAGATGAACATCACCATGAAACAGACCACCCGCTCGATTGTGGCCAAGGAGGGCGGCGATTTCTCCGCCGGCCTGCTTGATCCGGGCGGGCGTGTGATTGCGCAGGCAATCCCCTATGGACTCGGCTATTTCACCGCCGTGATGCCGCACATTCTGGCAAAGTACGATGGCAAGTTTCGCCCCGGTGATGTGATCATCTCCAACGATCCGTACGGCGGTCTCTCGCATCTCCCGGATATCGCACTCGTAATGCCGATCTTCTGGCGTGACGAGCATCGCGGTTTCGCGGCGGTAGTACAGCATCATACCGATATCGGCGGACGGTTCCCGGGCGGGATGGGACTTCCGTGCGCCCAGATTTACGAGGAAGGTCTTCGCTTGCCCGCCGTGAGATTTTACGAAAACGGACGACCAATCGAGTCCGTGCGCGAGATCATTGCGGCAGCTGTGCGCGCACCCGACGACGTTCTCGGAGATCTCGAAGCGGGTATTGCCGCCTGCCATCGGGGCGAGCGCGCCTTTACTGCTCTGTTCGAGAAGTATGGCTCCACGAAAGTTATCGATTGCTATCAGCATCTGCTCGCGCATAGCGAAAATTTGATGCGTTCGGTGATCAGTTCGATACCGGACGGCCGCTATACCTGTGCGCAGCCTTTCGATGACGGCAGTGGTACGCGGGTAGAAATTGTCGTCACGTTAATTATCGAGGATGACGGCCTGACTGTGGATTTCACGGGTACCGGGCCGCAAGTGGCGAACGCGCTTAACTGTCCTCCCGATCTTATCGGCAACTTCATTTGCAATAATGTTTTCATCGCCTTGCTTGGGAGCGCGGACGTTCCGATCAACTCGGGCCTCTTCGCTCCTATCCGGACGATCACGCCAGTAGGCACGTTGTTGAATCCGCGCTTTCCCGCCGCGGTCGGTTCGCGTGGGCAGGTCTTATGGCGGGTTTACGACCTCGTTTGCCAGGCGCTCGCGCTGGCGATACCGAATCGTATGCCGGCGGCAGCCGAAGGCGGCGTGAGCATGATGGTCTTCACGGCAGCGAACCGGGATGGAGGCGGTGAGTCGATGATGACCGAAATGTACGCGAGCGGCTGGGGCGGGCGCCCTAATAAAGATGGTCTCGATGGCACGATGCCGGTGGCGATGACCGGGTTTCGCACCAACTCAGGCGAAGCATTTGAGCAGGAATTGCCGGTGATGCTCGATGGTTTCGGATTTGTACCAGATACTGGTGGCGCAGGCGAGTTCCGGGGCGCGATGGCGGTTTATCGGCGTTGGCGCTTTCTGGCTGATGGCCGCGTGATGCTGCGCACTTGCCGCGTCGATTCACTGCCTTATGGACTCGCCGGTGGGAATGAGGGAACCGCTTTCAAAGCAATCCTCACTTCCGGTGGGCAAGAAACCGAATTGCCGCGCAACATTATGATCGATTTTACGGTCAAGGCGGGCGACCTGCTCACGCATATCCAGCCGAGTGCGGGAGGATATGGTTCCCCGTTTCAGCGCGACGCCGCACGCGTGCTGGAAGACGTACTCGATGAGAAGGTTACGCCGGCAGCTGCGGCGCGTGATTATGGAGTCGTCATCGATCTGGTCAAGCATAGCGTCGATCCGGCTCGAACGGCGACCCTCCGCGAACGATACGCTAACGGAAGAACGAAATGACACGGGCGCCCCGCGTTGCATTCGATATTGGCGGAACTTTCACCGACATCATTGTCATTGATGGTGATGGGCAGTTACGCACTTTCAAGATTCTTTCGCTTCCTGAACAGGTCGCTGCCGAAATTCGGCGGCTGATCGAAGATGCACTGAGACCTGGTGGCCATGCCGAGTTGGCGAGCTTGGTCCACGGCACTACGATTGGTTCCAACACGCTACTGGAGGGCAAGGGCGCGGTCACCGGTCTGCTAACTACGCGCGGATTTCGTGATGAGCTCGAAATCCGGCGGATGGCGCGACCACCCGTCTTCGACTTTCTGTGGGAGCGAACGCCACCGCTGATTCCTCGCCGTCGACGGCTCGAAATCGCGGAGCGTATGACCGCGCGGGGCGAGATTTTCTCGCCCTTGGACCTCATAGAGGCGCGACAGGCGATAGCTTCGCTCAGGGCACAGAACGTGGAGGCGATCGCGATCTGCCTTATCAACTCGTTTGCAAATCCACTGCATGAACAGCAGGCTGCCGCACTTGCTCGCGAATTGGCGCCCGGAGACGATGATCTCGGTCTCGCATGAGGTGCTGCCCGAAATTCGCGAGTACGAGAGGATGAGCACGACCTGTATCAACGCGTATTTGATGCCGGTCGTGAATCGTTATCTGAATTCGCTGGAGCGTGAACTCGGCGGTTACGCACGAGGTTTGCGGATTATGCAGTCGAATGGTGGCGTGATGACCGCGGATCACGCGCGACGCCATCCGGTACAACTTATCGAATCCGGTCCGGCTGCGGGTGCGTTGGCAGCCGCAGCGCTAACCCGCCGGATCGGTATTGAACAAGCGGTCGCCTTTGATATGGGCGGCACGACGGTAAAAGCCTGCTTGATCGAACGGAGCACGCCCGTCGAGAAAAACGAAATGGAGGTAGGTGGCGCCGCCAACGCGAGTGCTCGTTATAGCCGCGGGGCCGGTTATACGCTGTCGATTCCGGCTTTGGACATTGTTGAAGCGGGCGCCGGCGGCGGCAGTATAGCCTGGATTGACGAAAGCGGCGCGCTGCGGGTCGGGCCGGTTAGCGCGGGCGCGGCGCCGGGTCCGGCGTGCTACAAACGTGGCGGGCTTAGGCCGACAATTACGGACGCCAACGTGGTCCTCGGCTACATGAATCCGCGTGCGATCGCGGGCGGTACCGTGGGTCTCGACCGTGCGGCGGCGATTGAGGCTATCGAGCGGGAGCTCGGTTCGCGGCTCGGGCTGTCCGTGCAGGAAGCCGCTTACGGGATCTATCAGGTGGCCAACGCTGCGATGACACGAGCAATCCGTGCCGTCACGACCGAACGGGGTCGCGATCCGCGCGACTATGCTTTGATTGCGTTTGGCGGAGCCGGGCCAATCCATGCCGCGGACCTCGCGACAAGTCTTGGTATGAAGCAGGTCTGTGTACCGCTTTTCCCAGGGCTGTTCAGCGCTCTCGGCTTGATGATGGCCGACCTGCGCTACGACTATGTACAAAGTATTCCTGGTCGCCTCGATTCCATCGACATTCCTGAATTGCAAAAGAAATACGATACCCTCGCGGCGCGGGTCGCAGCGGAGATAGCGAAAGAAAATGTCGATGCGCGGCTGCTGAAGCTCGAACGTTTCATGGATCTCCGTTATCAGCGGCAAACGTCTGAGCTGACATTAGCCGTGCCCGATCCGCTGCCCGAGTCGTCATTCGCCACCACGATGACGAAACTCTTCCACGAGGAACATGAACGCACATACGGCTATCGTCGGCACAACGAGCCAGTCACGTTAGTCAATTTACGGCTTAAAGCTTTTGCCCCGACCAGCAATATCAACTTTGCGGAATTAGCTGAGCATTTTCGGCGATCGATTCCCCGATCCGAAACCGTTAATGAAACTCGTACAGCGTACTTCGGGCCAGCTTTTGGCGAACAACGAACCCGTATCCTGTCGCGGACTGCATTGCTAGGCAAAATTGTCGAAGGTCCAATCGTGCTGGAAGAATTCGACACGACAATCGTGGTTCCTCCAGGATGGGCGGTCTCACTCGATCAACTCGGCAATGTAATCCTTGGTCGTGCACTAGCGGAAAGCGTCTTCGCTTGAAGCGAGCAGGCGAGTCTGCGAGCTGCGTTAACGGATAAGTGCTGAACAACATGTGAAAGGGAGAGCGATAACTCATGTCAGTAAAAATTCAGCCCATGATCTGCGGATGGCTGGAACTGGCCGCCGCTGGAATCCTGGCCAATGAGCCCGGACGCATTCGATTACCTATACCGAGCTACCTGGTCGAGCATCCGAAGGGTCGCGCCATCTTCGATACGGGGCTTCATCGGGAGCTTCAGCACGACTCAAGCCGTATCGGTCCGCTAGCCAAGGCGTTCACCGTAGAGTTCCACGCTGGCGAAGAACTGGCCGCACGCCTGATGGCGCGCGAGGTCGATCCGTCCCGCATCGATTATATGATCAACTCGCATTTGCACTTTGATCATGTCGGCGGCAACGTTGATTTGCCCAATGCAAAATTGATAGTCCAACGTCGTGAATGGGAAGCCGCTGGCGGATCCTGTTCAGATACGGCGCAACGGTTACAATCGCGCGGATTTCGATCTCGGCCATCAACTCCAGTTGATCGATGGCGAGCATGATCTTTTCGGCGATGGCAGCGTGGTTTGCCTTCCCACGTACGGTCATACGGCAGGCCATCAAGCGTTGCGCGTCCGCACGAACGATGGCGAATGCGTGATGACCGCCGACTCATGCTACATGCGCAAGGTGCTCGAAGAGATGGTGCTGCCGCCCTTCGCGTTTGATTACGATGCGATGCGTGAGGTGATCGAACGCTACCGGCAGATGGAGCGCTCCGGCACCCGACTGATCTTTGGCCACGACGCGGCGCAATGGAAAGCCGACGGGTCACTCACGATCCCGCTGGCGTAAGCAATTAGTAGGACTGAGCTAAGCTATACCGAGGAACGGAGATACGATCTGTAGGAACTCTGCCGGTTTTTCGAGATGTGGAAAGTGGCCGCAGTGATCGATCAACTCCAGATGCGCGCCGGGAATCGAGCGGCGATACAGTTCGGCGGCGGCAATCGGCACGATTCGATCCTCGCGGCCCCAGACCAGTAAAGCAGGCAATCCCCTCAGACGCCCCAGCAGCGGCGGGAGGCTGGGATCGTGCATATAGGGTTTCCAGCAATAACGCGTGGCGGCTTCGCGATTTATGACCTGCGCCTCGCGATCTTCCGCCGGTTTCCTGCCGAATAGAAGATCGTAATCGGCCACCTGATTGATGTCGAAGAACGACAGGCGCCGGGTTCCCTCGCTGCCGTGCAGAAAAATATCGGTAATCTCGCCCTCGCTGGGACGCACCCCGGCAGCATCGACGAGCAACAGTCGCTCGACCAGTTGCGGGCACATCACGGCCATTTCGGCTGCTAGCCATCCACCAATGAAATGTCCGGTGAGGGTCGCACGGCTGATTCCAAGTTCCTGCAGAATCCAGAGATAAAAGCGCGACAAATCGAGGAAAGATTCAAGCCACGATGGGCGGTCGGAGCCGGCGAACCCCGGATGGGTCGGAACGTAAACGGTAAAGTTGCGTGCGAGTTCATCATGCAGCCGGAGCCAGCCCAGATTACCCTCGCTCCCATGGAGCCATATCAACGGCGTGCCGCTGCCCCCCACAAAATACTGAATCTGCGCGCCGCCTACAGTAATGGATTTCGATTCGAATGCTATCGCCATACTCAATGTCGTCCGGAATTTGGTGTTGCTCCTGAGCTCGTATCGACAATCATGGCTGCCGGAGACGCCAAATCATGGCGCTTGCTCGAACGGACCCGGCAGTCCCAGCTCCTTGCCCATTTCGTGCACCGCCGGTAACACCTCTTCTTTCATAAGCTGAAGGCATCGCATCGTATCTTTGTGAGCAATCGTGCCGTCGTTGGTCCACATCCCGAGAATGCCGGGGCGCAGGACTTCGAGACCCTCGCGGATTTTGCGGATGACAGTTTTCGGACTGCCGACCACAACCCGATTGCTGGCGACTACCGCGTCCCATCCGGCTGCATCGACGCCGCCGTAGAGCGCGTCGGGCCGGATCGAATGTTTGTACTGTTCGAGAATTCGCTTGGAACCCTCGCGCGAGTTGTAGCCTGCGGGCGCCATAAAATCACCGGGCATCGGCACGCGCCCGACGCCGGCATTACCGATCAGAAAACCTTGACCAACTTCGGATGCTTTCTCGTCGGTATCCTGCACATGAATCCGCCATAGATAGCCAAAATTCTGCGGGCCCGGTTCATAGCCCGTCTCGGCTGCGGCCTTGCGGTACAGTTCGGTCATCTGCACCGTCACCTGCGGATCGGTTTCGAGATAGATGTAGGGATAATGCTTGCGGGCCGCCCATTCGAGGGTCTCGGGACTGCCGACACCGGGAATCCAAACCGGCGGATGAGGCTGTTGTAATGGCCGTACGAAGGGATTTATCACGCGAAAATGATAGTGCTTGCCCTCCCATCGGAACGGCCCCGGCTGCGTCCACGTCTTGAGCACCAGGTCATGCGCTTCTTCGAAGCGTTCGCGGTTATGCACTGGATTGGTATTCGTGGCCCAGCTTTCGATACCCGTTCCGCGCACGAATCCTGAGACCAGTCGCCCGCGCGAGATCATGTCGATCTCGGCCAATTCCTCGGCCAGGCGCAGTGGATTATCGAAGATCGGTAATGGATTTCCGAGCAGGACGATTTTCGCCTTGCGCGTGATGCGCGCCAGAATCGCGGCTTCAAGATTCATCGCCGCGCCCATGCAGGTGGGCGTATTGTGATGCTCGTTAAGCATCAGGCCATCGAAGCCGGCCTCTTCAGAGAGTTGGTACTCGTCGAGATATTCATTATACAGATCGGCGCCCAGTGCCGGATTGAAATAGCTATTCGGGAAGGTGAGCCGGACGGAACTACGAAAACTGCCGCGCACATCGTCTTCCGTGTAGGCGACATACGGGCGTTCAGTAAAGCGCATCACGAACATTGCAGAATCTCCGACTCAAATTATTGATTCGCGAACAGATTACTACGGCCATAACCTATCCAGGCTGCTTCGCGCAAACCGCTTTATCGATTAAGTCCCTGAATACTCAGTCCCGCCGCGCGCAAAACCTCTTCCGTATGCTGGCCAAGTATTGGCGGCGGCAGCCGGATCGCGTTTGGAGTCGCCGAAAGACGCGCGACCGGCCGCACCATTTTGATGGTTCCCGCGATCGGATGATCGATCTCGGCAATTGCCTCAAGCGCTGCGACCTGCGGATGCGCGAGCAGTGACGGATAATCCATGATCGGCACGGCGTCGCCTCCGATGCTCTTGATCAAATCGATAAGCTCCTCGCGGGTTCGATTCGCGAAGGCCGCTTCCCAGATCGGCTTCACCTCGGTCGCGTACCGCCCGATACTGGTTGCAGCGCGGCCGTAATCGGCAAAGCGCGGATCAGCAAGCACTTCCTCCATACCAAGTTCCATGATCAAGCGGTCCCAGTCTTCGCTATTAGCTCGACGGAGAATGAAATAAAGGGCCCCATTCTTCGCCTGATAACCGTAATCGGGCGGCTTGGTATAGTGGTCGAGATGGAAACCGTACCAGTCGTCGGGATCGCTCATCGAGGTCCACATGATCCCGCGCATGTGGAGCAGGGCGCCGAACTCGCTTACGGTGACGCGTTGACCTTCGCCGCTTCTAAGCCGATGAAACAGTGCCGGCGAGGATCGCCTGCGCCGCAAAGATTCCGGTATTGAGACTGGCGATATCGGCGCCGAGCCGCACCGGCGGATCGCCAATGCGCCCTAAGGACGCAGTGTATTCGGCCATCGCCTGAACGACGAGTTCGGACCCGGGCGCGTCACGCAGAGGCCCCTCCTCGCCGAACGGGGTGATTGAGCAATAGACCAGCTTCGGATTCGAACTTTGGAGCTGTTCATACGACAAGCCGAGCTTCTCCGCCGCCGTCGGCCCGCAATCCATGACGAGGACATCGGATTCACGCGCCAATCGAGCGACGGCCTCGCAGCCGGACGTAGTCTCCAAATCGAGCATGACGCTTTTCTTGTTGCGATTGAGACTCAGAAAGACCGCGCTTTCACCCTCGATGAAAGGCGGTCCGATCCGACGCGCGAAGTCGCCTGCAAGCGGCTCGATCTTGATAACTTCCGCACCCGCATCACCGAGCTGCATCGTACAAAATGGACCGCACAGCCCTTGGGTCAAATCGAGAACACGAAATCCTTCGAGACTTCCGGCAGCGATCATTTCGAAGCACCGGCGGTCGGCTGATCGACAATCCCGAGCTCTCTCAGCACTCCGGCGGTATGCTCGCCCGGGAGGCCGCCTGCGCGAATTGGCCCCGCCGGTGTTCGCTCGAATTTCCATGGCAAACCATCGACATGCATTCGGCCCCAATGCGGCGTATCAATTTCGATGATGTGTTGGTTCTCGTGAACTTGCGGATGGTTTCGCAACTCTTCAAACGTCAGAAACGGCGCGTTCGGCACATTCTCCTTGCGCAAGCGGATCGCCCACCATGCAGCCGGTTTGGTTTTGAAGCGTTCCGCAAGTATCGCGACCAACTCAGACCGTCGCTCGACGCGGGCGGGATTGGTCGCGAAGCGAGGATCGTCGAGTAACTGTTCGAGCTTGAGCGCCCGGCACAAGCCGGACCACTGCGCGTCGTGCTCGACTCCAACAGCAATGTACCTGCGGTCCTCGCACTCAAAGGCCTGATGCGGTGCCGTGGTAGCCGCGGCGCTGCCCAGCGGAGCAGGTTGTTCACCGGTCGCAAAGTACTCGGCGAGCCGCGTCGTTTGTAGCGCCATCGCCGCTGTGAGCATCTCGATTTCGATCAGCTGACCCTGACCCGTGCGTTCGCGCGCGATCAGCGCTTGCAGGACGGCCTGCGTGATCGTGGTGGCCGTTGTCAGATCGAGATGAGCTAGATGCCGATACATCTCACCGCGTCCGTGCTCGGGGCCGGTGATACTGCACCAGCCGCAGAATGATTGCACCGTCGGGATCAATCCCGGCCTCTCCGGCCATCGGACCGGTGCGCCCGTACGCCGACGCCGCAACATAGATCATCCGAGGATTGACCTTGGCGACGACCTCATAACCGAGTCCCAGCCGTTCGACTGCGCCGGGGCGCATGTTTTGCACAAAGACATCGCTCTTCTCGATGATCTTAAGCGCAATCGCGCGGTCGGCTTCTTTCTTGAGGTCGAGTTCGATCATTCGCTTGTTGTGATTTGCGGAGATATAGAGGACCGAGTTCCCTTTGATCATCGGCGGCACTGCGTGCGAGAGCCGATCGCCACCCGGCGCTTCGACCTTAATTACATCAGCGCCGAGCGCGCCCAACAGCTTGGTAGCCCATGGTCCGACCGCCGCGATAGTCAGATCAAAGACGCGAATACCGTCAAGAATTTTTGCTGCCAAGACTTCCTCCCGACCGATGGCTAAACCACGCCTGATCCGCCGCCTACGAGAACTTCTACATGGGGCAGCGCCAGATGCAATCGCGGGAGCTTGCGCGACGCTCCGTTAGCTGAGCGGCCTGCGGCAGAGTATATGAGGAGTCAGGAAACACGTCCCGATTTATCGCAACTAAGCAAAAGGAAGGGCCTAGCGATGTTGGATTTATTGATTCGCAATGGCGAGGTCGTCACGCCTCAGGGGGTCGGGCGCTGGACAGTGGGTATCACCGGTGAACGGATCGCGTACGTCGGTCTCGATGATCCGTCGTTGGAGGCTGGTCGAACGATTGATGCGGCAGGAAAGATTGTCGTTCCGGGCGGCATCGAGCCGCACGCTCATCTCGACATTTTCGACCTAACCAACCCGGACAGCGGCCGGTCCACGTTAGGGCCCGAGGAAGACACCCGCGGGATGGCTTTTGGCGGAACCACCACGCATCTGGATTTTTGCTTCGTCGAGCCCTCGATGGAGATCACCAAAGCGATCGAAGAACGCTGCGCACGATGGAAGGGGAATTCGTACGTTGATTACTCATTCCACGTCGGGTTGATGGGCGCGTTGCCGCTCAAGACTTTTGACCAAATCGGCGATGTAATCAAACAGGGCTTCCCAAGCTTCAAGGTGTTCACCACGGATGTTTTACCGCCCCATCCGAAGCGCATCCCGCTGCGGCTCGATATGGGGCGCATCCAGCTTGCGATGGAAAGAGTGGCGAAGAACGACGGCATTATGGTGGTGCACGCCGAAGACGACGAGCTCGTCCAGTTCAACTATCAAAGATTCGCAGAGGAAGGCCGCACCGGAGGGGCACAATCTGCATCTTAGTCCATACCAAGCTGTCGGAGGAACTTGCGTTCGAACGCATTATCCGGCTCGCGAGGGCGACCGACGCGGCAGTCTATTTCGTCCATACCTCTGCGCGCGAAGGCGTCGAGGCGGTAGTTGAGGCACGGGGACATGGCCGGCCAATATATGCCGAAACTCTCCACCAATATGCGTTGTTCACTGCCGACGACTACAAGCAGCCACGCGGCTTTTGTCATCATACTTATCCCTCGCTGAAGTATCCCGATGATCACAAGGCGTTGTGGCACGGGCTAGTCAATGACGGAGTATCGACGATGGCGACCGACGAGTTTCCGACGACCCTGGAGCATAAGCTTCTAGGCAAGCGTATCGACAATGTAACCGGCGGAAATCTCGGCGCCGAAGCGCGCATGGGAATTACCTATACTGAGGGTGTGGTGAGACGCGGGATGTCTTTGCCGCGCTTCGCCGAAGTGACTTCGACAAACGCGGCGCGGATTCTCGGCCTCTATCCGCGCAAAGGGGTTATCGCGGCTGGGAGTGACGCAGATATCGTTTTGATCGATCCGTCTATTCGAAAGACCCTCACGCGCGACGATTTCCATGTTAGCGATTACAGCCCATGGGAGGGCTGGTCAGTGGAGGGATGGCCGACTACAACGATTTTGCGCGGCAAGGTCATCGTGGAAAATGGCCAATTATTCGGGAAGCTTGGCGACGGCCAGTTGGCGCCACGCAAAATTGATCCGGTGGTGCTCCGCCGTCCTGCGAGTTGAACTTGGTATCGCGTTCAAAGTGTACTACGAATAGCGCAGTTCAAGCGTAGAATTGCGGTCGCAATGCTCCAACATGGAGGAGACAAAAATGCCGAACAAAGATTTCGAAGTTCAACAATTACTACGGGCGTATCGTAAGGGGATTATCTCGGAGGAACTCCTCGCTCAGCAGATGGATCAGCTTGGCGAGAGCACTAATGAGACCAATGTTCCGAACGTCTTTGCGCATCGCACCGACGGAACCAAGATGGCGCAGCAAATCCTGGGCAAAACTCCGCAAAGTGAATCGATGGTCTTTACCATTCCGCCAGGATTCAGCAATGACCACGAGAATAGCCATAAAGGAGACCAGCTCATCTACGTAATCGAAGGTAAAGCGACCTGCCGGGTTTCGGGTAAAGAATGTGAGATCAAGGCGGGCGACTTCGTTACGATTCCAGCCGGCGCTCCTCATACGCTGCGTACCGGAGCTGATCGGTTGTTTGCGTTAACGGTCTTTGCGCCGCCCGAGGCGAATTAAGCCATTTCGGGGCCGTCCAGCAAGGGCATTCCAATGCGGGTGCCCTTGGGCATTAATCGCCGCTACCAAGTTAGCCGGTTGAGGTCGAAGCGCGCTTCACCACGAGCGGAACTGCGGTAGATCGCGGCGCCATGCATAGAAAGGATGCCGTGGCTCCCACTAGGCAGACGAGCGCACACAACTCGAATGGTGTGGTGTAACTGCCGGTCACGTCAGTCAGCCATCCGACGAGTAGCGGCCCGATGAAGAGGCCGACCGTCACCACCGTACCAAGCCATCCGAACAGCGTGCCGAAGCGTTTGAGGCCAAGCGTTTCGGCGGTCACCATTGGAACTAGCGCAACCGGTGCGGCCCCAGCGATGCCGATTATGATAAGCCACAACACCAGCATCGTGACGTGACCAGCGTCGAGCAGGATGAACACCCCAGCTGCAAGCATAACAAAACCGATCGCAAGTGCGTTTTTGCCGCCAATCCGGTCGCCTAATGCACCCATCGCGGCCTTTCCCACCGCCGCCATACCGAGCACGATACTGACCACTAGGGTCGCGGAGTGCAGGCTATAGCTAAGCCCTTCAAGGAATGCGACTAGATGATGGAAGGTGCCGCCGACCGCGAGCCCATATGACAGTTGCACGATAACCAGCATCCAGAAAGCACCGGTATGCAGGGCTTCGCGCACCTCGTAACCGGGCAACGCTTCGACTTTCTGAGCCGCTGATTCCACAGTAGCGCTCGGCGGCCGAGTCTGCATGAAAATCAGAAGCAGCGGTACCACGATCAGCAGCCCAGGGATTGCGACGATAAAGTAACCGGCTCGCCAGCCGTGAGCAGCGATCACACTACCGACCGTAAACGTCATCACCATCCCGCCCGCTTCCATCCCTGCAGTCACGATCCCGAGCGCCATCCCACGACGATCGGGAAACCAATTCGCGATTACGGTAGCGGCGGCCAGCCAAGTCGAGGCTCCGAGCCCGATGCCAAGCAGAATCACGGAAAGTAGCAGCACTTCGAAGCTGTGAGCGCGGCTCGCGCACAACAATCCGAGCACCGCGATCACGGCCCCCGTGCCCATCACAAAGCGGGCCTCGATGCGGTCGAGCAACCATCCCGCGAATGGCGCGGAGACGCCAATCGCCAACGACAGTCCGGCGGTGATCCAGGAGACCCGCCCGTGACTCCAGCCAAAAGCCTTCAGCAACGCGGCCAAAAAGATCGGAGCGGTGTTATAGCCACCGCCCCAGAGAAAGAAGAGTGAGATAAAGAGGCTGACCGCTACAATCCACGCCCGATGCTCCCGCTTTTGCATGGCTGCCTCCCAACAAATAGGTCGCTCCACCCTAGACTTTGGTCATTACGAGGCTGGCATATGCATCGCGTTCAACCGTCCATCCGGGAGGAACAACTACGGTGGTATCCGGCTCTTCGATAATCATCGGGCCCGCTTCGGTACCGGCGAGATCGAACCGGCGGCGTAACGGCGTCATCAATGATCCATAGGCTGGACCGAAGAAGGCCTGGCGTTCTCCTAATTCGACCACGCTCTGACGCTCTTTGCCGGTGAGCTTCGCTGCAAGTTCGGCAAAATTGAGCGCGCCGGCCGTGGCGAGCGCGCGGAGCCGCAAGCTGACCAGCTCAATCGGATCATCACGATGGTATCCGTAAGTTTGATTATGAGCCCGGTTGAAAAGCTCGCCGAGTGCCGGGATAAGATTTGAAGAATCGACCCCATCGGGAAAGGGTAGCGTCATTTCGTACATCTGGTAGCCGTACTTCAAATCGATCTGCCGTTCGATACGAATTGCATCCGGACTGACCCCTTCCGCGATCATTGCCGAGCGAGCGGTTGACGCAAGTTGACCGTAACGGTCGAGAATCTTTTCCGCTGACACCCCGGCAAGCGACTCCGCAACCGTAGCGATATAGTCGTGCCGATAGTCAGCCATCAGCAGGCCCAGTGCGCTGAACAGTCCCGGGTAGAGCGGAACGATTAGCCGCGAGATTCCCATGTTGTCGGCGAGTGCCGCAGCATGGATGGGCCCGGCGCCGCCGAAGGCGATCATCGTGAATTCACGCGGGTCACGGCCGCGCTCAGTCGTTACCGCACGCAATACTGGGTCATGGCCGAATTCGCGACTTGAGTGATGCCATGGGCAACCCTTAATGGATCCAGCTCCAGCCGGGCTGAGAGGTTGCGTTCGATTGCCGCGATAGCGGCCGCATAGTCGATCTTCAGCGTAGAGCCGGCGATCTCGTGCGGATTCATATATCCGAGGGCGACGTTGGCATCGGTTACGGTGGGTTCGGTACCGCCGCGACCGTAACATACCGGACCAGGCTCGGCTCCGGCGCTGCGCGGACCAACACGTAATGCGCCGCTCTCATCGATCCATGCAATACTGCCGCCGCCGGCTCCGGCCTCGACGATATCGATCGACGGCACGCGAACGCTGTGTCCGCCACCACCGAAAAGGCGGGTGCCGACATTAACTCCCCCGCCGATTTCGCCACCCGGTTTCTCCAGCGGTTTACCATTTTCGATCAAACACGCCTTAACGGTCGTGCCGCCCATATCGAGTGACAGCACCTTGTCAAGTGCGCATTCCGAAGCGAGCCGCGCTGCTGCGAGTACGCCGGCGGCAGGCCCGGATTCGATTATGTAGGCGGGCCGTTTGCGCGCAGCCTCCGCCGACATGATTCCGCCGTTGGATTGCATCACTGAGATTCGGCTGCCCAATAATGAGAGGGTTTGCTCCAGGCGATTCAGATAAGCGATCAACCACCGGAATCAAAGAGGCAGTGATGGCTGTAGTGCTGGCGCGCTCATACTCCTTGATCTCAGGATGGACATCCGAGGAAAGGCATATGACCACATTTGGCGCTATCTGAGTAATCAGACTTGCCAACTGACGCTCATGAATGGGATTTAGGTAGGAATTGATCAGGCAAACCGCAATCGCTTCCGGGTCGTGCTGGAGAAGTTGTGCGATAACTTTGCGGGCTCCTTCAAGGTCGAGAGCTTGCTCGATTGAGCCATCACCCAAAATTCTTTCGCTGACTTCGAGGCGAAGTGATCGTGGTATTAAGGGCGGAAGCCGATCCCAATTAACGTCGTAGATATTTGGCCGGCGCTGTCCACGCATCTCCAGTTCGTCGCGAAATCCACGAGTTGTAATGAATCCGGTGAGCGCGATGGTACCTTCGATCACAGCATTAGCGGCTACCGTGGTGCCGTGAATAAGACTCTCGACCTTCTCTCTGCGTATCAGCGGCTGCACGGAAGCGACGACATCTTCGCCGACCCGTTCGAGTAATGATAAGACTTTGCTGGTAAAGACGCGGCCGTCATCAGCGTGAACGATGATGTCGGTAAAAGTCCCGCCAATATCAAACCCTACACGCATTACTTACTTCTCCGCTGCGCTAGCGGCGCGTTGCGCGAATCCTGTCGATTAGGCCGGGTGGCCTTCATTACGAAGTCTCTCGGTGCCCGATTAATCGATCGTCATACTGTCGTGATCGATTGCCACTCGGTAACGGCTACGCGCTTGTTCAATGCTCACTTTTCCTTCCTTAACATCGAACAGAACGAGTTGGGGATCACGTTCCGAAGGTTCTCCAAAGCCGCCGGAGCCTGAAATTCGATGATAAATGCGATCGCCGGCATTAACTTCAAGATGGATATGTGACTGACGAGCGAGAGTCCGCTCGTCGCCGCCTGAGACAAAAACATTCGCCGACAGTTCACCGGCGTGACCCCCGGCCAGGCCGTCAGACGGTCGCACCAGTCGATTAGTACGAACCATAATCTTGCCTGGTTGTAGAAAACGCCATTGCTTGTAGATACCGAGCGAGCCGCGATGCTTGCCGGCTCCCTCGGTATCGGGAACGTAACCGAACCCATCGACGACGACAGGAAACTCGCGCTCCAGCACTTCGGCCGGAACCGAACCGTAAGAGCCGAAACTCATCGGCGCTACGCCATCGATCCCATCCTTAGTAGGCCTGCCACCCCATCCGCCGAAGAACAGATCCATAAATGAGAATTGGCTGCCGTCCGGCTTGACGCTGCTGAAGTGGAGCACGTCACCCCCTTCACCCGAGACACCGACCTTATCGGGTAATGCTTGCGCCAATACACGGAACATCATGTCGAAAATGCGGAAGAAAAGCGGGGCGCGCCCGCCGACCGCAGCCGGATGGCGCGGATTCACCAAAGTACCCTCGGGCGCGACGATCGTGATTGGCCGTGTGAAGCCGACATTAGTCAGTACGTCCGGACTGACGATACTCTTGATCGCGCCATATACGGTTCCGCGCGTCATGCCGAACGGCATATTGATCGCGGCGCGCGCCTGCGGTGCGGTGCCGGTAAAATCGACTGTCAGCGAATCTCCCGCGATGCGCAACGCCACGCGTAGCGGCTGGGCAACACCGGCCCCGCCCAGACCGTCGTCCTCGAACGTATCCTCATAGACATATTCGCCGGGCGCGATTGTGCGAATCGCGGTGCGTGTCGCGCTTTCCGCATAATCAGCAAAGTAGTCACAACTCGAATCGAAAACTTCAAGGCCATATTTTTCAACGATCGCGCGCAACTCCAACTCACCACGACGGCACCCGGCAATCTTGGCTTCGACATCGCCAATCCATTCCTCGGGCGCGCGCACATTGGCCGTGATGACTTGCAGTAACACCGTATTGCGCACCCCGCCATCGTCCAGCTTGATCGGCGGGATGCGCATCCCTTCTTCATATGATTCGAGGCATTGACTACTGAATCCCCCCGGAAAACGCCCACCGATATCAGTATGATGGGAGTAGGCTAGCGTGTAGCCAATCAATTGATCGCGCCAAAAGGCGGGAGCGACGATCGCAACGTCCGGCATGTGTCCCATTCCGGAGTACGGGTCATTGACGAGAATTACATCGCCGGGTTTGAAGGATCCCTCGAATTGGCGCAGAACGGTTTCCAGCACGACCATGAAAATGCCTATCTGGAAAGGGGCCGCGCCTTCGCCGACTATGCGTCCCTGTGAGTCGCACACGGCGGTAGCGAAATCCCCTATTTTGACCATCGCGGAACGGCCGGTGCGATAAACTGCGATCGCCATTTCCTCATTCACCGTAGCCAGTTCGTTTTTGATTACCTGCACGAGGATTGGATCGAATTTGCGCTCCACTATGTGCTCCTATGTCACACGATCATTTTCTCGCTGAGCCGACGCGTTGATTACTCATGAGCGCGGCCGTGAAGCTGGACTGGCGATGACACCATCATCATGCAAGCGTGCGATTTCCCGGTTATCTAGACCGAGTATCTCGGTCAAAACTTCGTCCGTGTTCTCGCCTAAGAGCGGGGCTCGCCTAACTGGAAGCCGTGGCACGGCGGAGAAGTCCAAGGGAGAGCCGGGCATCAGATAAGTTCCAATGCCAGGATGCTCTACTTCGGCGAACATCGGATTGGCAGTTGAGCAGCGTGGATCTTCGCGTATGAGCTGGCGAAAAGTCTGATATGGACCCCACGAGACATTAGTACCAGCAAAGGCCTGGCGGATGGTGGCAAGATCGCGCGAGGCGAACCACGGGCGCAACAGCGCTGCGATCAGATCGCGGCCCTGAAACCGTCCGCGTTTCCGTGTTGAGATCATAGCCGGTCGCATGTTCGACATCGTGGCAGGCTCGCTCAATCCCGGTCGCTTCTACTAAAGCGCTCCACTGACGAGGCGTGAGGGCGACGACCATTACGCGCCGTCCATCACGGGTTTCGAAGTCATGGCCAAATGCACCGTAGAGATAGTTGCCGTCCTTATGCTGATCCTGACCGCCGAGCTGGGCCTCAGCGATACGCCCTAGATTGCCGACCATCGCAAAAGCCACATCCGAGAGTGACAGACGGACGAGCTGACCCTTGTCCGGTGAGACGCCGATGCCGCTCCGCCGCCAAAAGTCCGACCGTCGCTAGCGTGCCCAAAGCGATATCCCAAGCGGGGAGGACGCTGTTAAGCGGCTCGGCAAGATTGCGCGGTCCGGTCGCCCATGGAAAACCGGTGGCGGGATTGACCGTATAATCGACCTCGCTGGTCCCGTCAGGATTTCCGGCAAGCGCGACCATAATCAAATCAGGCCGACGCTTGGCTAGCGTTTCATAGGCGAGCCATCCACGGGCCGGAAAATTGGTGATAAAGAGACCACCCTGATCACCAGTCGCGGTAATTAGGGCGGTCGCCAACTCGCGTCCGGCGGGCACGGCGAGGTCGAGCTGAATCGATCGTTTGCCTTTGTTCAGTCCCGCCCAGAATAGACTTTGTCCGTCTGCGGCGAGGGGCCATCGATGGTAGTCGAGACCGCCGCCAATCTGATCGAAGCGAATTACGTCAGCCCCCAGTTGAGCCAGTGTCATACCGCCCAACGGAGCCGCCACGAATGCCGAGCCTTCGACTATACGCAAACCCGACAAGATGCCACTCATGCCATCACTCCAATAAAGCGCCAGTCCAAAACGTCTTGTGCGCCGCCCGCGCTATCGGCGCGCACTCGCGATCGCAAATGGACCAGACCGCCGCCGTTGGCGAACGCTTCAGTACGTTCAAGTTCAAGCGAACTGCGCAAGGTATCGCCCTCGCGAACTGGCGCGAGATGGTCGCAACCGTGCCAACCGACAATCGTAACCAGATTGGGCAGCGCACGCGTGGCTTGCGCCGCAGCCACGCCAATCGTGTGTCCCCCGTAAACCAATCGGCCAGCCGAGCTACTCGCTGCATCATGATGCGCCATCGCTATGTTCAGAGTGAGGCGCGCCAGCTCAGGGGCAGACGAAACTACGTCGCCACCCGCGACCTCCCAGATCGTTCCGGGAACGAGCTCGGCGAAATGCTGACCTTGGATGGCCGCTTTGAACTCGCCGAGCTGCCATTGCTCTACTGGTACTCGCAACGCGTCCGGATCCAGCTCCGCCGGAATTTGCTCGAGATCGGCATTATGGGCGGTATGGCCGTCAGGGTCGCGCAGCGGCAGCATCGCGCAGCGCCAAAAGTCGAGTACGAGATGGCCGGACTGATCGGTTGTACGTACGCGTAGCGCTGCGAGGCCCGTAGCCGCACGCCCTGGACGCGGACGGTTCTGGCGTAGCGCGACGACTTCAGTCGTGGTGTGGAGTGTATCGCCAATCAGTGGAAAGCGGCTGAAGCGAAAGCCGCGATAGAACAGATTTGCGATCACGCGTCCGGTCAGGAGTGTGGATTGTCCAATGGCGACGTCCCATACCAGCGCGGGATGTGCTAAGGGTCCACCAACAACTCGCCAGCTCAGATTGTGGTCGAGCGCCAGTCGCAGCCGATCACCAACAATTGCGGCATGCGTCGCCGCTAGTCCTTCAGTGAGGGTGAGCGCAGGGGCATCGTGAACGACCTGGCCAACCTGAAGGTCGTCGAAGAAAGGACCACCGATTGTCTGACGCGCAGCACTCACGATTCCACTGGAAGAGCTTCGATTGCCTGGGTACTGCTGAACCACCCCACGATTTCGCGATGACGGCTAGAATGCCCCTGACTGTTCAAACCTCAATGCGCTCAGATTGCGGTTGAGCGCCAATTACAGCCGGTCGCCAAGAATTGCAGCATGCGCCGCCGCCACATCAAGCTTGTTGCGGAGCGCTATCTCGCGCACTTCTTGCTAATGAGCACCGGATCTCCTGAGGTCTCGCAAGAAATCCTTTTTAGATTTTCTTGGCAAGAGATGACGTCCTGTCTAAACCGCCTTTATCTACTCTTCGCAAACACATAGAAAAGCTTTCAACAGCTTCGGGATCAATCAACTTCCGAAAACTTACTTGCCACAATCTCCACAGAATATGTATCGGTGCGAAGATCTCAAAATAGCCGGAATAAAGATACAAGCGCACTTTCTCGGGAACCAAACCATTTTTTTGCGCTAAATCAGTAATTTCTCGGGGAGTGCAGCGATCATAATAGACGGGAAAGCCCAATTTCGATAAATCGCCCGGGAACACTAACTCGAGCAACTTGCGTTTGAACGTGTGAGGAAGCAACAGATTCAATCTTGCAAACAATGCACTTCTGCATGGGACAAATATCAACGCCAATCCACCGGGCTTCAGCATGCTGCCCATGCCGCGTAAAGCCTTGTCAACGTCGCGAACGTGCTCCAGTAAGGACGAGCAGATAGCAAGATCGGCCGTCTCATTGCCGACAAATTCGGTGATGTCGGCGCAAATTGTGCCATCGTAACTTCCAGGAGGCGCTTGGTCGAGTTTCTTCCCGGCCGATGTCAAACCCCAAAATCTTAAGCTCAAGTGTCGTTTTCTGCCATGCGTGAAGAGACGGATGCTTGCCGCCTCCTACGTCCATTACCGTTGCCCCGCGATAGAGAAATGGCGTCAGAAACTCTGCCTCAAAACAGGTATCGCCATCGACCCGGTAGTCGGGAGACAGGAAAGTTCGATCGAACCAGCCGCTTAAGAGCCTTTGCGCGCGTAGAATCCCGCGGAAAATCCCAAGTGCCAGCTCCTTGAACGAATCGTCGGTTCGCACGAGGAGGACTCTATCAAAATCCAAGAATTGCGCGCAAAAGTTCCATCACGCAATGTAAATTAGCCTTCACAAGCGGAGGATGAATGCTGGAAGGAGATTAATGAAACCGAACGCCCATTTACCATCAGACAATATTACAATTGTGCGTGCATCAGCAGCAAGCACGTCCTTCTGGATTGCCCGGCGCTGCGCACAAGACTTAGACCTATGCCGTGCTTAGCTCCTGCTAGTCGGGCCGATATTGCCGCCGCTCCTCCATCCGCCATCCGCAAGATTAAGCTTTGTTCGCTGCCAACCCGACCGGAAAACAGATTAGACGCCGGTGATTCAGTCCGCCACAAATCCCGGGATTTGGGGATTCCGGCGAGCGTCTATCTGTGAATGGAACAGTCAAAATACCGGATAACAGAACTGCGCGGCATCAATCAGATGCAGTACTCCTGCACAAGAAGCTCGCCAACTATCCAATATTCGAATTCATCCGCAGGCGGATAGCTCCCACGTGAACCGGCGCGATGCGAAAATCACGTAATCAAGTGTGCCTCGAAGGACAGCTTTCCTGAGCACGCTGAAATACTGGTAGAGGAGTCTCGACGAGCTTCTACTCAGCGAGAGAAACAGAAGCAACAACTTCAGATCCATCCAGCGATACGATAGGCCAACAAACCGGCGAGTTCGTGAATAACAGCCATTGACAATTCCATACCGCCCAAACTTGGCAAGATTGTACTAAGAACGTCGCCAGGTCTGTCCAGAGGACCAGAGCGAGTTAGATAATCAGTAGGGGCTGGTATCACAGCTACACCCATACGTCTAAATACAGCCGATGCCCTAGGCATTCTGATCGCCGAAGTTACCAGAAGGATGCAATGGACCTGATTAGAAACGAGAGCCCGTCTTGAGTCGATCCCACCAGCATACGTACTGCTCAAGGTTGCATTGCCCGGAACAATCGCCGTATTTGGCACTCCCATCATTTCCAGAACTTCGGTCATTTCAGCGGACTCAAACCTGTTCCCGCTCAGGATAATAAGCGGAGCCTTGCCTTCATTGAACAATGAGGCAGCGTAAACTAGTCGCAAGAACTCAGGAGTCAGTGGCGAGAACATGAACTGTCTGTAACATACAGACAGTTCGACCCATAATCATGCCATCGAAAGGCGTCTTCGCCAATAGACTGTCAAGCGAAATCAAGCCGACAATTATCCGGAGAAACATCTACAAGTGCATCGCTCCAACCAACGCAGAAGAACCAAGAAATGATTGCCAAGTAAACTGATGGTGGAGATCTCTGCGCGTGCCAATACTTGATTATTGGTCAGATCGAAGTGCCATTGCCCTGGCGGCCCAGCGATGAACTTTCGGTTTCACGCTGCAAGTCTGAACAACCCACCCTTACTTTGCCGCGGGGCTAAGAACTGTCCGATCGTCAGGCGGAGTACTCAGTTTTTTCTGCAGGAATCATTTTGCAGAAGAATTGCCGTTCCGCGAATGCCTGTAGTCCAAGCTCGGAGCGAACCTTCATTCAACATTTTTCCAAGTCCACCGCCGGACCGGCGCGTCGGGAGGAAGTGGGAACAGCGCGTGATTCAGCTTAGGGAATGCCTCCCGATGCGAGGCGCCCGCGATAAGCCCTCTTGGTGTGACTAATATTTACTCTGAGCGGACAATATAGAAAATCTAAGAATCCCTGGCGGATGCCCCAGTCTGATGCGAACCCGTCTCCGTCAACCGCATCAACTGTCAACTGGCAACTGGTTGACACTCTCGCGGCGGTTGACAACCTGCTTTTCAGGTGCGCTGGGTAATAGCATTTTGCAAACGATGTTCTAAAAAACTAAACCTTATCCGGTCCTTTTGGACTTAGGTGAATCTCTACTATTAGCTGAGGTGCAGAAGCCGACAGCGTCGATCAGTTTCACCGCCGACGCGCAGTTGTGCTGATCGCGGTCAGGCGTGACGGCTGAGATAATGGGCGAATTGTTCGATTTGCGAACAGTGCTTGCTGCAATACAAGGCGCGTTTTCTGCGAACGAAGAACTTGCCGCAAGCGGCGCGCGCGCACGAGCGGATACGCTGCCCCTCGGTTTCGACTAACTTGGCGAGCGCGAGCAAGAAAACTGCTTCGGGCGAACCGAAGTACTGGGGCTCAGCGTTGGGAATGAGCGCGAGCCTTACCTCCGGAATGTTCAAGTCATAACTCGCACCTTTACCGAGTGCGAAAACCGCATGGCGAGCTTGCCGTAGCAAGCGCTCGACCGAATCAGCCGTGAGAGCCGGGTGGTGAGCGGCGACAAAGGAGCCAAT
Source organism: uncultured Pseudomonadota bacterium (assembly GCA_963831065.1). Lineage (GTDB taxonomy): Bacteria > Desulfobacterota > Binatia > Binatales > Binataceae > JAJPHI01. The sequence goes on from CAWHOQ010000018.1 coordinate 137,850, forward strand.
CGGCCTACAAAACGCGGTGAGCTCGGCGGTCAACTCCTCAAGCTCGGGTTCGGAGAGTTGAGCCAGCGCGGCGTTATCGCGATTGATGGTCTCGACTAACCATGCCAGCCGGCCAACTGGCTTCTAAGCGCGGCAAGCTGCCGCAGATTCGTGACCGCATCCGCGAGTTGCGCCGGGTGCGAGCGCGCGAGCCGCTACCCAATCCGAAGAATTGGCGCTGCCATCCGGGAGCGCAGGTTGCGGCGTTGCGCGGCTTGTTAGCCGAGATCGGCTATGCCGATGCGCTGCTCGTCCGGGAATTGCTGACGGCCGTTTGATGCTGATCGATGCCACTTACGCGCGGATGTCACCCCCGAAGCTACGGTGCCGGTGCTGGTGGTCGATCTCGACGAGGCCGAAGCGGACAAGCTGCTGCTGACGCTCGATCCTTTAGCGGCGATGGCCGAGGTGGATGGCGAGCGGATCCAGAGCTTACTGGAAACCGTGCAGACCAACGATAAAGCGTCGAGGCATTATTGCGGCGCACTGCCGGCGAGCCGATCTGGCGGCTGCTGCATCCGCAGGACCACCCGCCAGTATCAAGCGGTCGAGTTGCAATACAAATGGCAAACGGCGTCCGGTCAGCTCTGGCGTATCGGCGAGCATCGGCTTGCTATGCGGCGACTCTACCCAAGCAACAGACGTCGAACGATTGATGCAGGGTGAGCGCGCGGCGCTATTCGCGACGGATCCGCCATATGCGGTCGGTTATAGCGGCGGTTCACATCCGCAGAGTTAGAGCAATCGCGGGACGGCTAAGCGGAATAAAGACTGGTCCGGGCAGTTCCTCGAAGCGCAAAGCGCGGACATTCAAGACGATGAAGCCTGCGGCGCCGAGTTATATCGCGGCTTCATCCGGGTTGCGCTCCAGCACGCGATTGCTGCCCAATGCGGCGTGGTACTGCTGGCATGCCAGTAAGCGCCAGGCGATGGTGGAAGCGGTCTGGCAAGAGTTCGGAGCCTTCGTTCATCAGCAGATTATCTGGGTCAAGAGCCGCCCGGTGCTGACTTACTCGACCTATTTATGGCGGCACGAGCCATGTTTATTCGGCTGGGTGCGCGGACAGTCGCCCAAGACCCTCCGCGCCGAAGTCGGCCAACTCGCGGGCGCCTTTCCGAGTACGGTCTGGGAGGTGCCGAGCTCGGAAGTTGACACCAATGCCCATCCGACTTGCAAACCGTGCCGCTTATTCACCTTGCCGCATGGAGATGCATACCGAAATTGGTGAGCTCTGTTATGAGCCGTTCTCGGGCAGCGGCTCGCAGTTAGTGGCGGCCCAACAGACCGGACGGCGCTGCTACGCCATCGAGAAATCGCCGCCCTTTGTCGCGGTGGCATTGGAACGGCTAGCCGCAATGGGACTGCAACCGGAGTTAATTCGATCAATGAAGCGGCAGCTGGATGGCACCTGGCGCGGGGTGCGGCAGCCGCTAGTCGCATCCGAGAAGGTGCTGCGCGCCCGCTGGCTGGAGGCCGAAGTACTGCAGCTCAAACGTATGGGACTCGCCTTCGAAGCTATCGCCGAGCAGATCACGCGAGTCGCCCGCAATCAGGCGCAGCCGCTGACGGCATTCCCCGAGGGCGTCAGGTTTGCGGTGGATTTCGCGATCTCCCGTCAGGCTTGTCACAAAGCTTTCAAGCGGGCGTTGGCGCGGCAGCCGGCGCTTGCCGCGGAGGAGTTCCGCAAGCTCGATACCGCGCGCTGCGAGGAGCTGTTCCTCAACCTGCAGCCCGCCATCCGCAAAGGCAATCCGCGCGCGATCGAAGCCGGCGTGAAGGTCTTACGTCATACCGCCCAGCTCAACGGCTACGCCGCCCCGCAACGTCACGAGCTGACCGGCAAAGACGGTCAGCCTTTAACCCTCGTGCAGCTGCTCGAGGCGATAGGACCCATCCGATGAGCCGCGAAAAATAAGAAACTCTCGTCTGAAACACAAAAGGCACGCCGAGACATCCTGCGTGACCCGGTGCGCTTCGCCCGCCATGTTCTCGGCGTCGAACTGTGGGGGCGTGAAATCGAACTGCTGCAATCGATTCAGCAGCAGCGCCGCACCGCGGTAAAGGCCTGTCATGCGGTCGGCAAAACCTTCACCTTAGCGGTCGCCACGCTGTGGTGGTTAGCGCGCTACGAGGACGGCATCGTGCTGACCACCTCGCCCACCGAGCGGCAAGTGCGGACCCAGCTGTGGTCCGAGATCCATCGGCTGGTCGAGCGCGCCAAGGTGCCCTACCCGCTGTTGCTGAGAGCGACCGAACTCAAGTTGCGCGGCAAGCATAACTTCGCCATGGGCTTTTCGACTGATCAGGCCGAGAACTTTCAGGGCTATCACGGCAAGCACGTCCTGATCATCGCCGATGAGGCGCCCGGGCATCGAAGTCGGGTATCTGGGAGGCGATTGCCGGGACCATGGCCGGCGGCAGGTGCATACCGTGATGGCCGGCAATCCGACGCTGCCCGTCGGGCGCCTTCTTCGAGGCCTTTACCACCGCACGCGGCGGCTGTGGAATTGCGCTCACCATCAGCGCTTTTGATTCGCCGAATCTCGCCGGCCTCGATCTCGAGCAGTTGCTTGAGATGGATCCCGCCGAGGGCGGTCCGCTGGATCAGAATCCCTACGCTTATCTGGTGACCAGGCGCTGGGTCTATGAGCAATACTCCGTCTGGTGGCATGGCGGCGAAAGCAGCTCGCCCAATTGGCTTTCACGCGTGCTGGCGCGCTTTCCCAATCAGGCCGAGAATGCGCTGTTTCGGCTGGATTGGCTGGAACGCGCCAAGCAGCGCGCCCTCCAAGCGCCCATCAATGCAGAGCCCGTAGGTCCACTGGTGGCGGGCGTCGATGTCGGCGGCGGCGCGGCGGAGACGGTGGTCTATGTCTGCGAATCGCGACCCGGTTTCGGCCGGGTAGTCGCTCTCGGCGCCTGGCGTGGCGAAGATACCCGCGGGCGCGTGGTTAACTTCCTCAATCAATTCCGTGAGCGGCTCTCGCAGGTGCGGGTCGACGCGATTGGCATCGGGCACAAGTTTCGCCCTACATTTAGAAGATTGCGGCTTTCCGATCGAGTGGATCAACGTCGGAATGCCGTGTGCACATCAGCCGCAACGTGGCGACCAGGACCCGTCGCGGCGTTTCGTCAATCTGAAAGCCTGGTATTATCAGACGCTGGCCGATCTCTTCGAGCACGATCAGATCGAGGGGCTTACTGACGAGCTTACGCTGGGGCAGCAGCAATACGCTGAATGAAGCGCGACAGTAACAATCCGTCACTTAATCGCGAGTTCAGCCCCTCCGCGCCCAACCGGCTGGCGCAATGGCTGCAATCCGGCTCGAGCGAAGTCTGGATCAAGTTCCTGCTCGCGCTGCTGGGACTGGGGCTGGCCTTTGCCTCGGCACTTTTTCCACTGTGTCGCGCGATGCCGGCAACGTCTGGGCCACCGTCATTCTGGCCTCGACTTCGCTGGTGCTGGCGACACTGGTCGGGCTGGTCACCGTGCCTTATCTGGCGCGGCGCGTGGCGGTCGAGCGCTTGCGCGAATCTTTCGATTACGAAGTCACGCGGGCCGGCATCATATATGCCCTGGTGACGTTGGTGATCGGCATCGCCGCGCTCAACACCGGCAACAATCTTCTCTACATCGTCGTCGCGGCCATGCTGGCGGCGATTCTGGTTTCCGGAGTCGTTTCCGCCTGGGTGCTGCGCTGGCTGGAACTCGATGTCCGCTTGCCCGAGCACGTCTTCGCCGGCCGGCCCGTGGCGGGACGGATCGTAGTGCGCAATCCGCGCCGGTTCCTGCCATCTTTTTCCATTCGCGTAGTTTCCACGCGCAAGAAGCGAAAAGAAGCCGCGCAAGCAATGGCAATGGGAAGCCGACCACCTTCGCGTTTCCCTTCAACCGCCCGTCAGAACAGCAGTGGTTGCGGCTGCCGGACCGGCGCCTGCGCCGCGTGACCGTAGTTCCGCCGCCTCCGGGAATATTTCAGGGAATGGCATACTTTCCCTTTCTTCCTCCGCAAGCCGAGTTGTCCGCCGATCTGGAATTGAGATTCGATCAGCGCGGCCGTTATCGCGAAGACAGCTTCGGTCTGGCCACGCGCTTTCCCTTCGCCTTCCTCACCAAGACGCGGCACGTCTCGTTGCCCCGGGAAGTGCTGGTTTATCCGCGCATCGAGCCTACCGACGAAGTCTTCGAAATCCTGCCGCTGGTTCGCGGCGAGTGGGAGAGCTTTGTTCGCGGCCGCGGCTCCGACCTCTACCGCATTCGCGAATATATGCCGGAGGATTCGGCCCGCCACGTTGACTGGAAGGCGACCGCCAAGTCGGGCTCGCTGAAAGTGCGCGAGTTTGCCCGCGAAGACGAGCGCAAACTGTGCATCGCCTTCGACAATCCCGAGCCTGGCTTGATCTCCGAACGAGCCTACGAAAAGGCAGTCGATCTCGCGGCGTCCCTGGCCTGGCACTTTTCCACCCAGGAGGCGGAGTTGTCGTTTGTCGTTCCCGGCCGTCCCCGCACCCGCGATCTCCACGAGTTTCTGGCGTGGCTGGCCGTGATCGAACCCGGAACGAACGAAGCCGATTCCAGGCGCACGCAACGAAAACGGGCCGGAGAAAAGCGGCTCCAGTCCGGAGATGCTTTGCGCGAAATGAACCTTAGCCAGTTCCGACGCCTACAATATCGTGATCACGGCCCGGCCCCGCGGAAGCCTGCCCACAGCTCTGTGGAACTGCTCGTACTTTATTTTCGTTGACGCAGACCATACCCGCGAAAGTCATGGCCAAGGAAGAATTGCTGGACGGTAAGCAATCGCCGAGAACCTCCCGATTCGGGCCAGATTCTTGCCCACCAACCTTTTTCTCTTTCCTTCCATCTCCTTTCCGGCATATACTCGCGCCTCGGTAGATGCTTTTGGACAACTTCGAACTCTGTATCCCCTGGCAGGTATCAAATGCGTATCTGCGATTTGATCAAAGATCAAAATACATTTCAGGCCGAATTGGGCCAGACCGTGCTCGAAACTGTGCGCACCATGGTGGAGCACAACATCGGCGCCATGCCAGTCCTGCACAACGGCAAACTGGTCGGGATTTTTTCCGAACGCGACCTCATGAAGCGCGTGGTCGCCGAAGGCCGCGATCCTCGCAGCACCTGCATGGCGGAGGTCATGACCGACGATCCCCTTACGGTCAGCATGAACGAAGATCTGGAGAACTGCATGGCACTGATGCGGCGTCACAGTTTCCGCCACCTGCCGGTTTGCCATGAGGGACATCTGGTCGGCATGGTGTCGCTGCGCGACATCCTGTTGCATGATTTGAGCGAGAAGGATGACGAGGTGCGCATGATGCGCGCCTACATCCACTCCATGCCCGACGCTTAAGCCGTTCCGCTAACCTCTGCGCAGCGGAACTGCCGACTCGACGGAGACTGCCGCACAGGCGCGCGCCCGTTTTCGCCTGCTCCGCCCTGTTTTCGTTTCCGCGCCAAAGGTTTTCCGAGCTTTGTCCCTGTAGCACGAAGGTAACCTTGCGCCCTGGGTACCCAAACGGTAACGTTACTCCCAATTACTTCAGTCCATTGAACATCGGGTTGGGACGAGCTAACGTTATTTAACAAGCCGAAGAAGCACCATCTGAGCTGATGCGCTAAAATGTGGCCGTTAGTGTTCACGCCGATGCGGTAGCCTTGCCAACGAGCGAGACAAAAGATGAGCGAAAAGATCAGAGTTCTCTATTACGCGCTCTGGATCGCACATCCCGTCCTTCAGATGGGAATCGCGGCGCATCATGCTTCGGCGCGGCCTACATCGCAAGTTCAAGTTCTTCTTTGGCTACGTCCTCACCCAGCTTGGTCACCTTTGCCGTCGTATTTCCAGCGACACTGGCGCAGCTATTCCGCTTCTTTTCTACCTCTACTGGGCATGCGATGCGCTGAGCGTGGCTTTCGGCTTTGCCGTGATTCACGAGGTCTTCGTCGACGTTTTCCGATTGTTCCATACCCTGCGCGACCTGGGCACCGTGCTCTTTAAATGGGCGGGCCTGGTGATGCTTCTGGTTGCCGGCGTCGTTTCGGTTTCCACCAATTCGTCGGAGATCGCGCCTTGGATGCAGGCCATCATCACCTCGCAACGATGCGTACGCATCATTCAGGTGGGATGGTTCTATTCCTGCTTGTTCTTCGCCCACTACGTAGGAATCAGCCGTCGCCAGCACAGCTTCGGCATCGCCTTGGGCTTTGGCTCTTTTGCGGTGATCGAGCTGGTTCTGATTTGTTCTTGGGTGGGTCATCACCTGGGCGACCCCATGACGATGAGCATCTTCAATATGGCTGCCTACAACGGCAGTCTGCTGGTCTGGCTTGGCTATGTCGCGGTGAAAAGTCCGGCGCGTGACGCCTCCATTGTCTCTCATTGCAGCCGCAGCGTTGGGAGCAGAGCCTCACCGACATTCATCATCCGATTCCCGCCGATTCTCTGATCCCCATGTTTGAAGGCATGGTTGATCGGGCTCTCTCCCGCACTCATTCTGACGCCACTCCGTCCTGAGTCGCGGGCCGATGGCGCCGGAGCCGTTGCGCGCGGTGCCGCCGGAGGCGGCACGATTCAGCCTGCCTCCGTGCATGCGAGCACCCGGCCCTAGCCTCTAGACCCGCTGCCTTTAGCTCTCGGTTACTCCGACTATTTCGAGCTTGTTCGGAAAACGTAAGGGTTTGCTGACCCAGATTGCACTCCTGGCTAACGCTATCTCCATCTGTTAAGTGTATAACTTGATGGATGCTATATAATGTACTGTAGTTAAAGGATGTATATTACAGCTTGGTTCAGTGCTTAGAGAGCCGCGCCGAGAGCAGCAGCGAAGCGGGATGAAAATTATTGCACAAGCAGGCTTGACAGGTATCCTATAATGCGGCTCCGCGACAAAGTTCCCTTCCTTGGAAGCCTGTACGCGGATCTAGGAGACAACCCATGAAACGCACAATCAGGATTTCGATCCTGATGGTAGGACTAGTGGGCACATTCATTGCAGCTGCCGTCCAACAGGTTCCCGCCGCGGACGGCGGTCCGCTAATTCTGTGCCCACCCAGATCAACAACTTGTCAGTCAACCCTGCCACCGCAGTAGAACCTGGGCAGGCAGTAACCGCAAGGTCACTAAAGTAACCGACGTAACTGTAACTTGGGCCAAAACAAAGGCTAGCAATCTTTGGGCTGGCGGGACTCATACTAACTCGCCGGCCCTCTTTTTTTTGCGTGCAGAAAGTCGACGGGATTAGAACCGCGATTGCGGTTCCAATTTGCTAATTCTGTTGCAATGCCGCTTCCAGGACTCTCCGCAACTCTGCGGCGCTCGCAACCGGAGGCTGGCAGGCGGATCCCGAGCACAGGACGGCGAACGATTTTCCTGAGCCTGATTTGCCCGATTTGCCTAACCAGTCTGGAAGCTGCGGAATCGTGGCCGCCAATGATGGCGGAAGATTCTCCGCGACTGCCTGATTGCCGCCAGCCGCAGCGTGCTCTTATTGAAAGCGAAAGGCGCAACTGCCGCCGCATACAGATCTCCAGCCGCGTCCTCATCTCCATCTTCGGCGATCACGACCACTTGCACCGGGCTCTCCAGAAAGTGCACCACCGCAATCCCGTAGGTGGCCGCGAAGATTCCAAATTGTTCCGCTACGCCCGCGAAAGTTTCCAGCGTCAGCTCCGCCTTGTCCCGATAGCCGGCGTCGCCCGTGTAATGATGCAATCGCGCCAGCGCAATCGCCGCCATGGGATTTCCTGCCGGAGTCGGCGAATCCTGCAGCGGCTTGCGTCGCGTGGCCAGCACGCCCAGGCTCTTGCCCTCGGCGGCCGGCTCGCTGTCGAAAAATCCCCCGGAAGTCGCGTCGTAAAACCGCGCAATCATTGCATCCGTGATCGCCCGCGCAAACTTGAAGTAACTGAGGTCGGCAGTCGCCTCGTAAGCATCGAGGCACGCTAGCGCCGTGAACGCATAGTCCTCGAGCAGCCCCGCCACTTCGCGATGCGAGGCCTCAGGGTCCGAATAGGAGACTACGTGCAGCAGCGAGCCTGTGTGGCGCGGGCGCTCCCGCCCGCGAATTCTTTCTGCTCTGCACTGCTTTCCAGGCCTCCCCCAAAACCCGATCCAGAGACCGCAACGCAAACCGCCGCGCCTCCGCAGACCCAAAACCTTCGCCGCTTCCAGATAAGCCGAAACACACAAGCTGTTCCATCCCACATACACCGTCTTGTCCACATATGGCGTCGGCCGCTGCAAACGGGCCGCATACATTTTCTTCTTTGCCGACTCCAGCAGTTCGCTGCACGCGTCCCGGCGGTAAGCTTCATTCGCCGCGCAATCTCTTCGACGGAAGCCCGCACGTACAACACATTCTTCGCCGGATTGTGATGCATCTCCCCAACTTCGTTGATGTCGTAGTGCAGCGCGGCCACCTGCGTCTCTTCTTCAGTCAAAACGGCGCGGGCCTCGTCGAGCGTCCAGGTAAAGTAATCGCCATCATCGTCCATGGAAATGTCGGCATCCTGCGACGCATAGAATCCACCTCGCTGGCGATCGCTGAGCCACTCATCCATCCAGCGAATGATGTCGCGCGCCACCTCCGCAAAAAACTCTTCACCCGGTAGCCTGATAAGCGTGCACATAATTCTTCAGCAGCTCCGAATTGTCGTAGCACATCTTCTCGAAATGCGGCACCACCCACCGCTCGTCCACCGAATAGCGATGAAACCCGCCCGCCAGTTGGTCATAAACTCCACCCCGAGCCATGTGCTCAAGCGTAGTGACGATCAGCTGAAGTCGCGGCAGCGAAGTCCGAATCTCGCCGTAACGGTCTAGTGCCCCATCCTATCGCGTACTTTGCGAGAGCTTGCCCTGAGCTTGCCGAAGGGTCGGTTGAGCGCATCTCCGCTGCTCTTTGCATACCGCTCAATCAACAAATCCAACGCCGACGGATGCGGAAACTTCGGCGCCTGACCCAAACCCCCCATGCTGCGGATCAAACATCTTGAACGCCGATTCCTGAATCGCCGCGATGACACTCCCCGACACCCGCCCGCTTCGCCCCGCAAACGATTCCGACTGCGCAATCGCGCTCTCCACCATCTTCGCCTGCTCCACCACGTCGCCATGCTTCTCCGCATAACGCGTTGGCAATGCTCAACAGCACCCGCCGAAAGCTCGGACGCCCATATCCATCGCTCGGCGGAAAATAAGTCCCGCCATAAAACGGCTTCCCATCCGGCGTAAGAAACGCCGTCAGCGGCCACCCGCCCTGCCCGCTCACCGCCTGCACCGCCGCCTGATACCGGCTGTCAATGTCCGGACGCTCGTCCCGATCCACCTTCACCGCAATGAAATGCTCATTCACAATCGCCGCAATCTCCGGATCGTCATACGACTCCCGATCCATCACATGGCACCAATGGCACCACACCGCCCCAATGTCGAGCAGCATCGGCTTGTTGGCCGCCTGAGCCGCCGCAAACGCCTCCGCGCCCCACTCATGCCACTGAATGGGCTGATGCATGGCAGACCGCAGATAAGCGGAAGAAGCGCGCGCGAGGGAGTTGAGGGTGGTGGTGGTCATGTTTCAAGTTTATACGGAAGAACCCATGAGAGGATGGCAGTGGCCAGGCTCATGGATCATCGAGACTTGTCATTCCGAGCCGCTCGAAGCCGGCGAGAGCGAGCGAGGAATCTGCTTTGTCTCGACCTGCGCTACGTAACGCATTACGATTGCCACTGAAGGAGTTTTTGAATACGACGATGAAAACCCACCGCACCCCGGCGGCTTCGTGCTGCGCCAGGCCTGCCTGCACCCAGGTTTTCATACCAAAACGTGTGATCGCCCGACTTCGATACCCTCAACTGCACAGGTCATTCTATTCCTTCTGTTCCTTCAAGCTGTCGCACGGCGCGTAGGATAGCGTTCAATGCCGGCTGTCCTTGGTGGCCAATTTCTCAGCGGCCAGCTTTTCGGCGGTGGTCAAGGCGTCGGCAGCGCTGACTTTCACATCCGGTTCCACGCCTGTTCCTTCCCAGTCACCTTTCGTCACAGGGTTGATCGGCCGGCCAAAGGGGACTCCAATCGTGAAGTGATCTCCGGCCGGCATACCTCGCATAGGATGGGCGCCGCCACCTGTAGTTTCCCCCACGATGGTAGCGCGCTTTTGCGTCTTCAAATCAAAAGTAAATTCCTCCCCGCCCGAAAAGGTGTGATGTGAAGTGAGTACATAGACGGGCTGATCGACAAAGCGCGGGCCGGGAATCCAGGGAAGCGTCCAGTATTGGTGGGTCTCGTTGTCGTGTCGGTTGGTCAGATCGTTGATATGCGTTGGCTCCCGAAACAGGTACGAAACCATGAAATCAACCATGTCGGGATTGCCACCGTGATTCTCGCGCAGGTCAAAAATCAGGGCATCGGTATGCGCCACAAAATTCATCGCGGCCACAACCGTAGGTCCACAGATGTTCGGGTTCGGAAACGCGCCGAACTTGATATAGCCAATATTGTGATCGAGAATCTCCACCTTGGAGAAAGTGCAATTGTCATGCTCCATCATCAGTGCGGAACCTTGCTTCATCAGCGGGGCTCGGCGGGTGGGGCCCGTCAAGAGCGCCGGACTCAGAGGGCAAGACGTACGGATTGTATCCGACAAAGAGATGTCGATCCTGGCTGACGGCGCGTAAATCGCGGGTGAGCGCATCAGCGAATTCGTTGCCATCCACAATGGAGCTGTAGTCGCCGTGCTTCTGATGGTCACCGACAGCCTGAATCATCTTCGCCGCGACATCCGGATACACGTAATATTCGGTTAATCGCTCACTGATGGCGTCAATCGTCTTCTGGCGACGAGTTTCATCCAGCTGAATGTCATCCACTTTCGCGCCAGGGGGAATCGCACGGATATTGATCCGCTTCACTCGCGGCGGTGTCGTGGCGGAGAGCTGCAGCACCCCGTATGCATCGACGTTATCTCCCCGGCCGCGAACCATGAACGTGAGCTTGTCTGGTTTGCTCTCCATAATCGAAAGCAGCGTAAAGCCGCCGCTCTCGCCGCTAAAAGAAGTCAGTTCGTCTGCATTGTTTTCCGGATCGTATTCCTTTACGTAGGCGGCGATCCGGTCGTGGCTCCCGCTATTAAATGCATCCAGGAACGCAGAAAGCGTCCGGCCCGCTGGAGTATCCGGAACGCTTACGTCCGCACGTGCGCCCAGCGGCATAATGGCAACTAGCAAGAGGACAAAACACAGGCTGGCTCTGACAAAAGTGCTGTTTCGCTTTTCCGATGCAGGAGATTGACGGAACATTATGGCCTCCCCGGGACTGGCCTTCCTTACCGCTTTGGCGTGCTGGCATTATTACACCCTGAGGCTGCCCCACCCTTCGCGATTTTCGAGAGTCGGTATCCACCACCGTTGTGGCGACGGAGGCCTCGAGGCATGAACACGCGTGGAAGAGCGGCCCTTTCAGCTTGCCCTGAGCTTGCCGAAGGGGCGGCGTAAGTCGCTCGAAATCAGGAAGGGCTTCAGCCCCCGTGCTCGAAGCGATGAAGGCGTCAAGGCATGATTGACTTCTACCATGCGGGTAGGTGCCGCGACGAATGAACATGGAATCTGGGTTCGCAGTCACCCACCTTTCGAAAAATCGCTAAAGATGGACAAAATATAAAGGATGCCTCGGGACTTTACAGATTTTCGAAAGGTGGGTACGACCGACCTAGAAGCCATATTCACCGCTCAAACTCCGGAATTCCCGACAGCACGACCGGTTCCCGGTCGGGGAATTCGACGACCAGCGACAGCTGCCCGCCCATGGCCTGTACATAGTCGCGCAAAGTGGAGATCAGAAGATCGCTGCGCCGTTCGATCTTCGAGACGCCTTCCTGTCCAATGCGCAGCGATTTCGCAACTTTTTGTTGAGTAAGCCGGCAGGCTTGTCGCAGTTGCCGGAGAGTCATTTCTTCAGCAGTGAGCTGAGCGGCGCGAGCCTCTACCTTTTTCCGTTGTCGCGCGGGAAGGTTGCGAATAATGTCATTTACGTTTTTTGGCATGGTTATTTCCTTTCTTTCCCGTGCATTCGATTCAGATGCGCATCGAAACGCTCGTCCGCTTTCGTAATAAGCTGTTTGTAAAATCTCTTTTCACTGCCGCCGGATTTGTCGCCGGCTACCAGCAAAACTGCTTTCCGCTTTGGGTCGAAAGCGAAAGCCACTCGCCATTCTCCGTCGGCCGCGCTGAAGCGAAGCTCTTTCATGTTCGCGTGCGGGAGCCCTTGAGGGTATCAACCCGCGGCCTTCCCAGCTGTGGCCCGAATTGCTGCAGGAGTCGCGAGAGCGCCAGAATTTCAATCCGCACTTCCTCGTGCAGTTGGTCGAATTCCGGCGCGAACTCATCGCCGACTTCGACGGTCCATGGCACATTTATAGTATGCCTTACAGTGCATATTCAGTCAAGTGCATTATGCGAGAAAGCCGCCTGAACCTGGGAAGGGGCACGACTTCAGAGCTTGCGGAAAAACACTCACAAACGCGCGCCTCGCCGTGGAAGAGCGGCCCTTTCAGAGTCTGCCCTGAGCCTGCCGAAGGGGCCGCGTAAAGCGCCTGAAATGAGACCGGGCTGCAGAGACCGCGTGCGAACCAGAATGTTGGGGGCGGAGATCTCTGGGACTTCATTCCACGGCCTTGACAGAAGTAGCGCCTCAAGATTCACGCTGACTCTTTGAAGGCCGCGTAAGTACCGTGGAAGAGCGGCCCTTCCAGGGCCGCGTAAAGCGCCTCAAATGAGACCGGGCTTCAGCCCCTGTGGTCGCTTTGCCTCGGTGGAAGAGTTTTTCCGCAGCCACTTCCAGTCGTGCCGTAAAGCTTACCCCAGAGCGAGGCTTCAGCCGCTGAGGGCTGCGAGCTTTGGCAGCTACCCGGCCCCGTAGTGGCGATGGAGGCGTCGAGGCATGATCGACTTCTACCGTGCGCGTGAAGGTCCCCGCCGTGACGAATGAACATGGAATCTGCGTTCGCAGTGACGCACCTGCCGAAAATCACGAAAGATGCGGGCAGCCTAGAGTCATGACGCTCCCGGCAATCAACAAGACCAAAGGCGGGCCAGCCCCTGCGGAAATTCACGAACGCGTGCGTTGCCGTGGAAGAGCGGCCCTTTCAGAGCCGCGTAAAGCGCCCAGGATGGGAGGGGCTCTCAGCCCCGGTGGTCGAAGTTTCGTGGGGAATTGCGTTTCCGCAACCTCCGCTCGAAACCGCAGTCACGTCATCCGACGCTGGCCGACGCATCGGATGGGTGCCCCATTTCTCGCCTCTTTTGCGAGAAGTGGGGATTTTGACCGGCTTCCAGTCGTGCCGTTCAAACAACAAGACTAAAGGCGGGCCAGCCCCTGCGGAAATTCACGAACGCGTGCGTTGCCGTGGAAGAGCGGCCCTTTCAGGGCCGCGTAAAGCGCCTCAAATGAGACCGGGCTTCAGCCCCTGTGATCGCTTTGCCTCCGTCGAAGAGTTTTTCCGCGGCCGACTTCCAGTCGTGCCATAAAGCTCACACCCAGATCGAGGCTTCAGCCGCTGAGGGCTGCGAGCTTTGGGCAGCTACCGCCACCGTAGTGGCGACGAAGGCTTCGAGGCATGATCGACTCCTACCATGCGCGTGAAGTTCCGCCCTCTGACGAACGAACATGGAATCCGGTTCGCAGTCGCGCACGTTACGCCCAGAAGGATGGGGCAGCCTCAAGTCGTGATGGTCGGCGTAAACAGCAAAACGAAAGGTGGGTCAGCCCCCTGGGTTGTGCTGTTAACATCACCTTGTCGCCTAGAAATCGTGGCCTTTTTAATGCATCGCATTCGCAAGCTCGATGCAAGTTTCCTGCTCTTCACCTTGCTGTGCCTCGCAAGTCCTGCAACTTGGGCCGAAGCGGGAGATTTGGTCGTCCATGTGAAGGATGCCACGCGGCATCCGATTGCCGGAGTTCAGATTGGCGTCAGGAGGGAAATGGCGGCTCTTCTGTCACTGGGGACGATGGCAAGGCGCGGATTTCTCTCGCGAAGCAGACCAAAGAAAAAAGTTGGGTTTCCCTGCAAATTTTGAAGTCGCCGCCAGGCAAAGATTTCGTAATGGTGTCGCCTTGGGACTGACAAGTCCATCGATCCCTCGTATGAAAACGAATCGGAAAATTTTGTCGAAATCGTTGTGGTGCAGCGCGGAGACAGAGCGGCATTGGAAAGCAGCACGGTCTTGACCGCCGTTATCTGAGCAGATCAACAAAGCTAATGCTCAGAAGACAGCAGCTAAGCAGTCCCCACCCGATGACCCGAAGACCAACCTGATTGCAGTCGCAAAGCAATATGGACTAACCCCGGATGACCTGGATCAGGCAATACGGTCGTGGGGAGACAAATCAACCGATCCTTACGAAAAAGGTTTGGCTGCTCTGTACGAGCAAAACTTCGCTAATGCATCGGTGCTCCTTGCAGACTCACTGAGAAACCGAGAAGAAAGGCTAGCGTCTGACCAAAAGGCTGTGGCAGATGCTGCCTGTTTCCTAGGATACTCGCTTGGGGGAGAAGGCAAATATCGGGATTCCGTCAAAGCACTTCAACGCTGTCTTCAATTGCGTCCAAACGACACTGCCTCTATGGAGAACCTGGCGTCAAGTCTTGTGAATGCCGGGGACCTGGCCGGTGCCGAAAACGCTATACCAGCAAGCGCTGGCTATTGACCAAGAAGCATTGGGACCGAACGATCTTGTGGTGGCGATCGATCTGAATAATCTCGCTTTTTTACTCATGACTAAAGGCAACTATTTCGGGGCACGACCCATGTTCGAGCGATCATTAGCGATTAGGGAGAGGGCATTAGAGGCGGATTCAAGCCCCGAAGTCGCCACTGCTCTGAACAATCTCGCCAGCCTACTCATGGCCGAGAATGATTACGCAAGCGCGGAGCCGCTAGTCCGGCGGGCGCTGGAAATCGATCAGAGGGTCCTGGGGCCGGATCATCGCAACGTGGCTGACCTTCGGAATACCCTCGGTCTGATATTGACGGCGAGAAGAGACTACTCGAAAGCGGAGGTCGAATTCCGACGCGCTTTGAGCACCTATGAGAAAGCGTTGCCGGATCATCCGGTGGCGGCTGTTATTCTTGCTAACCTCGCCGTTGTACTTCGGGACGAGGGGGACTACGCTGGGGCTGACCCGCTGTTCAAGCGGGCGCTCGCGATTGCTGAGAAGGCGTTAGGATCGAATCATCCGATAACGCAACAGATTCGAAAACTTGCTGACGCTCTGCCGCTCCTGCGTCCCACCCCGAAAATGGAGTGAATTCATGCATGATGATGCCCTCAGAATTGCGAGCCACATCACTCATCCGGTGACCGTTGCCGCATTCGCATTGGTTTTCGCAGCGTCCGCACTCGTTGTCGCCCTTCGCATGAAAAAGCCGCGAATTGCAGCCCTTCTGGCCGCGGCGATCATTATTCTGGGACTTGCACCACTCGCTGCGTCCATTTTTCTGCAATCCCGTGGTGTTTATCGCGTTCGGATTGTTGTATTGGGACCAGATAAATCGCTTATTGACGATGCGCGCGTCAGTTCCTCCCTTGGGGGAGAACCGAAGAAAGTCGAAGGCGGATGGGAATTCGATATTCCACCGCAATCGCGACCCGCAGACGGCAAGTTGAAGTTGTTTTCATCGGTAAAAAGCGCCTTTCTTTCCGGTAGTTCGGAACTCGTTCTAGACAAGGACTACTTTCCCTCGATTGAGATTCAACTAAACCGAGACGACTCAGCGGTAATTCGGGGAGTTGTGATCGATCAACATCGCAGGTCAGTGGCGGGGGCCCGTGTCTCAATTCCGGGCTACCCTGATATTGCTACAAGTGACGAGATGGGAAATTTCTCATTGCCCGCCCACGCCGCAGATGGCCAAATCGTGCACCTGCGTGCACAGAAGGACCGGTCGATTGTTGATATCTCCGTCCCTGCGAGCGGATCAGTGGAATTGATGCTGAAACGACCGTAATTCGAAATCGGAAAATCTGGGAAATCTGGAAATCTGGGGACATGGAAATCTGGGGCCAGTCCCGTGAACTGCACCAATTTCCCGGCACCAGAATTAGGTGAAGGTCCAAGTCGCGCCAGCCCTTTTCCACAGCCTTCCACAGAAAACTTCCGGTTTCTTGTGACGAACAACCTTGACTGAGAATACAAAAAGCGCAGACTGGAACTGTGCAAGAACCCGTCTCAATCGCAAAGTGCCGTAGAGAGCTTGCAGTTCAATCCAACCGCCTCACTACGCCCGCTAAGTCCTTACAATGGAAGATTTTGCCCGTAAGCCCTTTAATCTCAAGATTTTTCGAAGCAGCGGGCATATCGCCGGCCCGCAAGCTGAACAAACTAAAGGATTTTATCCGAATCGATATCAAAAAATTTCGATCTATACCCCCGCGCCACCACCCGCGCTTGGAAGGAGTTCCGTTGCCTCCGCTAGAATGTAGGGTTCTCTGAGTCAACTATGTCCCTAACCAAACAGCAAGCGCTGGAGATGTTCGAGTCCGATGACCTGATCGGCATTGGGATGGAAGCCGACGCGGTGCGCCGCAAGCTGCATCCCGAGGGCGTGGTCACCTACATCATCGACCGCAACATTAATTACACGAACTTCTGCACCGAGTACTGCACCTTCTGCGCGTTCTACCGGCCGCTGAAAGGGCCGGCGGCGAAGGAGGGGTACATCCTCGACTTCGACACGATCTACGAAAAGATTCGCGAGACCGTGGAGCTCGGCGGCACGGGCGTGCTGATGCAGGGCGGCCTGCATCCGGATCTGAAGATCGACTGGCACGAGAAGATGCTGCGCGGCATCAAGGAGCGCTTTCCGCAAATCCATCTGCATTGCTATTCGGCGTCGGAAATTATTGCGATTGCCGAGTACAGCGCGCTCTCGATTCGCGACACGATTCTGCGGCTGCGCGATGCAGGCCTCGATTCGATTCCCGGCGGCGGCGCGGAAATGCTGGACGACGAAGTCCGTTACAAAATTGCGCGGCTGAAGTGCCTAACCGACGACTGGCTCAACGTGCATCGCACCGCGCACCAGATCGGCATGCGGACGACCGCGACCATGATGTTCGGCGTCGGCGAGAACTACGAAAACCGCGTCAACCACTTCCAGCGGCTGTACGAACTGCAGGAAGAGACCGGCGGATTCACCGCGTTTATCCCGTGGAGCTTTCAGCCGCAGAACACCGCGCTCGGCGGACGCCACTGGGACGAGGCCACCGCGGTCGACTATTTGAAAGTGCTGGCCATCTCGCGCATTTATCTTTCCAACTTCCTCAACGTGCAATCCAGCTGGGTGACGCAGGGATTGAAAGTCTGCCAGATGGGCCTGCGCTTCGGCGGCAACGACGTCGGCTCGGTGATGCTTGAAGAGAACGTCGTGCGCGCCGCGGGCGTGACCAACTGCACGACGGAAGAAGAGCTGCGGCGGATTATTCGCGACGCCGGCTTCCGTCCCGCGCAGCGCGATACGTTGTATCGCCAGTATTTCCTGAACTAGAAGCTACTTCGCTTCTTCGGGCACGATGTGCAACTCCAGCTTCTCGGTCCAGCGCAGCACGGTCAGCGAGCAACTCACTCCGACGCGCACGTCGGTGAGGACGCGGTGCAGATCGTCGACGCCCGCTACAGGCTGACCTTCCAGCGCCACGATGATATCGCCTTCACGCAGGCCTGCGCGCTTCGCCGGACTGTTGTCTTCTACTCCAACCACCATCGCGCCCATCTCTTTCGGCAGATCGTAGAAGCGCACCACGCGCCGATGTACCGGAACTGTCTGCGCCGAGACGCCAATGTAGCTGCGGCGGATGCGGCCGTCGCGCAGCAAGCGGCTAGCCACGAACTTGGCGGTGTTGATGCCGATGGCAAAACAGATTCCCTGCGCCGGCAGAATGGTCGCCGTATTCACGCCCACGACTCGCCCTGCGGAATCGACCAGCGGTCCGCCGGAGTTCCCGGGGTTCAGCGAAGCGTCGGTCTGGATGACGTCGTCGATCAGGCGACCGGAATACGAGCGCAGCGAACGTCCTAGCGCGCTGACCACGCCCGCCGTCACGGTCGACTGAAATCCGTAGGGAGCGCCGATGGCGATCACGATCTGGCCCACGCGCAAGCGCTGCGAATCTCCAAGCGCGGCTGCCGTCAGGCCGGTCCATCGAGATGCATCGTTTATGCGGATCACGGCCAAGTCGCTCGCGGGATCGTCGCCGATCACGGTTGCCGGCATGCGGCGTCCGTCGGCCAGCGTCACGGCGATGCGTACCGCGTCATGCACGACATGGCTGTTGGTAAGGATCAGACCGTCGGGAGTGAAGATGAATCCCGAGCCTCCGCCTTGGCGTTCGCGGGGCTCGCCCGAGCGCGTGCGGCCTGCGGTCTGGTGCACTTCAATATTTACCACTGACGGGCTCATGCGCTCGACGGCGCCGGTCACGGCGGTCGAGTAGGCGTCGAGCAGGGAATCGTCGGTGCGGAGCTCGCTGGCGCGAGCCCTGGGTTCTGTCCGGATTGCTCCTTCCAGGTCGCAATCGATTCGGCGGAGATTCTCCGGCGACGGGTGCGCGTTGCTTTCGGACATGAATACGGATGCGTGTTCTTCCTGGTTCATGATGGATAGATGTTGGTCGATCTGGTTGGGATTCAGCGGCGCCGCTTCCTGCGGGCTGGATGTTGTGGGAGTCCACGTGCAGTGAAGTCAGCGGCTTTCGATTCTGCGCTAGATCCGCTTCGACTTCGCTGAGGCACGCTCCTCCCTTCGCCTCAAGACGGCATCCGGTCGAGATGACTCGAAAGTGAGGAAAGAGCAGGGCAAGAAAAAAGCCGGGACCTGAATCGGTCCCGGCATAGCGTTGGCTGGTTGCCCGGATAAAATCGAGGTTTCAAAGGGATGAAGCCTTTTCAATCTTTCAAAGTAAACTTCGAAACAACTTTGAAACGTTGCCGCTTTGAAACATTGTTTTCTACGCGCTTCTCCGCGGCCGGATCGTCAAATCCCGCACCTGGGTCAGGATGCTCGACATCTGCATTCCGTTCAGTTGCGAGACGAACGGCAGAATTCCGCGATAAACTGATCTTTCATCAGTTCGTTGACTTCCTCCTGGCGGTTGCGTTCGCCGCCGCTGAGCAGATCGGGCACAGTGACCTCCAGTGCACGCGCCAGCCGTTCCAGGGAAGACAGCGTAGGCGTGGCTTTCTCGTTTTCAATTTTGGAAACGTAGGTACGGGGCACGGACATGCGTCCCGCGAGTTGGCGTTGGCTGAGCCCGTTGCGCAGGCGCAGGGAGCGGATGGAGGTCGCCAGGTTCAAGTGTCCGCGACCGTTGCCGGGCACGGGCATCATCATGGGTGGCGCTACCAGGATGGGTTCGGGTTCAGGTTCCTCGTCCAGAGACGCGTGGCAGCGTCGGCAATTATTATTGGCTGTACGGAACTGGACCAGCAGGCAGTGATCGCATCGTACGACTTCCCTAGAGTCTACCGGGGCAAGAGTCGTGGCCATCGGGTTGTGGGAGTGCCAGAGCGGGCTACTCCTTGCACGTATTAACTGCAGGAACCAAATGGGGGAGAGGTTCCGACTGCAGGCTCAATCTGCGGCATATGCCCTGTGGAAGTCAAGATTAAAATGCGTAGCTCACTCTAATCTTGCGCGGTGAAAACAGAAGCAACCGAAATACCCTGAAAAACAAGCAAAGACCGTGATCAATCGCGAGTCTGCGTGGTGTTTACTAAGTGTGTTCCAGAGGGAGCATTTCCAAAGAGGTCAGTCCAATCGAGACCTGCCGACAACCGATCTGTAATCTCACTTTTCCGATCCGCGATCACACTTTTTCCGAATGATCCTTGGTCCGAACTTCAGGTATAATCCGCGGCACTCGGAACGTTACGGGCGGATCTCGCCCGGATTTACGCAGTGCAATCGAAAAGCGCACCGGGCGAAAAGCACGAGAACGCGTGTGATTCTTGTCGCCGGCGTCGCTTTATTTCTGGGAGGCTATGTCGATGACGCGAATCCATCAGCGAGCGAAAGACAGTCAGCGCCAGCGATGGTACGAGTTTGGCATTCGATGGGGCGAGGATCGAAGCTCCCGATTTGCGTGTTCGCAGTGTTGGTCTTGCTGACCGCATGGGTGACCGCGCAATCGACGAGCCAGTTGAATGGCAGTGTCTCCGACTCGTCTGGCGCGAGTGTTCACGATGCGAAGATCACTTTGACGGATCCGGCAACGGGATTGCAGCGGACGACCACCAGCAATGAAGCAGGGCTCTACCAGTTTCTGGATGTGCCTCCGGGCAACTATCAGCTGGAGGCGATGGCAAAGGGCTTTGCACACTATTTGGCATCGAGCGTCACGCTCGTGGTGAAAACGCCCTCTACCTTAAACATTAAGTTGCAGGTTGCCGGTGTGGCAGAGTCGGTAACAGTCGAAGGGCAGGCGCCGCTCATCAATCGCACCGACGCCTCGCTCGGCAACACGATCGAAGAAAGCCAAATTGCGGAGTTGCCCATTGCCAACCGCAACGTGGTTTATCTCCTGAGCCTGCAGCCTGGAGTAGCGTACCTGGGGGGAGCTGCCGAGACGAATCAAGCGACGGACACGCGCAGCGGCGCAGTGAATGGTGTGCGCAGTGACCAATCGAATGTCACACTGGACGGCATAGGGGTCAACGACCAGAATAATGGTTACGCGTTCACCAGCGTCCTGAATACGCCGCCGGACTCGGTGGAGGAATTCCGGGTCACCACCGCCAACTCCAATGCTGATTCGGGCTACTCCAGCGGCGGGCAGGTCGCGCTGGTCACCAAGAGCGGCACCAACGCCTTTCACGGCTCGGTCTACGAGTACAACCGCAATACCATCTTCAGCGCGAATGATCCGTTCTTGAAGAATTCCCAGTTAACTAGCGGCCAATCCAACACGGCTCCGAAACTCCTGCGCAACGTATTCGGCGCCGCGGTCGGCGGGCCGATCATGAAGAACCGTCTCTTCTTCTTCGCCAACTATGAAGGGCGGCGCGACGCCGAAGGCAGCAGCACGCTGCGGACCGTCCCCAGCCCGACTCTAGCCGCAGGAGACCTCGTGTACTTGTGCCAGACTAATCCGGATGGCAGTCCGGACACAATTGATTGTCCTGGAGGTACTGTCAACGGGGTGACCGGCGTCACGCCAGGCTATTACGTGCTGGGCCCGACCCAGATCGAACAGATCGATCCCAAGGGAATCGGCAACAATCAGAATGTCCTGACCCTTCTTAACCAGTATCAACCAGCCAATGAAAATACAGCCGGAGATGGTTCGAATACATTAGGGTATCGCTTTTCCCCAAACGTGAAACGCAGTTTCAACACCTACATTACGCGTCTCGATTACCACATCACGTCGAGCGGCTCGGAGACTCTGTTTGCGCGCGGAGAGATGCAAAACTTCAAGGAGCCGGGAGTGGAACAATTTCCCGGGGAGCCGGCAACCACGAACTTACTAGACGACAGCAAGGGTATCACCATTGGACTCACCTCACTCATCACCCCCAAGCTGATCAATGATTTTCACTGGGGCTTCGTCCGCCAGGGACAACAATATGGTGGTACCTCTGTGTATCCGGGCGTTTTTCTGAGTGGGATTGACAGCCTGGTTCCATTCACTCGGCCTACGACTGCTTTTGTGCCCGTCAACCAGTTGAGCGACAATTTGAGTTGGACTCACGGAAATCACACGTTTCAGTTCGGTACCGACTTATTTCTGATTCGCAACAACCACCTCAGCTACTCGAATTCGTTCTCGGACGTTCAGACCAATGTGGTCTATCTCAACACGGGGGGAATCGCCAACACCAACAGCCCACTCGATCCGCACAACAACAAAATTCCCGGCACTAACAATTACTATCCGAAGGTGGATGGCAACTTCGGTCCGAATTACGATAACGCGATCGGCATCGTGATGGGCATTTTCTCTGAGGGGGACGGCATTTATAACTACGCGCGCGACGGCAGCGCGCTACCCCAGGGCCAAGCGATCAAGCGCCGTTACGCGATCAATGACTATGAGTTCTTTGGATCAGATAGCTGGCGAGTCAATCGCCGCTTGACCGTCTCCTATGGTCTGCGCTTGGTGCTGGAAGCTCCACCTTACGAAACCAACGGGTATCAGGTCGCCCCGTGCGTCGAGGCGGCGAGTGGCGGCTGCACTAATCAGAACGTCGCGGACTGGTTCAACCACAGTGCGGCATTGGCGACGGCTGGCCAGCCCGCCAACAATGCCGGGGAGATTGGTTTCGTCCTGGGTGGGCCCAAGAATCACGGACCTGGCATGTGGAACTGGGACCACAAGGATTTTTCACCACGCATAGCGGTGGCCTGGGCGCCCGATACGGGCGACGGCTGGGCCTCGAAGATTCTCGGCAAAAAAGACGAGTTCACGATCCGCGGCGGTTACAGCATTATGTATGACCATTTTGGCGTTGCCGTGGTGAACAGCTTTGACCAGAACGGTTCATTCGGGCTTTCCACCCGTCTCGGAAACTCTGCTGGCTCGGTGACGGCCTCCAACGCCCCCCGCTTTACCTGTCTTATTCCGGGGTCTGGCGGCCAGTCCTGCCTGCCTCCGGCATGCCCGGATTTAAACAACCCGGGGTGCTTGTTCGGGCCCCCACCAGCGGGTGGTTTCCCCAATGTGCCCAGCAACAGCGCGTTCGCAATCAACTGGGGACTCGACCAGTCGGTGAAGACGCCCTATACGCACACGTTCAATTTTTCGCTCCAGCGGCAGATTACATCCCGTTCCTCACTGCAAATTGCGTATGTGGGTAGCATCGCTCGGCGGTTGCCGATGCAGGTAGATATGGGCATGCCCACGAACTTGAACGATACGGCGAGCAACACTCGATATTTCCAGGCAGCTACTATGCTCTCGAAGCTGGCTGCCGCGGGCACGGACGTCAACTCAGTTCAGCCCGTTCCATTCTTCGAGAATCTCTTTCCCTCTTGGGCTGGGGCGGCGACGCAGAACATACTCGCAAACGAAACTGACTCGTCGGGTAACCCGTACCCGCAGACTTGCGCTCCGGGCAACTTACCCGCAAATCCGACTGCCACACAAAACGTCTATCAAATCTGGAACTGTTACCCGCATAACGAAACTCTGACTTTGAAATATCTGGATTTGCCGAACAGCGTCAACCAGTTTGGTACCGAACTGCCAATCAGCAAGCTCGGCCGGTATGCCTTCTATCACGACCAGTTCAGTTCGCTTTTTGCGTGGCGGAATATTGGGACTTCCGACTACAATGCGTTGCAAGTGACCTACAATGCCCGCTGGGGAACCAACCTGCAAGGGCAGTTCAACTACACGTTTTCGAAATCGTTAGACGAAGCGTCAGCCGCCGCACGAATCGGTCCGTATGAAGGAACCGGCGGAACGGGTAACGACTTGAACGGCGGCGGTATTGTCATCAATTCGTGGGATCCGCTGGCGTTGCGCGGGCTGTCCGATTTCAACGCCTTTCATCAGATCAACGCCAACCTCGTCTATCAGCTTCCCTTCGGAAAAGGACAGCGGTTGGTAGGGGGTGCAAGCCCGCTACTCAACGCATTAGTGGGCGGCTGGCACGTCTCCGGCATATTCCGCTTGACCAGCGGCTTCCCCATCACTATCGACAACGGCTTCACCTGGGCCACCAACTGGAACATCGAAGGTGATGCCGAGCCCAACGGGCCGCCTCCGGTGGCGTCCAACCCCAAGAACGTTGTGGTAAATGGTGTGAGCGGCCCCGACATCTTCGCCGATCCCGTCGCGGCGGAGGCAGCGTTCCGGCCGGAATGGCCGGGCGAATCTGGCGTTCGCAATAACGTCATCGGCCAGGGCATGTTCGATATCGATACCGGGGTAAGCAAGAATTTCTCGCTGGGAGAGCGGCGGCGTCTGGAGTTCAGCTGGCAAGCCTTCAACGCCACTAACTCGGTGCGTTACGACGTGCGCGGCGCACAACCCTCACTCTCCTACGACCCATCGCAGTTCGGCAGATACAACTCAACGCTAACCACGCCTCGTTTTATGCAGTTCTCATTGCGCTTCGCATTCTGAGATTTCAGGTCTTGCCAACTTTGTTAGAGGTCAGAGGCGCTGCTGGCCCAACGCCTACAAAGGATGCTGAGTGATAAACGGAGCAATTGCTCAACATGCCTAAAGTCATCACAAGAGAAGAGGCGTGGGAACTGCTGACTGAGTTCACTCAATCAGAGAGTTTGCGCAAGCATGCGCTGGCTGTTGAGGCTTGCATGCGCGCCTGCGCCCGAAAGTTGGGGAACGGTTCCGCCGAGGATGAAAATCTGTGGGGCATCGTCGGGCTGATTCATGACTTCGATTACGAGCGTTGGCCGAGTCTTGAGGATCATCCTTACAAGGGCAACGCGATTCTGAAAGAGCGCGGGTATCCGGAAGAGATCAGCCGGGCGATTATGTCTCACGCCGAATATACCGGTGTCACGCGCGACACGCCTATGGAGAAGGCTCTATTCGCCTGCGACGAACTTGCGGGATTCATTACTGCCGTCGCGTTGATCAAGCCCGGGAAGTCGCTGGCCGAGGTGGATACCAAGTCAGTGCGCAAGAGAATGAAAGACAAAGCCTTCGCCCGCAAGGTGAACCGCGACGACATCATCGTTGGCGCGGCCGATCTCGGCGTCGATTTGGATGAGCACATCGGGTTCTGCATCGAGGCCATGAGGCCGATCGCGAAGGAGCTTGGGCTGGACGGGAGCGCGGTGAAATCAGCTGGCTGAATTTTCGTAGGGCGTATGCGCGAGACGGCCCCTCAGAGGCTAAAGCTAGCTGATCGGCGCGCGGCTGAAAGCCGCGCCCTTTCAAAGCGAGATCCGATGATCCGATATCCAATAAACCAAGATCCAAGAGAGCAATGTCCAACGGAGCAAGGTCCATCAGAGTGAGGTAAAAATAGCGTGCAAGCGTTATCGGTTTCGCAGATAATGCGTAGCTCTCCTCATGGACACGCCGCACAGCGACCTGGAAGCCATCCGGCAGATTCTGGCCGATCTGACTACGCGGGTGTATCGCATCGAGCGGCAAGCTTGCGATGGATGCCCCGTCGGTTGAGCGGCATCCTTCAACGATTGTCGAAACTCCGCTTGCTCCGCGGCCGACTGAGACGCCAGCGGTCGCGGCATCGGACGGCCCTGGGACAGCGCCACCTCCGCCTCCGCACATTCCTCCGCGTGCTCCGTACGTGGTCGCCGCGCAATCCACGATTCCGCCGCGTGCGCCGTATGCGGTGCGCGCGCAGGCCGACTCCGACCTGGAATCGCGCATTGGTTCGCATTGGCTGAACCGTATCGGCATTGCAGCGCTGCTGATTGGAATTTCCTACTTCCTGAAATTCGCCTTCGACAATAACTGGATCGGCCCCGCCGGTCGCGTCACCATCGGGCTGCTGGCCGGGATTGCGATGGTAGCGTGGAGCGAGCGCTTTCGCGCCAAGGGATATATAGCTTTTTCTTATTCGCTCAAAGCGGTTGGCATTGGCGCGCTTTATCTTTCGCTGTGGGCGGCGTTTCAGGTTTACGGCCTCATTCCCAGCAGCGCCGCGTTCGTGATGATGCTGGCTGTGACTGCCGCCACCGCGGCCATGGCCTGGGCGCAGGACGCGCAGATCCTAGCCGCCTTCGCGCTCACCGGAGGATTCAGCACGCCGCTGCTGCTCTCCACCGGTCAGAACCGCGAGATCGCGTTGTTCGCCTATGTGGCGATCCTCGATCTGGGCACGCTAGCGCTGGTCAGCCTCAAACCGTGGCGGCGCTTGCTGGTCATGAGTTATGCGGGCACGCTCTTGCTTTACGTCGGATGGTATTTGCGTTTCTATAATCGCAGCCAGCTCAACCTGACGCTGGCCTTCGCCACACTGTTCTTTGCTATCTTCGCGATAGCGCCCCTGATCACGCTGCAGCCGGAAGGCGAGATGCCGCTGTTCGCCTCCATTCCGGGCATCGTGGCATTTTTGAATGCCGGCATCTATTTCCTGCAGGCCTACGCGATGATCGAGGAGGTCGACAAGAACTACATGGCGTGGTTCGCGCTCGCGCTGGCTGCGGTCTACATCGTTCTTAGCCGCGAGGTTCTCAGCCGCCAGGTTCACGGCCGGGCGAGGGATCCCGGCGCTTCCGAGAGATTACATTTGCTACACCTCGCCGTTGCCATTGGCTTCATCACCGTCGCCATTCCTATTCGACTGGACGCCCACTGGATTACCATCGGCTGGTTTGTGGAGGCCGGAGTGCTCTTGTGGGTGGCGAATCGCATCAAGTCCGATTTTTTGAATGTTTTCGCGCTGGGCGCGTTGATTCTCGGCGTAGTCCGGTTGCTGTTGATCGACAATTTTTACACCACGCAATTGCTCTTCAATGTGCGGATGGCTACGTACGCCGTAGCAGTAACGGTGCTGGGAGTCGTGGCCTGGTATGCCTCCAAACGCGAGGATGATTCCGCGCGCAGCGTTGCCGCGATCGCGGTGGTTGCTCTGAACGCCCTTGCCCTGATCGCTCTCAGCCGCGAAGTGGCCGATTTTTATTCGCGGCAAATGATCGAAGTCCGGTCCTGGCGATCGACCTTCTCCCTGGATTTACGCCGCATCGAAATCGAGCGCGACTTCACGTACTCCGCGCTGTGGATGGCTTACGGGACCATGCTGATGATCATTGGATTTCTGCGGCGGTCGGCTTTCATTCGCTGGCAGTCTCTGCTGCTTATCGCCGCCACAACTGTGAAGGTTTTTGTTTACGACGTCTCCCAGCTCGATCGCGGCTACCGCATTGTCAGCTTCATCGTGCTCGGAGTGCTGCTGCTGGCAATTTCGTTTGTCTACCAGCGGGATTGGCTGCAACTTTCCGCCGGAAGCAAAGAAAAGGGAGCGAGCAGCGCATGAGACTTACTGCGGCAATGTTGTTTCTCATGTATCTGGCTGCGAATGGCGCCCGTCCGCCCGAGGCTGCCATTCCTTACTTCAGCAATGCTCGGGATATTCAAATCGCGCAGCCTAACCAGCAAAATTTCTTCATCGTGGATGAAGAGGTGTGGACTCACTCGCGTCCCGATCTCGGAGATCTGCGCCTGTATGATGGCCAGTCTCCCGAGTCTCCTGAGTCGCCCGTTCAATATGCCCTTTCGGAGCAACGCGCCGGAGTGTCTTCTGAAGAGGTGGCGGCGAAGGTTCTCAATCTCGGCAGCGTTTCCGGTCACACCGAATTCGATCTCGATACTCAGGGCCTCGCCGAATACGATCGTATTCGCCTGCGTTTCGACGCTCACGACTTTGTGGCCAAGGCATCTGTCTCGGGCGGCAGCGCGCCCGGCAAGGCTACGGAAGTCGAACTTGCGCCTTCCACGCTTTATGATTTCACCAGGGAACAACTGGGCTCGAACTCGCTGCTGAAATTGCCTCCGTCCAGTTTCCGCTACCTGCACATCCGGCTTTCTCCAGGCATTCCTCCGTCAGCAGCTGAAAGGCGCGACCATTTTCAATTTACATGAGCAGCGGGCTTCCTGGACCAAGGTGGGATCGTGCGGCGCGGCGCAAGTCAAACGGCGCACCACCGAAATCATTTGCGATATACCGGCGAGAGTTCCACTCAACCGAATTTCGCTTCGTGTCGATCCCGCGCAAGTGAACTTCCGCCGGACGGTTAGCGTCGAAGATGCGAAGGGCGAGCAGATCGCCACGGGCGAGATCAGCCGCGTGCGGGTGAATCGGGGGGGCACGCTCGTCACCAACGAAGAGTTGGCTGTGAATGTAAGGCCCGTCGACATCGAGGAGACTTCCGGCCATCTGACTGTCTCTATCGACAACGGAGACAATCCACCGCTGGCTATCCTCGCCGCCGAGCCACTATCGCTGGAACGCCGGGTCTATTTTGATCCGCAGGGGAAGACGGCTCTGCGCCTCTATTACGGAGATGAGAAACTTTCCGCGCCGGTTTATGACTATGCCAGATTTTTTCACCTCGATGCTTCTGCTGCGCAGGCGCAACTCGGGCCGGGCGCGCACAATGCGCAGTACAGGGGGCGTCCCGATGACCGGCCATGGTCGGAGCAGCACAAGGCGATTCTGTGGGGAGCGATGATTCTGGCGGTGCTGGCGTTG
Organism: uncultured Pseudomonadota bacterium; assembly: GCA_963831065.1. Taxonomy (GTDB): domain Bacteria; phylum Desulfobacterota; class Binatia; order Binatales; family Binataceae; genus JAJPHI01. The sequence goes on from CAWHOQ010000018.1 coordinate 166,103, forward strand.
GGCGCGGTGGCGCTGCGTGGATTGCGCACCGCGCAGCCTCAATAATAAGTTGTCCTCGCCGCGAAGATATCAGTGAGTACCCGACCTGTGCTAATATCTGCTGGATTTCTGCGTTTAGAAAGAGAGTCCCACGGCGCGGAATGCTCTGCAAGTCTTCCTCCTGTTTCGCGAGATTGGGTCGCACTTCAGCTTGAAGTCGGAGAGCAGTTGAGTATGCCGACAAACAGCAGTACACCGCCCGCGGCGAAAGTTATTTTGGGATGCGCCAAGTGCGGCGCGAGCCTGCCGGACGAGTCACAGTTCTGCCTGAAATGCGGCAAGCCGGTAAGCCTTCCGCCTAAATCTCCCGCTGTGGTGGAAGCTCTTCCCCCGGAAATCAGGCAGCCACGACGTACTCGGCCCATGGTTGTGGGAATACTGCTCGCTGCCCTGGCCGCGCTGATTCTGTGGGCTGGGTTGAGCGACAGTTCCACTGCGCAGCAGGTGCAGGAGTTTGTTGGGTGGAAACATGACCGGGTTATCCTTGACGCACCTTTTTCCATCGGTCCGCATACGTTTCGCTATTACAAATTCGCCTTGCCCGAAGGCTCGGTGAATGTGGCAGTGGTCGGGCAGTTCGCGTCCGCGGCGGACGGCTCTAGTGCTGGTAATCGCAGGGACACAACGAAAGCTAAGAAGGAAGACGTCGACAACGATATCGAGGTCTGCGTTCTGACCGACTCAGCGTTCACCGTTTGGCAGAACGGATATGCGACTAGTTCTATTTATGAAAGTGGCAGAGTGGCCGAGGGAACAGTGCAGGCGGATGTGCCGGCTGGGGCGGGAATTTATTATCTGGTGTTCAGCAATAAGTTCGCGCCGAAGGCGGCGAAGAATGTTCACGCTACGGTGTTGCTGCGGTACAAGAGCTGGCTGCCGGACTGGTTTCGGGTGATGAAGGGGCGTTTTCTGGATTGGATTGGCGCGTGAGCGTGCTCGAACTATAGGGATCCTTCGACTTCGCATGACGGCTCGCTCCGCTTGCCGTCTTGCTGCGCTCAGGATGACAGAGTAGGTTATGCGTGAACTTGCGGGGGATCGACGCTAGCGCGTGGTCTCTTCGATTTCTGAAATCCAGTCGGGGCGCTTCAGGACTTCGCGGGGTTTGGGGCCGTCGGCGGCGCCGACGATGCCATCTTGTTCCATGAGATCGATGAGATGCGCGGCGCGTCCGTAGCCGATGCGCAAGCGGCGCTGCAGCAGGGAAGTGGAGGCCTTGCCGAACTCGACCACCAGCTTCACGGCATCGCCGTACATGGGGTCGTCTTCGGACTCGCCGTCTGCGACCGGTTTCTCCGCCGCTGCCGTCTGCTCCGGCTTCGCGCTCGCCCTTGGCGCTTCCAGGAACTGCTGCTGATATTCGGCCAGGCCTTGCGCCTTCCAGAATTCGACCACTGCGGCAATTTCTTTTTCGGTGACAAACGGAGCGTGCAGGCGATGCACGCGCGCCGAACCCGACGGCAGGTACAGCATGTCGCCTTTGCCGAGCAGGGCTTCGGCGCCGTTGGCGTCGAGAATGGTGCGCGAGTCGACCTTCGTCGCCACGCGGAACGAAACGCGCGCCGGGAAGTTGGCTTTGATCAATCCGGTAATCACGTCGACCGAAGGCCGCTGCGTGGCCAGCACCAGATGAATGCCGACGGCGCGCGCCATTTGCGCCAGGCGCGTGATCGACTCTTCCACGTTGCTGGAATCGAGCATCATCAGATCGGCCAACTCGTCGATGATGATGACGATGTAGGGAATCGGCTTCTCGTCGGACTCTTCGTCGAACAGGCTGGGCGTGCCGTTCTGATCGAAGAGCTTGTTGTACTGGTCGATGTTGCGGACGCCTTTGGCCGCGAGCAGCTTTCAAGCGGCGTTCCATTTCGCGGACCGCGTTGCGCAGCGCATTGGCCGCCAGCTTCGGTTCGGTGATGATCGGCGTGTAGAGATGCGGAACGCCTTCGTAGTTGCCTAGTTCGAGGCGCTTCGGATCGACCAGAATCAACCGCACCTGATCGGGCGTCGCCTTGTACAGGATCGACATGATCATCGCGTTGATGGCGACGCTCTTGCCTGCGCCCGTGGAACCGGCAATCAGCAGGTGCGGCATTCCGGCGAGGTCGGCGGTGACGATGCGGCCGTTGATGTCTTTGCCCATGGCGATCGTCATCTTGGACTTCGATCCCATGAACTCCTGCGACTCGATGTTTTCGCGCAGCCAGATGATTTCGCGCTGCGCGGTTGGGCACCTGAATGCCGACCGTGCTCTTGCCTGCCATGCGCTCGATCAGAATGCTCTCGGCTTTCAGCGCGAGGCAAAGATCGTCGGAAAGATTGGTGATGCGGCTGTATTTGATCCCGGCTTCGGGCTTGAACTCGAAGGTGGTGACAACCGGGCCGGGATTGATCTGCGTGATCTGGCCGTGAATCTCGAACTCGGCGTATTTTTCGGTGAGCACTTGCGCCAGGAGTTTGAGTTCGTCGGCGTCGACGGCCTGCTGTTCGTCGGGACGCTGCAGCAGGCTGCTCGAGGGCAACTTGTATCCGCCGGCGGCGATGCGCGGCATGGTGGTCTTGGCTTTGTGGGCGCTGTCGGCGCGCTCGGTCACTTCGGGATCGGCGGCGGAGTCCTCGCCAACATTCATGGCCAGAGGTTCGGGCAGAATTCCGCCCGTCGGTTGAACGGATTTGGGCGCTTCCTCTTCCGCCATCATGCGCTCGATGCCGGTGCGGCGCGGTTCAGCTGACGTGCTTGCGACGTAGGAGCGCTGGCCGCGAGGGAATCAATTGCGTCTTTACCACGGGCTTCGAGATGCGGCGCTGTTCCAGTTCTTTCTGCTGACGCTTCTTGGCGCGCTCCTCCTGCCAATCTTTGTAGCGATTCCACAGCGCGGTGACAAAGGCGAAGCGGGTGGGCGCCCAGAGCTGAATCGCCGAGAACGAAAACGCCGTCGAAAGATAAAGAGCTACGGCGAGCACGGTGGCGCAGACGATATATGCGCCGACGACATTCAGATAATGAATCAGCACGTCGCCGACGAACGCGGCCGAGCAGGCCTTCGATGGGGATGACGTGCATCCAGCGCAGTTGCCCGGGCAGCAGCGCCAGCATCGCGGGAACGAACATCAGCCAGCCAGATTCCGCCCAGGCTTTTTGCCAGCGGAGACTGCACTTTCATGGAGCGGAACCAGCGCGCGCCCAGCATCGCGGGGAAGATCACCAGCAGGAAAGCGCCGACGCCGAAGAATTGCAGCATCATATCGGCGGTGAAAGCGCCGACGACGCCGATCCAGTTGCGCGCGGCGTGCGAGCCGGTGAGGACCGAGGCGCTGTTCCACGACGGGTCGAGCGGAGAATACGAAACCAGTGCGAGGAAAAGGAGGAGCGCGGAGACGCACATCAGGAATCCGATCAGCTCATTGAGCCGCCGGTTCCCGGTGGGAACGAAAATGCTTGCCAGATAATCCATGTGGGGCAGATTCACGCACTGAAGACACACATTGCTTCAGCGCCGTAATCGGCCAGAGCCCTTACATTATGCCAAGAAGGCTGGGTTCCGACAATGCAGGAAATGGGAGGTAGTGTTCACCTAGCTTCCTGTGCGCAGAGACTCTGCTTGCAACGTTCTCGAGCCGGCGCACATCCGCTGTCGACGGCAAGAGATGTTGCGAGCAACGTTATCCACGCCAGCTTTGCGGCGAACGCCAGGACCAGGATCCCACGACGATGCGGTAGACGGCGAACGGAGCGAAGCCGCGCTTGCGGACGTAGGCCATGAACCACGCCACCGAGCCGTAGGCGACGATGAACGAGACGACGAAGCCGATGGCGAGCACGATCCAGCCATGAGCATCGATCTGCGAGACGCCGATCGGATTCTCGCCTTTGCCGCGTGAGCGATTTGAGCAGCGTGTAGAGCGTGGCTGCGGCCATGGTCGGCATGGAGACGAAGAAGGAGAACTCGAGGGCCGCGGCGCGCGACATGCCCGCCAGCTGTCCGCCGGCGATGGTCGACATGGAGCGCGATGTTCCGGGGAATACGGCGGAGAAGATCTGGCAGAAGCCGATCCAGATCGCCTGCGCCAGACTCATGTCTTCCATCTTCCAGGTGTGGATGCGGCTTCCGGCGCACCGGGCCTGCGGCTTCCGACTTTGGCGTTCATGGCATCGACGATCCACATCACGATCCCGCCAATCAGCAGCGACCAGCCGATGATCACGAATGTTTTCCAGATGCTTGCCGATGACTTTGGTGAGCAGGAAGGACGGAATCGCGGTGACCACGAACGCAACCGTGGTCAGGCCGAGAGGATGGGTGAGGGCGGTGCGGTTTCCGCTCTCGCCGCGCGGGAACGTGGAGAGAAATCTTTTGATGCGGCTCCAGAAATAAACGGGCAGGCAGAGGATCGCGCCGAGCTGGATGACGATGGAATACATCTTCCAGTAGCCGTCGGAGAGGCTGATGTGCAGCAGCGCTTCAGAGAGGCGCAGGTGCGCGGTCGAACTGACGGGCAGGAATTCGGTGAGGCCTTCGACAATGCCGAGGATCAGCGAGAGCAGGTAATCGTTCAATCGTCCTCCGGAAAAAGTCAATGGAACAGTATCGCAGATTTGCACAGGCAGTTTGGGAAGTCTATGCCCGCGTTCTCATCAGCCCCATACAGCATCGGTCATGCTGAGCGAAGTCGCTCGTTCGCGAAGCGGCGGGCAGACGCAGTCGAAGAATCTCTGAACGCCCTGTTCATTGTATGGTTGCGGAGCCTGAACTCGGGCACTTGAGTGCATCTGATAGCGCTCACATCGACGGCCACGTTAGCGCTTGCAGCGAGAAGGGATCCTTCGACTGCGCGACTGCTTCGCTTTCGCGAAGCAGTCACTTCGCTCAGGATCGCAGACGACGACAGGATGGCAGAATAGTTGAGCGAGATCTCAATCGCTGGCGTTGCCGTAGGTGGGGACGCCTTGCTGGACGTAGAAGATCAGCATCTGCGCGCGCGAGGACCAGTCGCTTTGGGCGTATTGGCTGACGATTTTTTGCGCCAGCGCCAGGGCGCGGTTTTTCGATTCTTCGGATTTTTTCTGGTTGGCTTCGGTCTTGTAGATCTCGATCAGCGCGGAGCGGCGCCAGGCGGCGTCATACAGGGCTTCGGGCGCGGCGGGGGACTGCTCGTGCTCTTTGGCGTACTTTTCGTACATGTCGGCTTCTTTGTCGGGGCACTTGGAGGCGGCCTGCCAGTCGCCGCAGAGTTTATTTTCGATGAGGTGGAAGGCGGCGAGGTCGGCCCACTTGGTGCCGGGAAATTTTTTCATCACCAGCTTCATCCACTCTTCGTTGATCTGGCCGCGCATGTAGGCGTCGCGCTCGCGGGCCGAGGGGCGGGTCAGCACGTCGGAGCGCTCGATCTGCCAGCGAATGTCGGCGGCGCGGTAGAGTCCTTCGGCAGCCAGCGGGGAGGTGGGGAACAGATCGTAGACGCGGTAGTAGAGGCGCATGGCGTCTTGCGCGGCGTCGCGGCGTCCGCGGCGGCGGCTGGCCTGATCTTCGGAGTCGGCGGCTTCGCCGAAGATGATCTTGTCGCCGTTCGGGAGTGGTCATGCTGACCAGCGCTTTGCTGGAAACCCATCCGGTGATGGTTTTGCCTTCGGACTCGGGGTCATCTTCGTCGGCGTCTTTTCTCGGTTCGCGGAGGATGGCTTCGACGTGAGTCCAGTCGCGGCTGGACTCGATGATGATGAGTTCGTGTCCGCGCCCGGCTTCGCCGAGCTTGGCGGCGTCGGCGCTGGGGGAGACGCGGATGGTTTCTTCGTGGACGAGCGTGCCGCGTTGCGCCTGGGCGGCGGCGAACGAAGATGCGGCCACGAATGTGAGCGCGAGCAGAGTGAGTCGAAGGTTCATATCCATGATTATTGGCCGTAGAGACGTTGCTTGCAACGTCTCATAGCTGGCGGAGTTCTTGCAGCATCTTGGGTTCGATGTTGCCGCCGGAGATGATGGCGACGTTGAGTTTTGTTTTGGGGAGTTGATCGGCGCGGAAGAGAAATCCCGCGGTAGCGACGGCTCCGCTGGGTTCGGCGATGGTTTCGGGATTGGCGGAGAGCAGTTTCAGGGTTCGCTGGATTTCGTCTTCGCTGACGGTGACGATGGCGTCGACGAAGCATTGCATGTGATCGAAGTTGATATTGCCGACGCTTTGGGTGCGCAGGCCGTCGGCGATGGTTTGAGAAACTTGTTCGGCAGGGAACTGGATGACTTTGCCGGCACGCAGGCTGGATTGGGCGTCGGCGGCGAGCTCCGGTTCGACACCGATTACCTGTACTTCCGGCCTCGTTAGTTTGATGGCTGCGGCTACGCCGCTGATCAGGCCTCCGCCGCCGACGGGAGCGAAAACGGCCTCGACTTCGGGCAAGTCTTCGAGGATTTCCAGGCCGATGGTGCCTTGGCCGGCAATAATTTTTTCGTCGTTGTACGGAGGAACGATTACGTAGCCGTATTGGGCGGCGAGTTCCTGTGCTTTCTGTTGGCGTTCGCTGCTGCCGGGGCCTACGAGCACGATCTCGGCGCCCAAGGCGGCGGTTGCTTCGCGTTTGATTGAGGGAGCGTTGTTGGGCATGACGATGACGGCTTTCACGCCTAGGGCGCGGGCGGCATAGGCTACGCCTTGCGCGTGGTTGCCGCTGGAGTAGGAGATTACGCCGCGTTTGCGGTCTTGTTCTGAGAGGGAGGCGATTTTGTTGTAGGCTCCGCGGAGTTTGAAAGCGCCGATGGGTTGTTGGTTTTCGGGTTTGAGGAAGAGGCGGCGAGCCGGGTCGGCGGGACGGAATTCGATCAGGCGAGTGCGGACGGTGATGCCTTGGAGGCGGGCGCGGGCTTTGTGGATGTCGGGCAAGGTGATCATCGGTAATTATCCTATGTTCACGACCCGAATCAGTTTTACAGGTCCTGCCAAGCGGAAGACCGCTCCGTTCCTACCTTCGCGAACGGAGACGTTCTCCTTTTCGAAGAACCTGACTTGGACGGGATGCGTGTGTGCCTGCTGATAGTGCGCAGTGAGTTTGTCCAAAATGCGTTGTTGCGCTACGGCGTCGGTCACACCATAGACTCCTAGGTCATTGTAGTAGGAAAGAAACATTCCTCGCCTCTCCACGGCGCAGCCCACAGCCGGATGGTTTTCGCCCCACTTAGATTCCGGAATAACCTTAGAGCTCGCGGCTGCCTCGTCGAGACCGGGGCACTCCCCAAGGCGATCCGCCCCAGTCGCAATAAATTGCATGCCGAAGGCGAAGAGGGTATACAGAACGGTCAACGGAAGCGCAAGAACGAAAGCGTAGGTGAACCATCTTCGGATTGTGTCCGGACGAAGGGCTCCGGCAAGAATGAGAAAGATCCCGGTAAGAGTTAACAGCACACAAATCGGCGGGTAGAAGAAATCTGCCCATGAGATGGGAAGAGGCGAGTTTTCCCAGAGTTTGAAGATGTTGTGGCGCTCAAAGATGTAGTTCAAGGCCAGTCCTGCCATTAGCAGCAATAGACCGGCCATAACGGCCATCCGGTTGGTTTCTTGAATATCTGTCTTCGGTTCGAGCATCCCTTAATCCTGCCTTCAAAAACTCCCAGATGTCTCGGGTGGGGACTAGTGTACAGGGCTGTTGCTCAGAATAGAGAGAACGGTCGGTTTCAATTCCCGTCTCAGGTGTGCGTCCGGCACAAGGGCATCTTTATTGGAGGAGTTGCCGCCACTAGAAGTGGCGGGTTATTGTCGGAGGTCCTGCGGGACCAATGATCAACAAGCCTAACTTTGGGAATTCCGAGTGATGCGGCCGTCGTTTTGCAATGTCCGGAGAGCCGGGTGGCTTCGCCACGAAATTGGGGTTGACATCATGATGTCTTCACGAAGAGCATCATGATGTGCGAACTACCCTTACTCTCGACGACGATGTGGCTGCTCTGCTGAACAAGGAAGTTCGGAAGTCCGGGGAGCCGTTCAGGCTGGTAGTGAACCGGTACCTGCGACTGGGGTTGACCGCCTCCAAGCAGGCGGCGAAGAAGCCGTTTGTGGTTAAGCCAATGAATTTGGGACTCCCGCATGATTTTGACAAGATCGAGGAATTACTAGACTACCTCGAAGGTCCGGAACACCGGTGATCGCCTTCGTTGGACGGACGAATGCGTCCGCCGCTAGGTGAGCTGATTAGATCTCCAGGATTACCGGCATGATTAGCGGGCGTTTTTGGGTTTGCTTGGAGATGTAGCGTTTCAGGTCGGCGCGGATTTTTTCTTTGATTACGCCGTAGTCGGCTTTTTCTTCTTCGCTGGAGTGGGCCAGGGTGTCTTCGACCATTCTCTTTGCGCCTTCCATGAAGCCGTTTTCACCGACGTTGAAGCCTCTCGTCACGATTTCGGGGGCGGTCTCCACTCTTCCGGTTAGCTTGTTGATGGCGATGATGGGGAGGACGATGCCGTCTTCGCTGAGGTGGCGGCGGTCTTTGATGATTAAATCTTCAACCACATCCGTGCGCGAGCCGGAGTCGATGCAGACGCGGCCAACGTTGACGCGGCCGGCTTTGCGGGCGCCCTGGTCGTCGAATTCCAGAATGTCGCCGCTTTCGATCAGCATGACTTTTCCGACGGAGCCCTTCATGGCGGCGGCCATTTCGGCGTGCAGCTTCAGCTGGCGATATTCGCCGTGGATGGGAGTGAAGTAGCGCGGCTTGACCAGGTTGATGATGAGCTTGAGTTCGTCCTGGCTGGCGTGGCCGCTGACATGGATGGGCGGCGAGGTTCCGTCTTCGTAGATGACGTAGGCTTCGCGGCGGAAGAGGTGATCGATCATCCGGTAGATAGTTTTTTCGTTGCCGGGGATGATGCGGGAGGAGAGGACGACGGTGTCTCCCTTTTCAATCTTTGCATGTTTGTGATTGTCGACGGCGGCGCGAGAAAGAGCCGACATGGGCTCGCCTTGAGTTCCGCTGATGAGGACGCAGACTTTTTCCGGAGGGAAATTCTTCATCTCGCCGGGATTGATGACCAGGCCCTCGGGGATTTCGATGTAGCCGAGGTCTTCGGCGATCTCGGCGGAGTTGTTCATGGAGCGGCCGAGGAAGGCGATCTTGCGGCCGTGCTCGTGCGCCAGTTCGATCGCCAGCTTGATGCGATGGATCGATGACGAGAAGCACGTGATGAAAAGACGGCGTTTGGTGTGGGCAAAAACCTCGTCGAACTTGCGTCTGACAGCGCGCTCGCTGGGTGTGTATCCCTTGCGCTCGACGTTGGTGGAATCCTGAAACAGGGCGAGGACGCCGCTCTTGCCGTACTCGGCGAAGGCGTGCAGATCGAAAAGTTTGTTGTCGGTGGGGGTGGGATCAACTTTGAAGTCGCCGGTATGGATGATGACGCCGAGAGGCGTATGGATGGCGAGGGCAACACAATCGACCAGGCTGTGGGTGACATGGATGGGATGGATGGTGAAGACACCGGCCTTGAAGCGCTCGTTGGGGCGCATTTCGCGCAGGTCGGCGTCGTCGAGCAGTCCGTGTTCGTCGAGTTTGTCTTCGACGTAGGCCAGCGTGAATTCGGTGCCCCAGACCGGGACCTTCAGTTCGGAGAGCATCCAGGGAAGCGCGCCGATGTGGTCTTCATGGCCGTGGGTGAGGATGATTCCGCGGATGCGCTGGCGGTTTTCGGTGAGATAGGAAATGTCGGGGACCACGATGTCGACACCGAGAAGTTCGGCTTCGGGGAACATGAGTCCGGCGTCGATGACGATGATGTCGTCGCCCCAGCGGACGGCCATGCAGTTCATACCGAACTCGCCGAGGCCCCCAAGGGGGATGATCTGCAGTTTTCCAGGTGGCATTGAGTAAGAATGATGCTAGCACAGTGAGGTGGAAGAGCGGCGCTTCAGCGCCGCGAGCGGATGTTTAGGGGACGGGTTGTAACCCCCTATGGAGCGTCTCTCGATGCTCGAGAACACAATGTGAACATTGCCGCGAAAGCCGGGTCCATGGCGATCTCTTAACGCGGGCCCTAAAGGGCCGCTCTTCCACTTTTGCTCCTAGGAAGTAGGGTCTTCTCCGAATAGCTTTGTCGTCTCGGTGCGATAGGGTGGAAGGATGGCTGAGCAGGGGAAATCGTGGCTGCGGCGGCGGGTTGAATTGGGGATGGTGAAGGGGTTGACGCGCGCGTATTCGACGGTGCGTGTGGATCCGGATAAGTTTTTGCTGCAGCTGCGAACGGCTTATCGGATGCCGATCAGCGGGTATCACGGGGTGTATTCGCTGGACATTGGCGAGGTGGATGTGGTGGCGGATTCGATCATTCGCAGCGGCATGAAAGTCGCGGCCGTGGAGGGTGCCGGGTTTGGGCTGGGCGGGCTGATCACGATCGTTCCGGATCTCGGTATTCTTTCAGCGATTACCATGCGGACGATTGAGAAATTAAGTTTGGTCTACGGATTTCAGTTCAAGACCGATGACGAGATCGCGGAGTTGTGGATTGCCGCGGCCAGCGCGGCGGGCGTCGACATCAGCCGGGATCTGCTGGAAAAAGAAGTTGTCAATCGATTTGTCCCGCGCGTGATCCAACGAATTGCGGCCAAAGCCAGCGCGGAAGTGGTGGAGAAATGGGCGGGGCGGATGATTCCGCTAGCCAGTTCCGCGATTGGGGCGGGACTGAATTACTGGTTCGTGCGCGCCTGGGGGAAACGGGCCAAGGCGCACTTCCGGCAGCGGCATCTGTTGCTGCGCCAGCGGGCGCTACAGGAAGCATGGACGGCGCACGGTCAGGGCACGCTTCCGACCACCACCAGTTAGCTGGGTACTTTCGAGTGCGGCGACGCAAGACTACGCACCACTCTTCCGCGGTCACTGTGATTAAATAGTAAGAGATGCCTATCTTTACCTGCTCAGCCATTCTTTTTGACCTGGACGGAGTTCTGGTGGATTCGACTCGTGCCGTGGATCGCGAGTGGCGGGAGTGGGCGCGGCGAAAGGGCGTGGATGGCGACGCGGTCATGGCCATTGCCCATGGGGTGCGGACCATTGAGGTGATCCAGCGGGTAGCGCCGCATCTGCAGGCTGAGGCCGAAGTGCTGGAGTTGGAGAGCCGTGAGGCGGATCATCAGGAAGGGGTGCGCGTGATGCCGGGTGCGGTGGCGCTGGTGCATTCGATTCCTGAAGGACGCTGGGGCGTGGTTACGTCGGGGACACGGTTGCTGGCGAGCGCGCGGCTGCGATTCTGCGGATTACCGGTACCGAAGGTGCTGGTGACGGCGGATGATGTGGAGCAGGGGAAGCCGCATCCGGAGCCGTATTTGAAGGGGGCGCAGAGGCTGGGAGTCGAGCCGGCGGATTGCCTGGTCATCGAGGACGCGCCTGCGGGAATTCGGTCGGCACGGGCAGGTGGATTCAAAGTCGTGGGGATTGCAAGTACGTATCCAGCCTCGAAGCTAGGGGAGGCGGATGTGGTGGTGACCGGGCTTTCACAGGTTCAGGTCTCGCGAAACGGATCGTCGAAACTGAGCATCAGGGTGGCGGCGCCGAAAGCGGATTCCACTCTGGTCTCGCCGCGCTAGGCGCACGGCTGCGCCTGCGTTCGCAATGAGAAAAATTCCCGATTTGCGAGTGCTAGGTGTGCGCGAACAGCTGCTGGTACTGAGTCCAGTAACCTTCGACCTCGCGCAGGATACTCTGGAACTCCGGATCGCCGCGCAGTTTGTCCCAATTTTTGTCACGCTGGAACCAGGGATAATTGTGGTTTCCGAGCTGGACTGTTCGCCGAAACCATGCCAGGGCGGGCTGCCTGTCCCCTAACAGCGCGTACACGGCTCCGATCCATTCCGCGAGGTCGCCGTCCACGACTTCTTCGGGCTTATAACGAAAGATCCTGGGATCGATTTGGTCCCGTTGGCCGCGCGAGGCTTGCAGGAAAGCCAGCAGGATGGGGGGCTCGGGATCGGCGCCCGGGCCAGCTAATTCCACGGCGCGTTTCAGCGCAGGCTCGGCTTCATCCATTTTCCCCTGATAGTAGAGGAAGACACCAAGGAAGGACATCAGTTTGAATTGATCGGGATGCCGTGCCAATCCCCGACGTGCCTCCTCTTCGGCTTCGTGAGCCTTGCCCAGATATAGCAACATGCGTCCATGCATCCAGTAGATTCGCGGTGGGGAGGGATTGAGATCGAGGCTGTGACGGAATGCTGCCTCGGCCAGGTCGAGCAAGCCAGCATAGTGATAGGCGTAGCCGAGATACTCCAAGGCTGGAAGGGAATTGGGCGCGAGAGCCACCGCCTCGCGCAGGATGCGGATAGCATCAGTATTCTTGCCCTGTTCGCTAAACACCCCACCCAGGGCCAGGTTAGCGTCAAAGGAGTGCGGGTTCAGCGCCACAGCTTTGCGCGCGGCCTGCTCTGCGAGGGCCAGGTTGCGCGCTCCGTTGTCCTGAAAATTGGCGGCCTCGTAGGAGTAAACCTGCGCCAGCAAGGAATAGGCGTCCACAAACGATGGATCTTTATCGATGGCGAGTTGCGCCATGCGTTGGGCCTGCTGTAATTGCTCCAGGCGCGACGTGATGAAGTAGTCGTTCACATAAGCGCGGGTCTGCAGCAGAAGGTTGTAGGCTTCGGGAGAACTGGTGGAAGGCGTTTTCAGCGCCTCCTGCTCGGCGCCGGAAAGTTGCACGCTCAAGCCTTCGACCACTTTCTGGGCGACATCGTCTTCAAAACGCAACATGTCGCTGCCTTGCAGGTCGTAGCGGCCGGCCCAGCGGGTGGCGCCGTGATCGATCAACTGCACGGAAATGCGTGTAGTTTTGCCGAGGCGCTGATAGGTGCCGGCCAGAACGGAATCGACCTGCAATTCGCTGGCTGCCTGGGCGGGATCGCTTGAGCCCTTGGCATATTTCAGGACGGAGTTGGTGGGACGAACTGCCAGATTCTTCAGCGTGGCCAGACGGCTGATGATGGCGTCGGCCATACCAATGCCCCACACTTCGCTGCCGCCTTCTCCGGAAAGATCGTGCAGGGGCAGAACGGCAATGGTTCGAAGCGAGGGCGCAGGCGCCAGCGAAGCAGGAACCGGCCCAGGCCCTGCGGTGGTGATGGCCGGCTTCGATCGATAGAAGAAAACTGTCCCGACGATTGCGGACACGGCGAGGGCGGCTGCGACGAGTGCGGGAAGACGCTTCCGTCGGGGCAGGCGTGGTTGTTCGTGAGTCGCGGTTACGCGGCCGGACTCGGCGTCGCGCCGTAGGCGCTTCAGGTCGGCGCGGATATCGGCGGCATGCTGGTAGCGCGTCTCAAGATCCTTTTCCAGAGCCTTGTTGATGATCCGTTCCAAGTCGGGCGGGATCTCGGGGTTCAGCCGGATTGGAATGACTGGTGTGCGGTTCAGGATGCCGTCGAAGATCACTCCGGTAGTGTCGCCGCGGAAGGGAAGAGCGCCTGTTGCCATCTCATAGAGCACAACGCCGAACGAGAACATATCGGTGCGGGTATCCAACTCTTTTCCGCGCACTTGTTCTGGCGACATGTAGGCGATCGTGCCCAAGGTGCTGCCGGGGCTGGTGAGGTGCTCTTCGCTCATAGCGGTGGGAGCGGTGACCTCGACCGTGGGAGCATCGGTCTTGCTGCCGACGACCTTGGCCAGACCAAAGTCTAGGACCTTGACCTGGCCGCGCTTGGTAACGAAGATGTTGGCCGGCTTGATGTCTCGATGAACGATCCCTCCAGCATGAGCGGCATCCAGCGCGTCTGCGATCTGGATGCCCAGCGACAACAGGGCCTCCAAATCGAGCGGCCGGCCGGTAACGCGATGCTTGAGCGTCTCGCCATCCAGGAATTCCATGACGATGAAGGGTTGGCCTTGAGAGTTTCCGATTTCGTAGATGGTGCAGATGTTCGGATGGTTCAGGGCGGAGGCGGCGCGAGCTTCGCGGCGAAAGCGTTCCAGCGCGTTCGGGTCGTTGGAAACGTCAGTGGGCAGGAACTTGATCGCGACGAAGCGGCCGAGTTCAGTGTCTTCGGCTTTGTAGACTATGCCCATCCCACCGCCGCCCAACTTCTCGGTAATGCGGTAATGCGAGATGGTTTGACCGAGCACTGGCGAATCTTACGTTTTGCGAAAGGGGCAAGTCAACGAAGAGGATGCGGTGCGGATTCCGCTTTGGTCTCGCGGCGCTAGGCGCGCGGCTGCGCCTGCGTTCGGAATAACAACGTTCTTAGTCTGGAACTCTGGTTTTGGCGCATGCTGACTGGAGCCCGTTCAGAAGATTTTCCAGACATAGTGTGCCAAAAGGGCCACTAGCAAAACTCCGCCAACGCCCGCGACCCAGAAGAGAAAATTGGCGGTCAATTTCGGAGAGTTGATTTCCTTTTTGTCCATGGTGGAATTTTAAACCTGATGCCAGGATATTATTGCAGACTCAGGTCGCGGGCGATGGCGGCGCGAGACTGAGCATCGGCGTCGTGGCGGCGAAGCAGATTCCAAATGACGCCTTCCTGGTAGGTGCCGCTCGAATGGGTTCACACGAATTCGTCGAGGATCAGCACTTCTAAGTTTGTCAGCCGACGAAAAACTAAATCATTCGTGAGGAAGGCAGTTGCGTTCGCGTGCAAGGCGGTCGCGGCTTGCAACGCGTCAGGTGTTCGCAGCTTACATTGCGCACGAATTTCCGCAGCGCGGGATGCGATTTCGAGGTGAGGCGCGATCCACTCAAGGTTCGGATAAGTCGAGAGCAAACCGAAGAGATCGTTTATCCCCTGCCACATCATTCGTCCCGATAAGGGTGGACCAGCAGTTCCGTCATCGTAATACGTTGAAGTAATGGCATGGAAATCGGACCGCTCCAAAGAACCAAAAACCCAGTCGGTTAATGGCGAATAACGAGGATTGGCCTCCCATTGGTAGATGAAGAAGCAGGTGTCAAGCGCGACGCGCCGGTGTTGACGAAGAAAGCTTCGGAGGCGCGCTATTTCCAACTTTGCCTTTCTTGCTTCAGGTAGTTCTTTGGATAAGCCCCACGGCCCAGTATCGCTCGATGATACGACTTTGGCTTTTCCAGGATCAGGATCTTTCCGCCGTGGGCACGGACCAGAAGTTTGTCGCCGGGCTTGAGCTGCAAAGCTTCGCGGGCCTCGCGCGGGATCACGATCTGGTTCTTCGACGATAGGGTGGCTTCTGCCATGCTTTACATTATAGCAGAAAGTAAAGCGTAATGGCGGCGTTCGAGTTTGATCTTTCTCACCTGAGCCAATCTTCCAGTTCGATTCCACGGTCGGTTTTTTCGTCGCGGTATTTCACGATCACTGGGGTATAGAGCGAAAGATTCCAGTCTTTGCTTCGCCAGAGGCGGATCTTTTTTTACGGCGCGCGAGCCGGGGACGACGACCGCATTTTCTGGGACTTCAAGTGGGCCGTCAGCTGTGGCGCGGTAAACTTCGCCGCGGACTAAGTCATAGAGCGGAGTGGATCGGGTCAGGATGGTTCCGGCGCCAAGCACTGCGCGTGCCCGCACCAGAGTACCTTCGTAAATTCCACAATTGCCGCCCACCAGCACGTCGTCTTCGATAATCACCGGGGCGGCGTTGATGGGTTCGAGGACTCCGCCGATTTGGGCGGCGGCGCTCAGGTGCACGCGCTTGCCGATCTGGGCGCAGGAACCGACCAGGGCGTGCGAGTCGATCATGGTGCCTTCGTCGACGTAGGCTCCGACGTTGATGAACATGGGTGGCATGCAGATGACACAAGGGGCGACGTAGGCTCCGGTACGCACTGAAGAACCGCCGGGCACAACGCGCACGCGGTCGGCGATGGTGAACTGGCGGGCAGGGAAAGTGTCTTTGTCGACGAAGGAGAGGCCGGCGGGCATGTCCGGCGAGTTCGCCTAAGCGGAATCCCAGAAGAATGCCTTGTTTGACCCAGGCGTTGACGATCCAGCGGCCGTCTATTCTTTTTCGGCTGCGCGGATTTTGCCTTGAGTGAGTTGCTCGCGGAATTCGAGGAAGATGCGACGGGCATCGGGGTCGTGCTCGACTTCGCCTTGCGCGGCGAGGCGCTCAATAGAGGATTTCAGGGAAGGCATGGATTGTTGCCGGACTTCAAAGTATAGACGGACTTCGGACTCGGACTACGGACGTCCGAAATAGGGTAGCACTCAACCGCGATTTCGCTGACCGGAGCTTAATAATACGTGCAATATTTGGGGTGCAGGGGCCCGAGTCTGAGGCTTGAGATCCGAGGCAAGTCTGAAATCAAAAGTCTGAACAATCCGCATCTTTCTACACGCATTTGCACTCGCTGCGGATCAGCACACCGGTCATGGCGTGGGCTGTCTCGCGGGCTTCGGGGAGCGTCGCGTAGGGGCCGTGCCAGCGGGCGTGGTTGACGTCGTGGCCGGCGGGGCGTCCTTTACCGTACGCGCATTGGCCGCAAGAGGAGCGGTGGAGGACGATTTTGTGCGGACCGGCGGCCCAGTTTTCATAGATGAAAAATTCTTGGGCTTCGGCGGCGGGAGCGGCGGGCTTGGTGATCAGTCCGACGTCAGTGGCGATCTTCTGCAGGCGCGAGCGCGTGTCACGGCGCATGGGCAGCAGCGGCAGGCGGTAGACTTCTTCGATTTTGCCCATCATCGCCAGCACTGCTTTTACCGGCAGCGGGCTCGACTCGATGAAGTTGGCTTGCATCAGCGGGAAATATTTGCGGTGCAGGCGCGCGTGCGGTTGCCCAATCATTGCGAGCGCGGCGCGGGTGAGCGACGACATCTCGTGCGGAATTTCGTTGGAGGCAACGGAGATGATGCCGACGCCGCCCAGTGCGATGACTGGGAGCGTGACCGCGTCGTCGCCGGAGAAGACCAGGAATGTTTCGGGGACGGAGTTGATGGCTTCGGCAATCTGGGTCATGTTGCCGCTGGCTTCTTTCACGCCGACGATATTCGGAATTTCGGCGAGGCGCGCCAGGGTTGCGGGCTCGAGATTCGCGGCGGTGCGGCCGGGAACGTTATAGAGAATGACGGGCTTGTCGCCGACCGCTTCGGCAATGGCTTTGAAATGGCGATACTGGCCCTCCTGCGTGGGCTTGTTGTAGTAAGGCGAGGCGGTGAGGATGGCGTTGACTCCGGGGCGGGCGGCGATTTCTTTCGCCTTCTCGACCGCCTCGTGCGTGGAGTTGGAGGTGGCGCCGGCGACGATCGGGACGCGTCCGGCTGCGACTTCGATGGTGGTGTCGATGACATACAGCCATTCGTCGTGAGTGAGCGTGGGGGTCTCGCCGGTGGTGCCGCAGGGTACGAGGAAATCGATGCCGGATTCGATTTGCCAAGTGACCAGGTTGCGCAGGGATGCGTCATCGATGGAGCCATCCTGATGGAAGGGAGTGACGAGGGCGGTGCCACAGCCGCGGAGTTGCATAGGAATAGGATAGCGCGAACGGGGAGCGAGGGAAAATCGAAGTGGGGTCAAAGACTGGCGTTTCGGTCACCTCCCTTGCACGTCCCAATGCAGTCCAATGAAATTCGACTTGATGCAACCAGTCAGGGACGATTGGCGCTGGATTTTTCGTTTGCGTTGCCCATGGTTCGGATGAGCTCATCCAACTGACTTTCAAGCGCGTTCAGCTTATCCTGTTCGTCCCGTACCTGCTGCGTTGATTCAATTTCTGCGGTCTGCTGTTGCTGCACGATGCTTCCTGTGATTTCAAGGTCAGATTTCACGTGCTTGATTCGATCTTGTAAATCAGCCTGTTGCTGAGGGTTATCCGCGCCGTTGAGTGCGTCCTCAAGCTGCTTGACATTCAGCGCCAGCTCCTTCTGACGGGAACGCGCATCAAGAAGTCTTTGGCGAGCGTCGCTGAGATGATCCGAGGCTCGCGTAACCACTCCTTCCTGCATCTGAAAACGAGCCAGCAGGATCTGCATGCTTTGACCTCGATTCAGCGACACGCGCAAGTCCTGACGAATTGCGCGCACTTCGCTCAATAAGGCTTGCAGCGTCTGAGCGTCAGGTGAAGTGGCTTGGCCAAAGCCGTACGCCGAAATTCCCAGCAGGGCAACCATCCAGAACAGCGCGCGTAGCATATGGAGTCTCCTTGGTGAATTCAGGACATACCTACAATTCTCGCCACACGTCCTTGAAATCGTAGAAACCCTTTTTCCCGGCAAGCCATTCGGCGCCGCGGACGGCACCTTCGGCGAAGGCGCGGCGGGATTTGGCGTCGTGGCAGAGATAGATTCTGTCGGCGGCGGATTCGAGGACGATCTCGTGCAGGCCTACAACATCGCCTTCGCGGAAGGATGTGATTTCCAGGTCTTCTTTCTTGCCGCTGGACTCGTGGATTAGCTGTTGGAGGGCGATCGCGGTGCCGGACGGGGCGTCTTTTTTTTGCGCGTGGTGGCGCTCGAAAATTTGGCCGGAGTAATCATGATGCAGAGCTGCGGCGGCGGTGCGGGCGATTTCGAGAAACAGATTCACGCCGAGGGAGAAGTTGGCGGCGTAGAGGAATCCTGTTCTGGTGATGCTGCACTAGATTTCGAACGTGGCCGATTTCCTGATGCCAGCCGGTGGTGCCGACGATCATGTTTTTCCGGCTTGGACGCAGGCTTCGATGTTGGCTAAGACGCAGTGGGGAGCGGTGAAGTCGATTACGACGTCTATGTCGCGAAGCTTTTCTGCCGTCAGGGCGGCGTTGGATGCGTTTTCTTTTGCACCGACTATGGCGATATGGTGCTTGCGCTCGGCGGCTACTTCGGCGACCACTGATCCGGTTTTGCCGCGGCCTAGAAGGAGGAGATTCATGGGTGACAGTTCGATCTTATCGCATGCGTCGCTCTGGATTTTGATTCAGGAAAGTCCGATACGCGAAAATCACCACGTCTCGCAAAGGCGAGACGTGGGGCACCCACCTACTCTCTTTTTTAAGCGAAAACTTCTGGATCCAGGTCGGAGAAGAAAGTTTTGTGCAGGCGCTGGATTACTTCGGGGACTTCGTCTTCTTCGATTACGAAGGTCAGGTTGATTTCGGAGGCGCCTTGAGAGATCATGCGGATTTTTTTGTCGGCTAGTTCGCGAAAAACCAATGCCGCGATACCGGGGGTGTTGCGTAAGATTTTCGCCGACTAGGCAGACGATGGCTTTGCGGCCTTCGTATTTTACGTCGGCCAGTTTGGCGAGATCGGCGGCCAGCGCGGGAATGGCTTGGTTCGAATCGACGGTGAGCGAGACGCTGACTTCGGAGGTGGAGACCACATCTACGGAAACTTTGTGGCGGTCAAAAGCTTCGAAGATGGAGCGCAGAAATCCGTGGGCCAGCAGCATGCGAGGGGCGGCCACGTCGACAATGGTGATGCGTTTCTTGGCGGCAATGGCCTTGAAAATATTTTTGCCTTGCGGGGCGCGAGTGGTGATGCGGGTGCCTTCACAGCTCGGGTTGCGTGAGTTCAAAACATAGACGGGAATATTTTTCTGGATGGCGGGCAGGACCGTCGCCGGGTGCAGGACTTTCGCGCCGAAGTAGGCGAGTTCGGCGGCTTCGTCGAAGCCGATGACTTTGATCCGGCGGGCTTCGGGACAGATTCTGGGGTCGGTGGTGAGGATGCCGTCGACGTCGGTCCAGATCTCGATGCGGTCGGCGCCCAGGCCGGCCCCGATGATGGCGGCGGAAAAATCGGAGCCGCCACGTCCAATGGTGGTGGTGATCCCGGCGCGGTTGGAGCCGATGAAGCCGCCCATCACCGGTACTTGGCTCGCACTCAACAGCGGCTGAACTTTTTGCTGCAGCCTGGCATTCGTTTCTTCATATTGCGGGACTGCCTGCATATAGGCGCTGTCGGTGACCAGGACATCGCGGGAGTCAACGTGGACTCCATTGAGTCCGCGAGCGGCGAAGGCGGCGGCGACGATTTTGCTGGAGAGCATTTCGCCGAAGGCGGCGACGTGATCGGTGGTGCGGGGAGTGATTTCGCCGACGGCGGAGATGCCGCGCAGGAGTTCGTCGAGGGCTTCGAAGTCGGTGCCGAGTTCCGAATGGAATTCGGTGAAGAGCGCGGTGCCGAGCAGTTCGCTGGCGGTGTTGTAGTGACGCTCCTGCAGCGAGCGGCAGAGTTTCAGCGCGGCTTTGCGCTCGCCTTCTCCGGCGGCCTTGGCCATCGTCAGCAACGTGTCGGTGACTTTCGCCATGGCGCTGACTACGACGACGGGCTTTTGCGCCAGGCGACCTTCGACGATGGAGGCGACGCGATCGATGGCTTTGGCGTCTTCGACGGACGTGCCGCCGAACTTCATGACGATCATGGGCGGGGGGTCCTGCGGGCTGTGATCACACCGCGGGCCCAGCCAGTACGCGCGAGATTCTCGCTTCGCCTGAAGAACGGCTCCGGTCAGAATGACGCCGTCGAAAAGAAGCGACGTGCGCGTTCATCCCAGGTAGCCTTTGGCTTTCAGGAGTTCGGCGTTGAGGACGGCGGCGCCGGCGGCTCCGCGGATGGTGTTGTGGGAGAGCACGGTGAATTTCCAGTCGAGGACGCCGCAGGGACGGAGACGGCCGACGGCCGTGGTCATGCCGGCTCCCATGTCGACATCGAAGCGGGGCTGGGGACGGTCGGCGGCTTCGAGATAGATGACTGGGCGTTCGGGGGCGCTGGGCAATTTTAATTCCTGGGGCTCGGCGCTGTAGGTGTTCCACGCGGCGATGATTTCTTCCGGCTTGGCTTTCGTTTTGAGACGGATGGAGACGGATTCGGTGTGTCCGTCTTCAACGGCGACGCGATTGCATTGCGCGCTCATGGCGAATGCGGCGGGAATAATTTTGGAGCCGTTCAGTCTCGCCGAGCAGCTTCTTGGTTTCCTCCTCCATTTTTTCTTCTTCGTTGCGGATAAAAGGAATCACATTGCCCAGGATGTCGAGCGAGGCGACACCGGGGTATCCCGCGCCGCTGACGGCCTGCATGGTGACGGCCATCACGGTGTCGAGGCCAAATTTTTGGTGCAGCGGCGCGAGGGCGAGGACAAGCCCGATGGCCGAACAGTTGGGATTGGTGACGACGTAGCCGCCGGATTTCTTGCGCCAGGCTTGCCGGTCGATGAGCTTGATGTGTCCGCTGTTGACTTCGGGAATCACCAGCGGGACGTCTTCCTGCATGCGCAGGGCGCTGGAGTTGGAGACCACGGCGCAGCCGGCATCGGCGAAGCGGGGTTCGAGTTCGGCGGCGATGGACGCGTCGAGGGCGGCGAAAATAATTTTCGGCGCGCCCTCGGGAGTGGCCGGGGAAACTTTCATCGCAGCGACGGCAGAGGGAATCGGCGTCTTCAGGCGCCAGCGGGTGGCCTCGCGCGTAGACCTTGCCTTCGGAACGGTCGGAAGCGGCCAGCCATGCCACTTCGAACCATGGGTGGTGCTCCAGCATCTGGATGAAGCGTTGGCCGACGACGCCGGTGGCGCCGAGGATGCCAATGGGAATTTTGCGGTTCATAGGGTAGTTGGAATTCTATAACAGGCGCGGGCTAAGGGCGCTGTCGCCGTTGTTCGACGCGTGCCTCCAGGTCAAAGTCTCCACCCTGTCGCAAACGACGCGACAAGGGTGGCACCCTCGGGTCACTGCAGAACTGGCTTCCATTTGCCGATATAAGGAGCGGGAGGGATTTCAATGCCCGAGCTGCGCCAGAACTTCTTTACCAAGGAATGGGTGATCATGGCCACTGAACGGGCCATGCGGCCGGAGGAGATGGCGACGCGTCGCCGAGTGGAACCGGTGCCGGCATTTGTGGAAAGCTGCCCGTTCTGTCCGGGCAACGAGAGCAAGACGCCGCCGGAGGTGCTGCGGGCTCCCGCCAACGGCGTGCCTTGGATGGTACGCGTGGTCCCTAACAAGTTCGCGGCGTTGTCGAGCGATGTGCAGCCCAACCGAAGCCTGCAGCATTTGTGGCGGCGCATCGATGGCTTCGGTTTTCACGAGGTGATCATCGACAGTCCGGACCATTCCCGCTGCATGGCCATGCTGCCGGATGAGCATGTCGCGAGCATTCTCCGTGTGTATAAACAGCGCTATCAAACGCTGAGCACGGACCATCGCGTAAACCACATCACAATTTTCAAGAATCATGGGACGGACGCGGGGGAGAGTCTGGCGCATCCGCATTCCCAGCTGATTGCGACGCCGATGATCCCAAGCCAGGTGCGCCACCGGTTGCAGGAGGCGCTACGCCACTATGACGACGTTGGGGAATGCATGTTCTGCCACATGGTGGAGCGCGAAGTGGAGAATCAGACGCGCATCGTTCTGAAGAGCGAGCGTTTTGTGGCGATGGAAGTGTTCGCCTCCGCCACACCATTTGCCACGCACATTTTTCCGCTGCGCCATATGGCCAGCTTCGGCGACATTTCGGAGATGGAATTGACCGATCTGGGTCGCGTTTTGCGGACCCTGTTGGCGAAGATGTACGTGGGGCTTGAAAATCCTGACTTGAACTTCATGGTGCGGAGTGGGCCGGCGGAGTACGCGGGAGCGCGGCACTTTCATTGGTATGTGAGCGTGATTCCGCGACTGACGCGCACGGCGGGTTTCGAGTTGGGATCGGGGATGTTCATCAATACGGTTCTGCCCGAGGCGGCAGCGGAATTTTTGCGGAAGGTTGAGGTGGAGAAGGTGGCGGGGGCCGGGGCGGGGTAGGGGCGGTCGCGATAAAGAGGTGAGACAGAGAAGAGAACAGTAGATTCCTCGACTCCGCACGATGTTTCGCTTCGCTCTCGATCATTCTCCGCTCGTTAGTACAGGCCGTTGCAAATACAACAGCTACGGCCGGCGGCTTTCTTGGGGCTGAAACGGATATTCGGAGAGCGGGCCAAATTTTTTCTTTTCAGCGTAGAGGCGCCAGCGGCGGAACACGATGCGCAGGCCGGCCATCACGGGAATGGAGAGGTAGATACCGAGGATACCGGCGACTTCGCCGCCGGCCATCACGCCGAAGATAGCGGCCAGAGGATGGAGCTCCATGCTCTCGCCCATGATGCGCGGGGAAGAAACGTAGTCCTGAAGCAGGCGCCAGACTCCGAGGAAGATCACGAGAATCAGCCAGTGCTTATAACTGAGCAGCAAAGCGATGCTGACAATGACCAGGGCGGCGGCTAGCGGACCAACCACGGGAATGAATTCGAGCACGCCGCCGAGAGTTCCGAGCACCAGCCAATAGTCAAATCCCATCATGCCGAGAAATGCCGAGTACACCACCAGAGTCAGGGCGGCCAACGTGAGTTGGGCACGGATGAAATGGGCCAGCATCTGGTTGAGATCGTTGAGCACGTTTTCCAGAAATTCGCGTTGCGGGCGCGATTGGACGGCGGAGAGCAGGAAGTCGCTGAAGGAGCGCCCGTCTCTCAGGAAGAAGATGGAAAGTAGCGGGACCACGAAAAAGAGCCACGCCTGCTTAGCGACATCGGCCACACGCAGCCCAGTGCGCTGTGCCAGTTCAGTGATTTGCGCACTGTGGCTGACCAGGAAGGATTGCGCCAGGTCAATCGACTTGGTATTCCAGCCGTGTTCCGCGCCGAGTTGCTGCGCGATCTGGCCTGAACTAAGTTGCGTGAGCAGGGTGGGCAGGGACTGTCCCAGCTTCGCGCCTTCGCGCGTAACCTTGGGGCCGACTACCACGAAAAACACCACTACAAGAACGAGCAGGAGGGCGTAGATTACGGCAATAGCGGCTACGCGGCTGCGCAGCAGGGTCTCGAGACGATTCACCAGCGGGCTCATCAGGTAGGCGAAGAAGATGGCGAACAGAAATGCAATCAGAGTGGCGCGGGCTACGTAGAGGAAGCCCAGCCCCAGCGCGAACAGCAGCACTGTGATCAGAACCCGCGCGGTGCGTGCATCAGTGAGCAGCAATAAATTTTCCAGGGCAATCTCGATTCTGCCGCCGGGCAGACACAGCTTAATCCCGGATCACTTCCGTGTTATCGGCAGGAATCGCCACCCTCATAAGCTTGAACTGATCGTGATCATCCAGCCAAAGGGCCCATTCAAAATCTTCTCCGGAGAGGTTGAGGCGGAGCAATTCGCGCTCCGCGCCGTGAATGCTGATCTTTTCTTTGCCGATGAGTTCCATGCGGACGCTGATGGAAGTATGGTCCTGGGGCACCAGCGCGCCGAACTGCGCCGGGCCCTGCGAGCATTTCAGGTTACCGGCATCGGACTTGCAGTCGGCAGCAAGATAGCGCCAGGCGAGCACTTCGCGGTGCACAAAAAAATTGTTGTCGAGGATAGCGGTCGTGCTGGGCATCAGGAATGGCTGTTCACTGGGCTTGCCGCTGCCGCCTGTGATGGTTCTCTCCATCAGAAAGTCGTTGCTGGGAGACACGTTCAGGGAACCGCCGGAGGACTGGCTCCACTCGTAGCGCACCAACTCGCCGCCGGAAGTCATATCGAGATCCGACTTCTGACTGGCCTCGTCGGTTCCGGCAGTTTCTTTGAGTTGCGACTTGATGACGCTGGCGCCGTTTTGCTGCTCGATCTTGAAGGTTTCGGTGGCGACGCGCTGCCCTTTGATGAAAACGCCGAACGAACCGGAGTCGACCATCTGGTTGGGTGCGGGTTTCGCCTTGTCTTTCTTATCGGCCGCGCTGGCGGCGGGGAAGGCTGCGAAAGCACAAGCCAAAATGAGAGCGGAGGCACCGTGCATTCGGGTTGCAAACTTCACTCGACTTCTCCTTGTTCCGTGCGCGTAGCGATTTTTTTCAGTTTGAGCGCGGCTGCAATTTCGGATGCGATCGTTTCCACGGTGCGGCTTCCCGTCTGAACCTGCAACGACGCCTTCGAGTAGTGCTGTCGCCGGGTCTGGTAGAGGTTGCGAAACTGCGCAACGGTGCCAAGCAAGGGACGCTCTGTCCGGCTCTCGCTCGCCTGTGTGCAACAGCGCTGCCATAATTCCTGCACCGGAGCGTCGAGAAAAACCGTCGGCAGGCCAGACGCCTCGAGCAGGGCTACGTTTTCCTTCTGCACAAAGGCTCCGCCCCCTAGGGCTATGATTCTGGCCACTCCACCGCGCACATCCCGAAGCACTTGTTGCAAGGCTGCCTGCTCGGCGCGGCGAAACTCGGATTCCCCCGAGTCGCGGAAAATCTCCGCCACTGTACGCCCTTCGCGTGCCTCGATGCGGTTGTCGAGATCTTCAAAAAGCCAATTCAACCGCTTCCCGAGAGCGCGGCCCACGCTGCTTTTTCCGGCTCCCATGAAACCGACGAGAAAAACAGCATTGGCCGGACGAACGCAGGCGGACGACCGTTTAGTCCGCGCACGTATGCGCGGCTTCGCGTTCAACATTTTTCCAGAAGCTTTCGTCAAAAGTTAGCTGCTAGCTCCGACGTGGACAGAGAGACGTTGCAAGCAACGTTTCTACGCCAGAAGCTTCTCTGTTATTTCGCGGTGCGTTTGCTAAGGTGAATTTTACCACTGAAGCTGCGCAGGACCACGGTCGAAGAGATGGCGGCACGACCCATGGTACCCCAGAAGGCACTTCCTTCTTTGACGACGAACCAGGTGTGGGTTTTGGGTTGCAGAGGGATATCGTCGTGCACTTCGCCGCGCACAGAGCGCGCGCTGACATCGGCGGAAGTTGATTCCGGCACTAAGGCCTCGATGTTGCCGCTATGGCTGGTCAGGCGATACTCGCCGCGGTCGCCAAAGTCGCCAATGTAGTTGATGCTGCCGCTGGTGGAGATTACCTGCACCAAAGGTCCGGTGACGCCGTTGAGCGTGACTTCGCCGCTCAAGGAGTCGACTTCGATATGGCCATCCTGCACGTTGGTTAGGGTGACGGGACCGTTAAGGGTTTTAACGCGGACATGGGCTCCGGTGATGTCGCGGATTTCGACGGTGGCGGCGGCGCCTTCCAGGGTTACGTCGCCGTGCAGTCTTTCGGCGCGCAGCGGGCCGGTGCTGGAGTGCAAGTGATGCTGGCGTCGGCGGGGACGAAGATTTCGTAGTCCACGCGTCCCGACTGGGCGTCAGCGCCCGGCGAGCAAGTGGGACTGGATCTCAACCCGATTGCCGGCCAGATTTTTGTCGACTTCGACCTTGTCGGAATAAAGCAGAGCATTGATCACGACAACGTTGCCGGAGGAAGGTTTGACAGAGATGGAGCCGTAGGGATTGTTGACGGAAACTATGGCCCTGGGGCCTACATTGAAGCGATATTCCTTGTGGCTTTCGGCTAGCAGCGTTCCGGCCAGGAGCGCGCCGATGGTGACAAGTTGGAGAGCGTTCCTGGCGCTCCCGCTCAGTACCCGTCCGGTGATGGAAACTCGCCCACTCATGCAAAACTCCCCCAATGCCCCCGGCGCAGCGCGAGCTGCCCCGGTCGAGAAATGCTTACATTACGGCAAAGAACGATCCATGGCCAACTCGAAAAGCATAGCTTTTTGCTGGTAGGCGTCCATCAGCGAACGTCGCGCTTCTTCGTCATTCGGATTGGCGGCGATCACGCTTTTCGCATCCTGAATATAGTCGTTGACGCGGCGGAGATTGTCGGTATATTCCGCCTTCATGGCGGGCGACTGCAGGGCAACTTCCTGCATCAAGTCGTCGTCGTTGAGGCCGGCAATCGCGGAATCGGAAACCGGAGCGGTCGCCGCTGTGTCGCGCGCAAGTTGATGCACCAGCGAATGCTGGCGAACGTATAAGCCGGCCGTGATCAGCAAGGCGGCGGCCGCAGGAACCATCCAACGCGCCCATCCCCAGCGGCTGCCATGCGAAGGCAGCAGAGACTTGCCACGCTGAGGACGAATGACTCCTTCCTCGCGCAGTGCGCTTTCAATGGATTTCCAGACGTGGGGACCGGGTTCTTCCAAGGCGCGCAGTTCGCTTGCGGCCGAGGAAATGAGGATCAGTTCGGATACCAGCGCAGAACACTCCGGGCAGGTTTTCAGATGATCCCGCTGTTCGATGCTGCGACCGTCTTCGATCTCTGCCAGGCTGGCTTGCAGCTCAACGCAATTCATACCGCTCTCCCCAAGCCTCTGTCGAACCAGTGTTTCTACTTCCAATCAGCTGGCGGATATGCCGCAGCCAAAGTCCTTGCCGTGTCCAGTCTGCGCCGGATCACGCAAATCGACCGAAACTGTACCGCTAAACCTGCGACTCCCGTAAAACCTGCGACTCCGGTAAATCTTGGAGCTCGCCTGCGCTGCTCAGGATGCTTTTTCGGTCCGCTTCATCTTGAGCAGATCGCGCAGTTTCATGCGCGCCTTGTGCAGCTGCGACTTACTGTTGCCGATGGAGCAGCCGACGATGGTTGCGATCTCATTATGTTCGTAACCTTCGACGTCGTGAAGTACAAAAATCGTGCGGTAGCCGGGAGGGAGGTCGTCGACCGCTTTTTGTAACTGCAGCCGGTCAATCGATCCGGCCAACGCCAAATCTTCTGCCCCGAAATCTTTCTTCGGCGTATCTTCTTCGCCCGCCTGCGTCGTCTCTTCGAGCGAAACCACCGGAAGGCTCTTTCTTCGCAGGTGCATCAGCACCACGTTCACCGACAAGCGATGCAGCCAGGTCGAAAATGCCGACTCGCCGCGAAACGTTCCAATCTTACGATAGAGCTGCAGGAACGCTTCCTGGGTCAGATCCTCGGCCTCGGCCGTATTCGCCGTCATACGCAGACAGAGCGAGTAGACGCGCCGTTTATGCTTGTCGTAAAGCGCCTGGAACGCCTGCGCGTCCCCTTGCTTGGCCTTTTCGATGAGCTCGGCTTCGTTCGAGTCGCGCTTGGTCTGGCCTGTCGCTGTACTGGGTCGGTCAAGTCGCCTTTTCCGGCCGCACCCCGTGAGATGCGGCTAACTATCTTTCCGTTGTATGGCTTGCAGGCCTTTGCTCGGCCGAACTAAGGTAATGTCTGTATTCAGAATATCAGAGCACTTCTACCGATCTTGGGATTCTGACTTCCGCTGCTCCGCCTCCGGAAATCCTTTGCTTGCTCAGGGTTAACGAGGATGCCGTCGAGAGAATAAACCCGATTCCAAATTTAGAGTCGCGATCTTCGAAAATTGGTATGGCTGCCATCTCGTAAAAAGTCAATTTTGGCGGTGGTTATCGTCTCCAGTCCGTGCCCGTGCGGGCCCAGTTCGCGCTGGCGAAGCAGGAACGCGAAGGTCAATCCCAAGAATCCCAGGATGGAGAAAATCCACATGCCGAGGTCATAGCCGCCAGGGTTGTCGGGGCCGGCGTGGCTGTAATCGTTGGCCCAGCCGACCAGCAGGTTGAAGCCGAACAGGCCAATATTCTGGATCATGGTCATCAGGCCATAGGCGGTGCCGAGTCTGGACTGATCGACGATATAGGCCACCGAAGGCCACATCACGGCCGGGATCAGCGAAAATGCCACCCCCATCAGAGCCATGGGTACATACAAATTGACGTGAGTATAGGCCATCATCAGGTAGACGGGAATCAGAAGCAGGGAACCGAACATCATGAGCAAGGCGCGCTTGCCGATGCGGTCGACCCAGAGGCCGAACAGCGGAGTGGCGATCATGGCGAAGAGGGTCAGCATGCTGGAAAGGAATCCGCCGAACTCGCGCGAGGTGCCGTGGGCTTCGATGAAAAATTTCACTGCGAAGGTCTGGAAGGGAAAGATGGCCGAGTAGAAAGTTACGCAGAGGGCGACGATATACCAGTAGCTGACGCCAAACTTGAACAGATCGGAGAAGACGACCTTGTCGGTGGAGGCTTCGCCGAGATGAAACCGTCTTCTCCGCTTGCACTTCCATCACCCAGTAAATGATTGCTCCAATCACGCAAAAGGCGGAGAAAGCCAGGGCAATCAGGAATGGCCCGCGCCAGTTGGCATAGGCTGCGCGCGCCCAGGTGGGGGAATTGAGTGCGGCGAAGGACCCGAGGCGGCAGATCGTGAGGTTGATGCCGAAAGCGAAACTGAGTTCTTTGCCTTTAAACCAGCGGGCGAGCGCGGCGACCACCGCGACATTCAGAGACTCGGCTCCCATGCCGAAGATGAGGCGTCCGGCGGCCATTACGGGAAGATGGCCTGAAGTGGCGGTGATGCGCGGGGCCGATAAAGCAGAGAACCCCGAAAATCATTAAAGATTTTCGTAAGCCGAGCCGGTCAATGATGAAGCCGCCGATCACGACGGTGAATATGTTTGGAAAGCTGTAGATTGCCTGCAGAAGGCCGATGTTCTCGTCGGAAAATCCCAGTTGCTGCTTTAAGACGTCTGCCAGTGGGCTGAGGGCGTCATAGGCGTAGTAGCTGCCGAACATGGCCAGGCTGAGGAAGACCAGCACCATCCAGCGATAGAGGCGGCTGGGCTCGGGGCGAAGAGTTTCGTGCATCAGCGCTCTTTTCCGAGCAGATTGAAGGTAAGGGAATTCACGAGCAGAGAAGAGTAGCAGAAGGCAGCTTCCAGCTACTAGCCGCTAGCGACTAGCTTCTGGCCAAACACAACTTACCGCGCTATTTGATACCGGATCGTTTTCCGATCGCCGACGTTTGACCTCTGATCCTCTTGATATTCGATCCCGAACTTCGATCCGTGGCCGAAAACCACCACCCTTGGTGGAACTCGGCCACCAGAGCCGCATTTGGCGGCTTGTGTAAACTGCCCGGTGTTTTCTTAACTTGGCGGAAACAATGCAATTAGGAAATCGAGAATGGCGTCTGTCTATTGGTACTTGGGCTGCACGCTGCCGAACAACGCGTTCGACCCTGGACCGGAGGTTTCTGCTCGAACCAGCCGGACGGGGAACACCATCCCAAAGGAGTGTCTCCCATGCGTTTCCGCATTTGTGGTCTGTCCTTTGCGTGCCTGCTGGTTCTTGCTCTCTCGACCCTTGGTTGCAATAACACTCTCAATCCTTTATGCAGCAGTGCGAGGCCCGCGCCGCTGATCGGTTCACTCTCTCCCAGCACGGTGACATTTGCTGAAGTGCAGCAGGGCGTAACGCTGACGGTGAGTGGCAGCAACTTTGTTTCCGCATCGGAAGTGGTGATCAATACGACGCCGCTAAGTGCGACTGTGGTCAGCAATCAGCAGCTGAAAGTTACGATTACGCCCGACGTGATATCGGGGCCGGGGCAGGTGAAGGTGATGGTGCAGACTCCGAGCGGAAATACAGGAGACCTGGGTTGCACAAGCGGAGGGAAAAGCAGTGTGCTGATGCTGACGGTGAATTGAGGGATGGTCCAGCGAGCATGAAGCCTAAGGGGGCTAAAGTTCGCTGCGATTTTCAGGGGCTTTACGCGGCTGAAACGGCCGCCCTTCCACGGGAGTCTTGGGCTGTTTCACGGGAGCTCGGCCCCTCTTCCACGCTACTGGACCGATCTTTCGCAGGCCGCGGCGACGCTCTTATCCGGGGCTCGCTAGCTACCAACGTAGCGCGCATAGAGACTGCGCGCTAGGCTGTGTCGGTGGTGCCTTTGATGATGGCGCGGCCGTCGGGGAAGAGGGTCATCTCGTACGGATCGCGCCAGAATTTCAGGACGAAGTCGTTGTGGCGGACGGTACCGTGGGGTTGGAGGCGGCGGCCCATCTCGGCGAAGTCGATGGGACGTTGGCGCTCATGGATTTGCACCGAATTTCTGCCGCACAGCGTGATGTGCGGTCGAGCCTTCGCCGGCGAGATGAATGAAATCGCGCTGCACCACAGGCTCGGCAGCCGGGGCGGGGCTTGGCGGCGGAGATTTCGGCGTGCTCGTTGGTCCAGACGTCGAACGAAAGCAGAGTCCGCCGGAGTTGAGGGGCGTCCGGTCCGCCGATTAGAAGTTTGAGGGCCTCGGTTGCGGCGATGGAGGCTACCAGATTCACCGCCGAATTGAGAATGCCCGAGGTTTCGCAGGTCTCGACCATGCCGCGAGGCGAGTCCGGGAAAAGGCAGGCCAGGCAAGCGGTCTGTCCCGGCAGGACGTTCAGGGTGACGGCGTAGCTTCCAACGGCCGCGGAATAAATCCACGGAAGCGAACGTTCTACGGCGTAGTCATTGATCAAGTAGCGAGTCTCGAAATTGTCGGTGCCGTCGAGGATCGAGCTGCATTCCTTCAAGCAAAGCTTCAATGTTTGCGGGAATCAGATCTTCAACTCTTGGTTCAACCACGATCTGAGAGTTGAAGGCGGCGATTTTACGGGCGGCGGCGATGGCCTTGGGAAGGGAGTCGGCAGCGTCTTTTTCATCGAACAGAGATTGACGTTGCAGATTGCTGGACTCGACGTAGTCGCGGTCGATGATGCGCAGAGTTCCAACACCGGCGCGAGCCAGCAGGCTGGCCAGGGCGGAGCCGGTAGCTCCGCATCCGACAATGGCCACGCGGGCGGCAGCGAGTTTTCGCTGGCCTTCGGCGCCGATACCGCGAAACAGAATCTGGCGCGAATAACGCTCGTTCAAGGAAAGGTCGTCCGACGAACTTTCTTTGGGGGCGAAATCAGGCTGCGAAATTTCAGGAGGTTGAGGCTCGCTGTGCCAAAGAGGTCACCAGTGTTCGGGCTGTAAAACCTTTATTATAAGTCGCTGGCTTGCGGTGGAGGATCGCCGGGGAATGTTTTGCCAACGGCGGGCACTTCTGGATGGCCCGGGCCGCGACCGTTGGTACAACGGCTGCTGGGCGCATTCCATCGAATTTAAATAGCGCCTGGGCAAGGACACTGTTTGCTGAAACGGTACGCGACACTTCTGACTGCGATCATTTTTCTGTCTGCGGTCGTGGCGCCGAAGAATGCGTGGGCGAGCAGGACGGATCGTCTGGGTCCGCACGCGAAGTCCGAGTCGAGAGGTCAGCAAGGGCCGCAGTGCCGTCCCCGGCTGGAATTTCCCAATACGAAGGGAAGGTGGTGCAATCGATCGAAGTTTCCGGAGTGGAGGAACGGATCGCGATCACATCCTGCAGTTGCTGCCGCAAAAAGTGGGAGAAATGTTGGATCGCGGACAGGTTCGCGACAGCATTCGCGCGCTCTATGCAACCGGGCGATTTGCCGACATTCAGGCGGAAGTTGCGCCGTCGGGCGCAGGTGTGGCGCTGACATTCTCGACTTCCCCTAATTTTTTTGTGGGCGCGGTCGAGGTGGAGGGAGCTCCGGCCCATCCCACTTCGAACCAGATCGTCAATGCCTCGAAGCTGCAGTTGGGCGAACTTTTTACGCAGGAGAAGTTGGACCGCGCGCTGGAGAACGTTCGGCAACTCATGCAGGAGAACGGTTATTACCGGGCACGAGTCACGGCGGAGAGCACTGCGAAAGCTGGCAACGCAGCAGGTGGACATTCTTTTTCATGTGAGCCGGGGCGAGCAGGCGCATGTGGGCGAAGTGAAGGTAACTGGCACATCCGGCATGTCAACTCTAGAAGTGCAGGATATTGCGCACATGGACCGCGGGGAACGGGTCACGGCCGAGCGAGTGCGAGGCTCGCTGCAACGGTTGCGCAAGAAATTCCAGAAGCAGAATCGGGCGCTGGCGCAGGTTTCGATTGCCGAGCAGCTTTACCATCCCGAGAACAATCGCTGTGGATTTCACGTTCCAGATCGATCCAGGACCGGTGGTGGTGATCTACGCGCGCGGATATCATGTCAGCCGCGGCGTGCTGCGCGAGAGAAATCCCGGTTTACGAAGAGAATGCCGTGGACGACGATTTGCTGAATGAGGGCAAGCGAAACCTGCTGGACTACTTGCAGACGCGCGGCCACTTCGACGCCAAGGTGGAGATTCGGAAGGAGAGCGACGCCAAGACGATGCAGGTGATCTACCAGATCGATCCCGGGGCCGTGCACAAGCTGGCGCTGGTGGAGATCACTGGCAACAAGAATTTTCTGGACACAGCGAAGCTGCGATCGTACCTGCAGATTCAGCCGGCCAGCCGCTTTGTCAGCCACGGGCGCTACAGCGAAGCCCTGCTCAAGAGCGATGTCGCGACTCTGGAAGGTCTTTACCGCGCCAGCGGATTCCGCCAGGTCAAGATTCAAACCAAAGTGGACGACAACTACGGTGGAACGGCAAACCGAGCTGGCGGTTCACATTCACATCGAAGAAGGAGTTCGAACCCGGGTCGGCGAGCTGCACATTTTGGGCAACGCAGAAGATCAAGGCGAACGATCTTCCCGAGCTTAGCACGCAGCCAGGGCAGCCTTATTCCGAGCAGGATCTGGCGAACGATCGGGAGAGAATCCTCAATTATTATTTCGATCATGGATTTCCCAACGCCTCGCTGGAAATCACGACTAACCTCCGCGAACAATCAGCCGAATCGTCGAAGACGTAACGTTCACGATTCAGGAAGGCGAACGCTTCACGGTGAACCGTGTGATGGTGGCCGGAACCGAACATACGCGCGACTACGTCGTGCAGCGCGAATTGCAAGTGCACGAGGGCGAACCGCTGAGCCAGCAGGATCTTCTCAGCACGCAGACCCGGCTCTACGATCTGGGAATCTTCAGCCAGGTGGATACGGCCGTGCAGAATCCGGAGGGAACCGATCCGCAAAAGAATGTCCTGGTGCAGGTGCAGGAGGCCAAGCGCTACACGTTTACCTACGGAGTTGGGCTGGAGTTCCAGACAGGCCAGCCTGCGGGCACGACCGCGCCGCAAGGCACCACAGGAGTAAGTCCCAGAGTTGAGTTCGATGTGACGCGGCTGAACGTTGGCGGGCGCAACCAGACACTGACTTTTCAGTCCCACGTGGGACGCCTGCAGCAGCGTGGACTGATCAGCTACGACCATTCCGAAGCTGTTCGACAGTGACAAGTTCAAGCTGATCTACACCGTTTTTTACGACAACAGCCTGGATGTCGCGACATTCACTTCGCAACGGCTGGAAGGGAAGATCGACCTGCGGCAGCAGTTCGGAAATTCAGGCACCGAGCCGGGAACTCGGCCGGGACCAAATTCGATCACGTACCGCTTCGACTTTCGGACTGGTGAAAGCCAGCAACTTTGCCGAAGGTTTTTCTCCCGGGGAAATCGCGTTGTTGTCGCTTCCAGCCCGCGTGGGCGGCCCCGGCTTCACGTTCATCCACGACAAGCGGGACAATCCGCTGGAGAGCACAAAGGGGGACTATTTCACGCTGGACGCCTTCGCGGCCTCCAGTTATTTTGGTTCGCGATCGGAGACGTCGCGATCTAGCTGCCGACGAACTTCGGCAGGGCGTTGGCGCAGAATTCGACCTATTATGCGTTCGGACGGCAAAGGGCAAGCCCGAACATCAGTTTGTATTTGCCCGCTCGACCAGCATCGGGCTGGAGCAGCCGTTTCGGCGGACACGAGAGTTCTGCCCCCAGGCTCTTGCCCGACTCAATCCGACGCGGAGAACCGACCTGTACAGGACATTGCCGCGATTCCGTTGCCGGAGCAATTCTTTGCCGGAGGCGGCAACTCCCATCGCGGATTCGGGTTAAATCAGGCAGGACCTCGCGATCCGGATTCAGGCTTTCCGGTCGGCGGAACGGCGCAATGTTCGTCAACAATCTGGAACTGCGCTTTCCCCCGACCACTCTGCCTTATCTGGGAGAGGGATTCGGCTTCGCCGTTTTTCACGATATGGGGAACGTCTTTACTGCGCCGCACGACATGTTGAAGGGCGTGATGCGCTGGCACCAGCCCAATCCGGCGCAGTGCTCTGCCCGGCGGTACAACGAACCTCCAGTGCTATACCCATTTCAATAACAGCGGCTATGATTACACTTCGCATGCGGTAGGAGTTGGGGTACGATATAAGACGCCGATTGGCCCTTTGCGTTTTGACTTCGGTTACAATCTGAATCCGACCCGCTATTTCCAGACGTTCCGACTTCCACACGGGACAGCCAACAACGTTCGAGACCCAGCGACTACGGCATTTCAACGTATTTTTCAGCATAGGTCAGCCATTCTGATGGAAAGAGTTCGTACGAAGAAAACGGTCGCGGTCGCTGGCGTTCGCTCTTGTGGTCTGAGCGCCTTATCTGCCTGCCGCATCGGGCCGGAAGGTGATCGACCGCATCGTCGCCACAGTGAACGGGCACATCATTCTGCAGAGCGATTGGGACGATGCGTTGTGCTATGAAGCTCTGCTCAGCGGCCGCGCCCTCAGCCAATTCACGGACGATGATCGCCGGGCCGTGCTCGATCGACTGATCGATCAGGAATTGCTGGCGGAGCAGATGAAGTCGGCCTCTTTCCAGCATGCCTCCGAGTCTGAGGCGGTAGCGCGAGATTGCCGAGGCGCGCAAGCAGTATCCGGAAGCCGCGACCGACGAGGGATGGCAAGCGGTGCTCGGTCGCGGTTCGGTCTGACGGAAAAAGATCTGCGTTGCGCATGTGCAGCAGCAGATCGATCTGATGCGGCTGGTGGATGCTCATCTTCGTCCCGCGGTGCAGATCGATTCCAAGACCATCGAAGCCTATTACCGCGATAAATTCGTTCCGCAGTTGAAGGAATCCGGCGCTGGCCGAGGTCCCCTGGCCGATGTTTCCGCCAAGATTCGCGAACTGCTGACCAAGAGAAGGTCAACGAGTTGATGGTTTCCTGGCTGCAGTCCCTGCGCTCGGAAAGCAAGGTCAGCGTACCTGGCGCGAGCGGTCGGCCGGGGAGGGAGTCCAGACGCGGTGACCGAACCCGCCGCCAGACCCCGCGCTGGTGGAAATTTCTGCTGATCTGTCATTCGGCGCGGGCCTGGTCGCCTTGTCGGCCGCGATCTGGTACATCCACCACCGATTCCTTTCAGGCCTATGTGCGCACGCGCATGGTGCCGGAAATCGAGCGGATCACCGGCGGCCGCGCCGAAGTGGGCAGCTTCCACGTTGTTCCCTTTCACCTGCAGGTCGAAGTGCGGAACATCACCGTACACGGGAAAGAAGCGTCCAACTGAGGTTCCGCTGGCGCACGCAGACAGCCTGTTTGCGCAGTTGAAAGTGATTTCGTTTCTGCGCACGGAGTTCGGTTTCCATTCGGTGATTCTCGAACATCCGGTCATGCACATCGCGGTTGGCGCCGGACGGCACCACGAATATTCCCGCTCCGCAGTGCGCAGACTAACGTCCGAAAAGTACTCCGATCGAGCAACTGTTCGCGTTGTCCATCGATCATCTGTCCGTTCGAAATGGCGAATTGCTGTGGGCGGACCGGAAAATTCCCTTGAACTTTGCCGCTCAAGACGCCGGTTTAAGATGGATTACTCGCTTTCTGCGAGGCCGCTACGAAGAGCCATCTCTCGGTCGGCAAGGTCGATACCGCGGTCGAGGATTTCCGTCCATTTGCCTGGATGACGACGGTCGATTTCAGCCTGGCGCCGGACTTTGCGGACATCAATCGCTGACGCTGGAATTCCGGCAGGTCGTCGCTGGAGGCGAGCGGACGAGTCAGCGATTTCCGCGATCCCCAGTCTAGACGGAAACTACGATGCCCATGTCGATCTTGCCGAGGCGGCCGCGGTTGCGCGCCGGCACGATCTGCGCGAGGGTGTTGCCGATTTCAAAGGCAGCGGTCATTGGTCGCTGAACGAGTTCGCCACTTCGGGCGCCATGGCATTGCGGGATCTGGGCTGGCAGAACAATCAGATTGCGTTCAAGAAGGCGAGCGCAGCGTCGGACTACGCGGTGACCGATCAGCAGATCAAAGCTTTGGAAGCTGCAAGGAAGAATATTGGGCGGAAGTTTCACCGGCGATGCGCAGATCGACAACTGGTTGCACAGCACGTTGCCGCCACCGGCAAAGGGAAGAAAGCCCGGGACGACCTTGCGGTCATGACCGCGGCTCGTCCGCCAGCCAAGAGGGGCGAGAAAGCCGAAACTGCCGGGAGTACAAAACGGGGTAGTGCATCTTCGTCTGCGAGACCTTTCGGTCGCAGAGATGGCGGCAGCGCTGGACGTGCCGGCGCATCCCTTGCACGGCTTTCATCCGGCTGGATTGGCCAACGGAACGGTGGACGCATTCTGGCAGGGATCCGTGAAGGATGCTGAGATTGGATTTACGGTCGGACGTGAACCCGCCACCGCATCCTGCAAACGGCGAATTGCCGTTGACTGCCCAGCTTCAAGGGAAATATCGGGGTGTCAGCGATTCACTGGAACTTGCTGCAGTTCAACTTGTCTACGCCGGCCTCGCGGGTGCAGGCTTCTGGAATTCTGGCGGCTACTTCGACACTGCGCGTTTCGGTTTCGACCTCGAACCTGGATGAATGGCGGCCACTCGTAACGGCGCTGGGCGGGCCTGCCAGCTTGCCATTCCGGGTGGACGGAAAAGTAACGTTTCAACGGCGTTGCCGGCAGGCACGTTTTCGGCGCCGACGGTGGCTGGAATGCTGGTAGCGGAAGACTTCGAATTCGCCATGCCGCCGACCTCGCGCACTCCGGCACAACAAGTGCATTGGGATTCCCTGACGGCCAGTATTCAATTTTCTTCCCAGGAGCTTGCGCTCCGTGGAGGCTCATTACGACGGGGGGAGACGAGCGCCGATTTCGAGCTCACCGCCGTCTTGCAGGATGGGCAATTCACGCGATAACAGTCCTTACAGTGCGCGGGTGAATTTGCATAATGTGGACGTGGCATCGACTGCGGTCCTGACAGGGTTTAACTATCCGGTATCGGGGACGGCAGACATATCGGTGCAGATGGCGGGAACGCGGGCTCATCCCCGGGCGCAGGGACACATTCGCGCCGTGAATGCCTCGGCCTACGGGGAAGCGATCGAGACGTTTGACGCCGATCTGCATATCGGCGGCGAGCGAGACCGCGCTCAACAATATTCATCTTACCCACCAGGACGCTTACGTTTCCGGCAGTGCCGCCTATACGCCGGCGACGCGCAGTTTCCGGCTCGACCTGATCGGAAAGAATTTCGACATATCGCGAATTCGCCAGATCCATCTGGACCCCTTGCCGATGGAGGGCCGCGCCGAGTTTACATTGCAAGGCGCGGCTACGCTAGGCGCGCCGGTGCTGAGCGCATCCATTCACCTGAGCGACCTGACTGTTCGATCACGAACTGGAGGGCGGACTAAATCTTGAGGCCAGGACGAAGAACGGAGAACTGCGCCTGAACGGGCACTCGGAATTTACTGCACGGCACGCTCACCCTGGAAGGAAACGTAGGAATGCACGGAGATTATCCGGCGAATATTTCCGCGCAATTGGATCATGTGGATCTGGACCCGTTGTGGCGCGCATATTTGGGTAACCAGCTTACGGGACACTCTGCATTTGGCGGCACGAGTGACGATGCGGGGCCCTCCGTTTCATCCGCGGCGGTGGACGCTCGATGGAAGCGGAACCGACGTTGCAATCGAGGTGGAATATGCCAAGCTGCACAATCAGGGGCCAATGCCTTTTACATTTGCAGAGCAGACGATTCGCATTGCGCCGGCGCATTTGATAGGCGAGGGGACCGACGTCGTCGGACATGGCTCGATACATTTTGTGGGAGCGCAGGAACTCGATCTCGCGGCCGACGGGCAAATTGATATGAAGCTGCTCGGAAGTATGTCGCCGGACTTGACTGCTTCTGGTCTGACGACGATTCATATGACCTTGGGAGGCACACTGAGCGACCCGTTGCCGCAGGGCAGCATCGAGAGTCAAAAACGGCGCAGCCAATTATGCCGGATTGCCCAGCGGTCTGAGCGAGATGAATGGCTCCCTGTCATTCACCCGGGATCGCGTTCACATCGATCAGCTCACGGCTCGCACCGGCGGCGGTACGCTGGACTTGAAGGGCGACGTTACGCAATTACAACCGGCAGCTCAATTTCAACCTCACCGCGATGGGGAAAGAAGTGCGGCTGCGCTATCCGCCCGGGGTCAGTTCGACGGCTACGGCGGAGTTGCACTGGGTGGGGAACCGCTCCGCTTCCCTGGTTTCCGGCGACGTCATGGTTACCAAGTTGGCGGTGACACCGGGTTTTGATTTCGGTTCGTACCTTGAGCGAAGCCGGCAGTCGGCGGCGATTACGCCGGCCAATTCGCCGCTTTACAACGTGAAGCTGGATGTGGCCGTGCGTACCGCGCCCGAACTTCAGATGAAGACCGCGGTGGCGCGGCTCTCGGGCGACGCCGATCTGCGCTTGCGAGGATCGGTGGCGCGTCCCAGTGTGCTTGGCCGCGCCGACATTCTGGAAGGAGACGCGACCTTCAACGGAATCAAGTTCCGGCTGGAGCGGGGCGATATCACATTTGCGAATCCAGTGGCGATCGAGCCCCAGGTGAACCTGCAGGCCACTACTCACGTTCGCAACTACGATCTCGACGTCACCGTGACGGGAACGCCCGAGCGGCTTGAACGGTGAACTATCGTTCGGAGCCGCCACTGCCCAAATCGGACATCATCGCGCTGCTGGCGCTCGGCCGTACCAGCGAGGAATCGGAGCAATTGCAGCAGCAGTCGGGCCAGGGCTTTTCACTGACGAGGCCACCAACTTGATCATCAGCCAGGCGATCAACTCGACCGTGAGCAGCCGCATGCAGAAGCTCTTCGGAGTCAGCCGGATCAAGATCGATCCCCAGGGGCTGACGACGGAAACCAACCCCACGGCGCGGGGGCCGCAGGTCACGATCGAGCAGCAGTTCGCCAATAATGTTTCGCTGACTTACAGCACTAACGTGTCGCAGAGCTCGCAGCAGATCATTCAGGGCGAATATTACGTCA
Source organism: uncultured Pseudomonadota bacterium (assembly GCA_963831065.1). Classification (GTDB taxonomy): domain Bacteria; phylum Desulfobacterota; class Binatia; order Binatales; family Binataceae; genus JAJPHI01. The sequence continues at coordinate 205,713 of CAWHOQ010000018.1, forward strand.
ATCGCAACATCTCCGTGGTGGGCACGCGCGATCAGAACGGCGTGGTCAGCTTCGATGTCCGCATTCGACGACGCAAGAAATAGAATTGTTCACCAGACGCAGATTCCTGACATTCCGCATGCACCTCCCTGACGATACCGCCTCATTTTCGAACCTGCGGCTGCGGATGGTCGATTCGCAATTGCGGGCGCGTGGGGTTGGCGACGAACGCGTTCTGGATGCGATGTTGCACGTGCCGCGTCACGAGTTCGCGCCGGAGCGATATCGGGATCAGGCGTATGAAGATCATCCCTTGCCCATTGGCGAAGGGCAGACCATCTCTCAACCTTATATTGTTGCCCGCATGCTGGAGGCACTGGCGCTTTCGCCCGGCGACAAAGTGCTTGAGGTCGGCACGGGATCGGGCTATGTGACGGCATTGCTCGCGGACCTGGCAGCGCAGGTTTTTTCAGTGGAGCGCCATCCCGCGCTCGCGGATGCGGCGCGCCAGTTGCTCGCCCGGCTCGGCTGTTCGAACGTGAGAGTGATGGTGGGCGATGGAAGTCAGGGCTTTGCTGAGGGCGCGCCCTACGATGCAATCATTGTTTCGGCTGCGGCCGCCGAGGTGCCGGGGGCGCTACTCGAACAATTGGCGGAGGGTGGCCGAATGATTATCCCCGTGGGTCCGCCTGATTCTCAGCAGTTGCAGTTGATTCGCGTGGAACACGGGCAGCCGCGAACTGCGTTGCATGAACTCTGCCGGTTTGTTCCGTTGGTTTCGGACCATAGGCATTAGGTGTTGGGTGTTCGAACTTCCAAATTAAGCTCTAAAGGCTCGAAAGGCATGTTCCTTAGAGACGGCGGGCGAGGATGCCCAACGGATGGCCGCCGGGACGGCAGCGCTAATCTGACGACGCTACGCTTGACCCGATTTACAATTTACTTGTGTCCATCCTACGTAACCTGCGCGTCACGCTGGAGATGATCAAGTGGGAGCACTCTGTCTTTGCGCTGCCATTTGCGTTGTGCGGGGCGATGCTCGCGGCCGGCGGACTGCCTTCGGCGCATCAATTTGTGTGGATCGTCGTGGCCATGGTTGCGGCGCGATCCGCCGCGATGGCTTTTAACCGATGGGCCGACGCCGCGATCGATGCCGCCAACCCCCGCACCAGCACTCGCGCCTTGCCCGCCGGACAGCTTACGCCCGCTTTCGTGACTTCGTTCGTCGCCGTTTCCAGCGCCATTTTTGTTCTCGCGGCCAGCCAATTGAATCGATTGGCCCTGGAGCTTTCGCCGGTCGCGCTGGCTGTGTTGCTGCTTTACTCTTACACCAAGCGGGTAACTCGCTGGTCGCATCTGGTGCTGGGATTCGCGCTGGGCATTGCGCCTGCAGCGGCGTGGATCGCAGTGCGGGGCTCGCTCGACCCGCGGATTCTGCTGCTCACAGCGGCCGTAACTTTCTGGGTGGGAGGGTTCGATGTTCTCTACGCCTGCCAGGACCTTGATTTCGACCGGCAAAGCGGGTTGCATTCCATCCCGCGACATGTCGGGATTCGACCTGCGCTGTGGATTGCGCGCGGTTTCCACGTGGTGATGGTGGGGCTGTTGATCGCGCTATTGATCGTATTTGGGATGGGGAAACTGGCAGCCTGTGGCGTGGTTGCGGTGGTCTTACTGCTGTTCTACGAACATTCTCTGGTCCGGCCCGGCGATTTGTCCAAGCTCAATGCGGCGTTCTTTACGATGAATGGCGTTATATCGGTGCTGTTTTTTGTTTTTGTCGCGGGAGACTTACTGTTGCGGAAATAAAGGGCGCGCAATCATCCCTTCATCTCGAGCTTCACTTGACATGACAGTCGAAGCGATCGACGACGATTACTCTTGTAACCCGGCGAGCACTACTTCATCGATCTGGTGGTAGCTTTCCCATTCTCCCTGATGGTGCAGGCCCTGTGCTCCTCCAGTCTGTCGCTCGCCAGCGTGGAAAGACGGGGGGTTCCTGTTTGGAATATTTGCTATGCTGATCTGCCGTGGGCGATGACTGTTGCAACGATCGCTCCTTCCGTCTTTTTATGGCATCGCCTCCTGGCCGTCCTGGAGCAGGAACAACAACCCATCCGTGCACGAGCCGCTGCCGCAACCGCCTAGAAAGTGACACTCCGGAGGCCCTGGGCTGGCAGAGCCTCGTTTACCCTTACCACATTCTTATGGGTTCACTTTCAACAACAGCATAGTGCCGCTTTCCACCTTGACGTTGTTTTTCTCCGAACTCAGCACCGAGCCCTGGGTTGCGGTTTGCGCGGGTTCAAGCTTCAAGTTCGAAATTCCTATGACGCCCTGCGTGTTTCCGTTGATCGGAGGCCGCTCTCCACCTTGCGATGGCGCATCAGTGCCGCTGCTCGGAAGTGGCTGGGGCTGAGGTTGTGCCGCTGCGCCACTGGCGGGCTGCGCCCGCCGCCCATCGGGGAAGAAGCCGGGCTGCCACCGGTAGCGGGCGCGCTCTGTTCACCGCCGCCACCGTTGTTCGCATTGTTGGTAGGAGGGGCGATCACCGCCTGGATGGACATCGGCATCGACACTTCTCCATCCTTCAAGATGGCCCGGTCAAACGCGATACCAACCTGAGATTCTTTCTGTTCTTTATTGCGGGCCTGCGCCTCGGTCACGTGTCCCATCACTTTTGTATCTTTGGGGACAATCACTTCTCCGCTATTTGTTTTCATATCCATGGTGACTTTGGCAACGACTTCATCGCCGGCCTTGGCCTTTTTGGCGTCAATGGTCTTGGTCAACTGCACCGGAATCACGCTGCCTGGGGCTATTCGACGCGGACCGGTGGCCTGTTCCGGATTGGAGGTAGCGGCAGTGGACGGCGTAGTGCCCTGCGTGGGCTGTTGCGGCTGAGTTGCCGGCGCTGCCGCGGGCTGCTCTGGTGAGGTCGTGGAGGGTTGCGCTTCGGGCTGCGTTGGCGGAGCGCTCGGGTTTTGGGGGGATGGCGTGCTTTGCGCCAACGAAGCCCCACAAAACAGTGCTCCAGCTAGCAGTGTGGCGGAAAGAATATTTTTCATTAGCAATCTCCTTGGTTTGCAATTTCCGACAAAGGCGCGGAAGAAAAGAAGCTGTTCATATAAAGGTAGATGCAGTTTCGGGACCGGGGGGAAATAGAGAATTTCTAGCTGAATCGTCGGTTCCTGGTATTGTCGAATCAGCTGATTCAATGGGGAATCGTGGTCTTCGGGGACGGCCTGCGATATCATCAAGATGATGTCTGTCACCGGCTTGATTCATCCATTCCAGACTGACGATCCGTGTCTCGCGCCGATCCACAAGAAAGTTCTTGCCGGCACGCGCCTGGACGCCGACGATGCCCTCGCTCTATACCGTACGGGCGATGTTCTCGCCTTGGGTTGGATGGCCAACTCCGTGCGCGAACGCATGCACGGCGACAAGACCTACTTTAATGTCAACCGGCATATTAATCCGACGAATGTGTGCGTGGCGGCGTGCCGGTTGTGCGCGTTCGGACGAAAGAAGGATTCGCGCGGCGCCTACACCATGGCGCTGGAGGAGGCTTTCGAGACTGCGGCTTCGGGATATTCCGAGGCAGTGACGGAATTTCACATCGTGGGAGGACTGCATCCCGACCTGCCCTTTCAATATTTTTTGGATTTGTGCTCGGGCCTGAAGCAGCGGTTTCCGCAGGTGCATCTCAAGGCCTTTACCATGGTCGAGGTCGCCTATCTTTCAAAGCGGGCTAAGCTTTCGATTCGCGAGACACTGGAACAACTGAAAGCTTCGGGCGTGGATTCGCTGCCCGGCGGCGGCGCCGAGATTTTTGCCGATCGAGTGCGGCACATCATCTGCGATCACAAAATCGACGGCAGCCAGTGGCTCGAAACCGCCAAGCTGGCGCATCAGATCGGCTTGAAGTCGAACGCCACCATGCTTTACGGGCATGTTGAGAACGATGAAGATCGCGTCGACCATTTGTTGAAGCTGCGCGCGCTGCAAGATGAGACTGGCGGCTTTCAGACGTTCATTCCGCTGGCCTTCCATCCCGACAACACGCCGCTGCAGCACCTGCCGAAAACCACAGGCATGCTCGACATCAAACAGATCGCGGTGAGCCGGCTGGTGCTCGACAACTTCCCGCACATCAAATCGTACTGGCAGATGATGACCGCGAAGATCGCGCAGATTTCGCTACGTTTCGGCGCCGATGACATGGATGGCACGGTGATCGAAGAGAAGATTTACCACGACGCCGGAGCGACCACTCCTCAGGGCATGCGTCGCGAAGAGTTGGAGCGGCTGATCCGCGCTGCCGGGCGTGAACCGATCGAGCGCGATACGATGTACCGGCCAGTCACACGGACGGAGACGTCGGTAACGGTCGCTGTGTAGCCCCCCGCAGTTCTAGTGGCGCTGCTCCGCAGTTAGTGTGTGCAACTCCTCCGGCGACGAATTCAGCAGATTCCGCAATACCGCCACTTCGGCGGCGATTCCCGCGTGCAGCGCGGGATCCACGTCCGGGGCGAACAGTGGGGAATGATTCGACGGCAGATGTGTCCCGGACGCTTTCGCCTCCGCGAACTTTTCAGGGTCGGCTCCGCCAAGGCTGAAATAGAAGCCGGGGACACCTTGCTCGATGAAATAAGAAAAATCCTCTGATGGCGTGATTGGTTCGCCAGTCACAACCTTGTCTTTGCCCAGAGCAGCTTCCAAGGGCGCTCTGAGCCGCTCCGCTAAAGGTGGATTGTTGTAGACCAGGTCGGTGCCTTCGTAGCGTTCGATTAAAGGTTCTTTCGGCGCCCCGGCCGCAGCCGCTTCCGCTTTCGCAATGCGAGCGATGGCAGCCAGAATCTGCTTGCGAACGTCCTGTTTGAAAGTCCGCACCGTAATGCCCATTTCCGCGTGATCGGAAATGATATTGTTTTTGGTTCCGGCCTGAACGTAGCCGACCGTCACCACGGCCATTTCGCCGGGTTTGACTTCCCGCGACACGATGGTTTGCAGCGCCAGAATGGTTCGGGCCGCGATTACAATCGGATCAATGGCCGTATGCGGCGCGGAGCCATGCCCGCCTTTACCGTAAATCGTGATGCGCACGGAATCCGAATTGGTGTTGTAAATCCCGGGAGTGATTGAGACCATGCCCGCGGGTAGTTCGTTGCCCACGTGCAATGCCACAGCTATGTCGGGTTTGGGAAAGCGTGTGAACAAACCATCGCGGATCATTCCATCGGCGCCGCCGATGGTCTCCTCGGCGGGCTGGCCGATCAGCATAAGTGTTCCATGCCAGGTGTTCTTGCTGTGCGCCATAATTTCGGCCGTGCCGAGAATCGCCGCCATATGCAGATCGTGTCCACAGGCGTGCATCACCGGAACGTCGCGTCCGGCGTCGTCTTTGGCGTGCACTTTGCTGGCGTAGGGTAGCCCGGTTTTTTCCTCCACCGGAAGCGCATCCAGTTCGGTGCGCAACATGATGGTTGGGCCCGGTCCGTTCTTGAGGATGGCGACGACTCCGGTGCCGCCGACGTGTTCGGTGACGTCGTATCCGGCGCGACGCATGCGCTCCGCGAGCTTCGCGGCCGTTTGAGTTTCGTGCGCAGAGAGTTCGGGGTTCCGGTGCAGATCAAGGTAGAGCGCATGAGCGTCGGGATAAACGCTTTCGACTTCCTTCGAAGATGGAGCCTGTGCCCAGGCGACGCCGGAGAGAGATGCCAGCAACAAAAATCTGAACAAGGTCATGGCCCGGGATGATACCTGCGCACTCCGGCAGTCTGCGAACCGTCGTCCCACGCAAAACTATTTGCTGCAACGATATCCTGAATGAGGCCATCTTAAGATAATAAGCGGAACAATTCGCAAGTTGTCCTTGTATTCCACCGGGTGTACAATCGGCCTAAGAAGCTCTTGGTTGCGCACTTCGTCGGCAAGGCCGAGGCGCTATGAACGTCCACGTCAGTTACCGTCTTCATAAAATTCCCGCCGTAGAAAAAGACATTCAACATCAAATCGAAAAACTGCAAAAACGTCTGCAGGTCTTTCGTCCGGAGCTTGTCCACTTGAGGGGAATGGTGGAGGAGATTTCGGCGCGCGAAGGAACCAGCGTTTCGCTGAATCTGCGCTTGCCCTCCGGACAAATGGCGGTACAATCCTCGGCTTCAACGGCCGCGGCTGCGGTGAAAAATGCGTTTGAGGATCTGCTGCAGCAGGTCAATAAGCATAAGGAAATTCTGCGCGCGTCACACAAGTGGCAACGCGGGAAGCGTGGAGACAGCGCGCGGCCGAGTGCAATAGTGCGGGAAGTTCCGTTTGAGCAAACCCTGGCCGCGGTGTTTCCGCCAACCATTTCTCGCGACGACATCCGCTCCTATGTGAACGTGAATCTGGCGCGGCTCGAGCGCTTTGTTGAACGTGAAATCTACTTCCGCGAAGCGCAAGAATCAATTGCTCGGGACAGTGTTTCAAAAGAAGAAGTGATTGATGAAACCATCGCCGCCGCGCTGGGCGACGGGCAGGACAAACCGGAACGGCTGGCGCTTGAACCCTGGCTGTACCGGCTGGCGCTGCGAGCGCTTGACGAACTGTCGCGCACCGATGAGAGCAATGGAAACGCCCGGCCTTTGGAAGATTCCGCGCGCCGGCGCAACGTGAAAGCCAGCGATGAAGCGGAGTTGCAATTTCATCAGCCTGACGAGTCGATCACGGGCGCGACGGTGATCGCGGATGGCGCGCGTCGCGACCCCGGAGCAGATCCTGGCTTCGGACGAACTGTTGCGACTGATCGCTTCGGCGCTACGCGACCTGGGCTCGGGTCCGCGCGAGGCTTTCATTCTGCACGCGGTGGAAGGTTTTAGTGTGAGTGAGATCGCGGCAATTACCGGCCTTCCCGCCGAGAGGGTACTTGCCTTCGTTTCTGCCGCGCGCGATCACTTGCGCAAGACGCCGGGACTCGCCAAGCAGTTTCCCGGCCGGCTCGCTCCGACGGGCGCCGCCTGAGTCAATCTTAACTTGGGGAAAATTATCCATGAGTATTACGCGCGAACAAATCCGAGAATTAGCCGAATTCCAAGATAAGAAATCCTGCGCCGTCAGTTTTTATTTTCAGCCGTCCACGCCGCGCAACAAGGCGCACAAAGAGGACATGATTTTAATTAAGGATCTGGCGCGCGAGGCCCTGCGCAGCCTGGAGAGCCAGGGCAAAAAGGAATGCGGCCGCGCCGATATCGATCGCGTCTTGCGCCTGTCGGCAGAACTGCGCAGCAATGGCACGCACGGCAAAGCCGTGTTTGCCTGCTCCGCCCAAAATCTCTGGCGCGAATATGATGTACCCGCGAATCTGCCGGGGACGCAGCTTTTTGTGGATCGCCACTTCCATCTCAAGCCGATTGCGCAACTGGTGGGCGCTTTCCCGCTGCTGGGCGTGGTGCTCGTCGACCGGCACCGGGCTCGCATTTTCGATTTTCGCCTGGGCGAGTTGACCGAGCGCGAGGATTTGTCCCATCCTCTGACGCGCAGAGGCCGCAGTGACGGGTTTGCGGGCTACGATGGAGGTCACGCGCAGCGCCGCGTGGAGGACGAAGCGCGCCAGCACTTCAAGAATGTCGCGGAGGCGCTAAAAGGTTTGCTGGAAAAAGGCGTGTTCGAGAAATGGATCCTGGCCTGCCAGGATGCTCATGTTCCGTTGCTGGAGCCGCAGCTCCATTCCTACGTGAGTCAGGCACTGATTGGCCGCTTTCATGCGGATGTCGGTCACATTAGCAAAGACGAGCTGCGCAATCACGCGCAGCAAATTGTCGAGCGATGGCAAAATGGTCGCCGGCGGGAACTTGTGCAACAGGCGCTGAGTCAGGCGCGCAGCCATGGACGAGGTGTTACCGGGTTGCGCCGGGTGTTGCGCTCGCTGGAAATGGGAGAGGTGCAAACGCTTTTGCTTGGGGAGAATCTGCAGGCGCACGCGGTGGAATGTTCCGGATGTGGGCACATCGATGCCCACCTGGTCAGCAACTGTCCGGTTTGTGGCCGAGCCACCCAGGAAGTTGTCGATGTCGGAGAGGCAATTCTGCCCTGGGTGGTTCGTCGCGATATCGAGACGTATTACGTGAAAGACGATCCGGAGTTCGACAAGGTGGGCAATATTGCCGCGTTGCTGCGTTTCCGTTCGGAAAATGTGCAGTCCATCTCTACGGCGACCGCGGATCAATTGGCAAAGGCAGGGGCCGCGTATCCCGGCCGCCTGCGCAGGTTTGCCAGCCGGTAAATTTTCGAGCCGGTAAAAAAAGGCCGACCCGAAACTCACACGGGCACGACGAACTGGGGTCCGAGAAGCGATGCCGGGAAGTACGGGGATCACGGGCGACGCGAATTGAGCACGTCCATGCGAGATTCCAGTTGCTGACGATAACGCCGGCTTAGCCGTAGTCTGATCCCGCGCTCCAGCAGTACTTCGTACTCGCCATCCTGGTTGAGTTCCAGCCCTCGCACTCGGTCGAGATTCACGATGGCGGAGCGGTGAATCCGGCAAAACAGGCTTTCGCTCAACTCCTGTTCGAGTTCGGCCAGACTGCGGCGTAACATGTGGGTTCGATTTCCGACGTGAAGGCAAGCGTAGTAGTCGGCAGCTTCAATCCAGTCAATCTCGGAAATTTTCACGAACGACATCTCGCCGGTGCCCTTGATCGCAAGGCGGTCTGCTTTTCTTGGCAGATCCCGGCTCTGCCTGATTCTTTGCTTGGCGCGATCGAGGGCACGATCGAATCGAACATTGTCGAAGGGCTTCAACAGATAATCGAGCGCTCCGGTCTCGAACGCCCGGAGCGCGTAATGATCGTAGGCCGTGACAAAGATAACGGCGGGAGGCAGCTGCCGGCCGAGCCGTTCGAGAACATCAAAGCCATCGCATTCCGGCATCTGAACGTCGAGAAACAGCAGATCCGGTTTCGCAGCGCGGATCTGGGTCAGGGCTTCGGCGCCAGAACCGCATTCGGCGACGATTTCAATCTCCGCATCCGGTCGCAACAGCACGCAAAGATTGCTGCGAGCCAGGGGCTCATCGTCGACAATGACTGTGCGGATCTTCGCGGGACACTCCTGCGGGGGCACGAATCACTCCTTCCAGGGCACGGAAAACGACACTTCCACGCCGCCCGGTTCCTGATTATGCATACTCAGTTCAAAGGTCTTCCGATACAGTCCTTGCAGGCGAGTCTGTATGTTTGAGATCCCGATTCCTGAATGCAGTCTTTTCCCAGTTCTGCGGTAGTTTGGGGCCGTCGTTATAAACACTGAGCCTTAGCCGGCCGTTGGTGCGAAGGGCGGAGATCCGGATCGCGCCTCCGTGAACTCGTTTCGCTATGCCATGTTTGATCGCATTCTCCACCATTGGCTGCAGAATCAGGCTGGGCACCGGCGCCGGGCAGGAGCTCCGTGGCAACGCTCACGCTTACCTGAAGGCGCTCGCCGAATCGCACCTTCTGAATGTCCAGATACTTTGAGCGCAAAGTCCAATTCCTCTCCCAGCGGTACCTGTTGCCGGTCCGGAATCCTCCAGCACACGGCGGAGAAAGTCGCTCAACCCGGCAATCATGCTCACGGCCGCATCGTTTCTTTCCTCGCGTACCAGGCTCGCAATGGCATTGAGCGTATTGAACAGAAAATGCGGCTCAATTTGCCTGCGAAGGGCGTTAAGTTGAGCCTTCGAAAGCTGTTCGTTGAGACGGGCTGTCTCTGTTTGCTGCCGCGCTAGTTGTTCGCGAGAGTCCAGCGCGAGGCTGACCAGGAGAAGGACACCGTATAGAAGCACATACGAAAGAAGGCTATTGTAAAACTTCTGTGACCAAAGCTGCGCGAATGGTTCGGGACCGGGAACATGGGCCCAAGGATTCAGCAGCGCTTCCAGTGACGCGGTCCATGTGGCCGAAATCAAACCGACGATGCCGCATGCGGTCAGATGAACGCCCCAGGTGGAGACGCGCCGCCATCGGGCCAGAAGGAAATTGCCGCTCTAAACCCAGCACGAGCGGAGTCGCCAGCGCCCACGGCAGCCAGGCCAGCAGCAGGCACGCAAACAGCCGGGCCCAGGCATGGTGCATCCCTTCGGCTCGCATGACAAACACGTTCTGAGTCGCGTCGAACAATCCAATGCCAGACCAGATCGCAGCAGACCAGAACCATCGTGATGACTCGAAGCGCGGACTGGGACCGTCCATACGTGGATCGTCCATACCTGGATCATACGTTGTAACTGCCGAACGAGACGAAAAATGCAGCGAATCCGCAGCCCTGTGCAGCGGGCGGCCTAGCCTTCCTAACAATCTCGAGAAATACTGCTTGCTATGCTCACCAAAATCAAAATCGTGCTGCTCACCGGAATGGTTCTGTGCTCAATGGCTGCTTTTGTACTCGAAAGGAATGCCGGCAGCGTCCGGGCCCGGAATATACCAGCGATGCCCAACTCAAGCTTCCCGAGCGTTACCGGGAATGGGTTTATCTGACCACGGGATTTGACATGAGCTATAACCCGGCAATGCGGTCGATGGATCATCACATGTTCGACAATGTGTTCGTAAATCCCGAGGCCTACAAGACTTTTGTTGAGACGGGCACCTGGCCCGACAAAACGATGCTCGTGCTTGAAGGACGGATGGCGCAAAGCAAAGGTTCGATCAACAAGGCAGGTAACTTTCAGGACACCGGTACGATGGGGATTGAGATACACGTGAAAGACGAGGTCCGCTTTCCCGGGAAGTGGGCATTCTTTGCCTTCGGCGACAAAAAAACTGCGGAGATGATTCCGACCGCTGCCGACTGTTATTCCTGCCACGCCGCTCATGCGGCCGTGGACACTACATTTGTGCAGTTCTATCCAACTCTGCTGCCAATCGCTCAAGCCAAGGGCACGCTCTCTTCTGCTTACCAGAAGGAGACCGCAGCCGCGGCGCCTCCGGCGAACCGTCCATGATATCCTTCCGGGTCCGCCTGCACAGCGCGCTCATCTCTTCTCAGATGTATGAGTTCGTTTTGCGGGCGGGATGATCTGGAGGATTCGTGACATTCTCGCGCCGTGATTTCGTGAAGACGTCCATGTTAGGAGCTGTCGCAGCCGGAGTAGGAGCACCGGCTGCGATTCCAGAGGCTGCCGCCGCGAATGGCCAACAGAGCCGTGCGCCTCAATCGGATTCGGCAAAGCGCCCCATCATCATCTGCGCGAACAACGGGTACAACTATGTGGACGCCGCATACGCCTTCCTCAAAGGCGGCGGCGACACGCTGGAGGCCGGCATCCGCGTGGTGAAAGGTCCGGAGGACGATCCCAACGACGATTCAGTCGGCCTGGGCGGCTTGCCCAACGAGGAAGGCGTGGTTGAGCTGGACTGCCTGCTGCATGCATGGGCCCACGCGGCGCGCGGGTTCGGTCGGCGGCGTGCGCAATATCAAGAATGTGTCGCTGGTTGCGAAGGCAGTGATGGAGCACACTGGCCACGTCATGCTGGTGGGCGAAGGCGCGGAACGATTTGCTGTGGCGATGGGATTTCCGCGCGAGAATCTGCTGACCGAGCACTCGCGCAAAATCTGGCTGCTGTGGAAGGAATTCAATTCCGATCGCGACTGGTGGGGGCCGGGGATTGCCGATCCGCATTGGCAGCCCGCCCGCGCCGGAATCCAAGCCGCAGGCCGAAGTTTGGCGAGAGCGCATTCAGCAATTGCAGCAGCGCGCTGCCGAACTTGGGCATTGAGCCGGAGTTTCAACTGGCGGCGGTGCGCCGAGTTTTGTTTCCGCCCACCGGCACGATCCATTGCTCGGCGTTGAATGAGAAAGGCGAGATTTCGGGCATCACCACCACCAGCGGGCTGGCGTTCAAACTGCCCGGCCGATGCGGCGATTCGCCCATTATCGGCGCGGGCTGTTACACCGATCAGGACGTGGGCTCGGCGGGGGCGACGGGCAGCGGGGAAGAGAACATCAAGGTGGCGGGCGCTCATACGATCGTCGAGAACATGCGGCACGGCATGTCTCCCCAGGAAGCGGGATGGATGCGCTCAAACGCATCGTGCGCAATTACAACGGCGACATGAACAAGCTGCGCTTCATGGACATGACGTATTACATCCTGCGCAAAGACGGCGCGTATGCGGGCGTGTGGCTGTGGGAAGGCTATTCGGCTGGCCATCCGCACAAGATTCGCGGTGCACGATGGAACGCGGCGCTCGGAGGTGGCGACGCCGCTGCTCAAAGGATATTCGCAGGAATGTCCGCCGTTTCCGACCATCCCGGAGGAGTTGAAGAAAGATTCGGAGTATTTGAAATGAAGAAAGCAGCCCGTGTCCGTCCCGGCGGCAGTCAGGCGGGCGCTCTCGCCTGTCGCGCGAAAGCGACGCTCGCACCTCTGGTGACAGCCAGCAGGACGGCGCCTTACGCGAACCTCACCTTCACATCCGGCCCCTTCTCCAGGTGGATGCTTTCGACGAAGCGCACTTTGCCGGTCCGCAGCGTCAGGATCACCGACGACGTCCGCGTGCCTTCGCCGAAGAAGCGTACGCCTTTCATCAGCGCGCCGTCGGTGACGCCGGTGGCGGCGAAGATCAATTGCTTGCCGGGGGCGAGATCTTCCGCTTCGTAGATGCGGTTTTTGTCTTTGATGCCCATGCGGGCCAGGCGCTCTTCCTGATCGGGCTTCACGACCAGGCGGCCCAGCATGTAGCCGTTGAGGCAGCGGATGGCGGCGGCGGTGATCACGCCTTCGGGCGCGCCGCCCGAGCCCATGACCGCGTGCACGCCGGTGCCGATGACGGCTGCGGCGATGCCGGCGGAAAGATCGCCATCGCCGATCAGGCGGATGCGCGCGCCGGCGGCGCGGATGTCGGCGATCAGCTTTTCGTGGCGCGGGCGGTCGAGCACGATCACGACCAGATCTTCCACGTCGCGATCCAGGCGCTTGGCAATGTTTTTCAGGTTGTCGCCGACGGGCGCATCGAGTTCGACGGCGTCTTTGCAGGACGGGCCGACGACGATTTTTTCCATGTAGCAGTCGGGCGCGTTGCAGCAGGCCTCCGCGTTCGGAGGCGGCCAGCACGGTGATCGCGCCGGGCGCGCCGGTGGCGCAAAGGTTGGTGCCTTCGAGCGGATCGACCGCGATGTCGACCTCGGGAACTTCGGTGCCGTCGGGAAATTCGGCGCCGACTTTCTCGCCGATGTAGAGCATGGGCGCTTCGTCGCGCTCGCCTTCGCCGATCACGATGGTGCCCGCGCATGGGGATGGAGTCCATGGTGTGGCGCATGGCCTCGGTGGCAACCTGGTCGGTGAGCTTGCGCTCGCCCTGTCCCATGGTGCGGGCGGAAGCGATGGCGGCGACTTCCACGACGCGCAGGAATCGCGAAGCAGGTCGCTCTCAATATTCTCCCCGAAACGTGCGGGCCTTGCCTTCTACGCGAGTCTGCGTAGCCATTCTGATCTCTCCCGGCGCTTTAAGATGCGGCGGTTGCGCGCCGGGTTGAGACTATAGCGCAGTCCTGAGGAAGATTGGAAGATACGTGGACACAGGGCGCGTTACGAAAGAAATCACGACCGCCAATCTTGAGATGTGGCGGAGTTCGCCCGGGTTCACTGCAACTGTCTGGCTGCGGCCAGCAGCTCGTCGGCGCGGGCGCGCACACGGATATCTTCGGTAAAGTTGGTCCAACGAGCGATCTTGGAAGAGTCGACCAGAAACTCTGCCGGCCGTGCGATGTTGTGTTCGCCCGGGCCGCCTGCCGGATGCAGTAAGTGATATTTGCGAATCACTGTTGCGTCCGGATCAGAGAGAACGGTGAAGGTGTACCCGGATTTGTTGGCGAGATCACGCGAAACTTCCGGCGGATCGACACTGATCGCCACGGGCTGGATCCCGGCCGCCTCGAACTCCGGCAGGCGTTTCTCGATGCCTCGTAACTCGAGGTTACAAAAGGGTCACCAATAGCCCCGATAGAAAACCAGCAAAACCCCTTTGGGAGCCGTGGACCCAGAGTGGCGGCGAGAAGCTTGGTCGAGCGACACGGGTTTTCCGGACGTATCCGAAAGCGTGAAGTCTGGAACTTTTTGGCCAACCTGTGGTGCAGCTGTGGAACTGGGCAGCTTACGGGCGCTGACGAAGGCGAAGACCGTTACTCCAACTGCGAGAAGCGCGACGCCGGATAGCAATATACTAAGCGCCTTGCCGCGATAGGCGGGCGTCCGGCTAAACGCTCGCCACAATCCGATAACAAGAAAAATCAGCGCGGCTAAGGAGAACAACAGACTAAGCCAGGGAAGCGATTGCTCCAAGGGAGGACTCAAAAAGAATGCGACGTTGCAGCCTATGGCGCCGATGGCAAATAACAGTGCCCACCCGGGCGCGAGGTTTCTGCGGCGGTCGGTTGCGTCCGGCATTTCCAAGGAGTCTATCAGACCAGCCGATTGTGAACGGTTTCCGCTTCGCGTCAATGAACGTTCAGTTGGAAGAATTGAGTCTCGGGCATGCTGTCGCCGTGGTATTCTCGCAGACCTGCCAGGAAATGAACACAATGTCCGTACCGCGCCCGCTGACTTTTCTCTGCATCACGACCTACGAAAAGGGACAGGAGTTTATGCGCGAGTGCAAGCGCCAGGGCTGCCGCGTAATCCTGCTGACTGCGGACAAATTGCGCGATGCCGACTGGCCGCGCGAAAGTCTCGACGAGACGTTCTACCTTCCTGAAGAATATTGCACTCGCTGAAATCGTGCAGGCGGTGACGCACCTGGCGCGCTCACAGAAGATCGATCGCATTGTTGCTCTCGACGAATATGACATGGAAACGGCTGCCACTCTGCGCGAACATCTGCGCGTCCCGGGCATGGGGCTGACGACAATGCGGTATTTCCGGGACAAACTGGCCATGCGCATGCGGGCGCTGGATCGCAACGTGCGCGTACCGGATTTTGTGCCGGTCGTGAATCACGAAGATATTCGTTACTACCTGGAGCACGTGCTCGGGCCCTGGGTGCTGAAACCGCGGCAAGAGGCGTCGGCCATCGGGATCAAGAAAATTCATGCACCGCGAAGAATTGTGGCCGGTGCTCGAACAACTGGGAGATAAGCAATCGTCGTTTCTGCTCGAAAAGTTTCTTCCCGGCGACGTGTACCACGTGGATTCGGTCGTTTCGGAGAACGAAGTCGTATTTGCCAACGTGAGCAAATATGGCAAGCCTCCGATGAACGTGGCGCAGGGGGGAGGAATCTTCACCACATTCACGGTGCTTCGCGGGAGCGGGGAGGACTCTGCGCTTGCGGGCGATCAATCGCGAACTGATTGCCGCGCTGGGGCTGTTGCGCGGAGTCGCGCATGCGGAGTTCATCCGGGCGCACGCCGATGGGCAGTTTTATTTTCTCGAATGTGCGGCACGCGTGGGCGGCGCTTACATCAACGAGATGGTCGAGGCCGCGACTGGAATTAATCTCTGGCGGGAGTGGGCGCGCATCGAGGTTGCCGGCGGGGACGGCAGCTACAAATTGCCGCGCGGTGCGCGAGGAATATGCGGGAGTGATTCTTTCGCTGGCGCGGCAGGAGCAGCCGGACACCTCCGGCTTACAACGATCCGGAAGTGTGCCTGCGGATCAAGAGGCATCATCACGCAGGGCTGGTGCTGCGGTCGGCAGATCCGCAGCGGATTCCGCAGTTGCTCGACGATTATGCGCGCCGCTTCGCGGAGGAATTCTTAGCGGTCGAACCGCCGCGGGACAAGCCGACAGCTTGAACAGCAGCGAACTTTCCCGACGCTGCGAGCAACGCTGTCTGCTGATTGGCCATGAGCACAACGGCCGGCGAAAATCCGCGGAAAAATCCACGCCAGAACGCCCGGAACGCTAAGAACCGACCTGTCTCTTCACTGAAAAATATGTGGCCGACAAGAGTGAAACCCCGCGCCGGTTCATCGAAACGCGAGCGCGGCTGAATGCCATCGCCTTTTTGAGCCAAGGCGGGAAATCAACTTTGTCCGTGCCCGAGTTTCACCCCTGCGACATCGCCAACGGTTCCTAAAACGCGTCGATCCCCGTGATGCTCTGCCCGATGATCAGCGAGTGCACGTCGTGCGTGCCTTCATAGGTCTTTACCGACTCCAGGTTCATCATGTGGCGCATGATGGGATAGTCGTCGGCCACGCCGTTGGCGCCGAGGATGTCGCGCGAGAGGCGGGCGCATTCCAGGGCCATCCATACGTTGTTGCGCTTCGCCATCGAGATGTGCTGATGCTCGACCTTGCCCGCATCTTTCAGGCGCCCGACCTGCAGCACAAGTAGCTGCGCTTTGGTGATTTCGCTGATCATCCAGGTGAGCTTGTCTTGCACAAGCTGATGCGACGCGATGGGCTGGTCGCGCCATTGCTTGCGCAGCAGCGAGTATTGCAGAGCGCAGTCATAGCAGGACATGGCAGCGCCAATGGCTCCCCATGCGATGCCGTAGCGGGCCTGGTTCAGACACATCAGAGGAGATTTCAGGCCGCCGCTTTTCGGCAGCAGATTCGACTCCGGCACATGCACATCCTGCAGCGAGAGGCCCGAAGTGACCGAGGCGCGCAGCGACCACTTGCCGTGAATGTCGTCGGCTTTGAATCCGGGGCGGTCGGTCTCGACCAGGAATCCGCGAATCTTGTCATTTTCATTTTCCACTTTGGCCCAGATGACGGCGACGTCGGCGATGCTGCCCGAGGTGATCCACATCTTCTCGCCGTTGATGACATATTCGTTGCCGACTTTTTTGGCGCGAGTGCGCATGCCGCCGGGATTCGATCCGAAGTCGGGTTCGGTCAGGCCGAAGCAGCCTAGCTTTTCTCCCTTCTGCATTGGCAGGCAGCCAGGTCTGCTTCTGTTCTTCGCTGCCAAATTCGTAGATTGGATACATGCACAGGGCCGACTGCACGCTTACAAAGCTGCGTACGCCGGAGTCGCCGCGCTCCAGTTCCTGCGTCATCAGACCGTATTCGACATTGCCCATGCCGGCGCAGCCGTAGCCTTTCAGCGATGCGCCGAAAAATCCCAGGTCGGCCATGGGCTTGACCAGTTCGCGCGGAAAGCGGCCGGCGCGGTTGCATTCCTCAATGATGGGAATGAGATTGTCTTCGATGAACTGGCGCGTGGTGTCGCGCACCAGGCGTTCTTCTTCGGTGAGCAGGGAATCGTATTGGATGAAATCGACGCCGCGAAATTTGATGGCAGGCATGATGATCTCCTGATGAAGAGGTCGCCGAATCCTGTAACGAACGCAGGGAAAGTAGTTTGCCGCCCACAGGGCCGGGCGCGTATCGGAGGGCAAACATATGACGGTAGCAGGGCTGCAGGACGGCGGTCAACGGGCCGAACTCACGAGCTCTTTTCTAGGGAACGCAGAAGAGTTCGGTGTATGCAGTTCGCTGATTTTTGAAGTTTCGGTAAGAAGTCGACGGCAAGACAGCCGGCACAACCTTACTGTAAAATCAAGAGCGACGGAAGAGAATCCAGAATCGAGACGCAGCATCTTCCAGAGTGGATCCCGCAGCTGCGGGCAGGACTTGGTAGATTCCATCCACAAAATGTCCGCCTCGCTACAGCGGATCGCGCTGCGCAGATACAGAAATCAGGAGACATCAGACCATGGCAGTAGGCGCCAAAATCGCAAAAACAGCGGACCGCAAGAAGGTTATGGACACCACTAAGAGCACGGACTGTCCCAAGTGCGGCAAGGCCACGCGCATCGTGAAGCGGGTAAAAGACCGTGAACGCGGCGTCCCCGGCGGAGTTTACATCTCATGCTCGGCGTGTGAGTTTTTCGAGAAGCTGTAAGAGGGTTCTGTTTTGGAGATCGTGAACTGCCGGACGGTGGCGAAACCCTACCGTTTCGCGCGTTTCTTTTTGACAGGGCGATTATCTTTGTCGCCTTGGAGGTCCCAAGGAGCCTGATAGTCGAGTGCATCTTGCGCGCCGGCGTTGAGCTGATCGGCGTTCCTGCTAATGATTTCGATGTCGCGCGAATCACGCTCCGCTCGCGCGATCGATGTCTCGGCGGGTCGAGCGGAAGCCGCCAGCTCTGATCTCGCTCAAAATCGCCCGAACCTCAGCGGCGGGATCGGCAGCTTCGGTGATGGGACGCCCGACCACGATGTGGCTCGCGCCCGCCGCCATGGCTTCGGCTGGGGTGACGACGCGGGCTTGATCGCCAGCGCTGCTGCCCGCCGGGCGTATGCCCGGGAGTCACGATGGCGAAAGCGTCGCCAAGTTCGGTTCGTAACGCGGAGGCTTCGCGGGCGGAGGCGACAATGCCCTGGCAACCGTTGGCCAGCGCGATGCTGGCCAGGCGCACGACGCCGTCCTGAACCGTGCCCGCGAATGCCGATTTCCTCCAGGTCATGACCGTCCAGGCTGGTAAGCACGGTGACAGCGAGGACCATCAGTTCTGGACGCGTTTCGCTGCCTCCACCGCCGCACGTAGCATCTTGCCGCCGCCAGACGAATGCACGGTCAGCATGCTGACGCCCAGCTTGCTGCTTCGGCCACAGCCGCCCCGACGGTGTTGGGGATATCGTGATACTTCAGATCAAGAAAAACGCGGCGCCCGGAGCTACCAGATCGCGCACTATCTGCGGACCTTCGGCGGTGTAGAGCTGCATGCCGACTTTATAGGTCAGCGCGGAGTCTTCCACCGCCGCCACAATCTTTTGTGCGGCGGCGGCGGTGGAAACATCCAGGGCCACGATGAGCCGCTGGCGCGGATCATCGCTGCGGTCGCTCGAAACTACCGGCTGGGATGCTCGGCAGTGCTGCCGGCATCCCAGCCAGTCTAGATTCTTTACGGGAGTTTCGCCAGTGGGGGATGGTTGTAGGCGACGGTCTGGTAAGCGGCTTCACGTCGCGTGGGTTGACCAGTCCAGACGCACGCGTTGCAACCCGCGCTGCTTGAACTGCAGCGCCTGGGCGGCTCCATACGACAGGTCGATAATCCGGCCTGGAACGATCGGTCCGCGGTCATTGACCCGGACCACTACGGCCCGGCCATTGCGCAGGTTCGTGACCTTCACGTAGCTTCCCATGGGAAGCTTCAGGTGAGCGGCGGTCATGTCGTACATATCGTAGGGCTCGCCGCTGGCGGTCGGTTTACCATCGAAAATCTGGCCATACCAGGAGGCCGTACCAACCTGGTACGGCTTCGTCTTGACCTGTGTGCGGACTTCGGGATTCGCTTGTTTTGAACTAACTGGAGCCGCTTTCGCCTCCGAGATGTTCGGTCCCTGAGCCGCTCCCAGGCAGACGATCAAAAAGGCAATCGCCAGTCCATGAGCTAAAAATCGTCGCATTCAGTTCTCCTCGCATACTCAAAAGTGCTTTTGGCCTTAAGGCTTTCGTACCTGCAGTCTCATGATGCTAGTGGCGTGCCAAACTCGTGTCAATACGAATTGGGGGGTAGAGCGATGACCTCGTAGTAATGGATGACTTACGTAACCTATTGTTATTTTAAGCAGATGCGGGTAAGAGCCTTTATTCTCCGAAGCTTATATATTTACCATAGGGTAAATAGCACGGAAGGGAAAGGAAGGTAGAATTTACAAACTCACTGGAATCAATGGCTTACCGGTTAGGCGCGCAAATTACGTAGAATCATGTATTTGCGACGCTCCGGCTCGGTGCCAGCATCAGAAGATTTTTTCCAGACGGTAAGTCCCGAAAGTAACTTTCATCTCGGGCCGATGTGAGATGCTGAGGCCATACAGCGTTACTATCGGACTCAGCTGAACGGAAGGCCATGCCCGAAAAACCACCTATCGTTCTCACCATCGCGGGGTTCGATCCATCCTCCGGAGCCGGTGTGACCGCCGATATCAAGACCATCGCGGCGCACGGCTGCTACGGAGTGGCATGCATCACCGCAATGACGGTGCAGTCCACCCGGAGTAAGACGAGTTGAGGCTCTGGACCCGGCGTTGCTATCC
>CAWHOQ010000019.1:0-29601 GCA_963831065.1 uncultured Pseudomonadota bacterium
TCCATTCGCTCCCCGGACGAGTACGTTTTCACGTCCCGCTAGTTGCGCGTCCGAATGCGCCAATCGATCAGTTCACGCGCTGGCTGGACGCTTCGATCCCCAGTATCGATGTCCGCGTAATCCGCCGCTGCGCCTCGGTGATCATTACTTTTGATCCCCATCGGAGCGAGCTTCCTGCCGAGATCCAAAAACAGTTCGCTCAGCTCGATCCGGAGTCACTGAAAGCTGCCCCACCCATCCCAACTGCCGCCATAGACGATCCTGACCATACGCCGCCCGAGACTTGGTGGAACTCTATAATCTGCGGTGAGTGGAGATCGCTGGCGCTCGCGACCGCTGGTATCGCTTTCAGCCCTTTCCCCGGCGGCCTCTGCGCCACGGCGGCTGTTGGCTGCAGCTTGACCGCGGCGCTCCCCAGTTTCCAGCGTGCTTTTTGCACCGTTCGTGACGAGCATCGCCTCAATGTCGATTTCCTCGACAGCCTCGCAATTGGCGTTGCTACTGCACAAGGCCGCCTCTTTACCACCGCCTTTATGACCTGGTTGCTGGCTCTAGGCGACTGGATTCGCGATCAGACCGGCGCGAAATCACGTCGCGCGATAATCGGCCTGCTCGATTACCAAACTCGCCACGCCTGGGTGCGTCGCGGTGACGAGCGCGTTTCCATTCCCGTCAGTGACATTAAAGTCGGCGATATAGTCGTTGCCTATGACGGCGATTTGATCCCCGTCGACGGCCGCGTGATCAGCGGCGCCGCGATGGTCGATCAGCGCACCATCACCGGCGAATCGATGCCCGATGCCAAACGCCGTCACAGCCGCGTCTATGCCGCCAGCGTCGTGCAAGAAGGCAAGCTCTACGTCCGTACTGAACGCACCGCCGCCGACTCCCTTCTCGCCGAGGTCGTCCGGATGGTCGAATCGGCTCCCGTTGGCGAGACCCGGATGCAGAACTACGCCGAAAAGTTCGCCGATCATCTTGTCGTCCCGACTCTCGGCCTGAGCGGTCTTCTATCTCGCCACCGGCGATTTGAACCGGATGCTCTCGGCTTTGATCGTCGATTTCGGCACCGGTATCCGCGTTGCCGCTCCCACTGCAGTGCTGGCTTCCATTTCTGCCGCTGTCAAACAGGGTATCCTGATCCGCGGCGGACGTGCCCTCGAGCAATTGTCCGAGGTCGATTCGGTGGTCTTCGATAAAACTGGCACCCTGACTGTCGGCGCACCGATCATCACCGAAATCATCTCTTGCAACGAGCGCGCTTTCCCGCCGCGCAAAATTCTCGAGATCGCCGCCGCCGCCGAGATGCGCCTGAAACATCCGGTCGCCCTCGCGACAGTCGCCAAGGCTCGCGAGGCCCAACTCACGATTCCGCCGCGCACTCGCTCTCGTTATCAGATTGGCCGGGGAGTAGAGGCGCGCGTCAACGGCTACTTTGTCCACGTCGGCAGCGAACGCTTTCTGCACGACAACCAGATCAATCTAAATGGAGCCGCGTCGTATGCGCGGTTAGGCGCGCGAGCATGGACAATCCTCGCTGATGGTCGCCGTTAACGGGGAAACCATCGGACAACTCGTGTATTCGGATCAGATTCGGCGCGAAACCCCCGCTGTCATTCAGGCGCTCAAGGATCGTTCAATACCCAATCTCGTGATGCTCACCGGCGATAATCGTCACTGCCCAGCACGTCGCCTCCCGCCTCGGAATTACCGAATTCACGCCGAAATTCTGCCGCACGAAAAAGCTCAAATCGTCCAGGCCCTGCGCACTGAAGGACGACGAGTCGCGATGGTCGGTGATGGAATCAACGACGCGGTCGCGCTCTCCTATGCCGACGTCGGTATCGCGATGAAGAATGGCTCCGACCTCGCGCAGGAGAGCGCTCATATTGTCTTGATGAAAGACAACCTGATGAAGCTTGTACCGCGCTCGATCTCGCTCGCAACGGTGTCAAGCTGATCCATCAGAACTACTCGGTGTTGTGGGATTGAAAATTCTCGCACTCGCGATGGCGATTGGCGGCGGCGCAGTCATCCCGCCCGAACTCACCGCGCTCATCAGCAACGGCTCCGCCGTCACCGCGAGCCTCAACGGCCTCCGCCCATTGATTCCATAGGCGTCATTTCTTCAAGGCAACCAATTTCGCGCGTGTACGCCCGATTCTCACCTAAGTTACAAAGCGCTCCTCAAGTCATTCTGAGAGAGTCTGCAACCGAAGAATCTCGCGTGGCTTTTAACTTCGCGGACTGTTACTGAATTCCTCATCCGCGCGGATAAGGAAGAATTGCGACAAGCTATTATTATCAGCTATTAATATAAGGCTAGGACGATTTTCAAGCTTGTGGGAATTGTTCTTGATGAACTATACACGGATGGAGAAAGGCATCACGGATCGCAATTAGATCAGGAAATTTGCAAGCGCCTTGAATACTTATCGGCAAGCTATAAGAATCTCTGGGGACAAGAATCGCAAAGCATTGGATTACAGCGATCCTGTCACGCGTTTTGCTTATGTTTACGGTTATGTTGCCGCCCACAGCGATTATATCGTTCAGATCCTCCAAAAACTCGCAGAAAAAGCCCAATCTTCAGCAATAGAAGTCTGCGCCTCTCGTGCTTAGGTGGCGGACCGGGCAGTGATATCATAGGTGTCCTCAAATACCTGAACGAATTTGCAGACTCAGAACCAGTTGAGAAGGTCGGTTGCTACTTGCTCGACAAAGAACAGGCATGGGCCGATGCGTGGACAGAAATAGACGATTCATTTCGCGCAGGTGTGGCACTTACTACGAATTTCCAACCATTAAATGTAGCGAATCCTCGCTCTTGGAAGTCGCAAAGAAAATTTCTCCAAGCCGATCTATTTACGCTAAGTTATTTTGTATCGGAGGTTTTGTCAGTCGATGGCGATGGGTCGGTAAGCTGCTTCTGGCGACAACTCTTCGAGGAAGCCAAGCCGAATGCCATGTTCCTGTACGTCGATAATGAGCACCATGCTTTCAATTCTTATTTTGATAAGCTCTGGAAAGAAGCAGGCCTAAAATCGATCATAGTAAAGGATAATGTTCGTTTCACTCCTAATTCATCTGAGCAAGCTTCCGAGCTCGTGAAATATCAGGCTAAGTTCAATAATCGCAGCCCAAGAATCCAAGCAACATTAAGTTATAGGGTGCTCCGTAAGCCGGAGTAGCAGTGTGCGGGATCTTTTTGCTAACCAAGCTAAACTTGAATCGCTCCCTATTCCGGGTGCAGCGATCTACCACTTGCCGTCTTTCCTGCTTTACCGCTTACCCACCGACATTCTCGATGCGCTAATCCGCGAAACACCCTGGCGGCAGGAGCGCGTGATGCTTTGGGGCAAGCCTTACTTACAACCCCGCCTCGTCGCCTGGTACGGTGATCCGGGCCGCGTCTATAGCTATTCCGGCATTAAGCTCGATCCCCTTCCCTGGACCGACCTGCTTGCTGGCTTACGCGAAGCATCGAGCTAGCGGTCGGCGCATCTTTCAATAGCGTTCTGCTGAATTACTATCGCGATCACCGCGATAGCATGGGCTTTCACAGCGACGACGAGCCTGAACTCGGCACGAAACCAACCATTGCATCACTGAGCCTCGGCGAAGAACGTACCTTTATCCTCAAATCAAAGGCCGATAAGAGCTTGAGACCGATTCGCATCAGGCTTAGCTCCGGTAGTCTCCTCGTGATGAAAGGTGATACTCAGACCAACTGGAAACACGCGATCAATAAGGAGACCCGTCCTTGTGGTCCCCGTATCAATCTGACGTTCCGCTACATTCACGATTGACGCTCAGCGAACGCTACGGACTCCTGCCGATCATCCACGCCATAACCCTTCGAAAAACTCAGCAATGCGTATCTTAAGCCGTAGTTGTGTAAACCTCGTCGCAACACTCGATGCGCGCATACTGACGCATTTCGCCGCGATGCTTCGGACGGGCTGCTATGCTCGTTCTTAGCTTCGGCTTTGATCAGCGCGAGCGTGATCGTCCAAAAATGTTCGGTACGGCTCGTCAGGTCCTCGATTACTCCCGACCGCAGAC
The DNA here is from genome assembly GCA_963831065.1 of uncultured Pseudomonadota bacterium. Lineage (GTDB taxonomy): Bacteria > Desulfobacterota > Binatia > Binatales > Binataceae > JAJPHI01. The sequence goes on from CAWHOQ010000019.1 coordinate 4,066, forward strand.
CCGCTTCCTGCGCCGCTGATAAGTACTCTGATATGGTGCCGATGCGCGCGTGCCAGTAACGATTAAAAGGTTCTTCGTATTCACGCTGCCCTAGAAAGCAGTCACTGATAAAGACCTGTCCGCCCGGCCGCAACAGCGTAAAAAGCTTGCGAAACCATTCCCGTCGCGGCAGATGACAAGAGCTATCTACCGCGACGATCGCATCGAAGCAGCCCTGCCCCGGGACTTCCAGCGCATCAGCTACGACCGGCCGGACTTTCGCTTCTACTCCGGCGCGCGCGGCAAACTGCTCGACCAACTGCGCATGCGACGGAACACAGGTTACTGCAGTTACACGCGCGCCGAATTCCTGTGCCCAAAAAAGTGATCCACCTCCTAGTCCGCAGCCCACATCGAGCACGTCGCCATACAAAGTGGAGGGCGCTTGCCAGATTTCAGCGGCGTGATACAGGATACGCTCCTGCGCCTGCACCAGACGCTGGCGCAAGACTTCAGCCGGCGCTTGCAGGTCGCCCGGTTCGTCCACCAAACCCGTGTGATAATGCACTCGCGGGCCTGGACCATAACGCCGTAAGATTGCTTCGGTCTTGCTCGTGTAATAGTTCCTGATTTCTTCCAGCGACGCGCGTCCAGTTAGATCGGCGCCACCTCGCCCACGACTAATGGCAGATGCGGTACGCGCTCAGACAGTAATGCGCTGGCGTACTCATAACGATTGGACTGGGAGATTGAATCCAAACTACCTCCGAGGTCGAACGCCGGTTTCATATGCACTCCGCCCTTCTAATCTGGAAAATTCCGTCACGCGCCTTTCTGCCTATGGATGATGAATCAAGTGATCAGCCGAACCCCACAATGTTGAGATGCGCCACCCATTTCCGCGATTTACAAAATTAAACGCATAGCGGATGGAACCGTCGATGTGTGTCCCCGCAGGATCATTCGGATCATAGTCGCTCCAATCTGCGGTCCCGATAATGTGCCCAACCGTCCCAGTGGGATTGATCGTCGTAACGATCGTGGTCGGCGTGAAGGTTGGCTTGTTAACCTCGAACTGATTTTGGAGGTAGGCCTGCACTGCGGCTTTGCCGCTGTAATGATCCTGCCGCTTTACCGCAACAACACCACGTTGTCATCGCACAGATTTATGATGGTAGTCGCATCTCGCGCATTGAACGCATCGACCGCACTCTTGAAGATGCTGTCCAAGTCAACGTTACTGGCCACCAACTTATAAAACGGAATTGGAGAGACTTTACGGGACGATTCCATCGCTGCTACTTCCTACCTCTCAATTGGCGTTTCCTGTTAGCGAGCTCGATTTCTCTCAATCGACGCTTCGCCGTCAGGCCGCCCACAGAGTCGAAAACAGCCAATGCATTCGTTGTCGTTAAATACAAAAGTGAAGTTAAACGACAGGTATCCGACCGTCCTGTATCGTCTTTCCACTTAGCTTGTCCGTGAATAGTTGCGTACCTGGGCGGGCTCGTCGTCGCTGGGGGCGATTTGGGTCTGACGATTCAGTGGAAAAAATTGCGGATGGTCGTTGCATTCCTGCATGAGAAAGGCCAAGGCTTTCGCCTTTGGAAAATATCCATGCTCCATCTTTTTGGAGTAAACCACCGCCTTCTCATCCAAGTACTGATCGAAATGCTGCGATCTGAAGTCCCTTGGCCTTGCTGCTTAGCAGCACATTGAACGCTCGGACCGCCTTGCAAACATCTCCGTCAATTTCGCTTTAGTGCCACCATTGACCTTCTCCTTTTGCGGGTACGATTCGCAATCGCCCCGAGTTAGCTTGGAAACTCCAGCCTCAGATGCTCACGTTCCCAGCTACTATCTGGGCGTTCAAAGCGATTGAACAACTTGTTCAATCGAGAACCGCGGGGGAGTAATTCACTGAAGACAGTGAAATACGACCATCGCAACTCGGAGAGAAGTTGAGCGGGACTGAAGAAAGCTCAGTCCCGCTAAGTAGAAACCAGTAGAAATCTACGCGACCCGAGTCGCAGGTCTGCTCCCGATTATCTTTGCCGCCTCAACCAAGTCCGGCCTCGTGAAGCCCTCGGTAAACCAGCCATAGCGTTCCTCGACAATCTGTCGCGCTTCAGCCCGCTTGCCCTGGGATGCCCATAGCCGGCCAAGACTCACCGCCGCCCGCAGCTCCAGCAATCTCGCGCTCTGCCCGTGAGCAATCTCCAGCGCTTGCCGAAAACACTCCTCGGCACGCTCCTCGCTGGCCGATTGCGCCCGGTTAGAACCGGATAGCCTCAACGTCAGTTCCCCTTCCAACCGGTACAATTCAGGCTCCCACCAACGCTCCCCGGATTGCCTTATCGCAGCGTATGCGTCGCGTAACAATTCAAGGCCCTTCATCGGCTTCCCAGCTCTGTCGTAAGTCTCGGCAATCAACGCCAGAAAAGCTGGCCGCATAACCCCAGCGCCGGAGGCTCGATAGGCGGCCAATCCTTCCTCCATCTGCCCGATTCCTTCGGCGGTTCCCGCGCCCTGCGCGAGCGCCCACCCATGAAAGACATTCGCGATGGGCGTCCAATAGCCGAACTCTCCCTCACTCGAAACTTTCAGCGCTTCTTTTGACTGCTCCTCCGCCGCTTGCGGATCTCGGGACATCACATGCACCCACGACGCAAAGACCAGCGCCGCCGCTAAACTATGCGGATGAGATAATTTTCGCGCCAGAGCTAACGCTTCGTCAGTCAATTTCTGCGCGCGCTCCGCATAGCCGAGATACCACAGATCGATCGCGGCATGAGATCGGGCGACGATCCCGAAATCCTGTCCAAACTGAAACGCCAGACTGGCGTGCTCCGCCGGATTATAGAGCTTGATCGTCCGTTCGAGATGTTCCATTGCCGGCTTGAATTCGGCAAGCGTCGAAAGTGACACTCCCATTGCATGATGCGCCGCCAGCAGCAGCGCCGGATTTCCCGCCTGCTCCGCCATCCGCAAGCACTGCTCCGCAAGATCGTGACTCGTGATATGTTCAGCGCGCGCCGTGTGAAATAGCCATCTCGCCCAAGTCACCGGGAAGAGCTCGGGACCTTCGCCCATCTGCTGACTGAGATGTCGCACTCGGCCATAAATCGCCTCAACCTCCGGCGATGCAAAGCCCCTAGTCGTAAACAGCGGAACACTAAGTGCGATTTGCAGCATTACCTCGGACTGCGTCCGCTCGGGCGAGTCCGGCGCGGAATTCACCAGTTGCAGAGCTTTCCGAAGATATCCGATCGCTTCGATGTTGGCCGCGGTCTGCACCGCTTTCATTCCAGCAATCTGCAAGTAGCGGATGGTCTTGCCGGTGTCCGCCGCCGCCATTCCCGCATTCCATAGATGATGCGCCAAATCCTCGGCGTGGTCCGGCAACGAATCGGGATATAGCCTTTCGATTGCTTCGGCTACGCACAGATGGAGCCGTTGTCGCCTCGCAATAGATAAATCATCGATCACCGACCGCCGGATCAGCTCATGAGTGAATCTGAACTGTACGTCCGGATACCGCAGCTTCGACGAAATCAGCCCACGCCTTCTCCGCCTCTTCTACCAACTCCACCAGCCGATCGGCTTCGATCTGCGTTGCCGCCTCGAACAGCATGAACGTAAACGATCGCCCAATCACGGCTGCCGTCGCGAGTATCTTGCGCGCCTCCGCACTCACTCGTAAAAGCCTGCGCCGGATCATCAGCCGCAGGCTGTCCGGTAAATCGAGCTGTCCCGGATCGACATCTTCTAAAGTGCTGTTTTCCGCCCTGATGCGCTCAACATGATCGAATAGCTCCTCGATAAAGAACGGATTGCCCTCCGTGTTCGTATAGAACAAGTTCACCAGAGCAGGCGCCGGTTGCTGTCCACTGAGCGCCTCAAGCATTTCACCGACGGCAGTTTGCGGAAGGCCCGGCAACCGGATTTGATCGACTCGCAGGCGAGTCAGCTCATCAAGTGTTTGCGCGAGCGGGCTGGCCGGATCAAGCTCGTCGTCCCGATACGTCAGCATGATCATCATGCGCATGTTGCTGACGTTACGCGCCAGATGACTCACTAGGCCGAGCGTTCCCGCGTCTGCCCAATGGACATCTTCGAACAGCAGCAGCACCGGCGCGATCCCGGACTGCCGCGTGAACAATTCCGTCGTCGCATTGAACAATGCTCGACGCGTTTGTTCAGGCGAGGTCTCAAGCGGCAGCGGGATATCCGGTAAAAGCTGGCGCAGCTGAGGCATCAGCCGCGTAAACTCACTGGCTCCATCGCCCAGACTCTCACGGAAACTCTTTAGGCTGCGCGCTACGGTTAAGCCGGCTTCGAGCATCTCGACCAGTGGAATAAAGGGCACTGAGTCTTCGCGATCGTAGCAATTACCCGCGAAAGTCCTAAAGCCTAAGCTTCGTGCTTCCTTCACTGTCTCGATTGATAGCCGAGTCTTGCCAATCCCCGGCGCACCGCTAATCAAAATTACGGAGCTCTCACCTTTTATTACTTGCTCCAGATGCGATCGCAGAGCTGCACGCTCGGCCGACCGCCCAACGAAGATCGTTTTATTCCTGGGAGAGCGGGCTTGCCTGCTCTCATTGATCGGGAACAGCGCTACAGGGAGCGCGGGCGTTGCACCAGCAGCGAAAATGTCCACATCGTCTGCCGCAAAGCTCCACTCAATCGGAACGTTCGGTTGATAGCGGCAATATGAACCGGTGCGAATAGAATCTTCGAGGAGTTGTCCGAGATCACTATGATGCTCTCTTATGCGCTGGATCACCGCCCGGATCGCGCGGGTCACATTGATGCGCGCGCGTTCGGTGTCGGAGCCGGCGCGCCGGTCACGACCGCCCAGTCCAAGTGCATTAACCAACGCGCGTGTGATCGCTTCGATTTCGGATCGGACTTCTTCCGCCCGCTCCGCGGCGCCTTTTTCCTGCAGCTCATCGAGTTGTTCGCGCAATTCGTCAAGCCGACGCTTGAAATCCTGCTTGGCGCGCGGATCGAGCACCGCGCCCAGATCACTCGGCCTGCGCGGGACGACTTTCTGATGGTCCCCGGGTCCAGTCAGCAGATCGAGCGAGTGAAACTCTATCCCCGGATGCTGTAGCAGACGTTGCAGATATCCGAAGCCGTCGAGATTTTTGAACGAGCAACTGCGCCCGCCATATGCGATCGTCCAGTATTCTCCGGTCAGCGCGAAGATTCCCGTCTGAACCGGTAATCTATCGATACGTTCAATGCCGCGCGAACCTTGCAGTTCGCCATTCAGATTTTTCATGGCAGTTCACTCCCGAACCAGCCAATTTCCGTCAGGACGCAAACAGAACTAACCGGGGTTCTGGATAATATGAGACAGCTTCACTGTCAGCTGCCGCTGATTCACGGCCACGCGTCTTAAAAGATTTCCATCCCATACACCAATTCTCAAACCAAGCCAAACTGAATACGACTACAAAAGACGAGTAAAAGATTGCTGATGGTTTAATTAGTGGCGTGAGAATCCTATGAACAATTTGTTCTATCGGCGTGAACAATCGGGTAAGCACTAGCAGGCCTTACAGTTTACCACTGATTTTTAACAAAAAGGCGCATTTTGGAGCGCCGCAGCCTCCATATTTGTTCAATTGGCTTCTACGATTAGTTCATCCGCCTTGAACGCCCCTCCTGATGAGAGCCCATAAAAATCTCGGGCTTCCAAAAGGAGAAATGCATATGTTCATTTCACGACGAACGCTCGTCGCTTTGGCGGCCGGCGTTTTGCTCACCGCAGCTGGCGTGCAGGCTCAGTCCGCCGACAAGCAGATGATCACGCCTTCTATCACCTCAGACGCGGCGAATACGGGCAATCGCTCTCTGCTCAGCATCATCACTCCGGCTCTGACCGATCCGGTCGAGCATCGAGCAGGGAAGACCTGCGGCGCGGGCAAGCTGTACTCGTCGCATGACGTAGTCGGCGATCCGGAGGCCTGCTTCATGGGCCGCCTCGACGTGCACGGTGGGATGTCCAGTGGCAGCACCGGCGCCTTCTAACACGCGGGACGTGACAACCAAGGCGAGTACCAGTCGATAAGCTTCGACTGGTACTCGCCGGACCTTCGACGTTTCAGCTAATGCACGTTGCAACTCCGCGGATTCAATACTGGTAAATAGTCACTTCTTTGTTGAAGCAGGTTTGTCATTCTGAGCGACACTAGCGGAGAGCGTATTCGCTCGAAGCGAGCAAGCGAGTCTGCGAGCTGCGTCGGTTTGTTATTCTGAGCGCAGAAGAATCTAGCGGTCTCTTAAGGCTCGATCTAACGTATTAGCTCTTTTCCAATTTGAGCAGGCATTTTCGTTCGGCTCCCCAATTGAGCGAATTATTCCGCATCCCTCTCCGATGACCAAACCGTGAGCGCTTGCCCTCGAAAGCCGCACCCGCCGTTCTGATCGTCCTTGCCGCTGCATCGCCTTGAAGCGGCATAACTATTGCCCACTAGTCACCTCTAACTTTGTGGGCGAATGATTCGGATGATTGACGATTGTGAGTGCCGGAATCGAGGCGGCAGGTGACGGCTACTCACTGCCCCTACTGCGCCCTTCAATGCGGCATTAATCTGATCGAGCGCGACGGCGTGATGTCTGTAGCGCCCCGCGATTTCCCCACTAATCAGGGCGGGCTTTGCCAAAAGGGTTGGACTGCCGCAGAGCTGCTGTCCCATCCCGAGCGTCTCACAACGCCGCTGATCGAGACACGCGAAATCATTCCCTGCGCTCAGCGTCGTGGGACGAGGCGCTCGCTCGGATCGCCACCGAGTTCATCGGTGCGCAACAACAATACGGTCGCGACGCGGTCGGCATCTTCGGCGGCGGCGGCCTCACTAACGAGAAGGCCTATCTGCTCGGTAAATTCGCACGGGTCGCCCTGCGCACCAGCAACATCGATTACAACGGACGTTTCTGCATGTCTTCTGCTGCAGCCGCTGGGCTCAGGGCCTTCGGAATCGATCGCGGTTTACCTTTCCCGCTTGAAGATATTCCGCAGGCCGAAGTGATTCTGCTGGTGGGCGGCAATCTTGCCGAGACCATGCCGCCGATCATGCAGTATTTTGATGAGCAGCGGCGGCGCGGCGGTACTCTGATTGTTGCCGATCCGCGCTCGACGCCAGACCGCCCGCTCGGCGCGACCTCCACCTGCAATTGACTCCCGGAACCGACTTGGCGCTGGCCAACGGCTTACTCCATATCGCGATCGCGTCAGGACTGATCGACAGCGATTTCGTTGCCAATCGAACAAACGGTTACGATGCGGTGCGTAGAGTAGTCGCGTCTTACTGGCCCGAGCGCGTCGAGCGCATCACCGGCGTGCCCGTCACCCAATTGTACGAAGCTGCGCATCTCCTCGGACGCGCCAACACCGCGATCATTCTGACGGCGCGCGGCGCCGAGCAGCAGAGCAACTCAGTCAACAATGTACTGGCGTTTATCAATCTTGCCTTGGCGCTGGGCAAGGCCGGCAAGCCCTATTGCGGATACGGCTGCCTGACCGGCCAAGGCAACGGACAAGGTGGGCGCGAGCACGGTCAAAAGGCCGACCAGCTTCCCGGGCTACCGCCGAATCGATCAGCCCGACGATCGCGCATTCGTCGCCAATATCTGGGGCGTTGAAGCGGACTCGCTACCCGGCCCGGGCCGTTCCGCCTACGAGCTGCTCGACACGCTCGGCGAAGGCGGCGTGCGGGCGCTGCTGGTGATGGGCTCTAATGTCGTCGTCTCCGCGCCGAACGCGCGACAGATCGAGAGGCGGCTGGCCGCGCTCGATTTTCTCGTCGTGGCCGATTTCTTTCTCTCGGAAACCGCAGCGCTCGCCGATGTCGTCCTGCCCACTGCCCAATGGGCCGAGGAGGACGGCACCATGACCAATCTCGAAGGACGCGTCGTGCTACGGCAACGGGCGCTCGATCCTCCCGTCGGCGTCCGCACCGACCTTGAGATTCTTCACGCGCTGGCCGAGCGATTCGGTTGCAAGACGCCCTTCGCCGCCGAACCGCGTACCGCCTTCGAGGAACTGCGTCGAGTCAGTGCGGGCGGCCCGGCCGATTATTCCGGCATCACCTACGAACGGATCGCGGCTGAGGACGGAATCTTCTGGCCGTGTCCCGGTGAAGCCCACGCCGGTACGCCGCGGATGTTCCTCGATCGCTTCGCCACACCCGATGGCCGCGCGCGCTTTCATGCCGTCGAGTATCGCCCGCCTGCCGAGGAGCCGGATGACGACTATCCGATGTATCTGACTACCGGTCGCGTGATGGCGCATTACCAGTCGGGCACGCAAACCCGCCGCGTCTCCGCACTGCACGCGGCGCATCCGGAGGCCTTCTTTGAAATCCATCCGGCGGTCCGCCAAGGGCTTGGGTATCAATACTGATGAGCTCGTGCGCCTGACGACCCGGCGCGGGAGCGCCCTGATGAAAGCGCGCCTCAGCCCCGCCATCAGGATGGATACCATATTCGCGCCGTTTCATTGGGGCGCCGACGGACGCGCCAATTTGTTGACTAATCCGGCCCTCGATCCAATTTCCAAAATGCCCGAATTCAAAGTCTGCGCGGTGCGAATCGACAAGCTCGCCGCCGCCTCTTCAACCGCAATGCCGGCCAGTCCCTTCTCGGCAAATGAGAGGAACAGTTTTTAGTAATGGGAGTGATGGAGTCTTTCAAAAAGAAATTGATCGTAATCGGTAATGGGATGGCTGGGGCGCGCACGATCGAGGAAATTCTCGCTCGCGGCGGCGGAGAACAGTTCGCGATCACCGTTTTCGGCGACGAACCCTACGGCAACTACAATCGCATCCTGCTTTCGAACGTCCTCAACGGCTCACAGGATCCGGCAGAGATTTTCCTCAACGGACTCGACTGGTACGAGCAGCACAGCGTCACTCTGCGCGCTGGCGTCCGCGTCGATGTAATCGCGCGTCCGCACAAGGCGATCCATGCCGACAATGGCGAGTGGCATCAGTACGACAAGCTCATCATTGCCACCGGCAGCCGCCCATCGATTCCTCCCATCGCCGCGCTGAAACAGTCGAATGGCGATTTCCGGCCCGGCATCTTCGTGTTTCGCACCCTCGACGATTGCCGCAAGATCGCCGACTACGCCGCGACCTGCCGCCGCGCCGTCGTCATCGGCGGCGGTCTGCTCGGTCTAGAAGCCGCGCGCGGTTTGCTCAATCGCGGCGTCGAGGTCCACGTCATCCACCTGACCGGCCATCTGATGAATCAGCAACTCGATCCGCAAGCCGGCGTGATCCTGAAACACACCATCGAAGCGATGGGTATCCAGATTCATTTGAAGAAGCTCACCAAGGCTGTCCTCGGCGATACCAAAGTGAGCGGACTCGCTTTCGAGGACGGCACGACGCTCGACTGCGACATGATCGTGATCGCGACCGGCATCACGCCCAATGCTGAAATCGGCTCGCGCTGGGGCCTTGCCACCGAACGCGGAATCGTCGTGGACGACCAGTTGCGCTCCTCCGATCCGGACATCTACGCGGTGGGCGAATGCGCCCAGCATCGCGGCCGCGTTTATGGTCTGGTCGCGCCGTTGTGGGAACAGGCTAAAGTCCTGGCCGATCACATCACGGACGCCAACCCCGATGCGGCTTATCAAGGCTCCCGGATTGCGACCAAGCTCAAGGTAATGGGCGTCGAATTGGCCTCGATGGGCGTGATCGCGCCCGACGGCGAGCACGAAGATGTCGTTCAGTTCATGGAGCCGAAGCGCGGGATTTACAAGAAACTCATCATTCGTGACGGGCGGCTCGCGGGCGGGATTCTGATGGGTGATATCAGCAAGGCCGCCTATCTGATGCAGGCCTTCGATCGTGGAATTCGCCTGCCCGAGGAACGGCTGGCGCTTCTCTTTGATACTGGCGCGCCCAGCGCGCAGGTCACCTTGGACGAGATGCCCGATAGCGTCCAGATCTGCAATTGCAACGGCGTCAGCAAAGGCACGATCGTCAACTGCGTCAGCGGCGGCAAGCGGAGTCTCAAAGCTGTGATGGAAACGACCCGCGCCGGCACCGGATGCGGTTCCTGCAAGGCGCTGGTCAGGCGAGATTGTTGAATGGGCCTGCAAAGGGCAGGTCGAAGAAGACCCCTCCCTTCACTACTACGTGCCGGGCATCCCGCTGACCAAACCCGACCTGATCACCGCTATTCGCGAGCGCAATCTGAAATCCGTCTCCGCGGTCTTCAACGCCCTCGCCAGCGGCCGCGACGATCCCGCGAGCAAACCCGGACTGGCTTCCCTGTTGCGCACCCTCTGGCCCGACGAATACGAGGACGAGCGCGACGCCCGCTTCATCAACGATCGCGTCCACGCCAATATCCAGCACGACGGAACCTTCTCAGTCGTACCGCGCATTTATGGCGGCGTCACATCGAGCGACGAACTCCGGCGGATTGCCGACGTCGCCGACAAATATCAGGCTCGCCATGGTGAAAATTACCGGCGGCCAACGCATCGATCTGCTGGGCATCAAGAAGGAAGACCTCCCGGCAGTCTGGCGCGACCTCGGGATGCCGAGTGGTCACGCCTACACCAAGGCCTTCCGCACCTGCAAAACCTGCGTCGGAACCGACTTCTGTCGTTACGGCGTCGGCGATTCCACCAACTCGGCATTAAGATCGAAAAGCGCTTCCAGGGTATCGAGTCGCCGCACAAGATGAAGCTCGCGACCAGCGGGTGCCCGCGCAATTGCGCCGAGGCGACCGTCAAAGATATCGGCGCAGTTGCCGTCGAGAACGGATGGCAGGTTTATGTCGGCGGAGCCGCGGGCGCAACTGTGCGCGCCGCCGACCTGCTCGCTACCGTCAAAACCCATGACGAAGTCCTGACTCTTATGGGTCGCTTCATGCAGTACTATCGCGAGAACGCCCGCTATGCCGAACGGAGCTATGGCTTCGTCGAGCGCGTCGGTATCGAACGCCTCAAGGCGCTTCTGCTGACCGACAGTGAAGAGACCGCCCGGCTCGACCGTGAGATCGAAGCCGCAGTGGCCGCCTACCGCGATCCCTGGGCCGAAGGCAGCCAACCCTACCATCCGACTCAGTTCGCGGACGCCGCACACATCGAAACTCAGCCCGAAGGACTCGCCAACTGATGCTCTCTGCGGATTCACTCGCGGAAGAAAATCCAACCTGGGTGCCGGTGGGCTGCATCGGTCAGATCGGATTGGGCCAAGGCCGCTGCTTTCGTGTCGGCCATCACAACCTCGCCCTGTTTCGTCTGCGCGACGGCAAAGTTTATGCGCTTGACGCCGAATGCCCGCATCGGCGTGGTCCGCTGGCCGAAGGCGTGATCGGTCGCGACACAGTCGTATGTCCCCTGCATGGCTATAAGTTTTCACTGATTGACGGGCACGGTCTGGACAATAACTTTAGCGTCACCAGCTATCCGGCTGAGGTCCGCGACGGAACCGTTTACGTACTCCTTCCGCCGCGATCATGACCTTCAGCGACATCGCGCACCACAATTATTCTCGATGAGGACGGCGACCGTGAGACGGTTGAAGGGTTCGTCCACTCAAGGACTCGTTGGAGCAACGCTCGGGTTCTTCGTTGGCTTCGCCGCAGTGGCCCTATTCGGCCCGATGGCGCATCGACTGCAAGCCGAAATGCACCTTTCACCGCTGGCCCTTGGCTTCCTCATCGCGGCGCCGATGCTTTCCGGCTCGCTCCTCAGGATTCCTTTTGCCGCCTGGGTCGATACCACTGGCGGCCGCAAACCATTTCTGGTGCTACTGGGTCTCTCGATACTCGGGATGGCCGGACTTCTCCTTCTCTTCAAATCTTCAACTCCCGCCGCCTTGGGTTCGGATTCTTATCCCTTGCTGCTCACTTTCGGCGTGCTCTCCGGCTGCGGCATCGCCACTTTCTCAGTTGGAATCAGCCAGGTCTCGTACTGGTTTCCGCAAGCCGATCAGGGCCGCGCGCTCGGGACCTATGCCGGTCTCGGCAATATCGCGCCTGGAATTTTCTCCTTTCTGCTGCCGCTCGCGCTCGCCGGATGGGGTCTCGCCGGCGCCTATTGGGCGTGGCTGGTTTTCCTGCTCGTCGGCACGCTCCTTTACGCGATCATCGGCAGCAACGCCTGGTACTTCCAGCTTCGCCGTCACGGACTCGATGACGAACACGCGAGACGGCTCGCCCGCGCTCATGGTCAGCAAATCTTCCCTCGCGGCAGCGCGCTTGACGCCCTCCGGCGTGCAGCTAACCGATGGAGGACCTGGGCGCTAGTGACGTTATACTTCGTCAGCTTCGGCGGATTTCTTGGTCTTACTGCCTGGCTCCCGATGTACTGGAATTCGTACTTCCACATGACGCCTGCAACTGCCGGATTATTGACCGCAATTTACGCACTGGCGGCGTCACTTATACGGATCGCGGGTGGTCGATGGTCAGACCGCTACGGCGGCGAACGAGTCGCAATTCTGGCGCTCACCGCGATGTTCGCCGGAGCAATGATCATGGCTCTCTCCACCGGCGTCGCTCTTTCGATCTTCGCGGGACTGCTGCTCGCGATCGGGATGGGTGTAAACAACGCCGCGGTCTTCAAACTCGTCCCGAAGTACGTGCCTGACGCGGTCGGCGGAGCCTCGGGATGGGTCGGCGGATTGGGAGCTTTCGGCGGATTCTTAATACCGCCCGGAATGCAATTGTTCGTTCAATTGATGGGCCCGATCGGCTATCCTCGCGGCTTTATCGTTTTCGCCGTGCTCGCCGCAGTTTGCCTCCTGCTGGCCACGATCCTCCGCCGCACCAGCACTGACCTTACCGCCCGCCGCCTAACTGCTGATCAAAACGCCCATGTCGCATAAGACTTGCTGTCGTTCAATATCAGCACGAAGCAATACGCATTTTAGACAAAACCCGATTTCGTTCGGTGACTCAGCCAGCTTCTTCTGGGGTTCCTCCTCCATTCAGGAGAGGATGGCACGAAGAATGCCCATTAACTCGCAAACACAATTGCGAGGAATCCCCGATGAAAACCGATGCGGAGTTGCGGCATGACGTGGAGCGCGAGCTTGAATGGGACGGCGGTATCGATGCGCGCAATGTAGCCGTCAGTGCCCGAAACGGCGTCGTGACCTTGGCCGGTGACGTACCCAGTCTCAGCGACAAATGGCACGCCGAAAATGTTGTGAAGCGCATCGCCGGAGTCGCTGGAATCGCCAATGAACTGCAGATTAGACCGCTTGGGGAACGCACCGATACCGAAATCGCCCAAGAAGCCACGCTGGCGCTCCAGATGCATGGTAAGGTCCCCTTTGACCGTATTAAAGTCATAGTCGATCAAGGCTGGATTACACTTGATGGTGACGCCGATTCCTATTCGCAAAAACAAGCGGCGGAAAGCGCGATTCGTCATTTGGCCGGCGTCACCGGCATTACCAACTCGATCAATGTTAAGTCAGCCGTGGTCTCGGCAGACGTGAAAAGCCAAATCGAAGACGCCTTCAGACGCAGCGCCCAGCTCGACGCGGACCTGATCTCGGTCGAAGCGCACGATGGTAAAGTCACTCTTACCGGCGCTGTGCATTCTTGGGCTGAACGTGACGAAGCCGAGATTGCCGCTTGGCGCGCCCCTGGCGTCTCGACTGTCGAAAATCGGCTCGCGATCGAAGACTGAGATATGCGGCCCGTGTAAATCAGCCAATGGGGCGCACCGCCTGTCCAGTGTAGGCAGTTTTTTCATCTTCAGGGTGCCGCGCCGCTCGATGAGGAGTAGCTGTCATGAATCAACATCCATTCGGTTCCACCAATCGCGACATCCCGATAATCGGGCAAGGCACTTGGTATATCGAGAGCGGTGACCGCGCCACTGGAATCACCGCTCTCCGAACTGGACTCGATCGCGGGATGACCCATATCGACACCGCCGAAATGTACGGTTCCGGTCGTGCCGAGGAGCTCGTCGGCGAGGCGATCGCGGGACGCCGCCCCGAGGTCTTCGTGGTTTCAAAGGTCCTGCCGCAACATGCCAATCGTAAGGGCATGCTTGCCGCCTGTGAAAGCTCCCTCGCCCGCCTGCGTACCGATTATCTGGACTGCTATCTCCTCCACTGGCGCGGCCAATACCCGCTCGACGAGACCTTTGCCGGCTTCGACCAACTCCTTCACGCCGGCAAAATCCGTTCATGGGGCGTCAGCAATTTCGATGTGAACGATCTGGAAGAACTGATGACTCTGGCAGGCGACAACCGCCCGGCCTGCAATCAGGTGCTCTATCATCTACAGGAGCGCGCGATTGAGCATGGCGTCCTTCCGTGGTGCGAGCGCAACGGCATCGCGGTCGTCGGCTATAGTCCGTTCGGTCACGCCAGCTCTCTCCCCGGCGCACATACCGACGGCAGTCGTGTGCTGAACGAGATTGCGACCGCCCATCAGGCGACGCCGCGTCAAATCACGCTCGCCTTTCTCGTTCGTCAACCGGCTCTGTTCACGATTCCAAAAGCTGCCGATCCGCGCCATGTTGAGGAGAATGCTGCCGCCGGAGACCTTGTCCTCACCGAAGATGATATCGCGCGCATCGATTCCGCCTTTCCAACGCGCAACACCCACCGCCTCCCCACGCTTTGATGAAAAGTTCGTCATTCCGAGCGACATAAGTGGAGCGCGTCTTCGCTCGGAGCGAGCAGGCAGCCTGCCCTGAGGAGTGCAACGACAAAGCGAGTCCGCGAGCTGCATCGGGATGTCATTCTGAGCGGAGCAAAGAATCTAGCGGCCTTTTATGCTCGATCTAATGCACTAGCTTTCTCCGATTGAGCGTCGTCTGTGCTACTTATAATCATACGGTGCGATATTCCAATTTTGCCCTCGGATTATTGGCCTCGACGCTCCTCGGATGCGGTCTTTCGTCCGCGACACCATCCAGCAGTCTCATCCCAGCTCAGTCGAACCAAAACTCCACAACCGCGATACCGATTGTCCATGCAGTCAAACCACTGCCTTTCACCGGACGTCTGATTCAAGGTGATCCGGACGAACTGCCGCCGACCGTCGCCGCCTCGCTCTCCGCAAACTCTCCGGTCACCTTCGTCTATCGGGAGCAACTGACCCACGACGAGTATCATATCCCGCTCGCCGTCAGCGCCTTCGATCCCGTCACCTACGTCGGCGCACCGCTCGGTGATTACGGCGTTACCGCCTTCGCCACCTTGACGATCTCCCGCGGCGACGCCGTCCTCGGTGATTATCAGGCCAAATCTTATGTATCGAAATCCTACAATCTGTATTCGGAGCCGACGCATCGCGAGCTTGAGGACGCGGCGCGACGGGCCGTGCGCGCCAAGCTCGACGCGCAGCTTGCTCGCGACGCCCCGCGCCTCGCGAACGCAGCTCATCAAGGTGACGCGGCTGCCGTCACGCCTTCAATCAATTGAAATTCTTTGCTCGCCTGTTGTTCTGCTTTGCTGGCGCGCTCACCGGATGCGCCGTAACAGGCGCGCCATTCCAAAAGACCCCTGCTCAACCCGGCGATGCGATCATCTACGTCTATCGGCCCTATCATTACGGCAGTTCGCTGCTGCGCCCGCCAGTCACTTGTGGCGATGAAACCGCGCGCATCGGACCGGGCGGCTATCACGCCTTTGTCGTTCCGGCCGGTAAAGTCGAATGCAGTGTGCCGGGCGGCGAATCCCGTGATGAAACCGCATTCGACGCCGAGCCGCGAGCCTACTACATCCGCGAGGAATTCGGATGGGGTGTGCTGACCGGCCATCCCCATCTGAACCCGATCGATACCGATACGGCTCACGACGAGATTCAGACTTGTTGCGCCGCCGAACCTACCCCAACACGTTCGCCATAGCTTCAGCTATTTCGCGTCGATCTGAACCAGAAATCCGTCCGGCAACTCCCGCGTCCCCGCAATAAAATCGCCATTGATATCCGTCACCCACAGATGGTCCCCGATAAAACGCAGACCCGACGGATTCACGAAGCCCGACGCCACCAGCTTCAACTCGCCGTTTTTGGTTACGCGATAAACTTTGCCGTCGCGCTTGAGCGCCTGCGTTTGCGGCACCGGTACCTGTATATCGCCCATATCAGTCACGAAGATTTCGCCGGTATAGCTGCTGAAACCAGCCGGCGCGAGATCGAGTCCCGCCGGCCTGTTCAAGCCGGTCACGACCGGCTTCGGATCGACTTTCCCGTCAGGCGTAATCTTCACGATCACCCCCTTTGCCTCTGTCGCGGACGATACCACTTCGCCCGGCGAGACCGTCGCCAGCATCGCCGACCCATCCGCCGTGAACGAAATTCCGAAGGGCGATCCGAACTGCGACACGTCGGCGAACGGCTTGCACGTCCCATCGGGATAAGTCGCATAGATCATGTCGTTGAGCGCGGCGACCGAGTAAAACGTATTCGCGAAACCGCTGCCTGCCGAACCAAATCGCGCATCGACGCCATAGCCCGCTACGCCCTTTTCGACGTTCCCCGCGGTGGGCAAGGTGCAGAAGACTGCTGCCGTATGCGATCCCAGATCGATCCGCTGAATCACATGATTGACGGTCGCGCCTTTCATTGCCGTAGTCGGCTGCGCGATCGAGAACAGTTGGCCGCCATAGCTGCCGAAATCCGAGGGCGCGAGATCAAAGCCGGTCACCGGCGTCATTTTATCCGCGCTCATCAAGACCGAAATTTTTCCATTGAGCGTCACGTCGAGAATCCGGCTGCCATGCCCGTCCGTCGCACGCCCATCATCATTTATCCAAACCGAGTTCCCGCGCGGGACCATGAACAATGGATCATAAAGCTCGCCGGGCGGGATCAGCATTTTCGCTGTGAAACCCGGCTCGGCTTTGATCGCCGGCGCCGCCAGAATCGTGTCGATTACGATCTGCGCCTCATGACCCAGTGGCCGCGCCTCCGCAACCCTCACGGCCGCCGCCGCGATTACGCTAGCAAGACCATATATGACGAATAGGCATGTCCGATTCATCGATTCTCCCCCACGGCTTTCGTCCGTATAGCCCGCCGCGCCCCACTCGGCAAACCCAAATTTCTTCACCCTCACCTAACCAGAGAGGCGAGCGTAAGCCAAGCACGCCAGTGGAGCCGCAGCCGGAGCCTAGCAAGTAAATCTGCGAGCCTCGTCAGGATGCCATTCTGAGCGCAGCGAAGCATCCCCTTGAGGAGGCGCAGCCAACGAAGGACTAGTGGTTTCTTATGCTCAATCAATGCACTGCGGAACCTCCACCTAAGTCTGATCTGTCATCCCGAGCCGGCGAGCAACGCGAGCCGTGTCGAGGGACCTACGCGAAGCGATGGTCAGAGAATTCACTTGTGCAGAGATTCCCTAGTGGATCAGCGTACATATAAATTAGGCCGCATTTCTGATCCCTCTCCAGATGGGTGAGGGTCGAAAGCGCAGCGGAACGAGCGAACAGCCTGCCCTGAGTCCCTCGAAGGGAATCTACGATCCCTCCGCCCTAATCAGGAAGAGGGCAAGCACGGTCTTACCGCGCGCGGGTAAGAGTTAATTCTTTTTGCTGCTTGTTTTCCTTACGCTCGTTTGCTCCGCAACTTTCCATTCCCGCTTGCGTCTTACCTGTCGTAAGCAGATTTTTCGAGGAGACTCCCATCAACGATGCGCTATAAACGAATTCCTGCTGGTCTTGAGTCTGATTGTAGTATGTGCGATGCCGCTCACGGCGTTCGCCCAGTTTTCATCACGGCCCAATGATGGGCCCGGACGGTCCGATGCCGATGCCCATGATGATGCTACTGCGGCACGCCAACCTGACGGCTGCTCAGGACAAGCAGGTCCATCAGCTCATGGAGGACAGCTTCACGCAGTGCCGCCCCCTGATGAAGCAACTCCGCACTCTTCACGAGCAGATGGCCGATAAGCTGTTGAACCCCGGTAAGCTCTCTGCCTCCGACTTCACTACGATGCAAACGCAGGAAAATAACCTTCGCAATCAGCTCGATGCGCAGATGCTTGCGACGGCGCTCAAAATCCGCGGACTCTTAACCCCCGATCAGCTATCTAAGGTTGCCGACCTGCACACCAAGCTCAAGGCGCTTCATGCGCAGGCCGAGGCGCTCCTCGGTGACGACGACCTCCCTCCTCCGGGACCACCTGCGTGAGATATGCATATATTGTGAGAATGGATGCCCACCTACAGTACGCCGGCGGACGCCTTTCGAAGGCGCCTGCCGGTAGCATTCCAACATTGTAAATGGCGGCGAGCGCTGGAAAATTGGATACGGCTGAATCCTTCAGCCCTGACTTGATCACACGGGCGCAGTCCGGCGACAATGCCGCGCTTGAAGAGCTCATCCGCCATTATCAGGGGCGCATCGCCGCCAAAGTTATCTCAGTAGTGGGTGACGACGCCGACTGGCAGGACCTCTGCCAACGTATCTTTGTCAAGATGGTGCTGGGCTTGCCGCGTCTGAAAACTTTATCTGTTTTTGAGCCGTGGCTGCTGCGGATCGCACGCAACGAATGCTTCGATCATCTGCGCCGCCGCCGCGCCCGCCGTCTCTTTGTCCCGTGGGAGCGCACCAATGATCACATCGCGGCGGAGGAATCTTTACCCGCCGATTCCGATTCGCGACTGGCCGTGCTCGACGACGCAATCGCTCAGCTGCCGGCCGATCAACGCGAGCTGATCACCCTGATGCGCACGCGCAACTACAGCTATCAGGCCCTCGCCCAACTCACCGGGGACAGTCTCGGTGCGATCAAATCGCGACTTTTTCGCGCGCGCCAACGCCTGCGCCATCTAATCGCTCAGGATGAATCCAATCGTGAAAACTAGACTCCAAAATCGGCCGTCCTTTGTCGAACCATCATTGCCCGACGATTTCGCTCAGCGCGTGATTGCCCAGGCGCGCCACGAACAACATCGCCGGCGTGTCCGTCGTCGGATTGCCGCCGCCGGAAGCGCCGGGATACTCGCACTGATGCTCGTGTTCTCCGGCTACAGCCGCTACCTCCGCATCGATCTTCGTCCAGCGCCGGATTCCGAAGTCACCGCGGATAACTCGCTGGATCAATCGAACCTAACTGCCGAAACCGATCAGCTTGCGATCGCCACCGCGCCCGCTAATCTCGACGACTACCTGATGCCCACCGCCGCGGCACTTGCGTAATTTCGATTCCGCCTACACCGCCGACGCCCTCTGGCAGGATAACGACTCCGACCTGGCCCGACAACAACTGATTCGATGGCAGCGCCCTTTTAGACGCTCCCTCTCCTATAGGATAGGAGAGAGTTTTATCGAGATGCTTCATGTGAAGCATCCGATAACTCTTTGCTGGTCCTCTCCCATGAGATGGGAAAGGACCAGGGTGAGGATCTGGTAGTGTTTTAATTAGGGCAATAATATACTTGGCTCACCAGTGTGTCTCCGGTATCCTTAAACCATGAACGCAGCAACCCCGACTACCTTGATCGATGCGATTCGGTTCTTTTCCGATCCTGATACTTGCCTCAACTTCATGGTGGCTATCCGCTGGCCGGATGGAGTTACCTGTCCGACGTGCGGAAGTACGGAAGTAGGATTTCTGAAAACGCGCCGTCTCTGGAAATGCAAGAACCGCCACGCGAAACAGCAGTTCAGTGCCAAGGTCGGAACCATCTTTGAGGACTCGCCTATCGGCCTCGACAAATGGTTCACGGCAATGTGGCTTGTGGCCAATTGCAAGAACGGAATTAGTCAGTTACGAAATCGCCCGCGATCTGAGCGTCACGCAGAAAACCGCGTGGTTCATGGATCATCGGATTCGGCGCGCGATAGAGACGGGCAGTTTCGAGAAGATGAAGGGTGAAGTAGAAGCCGACGAAACTTTTATCGGTGGCCTCGCTCGTTTCATGCACAAGGATCGTCGCGCGGCAGCAATCACGGGAACCGGCGGCGCGGGCAAGGTCGCCGTCATGGGGCTGCTTGAACGTCATGGCAAAGATAATACGAGCCGCGTCCGCACCAAGGTATTGCAGAACGTTCAGCGCACAACGCTCCACAGAAATATTCGAGAGAGCGGGAAGCCGGTTCTGAGATGTTCACGGATGCGTGGGTTGGTTACACGGGTATCGATCCAGAGTACACACACAACGTGATCGACCATGCGGAGAAGTACGCAGAAGGGCGCGTTCACGTAAACGGGATCGAGAACTTTTGGTCGCTGCTGAAGCGCGGAATTAAGGAACCTACGTGAGTGTGGAACCCTTCCACCTGTTCCGCTATCTGGATGAGCAGGTATTCAGGTTTAACAACCGTAAGGCCACCGATGGCGCGCGTTTCGTTCGCGCGCTCGCGGGTATAACTGGACGGCGCGTCACCTACAAACAGTTGACGGGCAAGGATATCGCGATCAAAACCCTTCAATGAGTTTGTTCGACAGTAACGCGGCAAACGCGGACTTCCCAGACGGCGCTGGACAGGCGTAGTCTTGAAGCGTGTCGAAAGCGGACCAACACAGCTCCGACTCGCCTTTCCAACGCTTCGCGAAACTCGCAAAAGCTCTGGTCGCGGTCCCGAAAAAGGAACTGGACGAAAAGGCCGCTGAGTGGAAGCGCAGACGCGAGAAACGCCGAACTTAACGCTCATGTCTTTGCTTCCCACCTGCCATGATTTTGTGTGCTTGAGCGGCTACGCCTTTCAGATCGTCTGATGTCCAGTCTCGATGCGGGCCTTCAATAGAACGCAAAGACTGCCAAGCTAAGTGATCGTAGCTTTCTCCGCGCGCACGCCACTCACTGAATTGACGTGCGTGCCAAGCAAACAAATCGGCTGCCTGAAGAGGTAACACTTTCTTGTCGTTACGAAAGTCGGGTGGGTCTCCTATCATCTTTTTGATGGTCTCGTATTCTCGCCATTCTTTGGGCGCATTCTCGACTAGCCATCTATAAAGATGCCACGCATCAAGAATACGTTTCTGTTCGCGAGCGCCTTCTTCGTCAAAGATAAAATTGACCGTTTCGACGATGCCATGTTGCAATAAGCCACGCAGCGCGACCATGATCACTGAATACATGGGCAGGAAAAAAGGATTATTGAACTGTCTGCCTCTCTTACTCTTAAACTGACCGTGGAAGGCGTCCTTGTAATAGTTGTGTGGGACTGACACCCGAAGAGTAAGAAGGCCGCAGGAATGTATGACGCCGATTAACTAATAAATCTTCGCGTCGCATTCTTCTCTACTCCATCCCTAGAACGGCCCGGATGGAATAGTTTTCATTGCCTTTCTGGTATGCAGATAGATGAGGGGCTTGGGAGCATCGAGAACAGCCTGCCAAGCAGGGCCAAAAGCGAGCCAGTTTTCGACTGGTGCGATAAATCCGGCGATTACAAAATCGCCTGTCGATTGTCCACGCCCGCTGTCGTCGATATAGGCCTGCAACATCAGCAATAGCCGCGCTAGTCGCCGTTTCGGCGCGAGACCAGAGACAAGAGCCTGAATCGGCTCGCATGTCTCGCAACAACAATCGTTCGAGTGCCCACCTTGCCGAACCTTAAACCAAAATCGGTCGGGTGAGTCAAGTATATTCTTGCCCTAATTAGGACACTACCGAGGGTCTTCAGTTACTTGGCGGGAATCTATGACACTTGTTATAGTTGTCCGAGCCACAACCCCGGAGCGTCCGCTCCAGCACCTGCTTCTCGATCCTTGACTCTTACTCCCGCGACCGCGGGAACTCTCCCGATAGAATCCGATAGCCGCTCTCACGCAGCCGCTCCCGTACTTCCCGGATATGCTCCGGACCGCGCGTCTCCAGTTCGATCATCACCCGCACGCTCCCAATCTGGATATCCCGCCGCAGCCGATCGTGCTCCACCGTATGCACGTTCGCGCCGCTCGCCCCGATCAGCGCCAGCAGCTTCTGCAGCTCCCCCGGACGGTCGTGTAGATCGATTTCGAGCCGCATCAACCGGCCTGCCTTTGCCAGTCCATAACCGATCACCCGATCCAGCAGAT
Source organism: uncultured Pseudomonadota bacterium (assembly GCA_963831065.1). Taxonomy (GTDB): domain Bacteria; phylum Desulfobacterota; class Binatia; order Binatales; family Binataceae; genus JAJPHI01. Next base: position 26,033 of record CAWHOQ010000019.1, read on the forward strand.
TGATGTCGATATTGCCCCCGCTCAGCACGATCACCACCCGCCGCCCTTGCAACTCATTCTTGATCTTGAGTGCGCCCGCCAGCGCCGCTGCTCCCGCACTCTCGGTCAGTAACTTCATGCGTTCGAGCAGCAGCAGCATCGCTTCGCCGATCTCGAAGTCGTCCACTGTCACGACCCGCTTAACCCGTCCCCGCATCAGCTCGAACGGAATCTTCCCGATTCGCCCGGTCGCGAGTCCGTCGGCAATCGTATCGACCGGATAATCGAGCGCGACCGCCGTACCTGCCGCTAAACTCGCGCTCAGTTGCGGCGACCCCGCCGCCTCGACCCCGATAATCTCCGCATGCGGCGCATGTGCGAGGACCGCCGTGGCGATTCCCGCGATCAGCCCGCCTCCGCCCACCGGAACCATCACCACCTCAGGCGTCAGCTCATCGACGATCTCAAGTCCGATCGTCCCCTGCCCGGCGATCACGTATGGATCGTCATACGCATCGACGAAGACTGCCTGGGTCTGCTCGCGCAGCGCATGAGCCGCCGCCCGCGCCGCCGGATAATCGATCCCGGCCAGCACGACTTCCTGCCCATAGCCCCGCGTCGCATCGATCTTGGCGATCGCTGCGGTTTTCGGCATCACGATTGTCGCCTTAATCCCGGCGCGCGTCGCCGCACACGCTAGCGCCTGCCCATGATTCCCCGCCGACGCCGCGATTACTCCCCGCGCGGCCTCCGCGGGCGTCAGCGTCGCGACCCGGTTGTAGGCGCCCCGAATTTTGAACGATCCGGTCTTTTGCAAATTCTCGGGCTTGAGCCAGACCTCAGCGCCGATCGTCCGGCACAGCGTCTCACGACGGATCAGCGGCGTCGGCTTGACGATCCCCGCAATCCGCCCCCGCGCCTCCTCGATGTCAGCTATTGAAACAAGGTCTGTCATTCTGAGCGGAGTCTGCGGAGCGCGGCTGCCGCGCGGAGCGAGCAGGCGAGTCCGCGAGCTGCGTTTAAGAATCTGAGGCGGAGCGAAGAATTTAGCGGCATCTTAGGCTCAATCTAACGCACTAGCTTTTCTCCGCGATGGGTAAGCAGCCGAGATTCTTCGCTCTGCAGACTTTCCTTGCACGCAACTCGCTCACCTGCTGCCGCGCTGGCGCTCAGAATGATTTGTGAGGCGCTTTCGCTAAAACAGTTGTAATGGGATACCGTCCTAGCTTCAGCTCTCATTCTTATGCTTAGCCGTAAACTGTCGCGTGATCGCGCGCCCCAGCCGCGCACCTTCGAAATCGACCTGCTGACATTCCCCCGTTCGATAATCGAGATCAAGTAGCAGATAACGTATTGGCCGCTTCTTGAGCGCCGCGATCAGCCCGGCTATCCCTTCCTCATCATCTGGCGCGAGCGTCGCGATCTCGCTCACCTCGACCCGGCTCGTCTCGATAAAGCGCCGCGCCTTCTCCTCGCTCGAAAATGCCAGCGCTCCCGCCCACGACTGATCTTTCTCCTGGAACGCGATCACCGCACCCGCGCGATCGAGCAAGAAATTCAACTCGGCAGACTCGATCCCGCTCACGCTGCCTCGATCTTGAGGGCGCCACTGCGAATCGCCGCCGCGCGCTCGCGGACCAGTCCGGGATAGGTGTAGTAATGCTCCCCGCTGAGCCGCAAAAACGACTCGGTATCGACGTCATCGAGTTCGAGGTCGGCAATCGCCGCTTCCGCCGCTGCCCGGCTCGACGCTGCGACGATCACATCGTAGATCGCGCGCCCCTGCTCCGATTGAAAATCCTCGCGCGCCGGCTTCGCATCGGTCCCGAGCTTGCCCGCATGAAAGTTGTCGAGCATAAACCGCAGCGCCTTCAACTCATGCCGCAACAGATCGACCCGCTTAACCGCCCGTTCTGCCATGATGCTCCCAGCTTACCGCCACCCCCTTATGATTCCAACGCCCTCGCGATTCTGCTTTGAAGCCGACTTTTCTCAATTCCGCAGCAGATTCATCATGTGGCTGAGAACAAATCACGGTCATCGCTCACTTTTTGTCGATCTTTTCTGCTATTGGTAGCTTACCAATAGGGGGATTTCCGATGTGGTCTGATGCCTTGCTTGAGGCAATTCTTAATCCAGAACTCTCACCTGAATGGCCGGATCGGATAAAAAAGGCTCTGAAAGGATTATTCGGAGCGGAGGGCGGACGTTATCGCGCCGACGCCGAAAAGTCAGTCAGTATTCGCGCTCCCGGCATACGCGATATGGATTCGGTGCCTTTTGCCGCCCTGTTGCACTGCGATAACCCCGACGCCGGTGGCTATAGTGGGATGTCTCTTGCCTTTTTTCCAGGAAAGAATAGTCCATGCCTCATCACTTTCGTCGTTGGCACCAATGGCCTCGCACCCGACGAGAATATCCTCGGACGGCCAGGTCACGCCCGGAAGGTACAAGCTGTATGCGCCTGGCTCAATCGCAGGCACATCAAAGATGGAATGATTGCATGGGCGAAACAGGAGCCACTCCGGATTGACTTGGCGCTGCCCGATCCCGTAGCGGAGGAGTTTGAGGGCTATGCGCCGGTTTTCAAAAAATATGGCGCGTTTTTGTATGCTATTTACGTGCCTCGTGGAACCCGGGCAGATACCGCTGAAGCACTCACTGCCTTCCTCGACCTGATGTTCGTCGAGCGTGGCGAATCACCTCTTAAGCAATATCGCGACGAGAGTGACGCCATTCGCACTAAATGGATGCGCTGCCTGATGCCCGAAATTACTCAGTCGGAAGTCGCGCGACTTCTCGAAAAACGCCGCTACGTCATCTTGGAAGGGCCGCCGGGAACAGGCAAAACCCGGATGGCTGAACAACTGCTCCGCGATGAATATGATGGCTGTGGGCAGACCGTGCAGTTTCACTCAGCACGGACGTGTTCCGCGACGGCATAACTGCGCTTGAATGGACCATCGATCAGCGCGGCTTAGCTGGCTCCAGTGACCTCGGCGGTCTTCCCTGGGTACTCCCGATGGATCAGTTCTTTGAAGCCTGGTCAGAGACAATAGTAAGTCGGGTTGTCGCGCGATGCGGTGGAATACTTCGGACCGGTCGAAAGCAAGAAACCGTCGCACCAATTACTTGGGACCCTCCCTATGGCTCTCAAAGATCTCTCATTCCCGACCTCATCGTTGACCGTGACGATCTAACCATCATCATTGATGCCAAGTACAAGGATCATTGAGAAGAGCTGCAGTTATATGGTTGGGCCAATCTCGCTGAGCGAGTTCGCGAACGCCATCGAGGAGACTTGCTCCAAATTCTCGCGTACGCAACCATCGCGAGGTCCTCTAATGTCCTTGTCTGCCTCGCTTATCCCTGCCAAGAGGAAACTTGGAATTCACTTCGCGCGCGCGGGCGCTTATTTCATCGAGGATCCATTCCCGCCGCTAATCGCCGCGTCGATCTACTGCTCACAGCTTTTCCATTATCCGTACGCTTGTTAAACGACGTGGCTGCACTATTCGCAGCGGAAATCAGAGCAGTCACGTAAGCCAAACGAAGTTCTACTGAGATTTCTAACGATTCTTTCTATCTTA
>CAWHOQ010000020.1:0-188164 GCA_963831065.1 uncultured Pseudomonadota bacterium
GAAATTTCGCGACCGCGCGCCGCATACCGTGAAAGACCTGAACGGCCGCGGCGGCGAATGGTTCGTATGCGAAAATATCAGCCCGATGACGGTGGCCGGGTTTTTCGGTGCGGGCGTGCCCTCGGCCGGACTAGCCGATCATAACAAGCGCGGCTTCGACGCGGCGCCGAAAAGCGTATGGGACCCGGCTTATCGCATCGCCGATCAGGATCGCGATGGCGTGCAGGCGGAAGTTATCTACACTTCAATGGGCATGCCGCTGTTCGGCCTCGATGATGCTGAACTGCGCGCTGCGTGCTTCCGCGCCTTTAATGACTGGTCGGCGGAGTATTGCAGCTATGATTTGAAGCGGCTGGTTCCGCTCGGCCTGATCACCCTGGAGGACATCCCGGGTGCGGTGGCGGAACTGCGGCGGATCGCGAAGAAGGGCGTCAAGGGCGCGATGATCTGGGCTGAACCGCCATCGGATCGGCCCTATAGTCATCCGGATTACGAGCCGTTCTGGGCGGCGGCTGCCGACCTCAACATGCCCTTGTCGCTGCACATTCTGACGGCGCGCGGCGGGACTGGCGCGAATCCCACCGCGGGGGGGAACTTCCTGCTGTCGCTGGCGACCCTGCACCATCAGATAGAGCGATCAATGGCGGTATTGGTTTATGGCGGCGTGCTCGAAAAGTTTCCGAACCTGCGGATCGTCTCGGCCGAGAACGACGTCGGCTGGATGGCCTATTTCATGTACCGTCTCGATACAATTCAGAATCGCCTGGGCGCGATGGGCGGCATGAAACTGCCAATGCGCGCGAGTGAGTATATCAAGCGCCAGGTTTATGCCACGTTCATTTCAGATCCGGTGTTCGCCGATTCGCTGGACCGCTATGGCCCGGACAATATCATGTGGTCGTCGGATTATCCGCATACGGCGGCGACCTTCCCGCGCTCGCAACAGATTGTCGAGAAGCGCTTCGGGACCTTGCCGGAGGAGCAACGTAACAAAATCGTGCGTGAGACCGCGGCCAAGGTCTATGGCTTGAACTGAGAGATAAACGATCGCGAGAAATAGAGAGATAACGGCGGCGCGAGATGCCCACGCCGTTTCTGCTCCCGGTCGTGATACTTGTACGCAGTGATTCGGCTCGCTAGGGTGATGAATTCGCTCGGGTGGGCAGGTAGCTCAGTCGGTAGAGCAGAAGACTGAAAATCTTCGTGTCGGCAGTTCGATTCTGCCCCTGCCCACCAAAAAAGCTCTAATTGTGCTGGTCTTTTTAGTCCAAATACCTATCGTTTGCCTTGGAGCGCCGTTTTAGGTAACGCATAGGTAACAACTTTGCTGATTCAGCCTGCCTGCATGGAGCTTGATCTGCTTAGCCGGCCTCGATCGGCGTCGCGGTCGTGTCAACCGCGTTGCGCGCCGTGGAGCTGCGGCAGCGGCACCCCCAGCGAAGCCATCAGCTTGATGGCCTGCCCGATTAAGTCCACGCTGTGCGCGAGGTCGGCCCGATTGACCATGACGTCGCCCTTGAGCTGCACCGCGCTCTCCTCGGCGTAGGTCTCGCGATCGCGGAAGCGCAGCTCCCATTCCTGCGCGCGCAGCTTAGCCACCGGCGCGACCTCCTCCCAGTGCTCGTCCCATTCGATTTCGAGCTTGTGATTGCGGCAGCCTTCGAGCTCGGCGCTGCCGCAGTTCTGGCACGCCGCAGGATCTCCGTGGTGAACGTCACGCGGCCCTTGTCGTCCACCACCTCGCGCCGCTTAGGCTTGCGAATCACCTGCCCGAGCAAAGCCAGGCGGTGATGACTGCGCTCCAATCCGGCGAGGTGATCGCCCATCGCGCGCAACACAGCTTCTTCAAATTCCCGAAAAGGGCCGTTCATAGCCTTACGACCTTTGGCCAGCCAGGCCATCACGGTGGATTCACCGAGGCCCACCGTGAGCGCAGCGGCGCGCAGCGTTCCGGTTTCTTTGAGGGCTTTCAGGAAAGCGTCAGCATTGGCGGGCGTGAGTTTGGACGGGCATCCGGGGCCGATGTGAGCGAGAAATTCTTCGGAGAGCGCCACGCCCACCGCTTACCATACGGCGGCGTGCCTTTACGGCGATCGGTTGAGCGGAGACGCCCGATCCGCTCATCACAGAGGGAAATTCCAAATCCAGCTTCTGCGGTGGATACGCGGGGTAATCTCCTCGGCTAAGTGCTGTTCTGCGTCTTCTTCGCCGCCTATCGAACTATTGCTGTGATGGTGCACGCGCTCCATGCCGGTCAGATCGAGCCGATACGCACCGGGCGAACCCTCTTCGACTACCAGGGAGAGTGATTCGGCGTCAGCGGCCGGCGCGTCGGTTGCAGCTCCGCTTCTCCGCGCGGTGAACCAGCTGCTCAAGCTCGCGCAGGAACGCGGCGTCGAGCGGCTGGTCTTCGTCGGCGATCAGCGCCAGCATCTCGCGATCGAGGCAGGCCGCCCCCTGCGCAATTCCTTGAGAACAACCTGGCCGTGGCCCGCCTGACCACTATCCGCCGCCAGCGCGACCCGGAACTGAGGCGGGCGGTCGAGTTGGCTGCCGCCGCGCGCATCCCGGAGACGATTCGATCTCCTGCGGAACCAGAACCGCGTTGTCCAGGTTCCCCAGGCCGGCGGAGCGCTACGACCGCATCGCGGCCGAGTACCTCAACGCCCATCAGGCCGGCGAGCGCTGCCCTCGTCATCGCGCCCGCTAACGACCGCAAGGTTCTCAACCAGTTGTGCAGCGAAAAGCCGGGATCGCTGTTTACGTCGTTTAGCGCGTTGCAAAAAGGTATTGCTTAATCTAAATTAATGGCGATAGATTATTGCAATGCTTATAGGCTACGCCCGAGTCTCAACCAACGATCAGGAAACCGCCACGCAGGTGGCGGCGTTTGAAGGCGGCCGGATGCGAGCGCATCTTATCGCGAGAAGGCCTCGGGCGGACGATGGGACCGGCCTGAACTCCACCGGCTCCTCGATCAACTCCGCAAGGGCGACGTGCTCGTGGTGTGGAAACTCGACCGGCTCTCCCGCTCGCTCCGCGATGTGCTGACGATCATGGAGCGGCTGGCCGAAGCCAAAGCCGGGTTCCGCAGCCTGACCGAGGCGATCGACACGACCACGCCGGCGGGACGAATGATGATGCAGATGGTCGGGGCATTCGCTGAATTCGAAAGGGCCATGCTGCGGGAGCGGACGAAGGCGGGTTTGGATTCTGCCCGCCGGGAAGGACGCATCGGCGGACGCCGTCCAAAGCTGACGCCTCAACAGCAGTCCGAGATTCGGAAGATGGTTTCCAGGGGCGACAAGACGGCGGCCGATGCTGCACGGCTATTCAAAGTCCACCCGGCCACCGTCTGCCGGCTGCTGGCCCGGCAGGCGGTACCGCGATCACCCCGAGCGACCAAACATGCCAAATAATGTTGACGAATCTATGCCAAATAATTCTGAAAGTGACACCTGAAAGTATGGAAGAACTGTCTCGTCTGCCGGAACCATCCACCGGCTTGCGCCGGACCGCTTTCATTTGCTCCAACCCGCTCTTTGCGAGTCGATGAAATCGATAATGCTGGATGGCAGGGAAGGAGGGAGCGCCGTGAGACTGATTCTACGCGGGTTTCGTTTCGGAGTGATCTGCGGGATTCTCGTCGTTTGCTTGGCGGGGGGCGGCAGTTCCTCGGTTTCGGCTGCGCCGTCGGGAAACACGGCGCTCAACAATGCGCTCCACCAAGATTTGGCCGACTACCTGAGGACCCGATCCTCCATCGAGCACATCTCGACGTTGTCGATGACCGTGAGCTTCCGCAAAGCTCCAGACATCAACATGGCGGTCGGGACGACGAAGTTCGGCGGCGGCGCACCCGTGACGCCAGAGAACCTGTTTCAAATCGGAAGCGACACCAAATCATTCACCGCGGCCCTGATCCTTCAGCTAGAGGCCGCTGGGGTGCTTTCGATAAACGACACGGTGGGCAAGTGGCTGCCGCAATATCCCGCGTATGCGAACGCGACGATCCGGCAGTTGCTGAACATGACCAGCGGCATTCCAACCTACGACGACACCGATGCGTGGGGCAAAGGTATCGAAAAGGATCCTCTTGAAGAGCTGACGCTTGCCCAGTTGGTCGCCTACGTGTACCCGGCTGCCGCGACGCTCGGTGCGGCCTTTGCGTATTCCAATACGGGCTACATCCTGGCTCAGATGATCATCGACAAAGCGAGCCCCTCACACGATTACCAGACCGAGATCGACAACCTCATCGCGAAGCTGGGACTCAAGAACACGTTCTACGAGCCGTACTTCTATCCATCGTCCGTGACGCAGCGGCTCGTCGCAGGCTACTACACCAACGACGTCGTCAAACCGGTATTGATGACGCTGCTCGGGACCGATACTAGCGCCTATAGCCTGGGCTGGACGCAAGCTGCGGGCGGCATGATCTCGACGCCCGAAGACGTGGCCACCTGGGTGCGCGACCTTTTCGAAGGAAATGTGCTGCCGCCGAAACAGCTTGCCGAGCTCACGAGCCTCGTGGCGATTCCGAGCGCTCAGCCGATCTCGCAGACTTCAGCGCAGAACCCGCAAGGCTTCGGCCTGGGCGTCTTTCAGATCACAACGCCGGCGATGGGGCTTTTCTGGGCATACCAGGGCTCGACGATTGGCTATCGCGCCTCCTACGCCTATTCTCCGACCAGCGGACTGATCATCTGTATCTTCACCAACAGCCAGCCGGCGCCGGCCCTCGGCACGGTCAACACCGTTCTCATCACGAAGATCTACGAGACGCTCAAAACCTACGGCAGATTGTAAGTGGTCCGGAATAAAGGCTTTATCGGGCTGACGGGCCTCTGAAATCCGCGCACTGAAGGAAGCGTGATGCTCTGTCGTAAGGCACCCGGCAAACAAGTCCAAACGCACGGAACGCTTCTTTTGCTGCCGCGCGGGTCATCGATGAGTTTCCAAAAGCGCTTGTTCTGAGAAAGCGCCCGCGCTTCGAGATCGGTGTCCTGCGATCGCGCCTCGAACGAGAGTTCCTCGTGCGAGATTCTGGGCGCACGGGGCTCGGCCACCAAACTTATAGTAAGTACGCCAAATACCGGGACAATTGTGCGCCATTTATTTCTGAAAGTGACAGGACGCTCATAAGAATCTTCTCATATCATATAACATAAAGAACATTATGTTGTAGTAAATCGGAACTCGTGATAGGGTCCGCCAATGCGCGAGCTCACCATCAAGGGGAACACTGGCGGCGGCCATAGGGTCGTGTTGCCGGCGCTGATCGCCAAGACCGGGCAGGGCGGCGCGCGCCGCTTCCTCGAATTCTTCACCGTCAATATCCGCAACCCGAATACTCGCGCGGCCTACGCCGCGCCGCCGCTGAGTTCCTGCGCTGGTGCGAAGGGCAGGGCGATTGCCGCCCTGGGCGAGGTCCAGCCGGTGCATGTCGCCGCCTATATCGAGCAGCTCGGCCGGCGCATGTCGCCGCCTTCGGTCAAGCAACATCTCGCCTGCATCCGCATGTTGTTCGACTGGCTGGTGACTGGCCAGGTCATGCCGTCAACCCGGCGCACGCCGTCCGGGGGCCGCGCCATCGGTCAGCAAAGGCGTCACGCCGGTGCTGTCGTCGGAAGAAGCAACCGCGCTGCTCGCCGGCATGGATGTCTCCAGCGTGGTCGGCCTGCGCGATCGCGCCATCATCGCGGTGATGACTTACACCTTCGCCCGAGTCGGTGCGGTCGTGGCGCTCAATGTCGAGGATTACTATCCCGCAGAAAAAACGCTGGTGGCTCCGCCTCCGCGAGAAAAACGGCAAGCTCAATGAAATGCCCTGCCACCACAAGCTCGAAGCCTATCTCGACGCCTACATCAAAGCGGCGGGCATTGCCGACGACCGCAAGGGGCCGCTGTTCCGCGCCGCGATCGGCAAGACCAGGAAATTAGGCGAGGGGCGATGTCGCGCACCGATGTCTGGTACATGGTCCGCCGCCGCGCGCGCGATGCCGGCATCGAAACGTCAATCGGCTGCCACACTTTCCGCGCTACGGGCATTACTGATTATCTGACCAACGGCGGTCGCATCGAGGTCGCCCAGCGCATGGCCGGGCACTCCAACGCGAAGACCACCGGCCTCTATGACCGGCGCAACGATGACATCAGCGTGGGCGAAGTGGAGAGGATCGGGATTTGATGAGACTAGCCATAGTGAGGCGTCCAATATGGATAATCCTCAACAATTCGAATCCCATGCCGATTGGGGAATTGATCTCGGGAAGCTCTCACTCAAAGAGGCCATTAGGGCGATCAAGAATCTTTCAATCGGCTCAATTTTGGCCTTCGGCGGTTTGTTGTTTGCCATTCTCGGGGGAGCCTTCGGCTTTGGCAGATGGACGGAAGTCCACGCGCCACATCAGGTGCACCGCCCACCAATGCCGAACAGCAGTTTAATTCAATCCGGTCTGACTGGAGTTAGCAAGCCTCAGCAACGAGCAACTAAGATCCTTTCTGCTGAAGGGTCGAAAATTAATACGGGTCGTTGTACCGTGGTTTATCGACCCGCTGACCGTTCGGGATGCTCTCGACAGTATACTTCGAGATCCAAACGCAGAGGTCGAAATCTTTTTTTTAGATATCAACTCACCATATCTTGTTGAGCGTGGACGCGTAGCGCGCCCAGATTTGGAAAGCTACGGTCCAAACGAGACTCGTCGCTCTATAGGGTAAGAATATACTTGACAACTCTGCGCGAGACTGTCAGTGTGGTCGCGAGCGAGGTGCAATATGAGCCTCGCTATTCTACTTGGGGGGCGGGCCGAAAAATTACCGTGCTGGTAGCGTATTCGGATGAAAGTGGGCAGGATGAGGGGCCGATTGCAGTTCTTACTGCTGCTCTACTCAATATAGATAGTCAGTGGCCGCCACTTGCAGCGGAATTAGAGGTCATTGAGCCTGTTCGCCATCGCGAGATTAAGGGCCAAGCTCTATTCAAGGACTTACGAAATGGACGCCAATGCAAAAGAGCCGATAGCACACTCCTGAAAATAATCTCTGCGGTTTGCGATAATAGGTTGCCGATTTTTTCGGGGGCTGTACGGCGCGATTGGCTAGCGAAGGATGAGATACGCAGGTCAAAAATATCGGACAAAGTGGCGAAAACAACACCGTACGAGATGGCATTCGCATTGTGTTTACATCGCATCGACATGTACGTCCATACGATTTTCCCCTAGCGAACAAGTGGTCTGGATTGCTGACAGTGCCAAACAGTACGAGCGGAAAATAACTACAGCCTTAGCTGTATGGCGACAGAATGCACAATCCAAGTTGCCACTACATCAAATTTTCCCTCAAGGATTACATATTGCTGACACAATATACTTCGGCGACTCACAAACATCACGAGCATTACAGGTGCGGATGTATGTTGTTCGATAATCAGAGAACGATTACTGAAAAATCCAATTGCAACAAAGTATTTCGATCTAATTAGACCGCAGCTACAAAATGATATTACGCCATATCCTGATGGGCCTGCGTATTAGCCCGCATCTTATGAAAAAGCCAACAACGAAAACCCTCATTGTGATGGCAACGTCGATGGTATTCCTATCGGTAACGTATCTTTGCGCGGGTGAGAGTGCGGATAGACAATATGAAAGTATGGCTAGAACGAGCGGGAAATGTAGATGGATTATCGACGGTAAGGAAATACAATTTCAAAATCAAAACACGGCGAGAAATATGGAAGCGCACGAAATCTGTATTGGCGATCCGCCGAGCTACGAGCGCCGTCCTGTGTACTGCATGGCGTCCGAAATTGTGCCGTGTGACAAGAGCCTCGGCATTTATGCAAGCGGGAGACTGTTCGCGGCCTGTTGCAGTCGAATCGTGTCGTGACGCGAGGGGTATGGAGTGTTTCTGCTCGCCTACAATGATGGGATGGGTCCGTCACAACCCATCACGGAAAGAAGGTAAAAAATCGATCCTGTGGTGGCGAGACACACAGGATCGATTCCCTAGAGGGCGTCCACGACAATGAAGTCTAAGCCGAATCCAGAACTCGATGCCTTTACGAAACTCGTAGATCGCGTTCTCTCCGTTCCACATGCGGAGATTCTGCGCCGTGAGCAAGAATATCAGGCTCAAGCCGCACAGAATCCTAAACGACGCGGACCTAAGCGGAAGCTCGAGCCTTCCGCTTCCGGCCACGAATCAGACGATAAGGATTAGACTTGCGTCGTAGCCAGCTTGCCAGTCAATTCGGCGTAAGTCAGACGCTTGTCGAGCACTTGGCTTACGAGTTCGCTACATCGCTCCCAATCGCCATTCGCTTTGCGATTGTTGAACCGAAAGGCTTGCTCATCCAGATAGCGGAACAGATGGAAGGGTTCGACGCTGACATAGGTTCCTTTCAGGCCCCGCTTCAGCAGATTCCAGAAGCCTTCCAGATTGTTAGTGTGGACATTGCCGTTAACGTATTCGACCGTGTGATTGATAACCGCGTGCTGGTAGTCGGCTTCCAGGCCTCGTAGGAGAGCAACTCATCGGTGAAGATTGCCGCGCCAGCTTCGACATGCTCGCGAACTTGCTTTTGCAGTTCCTTCTTGGTGCGGCTCTCCACCACCATCGCGCGAACTTTGCCGCCACGCTCCATGAAACCCATAACCGCAGTCTTGTCTTTGCCGCCAGTTCCGGTGATTACCCTCTCGCGCTTCTCTTTGGTGCATGAAACGCGAGAGGCCGCCTATAAGAGTTTCATCTACCTCGACTTCGCCGGAAAGCTTGCCGCCTTTCTCATCCTGCATTGCAAGCCGGATGCGATGCAGCATGAACCACGCGGTCTTTTGAGTTACGCCAATGGCGCGGTGAATCTCCCAAGAACTGATCCCGTTCTTGCAGCTAGCAATCATCCACATCGCAGTCAGCCACTTATCCAAGCCGAGCGGCGAATCCTCGAAGATCGTCCCAGTCTTGACGGTAAACTGGCGACGGTCGTGGCGCTTATTGCATTGCCAGCGATTGTACTTCTCTTGGAAGGACTATGTTATTGCTTCCGCAACGCGGGCAAACGACGCCGTTTCGCCAGCGCCGCGCTACTACGTACTCACGGCAATTAACCGGATTAGCGAAGTAAACAATCGCTTCTTGAAGAGGTTCGAGGTTCCATGCGTCCTACTATGACTAACAACGATGGAGTTGTCAAGTATATTCTTACCTCGCGGATGTTCGTCTCAGTTGGTTCTTTGAGCAATGATGCAACTGACGGCATCTCGCTTCTATCTGCAACTCCATCGGCGTCGCAGCAGGTAGTCGGTGCGTTAGAGGGTTCCGAGGCAGGGCGGGCGGATGTCTTGCAATTTGATCCTGAGGGCAAGAGCTTCGGAATATTCGCCACGGGCCTGCGAAACTGTGTTGGTATGGCGATGAACCAAATAACCGGCGATTTGTGGTGTTCCACCAACGAGCGCGACGGTTTGGGGGATAATCTGCCGCCGGACTATATTACGCCGGTCCATGCGGGGAACTTTTTTGGCTGGCCTTGGTACTATATCGGAGACAATGAAGATCCATATCATGAAGGCGAACGACCTGATCTCAAGAACAAGGTGACTGTGCCAGCAGTGCTGTTGCAAGCTCACTCGGCGTCGCTCGAAATGACCTTTTACACAGGTCAGCAATTTCCCGAGAAATATTGGGGCGACGCTTTCGCCGCCGAACATGGATCTTGGAACCGGGAACGCAGGACGGGTTATAAGATCATCCAGATAGTCATGCATAATCGAAAGCCTACTGGTGAGTACGATGATTTCCTGACCGGATTCGTGACGCCGGAAGGCAATGTGTGGGGTCGGCCGGTTGGGGTTGCGATGGCCCATGATGAGGCATTGATTATTACTGAGGACGCGCACGGAACGGTGTGGCGAATTGCCTATACTGGCGGCGACCGACTAAACCAAGGATCTGAGATCTATATGACGGGCCGGAGGCGAAAGCGCCGCCCTCTCAGTATCCACTGATTATTGAGTGCTATTTGACTAAGATATTTTATTTTCAGGAGTAATGATTGATAAGTGGGTAAAGAAACTTCGAAAGCACTGATTTTTGATTTGGACGGTACTCTAATTGATACGGTTTATGCGCATGCGCTGGCATGGCAAAGAGCATTCGCCCATATGGAGAATTTAGCTGTACCTGCTTCACGTCTTCACGAGAAGATTGGCTTAAGCGGCAGACTACTGGCGCTCGCCATTGGGCGCGAGGCCGGCAGGAGCATCAACGCTCAAAAAGCGGCTGAACTGGATCAGCGACACAGCGAAATTATGGGAGAACTATTACCACGCATAGAGCCTCTGCCAGGTGCGGTTGATCTGCTTAGAGACTTGAGGGATCGAAAAATTGTTCATGCAATCGCGACATCCAGCAAACGCGCGGATATGCAGAAGCCGCTTCAGATGCTCGGAATTCCGGATAGCACGACAGTTGTATGCTCCGATGATGTAAAGGAAGCCAAACCGGAACCTGACCTGTTCGTCGCATCCAGTGAAAGTCTGGGTATTACCGCCGAAAGCTGCTTTGCAATCGGAGACGCCGTGTGGGACATGCTAGCTGCTGCGCGAGCAGGTATGTTGAGCGTCGGTATGACGACCGGGGGAATCGATGAACGACAGCTTACTCAGGCGGGAGCTTATCGAGTTTATCGCGATCCGGCCGACTTGCATATGCGCTTGTATGAGTTAGGAATTGATCTCGACGCATAGCCATCACAAGTTCCTGAATTGAACTGGAGCTATTAAGCAGATTAGTCTCAACAATCTACTTTAACGGATTATATCTCGCACAGGTATTGAGATCAGTGCACTTAGAGAGAGCTGCGCCGCCTGCGGCTAAAGCAGGCGGCGCGCTGGAAAATGATTTCAGTTATCGGGTCTGACCGTTTTCGCGCAGTTGCTCGTCGGCAACCTGCCAGAACTTGCGCGCTCCGCCTGCAGACAACTCGATGAACTTGCGGCTATAATCGAGCGCCTCATGAGCGATTTTCTCGCTGGTCTCAATATATACTTCAGCAAGCCGACGCGAGCCGTCGAACCTGAAAAAGCTTCCGTACATATCCGACCATTGATCGAATACTCCGACGGTTTTGTCGGTCATCTTCTTTCCGGCCGCCTGTACGCGTTCGGTTGAATCAGAAATGCCTTGTGCCAAATCTTTGCTGGTATCAGCCATTTTGTTTACTCCAGTTTCTATCTGATTGGTTCGTGCCGGACCGGTAGTTCCGATCTGACGTTTCTCAGGTTTCTCGAACTTGTCGTGTTTCTCCAACTCCATTCGGATCCTCTCCCTCCTTTTAGCTCATTTTTGATAGTGGCAGTTGAGGAAGCTGCACCGCAGTGCTGGAGGATATTCCAGTGTTGGACTGACTTCAGTATCGCAACAAACTTTTACATTGCGCTTGCTGAGAGTTAGTCGCGCCTCTTGACGATTCGGACGAAGACGACGAAGTTAAGTAGATGTCCTAGGGAGTAACAGAATCGCCACCGCAGCCGTTCTTCATGCCACTTGAAGATTATCCTTCCTCTCAAAGAAAGAATCAAGGAAAAGTTTGTGAACATCTTTTTATGGGAGCATTTTATATTTGATGACGAGGCACGTCTTCTGCTGATCAACCACAACGAAATCATGTACTGTCCGAGAAATGACGAGATTTAGTGTGGTGGAGATGAGAGATGTCTAAGCAATCAATTAAAAAACAGGAAGAGCAAAAAAAAGCCACTGAACGTGAGGCGCGAGAACGCGCGTTGGACAAAACGATCGCTGACAGCTTCCCAACCAGCGATCCTCCTTCCACAATCCCAGACCCTGTACCTGACAGCACCGGCGGCGCTAAAAACGAAGAGGAAAAAAGTTCTTAATAGTCCTTGCGAACGGGACAAAGTGAAGGATCGGCCATACAGCCGAGGTGTTTACATAAGTAATCAAGAGCTCGAGGCAATCTATATTGACTATAGAGAAATTATTAATCTTCATTAGCTTTTTGGTAGCGTGCATTGTAGCTGAGATCGGCCTTCGCTTGTCGCCGTTCGTAAAGCCTCAGTTTATCGCCTATGACGCTGATCGCGGATGGAAGCTGCGAGCGGGCGCCTCAGGCATGCAGGTTGACGAAGGCCGTGCATACGTCCGAATCAATCGATGGGGATGTCGCGGGCCCGATTGGCTGCTGCATAAAGCTGGCGGAGTGGTACGTATCGCCATAATTGGCGACTCTTTCACCGAAGCGCAGCAAGTGGCTGAAGAACGTACTTTCTCCTCGGTAGCTGGACGCGAGTTGGCGAGCAAATGCAATTTATCAGGTAAACGATCAAATCCACAGTTCGAGATGTTGAATTTCGGTGTCGACGGCTATGGCACTGCGCAAGAGTTGCTGGCTTTGCAGCACGACGTATGGAAATTCTCTCCCGATATTGTAGTGCTGGCGTTTTTTGCCGGTAATGATTTTCGCAATAACTCGGTCGTGCTTGAGGGTGACCAGTGTCAGCCTTTTTTTATCTATCAGAATAATCGTGTTGCGCTCGACGGCCCATTCGATGATTCTGAATGGTTTCGTTTTCAATGCTATGCACGTTTCGAATCGCGACATTCCCAATTGCTGAATCTTTTAGGCAGTGCCCGCAGCCGAATTCGCGGATATATCCGCCGTCGGGACTGGAAAGAACAGATGCCCGGAGTTCCTATGACCGCGCACGTTAAACGCCCAGCTTGGCACGAACCCGGTGTCAATGATCTAATATATCGTCCGCCGATCAATCAGGTCTGGCGCAATGCGTGGGGGGTCACGGAGGCTGAGATTGAGATGATTCATCAGGATATTATAAAGCATCACGCTGCACTGCTGGTGACTACTCTCAGTACAGGTATCCAGGTGTATCCCGATCCGGCGATGCGCGAGCGCTATCTCAAAGCCGTGGGAGGAACGAGTCTATTTTATCCTGAGCAACAGATTGCTGGATGGGGTGAAAAGTACGAATTTCCGGTACTTAATTTAGCACCTTCAATGCAGGTCTATGCCGACGCGCATCATGCGTATCTTCATGGATTTCCGAATACCAAAATGGGGACTGGTCATTGGAATGAACTGGGTCATCAAATAGCCGGTGAATTGCTCGCGGACAAGCTTGAGGGACTAATCGGCGGCTGCAATACGTCGCTTCCTAAAAAGCAGAGTAATACGTCTCAGTAAGAGACTAACCGAAACAGCACGCCTGGGCGCTCGCACCGTTTCGGCAGTTGATGATCTAGACAGATTAAAGCCCGGGTACTTCGCTCTTATGCGCCTTCGCAATTGCCTGGCGCAGATCAGAATCAAGCTTCAACGGATCTAAAATGACTTTTTCCGAGTGGACAGCCTGGATTGCGTCGAAATTTACTACCACATCTCCAGTATTCTCTATGTAAATAACGAGTTCAGGGCGGCCGCCGGGAGATACCTGACGGACCGCACCGAATTCTTCGCCACCATCCGCTAGAAAGACCTGGAATCCTATCTCAATTTTTTCTTGCATCGTTCTACTGCCTATTGTTACAGGCACGACGATAAATCATTTATCTCCTATCTCCGGACAGGACGATTCATGAGGGGACGATTTATCACTGGGATCAGGAATGAGTCTTCAGGCGCTCCTACTGCTCCGCCGATACATCCGACAATAAGCGCCAGGATGAGCATCACAAATGTCCAAATACCAGCTTTAGCCGTGCCACTCGCAGCAGTATCAGCTGCTGAAGTTGCCTTAGCCTTCACTTCCTGTGAAGTCTGCTGGAGCTCCTGCTGCCAGTGTGTTACCTCAGCGTCGGCTTGCGTCTGCGAGATATTCTGACGCTGAGCAACCAGGCTAACCAGATTCTGACGATCAGCCAGTGACACCTGACCATTATGGAGAACGCTACTTACGAAGTTCTTGAATTGCGGATCATTAGCCAGAGCGCCAGCCTGGTTCTGCAAGTCCTGAGGGGTTGTGCCGGTCATGTCGCTGACCGCGTTCATCATAGTCGGCGCAGCCGAGCTCGCGGTTTTAGTGATGGTCCCCGCGGCCTGGTTCAAGAATGAAGCTGTTCCTCCGAGCACGGCTCCTATTGCAGTGGTAAGGAGGTAGAAAAGAGCCAAAGTCGCGAGAGCCCAAGTAATGAAGCCATGCAGCGCCCCATCCGTGCGGGTCGGTACACCGGCAAGTTTGCCGGCAACCCATCCGCCAATGTAAATTGAGATGAGAGCGCTGACTACGAACCATATCGCGGCCCCTAATCCCAAGTCAGTCATGGGTGCGGCATTGTTGTGGACGTCGATCGTGCTTGCGCCGACACCTACGCCCAAGACACTGAGCATCAGTTCGATTGCGATTGCGACAATCCCTCCAGCGAATACTGCGCCCCACGAGATCCGCCTGAGCGCAGCTGGCGCGATCGCCGGCGAAGTACTTTCTGCTATAGTTGCTGCCATATTTTATCTCCCTGTGAAAGGACCTTCATCCTGAAGGTGACTCCCTGCGGAGAGCCTTTTTCGTGCCAAAATCAGCGACAAGTATTACTTTAAGTTAACGATGGCCCATGGCTCCTATATGTGGGAAATCGTGCTTCTCGTGCCGGCGTGGCGTCTTCTACCGGTCCCGCGTATTCTCCACAAATTTCCGATGCTCCGATTGCGGGGGGCAATACTAGGGAAAGTGGGTCTTTTCAGAAACGGACGACTAGATGAGGAGTGTTTTATGGGACCGGAGGAAACGCGCTTTTTGGCTTCGGAAGGCTGAGACTGGATGGATTATGCTGAAGGCATCGAGCGACGCTCTGAGCGGAACTTTGCGTCGAGCTAATCCAACATCGATCGAGCACCGAGCAGTAACATACTTCGAGCTCAACTCTGGATTGTGCATCGCGCAGTTGACTGTCCCATCTAGTGGCCTGTAACAGGTGAAATGGTATCGATACGTGATTCGATTTGAGAGGTCGCGGTAGGTCCACTTGATGGGCTTGGGAGCGCGGTTGTAGTGACGGACGTAGCGCATGAGTTTGCGGGCTAAATCCTTGACCGAGGTGAAGACACCGCGAGCGATGACCTCGCGCTCGATCCTGGCGAACCAGTTTTCTACCTGATTGAGCCAGGAGGAGTAGGTCGGGGTGTAATGGAGATGCACTTTGGGGTGGGTGGCCAGGAATTGTTCCACCCGCGGGGTCTTATGGGCCGAAAGATTGTCGGCAATGAGATGAATCTCTTTGCCGCGCGGCTGATTGGCGACCACCTCGGCGACAAAGGCGACAAACTCCTGGCTGGTGTGACGCGCAACGGTTTTGCCCACTACCTCGCCATTGCGCGTGTTAAGCGCGGCGTACAGCGAAAGGGTGCCGTGGCGATAGTATTCAAAACCATGGCGCTCCAGCCGCCCGGGCGAGAGGGGCAACACCGGATCAAGCCGGTCCAGGGCCTGGATGGCGGTTTTTTCGTCCACGCAAAACACGGCCGCATGCTGGGGCGGTTTGACGTACAGCCCGATAATATCGGCCGCCTTGGTCTCGAAATCGGGGTCGTCGGAAGCCATGTAACGTTCGATCCGATGGGGCTTAAGCCCGGCGCGCTGCCACACCCGCGCCACCATCATGTGGCTGATGCCCAAGTGGTGGGCCAATTTGCGGCTGCTCCAGTGCGTGGAACCATCCGGCGCAGGTTTGCGGGTCCATTCCAGAATCCTGGCTTCCAACGCCGGGGTTCGTTTCTCTAGCGCTCGTCCGCGGATAATGGGAGTACAGGCCCGCCAGCCGCTCGGCTTCGAAACGACCCTTCCAGCGACTGATATAGTTGGGGTTGCACCCCAGAACATGGCGAATCGCGAAGTAGGATTTGCCTTGCGCCAACAACAGGATCAGCCGCGCGCGGCGCACATCCTCGGCCGGCAAGGTGCGCGAGCGCAGCCTATCCCGCAGTTCCGTGCGCTCGCTCGATGTCAAGCGAAACTCCCCTTCAAGCATGTCTCATGATACATGAATACACTACCAATACCATTGTTACAGGCCACTAGCGCCACCAATGCTGAAAAGCCTGAGCGACTGTCCTGCACGAATCACGACCCCGGGATCAAGGCGTCCAGTTCAATTGTGCCTTTTGGTGCGTGCGAGATATCGATGAGCTTGGAAAGAGCTTCGAACACATCAGATTGCGAATGTCCGTCCACCTTGAGCACGGTATCGCGAATTAGGGCCGGGCCGAGGCCGTCATTAGCGACGACCATTCCGCTTTGTTCGTTCGCGTAGTTCCATCCGACCGTAACATACGGCCAAGTCTGCGCGGCTATCGAGGAAGCAGCCATATTTAACTGATAAAGAGAAGCTGCGGCTGCATCGCGCTGATAAACAAGGCACAGAGCGAAAAAATCAGGTCAAGATCCAAACGACCCGGCTGATAAAGCGAGAAGAATGCGGGCGCGCAGCCTCGGGCAATGTAGGGGCGCATATGAGCCGAATAATACACTTAAACTGCTCTTCCATAATCCGAGTCGAAAGTCGGATGCTGATTCATACGGCTGACATACTGTAACGATTAGAAACAATGAATGCGACGTGAAGGCATTCAAGGGTGGTACATATATATCAAAGCAAGCAATGAAATATATATAGAGACATTAGCTAACAAGGGCACATACCTTGCTCATTTGCCTCCGTGAAGACTTAAAAGAGCAGGGAGGGCTAGAGCAATGTTTCGTCGGCTCGCATTTCTTGTTTGTTTTCTTCTGATCGGCGGCGTCGTTATAAGGGAGGCTCGGGCGGGCAATGCGTCGAGCGCGCCAGTGCGTGGAATTTTTGCGATCAACGCAGTGCACTTGCAAACTTATCATGGAGTTTCTTCATATCAAGTGGATTCATCGATGCTGACAAATCCATTGGTCGATGGAATCAGCATCCGGATGTTTTGGAGCGATGTCGAACCTAACGAAGGTGTGTTTGTCTGGAGCACGCTGGACAGTCTGATCACGCAGGCGGCGAATGCGGGCAAGGTGGTATCCATCCGGATAATGCCGGGCTATAGCACGCCGACGTGGGTCTATGCGGCAGGTGCACAGCGCTTCAATTTCATTTGGGATCAGAGCGGCTGGGGCCCAAGTTTTTGCTCGACTGTGAGTATTCCGGTGCCGTGGGACCCGGTCTTTCTGGCAAAGTGGAGCGCCCTGGTACAGGCGTTCGGCGCGCATTATAGCAGCAATCCAGCGGTGGTAGCGGTAAAGATCACCGGCGTCAGCACTGAAAGTGAAGAGAGCAATCTTCCGCTGTATGTGAACCGACCACTGACTAACGGGCAGACTGGATGCACCAGCAACAATGATGTCGCCAATTGGCTAGCAATTGGCTATACGCGGACACGTGCGGTGAACGCGTGGGAACAGATTGCGCAGATGTTCCAGCAGGCATTCCCTGGAATGCTGATGATGGATTCAATGCAGCCCGGTGGATTCCCGCCGATTGATAACAATGGCAATTTAATCACCGGTTTCAATGGCGCTGACACGATTGCCTCACAGAGCATCGTCAATTACGCAGTGAGTACCTTCGGGACGCAGTACGCGTTGCAGAATGATGCATTGACCAGCACTTGGAACTGGTCGTATCAGGCGGGGTTTGCGTCTCAAATTGAGACTGGTTATCAGACGCTCGCGGCTTTAGGCTCCAGTCTCTCGCCGGCACTCATCAATGTAGTCAATTTGGGCGCAGATTATGTCGAGTTGTATGAGGGCGATATTAACAATCCCGCGCTGCAAACAACTTTGACCTCGGCGCACAACGCCCTGCGCTAGCAGAAAACTACCAATGAACAGTCATCGGGGGGTCGCGAGGCCCCCCGATTTGTTTCGGACGTTCGCAAAACCGCTGCATTGATTTGTAATTCTGTGATCAAGTGAGCTAATGCATTAACAAACGCTGTCTAATGGATGGGCGCCGGAAAAGCTGTCCGATCAGTGAGGTGGAATCATGCCGGAGCAGTTGGATTTAGCGGAACTCGCGCAAGCGCATCGCGTCCATCGCAAGATCTATCTCGAGCCGCAAGTCTTCGAGCTTGAAATGGAACGAATCTTCGAGCAGGGCTGGGTCTATCTCGGGCATGAAACCGAAGTAGCCGAGCCGGGCGACTACAAGGCAGTACGTTTCGGCACGCAGCCGGCGATTATGACACGCGATGAAGACGGCGACATCCACGTGGTGATGAATCGCTGTATGCATCGTGGCGCAACCATCTGTCAACAGGAGCGTGGCAATGCGAGCTACTTGCGCTGCTGGTATCACGGCTGGACCTACAATAATCGCGGCGAACTGGTTGGTGTGCCGTATCCGCAAGGTTTCGGCAAGCGCTTTGATCGTAGCAAGTTCGCATTGATCAAAGCAGCCAAAGTTGCGAATTATCGGGGATTGATTTTCGCGAGCCTCACGCCGGAAGTCGAAGATCTGCCGGACTATCTCGGCAACGCGAGATACTATCTCGATCTGTTTATGGATTTATCGCCGGAGGGTGCGCTCGACGCGCGCGCGGGAACGCATAAATACGGTTACGACGGTAACTGGAAATTCCAGATGGAGAATGGCGTGGACGGCTATCACGCCAATTTCGTCCATCAGTCGTTCTTTGAGGTACAAGGAAAGCGGCTGGGCACGAAACTGATGCGGCTGTTTGCGGAGAATTCGCCGATGGAGGCTAAGGACCTCGGCCGCGGGCATTCGATTCTCGATACCTCTCCTAAGCGGCAAGTCGGAGGGCCGGTGGCCAATATTTTTCGTGGATTGGTTTCACGCGAGGCGAACGATCGCTATCTCGCGAGTCTGATCAGCCATTTCGGCGAGGCGCGCACGAGCGAGATTTTGGGGGCGTCCAACGTCAATCTCGCGATTTTTCCTAATTTGCTGATCATTGGCGTCCAGCTCCGGCAAGTAAATCCGGTGAGCGTCAATCGCACCGAGGTTTATGCGACCCCGACGACGCTGCGTGGCGTGCCGGAGGAAATCAACGCGGCGCGGTTGCGGGCGCATGAATCGTTTTACGGACCGGCGGGTGGCGGCGCGCCGGACGACGTTGAAATGTTCAACCGATGCACGGAAGGATTGCGCGTGAAAGGCGCGGAATGGCTCGAATTATCGCGCGGTCTGGAACGTGAGAAGATTTCAGACGATGGCGTAATCGCGGCGCATCTAACGGATGAAACGCCGCAACGCGCATTTTATCGTCGTTGGCGAGAACTGGTGTGCAAGGGAATCCAGCCGGCGCCGGTCAAGCTTGCGCTGGTAGCCTCAGGTTCGTGATCAGTCGGTAGAACAGATGACGGAACTGTCGCGCTTCGACGCCGAAGATCTACTCTACGCGGAAGCGCGCCTGCTCGACGAAAGACGGTACGCGGAATGGCTCGCGATGCTTACCGCCGACGCGAGCTACTGGATTCCACAAAACGGCGAAGGCGGCGATCCGTCGCACGAAATCTCGATCGTTTATGATGACGCTGCGCGGCTCAAGGATCGCGTCGCGCGGCTCGGTACCGGAATGGCGCACGCGCAAAACCCGCCATCGAAAACGCGTCGTCTTATATCGAACGTTCAGATCGTCGAAACTGAAGAGAATAGGGCGATAATCTCGTCAGTGTTCCTGATGTATGAGTTGCGGCGCGGACGAGAACGCATCTTTGCAGGCCGCTATGAGCATCGAATGCGTTACGAGAACGGCGGGTGGAAAATTGCGACGAAAAAGGCCGTTCTTGTAAACAATGACGAGGTGATCGACAATCTCACTTTCATCGTCTAGCGATAGCATTAGGCGATATGAGAGTCAGAGGAGCAATCCAATCATGGCGAGCGTGAAACAGCTTGGTTATCTCGGACTGAACGTTAAGAACCTCGAAGAATGGGAGCGCTTCGCCACGGAGATTTTGGGTCTCCAAATAGCGGGACATACGGCGGACGGCGCGCTGCTGCTGCGCATGGACGAGAATCATCATCGCTTCATCCTACAGCGCGATGACGCCGACGACCTCGCGTTTGTCGGATGGGAAGTAACGGATTCCGCAGCGCTGCGCGAATTGAAATCGCAGTTGAAAGCTGCGGGCGTCGAAGCGACAGAGGGGTCGCGGGAGCTTGCCCAGTCACGCGGAGTGGTGGACCTGATCAGTTTCAAAGATCCGAACGGCATCGCGTGCGAGGCTTATTTCGGACCACTGATGAACTTTCAGCAACCATTCCAGCCGCTACGTCGAATCAGTGGTTTCGAAACGGGAACGATGGGCCTAGGTCATATTGTCGTCCGTGTGGATAGCTCGACAGAAAGCCTGAACTTCTATCGCGACGTGCTCGGGATGCGCATCAGCGACTTTATCGATATGAAGATGCGGCGCGGGATGGAAGGCAATCTGTCGTTGACCTTTATGCACTGCAATCCGCGCCATCATACGGTGGCATTTGGTGAGATTCCGGTGCGCAAGCGGCTGCTGCATTTCATGCTGCAGGTGACGACGGTCGATGACGTTTGCTCCACGATGTATCTGGCGCAAGATCAGGGCGTGCCGATCACAGGTTCGCTTGGGCGGCATACCAATGATCACATGATGTCGTTCTATATGCGATCGCCCTCGGGTTTCGAGATCGAGTATGGGTACGGCGCGCGCACGGTAGATGACGCGACGTGGAAAGTGCAACGCCACGAAGCGGGAAGTATATGGGGGCATCGCGGTCCCGCCGCACCGCCGCCGAAAGCAACTGCGCAATAGCTGATCGTTAGGCGCGTTGGTTGTAGATATTCATCGCGCGTTCGAGCCCATCGCTAATAATCGCTGCGACCGCGTCGGCAACGCGGTCGAATATTGTGCGAATCGTTTGCATTTCGCTTTCGCTCAATGGCCGGAGTACATGCTCGATTGCCTCATCCGGGCTTCCCGGATGACTGATGCCGATGCGCAAGCGAATAAAATCTGGGCTGCCGAGTGACTCGGCGATGGAACGAACTCCGCGATTGCCCGCGTCGCCACCGCCTCGCTTGATGCGAATCTGGCTGAGCGGCAGGTCCATCTCGTCATGAATAACGATTAATTGTTCGACTGGCACCTTGAAGTAGCCGAGCAAAGACGCGAGGCAATCGCCGCTGCGATTGTAGAACGTTTGCGGCATGACCACGATCGCTGGCGTACCGGCGATCGGTCCCTCAGAATAAAGGCCGTTGAACTTGCGCCGATTGAGCTCCAGATGATGAAGCTCGGCTAATCGAGTCGCCGCCATAAAGCCGGTGTTATGACGAGAACGGCGGTACTGCTCGCCGGGATTGCCCAAGCCCGCAATTACCCATCGATTCTTCGGAAGATCATTTTCGCCATTCGAAGTCGTAGGCGCTGCGCGGAATTTATCGAAGAGGCGGGTCAGCCGGGTTGCCACGACTTACTCATCGTTAGCGCGACGGGAAGGCCGGTGACCATTGGTGCTGATCAGCGGCTTGGCTAGTGGTTCGAGCGCATCGAAAAGAGAGCGCATTTCGGCCGGCTTTCCGATCGAAATCCGCAGTGCATCGCGGAAAACTGAGTGTGGGAAATGACGGACAAGGATACTACGGCGACGCAGCGCCGCAGCGATCGGCGCCATATCTTGTCCGGCAAGACGGGCGAGCACGAAGTTGGCTTGTGAACGCGGAACTTCAAAGCCGATCGCGCGTAGGCGTTCTTCAGTGAGCGAGCGGGTGCGCTTGACGCGCTCGGCATTGCGCCTCATCCAGTCGAGATCGTGCATGGCGGCAGCGCCAGCAACGATCGCGAGCCGATTCAAATTGTACGAGTCTTTTACTTTCTGTAGCTGATCAATGATCGCCGGATGAGCGAAGCCGAGTCCTAATCGCATCCCGGCCAGCGAAAAGGATTTCGACAGGGTGCGGAGCACGATCACGTTCGCGTAACGGCGGGCAAGATCAAGGGCGTTCGACTCGGCGAAATCGACGTAGGCTTCGTCGATTATGAGCAGGCAATCCCGGAGCGAGCGGGCCAACGTGTCAAGTTCATTGTAATCCGCCAGCGTGCCGCACGGAGAGTTCGGATTGCACACGATCGTCAGACGGGCGCGTTTTTGGCCGAGCGCTTTCAGGGGCAGGGTAAAATCCGGGCCAAGCGGGACGCGAATAATCTGCGCCTCCTGAATTTCCGCCAGCGTGTCGTAGAGAGAGTAGGTCGGCTGGGGATATGCGACTTTATCATCGCGCCCGAGCACCGCCCGAAAAATCATCGAGAGTAGCTCATCGGAGCCGTTGCCCGCGACGATCATCGTTTCGGGAAACTCATAGGCTTGCGAGGCGGCGCGGATAAATTCGTCGGCGCGGGGCGCAGGATAAAGTCGCAGCGCGGCGCCGATCTCATCGCGAAGCGCTTTAGCGACCAACGGCGAGGGTGGATAAGGATTTTCGTTAGTATTGAGCTTGATTAGCCGCTCACCGACGCGTGGCTGTTCGCCGGGCACATAGGGCGCCATCTTGGCAATTGCCGGCCGGAACATCCGAGCAGCAGATTTCTGAGAGGATGGGCTTACTTTGGACGGCATCATAGAGTACGCGCCGGGCGATGCGTGGCAGGCGGTTGGGTGGAGTCGAAGACCCAATCAAGATAGGGCGCAGAACCGGTCGCGAGGGCCAGCGCTACTATCTCGGGAACCTGATAACTATGTAGTTCTCTCACGCGGCGTTGCAGGCGAGCATACGAGCTAGTTCGGGTTTTGAGCATGATGAGATATTCGGCAGCGTTCTCGATTTTGCCCTGCCAGCGATAGATGGAGCGGAGCGGTCCGATGATATTTGCGCATGCCGCCAGATTTTCCTCGACTATCGAGCGCGCGATTTTTTCGGCCTCGACCGCGTCACCGGCCATCACGAAAACGATGCGGACATTACGCGCGGCGGTGCTCATGGAGACACTTTAACTGCGACCTCATAGCAGTCCAAGCTTTTGTAGAAGCCGCATCGTCGCCGGACATGGATTAAGCGCTGCGGGCCGCATGATCCGCAGATGCTCAGTGAGGAGCAGCAGATCGGACCATCGGTCGATATCGTACCAGCTTGGGGCGAGGGCAAAGCGCGTTAGCGAGTTTTGCAGACGCGCGATCGAATCCGTGAGCACTCGCGCTCCACCCCATTGGATGCCGTGGAAGATGTCGGGCAGTTCGCCGCGAATTCCGAGCGCATAATAACCGCCGTCGAGACTCGGTCCGAATACCAGGCGATTGCAGCGTAATAGTTCGAGGTTGTTCATCAGGAGCTGCAAAGGGAGGGATGGCGTATCGGTCCCGATCAGGAGAGCTCCGTCGGCGCAAAATGGTTCGATCGCGCGGCGCATCCGCATTCCAAGCGAGCCGCTCCCTTGATCAATGAGACTCGCATCGAAGCGGCGGGCGAGCGCGCGGAAATAAGTGTTTCTAGTCACGTCGCCGGAAGCGCTCGCGGCGATTATCAATCGCGAACGGGTTTGCTTGGCCTTTGTAAGGGCATCGAGCGTGAACGCATGAGCGAGCGCGGCGGCGTTGTGCGCGCCAAGGCGCGGAATCAATCGTGTTTTGGTGGTTCCGGGAATTGGTTCGCGCGCAAAAACGATGATCGACAGATTGGCGGCGAGCGGGTTCTGCCGCCGTTTCACTTAATGGTGTTCGGCACGATGATATTGACTGGCAAGCCGAGCGTTCTTTTGACGAATTCGGTAATCGAAGTAATCGGCTTCGGCATTACCGTCGGATTTTTATAGGGGCCGTGTACGTGAAAATACGCGCCAAGTAGACCCCTGCTGCCACCCGCGAGGTTCTCGCCGACAATCGGAATGTAACTGACGACCCAATTGACAGTGCTGAACGGGACCATACCGACGTCCAGGTTGACTCGACCTTGGCCGAACTGAATATCACCGCGCGCGGAGATATCCATCACCGGCCCGGTGAGAAGCAGGTTATTGGTATAGAAATCGCTATTAACACCCTTAAAATCGGCGATGATGGTTTTGAAAGGTATGCCTGAGACCCGCGGATCTGGAAATTGCGCGGTAATCCAGTTCTTGAGATCAATAAAGCTCAGAATCTTTGATAAAAGAGCGAAGCGTTTCAGCACCCCCTCCTTGATTTGCAGTGAGAAGGTTCCGGCGAGCGTATCGAAAAAATTAGTATCAGTGTTGGCCCACAAATCATAAGTCACAAACAATTTTCCAATGATCGGCGGCCGTCCAGTCGGATCGGAAACCTTCAGCAGCGCCGCCGCATCCATGTCGCTGACGGCTCCGGCCATACGAATCCAGTTATTCGGTCCGGTGCGTCCGTCGATATTGAGTTTAACCGCGCCCTCGAAAGCATGACCAGTAAAGTTATAGACGCGCCAATTCACCTGATCGCGACTGAAATCGGTCGCAACTTTCGACATAAGCAACTTATCGAACGTCGCCTGATCGGCTTCAAGATGACCAGACACTGGTACCGCGAAAAAATGCGGCGCACTCGCCGGCATCCATGGCACACGGATGAATCGCATTACAAACAAATCGAGTTTGGCCGCGTGCGCATCGATGCGCACTGCGGGATGAGCCAAGTCGGCGACTGCCATACGAAAATCCAGCGGTTGGTTCTCGATCGAGCTTCCCGGCATTTTGAGCGCGAGGCCTTTACCATCGAGGGTCAGGATCGCAGCGCGAATTTTTATCGGAGCACGCAAAAAGCCGAGAGCGAGATGTCCTGCGCCGAGAGTGAGCTTGCCATTTACCATCGGAGTGTTACGCCGGGTTAAAGCGCCATTTGCGGTCAGCAACCCGCCAAGGCGGCCGTCAGCCGCGATCGAGTCAGGATTGGCAAGCAAAGGAAGCCATTGTTCGATTTCGATCCGATGCAGTTCAGCAGAGAAGTTTTTGAAACGTACAGAACCGTCGCGCGGTTGCAGGACGCCGTCCAGAAGCACCTCTCCACCTTTGGTTCCGTCGGGGAGCACTCGGACGCGATCAACCGTCACGACTTCCGGCTTAAGAGTCAATTTGCCGTCAGTTAGGAGAATAGCTTGGGGGGCGTCCCTGAGTTTTATCGAAAGCTGATTTGGGCGCACATCGATCACGTATCTACGAGACAACTTCCAGTGTAGGTCCTGAATGGTGTCATTGGCCGACATAGAAAACGGAAGATGACCGCCGACACTAATCAGATGGTCAGTGAGGGTAGAGCTCGCTGTGCGCAAAGCCGTTCTGATAGCAGGATCGAGTTGCGTTATATCGAGATCCCCGTTTCCATGCAGTCGATAGTTGATACGGGTCGGAGCATTAGGTAAATCAATGTCTGCGCTCAAATTGCTCATACGCGATGCTCCCACCTGAAAGCTTCCCTGAGTTAACTTGAGCGAGCCTGCGGCGTAATAAAGTTGTACGTTGAATTTCTGCAGAGGCGGCTAACTGTAGCTCTGGCGTAAATTGGTAGGCAGCATCATTGATCGTGGCGTCAGCGCGAAGATGGTCGCGTAGAGTCGCAAAGGTCCAGTCGCGCAGTGGAATCTTCGTTTTGATCGAGATTCCGCCCAGAATCAAATTGCCGCCCGAAACCCGATCGACATGTCGCGCCAGCAACGGAGGAATTCCCGGAATCGACCGGAGCAAATTGAATAGCCGCGACAACTCCAGTCGCGCGTCGCTTAAACTGAAAGTTGCTTCGCGGTCAGGACTGTAAGCGTTGGTGATGGTGGCTGCACCCGCTAACAGATGAGTTGTACCCTTTTGCAGAATCAGCTTTGGAAGATCGATCTGATCGGCAGAAATTCTGTAAGATGAAGAAACTTGATAATCGCTCGGCGGCAAAACCTGCCTGCCGGTCTCGAATAAAACCGTCGTCGCACGAAGGTTAGTGTGCGAATCACCGGCCACCAAACCGGCGGCGTCCATCATCAGGTGCAAATCGCCATCGAGAGCGGCTGAGATCATTACCGGTCCGATTTTGAGGCTTCGGACGTTAAGTCCCCAAAACCAGAGCCGGCCTGCCAAGATCGCTTCTGGACGGCTCGGCTCGAGCACCGAGCACTAGATGACCGGCAAGTTTGAGGTTATGGACGGGTGGCTGCTCAAGAGCACCATTAAAATCCAATATCCACGGCCAATCACCAACCCGCCGATAGTGCTGACGGCGCGCCCGCAAACTGAAATGATTAACCAGCCCTGAACCGTCGCGATCGCTGAGTGCTCCATCGACTACATCGACGCGCTGGGCAGCATCCGAGAGAGCGTTGAGCCCCCAGTTCAAAGTCTTTACCGTATTGGCATCAAGGCGTGGAATGCCTCCGGTGGTTACCTCCGCGGCGCGCGCCGGAAGCTGCACAAGAGGATTATCGAGTTCCAGGCGGGCGAGTGGGAGACCGCTGCGGCGAAGCATTACGGAATAGCTTAAACTCGCGCGTATCGCTCGAAGGGTTCCGATCGGATTGTCCTTCATGGACACTCGCGGGTTCTCAAGTATTACGGCAAGGTGGGTACCGAAGCCGATCTTGGTGCCGGTTATCGTGATTTTCAGGCCAGTACGATTATAAATCCGCGCCAGAGCAAATTCGGCAATTCGATTCTCATTACGAATCACCACGAAAAAGGTAGTTACTAGCGCGACAAGAATCAGTAGGAGTGCGTAAGCGCAGAACCGCAGAATTCGCATCAGGACGCCCGTCGAGGCATGTCGGCGCGAGCTCGAATAAAGCGGAAATCGTTGGGAGACTTAGTCGCTGGCGAGTGCGAGGGTACCCGCGTTCTCGCTCCAGGCGGCGCGATGCTTACTGCGCAATCCAGTTTTGAGAATCCGATTGCGAATGCGTACGCTCTTCGGCGTGAGTTCGACGAGTTCCTCTTCGTCGATCCATTCGAGTGCGGCGTCGAGTCCCATGATTCGCGCGTGGCGATAACCGGATCGCCTCGTCATGTCCGGCAGCGCGGATATTGGTGAGCTTTTTTTCACGACAGACATTGACCGGCAGGTTGGTCTCGCGCGAGTACTCACCGACGATCATCCCTTCGTAAACCGGTTCGCCCGCTCCGATAAAGAACCGACCACGCTCCTGAAGATGGAAGATTGCATAGCCCGTGGCGGCGCCTTCGCGATCGGAGATCATCGCGCCATTCTGCCGCGTCTTGATTGTACCGCACCACGGACCATAACCATTGAAAATAGAATGGAGCACGCCGTTGCCGCGGGTCTCGGTCAGGAAGCGTCCGCGGAAACCAATAAGGCCGCGAGCGGGCGCATCGTATTCGAGGCGCACGCGGCCGCTGGCGTGAGTTTCCATCGTGCGTAACCGGCCTTTGCTCGCCGCGAGCAGTTGCGTGACGGTACCGATCGATTCTTCCGGAGTATCGATTACCAGAAACTCCATCGGTTCGAGCAATGCGCCACTATCTTCGCGGGTGAGGACGGTAGGTTTGGAGACCTGTAACTCGTAGCCCTCACGCCGCATCGTTTCGAGAATCACGGCGAGCTGCAATTCGCCGCGTCCCATCACGCGCCACGACTCGGGACTGAGTTGCTCGATCCTGACGCTGACGTTGCGCCGGGCCTCGAAATCGATTCGTTCGCCAAGCTTGCGTGAAGTTACGTAAGCGCCTTCGCGTCCAGCCCAAGGCGAATTGTTGACCGAGAAGGTCATCGCAACGGTGGGCTCGTCAACTTTGATCGGCGGCAGCGGACGCGGATTTTCGAGATCAGCAATCGTATCGCCAATCTCGATCTCGTCGAGTCCAGCGACCATCACAATATCGCCGGCGCGTGCTTCGGTGATCTCGGTGCGTTTAAGCCCCTGCCATCCGTAGAGCCGAGTGATCTTGCCCGTGCCTTTGCGCGAGTCGCCGGTCATTATCGAGTAGGAACCGCCGACGACCATGCTTCCGGCGATTAGGCTTCCGATCGCGAGCCGTCCGACGTAGTCGTCATAATCGAGATTATTGATCTGGAATTGCAGCGTCGCATCAGGATCGACTTCAGGACCCGGCAGATGCGACACGATCGTATCGAAAAGCGGCTTCAGGTCGGCGGAGTCGGTTCCGAGCTTGGCAGTCGCCGTGCCGGCGCGCGCATTAGTATAGAGGATGGGGAAATCGAGCTGATCCTCGTGGGCATTCAGGTCAATGAAAAGATCGTAAACCTCGTCGAGGACTTCAACCGGACGTGCGTCAGCGCGATCTATTTTGTTGATGCACAGGACGGCAGCGAGTCCCGCTTCGAGCGCTTTGCGCAGCACGAACCGGGTTTGCGGCAAGGGGCCCTCACACGCATCGACGAGCAGCAGGATGCCGTCCACCATCGAGAGCGTACGCTCGACTTCGCCGCCAAAATCGGAATGCCCGGGCGTATCGACGATATTGATGCGGGTGCCGTTCCACACGACCGAGGTATTCTTCGCCATGATCGTGATGCCGCGTTCGCGCTCGAGCGCGAAGGAGTCCATCACACGGTCGGCGACTTGCTCATTAGCGCGGAATACCCCTGATTGGCGCAGCAGCGCATCAACCAGTGTGGTTTTGCCATGATCGACGTGGGCGACAATCGCCAGATTCCTGATATCATTACGGCGCATTGGTATAAATCAAAGCGCGCCCGAGCCAATTAGACTGTTCGGTCGCGCTCGCATCAGTGTACTGGTCGCGGAGCGAAGAGTAAACGCGCTGACAGGAGACTTTACATCGGCCCGGAGCAGATTTCATATCAAGTCGAGAATCGCTATAGCAAGGCGAGCTGTTTACCGGCTATTACTTCCTGCATGTCTCCCGCGATCTTGGCCGGCATCACGTCCGAGGCAAGATATTGCATCATCGGATGGCCGTCGGGGCCGACCAGGAAGAACTCCAGCACGTGATCGACTGTGCCATCAGCCTCGCGCTGGCGCACCAGCTTGAATCTTGACATCAGCTGATCGATTTCGGCGGGCGAGCCCGTCAGGAAAAACCAGCCGTTGCGCTCCGCCCCCTGCTGCTTTGCATAGGCGTGCATCACATTGGGACGGTCGTGCTCGGGATCGACCGTCACCGACACTAATGACGCCTTCGCACCGAGGTCGGGTCCCAACTGGTTCGCGATCGCCTTCATGCGGGCGGTGAGGACGAGGCAGGGACCCGGACAGGTCGTATATATAAAGTCGAATAGAACTGGCTTTCCCTTCAATGATGCGAGCTGAAATGGATGGCCGTTCTGATCGAGGAGCGTTATGCCAGAAAGCGCGTCAACGCTCGAACCGGAGGAGCCGCCGAAATCGCTGACATTGCTGTTGCAGCCGAGGATGCCGAAGGACATCATCACGGCAAGAAAAATAGGCAGAACGAATCGGACCCGTACCTGGCTATATGGAAGATTCATATCGTTTAGCGTTTCGAGTTGAATTCATCAGATGATTCGAATGATGCGCCGGTGGGGTGTTGGCGAGCAAAGTGGCAAGCCCAACCACACCTATCAACAAAATTGATTCCAACAGAACATTTTTGAGTAATGCGTTACGCGCGGCCAAGCCCGCAAGCTCCGGAATAAGTATAAAGCGATTGTAGGCGCCCATCAAAAGTACGATCGAAGCCGCGCCGATTTTGATCAATAAATCGCGACCATACGCTGAGTATAACAGCAATGACGGGTCGCCCATCAGGGCATGATAAGCAGTGTAACCCCCGCTGATGAGCAGCACGATGACTGTCCATCCGGCCAGTCGCGAGACCCACGGGGCCGTGAGATCGATCCAATCAGCGCTGAGCTGCACGCGACGTGCGCCGAACCAAAGACTAAAGACCGCGCCGATCCATAGACCACCAGAAAGTTCGTGAACGAGAAAGAGCGCTACGGCTGCCGCGCCATAATCGATAGCATGACTCGTGAGGCTCTCACAGAACAGCAGACTGCCAGAAATCGCGAACAACAATATTGCGGAAGTGGCGCGATGAAGCGGTAGCCATCCGGCAATCGCCAGCAAAATTACGAGCGGAAACCTCCCTTCCCAAACGTGACCGGCATGAGTTTCCCGTAAAACCTCGAAGGAATAGGGTACAGCCCGAGACCAAGTGGTTCCGGCCATGCCCGCGACAATCTCGATAAACAGGAATGGGGAGAGCGCTAGCGCTATCAATCCGAGAACGCGCCAGATTACCTGCAGCCCGGCGATCAATCGATCACGTCGCGCCGCCGCATCGGAGCCGAGACTCAGCGCGAAAGTCGCAGTACCGAAAATTATCAGTTGCGCCGCAAGCACCGGCCAAGCAAATAAGACACGAGCCCAGTTCAACTAGCGCCTCGATTTACCGTGAACTCATAAGACCCATTGGTATGATGCGTATCAATACACACTACTGACCATTTGACCGTGTAATCGCCGGGTCCCAAATGTGGTACCTTAACGGATAATGTGTATCCATCTGCGCCGACTGTTGGGGTGGAAAGCGCCTCGTTCTTGCCGTCCGGCGCGATCACCTGAAGCTGCGCGAAAAGCGGCTCTATCGGCGCGTCGAATTTGATTGAGACCTCAGGCGGAGTAGTCGCGAGCGCCTCACCTGCTGACGGGCTCTCTTTTTGGGGAAAGGAATGGGCCCAGGTAAGTCCGATATTTAAGGCGATGAACGATAACAGATTGTGACTAGTCGCTGAATTGACCTCATTCGCCAAACCCCCGATTGAGCGTCCAATTACCCAGCTTTGGTAAGAGCGAATCGTAGAAGATATCGAGCAAGCCGAGCACCGCCGCGTGATTACCGGAGCGGCTTGCGTTGTTCAAAGCAAACTGGGTGGCAAGCGCGACCTCAAAATGGTAGCTGACATAGGCGACGCCGGGGGTTGCGAGCAGTGTCGGAAAAGTCTCTCCTGAAGGACCGGTAATCAGTTGGTCGTAATTAATCTCATTGAACAAGAACATGTTGCGAAAAGGGCGAGGTAGCCCGATATCCTTGACGTTGTTGCTCAGGTACGGAAGCGAATATTCGATTACCGCGTCGGAGAACAGGTGATGATTTGTATGACCGCTCAGAGCAGGTACGTAACCGAAATCACTTTGGACGCCGAGCGGCCTCAAGTACTTAAGGAGTGATCGATTGGGCAGATCGCCGAGACCCTTCTCCCACAGAAAGACTGGGCCCATGCTGGTATGATTTTCGGCTTGGATGTCCTTATCGCCAATCGGCAGTTGTAACTGCAAGGCAATGGACATCAGGAACTCATGTTCAAGAGAATAATAGAAGGCATATTTTGCAAACAAGGTGAGATCGTTAAGCCCATTAAGACTGCGTCCATGGTAAGACGAAACGTAATTCCATGAATCGCCACCGCCAACACTGAAGCGGGGCATATCATTGCTGTCGAGCCACAAAATCTTCTCGACGGACGATGCAATCGAATAGGTGTTCGCATCACTGCTTCTCACCCATGACGGTTGCAGAATATCCAGTTCATTGGCGGGAGTAGGATCCTGCGTGACAATCGGCTCAAGAAAGACATAATCGCCGACCACGCCGTGTGCGAAGGCCGATATCGGTTGGAACAGCAGCAGGCTCAGCAGCGCCAAAAGCGAATAACCCTTCATGCGATAATCCAATCCAACAGGCACATTCCATTGTGCAATATTCAGTTGTGGCTTACGCGCGCAACTTACTATCTGCAAAGATCAAACTATATGTATAAATAAGCGAACTTTCAGGCGGGGGCGGAATTGGTCGTGCTGGATCTATCGAAATTAGCGGAATGATTACTTCTTGCCATCTCGCGACAGGTATAGCTGCATGCTCAAGCTCTTGGATGGGTCTAAGCGGCAGAGAACACTGGATCGACGCGGCGCTGACGGCCTGCGCCGGATGACAAATATCCATCGAGAAGAACGCATGTTGTTCGCCAGCCACAATCGCCGGCACCAGCGGCAGTCCTGCGAGTGTCATACTGAGCGCTAGCAGGAGAGCAATCGCAGCGTTTCGCATAGAGCCTAGAATAACCGCCTCGCCTGTTCCAAGTCCGAAACTTTAACTTCAATCACGCCATTGCGTTGCTTGGTCGCTAGGCTGACAGGAATACATGAGGCTTTGCCCGCTTCGATTTGGTTAAGCTTGAAGCGATTTCCACAAAGACGGCAGATAAGTTCGTCCTTCGACGCGGCATAGCCTTTGTGGAACGCTCCGCACTGACGACAGGTATCGAGCGCCGAATGCACCTTGCCGTCTTCATCGCGGGCCAGGATAAAGCGGAGTCGTTCGCCATTATTATCACGATAACAGAAGAAGTCGATCGCGCCGCGTGCCCTCGGTCGCCAGACGAGTGACAATTGCCGCTATTGCGGCTACGGCAAAAAGCTTCTTCGAGCGCATCTTTTTTGACCTTATACACTGACGGTCTCACCCGGCAAAGATCCATTCGCAGCCCCGGCCTCCTTAAGCAACTTCCGCGCTGCGTCTTGCACAATAGTGCCTTCGAAGAAATCGGGATTCATCCCGCAATGCAGCTTCACCGGATTGGTGAAAACGAAATCGCGAAAATCCTCTTCACTCATGATGCCATGCTCGACACTTTCATAGGCCTCAACCGCGGCATCGCGCATATCTAGCAGGTCATAGTGGCCGAGGTCGGAGCCATAGATCGCGTTGAGGCGCGCGCCGAGAGGATTACGTTTCGCGTCGAAGGCCCAAGAAGTCACTCGATCATCGCCCTCGCAGCCGAAGAAAAAATGGGGGATGAAGCGCTCATAGACATCGCGCGCGGTTTCGATTCCGCAATGACGCCATTCATCCCACTCGGAAGGATTGCCGCCGCCCCCGCCTTCCAGCTCTGAGAGCATCAGGGGTCCATCAAGCCGTCCTTTGGTGAATTTATCGCCATACTCGCGGCACAGATTGCGATAGAGCTCAAAATCGATATTTTTTGGATTGACATTGTCGAGAGTTTTGAGATTTCGCTTATGCCATCGTTCGTAAAGCGAGCAGTAAAGACTGACGGCCCAGCCGACGCCGCCTTCCTTAAAAGCAAACTTCAATGTCGGGAATCTGCGCGTCACGCCGCCCAGAAACAGCGCCTTGCAAATTCCCTCCGCGGCCGCAGCGAAGTGGCCGATCTGGTTATACATAAAGCTTGAGATCGAGGTGCGCATCCCCCAGTTGAGTCCGAATGAGTGAAATGAAGGGGTGATCTTGAGTTCGATACATTTCGCCCAAACCGGATCGTAATCGTATTCGCTATCGAGGCAGAGGTTATCCATCCAGGTAAGATGGCGCGCCATCTCGGGCGCCTGTCGCGCGAGCGCCGGAATTGGCCGCTTCACGAATGCCGCCATCATCGCGACTTTAAGTCCGAGCTTTGCGATGTGTTCGAGCTCTTCAATTGCCTCTGCCGGCGTATGCATCGGGACGCACGCCGCGGGCGTGATCCGATCAGCGTACTCGCGAAAAATATCAGCATGATAGTTGTTGAAGGCGCGGCAGACTGCGCGGCGCAGCTCCTCGTCTTCTATATGCGGTGCGAACAGTCCTTGGCTCGGATTCAGGATCGTGAAGTCGAGACCCATTTCGTCGAGCCGCTTATACATCAGCTTGGGCAGGGCGGCGGTCGCGCGGTCTAGGGTGTTCTTCGCGGGATAAGGCCAGAAGACCGGTCGCGGCGCACGCATATCGCGACGCTGCTCCGGTGTCAGATGATTCCAGCGGAAGTAGAAGGCGGTATCGAAGGCGGTCTTGTAGCGATTCAGAATTGTCTCGCCGCCGACTTCACGGATGTAGTCGAGCAAGGCCGGCTCGAACTCCACGACGTGGCCGTCAGAATCGATAATCGGATGCCCGACGCGTTCGCGGACCTCGGCGGAACGAGTTCGAGTGGAATCAGTCTTACTCATGATCGTCTCTGGCCTTTCCTGATTAGCAGCCTGCCGCGCAAAGTGGACGGAGGCAAGCTGCAATCCATGGGCGCAGCTCGTAGAGCACGGCGAAGTCATCCGTATCGGGAGTCGCGTGAAGCGCGTAAAGCCCGCGCCGGAGGCCAGCTCGCGCGCCTTTGGCTCGCCCATCGCGACGCCGATCCCGGCGCCGCCATGCGCCAGCGAAGTCGTCATACAGTAGAGCGTGCTGACCGAATAGACCATCTTACCCATCGGGCGGAGATTTTCGCCGACCTTGTTCGAAACATTCACTTCCTGCACCAGATAGGTGCCGTCATTCTTGAGGGCGCGACGAATCCCGGTCATCAGGCCGAGCTGGATCGACCGAGTCATGTACAACGTCGAAGGTCGAGATGAAATCGAAGGTGCGTTCCGGCAGCTGCGAACCATTGGCGACTTCAAAAGTCACGCGATCGGCGACACCGGCTGCCTGTGCATTACGCCGAGCGCGCTCAATCGATTCGGCGTGAACGTCATAGCCGATAAGTCGAGCTTCCGGGAACGCCTGCGCGATCATGATTGCAGCGCGACCGCCGCCGCATCCTACGTCCGCACCGAGGCCGCCCGTCTTGAGACTCTCGACGACCTGCGGCATCGCCGGAATCCATTTGCGGAGCAGCTTATGCTGATAGCGGGTGCGTGAGTTGCGTTCGGCGGCCTCGAAGAACGATTGTGGATACTCGGCCTGCGTGACGCCTTTGCCATTCTTGAAAGCGTCGGCAACCTTCGGCGCGACCGTTACGGCCGCCTGCGCCATCTGGAAGTAGCTTCCGATGAAGAACGGCGAATCCTCGTCGGCGAGCGCGGCAGCATATTCAGGCGTGAGCAGATAAGTATCGGCATTCGCGTCGTACTCGACATAATGCGCGGCGGCCATCGCGCCGAGCCACTCCCGCACATAGCGTTCGCTGAGTTCGGTTTTCGCGGCGAGTTGCGCGACGGTCAAGCGGCCCGGCGTTCATCATTCGCCTTGAACAGGCCCATCCGATCACCGATATAGCAGAGCGCGCCATGCACAATGGTCGCGACATCACCGATCACAGTTTGCGCGACGTGCTTGGCCTTTTCCAAATCGAGATTCGATTTCGACGGCATCATTCAACTCCCTTATGTTATGCAGTGATAAGTGCGGTCATTCGGGTCAGGCTAGCCTACCATTGTTAAACCACCACTGACGCTGAGCACCTGACCGGTCACGTAGTCCGCATCGGGTGATGCGAGGAACGCGACCGCACCGGCGAGGTCCTCAGGCTGTCCCAAGACGGCGCATCGGGATGCCGCGTTTCATCGCTTCAAGCACCTTCGGCTGATTGTCCATCACGCCATGCAGCAGTGCGGTCTCGGTTGGACCCGGGCAGACCACGTTGACATTGATCTTGATTGCGGGCAAGCTCGCGCGCGAGAGTTTTTGAGAATGCGATAATTGCACCTTTACAGCCTGAATAAACTGCTTCGCCCATCGAGCCGACCCGGCCCGCGTCAGAGGAATCGAGACGATCTTGCCACCGCCCTGCATCTGCATCTTCGGAATCACGGCTTTGCAACAGTGGAGCACACCGCGGAAGTTGATCGCGATAACTTTGTCCCACGTCTCGGGCGTGCTTTCGATGAAAGGTTCGAGCTTGTCCCATCCAGCATTGTTGACGAGGATATCGATTCCGCCGAAAGCTCGCTCGATTTCCTGAACGGCAGCAGTTGCGCTTTCGAGACTGGTAACGTCGAGTTGCACCGCAATTGCTTCGCCTCCGGCTGTCGTGAGTTGCTGAGCGGTTTCACCGGCGACTGCCTCCTGAATATCTGCGATGGCGACTCTTGCGCCTTCTTCGACGAGGCGCATCGCGATGGCACGGCCAATTCCCTGCGCCCCGCCAGTAACGATCGCGACTTTTCCCGCCAAACGTGTCATTCCCGTCGACATTTTCGATCCTCCTGACTCCCGCAACATAGCCGATCCGGGCAGTCGGCGTTAGCTATTCGCCGGCAGTGCGTTGTATAGGTCCTTCAAACAGGAGGTCTATTCTGCGATGGCTATCGATTACAGCGACTACGAATTTCTCAAGGTCGAGGTGGCGGACCGGATCGCGACATTAACCATCAACCGGCCCGATCGCCTCAATGCGGTCAATGGTCCGCTCCATCATGAGCTCGAACAGATCTGGATTGATCTCGGCGCGGACAGTGACGTGAATGCGATCATCTTCACGGGCGCGGGGCGCGCATTCTGCGCGGGCGGCGACGTCAAGGGGATGGCGGAGGGCGGCTTCGCCGGGTCCGAAGGCGCAAAGAAGGGCAAAGGTCGGGGCCGCGGCGCGATTCAGGCCGCTAATGGGCGACGGCTGGTCGAAAATATGCTCGATGTCGAGCAGCCGATTATCGGCGCAATTAACGGCGACGCGGTCGGACTAGGCGCGACGCTCGCGCTGTTATGCGACATCACCGTAGTTTCCGAGAAGGCGCGCTTCGCTGATACGCACGTTAAGGTCGGCGTGGTCGCGGGCGACGGCGGCGCGGTGATCTGGCCGCTGCTCATCGGGCCGCATCGCGCGAAGGAATTCCTGATGCGCGGCAATTTTATCGACGGCGCGCGAGGCAGAACGAATCGGGATGGTAAATTATGCGGTCGCGCCCGAGCAGGTGATGGCGAAATCAAGCGAACTGGCGCAGGAGCTGGCCGACGGGCCGACCTAGGCGATCCGATGGAGCAAGCTGGCCGTCAACAAATGGCTCAAGGAGCAGGCTAACCTGATCATGGATACCGGGCTCGCCTACGAGATGATGACCTTCAAGACCTGGCATCATGAGGAGGCGGTCAAGGCGTTCATCGAGAAGCGCAAGCCGAATTTCATCAAGGAGCCGGAGCGCTAGCAGAGCGCGTCTGCGAGCTGCGTCTAGCTAAGCTAACAAGACCGGGCATGACGGCAAGCTCTTTCCGTCCGCATCGAGAGTCTTCAGATGCTGCGCGTGGAGCAGTAATTCCTGTGCGAAAGCAGCGGCTGCGCCCCAATGCGCGGTCGCTGCGCGCACCTCATCCGGCGAGGGCATCCGGCCATCGAAATAGGCTTTGCCGACCGCCTTGCGCACGCCCAGATCGCCCGCCGATACGCGCGGACGGCCGAGTGTGCGCGCGAGAATCCATTCGGCGCTCCACACTCCCAAGCCGCGCAACGCGACAATCCGGGCGATCACCTCTTCATCGGAGAGGATTCTTAAGTGCTCCAGGTCAAGAGTGCCATCGGCGATCGCGCGAGCCACATTGATAATATATTCGGCTTTGCGCGTAGTGAATTGCAGCGCACGGAGGTCGGCAGCATTGAGTTTTGCGAGCCGCTCCGGATCGAGGCTGTAAACAAATTGGCCGCCGACATCATGACGACGTCCGTATTTCTCGGCGAGCCGGCGTCGAATCGTGGAGGCCCAGCGCAGATTAACCTGTTGCGCGCTGATGCATCGAATAAGCGCGACCAGCAGATCGGGATGCAGGATTGGGCGAAAGCCGTGATGCAGCTTGGCTAGTCGTCCGATCACCGGATCATCGCGACAAAGTTGCTCAAACTTCGGTAATAACGACGCAAAGCCTTTCGCGACCTGCTGTGCGATCGCTTCGGAATGCGAGGAATTTTCGACAATTACCGAGAGAGTTGAACCGTGTCGATCCTGCGATACGCGAGCGGTATAGGCCACCGGCTCGCTCTCGATACGAATAGTGCGGGTCAGCCATTCGCCATCCCAGCGATCGAGCAGGTCGTCGCCCGAGCGCCGGAACATCTCCAGCGATGCTGCGAAATCGATCTCACCTTCGAAATGGATCTCGAATGAATCATGAATCGCCTGAGCCATGGGAGATTGAAGTTCAACCTCGCTTGGCCATTAGCGCATTGGCCTCCTGATGGCTTATCGTGTCGCCGCCCATGATCTCGAATGTGCCATCGCGCTTGAGGGCGTTGGCAAATTTTTTTGTCGCCGTCATCGCGACGCGTGACGGACCCGACGCGGTGCTGACGCGTGCGACGCCGAGCCGCTCCAATTCCATGACGGTAAGCGCGCCTGGCAATCCCATGATGTTGATCGGTCCGTCGATCGCTTTCACGAGACGAGCGAGCGTGTCGGGATCGAAATAGCCAATCGGATAGAGGCAGTCAGCGCCGGCCTTGCGATAAGCGTTCAGGCGCTCGACCGCGTGATCAAAGCGAGCGGCTTTTTCGCCGATCCCGAGCAGAAAGACGTCGCTCCGCGCGTTGATCACGAGCGGAACGCCAGCATGGTCAGCAGCTTCGCGCGCGGCATGCACGCGCTCGATTGCGACAGGCAACTCATAGAGTTGCCGAGTAGCGGTATGAATGGAATCTTCGAGATTGATTCCGACTACACCCACGTCGATCAGCGCGCGCACGGTCTCGCGGATGCCGTTCGCATCACTCGCAAAGCCGGACTCGATATCGGCGGTGACTGGTATGCTCACGCATCCTACGATCCAGCGCACGATCGTGAGCATATCCGCGCGCGGGATTAACTCGCCGTCAGGATAACCGGCGGTGTAAGAAACGCCCGCGCTGGTAGTCGCGACCGCATCGAAACCTGCGGCCTCGAAAATTTTTGCGCTAGCCGCATCCCACGCGTTGGGCAATACCAGAATACGTCCGCG
Organism: uncultured Pseudomonadota bacterium; assembly: GCA_963831065.1. Taxonomy (GTDB): domain Bacteria; phylum Desulfobacterota; class Binatia; order Binatales; family Binataceae; genus JAJPHI01. Next base: position 38,532 of record CAWHOQ010000020.1, read on the forward strand.
AGAGTGCATCGCGCGGAACTGCTCGGCCTTGCGCGTCTGAGTTTCACGATCCATCGCTGGGACCTCCGGAATTGCGAGCTAATCCTAGCGGAAATCGTGGGAGCAGGGCATCGCGCCTGGGGCTCTCAGTTAAGTGAAGTGGTACGCTCAGATGTAGATTACACTGTCCTATTTTGGCAGATGTAACAGCGTGCGATGGCTCTTAAGACGTCTCGTCTGTTGTTACATAATTAAAGTATTACTTTAAATTAAAGCAAATGTTCCATCAGGCGATGAGGAATTCCCGCTTCCTCGAAGACTTGACCGACTGGTAGATAGCCGCATTTGAGATAAAAACCTTCGGCGTGGAGTTGGGCATGCAGGATGGCTTTGCGGAAGCCTTGATCACGCGCCGCATCCATCAGAGACGCTAAGAATTTCTCGTCCGATACCTTCGTCGCGATGCTCGCGTAAAACCGCCATCCGGCCAATTTTGACGGCGTCGCCGTGTGGGACCATCCGGCCGCATCCGACAGGCGTTTCGCCGTCGAGAGCGAGTACGTGAAATGCGATCGCGTCGTCGGTGTCCATCTCGATTTGTTCCGGCACGCCCTGTTCCTCGATAAATATTTTACGTCGCAGTTCCCATGCCTGCGCCATCTCCATCGCGTCGGTGACTTCGATAATTCTAATGCTGGTCGCGTGCTCCATGGAGCGTGATTAGCGCGCCCGAGAGGCGAGATCAATTCGGCGATGCCAGGCGTTAATCGATCTCGCGAGGCCTGTGGTACGCTCGATCGAGGCAGAGCGATGCCACAGATTAAAGAGACAATTCTGGCGCCGGAGCTTACGGGCGGAGAGTGGCTTCAGGGCGGCCCGATTAAGCTTGCAGACTTACACGATAAAAAAATCGTGTTGATCGATTTCTGGGACTATACGTGTGTGAATTGTCTTCGGACGCTGCCGTATGTCGCAGAGTGGCATCGCCGATATGCAGACAAAGGTTTGGCTATCGTTGGCGTGCACGCGCCGGAGTTCACCTTCGCTCGGAGCCTGAGCAATGTGACCGCGGCGATCCGGGAATTCAAGCTCGAATATCCCATCGTGCTGGATAATGGATACGAGATTTGGCAGGCCTACTCGAATCGAAGCTGGCCAGCCAAATACCTGATCGATAGTGCAGGGCGGTTGCGCTATTACCATTTCGGCGAGGGCCAATATGGCGAGACGGAGTTGGTAATCCAGCGGCTCCTGCACGAGCTTAATGCGATGCTTGAATTTCCGCCGCCCATTGCGCCGATTCGAGAGAGCGATAGACCCGGTGCGATATGCTATCGAGTCACGCCGGAATTATACCTTGGGTACGCACGGGGGCAGTTCGGGAATCCGGCGGGAGTTAGGCAGGATCGGGCCCAGGTCTATGATGATCCGGGACGCCACATGGAAGGACTCGCTTATTTAGCCGGTAATTGGACGGTAGGTAGTGAGAGCGCCCGAGCGGAAAGCGCCGGAGCTGCGATCGCTCTGCGCTATACTGCGATGGAGGTGAATCTCGTAATGGCCCCGCCTGCGAATGGGTCGGGGCGAATCGAGCTAAGCCTGAGTGAGGACCAGCATCCCGGAGCCGATGTGACGGTTGAACAGGGTCGGATGTTTATTACAGTCGAGCGGCCCCGAATGTACCGTCTAATCAGCAACGAGTCAGTCGTTGCCGGTAGTTTGAGGCTGATTTTTCACGACGCCGGGGTAAATGCGTTCGCGTTCACTTTCATCTCTTGTCCCGTGAACTAACCGAATCTCAAGAAATGGATTTAATGCAATGCCTGAAGTATTAAAAGCCACTGACGCGGAGCTGATTAAAGCGGCGCAGGCAATAATCGAAGCACATTATCCGATTGCGTTGACCGGTGCAGGTATGTCGGTCGAGAGCGGCATCCCGCCGTTTCGGGGTCCGGGTGGTCTCTGGACTAAATATGGCGAGCCGCCGATGAATGGTTATCAGATTTTCCTCAATGATCCGAAAAAAGGCTGGGAGGATCGAATTCAGCGGCAAGACGATGAGTTATGGCGTCCACTCAAAGCCGCCACCCCGAATCCGGGTCATCAGGCCTTGGCCAAGCTGGAGGAAATAGGAGTGCTGCGTTTCCTGATTACGCAGAACGTCGATGACCTGCATCGGCAAGTAGGACATAAAGCGTTGGCTGAGATTCACGGCAATTGGAAGCTGATCCGCTGTATCAAGTGCAATGCACGATTCGCGTCTAAGGAGATCAGTCTCGAGGAGTTACCGCCGGCTTGTCCGAAATGTGAAGGATTGCTTAAAGGCGATACAGTCGCCTTCGGTGAACCAATTCCGCGCGATGTGCTGGCGGACTGTATTAAGCATTCTGCGCGCGCCGATCTGGTAATCGTGGCCGGGACGTCCGCGACAGTTTATCCGGCGGCGGGCTTCGCATTGGAAGTCAAGCAGCGGGGCGGTACGCTGATCGAGGCCAATTTGTATGAATCGGAGATTACGCCGATTTGTGACTTTAGCCTACGCGGTCCCACTGGCGAAATGCTGCCACGGCTTGCGGCGGCGGTATCGGAATTGCGCCGAGGGAAGCTATCGTAACCTTTCGGTCCATTATTGCTTAAATCAAGAAATCCGTTCCAGCAGCAGCATCCGTCCAGAGCCGTCGAGGTCGGTCGGATTGCTACGCAGCAGTACCCGATACTTGATACTCAAGCGCGGCGGAACAAGCTTCCAATCGTCTTCGGGGCTGACGAGCATCACGGGTCCATTCGGGTCGAGCGGTGTCGTCAAGAGCAAGTCGCGCCCGTTGTAGAAGGCGAAGTCGTAATCGAGATTGCCGAAGTAGCCGACGGTGATTGAGCCGGCCGTCCGTCGCGCGTCGGCAGCAAAGCGCTTGAGCGTTAATGTTTCTGCAATTGCCGGCTCGATCACGAGATTTATCGTGAGAGCGGCGCAAACGGTAGCCATGAAAACCCCGGCGAAAAGATTTTCTATAGATGGATGCGCCCGAAGCAACCACGTTGCGAGAGCAATGAGCACTGCGGGAATCGCGATTACAGGAACTATCCAATGGTCAGCTTGCAACCGCAAATTATCAACGAGTTCGGGCACTCGCACGTCGAAGCGGTGGAGTATCAAGAGGATCGTTGCGGGCGACGCATAGAGCACAACAAGCGCTATCGCGAGGCCAAGTCCAATGAAAAGAAAAATTGCTCCGGCGACGCGAGAGAACGCAGCGGTCCATCGTGCGGTAGCTTCGGGTATCAGAATCGCATCCCGGAGAAGGATAGCGACGATCGCGCTCAGGGCAGGATAGAGGGCGAGCAGATAGACGCCGCGCTTACTCTGCGGAAAGTTGTAGAACAGCAGAACCGTCGCGACCCATACGAGCAAATAGCCGAAACGCGAATCGACCGGACGCTTGCCGCGCAGAAACTGAAAAAATGCGAGAACAGCGATCGGCGTCCACGGCAGAAATCCTGCGAGTAGAGCGCCCTCTTCGTAATAAAACGGGTGTGCATGGCCCTCGTGCGCGGCGGCGTGCGGAATCAGGCGATAGAGATTCTCACCCAAGAGCTGCTTATGAACAAACGCGCTGCCGCCGGTCGCAATCGCGGCGAGATACCATCCGCCACCTAACACTGCAACGATCAGTGCGCCGCGAAAAAGCTTCAGGCGCGGAAGCAGCGACCATCGACGGTACAACGCGATCCAAATGGCGGCGATCAGGATCGGAAGCGCCGCTCCGATTGGGCCTTTGGTCAGAACCGCCAAAGCCATCGCGAGATAGAAGAACCAGACCCGTTCGCGAAATCCTTCCGCGATCGCGATGAATTCGAAGAACGCCACTTCCATAAAGAACGTGAGCGTCATATCGACGCGCGCGCCGGTTCCGGCTTGCAGGTACTGAAAGGTAGTTCCGAGTATTAGTGCTGCGAGCAACCCACTTTGCGAATCGAAGAGCTTGCGGAGATAGTAGAAGCATACGAGCATCCCGGCGATTGCGCAGAGCGCCGAGGGCAGTCGCACAGTCCATTCGTTGACGCCGGCAACGGTCGCGAGCGCCGCCGCCATCCAATGCATCAGGAGCGGCTTGGAGGGAATCTCGACGCCGGCGCGCATCGGCAGGATCCATCCACCGCCATTAACGATATCGAGGATCGTAACCGCTTCGCGCGGCTCGCCCTTGGTATAGAGCGGGTAACCGCCAAGATTCAGGAGAAAGAGCAGCGCGCCGAATATGCTGATCAGGGCCAGCGCGAGGCGCGATGGCGAGTTGGCAAAGTCGGCGAGCGAGAACCGGTCGTGCCGAGGCGCATCGTTGATCAGGGGATCGGCGGTGGGCTCGGCGTGGCGATCTGGAATTTTCGCCTGAAGATCTCGCATCATTGATAAAATGTTAGGATAAATGATTGGTAACCTATGCGTCGGCGACTACGATAGCGGCGCAACCTTCCAGATGCAGCACTCAGCACAAACGGTCAGAACGATTCGCTGGTAAATCGTCGATTAGATTGAACAGCCAGTTCGGGATAGGCCTGCTGATGGCGACGGCGACCACCGCGGTCGCGGCGCTACAGCCGGTGGCGATGCGCTATGGGGCGACCGCGATCGATCCATTACTGTTCAGTGCCCTCGCAGTTGGCTCGGCAGCGGCCTGCGCGGCGCTCGTCTTGGGTGTTCGCGGCGAGTTGGGGGAGGTTTTCGAGCGAAAGTATGCGCCACGGCTATTTCTTCTCTCGATTGCCGGCACGTTGGCGACGACGCTGTTGCTCATCTATGGCCTACAGAAAATCGATGCGGTCGCGGGTGTCATCCTGCTCGAGAGCGAACCGGTCTATTCACTTATTCTCGCGGCGCTTTTTCTCCATGAGCGTCCGTCACGACGGCAACTGATCGCGACCGGAACAATCCTGATCGGAATCAGTTCAGTACTCGGGGCGGGGCGCGCGTTCAGTCCGCTCTATGCCGCTGCATTGATCTTTCTGACGCCACTTTTTTGGCAAATCTCGCATGTTATCTCGTTGGGCGTGATGCCGCCGCTCAAGCCTCTGACTGTGACCGGCGCGCGCTACATTTATGCGGCGGGCGTGTTGCTGCCATGCGCGATTCTGCTCGATCATGGCGTCCTGTCGCAATTAGGCCATCCAGAAGTGATAATTTCGGGATGTCTTACGGGAGCCTTGATCTATTTTCTGGGATCGCTGACCTGGTATGGAGCGATTAGCCGCCTGTCGCTCGCCTGGACCACTGCACTGGTGATTCCGGGAGTGCCGATCCTTTCGTTTGCCTTCGCAACGATGTTGTTGAATGAGCATCCGAACATTCGCGAGTTAACCGGAATCGCAATCGCAATTGCCGGGGTCGCGGGATTAGTTACCGCCAAGGGTGCGAGCCGCACGATCGCGATCGAGGCAGCGCATCAGCCATTAAGCTGAGCTGATCACGGCGAGAGGCTTAGGGAGGGTTTGACAGTCCATCGAGGCTGATCTTTATTGGCTCAACTCTACCGCGTTTTGGGGAATATCCCCGGCTCGGAGATGAGAGTGGAGGGTTGAAAATGGCGCGAATGGTCAGGCACGAAGAAAACGGGCCTTACGAAGTTCCGGAGGGTAGCGAATTACCGGTGTGGATTTGCGGCTGCGGGCTGTCGAAGAACAAACCGTTCTGTGACGGCAGCCACAAGAAGACACGGGATGAGGCGGGTCAGCTTTATATTTACGACGGTGATCAGCGCACGCCGGTCACCAAGTAAAAGCTCTCGGGTGGCGGCTTCGTTGGAAGCCGTCACTCGGGAGAATCTAGCCCCGAACCAGCGCAACGATTACAATGAATATCGCCAGCGCGAGTCGGTACCATGCGAATGGTCCATAGGTTCGGGTGCGAACGAAGCGAAGCAGAGCCCCGATAGCAAGCAAGCCGAAAACTGCAGCGGCAACGAAACCGAGCGTTAGGGCCGAGCCGTTGCCGGAATGAAGCAGGTGGCGTGCTTCAAGTAATCCCGCGCCAGCGATAATCGGCGTCGCCATTAAAAACGAAAAATTGGCCGCATCCTCGCGATTCATCGAGACCAGCCGGGCAGTCGTGATCGTAGCGCCGGAACGTGAAACGCCGGGAATAATCGCGAATGCCTGACTCAGTCCGATCAATAGGGCGTCAACAAAGCCGATTTCGGTGATTCCGCGACGTTGCGGACGAATGTAGTCGAACAGCCAAAGCGCCAAGCCCATCAGCGCCAGCGTGATGGCGATTAATGGCGGCGAGCGGAAGGTCGATTCAGCCTGCTTCTCGAACAGCACGCCTATGATCGCGCCGGGAATCGACGCCGTGATCAGCAGAATCAGGAGTCGCCGGTTGGCGTGGTCACTGTTGAAGAGTGACGCGACCATCGCGAGCCACTGCCGCCAATAATAGATGAGCAACGCGAGCAAAGTGCCGAGATGTAACGCAACGTCGAAAGCCAGACCCGGATCTTGCCATCCCAGCAACCACGGTACGATGATCAAATGGGCTGAGCTGGAAACCGGGAGGAACTCGGTAAGTCCTTGCACGATGCCGAGGACAAAGGCATGAAGCTGTTGAATCATTCTGGGTACAATTTTCGCTTGAATTGTGGAATAGAGTCAGTCGATAGGCATGTTACGTGGAATACTTGATAGTGGCGAGCAGTGGCTCGCATTAGCCGCTTGGCACACATCACAGGGACAAATAAGATTGAAGAGCGTTGAGGGCACAGGAGGCGGTCGTCGATGGCGCAAAGTTCAAAGCCAGAGGTTGTCAGCTTGCGTGAAAGCAACGCGATAAGCGAGACCCGCGACTCGCTCGAGGATTCAGCGGGTGAATCACGCAGAAGTGGCGAGCCGCGGCGTTTTCCGATGGTATCGACGCCCCCGCGCTTGCCGGTGATGATTCCCGACGAAATCCTCGACTATTATGGCTGGGTTTTTTGTCAAGGCGGATTTCTGAATCTTCAGATGACTTTCGAGCAGTTTCTTGCGGTAGTCGCCGCGCTTAGCCCATCTGGACTCAGTCCCGAATACGATATCAATGTGGGCGGTTACGAAAATTAAACCCTGAACAAAGCTAGCGATCGGCTTTCAGGAGGCTGTTTCTCACCCAGACGTTTTGAAAAGCGGTTACGTCAGAGGGTGAGGTAAGGCCATTGTCCTTCGCGATTTGTGACCAGTTCGCTTCGCTGCCGGTAACGCGTATGGCGAGCGTCTTTAGATTTTCATTGGGCAAAAGCGTGAAATTGACTCCTCCACTGGTTGGCAGGTGCGAGGCTGGCGGGTATTTCAGCGCAAGCTCGTCGATTTCTTTGAAAAGCGCGAAACGATTACTTGCCTTGTAGCTTGCCAATTGTTCGTCGGCTATACCTTCAGTTCTCACGTTCACGATAATTTTGCTGTGTCGGCTGCCCTCGGGAACCACCTGAATCTCATAACGATAGCGCGGATGCTTACCCATCAGGGCTGGGAACCAGCCGGTTGGCGTATTCATATCGGCATCACGCCACAGCGTGATCATCGAATTGTCCGGCTGAACCTCGAAGAGGATACCATCACCCCGGAGCGCAGCTTCGGTGAGCTGCATCGCATCAGACGCCGAGTAGGCAATCTCGTGCTCTTCACCGAGCTCAGTATCGATCGCATTGTAATGCTCGGTACCGCTCCACCAGCTCATATAGCATCCGGCGAGCGCTGCCAAAATCCAAATGCTGCCGGCGAAGCTCCAAGAGAGAAGGTGCTTTTTTCTAATAGGCGACATGATCGCGCATCAGGAAAACACGTGAGAAACCCGTACGCAAGCCATCGGGATGATCCTCGCGCTCTCAAGCTGGGCACGGGGTTATGCTAGAAGAATAACGCCGAAGAACATCGAAAGGTTCTGAGTACGTTAGGATTTTATGAGTAAAACCTTAAATACGGGACCGCGTCACGCGGTTGCGGTGATTGGCGGCGCGACGGCTGGTTCGGAAATCGCGCATATTCTCGCACGGCGCGGCGCTCTGGTGATCGTGTTTGAGCAGAATGCCCGGCCTTTTGGGAAAATCGAGGATGGCTTGCCGCGTTGGCATGCGAAGCAACGGCGGGACGAGTATGCCGAGATCAATCGTCGCCTCGATCATCCCAACATCGAATTTGTGCCCTTAACCAGGCTTGATGCGAAGCTCAGTTTTGCGGAACTGCGTACCCGATGGGGTCTCAGCGCGATTGTACTGGCGAATGGTGCATGGCGCGACCGCCCATTTCCGATCACGGGCGCCGATCGATATGAGAATCGCGGATTAATTTACCAAAATCCGTTGATTTACTGGTTCAATCATCACGAGGAACGTGGCTACAACGGACCTCAATACGAACTAAGCCCCGGCGGAATTGTGATTGGCGGCGGACTTGCCTCGATCGACGTGGTGAAGGTGCTGCAGATCGAAACTACGCATGATCGCTCTGCGGCAGCGTGGGATTGAGGAGCAGATGATGCGCCTTGAACGCGAGGGAATCGATCCGGTGCTGCAGAGCCACAATCTCAAGTGGAGCGATCTGGGAGTGGCTGCTTGCAAGCTCTTTTATCGGCGCCGCGTCATTGATATGCCGCTCTCCGATATTCCGCCCGACGCGCCACCCAAGCGCGCAGAATCGTTGCGGATGGCGCGAATCAAAATTCTCGAGAAGGCCCAGCGCAAATATCTTTTCGAATTTGAGGATAAACGTGTGCCGACTGGCTTATTAATCGAAGGTGATCGGCTGGTCGGGCTGGAAATGAGCCATACCGAAGTTATCGAAGGTAAAGCACGGACGCTTGCCGGTAGCGCCGAACCGATCCGAGCGCCATTTGTTGTAAGCTCAATCGGCAGCATCCCCGAACCGATTGAAGGAATACCGCAGAAGGGCGAAGTCTATGATTATCAGGATTTCGCCAGCGGTCTGTTGTGGGACGGTTCGACCCGAGTGTATGCGGCGGGCAATGTGCTGACTGGCAAGGGCAATATCAAGGATTCATTAGATAGTGGCACTGAAATCGGTGTTCACGTAGCTGAGCGTTATCTTGGGTTGAGTCAGGACGAACGTCCGGCGCTGGCGGACCTCGCGCGCGAAGCGGCGCATCAGGTCGGCGAAGAAATCGCCGCGAGCATCGAGGGGCGTCCGAAGCTGCCGCCCGAGGCGGTCGCGCGGATTCTGGAGCGCGTGCGTGAATATCAAAGTAAAGTGGGCTATGAGGGCGATTATCACGCCTGGATTGATAAGATTACGCCGCCCGATTTGCAGTAAGAGGTGAGTCTTGAAAGCGCTGGAACGAACTGACCCGGAAATTTTCCATCTGATCAGGCAGGAAGAACTCTATCAAGCTGAATCGGTGCGGCTAATCCCGTCGGAGAATTACGTTTCTGCCGGGGTGCTGGAAGCGACCGGCTCGATACTCACCAACAAGTATTCGGAAGGATACGCCGGGCGGCGCTATTACGAAGGACAGCGCTATATCGATCAAATTGAAAATATCGTGGTCGAGCGAGCCAAGGCGCTCTTCGGCGTCGAACATGCCAACGTTCAACCTTACTCGGGATCGCCGGCGAATCTGGCGGTCTATTTTGCACTGCTGAAACCCGGTGACGGTCTGATGGGTCTTGCGCTGCCGCACGGCGGCCATCTGACGCACGGATGGAACGTCAGTATCACGGGAAGTTTCTGGCGTCCGATTCATTATACGGTTGATCGAGAGTCTCATCGCATCGATTACGACGCAGTGCGCGAACTGGCCCGCAAAGAGCGTCCACAGATAATCGTGACGGGTGCGACCGCCTATCCCCGTCAGTTCGATTTCAAGATTTTCAGCGAAATCGCCAAAGAAGTCGGCGCTTACTTGCTGGCTGATATCTCGCATATTGCTGGACTAATCGTCGCGGGCGTCCATCCCGATCCTGCGCCGTATGCCGACGTGATCATGACGACTACCCACAAGACTTTGCGGGGGCCACGCGGGGCGATGATCATGTGTCGCAAGGAACTCGCTGCCCAGATCGACAAAGCTGTCTTTCCAGGTCTGCAAGGAGGTCCGCATAACCATACGACGGCGGCAATCGGGGTGGCGCTCAAAGAGGCGGCGACCCCGGAATTTCGGGAATATGGACATCAGATTGTGCGCAATGCCAAGGCGTTGGCTGCCGGACTGCTCGAACGAGGCTTCAATCTCGTGTCCGGCGGTACCGACAATCATCTGGTCCTGCTTGATTTGACCAACAAGAAAGTAATCGGGAAAAAGGGCGCGCAGGCGCTCGATCGGGCTGGAATTATCGGCAACTACAACACTGTGCCATATGATCCGCGCAAGCCTTTCAGCCCCAGCGGGATTCGCTTAGGTACACCGGCCGTGACCTCGCGCGGGATGAAAGAAGCCGACATGACGCGAATCGCCTCGTGGATTGACGAGGTAATCGCGCATATCGAAGATGAGGCCGCGATTGCGCGAATCGGCGCCGAGGTCCGCGAATTCTGCCGCGCATTCCCCACTCCGGGAGTAGTGGTCTAAATGCGTGTAATCATTATTGGAGGCGGCATTATCGGAAGCTGCATCGCCTGGCGCTTGGCGCGTGAAGGTGATCAAGTCACGGTGCTGGAACGCGAACGCCTCGGGCGTGAAGCGTCGTGGGCCGCAGCCGGGATGATTGCGCCTCAGGCCGAGGCACAAGCCTCGGGACCTTTTTTCAATTTATGTTTGCTGGCGCGCGAAAGCTTCGCTTCGAACGTCAGCATCTTGCGCGCCGAATCAGGAATCGATCCCGAATACGACGAGCCCGGAATTCTTTATCTCGCTTTTGATGAAGCCGAGACTGCCGAACTGTGCGAGCGCGCCATGTGGCAGGCGAACTCGGGCGGCACGGTTGAGGAACTGTCGCCGGCGGAGGCGCGCGAGCTGGAGCCCGGCATTGCGCCGGAAGTGACCTATGCGCTTTATATGCCGCGCGATCGCAGGACCGATAATCGCGCGCTCACACGGGCCTATATCGCGGCGGCGCTAGCGAAGGGCGCGACTTTCCGCGAAGGCGCGCGCGTCGATACGATTCTGGCGAGTAACGGCAAATGCTCGGGAGTCCGACTCCATGATGGAAGCGAGCTTGCGGCAGACGTCGTAATCAATGCGGCGGGCGCGTGGGCCAAGGACATCCGCGGCCTTGAAGCCGATCAGGTCAAAACCTATCCGGTACGCGGACAGATGCTCTGCTTCGAGGGCGTGCGTCCGCTCGCCGGTCCGTCGATCTTTTCGCTCCACGGTTATCTCGTGCCGCGACGCGACGGACGCTTGATTGCCGGATCGACCATGGAGGAAGCGGGCTACGATAAGCGCGTAACGCTGGAAGGAATCGCGCAGATTTCGCGAGGTGCGTGCAAGATGATGCCGTCACTCAAAGGAATCGGATTTCGCGAGGCGTGGGCCGGCTTGCGACCCGCAACCAAAGATTTCCTGCCAGTGCTGGGTGCATCACCCTCAATCGCGAGCTTGTTCTATGCGACTGGTCATTTTCGCAGTGGGATTCTCTTATCCGCACTGACCGGCGAGATCATCGCCGATTTGATTCATGAACGCGCTCCGGCGATTGACCTTATGCCATTCGCTCCGGCGCGGTTCACTGCAGTGAGCAAGATCAAGGCGCTGGGGCTCGTGCGGGATATTCTGTTTCGTTCGCGTATTGATGCAGCAGCGCAGGTCCTCGGAGTGGAAGTGGCATACGCCTCAAGCGTCGAACAGGCTCAGACGCGATACGCCGAATTGCGGCCGTCTGTCGTCTTCGCCGATCTATCAGACGCCAATTTTCCTGCCCATACCGTGGCGTTAGCAATCAAGCGTAGCGGCGAGGCTCGGTTGGTGGGATTTGCTTCGCACGTCGATCTCAAATCTTTATCGTCGGCGCGCGAGGCGGGCTTCGACCTGACGCTCTCGCGCAGCGAATTCACGTCGCGATTAGGCGATTTGCTCCGGTGACCGCAGTGCTATGCGGCTTAGTAAGAACTATCTCTTAGAAGAGGAGTTTCCACAGGCTGTCCAAAGCCGGAAACCTGCGGCTTGCCTTAGCTTGCGTGCCTGCCTAGCCTTGAGTTGAGGCGCTTCAATCATGTCGGTCAATAAGGCGATTCTGGTCGGGAATCTCGGTCGTGATCCGGAAGTCCGTTATCTGCCGTCGGGACAGAGTGTGGCGAATTTTTCGATTGCGACAACCGAGTCTTTCAACGATCGCAGCGGCTCGCGTCAGGAACGCACCGAATGGCATCGGATCGTCGCATGGGGCAAGCTGGCCGAGGTTTGCGCCCAATACCTGAAGAAAGGCCGCCAAGTGTACGTCGAAGGCCGAATCACGACGCGTCAGTACGATGCCAAGGATGGCAGTGGCAAACGCACCTCGACCGAGATTGTCGCACAGACCATTCAGTTCCTCGGTGGCCGTGGCGGTGCGATGGATGACGCGGGCGGGATGGGGGCTGGCGCCGACATCCCGCCGCCTCCAATGGACGACGAGGATATTCCGTTCTAGGATTACTTCCCGAAAATGGACTTTCTCATGTCATTCTGAGGGAGTCTGCGACCGAAGAATCTAGCGATCTTTTATACTCGATCTCACGCACTAACTCCTTCCGCTTGTCGTCGCAGAAGCGGAGTAGCTAATCGTTTCTCTTTGCTTCCCGGCGCAAGATACTGGTCGAGTATCGCCAGCAAATCCTCTATTTGAATCCCTGCAATATGCGGAGGCAATCCGTTTAGCTTGCTACGCGCTTTATTGCGGAGCGCTTCGGCACCACGCCAATTGCTACGTTCGGCATGGAGCAGGGCGGCGGCAATTTGAATTAGACATTGGAAAAAGACTTTCTCTTCGCCTTGCGCCTTCTTCCATGCGATTTCCCATACCTCGTGAGCTTCGAAAAAGCGCTGCTGATTGAAGAGAGCGATCCCTTTGTCAAGCGTCCCTTCATCGATTCTATCCGGCACGGATGAATTCCAAACGCATTCGGCGCTCTCGTCAGGCGCGAGCCACCGGACTCAGCGCACGCGCGGGCACGGGACCGGGCAGACCGTCATAGACGAGGGCGCGCCCGTCCGAATGGAAGCGCATCGCGGCGAATATTCCAACGTAATCGGATTCGAGGGCGGGAATTTCTCCAATAGTTTCGATCCGTAAGATGGGCCGCAGCCGGATCAGGGCGGCAACCCCTGCGTGCATCGAGTCACTATCGAGCGACGCAGGAATATAGATCGTGCGACCGCTCAGACCCAGCATCACGCGACCGCCGCGCAGGACAATTAGATTGTCCGGGTCTCGCGCAATCCCGCATCCGGGCAGGAGCACGCCATAAGGATTAGCTGGATCGACGGCGCTAAACGCGACCAACTTCTGATCGCGACTGCTGAACCGAATGGCGCGCAGCATCTCCAATGCTTCGGGCGTCGCATACTGTTCGCCCGACAACGCCCGCACGAACCATCCGCGCCGGATCAACCCGGCGTACTCCATCCGGCGGAGCGCGAACGCAAGATCACGCCAGCTCACGTCGATAGATTCCAGCGCGAGCATCTCGCGTGAAAGAATCCCGTGGCGGGCAAGCAATGTAGTCGCAATTTCGCGTGTGCGATCACGATTGCCAGCTTCATTCGAAAGCGAGGAACCATCGCCGCTATAATGAGAACTCGTCGTCGCCGACCAGCGTCCGCTGAGACTCGATTTGAGGCGCGCACGAACGGCTGCATCCTGCCGCGTGACTGCCCGAAGGCCACCACTGCCGACGGCGGCATGCACAGCTTCCGGTTCAGCGGACAATAAGCGAAGCGGGGCAAAGCTGTCGTTTGAGACCAATCCTGCCGCGGCTAAGCGCCACAGGCTCGCGAGCGTATCACGCTCGGACCGGTTTGCACGCTCAGCCACCTGATCGAGGTATTGCGCGCCGCGCGCCTCAAGCGCATCAAGGATCGCTCGATCGCGGTCGTCAATTTGAGCCGCTTCCGCTGGTGGGTATGGCTGACCGCGTCGAGCGACGAAAGAAATTCGTGAGGGAAAGGGTTGCGTCTCGGGATTGTTGTCGAGCGGCGCTGCGCGCCATCCGAACTCGCCGCTCATGCAGAGTAGATCGAGATGCTCGGAGCGATAATCAATGACCCGCGCGGGTAGGATGGACTTTTCCCAAAATTCGGTTGCGACGGCCAATCCGGCAAGTTGTTCGAGTACGGTACGCACTCCGTTCGCACCCGGCTCAAGTTCGTTTCCGCCAAGATGCTGCCAACTGACGCGAAACGTCGCGAATTCATGGTCAGCGCACGGCTCGACCTCATCGCGCAGCCGGCTCAGGGTCCGCCGATGGATTCGCTCCAGCACGTAGCGATCGCACCACTGCTCGGCGCCGTCTGCGATTTTCGTAAAATGCCCACGAAAAACTACGCCTTGCGCCTCAAGCGCAATGAGTGCGGACTCGATTTGCGAGCGTGAAATCTGGAGGTGCTGCTCAAGCTCCGCGACTGTGCACGGACCCGAGGTCGCGAGCGTGCGCCTGATCAGTTCGATCCGCGCCGCGCTCTCGTCAGTGACGCCTTCGGTCGTCACGCACTGCCGATCGAGACCGCCATCTGGATAGATCGCGGCAAACATCGCGCGGTCTTCCGCCGCGAACAGAACCTCCGGTGAATTGACCCTCCGCCGAATTCGGATAATCCGTGCGGTTTCCTCAAGCTCAGCGAGCAACTTCGCCGACTCAACACTGGTGCGCTCGCTCAAATCGTCGAAAGACAAAAATCCATGCGTTCGAATCAACTCATGAAGTTCGTCGGCGTTGCGCGCGCGGAAATTCGGCGCGCGGCCATCGATTTCCGCGACAACGGTCGCGATCGCTTCTCGCGGAAAGCATCTCGGCCAAATCCTCGGTGCGAAAGACATCTTCCGCCATCGAGCGATTCATCGTGACTGTGCGGCTGCGGCGATTGGCGCGCTCGCCATCGTCGAGAAAAGAGTAATCCCATGCCAGCAGGATGCGATGCGCGAAAACCGACGGTGCGATGCTATCCACCAACACTGTGCGGACCGAGCCATCCTCGATACCACGAAGCAGTTGCTCAAGCCGCTCGATATCGGCCGTCTCCTCAAGGCATTCGCGAATCGCTCTTTGACGACGTAATGGTCCGGCAGCTCGATCGCGGGAGGGCGATTTTCGAAGCACGCATTGCGCTGGGGGAAAACCGCGGTGATCAGCTCCTGTGTGCGCAGCCGCTGGATCCAGGCGGGGACTTTACGGCCTTGCGACGAGCGCATGATCGAGAGCGCGCGGGTGGCGACGTGGCGGAAGCGCACCTCGAACATCGGCGCATCGAGCAGCGCCTGCGTAGAGCGTCGCGCGAGCGTTGCGCGAGTTGATCATCGCAAGCAGATGGTCGAGCGGGAAACTGTGGCGCGAATTAAGCGCCAGCAGGACCGCGTCATCGATCGCAGAGGCCTGAATTTCGAAATCGAAGCTTTGGCAAAGGCGCTTGCGAATCGCGAGGCCGAGCGCCCGATTGAGGCGGATACCGAACGGTGCGTGAATCACGATCTGAGTACCGCCGAGCCCATCGAAGAACCGCTCGACTACGAGCGTGCGCTCGTCGGGAACCGCCCCGAGCGCCGCCAAACCGCGTCGCACGTAGGCGACTAGCCTGCAATGCGGCGGCAGCGTTCGAGCCGGCATTGCGCGCTGAGCCAGTCGGCAATGTCGCGCTCTGGTGCGGTAGGAACAGCATCGCGAGCGGCGGTAATCGGCGTCGATCGACGATCGTTGTGCGCATCCTGCAGCCGTTTTGCGATCTCGTCCCGAAGCTCTGAAACTTCGCTTGACAACGCGGGCGAGCGACCGCCGGCTTCGGTCTGCCAGAACGGCAGACTGGGCGCCATCCCGGGCGCCGGCTCGACGAGTAGGCGATTTTTCGAGATGCCGAGAATCCGCCACGGCATCGAGCCGAGCGAAAAAATGTCGCCGCGCATCGATTCCTGCGCGAAGTCTTCCTCGACATCGCCGATCTTGCGGCCCTCGGAGGCGATCACGACGTCGTAGTTGCCGGCTTCCGGGAATGGTGCCGCCGGAAGTGATCGCGGACGAGACGAGCGCCACGGCGAGGGCGGACCGTGCCCGCGACGCGAATCGTAGAAGATCTTCGGACTCGGCGCCCTGAATGCGATCGGGCAGAGTGCATCCGCCATCTGAGTCGAGCAGGATGCGGACAGTTCGTCCGCGCTCGAGAGATGCGAAATTGCGCGCTGGCGCGCAGGATGCGGAGCAGGTCGGCCTTCGCCGATTTCGTCTTCTTCGGCGGCGATCGCGACGATTTGCTGCGCGGCGACGTCGAGGCATCCGGTCGGGATCTCGACTTCGTCGAGATGACGCATGGCGAATCGCGCGAACGGCCGCGCGCGCATTCGAGCAGGTCGTCGAGTAGTAAGCGCGAAGAAGCGGCCCTTGGGAGTTCCGCCGAGGCGTGTGACCCGAGCGGCCGATGCGCTGGATCGCGGCGGAGATCGATTTCGGCGAATCGATCTGGCAGACCAGATCGACCGCGCCGACGTCGATACCGAGTTCGAGCGACGCGGTCGCGACGATCGCCTTGAGCTCGCCGCGTTTGAGCTTCTGCTCGGCGGCCAGACGTTCGGCGCGCGCGAGGCTCCCATGATGGGCCATCACCGCATCGGTGCCGAGCTTTTTCTGCAGCGCGAGCGCGATGCGCTCGGCCCATCGGCGGCTCAGCGTGAAGACCAGCGTCGTGCGATGCTCGCGAATGAGTGCTCGCGAGCGCGTCGTACATCGCCTCCCAATGCTGATGGGTCGCGAGCGAGCCCAGCTCGGGTCCGGGCGCGATAACCTGCAAGTCGAGTTCGCGCGGACGTATCGTCGGCGCGGACGATCCGGACGGGTCGCGGGGTGCGCGGCGTCATCTGCGATCGACGTCGCCGCCGGCGAGAAATGCGGCGAGCGTCTCGATCGGATTGAGCGTCGCGGATAGGCCGATTCGCGCCGGTGCGTAGCGACTGGCTTGCGCGCACCAAACGTTCGAGCCGCTCCAGCGTGAGCATCGAGATGAGCGCCGCGCTTGTTGCCGGCGAGCGCGTGAAGCTCATCGACGATGACATAGCGAACCGCGCGAAGTTTTTCGCGGAATCGGGCGGAGGTCAGCAGGATGAAGAGCGATTCCGGCGTGGTGACGAGAATATGCGGCGGTCGACGCAGCATCGCCGCAGCGATCGCTCGCGGGAGTATCGCCGGTGCGCAGTCCGGCGCGGATTTGGGGCAAGTTCAATGCCCAATTCGGCGGCGCTGCGCGCTGATGCCGACGAGCGGTTCTTCAAGGTTGAGCCGGATGTCGTTGGCGAGCGCCTTGAGCGGCGAGACATACAGGACCGAGACTTCGTCGCGTGAGCGCGCCGCTTCGGCGTCGAGCACCAGCCGATTGATCGCCCACATGAAGGCGGCGAGCGTCTTGCCGCTGCCGGTCGGCGCGCAGAGCAGGACGTCGTGACCGGGGAGGCCTTGCGCACTCGGCAATCGCTGGCCATCCGAGCTGCTGCGCCCGTGAGAGCCGGGCAAAACGCTTGTTAAACCAGGCCTTGGTCGCAGGATGCCATCCGTCCAACATATCCATAAAACGACAGCATCATAGCACAGGCGAGCGGCGCCTATTGCTCACGTCGGCACGAGAATCTATCTCGCACGGAGCGGCTTTCGTACCAACGGATGGGTTTATATAATTTCGGAAACACTTCGGAGAGGGCGGGCAGGAGGCTGATGGCGATCGCAGGAACAGATCCAGTCAAAATTGTACCATTAGGCGGGCTCGGTGAAATCGGGCTCAACCTGATGATCATCGAGTATGCCCGCAGTGTGATCATCATCGACGTCGGAGTGATGTTCTCCGAAGATCGCGCATTAGGCGTTGGATTGCTGCTTCCAGACCTGCACTACCTCGATGCGCGGCGGCTGACAATTGAGGCGATTTTTCTCACCCATGCGCATGAGGATCACCTCGGCGCGCTTTCTTATTTGCTGCATAAATTTCCGGCGCCGGTCTATGGCTCTGCCCTAACGCTCGCTTTCGCCCGCCGGAGCTTGGCCGAGAACGGCCCCGACGCGGCCGACTTGCGAACTATGTCAGCAGGTAAGGAAATTCAGGCGGGACCTTTTACGATCGAACCGGTGCGCGTCACCCATTCGACGCCTGATGCGATGGCGCTGGCTATCCGCACTCCGGCTGGAATTATTGTGCATAGCGGTGATTTCAAGATTGATCCCTCGCCGGTCGATGGCGTGCAATTCGATACTGAGCGCTTCGCACAACTCGGCGCGGAAGGCGTCGAGCTCCTGCTTTCAGATTCGACTAACGTCGAGCGCACTGGGCGGACTGCGTCGGAAAGCTCGCTCAAGCCGATAATACGCGAGCTGATGACGCGGACCCGCGGCAAATTCTTTCTGTCCTCATTCTCCTCGCATCTCCATCGGATCCGCCAACTGGCCGAAGTCGCCCACGAAACCGGTCGCTATGTTGTTCCGCTGGGACGACGGATGGCCGAGAGCGTGCGGATGGGAATTGAGGCAGGGCAACTCAACTTACCGATCGGAACCTTTATTGATCCAGCTGAGGCCGATTTTGTCGAGCCGCGCCGTCTCGCGTTCGTGGCGACCGGCAGCCAGGGTGAACCATTATCAGCGCTCGCCAAGCTCGCTACGGATTCTCATCCCGCCGTACACCTGGGCGAGAACGATCTGATCGTGCTCTCATCGCGCTTCATTCCCGGCAACGAGCGCGCGATTCACTCTGTCATTAATCATCTGTTCAAGCGCGGCGCTGAAGTCTTGTACGACGGCGTCGCACCCGTGCATGTCTCCGGCCATGCTTATCGCGACGAGCTTTCCGAGCTGATTCGCCTCGTTCGACCACGACGATTTGTGCCCATTCATGGAGAATATCGTCATCTGGCGCTGCACCTTCGAGTGGCGATCGAGGCCGGAGTTCCGCAACGTGATTGTTTCCTTCTGGAAAACGGCGACACACTGCTGCTCTCAAAGGATGGAGCAACGCGCGGCCATTCGGTACGCGCCGGGCGTATCGCAA
The DNA here is from genome assembly GCA_963831065.1 of uncultured Pseudomonadota bacterium. Classification (GTDB taxonomy): domain Bacteria; phylum Desulfobacterota; class Binatia; order Binatales; family Binataceae; genus JAJPHI01. The sequence continues at coordinate 57,631 of CAWHOQ010000020.1, forward strand.
TGGAAGGCGAGGAATTTCATGGGCAGGGATTGATCCGCGAACGGCGAGCACTGGCGCATGACGGAACAGTCGTGGCGATCTTAGCGATTTCCGCGCGCAACGGAAAAATTGTCGCGGGACCCGATTTAATCTCGCGTGGCGTAGTCGATGGAGACGGCAACTCGGCGTATATGGCGCATGCTCGCGTGGAAGTAAATACCCGTCTGCAAGGACTCATAGGTTTTGCCGGCACAGATCAGACGCGGTTGCGAGACGAAATGACCCGGGCGCTCCGGCGATATTTCAGCGACGCGATCGGTAAGCGGCCGCTGATTGTGCCGTATGTGATGGAGGTCTGAGCGGTCATCGCGCGCGCAAGCAAATCTCCGTCGATCGTGTTGATGCCTGCGACAGGCGAGGGTGAAAAAGCTGGCCGGATCGCACCTGAACTGATTGCGATCGCAATGTGGGCGCTCGCCGCGTTTGTCGCGATCAGCTTGCTTTACTTTGACTTCCAATGGTCGCCGAATCTCGGTGGCCCCGTCGGATGTGCGCTGGCTCGTCAGTTTGATTATCTGCTTGGTCTGCAAGCTTATGCAGTCGTAATCCTGCTCGTCTGGATTGGATGGCGATGCTGGTTCCATGAAGAGATAACCTCGACCGCTTCGCTTTGGTCCTTGGTGCGCGAGGTCGTCGGTGGAACGCTGCTGGTTGCCGCACTTTGCGCCGCAACCGGATTAATGGATTTCGAGGCCCAGAGCGGTGGGTTAATTGGAGCCGAAGTCTGGCGAAGCATCTACGCGAGTCTCTGAATCTTGGCGGTAGCAGCCTAATTGTGATGCTGTCCGTCCTAAGCGGAATAGCTTTGCTGGGCGGTCGCGCGCCGACTGATCTGATCGCGTCGGTCAGGAGATGGATTCGGCCGTCGCGGGACTTAGGTTTAGCGGCGGACAACAACCAGAGCTCCGCCATTCGGAGATTTCGATTGCCGCAACGCCGGACATTACTCTACCGCCATCGATTGTAAATTCACTCGCGGGTCGTACGATCGTACAGAAACGCGAACCCACCTCCGGTGCGATGCGTGAGAGCGTGCCGCCGAAGCGACGCACCAACGGTGTGTATCAGCTTCCCCCAGTGACGCTGCTCGACACGCCCCCGCTGGAGCATGCCCGAATCGATGAGGCCGGTCTGGAGCGGAGCGCGCGGATGCTCGAACAGAAGCTGGGCGACTTCGGCGTGCAGGGTAGGGTAGTTGAGGTTCAACCCGGTCCGGTCGTAACCATGTACAAGTACGAGCCCGGTTCGGGAGTCAAAGTCAGTCAAATAGTTAATCTGGCGGATGATCTCTCGATGGCGTTGCGGGCCGCGACCGTGCGGATTCAAGCGCCGGTGCCGGGCGAGGCGGTGGTCGGAATCGAAGTCCCCAATCGCCAGCGGGAAAAAGTTTATTTGCGCGAAATTCTCGAAGCTCAAGAGTTTTCGGCGGCGCAGAGCCATCTCACGATTGCCTTGGGCAAGGATATTGCCGGCCATCCAGTGGCCGCCGACCTCGCCTCGATGCCACATCTGCTGATCGCGGGAGCGACCGGCACCGGCAAATCAGTTTCGATTCATACGATGATCTCGTCGATCCTGTTCAACGCGACCGACGAGGATGTGCGTTTTATTCTGATTGATCCGAAGATGCTCGAACTATCGAGCTACGACGCGATTCCTCATCTGCTCGTGCCGGTGGTGGTTGATCCCGACAAGGCGGCCGCGGCTCTGTTGTGGGCGACACGCGAGATGGAAGCGCGATACCGGATGATGCGCGATCTTGGAGTTCGCAATATCGACAGCTACAATCACGCCCTCGGCGAGACTGGCGAACTGATTCAGTTGCGTCCACCGGTCAATGCAGCTAGGTCGCCAGAGGGCGAAGACGACGACACCGCCAGTCATCATCATCGATTACCCAAAATCGTTATCGTAATCGATGAACTGGCGGACTTGCTGCTGAGCGAGGGTAAGACCGTCGAACGCGACATTACGCGGCTCGCGCAAAAGGCCCGTGCCTCGGGAATTCACTTAATTCTCGCCACGCAGCGCCCGTCAGTCGATGTCATTACAGGATTGATCAAGGCTAATTTGCCTGCGCGGATATCGTTGCAGGTGACCTCGCGGGTGGACTCGCGCACGATTCTGGATTCGATTGGTGCGGAACGGTTGCTTGGCGCCGGGGACATGCTCTTTATGCCGCCCGGCACGGCCAAACTTCGCCGATTACATGGTCCTTTTGTCTCTGAGAGCGAAATCCGCAAGCTGTGCGACTTTATTCGCGCGCAAGGGGCGCCGGATTACCAGATGGAAATTCTTGAAACGGCGAGCGTCCAGCGAGGGTGACAGCGAAACCGGCGGTGAAAGGGATCCACTTTATGATGATGCGGTCAGGATCGTAACCGATAGCGGGCAGGCCTCGATCTCGATGATCCAGCGCCGACTTCGAATTGGCTACAATCGGGCGGCCCGGATGGTCGAGGAGATGGAGCGGGATGGTTTGGTGTTGCCGGCTGATGGCGCACGTCCTCGCGAACTCCGGATACGGGCCAGTTAGAGGAGCCCGATGCGTTCAATCAAAATGAACTCCTCGCGGCGACATTGGGTGCATTTCACTCATGCGGTGATGCTGACCATTTTTGGACTGCTGGTTACTTTTGGCTCGCTTGCCGCCGCAGTGACCTCAAACTTTGACCGCTTTATTCGTCAACTGCAGCAACATTATGAATCGACAACTTCCTTTACGGCAAACTTCAAGCAAAGCTTGAGCAGCGCCGGCGGGCAATCACGAGAACGTGCCGGCAAAATCTATTATCAGAAACCGGGACGAATTCGATGGCAGTTTGACCCTCCCCAACCTGAAACGATCGTCTCAGATGGGAAGACTCTTTATGACTTTGATCCTGGCCTCAATCAGGTCACGGAGATGCCGTTGGCGGATGCGTTCAAAGGCCATAGTGCGGCGGCTTTCATTCTGGGAATTGGTAATTTGCAGCGCGATTTCATCGCGGAGCCGCTGACGTCAGCCAGACCCAGCGATCAAAATGATCAAGAGGAGATAGCAATAAGACCGAAAGATGGGGGTGATAAGATAGAGTTGGGAGTGAACAAGAAGAGCCTGAATATTATGACTGTGCGTATTGCTGATGCGCTTGGTAATACGAATCTAATTCACTTATCAGATATCAAACGTAATATTGCGCTGGATTCTGCGCTTTTCGAGTTCAATCCGCCGCCCAATGCGGATATAGTGGTCTCGCCACCGCGTCACTGATACTAGCGGGCGCGGTGCTGCGCGAGCGAGAGGCGAGTTTTGATTCTGGCCGCGGGTCGCAAACTCGCCGCTCCCCGCTGTGTTCAGAATAGGATCCGCGGAGCCAGCGGGATTGCGCCTCCTCTTGACAGCGAGTAGAGATATACACCCTTAGGTTTGCGGCGGATTATGGAACGCGTTCATCTAGTTAGCTTAGGCTGTCCCAAAAATCTCACGGATAGTGAATTGATGCTTGGTGCGCTGGTACAAGCAGGCTTCGAGTTGACCACTGATCCGGAGACTGCGGACGTTCTGGTCGTGAATACCTGTGCATTCATCGATTCGGCCAAAAAGGAATCACTGGATGCGATATTACGCGCAACCGACACCAAGCAGCGGAAAGCGGGACGGCGGCTGGTGGTCAGCGGCTGTCTCGCGCAGCGCTATGGAACCGAGCTTAGCACTGAGTTGCCGGAAGTTGATATTTTCGTCGGCACCGGAAATTTCTTAGAGCTTCCAGAGCTGCTCAAGCGGACGGAAACTCCTGAAAATCGTGCGATCCCCTATGCGGGTGCGGCGCATCTCCTGCCTGATGCGAGCGCTCCTCGCGTCAGGCTGAACGATTTTTTCTCGTCTTACTTGAAGATCTCAGAGGGGTGCAATCACCAATGCACCTTCTGCATTATTCCAAAAATTCGCGGGCGGCATGAGAGTCGTTCGCTATCGGATGTAACAGCCGAAGCGCGCATGCTAGCCGCGAGTGGAGTTCGTGAGATTAATCTGATTGCTCAGGACCTTACCGCCTATGGACGAGACCTTAGTCCTCCGGCATCACTCGCTCAATTATTAGTCCAACTGAACGACATCGAGGGAATCCACTGGATCCGGCTTTTGTATTGCTATCCGAACTTCGTGACTGATGAGCTACTGGAAGCGGTGGCCTCTTTGCCGAAAGTGGTTAAATATATCGATATGCCATTGCAGCACGCCGACGACGGAATCTTGCGCACAATGAAGCGCGAACGTTCCGGAGCGGGCTTGAGCCGGATTCTAGAACGCGTTCGGCATCGAGTACCGGAGGTCACGCTGCGTAGTTCGTTCATCGTTGGCTTTCCGGGGGAGAGCGAGCACGCCTTCGCTCGTCTTATGGATTTTGTGCAGCGCGAGCAGTTCGATCGGGTCGGCGTGTTCACTTATTCGCAGGAAGAGAATACTGCTGCGGGAGCGATGTCGGAGCAGATTCCATCGCGTGTAAAGCGCGAGCGCCGGCGGCGCTTGATGGAAATTCAGAGCCGAGATCTCATTGCGCAAGAATCAGGCACTGATCGGACGAAGCATGGAGGTGCTGATCGAGGGCCAACTAGCCGGATGCGCCACGCGCCTGCGCGGGCGAACTTCGGCTCAGGCTCCGGACATTGATGGGATGGTGATTCTGCACGGTGACGCGGTCCCAGGGGAAATGATCCGTGCGCGGATTGATCAGGCGCGCACCTATGATCTCGTGGGCGAGATTACAGGCGCGAGCGCTTAAGGAGAAGTGGAGCTAGCGATGGCGAAGAAAACTGCGGCGGCAAATCGAAAGAAACTCTTGGCCGACCAGCAAACCGCTTTGCTGGAAATGAAAAACAAGCTGATTGCCGAAAGCGAATCCGAAGCAAGAGCCGAGCGCGAAGCTAACAAAGACGAGGGGATGGATACCTATGATCTCGCCTCGGAAGAGCGTGCTCGCGAGATCAATTTCATTCTGTCCGATCGTGATCGGGCCAAAAGCCAGCAGATTGATGACGCGCTCGCTCGGATTGCCGACGGCAGTTATGGCGTTTGTGAATCGTGTGGGCTCGAAATCGCCGATGAGCGATTACGGATATTGCCGTTTACGCGCTTATGCCGTGATTGTCAGCAGGATCAGGAGAGAGAAGCTCGTTCGCAGCGGAAATATGATGACGGGCGGAACTCTTATCGGAAGCTCGGTTCTACCGATGCGGATGAGGAGAGCGCCTGAGTTGACGTACGCAGTTTCCTGTTCATACTGAAGCTGAGCCGTTAGCAAACGGCGTCAATCGAAAATAATCAAAGAGTCGTGCTGGATGCTCTCCAGCACGTCACATTCAAATGAGAGTCTTTAAAGACGGAGCAAGCCAACTACCTGAGATGAGTACGGCGGATACTAGTCAGATTTCCGCCGCGCAAGGTCTCGCGGGAATTAAATGCATTCTTGCGATTGCAAGCGCCCGGGGCGGTACCGGGAAAAGCGCTATCGCGGTTAATCTTGCGGTTTCGCTTACCCATTTGGGCATTAAGGTAGGAATCCTCGACGCCGATGTTAACTGCTCAAGTATTCTCCCAATGCTGGGGATGAAACCTGCGCGGCGGCCACCTTTTTCGGAATGGATTGAGCCTGCCGCGGGGCCTTCGGGTTTGCGAGTTGTGGCAAGTGACTTGGTGCCTGATCGTCAATCGGTACCGCCCAATTTTATTGAGGCCGAAGCGGCTGCGAGACCAGAGAGTAATGGCCATCCGCCGGCCGAGATCAGCTATTCGGAGGCTCTCGCAAGTTTATTGTACCGAACGCGCTTCGGAGGCCTCGATTTCCTACTGGTCGATCTGGCATCCGGTCTCGAGTCATTTGCTCGATTCAATCGACTGGCGCCACGCGCGGGGATAATCGTAGTAGCGCATCCTTCGGAACAATGCGCCCGCGCCACCGCGGGGATGCTAGAATTTGCCGCCAGCCGTGGTGTCGCGGCTTACGGGATAATCGAGAACATGGTCGGCTTTCATTGCGACCGGTGCCATTCAGTGCGCCCGCTAATGCATCAGGGTGGGATTACCGCCGTCGCTCGCGCTGCGCGGGTTCCCATCATCGAGCGTTTTCCCTTTGACCCGCGATTTGCGGAGACCACTGATCGCGGTGCGATTTTCGTGCGCGAGTATCAGGATATTCCTTTGACCAAGCAATTCGTCGCGATCGCGCAGACCATAAAACGGTCGCTCGGCACCATTGCGGCAGCTCAGGCTGCCAGTGCCGGATCGGATGTTCAATCGGTGTCCTCCAGCGTGGCGCCCACTGGCTGAGCAGCGGCGACGCGGGAATACTCATACATCCCACAGGCTTTCCTTCCTTCGATAACATAATTCGCGAACCCCAGCGATGTATGGATGCGAGTATTGTCCGGCCCGGGGCGCGACAATGTCATAAAAGTATCGGCCAGGCCTGTGAAGTTGATCTGTTCTGCGCCCGCTATTAGCTGGACCGCGATGTCTTGAGGGGGATCATACGGTGACGCTTCCAGATTCAACTCCTTCAATCTGACTTCGCGCCAAGCTCCCTCGCGCAATACATGTGCTATACGCCGATGAGTTTTCGATTCTAATTCCAGTTCACGCAACTCGATCGCATCGCGGCCTTTTGAATCGTGGAGGCAGGCCCAGAGCATTCGGCGAGTCAGGAATTTCTGTGGTCCTAAGGCGGTGAACGAAACACCAACCCGCGCCACTGCGTCCAGTTCGCGTGCGGCACCTTCGAACTTCACGACGCCCTGCAAACGTCCAAACGTCGGATGCGGCGGAATCGCGCGCTCCAGGTCCTTCCATGAGTGCTCGCTGTTGTGCCTGATGATCTCCTCAAGAAGCTCCAGCAATTCACCAAAATCAGACGTTGTTCGATCCAGTTCCAGCGCCGCATCAACCTCCATCTGTGGATCGACCCTGCCCTCGGCCAATGCACCTTCGACGCTCAGGTAGGCTGTGCCGTCGTCAACCACGACCGCTGGTCCCTTGAAGCGCAGGAGGCTGTTATGCGGGTCACCGTCAAAGCTGAGAGGACCCAATGAAATTCGGCTTCCAGTACGGACCGCGCCACCTTCTCCGGTGAACAGCGCGACGCGCCTGCGCTCGAACAGCATCATGATCCGGCCGCCTGCAGCGTTTGGACCAAAATCGAAGCTCGCCATCCCACCTAATCGCGCCGCCGGATCATAGAATTCAACGCCGATACGCAGTGGCGGGATGTCATTCGCGATGCCCGCAGGTTTCTTCCGCGGAAGGACCGCTTGACGCATGATCTCCACCGGGACAGCGCCTATCGATTTGCCGCCTGAGCTATCGAACGTTTGCGCGATCGCGTCGAGCGCCATCCCGCGAGTAGGTCCGGGCAACCGCAGCGTCACCGAAAGCTCGAGCTGCGCCGCATTGATCTGCCTTTCGCTGGCGAGTATCGCGAGCCGATGGACGGCCGGATTCTCATTCGCGAGATGGCGGGGCGTGAAGGCTTGCAAGAGGTTTTGCGCGGCGCCGCCCGGATAACGCAGGCCGAAGGTCGGGAGAATCCCAGCGGTGCGTAGTCGCGCGGCCAAGTCGCTCGCCGGGCCCTGGATGAAGTCGTCACTGGCGGAAATGTAAGCCCCCGGCGTCGGTCGCAAACCCTCGGCGGTGGCCTTCAGGCCAAAACCTAGATCGACTCGCGGCTCGATAATATTCCATCCATGAATCAGCAAAACCACCGCTCGCCCGCAGCGCGCGACAATATTCGCAACCTCGTCTGCAATTTCTTCCAGCAGCCATGGAGCGCGTGAGATCAGCTGCCCAAGGCGATTGCAATCGAGCTCGTTACGATCCATCCCGGAGTTAATCAAAGCAGTCGCGTCAAGCCGCCGAGCAAGCTCTCGACTAATCTCCGCAGTCTGGAGATCATTTATCTTGGGATGGACGATTGCCTCGGCTGCCGCGCTAGCTTTGCCGCCGTGCGGAGCGATCAGCAGGACTTGACCCGAGCCGCGTACGACTTCAAGCCAGTTACGACTCGTGATTACGGCCGCCGGAGCACCCATCGCGAGCTCCCATTTCCCGATTTAACTTTAGCCAGCAAAGGAGCGGCCTGAAGCGCAAACGACATAATGAAATAGTACACGATGAAAGTTAGCGAGATATAAAGCCAAACCGGATTAGGCCTGGGCAACTGGAAGAGCATTACAATTGTGATCAGACCCCATATTGTAGCGAGGGTCAGTGTAAGCGATCGCAGCGGTATCGTACGGTTCGGATAGATGTACTTGGTCGGCAAAAAAACCATCATGGCTAGAACAAAAACTACAAATGTATTGAGGCAGGGCGGCCAGTGCAGACAATACAGATACAAGGCGACCAGATTCCAGTAAGAGGGAAAACCGCGAAAGTACCCGTCCTCAGTCTTGGCATCGAAACGGCAAAAGCCGTAGGCGCTTGCGATCAGCACGAATGCATCGAGGGCTAGACCCAAATCACCGGCGAGTAAAAGGTTTGCATGTCTTATCAGGAACACCGGCACCGCGACATAGTTGAGATAGTCGACGATATTATCGAGTGTCGCGCCGTCGAAAATTGGAATGCGTTCACGGACTTTCAGTGCGCGCGCAAACGGCCCGTCGGTCGAGTCGATGACGATTGCTACGGCCATCAGGAAGAATGCGTCACGGAAGTCGTTTCGCGCGATCATATCGACCGCGAAGAGTGCTACCACTGCGCCAGAAGCGGTGTATAAATGAACTAGCCAGGCACAAAATTTGAGCAATGCTTTCCTGGACGCCGCCATCGCGGACCGCGCGTTCAGGAAACGGGCTTCTGATGGCGCGGGCCAAAGTGTTCTTCGAGCACGGTCATGAATGGACCGCTTGGCCGGTGCTGCTTGAAGAATATCATTGCTTCGTCCAGGGAAATCCGGCGATCGAGATGCAACCACGCGATCGCTACGGTCGGTGCACGATTCAGTCCGCCATTACAATGCAGAAAAACGCGCTCCTTCGAGTCCATCAACGCGGTCAACGCATGAAGGGCGGGAGCAAGGCGCTTCGCCATGTCATCGGCGCTGCCGTCATGAATCGGCGTCCGAACGAATTTGAGTCCGAGTCGCTCGCATTCGTCCCGCAACTCGGCGGCATCAAGCCCGTTGATTTGCAGATCGACATCGTCCTGCAGATTGTGAATCGCCGTGACTCGGTATTCGTTCTTGAGCCATTCGAAATCGGAAAGCCTCGGATATTCACCCACCAGCAGATGATCGGTTATCTCACTCACTGAAGGTCGCATGAAGCGGCCTCGGGTCGCGCGTGATTCGTGATCTGGTCGTTGGGTCCACCAATCCATCGATAAATATTACCCTGCGAAGAAGCGCTTACGAAGTCATCAGTCAGCAACCGAAAGTGAAGTTCGCGTTCCAAGGCACGAACTGGTCTCGCCCATCTGCTTCCATTCGAACAGCCAAACTGACGAAAGGGTGGTCGCCCCATCAATTACCTGACGCGCGACCATCGGTTCTTCGCTACGCATCAAGGCTGCCTGATAGGTACTGCGATTTCCGCCGGACTCGAGTCGCGCGGTGCGATCGTTGCTGGCGACTGCTCCAACCAAAGCATTTGATTGTTTGAGCTCGGCGATCACCGCATCCCAGACAGAGTCGATTTGCTGCGCATGCGCCTGATTACGCGCCAGCTCCTCCAGTTCATAGACACGGGAATCCACTGTCGATTCGAGCCGCGCGTGTTCGCCTCGATCTTCCCGCGTGAAGCCGTCGTAAAATCTGGTTGTATGAAGCGGCTGGCGTCTCCGACGTAATGCGCCAGATAGCCCGCATGTCGCAGCATCTTGGCGCAATCACCCGCCTGCCACGATGAGCGCATCTTTTGCGCCTCATCTTCGATCGCCCACGGCAGTGTGCCCGATCGGTCAAGTAATGCCGCGCCATATTTCTGCTCCATCATTATGAAGTCTGGCGAGAGTCGCGCGAACGGGTCGGGTCCGAAATTCTCCAGATCAATGTAATGGCGGCGGCCTTCCGCTTGTCCGTACATTGGGCGCAGAACAGAATCCGGTTCGACCGAGAATTCTTCGAGCTGAACTTGTTCGGCGACAAAATGCGCCTTCAGCGGACCTGTCGGCGAGGCTGAAATCGCAAGTCGCGTAATCAATCGATGAGTGTGTGCGTCCCAGCATAACGCCGGGGCTACCTGCACGAGCATCATCGTAGCGGCCATGAGGGCGAGCTTCCGAATCGTTGCGAAGCTCTGGAGTAGATACCGCGTCAACCCTTCGCTCGCCTGCGCGCCGTGCGACTCGTCACGACGTGCTCTGCGCTCGAATCGCCGACCGATTTTTTGTGCCGCGTGTTTGCATTGAAAATCGGGGTACGCCGTACGTGACTCGCCCCGAGTTCCGTCACTACTTCGCGCATCAGATTGGCGGCATTTCGATACGCGCCTGCGCCTTCGGCATTTGCGGCGATCGAGCGCAAACGCGTGCTCTCGATCACAGCTCCGATCCGGACCTCGACCGGAGCATAATGGGGAATCAAGCTGCCCTTGCCCAGCACGTCAAAAGTTCCGCTGATATGGATCGGCAGAACATCGCATCCGCTACGTAGCGCCAGGAATCCCGCTCCGCTTTTGAAATCGTGAACCGCGCCATCGGGCGAGCGGGTGCCCTCCGGGAACATCAGCACGCTGCGGCCTGCATGAAGTTGTTCGAGCGCTTCTTCGAGCGATTCGAGCTGAGCGCGATCGCGATCAAAGGGAATCAGCCGGGTGAAGTTGGTGGCAATAAAACGTCGAATACCATTGTTGAAAAAATAGTCCTTCGCGGCGAGCACCATGAGATCGCGCCCCTGCGCGCCCATCGCATAACTGACCAACCCGAAGTCCACATGACTCGAATGGTTCGCGACTACTAGCACGTTGCGATTCGCCGGAATATTTCCGCGGCCCATGATGCGCGGCTTGAGCCAGCTATCGAAAGCCATATCGAGCGACCGCTGAAAGGCGGCTTCGCCCAGCCGCTTCAGCCGCGCGGGTAATTGAAATGTGTACGGTCGTGCATACCGCGCGTAAGACGGCAGCCGGGGACGGCTCTGACCTTCGAGCAGCACTTTTTGGAGATCGTCAACTGTACTGATCTCGGAGAGCTGTTCGGCGCTCAACTCGGAGCCGCCCTTGAGTGCGACATGCTCAGCGAGTTCTGCCAGCGCCAGCGAATCGAGTCCAAGATCCTCGATGAGACGCGTGGCGGGCGTGATCTCGTCTGCCCCGCTCGCAACCTGCCTTAATGCTTCCGCGAGCCACGGGGCTATTTCCTCCGTCGTTGCCATCGGCTCGCCGGTATGTCGGCGCAACACCGCTCGCATAGTCGCGACGACTTCGGCGCGCTTGATCTTGCGCGTCCGGGTGCGCGGCAGCTCGTGATCGGTAAAGCGCAGAATCCTGATGCGCTTATACTGACTTAGCCCCGCGCTGACTTTGTCGAAGTGATCGCGCAGACGGTCTTCGACTGTGCGGCGGCTTTCTCCACGTGCATAGGCCGGTACGACCAGAGCCGCAACCTGCTCGCCCTGTGCGACCTCCAGACCTACGACCGCGAGCTCCTTAATTAGCGGCGAGTGGCCGTACAGCTCTTCGAGCTCGTCGATATAGATGTTGTTCCCACCGGAATCGACGATTACGTCCTTGGCGCGACCGACGATGTATAGTCGCCCATCCATATCGAGACGCCCAAGATCGCCGGTATGCAGCCATCCATCGTGGATCACTTCGTCGGTGGCCGCGGGATTTCGATAATATCCATCCATCATGTTAGGGCCGCGCGCGACAATCTCACCGACGCCGCTTTCGTCCGCGCCATCGAGCCGGATCTCGACTTGGCCGAGCGGCTTGCCGACTGACCCGAGCGTCAGAGGCTCGTCGGGATGAGCTACGCTCAGCACCGGCGCAGATTCCGTCAGGCCGTAACCCTCCAGCAGCTTGATTCCGAGATCGCTGAAGAATTGCGCGACACGCTGCGGCAGAGCTGCGCCTCCGCTCACCGCTAGTTTGAGGCGGCCACCCAACGCCGCATGCGCCTGACGGAAGATAATGCTGCCGAGATTCAGATGATAACCGCTGTCGAGTCCGCGATTGAGATCGCGCAATCGCGCGAACGCCGGCCGCGAAAAAAGGTCCGCGCTCTTCCACCTCGTCGGTAATTCGCCGATGGACCGCTTCCCACAGCGCCGGCACCGCTATCAGCGCGGTCGGCCGAACATCTGCCAGCGTTCGCGACAGACTTGCCGCATCGACGCCGAGCGGATACACGATGCGCGCGCCGCTCGCGAGCGGCAGCAGCATCCCGCAGGTGAACTCAAACGTATGATGTAGCGGCAGTAGCGAAAGCACCACATCGCTGCCGTCGAGCGCGAACACCCGCCCGAGCATCATCACTTCCGAGGTGAAATTCCCGTGCGAAAGCATCACGCCCTTCGGCGAGCCGGTGGTGCCGGAAGTAAAAACGATCGATGCGAGGGTTTTGCGTTCCGTTGTGATGGGCGGAAGCGATTTACCGCGTAATACAAAAGGCCGCCGAAGCTCACTGAGTTCGATTTCGCAAATGCCGGGTGTAAGTTCTTGTAAAGCTTTACCGAGACGCTCAGCACATCCCAAAGAGACCAACGCGCCGCGTGGTTCGGCGATGCGGCAAATCGGTGCGAGTTCCTCCGGCGAGACCAGATGATCAAGCGGCACCGCGATCGCGCCCGCATAAAGGATTGCGAAGTATGCAATTACCCAGTCAGGCGAGTTCTCGCCGATCAGCAGTACACGATCTTCCGGCTTGACTCCGCGGGTGCGCAGCAACAAGCCCGCCCGCGACGCCGCATCGCGCAGTTCGCGATAACTCACTATCGCGCTCTGGCCGGAGGGCGTGTGCGATTCCAGCGCGACCCGCGCGCCATGGCGCTCCGCGGCACGCTCCAGCAGATCGATCAAAGTTCTGATGTCGGAGCAGCTTGCGAGGGCGAGTGCGCGTGTGCAGATCGAGCTGAGGGAAAATATGCCGGCGCAGACCGGGCAAGTGGATGTTGATCCAGTAGTCTTTCCAGTCGAGCTGCTCAGGATGGAATGGATGGCGCTCCGCGTCGGCGGCCTGCAGCATCTTATAGAGATCGCGGATATTGCGTCCGTGAAAGGTGTAAACCAGCTCCTGAATATAAGGGCGATAAACTTCGACGAGTTCACGTGCCAGTTCGGCATTCTCAGCGACCCGATTAATACGAGTTTCGAAGCTGCGCGCCGCTGCCGACTCCGCGCCCATCAGAGTCTTTGCCAACAATGCCGCCTGCTTCATCAATGCGGGCGCGGTTTTGCTTGCCAGGTCGTAGGTGCTCTGAGTGACAACGACAGCCTCGAGGTGGGGCGCCAGTTTGCCCATCGGACCGCCTGCCCCTCGGCGGTTCTCAACGCGATTGCTCAATCCGGTGAGCTCGACCAGGCGGCGCATCGGCAGGGGATTAACGTCCGAGGTGCAGAGCTGATAAATCGGCTGCTGGCGTTTGAGAAGCAGGGCGGCCAACATCGGAATCATCGCGTGCGCGGCGAGATCGACCGGAATAATATCGAGAACCAACTCGGCTTTAGCTGGATAGAACCGATAGCCACGTCCTGACAAGTAGGTCAGCGGGGCGCTCGTGTTAACTCCCTGATTCCATCCAGGGATTGGATCATTCAGCGCGCTCTCGATTACCGACGGACGAGCAATCGTTACATCCAGTGAGTCGCCCGCCGCCAATACCAGCTGCTCGCCGAGGCTTTTCGTGTAGCTGTAAGTATTGGGCCAGCCCCATCCGAGGGCGCGCTCACGGCCAACTTGCTTTAATCGTTCCTCGACCCATTGTTTGCGACGCGCTTCATGAACGCGTTGGGTTCCGTCAGTTTCATCGGTAACGCTAGGCATTTCCTCGGAACGGAACTCGGCCTGATGCGCCTGATCGCGCGATTCAGCTTCGACCCGCTCGCACGCTATCAGGGCGTCACGAATTTCGCGCTTGAGATTGAACTTCTCGCCGTTGCGTGGAGCCCAATCCTGCGGAATGTCATCTTCGTAACGATGGCCGTCCGCGACGCCCGCGGCATAGCACGTCGAGACGTGGAGCAAGGCCGCGCGATGCTTCCGGCAGAAGTCGATCACGTGATTGACTCCGGTGACGTTGATCGCCAGCGCTTTCTCCAGCGACGCCTCGAAATTCACCAGCCCTGCGCAATGGATCACGGCATCGAGGTTCTCCTCGCTCAGAGCTTCCGCGCTATCGGTAATTAAACCCGGCTCCGTGATATCGCCGGCGAGCACCGTGATCCGGTCTTCAACATAGCGATCAAATTGATCACCCAGATAATCTCGCAAGGGCCCGAGCGCCGGTGAATCGAGAATCTCGCGGCGTAATCGGTTTAAGCTCGACTTGCGATCGCCTCGAATCAGTAGATACAGCCGTCCAATTTCCGGGTAATGACGCAAGAGCAGATGAATCAAGACCTTGCCGAGAAATCCGGTCGCGCCGGTAATCAGGATGCGCTTGCCGCGCAATACCGTCGCAAGCGGCGGCATCGGGTCGCTATGAACGTCAACTAGTCTTCTGTGCTCGCCATTGTTATTCGACATCGGCAATGACCAGTGGTGGCAGATGTAAGTATGTAATGGTGGCGCTGCGGCCATAGTCCGCAGTGGCCATCGCGATTGCTTCATCGAGCGTATCCGCCGCTTCCCATCCGAGCCGCGCCGCGACTTCCGGCTCCTCACACCCGGCAGCAATTACGCGGCCACAATGCTGTCGCGCGGGCTCGCCCCAATACCACATGTAGAACGGATGCACCCCATGGTAGGCATGTCCATAGCGGTACATGTGGCGGTAGGTCGGATTGTGCGCGAACTCGTGCTCAAACTGCTTCTCCAGCTCGACCGCATCAGTCGTTTCACTCAAGCATCGATGGAAAAACTCGATGTAGCTCGGATGATGCTCCGGATGGAATTCATCACGCAGCGGATGACAAATGATCATCGTGCCGCCGGGCTTCACCAGCGGCTTGTTGCGGAACATGTTGAACAGGTAGCCGAGTCCCGTGCACTGCACGAGCACCGGATTCATGATCGAGTTGACGTTATACGGGCATACATACGGCACGCCGACGATCAGCACGTCGGACTGTCCCTTCACCGGCACCGCGTATTGCTGAAAGACTCGTGCGAGCGCCTGATTGTGCACCGCTTCGGTTTCGCCCGCCCATACCCCGGTCATGCCGTAAGGTGCGGCGTATTGGTACAGCATTTGGCGCCGCAGATCATTGGATAGAGAGCCGAGCGTCCATCGAAAGCCCTTGAGCCGCAATCGATCCCAGTCGTTGAAGCGGTCCTCGTTCTTCTGCATGAAATCGAGCATCCCGCCGTACATCTGTGTGTTGATCGCGGTCTCGATCGAAAAGACGTTGAGCTGCTGATTGACCAGCTTGCCCATCCGATTGGCCGAGTTATGCAGAGCCGAGCGGGTAGGGTCCATGTAGGAGTGACAATCGCGCAGGGTCGCGGGATTATGATGATGGCGCAGGCTCTGATAGGGCGCGAGCCCGACTGCGACTGACTTGTGCCCGCCATCCATCGGCACGAGATTGATATTCAAATAGAGCAGCAGGTCCGATTCTGCTGCGCGCCGTGACAGCCAGACTTCTTCCTGATGCTCGGTCTTGCCAAGCATCACGATCTCCGAGCGATTTTCCGCGTCGAAGTTGTAAAGCCGGTCGGGCCAGTACTGCTTGAAGGCCCGTTCGCCGACCATCCGGCGAATCTCGGCTTTCGGTCATCCGGCGATGCAGTGACGTGGCAACGATCAGGTGAACATCGTCGACGCCATAGTCAGCCAGCGTTTGCAGCACGGAGTTCAGGAGCCGCTCACGAATATCGGGCCGCCGCATCTGTGGTAGT
This sequence comes from uncultured Pseudomonadota bacterium, assembly GCA_963831065.1. GTDB lineage: Bacteria > Desulfobacterota > Binatia > Binatales > Binataceae > JAJPHI01. The sequence goes on from CAWHOQ010000020.1 coordinate 73,643, forward strand.
GGCAGGCTGATATCGTCGATCGCGATCGTGACGCGCATGTTCGGATTGAGCTGCGCGAACAATGGATCAGCGTTCAGTGGATGGAGTAGGGCGTAACGAATTGCGGTATCCGGCTCGGGTAGTGGATCGAGCGGCGGCGGCGGATAAACGACGCGTGTGCCGGCCGGCAACTTCTCGAACATGAAATCATCGCCATATGCAATCAAGCGCGGTTCCGAGCGGCGATTGAGCGTCACGACCAAATCGCGCCGCGACTCGACATCGTGCTTCAGCTCGGCCGTTTTCAGCTCTTTGAGTTTGGCTTCAGGCCGCGCCATCGAGTCGCCTCCGAATCCAGCTTTCGGCCTGCGCACGCATCTCGCGGGTTATCGCGGCACGTTTGCCATTATCGGTGAAATGAATGATCGGCCATTGACGGCTTTGTGCGGTGGCGCTCAGCCGGCGATCAGGATTGACCGCCACCGGATGACCGAGGCAGGCGAGGAACGGCAGATCGTAGTGCGAATCCGCATAGCCCCAGCATTTCCTCAAGTCGAGCTGATGCGCCAAAGCGTATTCTGCGCACCATCGCGCCTTTTCATCGCCGGCCATTACGGGAGGTTGCAGCCGTCCGGTCGCGCGATTGCGGTTGTATGCCAACCGATTCGCCGCATAAACCTCGATTTCAAGCCGCCGCGCGAGCGGTGCAGCTACGAAATCCGGCGATCCGGTAACCAGCACCGGCTCGAGTCCGGCGGCGCGATTTGCTTCGATCATATCTCGCGCTTGCGGATAGAGATTTCGGAACAGCACGCGTTCGCAATACTCGTCGCCGACTTCTTCGAGGCGGTCACGAGACACCCCTTTGAACAACTCGAACAAGACCAGGTTGAGCAGATATCGATCCTGTCGTTCGGCGAAGTACAACGCGGGTAGCCGCGTTGCGAAATTAAGCAGATAGCTGATACGGCCACTCCATTCGCCAAGATTGGCGAATAGATAGAGCGCCGTATGCAGCAGGTTCAGCCCGACTAACGTTCCGTCGAGATCGTAAAATGCCGCGCCCTTTGACACGGCCCGCCCGGTGCGGGATTTTGCAGTTCGATGTACTGACATGTCAGTCTAGTTCACGCGGCAAAAAAGCGCCTTTCATGGAGGATTCATTCAAGATTTCCGCAATTAATTCGGGACGCGCGACCCCTCGCAAACCGAAGTCGAGAATCTCCTCGGCGAGCCGCGCGATATCCCGCCGCCGCGCGCGCGAGGCCTGCGCGACAACTTCCTTGATTCCGCCGAGGATGCAGCAAGCCGCGACGCGAGTATCGCAGCGGCGTACCAGTCCCATCTCGATCCCTAAATCCAGCGAGCGCTGTATCTGATCGACTACGCGCTCGTAAAAATCAATAATCCGCGCGTCTAGCTCGCGATCGAAGCCCATCGAGTGATTGAGCAGGATGTCCGTCAGATCGCGCTCGGCCAACACTAAAGCAAGCACGCGCCGGAGATTCGCACGAAGCTGCTCGATCGGATTCGGTTCACCGGGGCCCAGCCGTAGTCGCTGGATGCGCAAACGTAACTCGCCAAGCACTTGAGCCAGCAGCTCCTCAAAAAGCTCGCGCTTGTTCTCGAAATACAGATAAAAGGTTCCCCGCGCGATTCGCGCGCGCGAAATAATGTCCGAGATATTGGTCTGATGGTAGCCTTTGCGGGCGAAAATCCGCTTGGCATGGCGCAGCACCTGTTCGCGGCGAGCTTCCTTTTCCATCTGTAGCTGAAGGTCTTCGGCAGCGAGGTTATTTCGGCAACTTGGGCGATGTCAAATCGCAGTAATGATATCGTAACCGATTATCAACAGAAATTAAGCCGCCCAAAATACCTAAAGAGACGCATCCCTTAAGGTGTGTTGGTCGGCGTCGATGTTGGGGTGGGACAGAAATTCGTACATGCCGAATCATCTTGACCGACCGCAACTGTAACCGTGTTCGTGATGAGCTGCCCGATCTGCGCGGTTACACAGGCGCATCCGACGCTGGTCCCGAGGAATTCGCCGGAATTAACCGTCACCGGTTTGCAAGGTTGAGCGTTACTTGTTAGCGGTCCCGGGGGTTGTACATTCCAGACTAAGGAGCAGCTCCCAGTCTCATCATTGAAGAATTTTTTGCTCTTGGAAGTCTGCGAAAACTCTCCTTGAACATTGAATAGTAAACTATTCGCACCAGGCGGAGTGGCGACGGAAGTGGCCAGAATCGGCGAGCAACTCGGCGTCGGAGTTCGTGTCGGAGTATGGGTGTGCGTCGGCGACGGTGTCGGGGTCAATGTTGGCGGCGGCCCCGCACAAATCACGATGCTCATCAGCGAAACCGGCAATCCATTGCCAGTAGTCGTTGTACTGCTGCCTCCACCACAGCTCAGCAATAGCGCCGCCGCCACGAAGGACACTACTGGCCCCAACACCACACATCTGCGCATCCAGACCATCGAGCATTGAACGATGCCGACGCGCGCACGCGGTGTCAAGCACTGCCTCTATTGTCGAGCTCTTATTCTTGAAAGGAAGAGATTAGATTCAATAAAAAAGCGGGCAATTGAAGGAGGGGGGATTCTCAATCAACGCCCGCTTTAGCGACCGCTTGTCTGGCGCAAGCGGCCATACGGTTGCAGGGAGGAGCAAGCAACCGGAGAACGTAGGGGAAGCTACCGTTCTCATTTAATTCGACGCCGCCGACAATAAATTTATTCATCAGTCCCAAGTCACTATTTTCTGACCAGCCGCGGAGTGCGGCTGGGATATTCGCCTATCCCTTCGGCAGTCCAAGCACGCGCTCCCCGATAATATTGCGCTGGATTTCACTCGTGCCTCCTGCAATCGTCATCGTACGCGAAGCGAGCATCCGATAACTCCATTTTCCACTATCGAGCGCAAACGCGGCGTCCTGCTCGATTTGGCTGTAGGGACCAAGTAACTCCATCGCGAACTTCGCGCTGCGCAAGATCAAGTCGCTGACCGCGAGCTTGGCCCCGGAGCCTTCCGGACCGGGTGGTAATCCCTTTAAGCGGCGAGTCAGTTGTCGGAGGTTCGTATAACGTAAAGCTGCTGCATCACAGGCGAATTGCGCGATCTGTTGACGGACGCTGGTATCGTCCCATGCTGTTCCACGCTCGCGCGGCAACCGTTTCGCCAATGCCGCGAGTTCCTTGACCGCCGCCGACGTGTCGCGTGCCGATCCCGCTCCGATGCTGCTCCGCTCGAACATCAAGGTCGTGACGGCGACTTGCCAGCCTTGATTCTTTTCACCCACCAAGTTCTTCTTCGGTACCCGAACATCCTCGAAGAAGACCTCGTTGAACCCTCGATCACCTGTCATCTGGACGAGCGGCTTAACTGTCACGCCTGGACTGTGCATATCGACCAGTAAATACGAGATTCCCTTGTGCTTCGGCGCAATAGGATCAGTGCGCGCCAGCAGGATGCACATATCTGCGTGATGCGCCCCGGAGGTCCACACTTTTTGTCCATTTACGATGAAATCGTCCCCGTCTTCGACGGCGCGAGTTTGCAACGACGCGACATCCGATCCCGCGTTCGGCTCCGAATAGCCCTGACACCAAATCTCCTCTGCTGAGAGAATTTTCGGTATATAGCGTTTCTTTTGTTCTTCGGTCGCCCAGTGCATCAGAGTCGGTCCGACCAACGCGATCCCAAGGCCATTCACGAGAGTCGGTGCTTTAATCCGGCCTAACTCTTCGCCGAATACGATACTCTGCTCGAGCGTCGCACCGCGTCCGCCATATTCCTTCGGCCAGGTGATTCCGACCCATCCGCCCGAATGCATTTTGCGGTGCCATTTGAGATGGCGCTGCCAGCCGTCGCTGCCTGCATCCATAAACTCGCCGATCTGATCGTCGGTCGCGCTCCGCTCGGGCCGATTCTTATCGAGCCACGCTCTGAATTCGCGCCGGAACGCCTCGGCCTCTTCGCTGTAAGTGAAATCCATCTATTCTCCATTTACGCCAATAGGCTGAGCGAACCCATTGGCGGCCTTTGACCAGTATTGTAATTACAACCAGCACTCAGCGCGAAGGTCTGTGCACGACCATCAAAGCTTGTGCCGGAGGCGCTAAATGAATCAGCAAACTGACTCTGATCGAAACGAGCGAGTGAACTCGATTCGCCCCTTCACCGGCGCTGAATTCCTCGACAGCCTCCACGATTCGCGCGAGGTCTGGATTTACGGCGAGCGCGTCAAGGACGTCACCGCGCATCCTGCCTTTCGCAACTCTGCGCGGATGCTCGCCCGCATGTACGACGCGCTCCACGATCCTGCTCGGCAACCACGCCTGATTGCCCCGACCGATACCGGCAACGGCGGTTTTACTCACAAATTTTACAAGGTTCCATCGAGCGTCGAGGAACTCGTCGGCAGCCGCGACGCGATCGTCGAATGGGCGCGCATCTCCTACGGATGGATGGGGCGCTCGCCCGACTATAAAGCCAGTCTGACCGGAACACTAGGCGCGAACACGGATTTCTATCATCCTTACGAGGCCAATGCTTTGAATTGGTATCGCAAAGCGCAGGAGCGCTGCCTCTTCCTCAACCACGCGATTATCAACCCGCCCGTCGATAAGAGCCGGCCGGCCGACGACGTGACCGATGTGTACGTGCGCGTCGAAAAGGAGACCGACGCGGGCGTAATCGTTAGCGGGGCGAAGGTCGTCGCGACCGGCTCGGCGCTGACGCATCACAATTTCATTGGCTTCTATGGACCGACCCCGCTGGGCCTTCCCGAGATGGCGCTCTTCGCGATGATCCCGATGGACAGTCCCGGCGTGAAGCTCATCTGCCGCACCTCGTACGAGATGAACGCCGCGACGGTCGGCAGCCCGTTCGATTATCCGCTCTCGTCGCGCGTCGATGAGAACGACGCGATTTTCATACTCGATAAAGTGTTGGTACCTTGGGAGAACCTCTTCGTCTATCGCGATCTCGAGAAAGCCAATGGTTTCTTCCCACGCTCCGGCTTCATCCCGCGCTTCACCCTCCACGGATGTACCCGGCTGGCCGTCAAGCTCGACTTTCTTGCCGGTCTGATCCTGAAGGCCGCCGAAGCGATCGGCTCAATTGATGGGCGCGCGGCGCAGGTACAGGTCGGCGAAGTTCTTGCCTGGCGCAACATCTTCTGGGGCCTTTCCGACGCGATGGTCAAGTCACCCGACGCGTGGGTTAATGGCGCCGTCCAGCCCAATACGAATTACGGAATGGCGTACCGCTTTCTCGCGACGATCGCCTATCCGCGCGTCAAGGAAATCGCCGAGCAGACTATCTCCAGCGGGCTGATTTATCTCAATTCTCACGCCGTCGATTTCAAAACTCCCGAGCTGCGCCCCTATCTCGATAAATATCTGCGCGGCTCGAACGGTTATGACGCGGTTGAGCGAGTCAAGCTCCTCAAACTCCTCTGGGATGCCGTCGGCAGCGAGTTCGGCGGTCGCCACGAACTTTACGAACGCAACTACGCCGGCAATTACGAGAATATCCGTCTCGAGAATCTGCCAACCGCGATCGCAACTGGCGACGCGGCTTACGTCAAAGGCTTCGTCGAGAGCTTCATGGCCGAATATGATCTCGACGGCTGGACCGCCCCCGATCTGATCAATCCCGAGAGTCTGAACCGATTTCGCGGTTCTCGGTGACGCATATGCGAGTTTACCCTTTCGGCAATCCCAGCACCCGCTCACCGATAATATTGTGCTGAATCTGATTGGTGCCCTGCCGCGATAGTGCCGCCGCGCGCACTGAGCATCCGGTACGACCAGCGGCCCTCGTCGATCGCTTTCGGTGCGAGATGCTCGAACTGGCTGTACGGTCCCAGCAACTCCATCGCGAACAGCTCAATCTGAAGATTCAGCTCACTCGCGCAAAGTTTCATGATCGAACCCTCTGCTCCCGGCGGCAGCCCCTTGAGGCGCCTCGTCAAGTTGCGCAGATTCGTATATCGGAGCGCCTCGGCTTCGCATTTGAATTGCGCGATTCGCTGCCGGACGCTGGTGTCGTCCCACGCCGTGCCGCCATTGCGGCCGATCTGCCGCGCTAGTTCCGCGAGTTCCTCGATCACCGCGATCAACGGCTGACCGCCGCCGCCGATCCCCCGCTCAAACATCAGCGTCGTGATCGCCACCTGCCAGCCCTGGTTCTTTTCGCCCACCAGCAACTTCTTCGGCGTCCGCACGTCATCGAAGAACACTTCGTTGAAACCCGTGATCCGCTCATCTGAACCAGCGGCCGCACCGTGATCCCTGGCGTCTTCATATCGACCAGGAGATAGCTGATGCCGCGATGTTTCGGGGCTTCCGGATCAGTCCGGCACAGGACGAACGCCCAGTCTGCGTATTGCGCCTGCGACGTCCAGATCTTCTGCCCGTTGATGCGAAAATAGTCCCCCTCTTCGACCGCTTTGGTTTGCAACGACGCGAGATCGGATCCCGAGTTCGGCTCGGAATATCCTTGACACCAGATTTCTTCGCCATTAACGATCTTCGGGATGAATCGCTTCTTTTGCTCGTCGGTCCCCCATTGCATCAGCGTCGGCCCGACCAGCGACGGTCCCGATCCGATAAAGGGCAGGGGAGCGTCCGCCCGCTGCAACTCCTCGTGATAGATGATCGTCCTGAGGATACTCAGACCGCGTCCGCCGAATTCCTTCGGCCAATCGACGCAGGTCCAGCCGCCCGAGGCGAGCTTGCGAAACCATCCGAGCTTGCGCCGCCAGTCTTCGTCATCCTGTTCGAACACGCCAGCGAGGTTTTGCAGCGGCTCGCTCGGCGCGTTCTGCTCCAGCCAGGCTCGAAACTCCTGCCGAAACGCCTCATCCTCGTCGCTGTAATTGAAATCCAGTCGCGTTCGCCCAAAACAATCGGTAGAGAATTCAAACTGACTTAGCAATTCCATATCGGAGTGTCAGAATGAGACAACGGTATGCATCCCTGCCGGCGAGCCAACTCGCGATTGAAAGCCGCCAAATCGACGACGGTCGAGTAGCGGGATGGTTGATCCGAATGATTGGGAGGCCATACAAGTTCGGAGTGCGACTGCTGCACACGATGATCCGCGTCAACGATCTCGACAAACTCCTCAAGTTCTATTGCGATGGGCTGGGCATGAAGCTGCTGCGTAAGCGGGACTTCCCCAACGGCGAGTTCACCCTGGCCTTTATCGGCTATGACGAGGAGAAGGACGGCGCTGTAATTGAGCTCACTCATAATTGGGGCAAGCAGGGCTATGACCAGGGCACCGCCTTCGGCCATCTCGCGATCAGCGTCGATGATATCTACAAGAAATGCGCCGATCTCAAGAAGCAAGGCGTCAATGTTGTGCGCGAACCCGGCCCGATGAAGTTCGGCGGCCCCGAAATCGCCTTCATCGAGGATCCCAACGGCTACAAGATCGAGCTGGTCCAGCAGAAAGACAGCGACGCACTGAGCTTCAACTGAAGCAGTACACAGCAATCAGTTCTGGAACGCGAGATTCTTCGGTCGCAGACTCCCTCAGAATGACTTGAAGAGGGAGTCGCGGGACAAATTTATGAAATTAGGCAAGCCAAAGTTGGGAGACAAACCGATATGAAAGCCGCGGCCTTCAAGCAGCAAAACCAGATGGGCATCATCGACGCGCCAAGCCCCAAAGCCGGTGCCCGGCGAGGTCGTCCTTAAAGTCCACAACTGCGGCATCTGCGGCTCCGACCTCCACGCTTGTCAGTATGGCTTCGGGATGCCTCCCGATTCGATCATGGGCCACGAATTCTGCGGCGAGATCATCGAGCTCGGCCGCGGCGTCAGCGACTTCACGCTCGGTCAGCGCGTCGCGGGATTACCCTTCGTGATGTGCGGTGAGTGCGAGCGATGCCAGCGCGGGATGGAAATCCACTGCCACAAGCTTCGCGGGCTCGGTCTCGGCCAACTTCCCGGCGCTTACGCCGAGTTCGTCGCGTGCGCGAGCACCGGCTTGTTCAAGCTGCCGGACAACGTATCGTCGCGCGATGGCGCATTGGTCGAACCGCTTTCGGTCGGATTGCATGCCGTGAAGCGTTCGGGCGTCAAACCGGGCGAAACCGCGATCGTCATGGGAGCGGGGCCGATCGGACTCGCGACGCTGACTTGGGCAAAGGGGAAGGGTGCTACCGTCGTTGTCTCCGAACTAGCCGAAGGCCGAGCCGAACTCGCTCGCAAACTCGGTGCTGACGTGGTGCTCAATCCCAACGATCAGAATCCGGCGGAGAAAGTTCGCGAGATGACCGGACGCAGCCCCGAATTGATCTTCGAATGTATCGGCGTCAAAGGCACGCTCGACAATGCAATCGAGATGGTCGGCCCGCGCGGACAGGTCGTGGTAGTCGGCGTCTGCATGGAGCCGGACCAAATCACGCCGGTCAAATGCATCTTCAAGGAAGTCAGCGTTAATTTCGTTTTGGGCTATGATCCGAGCGATTTCGACGAAACCATCAAGGCGCTCGCCAGCGGGCAGATCAAACCCCAACCGATGGTGACGGATATAATTCCGGTCGAGCAGGTACCGGAGATGTTCCAAGCGCTGCGCCGCCCGGGCAGCCGCGCCAAGGTGCTCGTGAGTTCCCGCATTAACACTAGCGGAGCGTGGCTGCCGCGCCGCTGGACGAAATGCAGTGAGCAGAACGAGTGCAAGGGGCAGCGGAGTCTGCGACGCGCGACCCAAATAACGAGTCGCGTCATAGGAAACCTAGCAGGCAGTCTGCCGTATGCCTCTCAGAGGAGCCTGCGAGAGGCATCTAAAATAGGAGCGGGAATACCTCTGGTTCTACCATTTAAGATTGTGCCATAAAGATCGCCGTGCTGATCACGCCCGTATGGGGATTCGCGCCGTCGCCGGGATCGCCGAAGCTCCACTTCAATTACGAGGCGACTGGATGTTAGCGTTGATTTTTTGAGCAGCCTCTAGTCTGATGCGAGGAATTCCGCTTTCTTCTATAATTAAGGCGCGGGTCACTCTTCGAGCGGATTCATCAGCAATCCGGTGAGCAGCTTCGGAAAAAATAGGTCGATTTCTCCGGCATGGTCGCGCCGGCGGCGGTGACGCGCTCGATATCGTGAACGGTCGGCGCATTCATCAGGAACGCGCCGGCGGCCGCAGCCGGACGCGACTTCCGCAAGCGCCAACTGCGCGTCGATCGCATATTCGAGATTCCCGCCAGCGCGGATTTCGTCGGGCTTGAGCCCGAAGATTCGATCAAAGATCAGCGAGTGCAGTACCGAGACGTCCAGTTCGCGAACCGCAGCAGGTACATCGGCTATCAACAGCCGACAAATCGGTCGTCGCGTGCAGCGTCAACAGCCTGAATTTAGGCTGTTCGCGAGACTCACACCGAGCGCGCCCTGACCACGTTCAGTCACCGCCTGCAAAAAACGCGTCGGGATCTTCAAATTCCTCGACTCGAAATCGCGCCGGCAACTATCCTCGAAAGAAGCGAGCGCCGCAGGCGAGAGTCGCCGCGCAATCCGATGAGTCGGGAGAATGACCAGCCCGGGATCGTCAAAGGCAACGAGGGTCATCATCACATAGTCAAAGGGCTGCCGCATTGTGGACGGGACGGAGCGAGCGCGCAGACGCCGATATTCCAGCGCGGTCTCGTAGCGATGGTGCCCGTCGGCAATCAGGATGCGAGGCGTTTCCAGAGCCCGCTGGATAGTTACGATCTCCTCAGGACGATCGATTATGCGGATTTCGTTCTGGATTCCAAGGCTGTCGAGCGCCGCAATCGACGGCGTTCGCTTGGCGACCTCGACTAACAGATTCATAAGGGACCGGTCGTCAGACGGATATAGTCCGAAGATCGAGCTGAGATTGACGTTGGTTGCTTCGAGCAGCCGCAACCGATCTTCTTTCGCCTTCGGGAAGGTTCGCTCATGGGGGAGAATGCGCCCGGTGCTGAACTCCTCCAGACGCACACGCGCGACGATTCCGGTTCGGGTTCTAAGCAGTCCATCGTGCTCGAAAGTTTGCGTGTAATGATACAGGGCCGGCCTCTCGCTACGCTTCAGGATATTGTTGGTGCGCCATGCGTGTAGTATGTCAGCGGCGGACGTATAGGGATCGGGATCGCGATTAAGCTCTAGCAGGGTCACATTGTAGGGACTCCGCGCGTAAAGCTCCTCTTGCAACTTCTTGTCGATCAGGTCATAAGGCGGTGCGACGACCTGATTAAGCGAGCCAATTTTTGCAGTGTTGTAAGTAAGAGCTGTGAAGGGCTCGATCCGATGCATAAGCGTGCTCACAAGCGAACTTGTATCGCGGCGGCAAGCATGGATTTATTAATCGCTCCCGACCGTGCAATCCGGTAACTGTCGCCGCGAACCTCGACGACAGTCGAAGGAAGATCACCACGCATCTCATCATCTTCGAGGATCAGTTTGATCATCGATTTGAGCGCCGGATCGAGCTCTGAAGCGGTATGTACAGGCGGACGGCCTTTCAGGTTGGCGCTGGTTGCTGTAATTGGCCTTCCGAGTCCACGGGCCAACGCACGTGCAATGGGGTGCGGCGAAACTCGCACCCCGACGCCTGCGGGACCAGTGATTGAGTCATGCAGGCCGGAGCGTGCCGGCAAGATCATTGTAAGCGGCCCCGGCCAGAACGCCTCCGCGAAACAGTGGGCAAGGGATGGGACCTCGCGGGCCAAAGCGAAAGCCGATCCGACGTCCGCTGCGATCAGAGCAAAAGGACTCACGGTGTCGCGCTCTTTCAAAGCTGAAAGGCGGTCGAGCGCTTCAGCGCATTCAATATCGGCCGCAATTCCATAGAAAGTCTCAGTCGGGTAAATCACTAAGTTTCCGGTGCGTAATGCATCGAGCGCCGCACCAAGCTTCGGATGAGTCTCAGCGGGCATGGGAACGCTCGATTGCATGATGGCCGATATCGCGGCGCAAGTGCTTGCCCTCGAACTGAATCAGATCGGCGGTCTGATAAGCGGCAGTGAGCGCCCGTTCGAGAGTCTCCGAACTCGCGGTCACGGCAAGTACCCGGCCGCCATCGGTGACCAATCGGCCAGTATTGTCTAAAGCAGTCCCGGCATGAAAAATTTTCACCCGCGTTTTGTGGAGCGCCCATTGAGTTTTAAGGGCCGAGGGTTCACTGCCGTCGATCTTTTCCAATCCCTTAATAGCAAGTCCTTTACGATAATCGCCGGGATATCCGCCGGAAGTGAGCATCACGGAAACCGCGCTTCGCTTCGAGAGTTTTACCGGGAAATCACGCAGCTTGCCGTTAGTCGCGGCCAGCAAGATCGCACCGAGATCGCCGTCGAACCGCATCATCAGGGTCTCGCACTCAGGATCGCCGAAGCGGACGTTGAATTCGAGCACGCGGATGTGCTCGCCATCAACTATTAGTCCAGCGAACAGAACGCCGCTAAAAGGCGTCCCGCGATTCGCCATCTCGGCCAGCACAGGCCGGATTACTTCGCGCATGATCCTTTCTTCGAAGGCAGCGTCGAAGCGCGGCACCGGCGAGTACGCGCCCATCCCGCCGGTGTTGGGACCGCGATCGCCGTCGAAGACGGCCTTATGGTCCTGCACGACACCGAAAGGAACTGCATCGACACCGTCGCATAGGGCGAAGAATGACAGCTCCTCGCCTGCAAGCCGTTCCTCAATGACGATCTTTGCGCCCGCCTCGCCGAAGCGTTTTCGTTCGAGCGCGTCGAGCACTGCTTCGCGCGCCTGCGTAGCATCGTCGCAAACGGTGACGCCTTTACCGAGTGCGAGGCCGTCGGCTTTGACTACTAACGGACCGGGATGTTGCTGGACGTAGTCTAATGCCGGTCCGACAGAATCGAAGGCTTGTCCGTCAGCGGTTGCGACGCCCGCAGTGCGCATCACCGATTTCGCGAAGGCCTTGCTGGTTTCGAGCTGGGCCGCGGCGCGCGACGGTCCGAAGATCGCGAGTCCGCGGGCGCGAAACTCGTCCACGATCCCAAGCGCCAGCGGGTCTTCGGGTCCGACCATGGTGAGATCGATCTTTTCGCGCTCGACAAAGTCGGCGATGGCAGGAAGATCGGCGGGTGAAATCGGGACCGGCTTCGCGAGCCGGTTAATCCCCGGATTTCCGCCCGCGCAGAAGATGCCCCATACAGAAGGGCTCTGGTTGAGACGCCAGCAGAGCGCATGCTCGCGCGCGCCTTTCCCGATCACCAATACCTTCATTGGAACGATTATAGCGGGACAGGGTTCAGCAGGAGAGAGGCAGCGCGGGAGTCGATCAACTCAGGCCGGACGCAGTGAAAGCGTCCGGCCTGGGCTGGGTGATCAGAAAAAGGGATCAGGCGGCGCGACGGGGACGCGCGACATCTTTGGCGTGTACCTTCTCGGCGACCGGTTCAAAGATCCGGGCGTTCGCGCCTTTGAGATCAATGGCGTCGCTCATAACCATATCGGGGGTGCCTCCGCGCGATTGCAGGTCCTTGAGTGATGCAGCGAGATCGTCGGTCTCGATCTCGTAGAGGGCGAGATATTCATAGGACTTGTCGGCTTTCGGCCCGGCCTGGGTCTCGGCCAGGCGGAAGCGTTGGGCGCAGACGAAGCCGGAGGCGTTCAGCACATCAGGGATATGCTGTTCGTTGTACCATCGATTGAACTCGGCATCTTTGCCTGGTGTTGGATTAGTCAGAACTACAAATGTGTATTTTGCCATGACCGTGTTCCTCCGCGAGTTAGAGATAAGATAACTTCAAACCTATTGTGGCTGAAAATGCAATCGGAACTAATTCGAAACCGCCGCCAGTCTTACCGGCGACGCCCCGCGCTCAGCCTCAGCCATTTCTTCCGCGATAAGCTTATCGAGCAGCCGCAACAGCATCTCGGGCCCGCCGTCATGCACAATATTTACTTTGTTGCCGTTGGGCCGCTCCTTGACATTGCGATGCTGCGCTTCGAGCACAGTGCGATCTTCACGGAAGGCAGCATCGACTGCTTCAAACAGCATATCGCTCAAACCGGGTCGATCAGTCGCTTTGCTGCTGCCCCATGAATAGTAATACTCACAAGTATCCTCGTCCACGGGAGTCACTGCCTGTGATGAATAGCTATCAAGTATCAACTGACCATTGGAAGGCCCGTCAATATTCGTACCGGGTGTAAAGGTCTGAAAATGGATGACAAAATTGCTGGGCAGAGTCATATCCACTTCGGCATCGATGTCGAATAGCATGTCTGATGAGAACAGATGCTGCGCGAAGGCAGGCGCGGGCACCCCGTATAATCGTATGATGTTGTTTACGCCGCGCGGGGTCATCGTGCGGTGGACCTTTTGATTGATCCATCCGTCAGTCCCGCCAAGAGCTTCATCCTTAACATTAGCTTAGAAATCAGAGCACTTTAGTATCACGTAACATGCCGATTTCTTCCCATGAATAGCCCAATTCGAGCAGGATTTCCTCGGTGTGCTGGCCGTGCTCTGGCGGCGGAGCAGCATCGTGGGTGATTTCGCCATTAAGCGTCACAGGGCATCCCGTGACCGTGATTTTACCCGCAGCCGGATGGTCCATATCGAGGAGATAGCCGTTGATGCGGGCCTGCTCACTGGAAAGGACCTGATGATAGTCGGCAACATCGGTGATCAGGATGTCGGCCTCATTGAGCAGCTTGAGCCATTCGGCGGTAGTTTTACTCGGGAAGACGCCGTCGAGCACCTTTTCAATTTTTGCGCCGTGGAAATGACGATGTACGTTATCGCATTCGGGATCGTTCTGGAGATGCTCGATACCCATGATTTGGCAGAAACGGGGCCATCGCGCGTCGTCCACGCCGATCATGCAAACATAGCCATCTTTGGTACGGAACGCGCCCACGATGCCATGGAGGAACGGATGGCCGCGACCGGCTTTGCCCGGCTCCTCGCCAGTAAGTGAAGTGTAGTTCAGCTCGAAGCCTTGCGCAGCGATCATTGTGCCGTAAATTGAGGCGTCGATGCGCTGGCCCTCGCCGGTGCGCTCGCGGGCGAAGAGGGCAGCGAGCACGCCACCGGCGAGTGAGAGCGCGCCGGCCTGATCGGCGATAGTCGCGCCGGCGGGAAGAGGATTGTCTTCGGGCATCCCGGTTTTCGACATCAGTCCGCTGGCGGCCTGCGCGAGCGTGTCACGGCTGGGGCGCATCGCCCACGGTCCGACCGGCCCCCATGAGCTGGCCTGAGCAAAGATGATTTTCGGGTTGAGCTGACGCAACGCGTCATAGCCGAGACCGAGACGGTCGAGCACGCCGGGACGATAGTTGGTCAAAAGGACGTCATAGGATTTGGCCATCCGCTTAATGACTTCGACACCGGCGGGCTTTTTCAGATCAATGGTGATACTGCGCTTTCCGCGGTTCATCGCGATGAAATAGTGGGAGAGCTTGGCGTTTTTGACTTTTGGGCCGCCAATCAATTGGGCGAGCAGCCAACGACTCAAGTCGCCGGTCTCGCGATTTTCGACTTTGGTGATTTCGGCGCCGAGATCGCTGAGGAAAAGAGTCGGCGAAAGGACCCTGGATTTCCTGGGCGATCTCGATGATGCGGATACCTTCGAGTGGCTTGCTCATGCGGTAGTCAGCCTCATTGTGATGATTAAGTGCTCGATGATCGCGAGCTTAGCATCGCAACAATATCCAGCAAGCTTTAAGGGACCGTCCCGATTATGCTGCGAGGGGGATGGAACGGAGTATCTACGAATTTCCGGAGATTTTTCGGCGGGTCCATCTGGAGCGGCCGGGAGATATCGAGAAAGAGGTGAGCTTTCTTAAGAAGGTCTGGGGGCGACATATGAGACGGCCAGTGCGGCGAGTGCTCGATATCGCATGTGGGGACTCACCGCACGGGCAGATACTAGCGAGGAGGGAATAACCGTTGTGGGAATAGATCGCTCACCGACGATGATCGCGGCGGGGCAGAAGAACGGAAGCACAATGAAGTTCTATCGGCGCAGGAATCGAGCGTTTCCGGATTCCGCAGGAGCAGTTAGACGCGGCGTTTTTCATGTCGGAGACTTTTCCGGTAATCGAGAGCAATCGAAATCTAATGTGTCACTTTAGGTCTGTCGGACGAGCGCTGCGGCGTCGGTGGAATCTATTGCGTCGATATCGATCGTCATGATGGGGTCGAGCTGGTGAAGCGGCGGAAGCTGTGGCGGGAGCGCAATGTCAGGATAGGGCAGACCGCAGTGGAAATACGGGAGTTTTATCGGCCGATCAGGTGGAACGAAGGAATGCATTCAATTTATGAATTGGAGTGCAGAATTCACTTTCCGACGGAGAAGGTCGTGACGCGCGACATTATCCCGGTGCGGCATATGACACCGCCCCTGATGGAACTGGCGGCGCGAGCATCGGGGATGTTCGAGATGATCGCGGCGTATGCTGATTTGTCGATGGGAAAATCAATAGAGCGATGTTATGGGCGATGGATGGCGGTGCTGCGGAGGACGTAAGAAGACTTTCTGCACAATGAATTCTTTGAACGCTTCGCCCTTCGGTTTCGCTTGAGAGCAAGGCGTGCGACACAAGTCCTAACCATTCTGATGCGGCTCGCAGACTCGCACTCATTCGACCTCAAAGGACTAGTCTGGTTCTTAAATTAAGCTTAAAAGTCATTCCGAGTGCAGCGAAGAATCCAGCGGCCTCTTATGCTCGATTTAACGCATTAGATTCCGATTTTGGAAGCAGCCAAAATTTCTGTCGGCTGCGCCTCCTTAGGATATGCTCGGGCTCGCAGACTCCCTCAGAATGACTGCCGGGTGATTCGCAGTAACAAGTCGCTTGCGAGACACCATACTAATAGTGTCTTCCACAAATTTGAGCTCGAGATAAGCAGCTCTTGAGCGACATCGAGCGGAGCGGCTCCCTCACATCCATTCCACAGCGCGATCAGATTAGAAGAAGCATTCGCTGATTTACTGCTAGACTGAAGACTGGAAACCTAGCTCGGTAAAGGTTGCTAGCAACCTGCGTCAGCGGCCCGCCGAAGCAACTCGGATCAGATTTGGCGCTTACTGAGAATTGCCGGCTTCGACAGTGAGGTAATCCAAACGTGTCGTCGAAAATTTGGTATATTTTGGCGCTAGGATTATTTCTACGGATTCTGCTGCCCGCGTCAGCTTATGTATATACCCACGATTCGACAATTTTTTATGGCGGCGACAGCGTGCAATACATCGTGTCGGCGAGAGAGCTCGTCACACATCATCGCTTCTATTCTGACGGCTCGGAGCAGGCCCGCGTCTGGAACTGGCCGGTTGCGCCGGCGCCGGAAATTCTCCGAACTCCTGGGTATCCTTTACTGCTCGCCGCGAGCATCCTGACCAGGCATCTCATTCTTACAACGATCTCACTGCAAATACTGCTCAATTGCCTAACCATATATATCGTATATCGGATCGCGGACCTCCTGTTCGAAGATGAGCGGCTCTCCCTCGGGGCCGCCGCACTCTATGCGATAGAACCGCTCGCCCTCCTGTTTTCGAGCCTTATCTCAACCGAAACTTTGTTTACTGCCGTATTCATGATGGGAGTGTACTATCTCGTTAAATACTTAAAGCAGCGACAGTCAATAACTGAGCTGCTGCTGTCCGCAGGCGCTTTGGCGGCCTCGGTTTACGTGCGACCAGCCGGTTATTTTCTACCTTTTTTGATCGCCCTCGGACTGGCAGTCTGGGCGCTAGTTTCGGCTCAAAAGAACAAGTTAAGGCTCGTGACTCATCTAATCGCCTTTTTGGGAGTTTCCTTCATGCTTACTGGACTTTGGCGCATTCGGAATAGGACTGGTAATAGACTTCTCAGGCTTCTCGTCAGTTTTTAGCGAGGATATATATTGCAATACCGCCGCATCGGTCCTGGCCGCCAAGCAGCATCTACCCAATCGCGAAATGCAGGATCGGATGGGCTGTTATGATCTGCGCGTCTATCTTCGAACCCATCCAGAGCAGAAGAACCAGTCTGTCGCGCAACTTTTCGAGCATGAACGCTCTGATGCTTTGCGCATCCTTTTCCACAATCCGTTGACTTTCAGCCGCATCTATTTAGCAGGCGTAATCCGCGGCGTTTTTGATCCAGGTTCGACCGAATTCGTTAGATTTTACGATCTTTATCCTAAACAGAACGATCTGCTTGAGACGGCGGTCGATAATGGACCGCGCGGGGCGGTGAAAAGGCTATTGCTCGACCAGGCGCTGGCATGGAGCACCATGGCGCTCCTCGCACTCCAGCTTTTATACCTCTCTAGTGCATGCATTACGGTTTTCAAGGCACCCAGATGGGAACCTGCCATTTTGATCGTCTTGGTTATTATGGGCTACTACTTGGTCCTTCCGGGCGGAGCCTCGGATTGGGGACGTTATCGTCATCCTGCTATGCCCATTATGTGCATTTTGGCTAGCTGTAGTCTGCTGCACAGCAGAGCGCGAGTTGCATCGTCTGCATATAAAGAGAGAGTGGCGACGGGCCTCCTCGTGCCGGACGTACGCGTTTCCGAGTCAAGTACCGGCCAAGAGATTAATCTGTGACGATGCTGCGTCCGCTCCGAACTGGACACAGGCGGACTGCGGACATTATCAAAGGTGGTTAAAAGGATGCGCGCGCAAGCAAAGATCGCAGTTCACGAGAGCATCAGATCGTTCCGGCGCGGATGAGTTCTCTAAACGCTCAACGGCTGAGCGCGGCGAGCACGGCAGGAGAGAGCTTATCCGCGTGCGCTACTAACATCGTAATCTGCCAGCGCTCGGTCGCGGACAAGCTGCCTTCAAATCCGGGCATACCTGAAAGCCGGATTCCGTGCGTTATCTTCCAGTAGGTCACGCCTTCCGGATCATCCGTCACCATATCTTTGTGCTCGAAAAGCTGCGGCGGTTTGGGGAACATGCCGAGGGCTGCGTCCGTGGGCTTCTGCCCTGGAAGTCCGTGACAGAAGGCGCAGCGCGCTTTGAATTGGCGCGCGCCCATCAGGAGGTTGACCTCGGTGAATGGTAAGGGATTTTTCAGGTTCGCGGCAGCTCCGAAACTTGCGCGCAGCGCCAGATGCGCGACCGCCGCTTCCAGAGGCAGCGGGTTCGCCGTAGTCTCCATCGAGATCCCACCCGACTTCAAAAACAGATAACCACCGATGAACAGCGCCGCGAAAGTAATAATGATACCAAGGAAAAACCATCCGATACGTGACGCCATTGAACGCTCCTGAAAATTGATCTTTGACGAAGAGACGGACTACTGACAGACGCTTCGGCCCATCATCGCATGATCTCTCCTGGCCGACGGAAAGAAAACGCTTTCATGCAAAGCGCGAAATGATAGCATCCGATGCATGGTCTGATGGCTGTCTCGAAATAGCGACAGCAATGGCTCATTGTTGAGGCAAGTCTTACTCATTCCGATTCGACATTGAGTAGCTTTTTCTGAAAGCAAAGTAATTCGAAAATACGAACGGGAACAATCAGCGTGATCCATCCGCTGTGGGATTTTATTATGACCAGGTCCAGGCGCGAAGATTTGTCCCGGGTGTCTCTGCTGATTGTAGTTCTTGCTTCTAACAGGCGGGAGGGTAGCCTCCGCCCAGACACAGGCGCCCGCAACCTATTGCGGCGAGTTCGCGTCGGATTTCAAATACCTGGTCAACAATACTGCGGATGACGCGATCGATGTGGTCACTGCTCCGCTTCATATTGAGCAGGCGGGCGAACTGCTGCGTTCGCCGCAGTTCTATCTAGTGCTGGGCGGAGCCGGGGCGCTATGGGGTGGATCGTTCGCGCTGGACCAGACCATGCGGAGCCATCTGCGGAGCATGTCGTCGAGTGACGCCGACCTGCTGCAGAACGTCAGCTATGGCTCAGTCGCGGGGGCGACCGCGTTGCTTTACGGCTACGGATTGTATGAGAACGATTCGCGCGCGCGTGAAGATGCGCTGACGGCGGGCATGGGGGCCGGGCATCGCGACGCTACTCGATATCGGGATCAAGGACGCGTTCGGGCGCTTGCGCCCATCACAGAGCAGCAGCCACACCGGATTTTTTCATGGTGGCCAATCGTTCGTGTCGGGCGATGTGACGCCGATGTTCGCGTTGGCGGCGGGAGTGAGCGAATACTTCCATAATGATTGGTACGTAGCCGCCCCGGTCTATTCGCTGGCGCTGCTGGACGGTTTTGGCCGGATGGGGCATGACGCGCATTGGTTTTCCGACGTGGTCGGCGCTGCGTTGCTGGGTGTAGGGACGACCGAACTGCTGCTATGGATGCATCGGCGCAATGAACTCGATCCGAACCGCTTCAAGGTTTTCTCGGAGGCAGCGCCGAGCGCGGCCGGGCCTCATGCCGCACAATCGGTTGTACCGATGGGCGTCGGCATAGCCTTCAACTTTTAGCCAATAGTGTTGGTCAAAGTGGTGAATGCGCGAGCGTCGTGACTGAGCTCGAAGGGACCATCGCGGGTTCGTACGATGTGAGGCAGGGTGGGCCGGCGGCGAAGAAGTGATCGATCTGATTCTCATCGCAGCCCATGAAGATCAGACTCGATGATCGAGTGCCATAGTCGCCGAGGTGCATACAGAGCGAATTGGGACGGCCTGAGCGCGGATCAAGCTGCGTGGAATGATCGGCGAGGAGCCGGCCGAGTTCATCGCGATGCATCAGTGGGTCCGCCGCGAAATCAGGACGCGCGCCAAGCTCGGCGAAGCGATTGTGCGAGCGGCTGATGCGGGGACATTCGAAGTCGTCGATATCGATATTGGTCAGCAGATGAAAACCCGGGCGGAGCTCGATCAGCTCGAGCTTGCCGAAACGGTTGTAGGCGACGAAGGCGGCGTCGCGCGCGGCGATCAAAAGGTTGAATGGGTTGTACTCGTCGGCATGCTGGCTCGCGACGAAATCGGCGGCGCGGCGCGCGGTGTTATGACGAAGGACGTCGAGGCAAAGTAATCCGCGCGAGCGCAGATTGGGGTTGTTCTCAGCGTCGCCATTGCGCCGATTAAGGAGGCCGGCAAGGATGCCGTGCTCGTTAAGACCGAGCCAAGTGCCTTGGGCGCGGAGGTCCTTGCCGCCGACAATCGTCGGATGCTCGCAAAGAATGGTCGGCGGGAGGGCGGGGCGCGCGAGGTACTCGTCGCGATTAGCGGCGACGATCACTGGGAAATCGGCGAAGTGCTGGAAATAGATGGCAAGCGTGCACATCAGGGGGAATTTGCCAAAGATCGGGGATGAAGCACAAGGGCCGGGTGGGTTGAATAGACCCTCAGCGCGCTCGGCTGTTGGTAGCCATAGCTCGCAGACTCGTCTCAGAATGAATGAGGAATACAGTAGAAGGATTCTTTGCGGCACTTGCACTGACAGAAACATGTAGGGCGCAGAATGTTTGCACTGGCGTTAATCGGCTAGCGCCGGATATGACGTTTGATAGCATCGTCAATGTGGATACGGGCAGACGCTATTATGATGTGATCCTGATTGGAGGTGGAGTAATCGGCAGTGCGGCGGCGATGGGATTGGCCGAGCGCGGGTTGCGAGTCGCGGTGGCGGACGCCGATCTTAGTGGGCGACTGAGCTCGAGCGAGAAGAATGCGGGCGGGGTGCGCGCGACGTGGTGGCAGCCGGTGAATATCCAGTTGTGCCGACAATCGATTCAGATATTACGAATCGATTCGCGACGAAGTGGGATTTCGGCAGAAAGGATACCTGTGGCTGTACGACGCGGAGACCTGGCCGAAGGCGCAGTCGCATTTAGAGTTGCAACGATCGTTGGGACATCGAATAGAGGAATTGACGGCGCAGCAAGTGAATGAGCGGGTGCCGGAGATCGATCGGCTTGAAGGGATTGCGGGCGCAACTTTTTCGCCTGAGGATGGGCTGATCAATCCGAATCTGCTGAAGGAGCATTACCGGCGGCGTTCAATTGAGTTGGGAACTGAGTATTTCGACTATCTATTCGTTCATGGGGCGGGGGTCGATTCGGATGAGGTTCGACTGCAATGCTGGGAATCGGAGCGGGCGCTAAGCGATGACGAATTAGTGCGACTGCTGACCGAGGACGCTGAAGGCGAGGCGGCATGCGGGCGGCTGATTGAGTTGCGGGCGGGCGCGATCGTGATCACGGCGGGGGCGTGGTCGGACAACGTCCAGCGGCTGTTCGGGCTGAAAAACTACAGTGAAGCGGTGCGGCGGCAGATTTGTATCGTAGACAGTCGAGCGACCAATCTGGCGGATTACGGCATGATCGTGGATACGTCGGGTTTGTATTTCCATCATGAGGGGACGCATATTCTGGCCGGCTATTCGCCGCCGGAAACCTCGCCGGGCCATCATTTTGAGTACGAGGGTGAGAAGTTCTTTGAGGAAGAGATCTGGCCGAGGATGTATGCACGGATGAGCTGCTGCGAGCGACTGCGGCACGTCACGGGATGGGCCGGATTATACGAACTGAGTCCGGATCGAAGTGCGATAATCGGACGGGCGCAGCCGCGCGTCTATGAAGCGCATTCGTTCAGCGGGCGTGGCGCAATGGAATCATATGGGGCAGGACAGGCGATCGCGGAGCTAATCGCGACGGGTTCGTACGACGAGTTCGACGCGTCGGGACTCGAGCGGTCGCGGTTCGAAAGAGGCAAGCTCCTGCCGGAGGAATTGCATATATAGAGGTGGCGCAAGGAGTAATCGGGGTTAGGAGCCGGCAAAGCGAATCGGGATTATGTTATCGCGCTTTTCGAGAGAAATGGCTTAGGTGGCCGCAAGTGGCGCATCCGATTAACGAGTTCTTGCAACTCAACGACCGATTCCCAAGTGAGGCCAGAAGCTTGACTCTCCAAATTCTTGAGACGTTCGAGTAGCGCGTGACCTTCATCAATGAGATCATGGATTTGTCCGTCCGGCTCGTCTATCTCAACCATCGCAACCCACCCATAGCGATCGGAATTAACTGCAAGTTAGCTGTGAAACGTCGCGCGTGCAATAAGGCCGCCTAATTGGGGAAGGTTCAGGCGAGAGGATATAAGTAAAGGCTAAGCGGAAGAATGCGCGGGAATTACATAGAATCGACATCGCAGGCGGCTACTCCGGCGAGTCGAGCGCCTTTCCCCGTGCGGGCGCATCGTGATAAGGGATCAAGGATTGCGCGGAAGGCATCGCCCTCCGCAGCCAGCGAGGAGGCTGAATGTTCCAGTCGATTGATGAGGTAATCGAGCGATTCGCCAAAAATAACTATATTGCAAGTCGGCGAATCGCGACCGTTATTTACTTGGCTAGTGCGATGCAAAAGCCGGTGCTGGTCGAGGGGCCGGCGGGAGTCGGCAAGACCGATCTGGCCAAGGTGCTGGCCGCTTCGCTGGGGCACGAGATGATCCGGCTCCAGTGCTATGAAGGGCTCGATGAAGGGAAGGCGCTCTACGAGTGGGAGTACGCCAAGCAACTGCTCTATACGCAGATTCTCAAGGACAAGATTAGCGAGGTGCTGGTCGGGACGCAGGGACTGGCGCAGGCGGTCGATAAGATCGCGGCGGAGGACGAGGTGTTCTTCTCCGAGCGCTTTGTGCTGCCGCGCCCACTGATGAAAGCGATCAATTCCGAGAATCGTGTGGTTCTGCTGATCGACGAGATCGATAAGGCCGATGCGGAGTTCGAAGCATTCCTGCTGGAGCTTTTATCTGATTTTCAGATCACGGTTCCTGAAATCGGCACGATGAAGGCGAAGCAAATTCCGCTGGTCGTTCTGACTTCGAACAATGCGCGCGAAATGTCTGATGCGCTCAAGCGGCGCTGTCTGCATCTGTATATCGATTTCCCGAATAAAGAGCAGGAACTCGCGATTATTAAGATCAAGGTTCCGGATGCAGCCGAGAAGCTGGCCGAGGAAGTGGTCCAGCTCGTGCAATCGCTGCGCAAGCTCGATCTGAAGAAAACGCCCGGGATCAGCGAGACGCTCGATTGGGTCAAAGCGCTGACGCTGCTGAATGTGCAGAGCCTCGATAGCGCGCTGGTGGATGAGACGCTGGATACAATCGTCAAGTACGAAGGCGATGTGCGAAAGGCGCAGGAGGAGCTCAAGGAGTATATGCGGCGCGTGCGGACACGGCGCGGCGGGACCGAGACTCCGGCGCCGTCGGGCAAACCGGCGAGCGACAAGGACCTGCTAAACTAGCCACAGCCGCACCGGAAGCGGGCGGCATAACCGGCGGTGTAACTGATGGAAGACAAGCTGGTCGAATTTGCGAATCTGCTGCGGCAGAATGGCGTGCGGGTGTCGCTGGCGGAAACGCTCGACGCGATTAGCGCGTCGGAGGTGACCGGACTCAATGAGCGCGAGCTATTTCGTGCGGCGCTGCGCGCGACGATGATCAAGCGGGCCAACGAGATTCCGGTTTTTGAAGAGTTGTTCGACGTCTATTTCACGGGACTCGGCGAGATTATCAAGGGTGCGAGCAAGGGCGTGCAGGACGCGCTCTCGATGTCGGACCAAGATTTTCAGGAGTTCCTGGACGAAGTCGAGGAGATGCTCAAGCAGCATGGACAGGAACTGTCGGACCTCGCCAAAGAGTTGCTGCAGAATCGTGACGGGCAGCTCGAGCGGATGATGCGCGAGGCGGCGCGGGCGGTCCGCATGCAGGGCATCCAGCGCACGATCGAGGAGAATTATTTTGCGCGGGCGCTGGCGCGAGCGCTGGGCTTTGACAAACTCGAACAGGAGATCAAGGAGCTGCGCGAGGAGCTGGCGAAGCTCGATATGGGATCGGCGCTGCGGGCCAAGATGGAGGAATATCTCGATCGGCGGCTCAAGATGCTCGACGATATTATCCGCAAGTACGTCCGGCAGGAGCGCGAGAAGCGCGACATGAAATCGCGCGAAGAAGCGCGGATGAATCAGCTCGCCGACAAGAGCTTCTATTATCTCAGCGATGAAGAGCTGGAGAAGATGCGTGAGGCGGTGACGCGACTGGCGCAGCGGCTCAAGAATATAATCGCGGTGCGGCGCAAACGGATGAAGAAGGGGCGCTTCGATATCAAGCGGACTTTGCGCAAGAACCTGGTCAATGGCGGCGTGCCGTTCAAGCTGTTCTTCGAGCGACGCAAGCGCGAGAAGCCGCAGATATTGATTATGTGCGACGTATCGGATTCGGTGCGCAATGCGTCGCGCTTCATGCTGCAATTCGTCTATTCGCTGCAAGACCTGTATTCGCGGGTGCGCAGCTTCGTGTTCGTGTCGGATATCGGGGAAGTGACCGAACATTTTCGCACCAATGATGTGAAGGAAGCGTTGGACGTGGCGCTGAAGGGCGATATTATCAATGTCTATGCTCATTCGGATTTTGGCCGTGCGTTCCGTAATTTCGCCGCCGATCATATGGGCGCGATCAACAAACGCACGACCGTAATTGTGCTGGGCGATGCGCGCAATAACTATAATTTGCCGCATGATTGGGCCTGAAAGAAGTCAAGCAGCGGGCGCGGCGGGTCATTTGGCTTAATCCGGAAAGTCGCAACACGTGGGGATTTGGCGACAGCGAAATGGAGCGGTACGCAGTTCACTGCGACCTGGTGGAGGAGTGCCGCAATCTGAACCAGCTCTATCGCGTTATCGATCAGCTGGTGCCGCGTTAAAGCATCTGGCGCGAGGCTTTGCGCAGCAGGTCAGATTGACGGTCGGGAGGGTTTCGTCCAAGATAAAGACGAAACATTGGCGCGCACTTCGGCAGAGTCTGGGCTTCAAATACCTGACTCGGCAGAGTTCAAACATGGCTGAAGCAAAAGAAGATTTTATCCTGATGGTGGTCGGCGGCTTGACGCTTGATCCCAACACCAAGATGCCTATCGTGGTGATGAAGGACCCGGACAACAAGCTCAACCTGCCCATCTGGATCGGCCCGCTGGAGGCGGCGTCGATGGCGACCGAGATCGAGGGGATCAAGCCCCAGCGTCCGATGACGCATGATCTGCTGTGTAACGTGCTCGGCGACCTCGGCGCGACGGTCGAGTCAATCGAAATCACGGAGTTGCGGGAGAATACCTATTTCGCGCGGATCGAGGTGCGGACGCGCGACGGCAAGGCGCTGCAAATCGACTCGCGGCCGAGTGACGCGATCTCCTTGGCGCTCCGGACCAAATCGCCGATCTATGTCGCCAAGCAGGTACTCGAATCGTCGAGCGAACTGCACGACGCGAGCGAGCAAGGGGGCGTATCGGATCAGAATCTGGCGGGAGTCTCGCGTGATAAGTGGGGCGAGATTCTCGAAAAGATGTCGCCGGAAGATTTCAAGTACAAGATGTAGCAGACGCGCGATCGCGATGGCGACCTGAGCAACGCGACGCCCGGAGCACGCAGGCTACCAAAGGTTGGATGGCGACTCGTCCGCATCACATCACGCGCAAGGAACTTCGCCAGCCCGACGAATTTGTCAGCTTTGTCGATCAGGCCGGGGAGTGGATTGCGCATAATCTCGGCCGCGTAATCCTCGGTGTGATTGCGCTGTTGGTGTTGATCGGCGCGATTGTAGGATTGCGGTTCTATCTCGACCGTCAAAAGCAAGCTGCGGCCGAGTCGTTCTATCAGGCAATCGTCAGCTTCAATCGTCGGGACTACAAGACGGGTACCCGAGAATTCGCCGATCTCGCCGCGGCTCATCCGCATACCAGCTTAGGCCGCCTCGCGCGGTTTTATGTCGCCAATGGATTATTGGCGCAGAAAGAGAATGCACAAGCCCGCGATACGCTTCAGCAATATTTATCCGAAGAGGATCGTCCCGCGTTTCGCGAGATGGCGCTGATGCAGCTCGGAGTGGTGTACGAGAATCTCAGGAATTATCCCGAAGCACGCAAGAGCTATGAACGGGCAGCGGCGCTCAATGGGCCGGAGAAGGGCAGGGCGGAGCGCAACGCCGCCCGAGTGATGGTCCGGGCGGGAGATAAGACTGGGGCGATCGCGGCGTATCGAAATTTCCTAAGCGAGAATCCATATTCACCGGAGCGCGCGGAAGTAATCGAGGCGCTCGCGCAACTGGGCGCGAGTGCAATGCCGAGCACGCCGGTTAAGAAATCGACAGCCTCTGAGAAGTAACTGGGCCTGCATATATTGGCCGCTTTTTCTCTACGATTTCTGTCGCGCCCGCTTGCTCTTCTCCTTATCCCAAATGCAGCGGAGCAGAGCTGCAGATTCAGCGGTAAGCTTCCTCATTGTCTGAAGATTCCGTCCTGAATATCCTTCAGAAAGTTGTGGGCGCCGCTTACTGTCAAAGCGAAGCTTGAATGCCAAATCTGAAATAGAAATTTTACGTATCGCTCAGGAGCTTTTGGAATGAGATGGCATTCGCCTGACCATACTTCCTCTCCGAATTTCTTTTCTACCGCGGACTGCGATATCTTCGCCCCAACTAACATATGTCCGAACAGAATAAGCTCGTGATCCTCGATCGTGGCGAACCAGACCGCATCGCCTAGCTGAACCTTATCCTTAACACGTTTTTGATCACTGACTGCATGATAGAGCTTTCCGCCACGTTCCGTACTGGACGCCAGTACATTAGCCAGTTCAGCAGAATGCTCCCAACCCGTTTTGTGCTCGCAAAAAGCCCGGTCGTTCGTTGTTGCTACGGAAGGCATTGATTAAGCGGCGGGACGCTTCCGTTCAGCAGGCTCGTCAGGAGCCGCGGAGTGCCGGCCGGCGCACCGACATAGATCTGCGCGCCAGTTTTCTTATTAGCAGTGGCGCGATGACAGTTTTTGAAAAAGGACTTCTGACAGGGATAGGGACCAGCGATTTGGTAGCCAACCTGGGCCGTCGCGGGATCAGCCACGGTGATCGGACACGAGCAAATAATCTGGCTATCACTGAGTGACGCACTGAACCCCGGAAATGATGCGCCCTGGGTACTGTTAAAGCACAAACCACCATCGCACTGCGCATAGGCGCCATTCGAAGTGCTTGCGGGACACGTGTATAGCGCCTCGTTGCCGCTGGGCGCGAGAACTGCATCAGGCAAACTGTAGGTACTGACCATATAGCCATTCCCTACGCCCTGTGCATTTACCGAACAGACGTTCTCACCATCACCGAACTGATCGGACAGGCTGATGCTGTCGCCGTCCATCACATCGCATTGACAATAAGCGACGCCGTCCATCACGAAGCAACTGGCGAGGGCGCATAGTGCGTAGGTTTGACCAGAGCAAATCGCAAACTTGGATGAGGTCGAGTCCTGCGCGGTCATCGCGGCGCTGGCGAGGCTGTTAAGTGCGCCGATCAGCGCGACACCCGCAATAGTCAGTAAACTGATAGTCGAGAAAATCTTCATCTGGCATCTCCAGTTAGAAGATTTAATTCGGCCGTCCTGCTTCGGGCAATAATATATCTTTCGGATTACTCGATCAGTCTCACTTGACTAGGATAGTGTTGCGAAATCGGTCATCTGCCGGTCAAAATGACACAACTAAAGATCGCAATGTAAGTAAACCAGTTACTCGACGACGTCTTTCAAGCGGCACAGCACAGGTTATCACTTTTTCGCGGTACTCTGGGCCTGCTGCAACTGCGACGTGATCACGAAATCAAAGACGTTGCTGGTCGGGAGGCCGACGACTTCGACGCCATTGACGAGGAAAGTCGGTGTCGAGTTGACGTGGATCGCGTCGCCATCAGCCTTGTCCTGATCAACTTTCTTCTCGGCGGCGTCGTTCAGCACGCACGCATTGAGCGCCTTGCCGTCGAGTCCGGCTGAACTCGCATATTGATCGACATGTTCCCGCAGATTCTGCGGAGTGATGTCGTTCTGATCCTGATAGAAGTTACGGGCGAAGGTCCAGAAAGCCGCGGGATTCTGCTCGCGAGCGCATTCGGCGGCGATCGCGGCTTGTTGCGCCCAGGCGTGGACGCCGAGCGGGAAGTTCTTCCAGATCAATCGCACTTTGTCCTTGTAGGTCGTGGTGACCAGCGTTTCGATCTCGGTGAAAGCGCGGGCGCAGTACGGGCATTCGAAATCGGCAAATTCGATGATCGTGACCGGGGCAGAGGCGGGGCCGAGCGTCGCGCGATCATTAAGATGCAGCAGCTTGACGTCGGCGCGCGACCACGGATTGGCCGGGTCGAAAACTACAAAGTCATGCGTGAGGATGCCTTTGTCGCTGTTGCCGGTCGTGAAGTATTTAAGCTCGAGATTCTGGCCCTGGCCGTTGCTGACGTTGATGTTACGTTGAGTCATGCCGTTTATCGGACCGGAAGAGGGTGGCCCGACGGTCATCAGGGCGGGATCAGGCACAAGAAGGCGTTTTTGCAATGCGGTTTTAAGCTGAGCGTCGGAAGGAACCGAACCGGCGAGCGCATCTGAGGTTTGTATCACATGCCCGTCAGCAACTTCGCATAAGAAATATTATGTAAACTAGAATTGATATGAGCGGGGATCCTTAACAGCGTGACGAGTGCGATCCAAATCAGCAGTTTTTTGACATTCATAAGCGAGCGATCATAGAGATGCGCGGGCCGCTGCGCCACTATTATCTGTTGATTCCTGTAATGATGTTGAAAGATAGCGAGCGGCGATCATGGAGAAGTCTGCGAGGAAATTGTGATGAGACGAGTTGGAATGTGGATGGCTGCGCTTGTAATGACGGTGG
This sequence comes from uncultured Pseudomonadota bacterium, assembly GCA_963831065.1. Classification (GTDB taxonomy): domain Bacteria; phylum Desulfobacterota; class Binatia; order Binatales; family Binataceae; genus JAJPHI01. The sequence continues at coordinate 102,245 of CAWHOQ010000020.1, forward strand.
GCATAGCAGCTTGTGCGGAGACACCGAAGCAGCGGGCGAATCGAATCGAGCCGATGCTCGCGGCGGCGGGCTTTCGGATGCGTCCGGCGACTACGCCCGAGCAAGCCGACGATCTGAAGAGCCGAACGGCGCTGAAGGTTCGCTACACCCTCAAGGATGATCATCCGCGCTACTGGTTCGCCGATCCGGTGGTATGCAATTGCCTGTACGTCGGCAACGAAGCAGACTACCAGCGGTATGAAGCGCTCCGAATTCAGCAGCGTACCGCTCAGGAGGAGCAGCAGGCCGCGGCGATGAATCAGGACGCGGCGATGCAGGAGCAGATGGATTTCGGGATGTGGCCGATGTGGTGAAGGAGCCGAAGTCTCTGACGAAAGCATGCCTTGAGAGAAGCCGACGACGGGAATCTCGGCAGCTTCCCTGAATCGGAAGAAAATAGCGCATTAGATCACGCGTGAGAGGCGATAAATTCTTCGCTCCGCTTAGATGATAATTTGCTTCAAGAAAGCTATTTACCGAGCACGACTCCAATGCGAGTCAGCTGCGCTTGGAATCGAGAGCGGACTTACTCGGGCGGGCGGCCAATGGCTGGGTCTGGGTACGGGCGGGTGGCTTCGGCTTGCGGCCAAGATCGGTTAAGACACGACGCGCTCCGAAATGACTTGGAGCGAGCTGGAAGGCGCGCTCCAGATAAACGATGGCGCTCGCATTGCGGTCGAGGACGAGCGCAACTTGACCCAACGCATACAGGAGATCAGCGTTTTCGGGACCATATTCATGGGCCCGCTTGAGAATCGCGAAAGCTTCATCGTGGCGACCGAGGTCAGCCAGCAGCACGCCTATTCCGGTAGTCGCAACCTGATTGAGAGGATCGAGCGCCAGAGCTTCGCGGAAGAGATCAAGCGCATTGCGCGGAGCACCTTTAATTTTGAGGTTTTCCGCGGCTGCGGCGAGGCGCTGCGCTTCGTCGGTCATCGCCTGAATCTCAAGTATTACTTCAATTTTATCGCGCGTCAGGTCGGCGCGTAAAATCCGCGCGCGCCTACCGAGATAATCACGTAATAGGTCCATAATACGGTCTTCGCTTTCGACGGTTTGGTCGAGGAAGATCGCGCCAAGGGGATCGCCGATGTGGTCATCGCGGAAGATGGTAATTTTGCGTTGTTGGGTAAGGCGCTTCATCATTACTACTTTTTGCGCCCCACCTTTTTCAATCCGGCAACTCGGTTCCGGTAAGACGGCGGCATTCGTCGAGGGCAAAACGATCGGTCATTCCGGCAATATAATCGGCAACTACCCGTGGAATCGGCTCTCGCTCCTGTTCGATGCGAGCCGTCACGTGCTGAGGCATCAGGGAGGGATCGGCGAGATAGGCCTCAAACAAACGCGTGATCACGCGGGCCGCTCGTTCGGTCATAGCAATAACCCTCGGATGACGATAGAGGTGATCGCGCATGAAGCGCTTCACTTCGGCGACCTGCTCATCCATCGAAGGGCCGAAACTCGCAAGCGCCCTACCCGCCTGACGAATCCTATCAATGTTGGTTATACACGCGCGCGAAATCTCACGATCGATATTGGTGACAAGATCCGTGACCATCAGATCAATCATCTTGATGACGGTCTGATAACGCTCGATACGCGTATCGGGCTGGACCTGTAGCAGCGCCGCGCGAGCGTCGCAATAGAGCGAGAGGGATTCGAGTTGCGCAACGGTCAACATCCCGGCTTCGGCGCCGTCGTCCGCGTCATGAGCGAGATAGGCAATCTCATCGGCTAGATCAACAATCTGGGCTTCGAGATAAGGATAAAGTATTACATCAAATTCCATTGCAGCGGAACGGCCCTTGAAAGCGGAATGCTTGATGATGCCTTCGCGAACTTCATAACTCAGATTCAGGCCGCGAAAACCAGGATAGCGGACCTCCAGCCAATCGACCGTGCGGAGGCTCTGGGCATTACGATCAAAGCCGCCGTACGGTCGCATGAGATCATTGAGCATCCGCTCACCAGCATGGCCGAACGGCGGATGGCCGAGGTCATGCGCTAATGCGACGGCTTCGGCGAGGTCGCGATTCAGGCCGAGCGCCTGCGCCACCGTGCGCGTCACCTGCGCGGCTTCGAGCGTGTGGGTGAGGCGTGTTCGATAGTAATCGCCTTCGTGGTTGACGAATACCTGAGTCTTATATTCGAGTCGGCGGAAAGCGGCGCAATGAATGATCCGGTCACGATCACGCTGAAAGCAGGTGCGCATCGCGTGCAGGCGGCTCGGCCACGCGGCGTCCACGGCTATTACGGGAACGCATCGCATAGGGGGCGAGCATTTGGTCTTCGAGCTCCTCGATATCGGCGCGCGTCCGTAACATAAAGTGATGCTTAATCTATCATGCTTGTCAGCGTAGGCAGAACTCTGCCGCGGAATTCTATGCACATCCGGGCGTGAGTTGTATATAATCGCAGCTGGTGATGGCGGTTGAGGTGCGGCGGAATACTCTCCGTATGTGCTGGTACGCGCTGGTTGTAACAATCGGCGGGACGATTGCAGCGTGTTCAAGCAGACAAATTACTCCTTCTGAGACTCAGTCGTTAACGCGATCTTCGAGAACTTCAGTCATTGGAGTCGCCTCGTGGTATGGACCCGGTTTCAACGGGCATCGGACGTCAAGCGGGGAAGTTTACGATCAGGAGCGACTGACAGCAGCCTCCACGTTGTTTCCGTTGGGGACACAGCTGCTCGTGACCAATCTGGATAACGGACGATCGGTGGAGGTCAGAATCAATGATCACGGACCCTACGTAAAGAATCGCGGAATCGACCTATCACATGAAGCGGCGCGAGCGCTGGGGATACTCGGACCGGGAACGGCGCGAGTAAGAATGGACGTGATACTAAGTCCCAGCGGAGGTCCGCCGCTGGGACAACGGTATTACGTACAAGTTGGTTCATTTGCCGATGTGGTTAATGCAAAGGCGATCCGCACGCGGCTCGCGTCGACATATCCGAATGTCAGCGTGACCGAAGCGCAGGCGGGCGCCGGACGGTTCTATCGAGTGCGGATCGGGAGCTTCAGTCGGGCGCAGGCGGAATTAGATGCCGCAAAGCTGGCGAGAATCGGTTACAATCCAATCATCATCACTGAATAGCTTGCCCGATCCTTGCCGGAATACGTTGATCGGGTTATCGTGCGGCGCGGATCGGGTTAGCCGCAGGGCAGGTGCACAATCATCGCGACTGTCCGACAAATCGCATCAGGGATGAAGCGGCTGATGGCCCGCCTACAGGCCAGCGCAGTTTTGCAATCAGCAAAACACGCCATACCTCTGCTGCTGATCGCGGGATGTAGTGGAGCGCTCGATTTGGCTGCGGCCGGCAACGTCAAAAGCGGAATCCAGCAAACTCGCCATCTCAACTTTATTCAGGACGTCCCGTTCGTCGTCAAATCGCCAGACGAGGCCCAGCACATGATGCTGACGAAGCTGGCGCGCGATAATACTGATCGGGAATTAAGCGTCGGCGGACGGGCGGGTGCGATGACTGGGCTGTTCCCGTCCGGCACCGATCTGAAGCGCGAGGAATTCCGTCTGATGCGCGAGCAGGTCGCTGGCTTCTATGATCCGCATGACAAAGTAATGGTCGAAGTACGCGGCAAAAGCGTATTGGGGGGTGGCCTCGCGGGCGGCGACACGTTTGCCGGCGAGCTCCTTCAAGCGCATGAGTTGACGCACGCATTGCAGGACCAGCATTTCGGTCTTGAACACATGCTGAATGCGGTCAAAAACAATGACGACGAGGAAATCGCGATCCACTCCGTGATGGAAGGTGACGCCACTCTGGCCGGACTCGGCTATGTCGATGGCGGGCTGAGCGAGGAATCGGAAGAACAGATCGTCAATCATTTTTCAGCGTTGCCGGAGAGCTTCGAGCCGGAATCGAGCGGCACGCCACTCGCGCTGAGCGGCCCGATGATGTTCCAGTATTCGGAGGGTACACGCTTTGTCGGTGAGGCCTGGAAGCGCGGCGGTTGGGCGGCAGTGGATGCGCTTTATCGTGACCCGCCGTGGTCATCCCAGCAGATCATCGATCCATCCCTTTATTTTGACCATCGCGCGCCACGGCTACGAATCACGATCGATGGATATCAGAAGGCCTTGCCGGGATGGCAAAAGGCTGATGATGATACGTTTGGCGAGCTGCTAATCCGGATTATTTTCGAGCGCAATCTCCCACGACACTCCCCTGCCCTGCTTTTGCCTGCTGCCTGGACTGGCGATCACATGATTGCGCTGCAGAAAGACGGCGCGATCATGCTGCTATGGATGATCGTGTTGCGAGATGAGCCGACGGCGCGGGAATTCGCGGGAACTTATAACTCAGTACTCGATAAGCTCAAGGACCCGAACAATCGTCATCTGGTCGAGGCGCAAGAAAACAAGGTGTTAGTGATAATCGGGCCGACCGGGGACTTCGAGAAAATTGCGACGGTGGTGTGGCAGTCGAGCAAGGTCACGCAGATTCTTCCGCCATCCGCACCTACACAAACGGTTGGAGCAAGCGACTGGCTAAAAGCCAATCTAAATCAAAAGCAAACCGTAGTTCATATTAAAGAGCGAAGTGATTGCCCAACGGGGGTTTATGGGCTTTGCACCAAGTAGATATGGATTGTCTACCGACTCGCCGAGTTGATTATCCCGATCCCATCTAATCGCGGTTTGAGGAGGCCGGGGCCCCACTTCGTCGACTTCGCCTTCTCGAAGGAATGCTTCGCCGCGCGAGTCCTCTGAGAGTCCACGACCGAACAATCTCGCGCGCCTACCCAAAACCGAGGAAGAAAGCGAGTGCAGCAGATCGAGCATAAGACCGCTAGATTCCCTTCATCGGCTGCGCCTCCTCAAGGGCATGCTTCGCTCCCCTCAGAATGGCATCGTGACGCAGCTCGCAAACTCATAAGCCTAACGCGACTCGCAGACTTATTTGCTAGCTAAGGCGGGGAACCTGCCTGCACTGGTATCGTTCAGCTAGGGAAGCTCTGTACAACTGCATTCTTTAGAATCGCCCTTCGGCTTCGCTCAGGGTAAACTCCGATCCTTCGATACGCTCGCGTTACTCACCGGCTCAGGATGACAAATTAGGCTTATGCAGAGAATTCCTAGCATCTTAGAATGACAAGCAGTTAGCGGTAGGATTTTGATCGATGACGGGCGTAAGGAGTGGGATCGGAAATTCCGGCGTCGTGGAAGCCTTCGATGCGCTCAGCGCACTTGGTACACGCTCCGCAATGGAGGTTGCCGTCGGGATGGGCGCAGGAGAGGGTCAGTTCGAGCGGCATCCCCGCGCCGCGCTGCACGACTTGGGCTTTGGTCAGTCCAGCGAAAGGTGTGCGGACGCGCAGCTTGAGGCCGACGCCAAGCTCGACGGTGCGGCTGAAAGCGCGGAAGAACTCCGGGCGCGCGTCGGGAAACGGATTGCTCTCCAGCGGCGCCATCGCAATCTCGCCAATCTGCCGCTGGGCGCAGAAAATCGCAGCCTTCGCAAGCAGCATCAGGTTACGTCCAAGAATGTAGTTCGAGGCGAGAGATGCATCGTAATCCGGCACATCGCGTCCGGTGACGGTCCAATGGTCGTGCGTGAGATCGCTCATCGGAAGGTTGAGCACGGTGACAGGTTGGATATTCGATAGGTGTAGAGCGCGGACGAACCGTTTCAGAGTTGGCAACTCACTACTTTCCCAGCTAAGTCCGGCGCGAATGTAAATCGGGAACACCTGCCGCCCCGATTGCGCCAGCGTTCCGAGCATCACGGAGCTGTCGAGACCGCCGCTGGCAAGAACGGCTATGCGATCGGGGACTGGAGCAATCTGGTACTCGGAATAATCCGATTTGTTTTCTGCATGCGCCATCGATGGTGGTGTCCTCAAGACAAATTTTAACGAAAGCGTCCCTCACGTCATTCTGAGGAGTCTACGACGAAGAATCTCGCCTGCTCTGATAAATAGAACGGATCGAGTGCAAGAGATCGAGAATAAGAGGCCGCTAGATTCTTCGCTTCGGCAGCCTGCGCTCAGAATGACAAATCTGCTCCGAGAAATTTGATTGAGGAACAGGACACTAGTTCAGGAGGCGGCCGCCGTCGAGCATCAGGGTAGAACCGGTGGTAAAATCGGTGCCTTCGCAAAGATAGATGACAGCGCGGGCGACATCTTCGGGACTGCCGAGAGTTTTGGTCAGGGTCGCGCGCTTGAGTTTCTCAATTTCGGCGGCGTCATAGTCATCGGGGGGCATCACCGGGCCAAGCGCGACACAGTTGATCTGAACTTCGGGCGCAAGAGCCTTGGCAAGAGCGCGGGTGAGGCCAATCAAGCCGCTTTTCGAGACGGTGTAAGGAAGATAGTTGTTGTAGGGACGAATGCCGGCCCAATCGCCGATGTTGACGATCTTGCCAGCGCCTTGGCGGCGCATCGCGAGCCCGGCGAATTTGGAGAGGAAAAATGGCGCTTTCAGGTTGGTGTCGAGATTTGCGTCCCAGTCAGCCTCGGTTAGTTCTTCGAGCGGCTTGCGATAGAAGACTGAGGCTGAGTTGACAAGCACGTCGATACGGCCGAAAGCAGAAATAACATCGGTGATCATTTGCTCGATCGCGGCGACGCTTTCCAAGTCCGCAGCGAAGGCGCGGGCGCGTCCACCTTGGGATTCGATCGCGGCGACACCCGCATCTGCTTCAGTTTGCGAGCTACGATAATGGATCGCAATACTAGCGCCGCGATCGGCGAGGGCCATCGCGATCGCACGCCCGACCCGCTTACCCGCGCCGGTTACGAGCGCGACTCGCCCCTTGAGTTCCATCACCTATACTCCACCTCGACCTGATTACGGCAATTTATAAGGAAGCGGCAATAGCGCGCAGCAGAGCCAGATTATCGGAGTGGCCCGTTTTGGACGCGATGACGTGCCCTACTAGCGGGCGGCCAAGCAGATATAGGTCACCGATGAGATCGAGAATCTTGTGACGCGCGAACTCGTCGGGGAAGCGCAAAGTTGTATTCACAACTTTTTCGTCGTCCACGAGGATTAAATTGTCGAGCCGTCCACCGCCCGCCAAGCCCATCGAGGCGAGCTTATGAAACTCGTTGACGAAGCCGAAGGTGCGAGCGGGCGCGATTTCGCGCTCATAGTCTGCGGCGGACTCCAGATCGAAATGGACGCTCTGCGTGCCGATCGGGGGCGGATAACTGAGAGTGTAATCAATTGTCAGAGTGTCAGCGGGCTCAATGCGGATAAACTCGTCGTGCTCACCGACCTGAATCGAATGAGTAACGCGCACCGGCTCGATGGGGGCGGCTTGATCGCTCAGCCCGGCTTTGCGCAACTCTTTGCAAAACTCCACTGCGGAGCCGTCGAGCGCGGGAACTTCGTCATCAGTTTTAACGAGCACGTTGGTGATACCCAAGCCATGCAGCGCGGACATCAGATGTTCGACCGTGCGGATCGAATGCTCGCCATTACTGAGAGTAGTGTTGTAACCGGTCTCTGTAACGTTTTCGAGACGTGCGACGATCGCGGATTGGTCGGCGAGCGATGAGAAGACGATCCCGGTACCGGGAGGAGCTGGATGGAGGATGACACCGCTTTTCAGACCGGAGTGGAGGCCCTGCCCCGCCATCACGAGGGATTGCGCGACCGTCCGTTGAGGATGAGGCGCGGTGCGATTCACGCCGTTACGGAGAGGGGTGTGTGAGTTGCCGTTGGCGTGGGCGTTTGAGGGGCGCATTTCGCCGGTCTCACCGGCAAGCACACGGTCGAGCGCGGCGAGCAAGCCATTCACGGAAAATGGTTTTTCGATGAAGTCGGCTGCGCCGAGGCGGGTAGCAGCGACCGCGTTCTGGATATTGGCATGACCCGAGATCATGATCACTTGAGTCGTAGGGCTGGCTTGCTTGATTTGTCGCAGCAGCTCAATGCCGTCCATTCCGGGCATCCAGACGTCGAGCACGACGACCGCGGGATGTTCGGCGGCAATGAGTTGCATCGCACTGCACGGGTCGCTCGTATCGAGCACTCGGTAACCTTCGTCGGTCAAAATGCCGCGAATTGACGACCGAATCCGCTCCTCATCATCCACCACCAAAACGGTCGTATTCACTCTATTGAAATCCTCCCAATCCGCTTGGATTCGCTCATATATCTAACCGAAACTAATCAACTTAAGGCCGCCATCCGCGCCGATGACTGATCAATGACCGGAAATTCTAGCACAAACCTGCTGCCATGCGGTGGGTGGTCGTGAACCCGAACGAAGCCGTGATGGTCGGTAATAATGCTCGCAACGATGGCCAAGCCGAGTCCGGTACCACCCTTTTTGGTCGAGAAATAAGGCTCAAAGATGCGCGCGCGAAGTTTCGGGTCGATACCGGGTCCGTTGTCGGCGATTTCCAGAGTCACGATTCCGCTAGTCGTTTCGAGTCTTGTCTTGAGCGCAACGCATGGTCTTTGGCCGTTGTGACTGATCTCGACGGATGCGGCTATGGCATTATCCATCAGATTGACTATCGCGCGTTTCAGGGCTTCGCGATCGATTGCGATAGGCGGCAAGGCGGGGTGAAGAGTGAGTGGAAAGTCAGCATCGGGGAACGCCGCGCGAAAATTATTGACGACTTCCTCCACCAGCAGATTCAGGTCGCCGGGGACCGGGTTGAGTTGCGGCATCCGCGCGAAGCCCGAGAATTCGTTGACGAGATGCTTAAGATCCTCGACCTCGCCGATGATGGTATGGGTACACTCCTCGAGCAGTCGAGCATCGTGTTGCGAGCCGGTAGTAAGTTGGCGGCGCAAACGCTCGGCAGAGAGCTGAATCGGGGTGAGGGGATTTTTGATTTCGTGCGCGATCCGGCGGGCGACCTCGCGCCAGGCTTCCATCCGCTCGATTTTCGCTAATTGGCTCACGTCTTCGAAGAAGAGGACCGAACCGAGGTCGGTCTTGTCGCTGCTTTCATCCTCAGTAGCGAACGGCGTGGCAGTAACTATCAGGTCGGTTTCTGCGCCGCCGATTTCAATTTTCAACGGAAAGCGCATTTCGCGGCGAGGTTGATTTTCGTCAAAATAGTCCTTGAGCGCGGCAACCAGGTCGGGATGAAAGCAGCTATCATACGAAAGGCCAAAGACTTTTAATGCGGCGAGCCCTAGCATCCGTTCGGCATACCGATTCATCGCGATCACGCGATGATCCGAGTCGAGTCCGACTACGCCAGCCGAAACGTTGCGCAGAAGGGTCTCGGTGTAGCGGCGGCGGCGCTCGATTTCGGCGCGCGACGCGCGTAAGTCGGCGGTCATCTGATTGAACGAATCGACCAGATGGCCAATCTCGTCGTCGCCGACCGCAGGAATCTTGACGTTGAGATTGCCGCCTGCGATAGCCTGTGTACCCTCGGCGAGCAGGCGAATTGGTCCGGTGATGCCGCGTGCGATATAAATTCCAAACCAGCTCGCCAGCAGTACGACCGCCAAGCCGATCAGGATCAGCGCGAGGACGTAACTGTGCATGATGGGTTGGCGCAGGATGCGGAGTTGGAAATACTCCTGTACGCCACGCGAGATGCCGGCGGCAGGCTCAGCGAGGCTGCGCGGCAGGTAGTAGTCGATCACGATTGCGCCCACGATGGCGTCGGCATCTTTTGAAGCATAGATAGGCGCGCTGCCGCGAATCACGTCGGACTTGCCGAAGCGATCGGTGCGGGTCATCGGATGACCTTTGAGTGTTCCGGTCACGATCTCGGAATCGGGCGAGACGCCGATTCCGGTGGGCGTGCGTGGACTCAGCGCGAGCATCAGGAGCTTGCGGTCGTTGGAGAAAACTTCGACCGTGCCGAGGTCGTCTTCCTGCTGAAATTTCTCAATGAACTTGCGCAAGGCGTCACGCCGGTTAGGATTGAGCAGCTTTTTTTCGACGACCAAACCGGCAAGCACGCGGGCGAAGTGGGCCGCATTATTCGCCGAATTGAGATAATAAACCTTCGCAATCTCAAGCGAGTTGTCGAGCACCTTCTCGTACTCGGGGTTGAACCAGCTCTCGATATCGGAGTGCAGGAAGGTGCCTGAGACGTAGAGCAAGAACACGCTCGGCACCAGCGCGACCGCGCTGAATCCAAAGACCAAACGGGCTTGCAGCTTTGAGCCAAGCAGTCCGCGCCGTCGCTCAAAGACTGCTTTGGCAAGATTGCGCCCGACCAGTATTAGCATCAGGCCGAGCAGGATAAAGCTCAGGTCGAACAGGAGGATAACGACCAGATTTGAGATTAGTGATGTGTGCGAGGTAAGCGGCGGTAGCGTGGTCTGCGCGAGGACAAAGGCGATCAGGATAACTGAGGCGATCGCGACAGCGATCAACTCGCGTCTGCGTCGTTTGGTATCGGCGAGCCGACTGGCAGTTTCGATGGTTTCGGGCAAGGCCAAGTCAGTAGACTGGTGAAAAAACGATTTTCACAGCCTGTTTCCCCCATTGTAATCTCCCACGCACGGGGAGAACTAAAGGAATGCAGCCAGTATTATTGCAGGGTGTTGAGCAGCAGCATCGCCGAATATTCTGAGTTCTCATTTTGCTCAACATTCTGCTAGCGCCTCAACCACGCCAAAATAAGGGAGGCGATGATGCTAATCAGAATCGAGGTGGCAAGCGGAAAATAGAAGCTGAAATTGCCGCGGCGCACGTAGATATCACCCGGAAGTCGTCCGAGCCGATCAAGTATCGGGAATGACGAGCCGAACCATAGGAACAGCCCAACTGCCGCGATCGCAAGTCCAACCAAAATCAGCGATTTGCCCAACGCCATCATGCCAGCATGTATCAGCCTAGCAGTCCGGGCCTAACCGCGCGATTCACCGTCCGGACAGAGGTTTAATGCCCGGTGGCGTGGGCGTGCTGACCGGAGGCCTCCTTCGCCGCGTGGGCTTCTTTGACGACCTTTTCGGCAACCGGCGGCGGAGCTTCATCATAATGGGAAAATCGCACCTCGAAGGAGCCGCGTCCGGAGGTAATCGAGCGCAGATCGGGAGCGTACTTGAGAATCTCGGCCATCGGGACGAGTGCCTTGATCACCTGTCCGCCGCCGTCCTTCGAATCCATCCCGAGCACGCGACCACGACGGGAGTTCAGATCGCCGATCACATCGCCCATGCACTCGTCAGGACAACTGACCTCGACCGACATAATGGGTTCAAGCAAGATCGGCTTGGCTTTCTCGAAGGCATTCTTGAGGCCCATCGAGCCCGCGATCTGGAACGCCATGTCGGAAGAATCGACGTCATGATAGCTGCCGTCGAAAACGGTGACCTTTACGTCAACGATTGGATAACCGGCGACGTGACCCTCGATTAAGGTGTTACGGACGCCTTTCTCGACTGAGGGAATAAACTGGCGTGGAATCGAGCCGCCGACGATCTGATCGACGAACTCGAAGCCGCCGCCACGCTGGAGCGGCTCGACCTTTAGCCAGCAATCGCCATACTGACCCCGCCCGCCGGACTGGCGCTTGTATTTGCCCTGCGCCTCCGCCCTGCCCTTAATGGTTTCCTTGTAGGGAACCTTGGGAGCATTGAGTTCGACCTCAACGTTAAACTTACGCTTTAACTTTTCAACGGTGACTTCGATATGCATCTGGCCGGTACCCGAGAGAATAATGTCATGAGTCTGAGGATCGCGATGAGTCTCGAGCGCGGGGTCCTCTTCGACGAGTCGGGCGAGCGCCTGTGAGGCTTTTTCCTCATCGCCACGAGTCTTGGGGCGAATTGCGAACGAGATAACCGGCGAAGATTTCTCAACGGGAGCATAGGTAATCACCGCTTTCTCGTCGCAGAGCGTGTCCCCGGTCGTTGTGTCCTTCAGCTTGGCGACCGCCACGATCTCACCGGGCAGCGCGGTTGCCAGCGGCGACTGTTTCTTGCCTTCGAGTCGAAGTAATTGACCGAAACGTTCCTTCGATGAGCGCGTCGAGTTGAGCACCGCCGCGTCACTATGAGCGGTGCCGGAAATCACGCGGAAGATTGATAGTTTGCCGGCGAAGGGATCTATCACAGTTTTGAAGACGTGAGCCGAAAATGGCGCTGATGGATCGGCGGCGCGCTCGACTGGCGTACCATTGGATGGTCCGTGTCCCGTAAAGGCGGGGCGCTCGTTGGGTGCGGGCAAGAGTGTCGTGACGGCGTCGAGGAGCGGTCCGATTCCGATCGCCTTGGAACCACATCCGCAAAGCACTGGAGTAAGCTTGCCGGCGATTACCGCGGCGCGCAGCGCGGAGCGCAGCTCTGCATCGTCGAGTTCGCCTTTATCTAGGTACTTCTCGAGCAGGGCGTCGTCGGTTTCGGCAACAGCCTCGCAGAGCTTCGTGCGAGCGTCGTCGGCGCGAGCCTTGAGATCGCCGCTCAGGTCCTCTTCTTTGGGCTTGCCGGAAGAGTCGTTATAAACCAGCGCCTTCATCGCCAGTACGTCGATAACGCCGTTGAAGGCTAACTCTTCGCCGAGTGGTAACGTCAGCGCAACCGGCTTGGCTGCGAGCGTCTTTTCGAGGTCGGCCATTGCAGAGTCGAAGCTGGTGCGTTCGCGATCAAGGCGTGAGACAAAGGTGATTCGCGGCAAGCCGAGCTGGTTGAGCAGTGCGAAAATTTTTTCGGATTCGACTTTGAGATCGCTACTGGGGCTGGCGACAAAGACGACGCCATCAACTGCGCGTATTGTGGCAAAACTATCGGGCAGGAAGGCAGTATAACCGGGAGTGTTGGCGAGGATGACTTCGGTCTTTTTCCAGTTGAGATGATGAAACGAGGAGCTGATCGAGATATGGCGGGCCAACTCTTCGGGTTCGGTATCCATCAGGGCGGTGCCGTCGTCCGGGCGACCGAGGCGGGTCGTCGCGCCGGCAGTGAAGAGCATCGCTTCGGCCAACTGGGTCTTGCCTGAGCCGCCCTGGCCGACAATTGCGATCGTTCTAAGCCGTCCGATTTCCTCGACTGGCATATCCGTCACCTCTTTGAAACGTTTACATAATGTATTTCCGGGCGCACGGCTGCCGCCCGCGATGGCGGGACGACCCTGCGAACCTCATCCTAAATCCTAGTCGTAAGCGCCCTCAATTGTCACATCCCCAGTCAGAATTCGCTGGATGCCGGAATCAGTTTTGAGCAACAACGCGCCGTGCGTATCGATTCCCGCGATAACTCCAATCGTTCGCGCAGCTCCTTCGATTACGGTCACTTGTTTGCCGACCAGCGCCAGATATTTTTCATACGCAGACCGCACGAGGTCAAATCGATCGGCCTCGGCTTCGATATAGCGCGAGTCGAGCCGCTGAAAAAGCGCCGCCGCGAGTTCAATCCGGTCACATCGGCGGCCAATCGCGATACGTACCGAAGTAGCCTTATCCTGCAACTCCACGGGAATATCGGCCAACGCCAGATTCACGTTGATTCCGATACCGAGCAGGACACAGGCGAGTTGCTGTGTGCGATCGGCTAAGGCTTCAGCAATGATGCCGCCAGCCTTGCGGCCATCGAGCCAAATATCGTTGGGCCACTTGAGCGCGACGTGGCCGGGTGCGACGGTTTCGAGCACTTCAGCCGCAGCGACGCCGGCAACGAGGCTTAAGCGCGGAACGTCCGCGATCGCAATCCGGGGGCGCAAGATGATAGTCGCATAGAGATTCAGCCCGGCGGGTGAATGCCAGGAGCGGCCTAGCCGTCCACGTCCAGCGGTCTGCGCCTCGGCGATCACGACGGTGCCCTGCGCCGCGTCCGCTTCGGCGAGTTCGGCGGCGACGCGTTGGGTCGAGCCGACCTCGTCGAAGTAGTGGATGCGCCAGCCGACCGTGCCGGGTGCGCCGCGCTCGATCGATTCGTAGGGATTGGCGGGCATAATGATAATCGCTTCGCGTAGGTCCCTTCGGCGCTCAGGGCAAGCTCCTTCGACTTCGAAAATTCGCTTCGCTCAGGATGACAGATCAATCCGACGGAAAAACTTACAGCATCGAGTCGAAGCCTTTCCAGAAGAAGTGCGCGAGGGCGCGCGCTTCGGTCAGGAATTCTTCTTCGCGGCCAGTACCGGTGACGAAATGATCGATCACCTTATGGCCCGCTTCGCCATGATCCTTGTCAGCCTCGTAATGGACCGTGAGGAAGCGCAAATGATCGAGCGCGATCCCGTAGTGGCGCTCCATCCCTTCCCACAGCTTGCGATAAGCCTCAACTTCGATCTCTTCCATCAGGCCGATGGCGCCAATGAACTTTGGCTTCAGGCGGACCAGCCGATACATGCAGGCGTTGAAGGCGATTGAATCGGGCGAGCCAACCGAATCGATCAACTGCTGGCGCGGCAATCCGAGGCCGCCTTCCCATAGCTCGAAGAGCAACTCGGTATGACCGGCGGAATGGCTATAAATGCCCGAGCGCCTCTTCGCCGAAGCTTTCTGCAGCACCTCGCGCAGCTTTCGGATCAAGTTCATTCATGCGGAGATAAATGCTGGCGGTTAGCGGCGCGGAATCCCGCACGGTCATCTCGTAGTGCTGGATCGGATAGCCCCTGAGTTGTTCGCGCTTGGCCTTGCCCTCGTTGACCAGCTTCACATAGGGATGCTGGTCGAGGCGATGTTCGGAGACAATTTTGTTAATTTCCGAGTGGAAGGTCGATTTATCCATCGAAGAACCTCGCTTTGACAGTGAGCGATCGGTTGCTCCATCCGTTGTTGCACATCAGCAAGCGATTTTGAACTGGAAGCGAGACTACCGCTGAACGGTTTTATCGCGGCTGGCAAAGCCACGAGATTCCATGCCTCGCGGACTCGGCTCTGAATGACAGAAAAAGGTAGGCGCGCTCTGCCGACTTTATTTTTGACGCAGCTCACAGACTCGCCTGCTCGCTACGCGCGAGGACGTGCTTCGCTAGCCTAGCTTTCGATCCGCATACTCAGATCGATCGCGGGGGCCGAGTGGGTCAGAGCCCCGACCGAGATCAGATTGACGCCGGTTTCGGCAATCGCGCGGACGGTTTCGAGGGTAACACCGCCGGAAGCTTCGAGAATCGCCGAGTCGCCGACGATTTCGCGGGCGCGGCGGAGGTCGTCAGGCGTCATGTTGTCGAGCAAGATAGCGCCGGCGCCGAAGCGGATTGCTTCTTCGACTTGAGTTAGCGTTTCGCATTCGATTTCAATCAGGAAAGTATGCGGCGCGATCCGGCGCGCACTTTCGAGCGCCTCGCGGATGCCGCCGGCGGCGGCGATATGGTTGTCCTTGATTAGGACGCCGCTATCGAGGCCGAAGCGATGGTTGGTCCCGCCGCCGCATCGCACGGCGTACTTCTCGATCGCGCGCAGGCCAGGATGGGTCTTGCGGGTATCGACGATCTTCGCGCGGGTGCCTTTGACCGCCTCGACATAACGGCGGGTGATCGTCGCAATACCGGACATCAGTTGAGCGAAGTTCAGCGCGGTGCGTTCGCCGCGCAAGAGACCGGCGAGGCTGCCGTCGAGATTGGCGGCGGTCGTGCCCTGATGGAGCCGCGCGCCTTCCGCGGCAAGCGAGTTAATCACCGGCTCGGCGCCGCATTGAGAGAAGACCTGTTCGAGCATCAGGCCGCCGCAGAAGACGATCCCATCGGGTTCCTTGACGGTGATGCGGGCGCGTCCACGATGGCCTTGCGGGACGGTCGCGGCGGTGGTGATATCGCCCTGCCCTACGTCCTCGGCGAGCGCGCGCTTGACGAGGTCGGTGAGATCAGTTTGCCGTAGTAGTTCCATCGGAACACCGTCGGAACGCGAGATTCTTCATCGCTGCGCTCATCAAAATGACGTGAAAGGGTCTTGGTTGAATTGCAATGTGTGATCCCCGCATCATTGCTACTTCATGTCATTCTGAGCGAAGCGAAGAATCTCGCCTGCTATTGCAGTTGCGAAAGTTGACCCTCCAACACATCCTGCTGAGCTTTCAATCGTTCGATATTTTCCGCGATTTCCGCAATCGTGTCCGCGTCAGCCTTGACACGAAAGCCAGGATTTTCGAAACGCGCCTGATTGCGTGCTAGATGTCCCGTACCTCGTCAAGTTTTTTTCGAAGCTTTCCTCGTGCCTTGTCAAAGTCAAAGCTCATCGGGTACTTCGATCCCTATTTCTGCCCAACTACGCAGGCGAAAAAATTCGTTCGTGTCGGCTTGGGAATAGAATCAGGCTGTTCCGTAAGGGCTCACCTTGCTGAGCCTCATCACATATTCCGTCCAATTTCCAAAATCGTCTTCAAGCTTTCATCCCATCGTGATAACGCAAAACGGCCGGGACGCGCGGTTGCCCTGGTTGATAACCTGCAAGCGAACGAAGGGAATTGAACGCTTCACTCGCTTCGATAAGTCGATTCATAGCAAGCGCTTCCGACTCAGCGAGCAAGGATTCATAAACGCGCGGCCAACTTGCAATGGCAAGATGTGTGCTCAGATTGGCTTCACTCAAAAACGGGCGAATCGATTGCCAAATCTCCTCTGAAATAAATGGCATAAACGGATGCAGAATTCGCAGCATCCGGTCGAAGCAGCGTGACCAGCACGTAACGCGCGGCGGCTTGGCGTTCACTGCCCGCTTTCAGCGGCGCTTTCGACAACTCGATATATCAGTCACAGAACTCGTGCCAGATGAATTGATAAACCGTCAGCGCCGCGTTGTTGAATTCGTAGGCGTCGATCTCGTGCGTGACCTTCTCGATTGCTGCGTCGAGACGGCTCAGAATCCATCGATCGGCAAGATCGAGCTTCGCGATCTCGACTGGGGGGAGCGGCTGGGGAGCGCCTTCGAGGTTCATCAGGACGAAGCGCGCGGCGTTCCAGATTTTATTGGCGAAGGCGCGCGACGCAGCGAGGCGATCATCGGAGAGAATCAGGTCGCGGCCCTGCACACTCAGTTGCGCGAGCGTGAAGCGAACCGCATCGGTGCCGTACTTCTCCATAATATCGAGCGGATCGACCACGTTGCCGCGCGACTTGGTCATCTTCTTGCCGTACTGATCGCGCACCAGCGGCGTGATGTAGATATCGCGGAAAGGGACCTTGTCGGCCACCGCCTCGGCGTGATTCGGATTGATCTTTCATGCCGAACATCATCATCCGCGCGACCCAAAAGAAAATGATGTCGAAGCCGGTGATCAGGAGGCTGGTCGGATAGTAACGCTTGAGGTCGGCGGTCTGATCGGGCCATCCGAGGGTCGAGAAGGGCCACAGTCCGGAGGAGAACCAGGTGTCGAGCACGTCATCGTCCTGACGAAGCTTGCTGCTACCGCATTTGGGGCAGGCCTTAGGTGGCTCTTCGGCGACGATTGGGTCGAGGGTTTTGCAGTTATCGCACCACCAGGCGGGAATGCGATGGCCCCACCAGAGTTGGCGCGAGATGCACCAGTCCTGAATATTGCGCATCCACGAGAAGTAGGTATTTTCCCATCGCTTCGGGAAGAACTTGGTCTGCTCGCGTTCGACCGCCTCGATTGCTTGACCGGCGAGCGACTTGCCCTCGGGATCGAGCTTGTTGACCGCGAGGAACCATTGATAGGAGAGCATCGGCTCAACGATGGTGTCGCAGCGCGAGCAGACCCCGACCGCATGCTTATGCGGATCTGTTTTTTCAAGCAGTCCATCCGATTCTAGATCGGCGACGATGCGGCGGCGGCACTCCTCGCGCGAGAGTCCCTGATATGCACCGGCTTCAGCAGACATTCTGCCGTGAGTATCGATTACTTGGATTTGCAGGAGATTGTGGCGGCGGCCCATCTCGAAGTCGTTGAAGTCGTGGGCAGGCGTGATCTTCACTGCGCCGGTGCCGAAGGATTGATCGACAGCGGAATCGGCGATGATCGGAATCTCGCGATTCGGTCAGCGGCAATCGAACCAGCTTGCCAATCAGCGCGCGGTAGCGATCGTCATCGGGATTTACCGCGACGGCGGTATCGCCGAGCATCGTCTCGGGCCGGGTGGTCGCGACTATGATTGCGCCACTATCGTCGGTCAGCGGATAGCGGATGTACCAGAGGTTTCCGTTGGTCTCTTTATGATCAACTTCAAGATCGGAGAGCGCCGTTTCGCATCGCGGACACCAGTTGATCAGCCGGTAATCGCGATAGATCAGGCCCTCGTTATAAAGCATCACGAAGACTTTGGTGACGGCGCGTGAGAGACCCTCGTCGAGGGTGAAGCGCTCGCGGCTCCAGTCGCAGGAAGCGCCGAGGCGGCGGAGCTGGTCGAGGATTTTGCCGCCATAGGTCTCGCGCCATTGCCATACGCGTTTGACAAATTCTTCGCGGCCAAGGTCGTGGCGGGTTTTGCCCTCCTTGGCGAGCTCGCGCTCGACGACATTTTGCGTTGCGATACCGGCGTGGTCGGTGCCGGGCAGCCAGAGCGTGTTGTAACCCTGCATCCGGCGCATGCGGAGATCACGTCATGAAGCGTGACATTGAGCGCATGGCCTAGATGAAGCTGGCCGGTGACGTTGGGCGGCGGGATCACGATCGAGAAGCCTTTCCCGGCTTTGCGGGATCGGCGGTGAAGTAGCCGCGATCGATCCAAACCTTTGACCAGCGTTCGGCTGATTTGGGATCGAATGTTTTGCTCAGTTCCAAAAGTACGTCGCCTCTTAAGTTTTTTAACGCAGCTCGCAGACTCCCTTCGAGGGACTCAGGGCAGGCTGCCTGCTCGCTCCAGCGCGCAACGCGCCTCTACTAGCGTTCATCAATTTTAAGCAACGTTGCAGAGATAACCAACCGGACGGAAGATTGGTGCGAGAGGGGGGACTTGAACCCCCACGAAGTTGCCTTCACAAGGTCCTGAGCCTTGCGCGTCTGCCATTCCGCCACTCTCGCGTCAGGGTAGATGAAAGGATTTATCCGGCTGGTGGCGCGAATTCAAGGCGGAGAGGCGTCGGTGGCTTGAGCGGCGGCGCCTGATCCTCAACAGAATTGACGGAGCTAGTGAAGGTATCGATTATTATCGCGACGCATGCGCGGCCGGAATCGTTGGCGCGGCTGCTTCAGAGCCTTGCGCCGCAGATCGTCGAGAGGCGGCACGAGATCATTGTTGCGGAAAATGGCACGCCCTCACAGTCACGCGTCGATTCGCCGCTGCCATTCGTTCATCTGTATCAGGAGCGGCCGGGGAAGTGTGCGATCCAGAATCGCGCGATGGCGCGTGCGACCGGCGAGCTGATCGTATTTCTCGACGACGATCTTGCCGTCAGTTCGCGTTATCTCGCCGAGGTCGAAAATTTTTTCGATTCGCATCCGCAATACGCAGCGATGAAAGGACGGATCGCAGCGGCTGAGAATACTCGAGGCGAAAGCAGGCGCGCTCGCGCCATATCTCGACCTGCCGCTCGTGGAGCATGGCGACAAAGTGATCGAAGTGCGCGGGGTGATGGGGGCGAACATGGCGTTTCGTGCGGCGGCGCTCCGGCTAGTGGGCCCATTTGACGAACGGCTGGGTCCGGGTGCGGCGGGTCATGAAGAAGAGACCGAGATGTCGCAACGTATGTGGCGCGCCGGATATCGGATCGGATACGCGCCCGGCGCATTGGTTTATCACGACGTAGATGCGGCGCGGGCGTCGCGTGAACGGTTCATCCGAATCGCGCGGGAGCGCGGCTATTGCCGAACGCTGCATGAAACGCATTCAGACAGCAGAGGACGATCGCGAGATGCGATGAGCGATCTGCGTCGAGTGAGAGCGGCGTTGGGGTCGCGAGGGATGCTGCGGCGTACGCGCACACCTTCGCTGCAAAGGCGAATATCGCACGGTGCGGAGCGGCCCGGCTGCGCCCAATCGCAGCAGCGGAATTCTGGACGGATTGCGCTTTGCGAAGACGGATCGCGATAAAATGGTTTAGGCCGCGATAGAGCGTAATCAAATTTCGCGAGCAGCTTCTCCAGATTCGGCGCGTAATTTTCCCAGGTAAAGCGTTCGGCGGTTTCGCGTGAGAGCCCGCGGAGATCGTCGGAGGCTGCGAGCAGTGCGATGAGGCGCGAGGCGAGCTCATCGAGATTGGTAGGGTCGCGGACGACATACTCGCTCATCGCGCTCGATAAAGTTTCGGCGACGCCGCAAGCGGAGCTGCATAAAGCGGGCACTCCGGCGGCCATCGCTTCGAGTGCGACATTGCCGAACGGCTCGAACAGCGAGGGTAGCGCGAGAACGTCGGCAGCGGCAAAAAGGCGCTCGACGTGCGCAGCGGGACCAAGAAAGCGAATCCGGTCGGCCACACCGAGACGAGTCGCGAGCCGGCAATAGCTGGCCGCAGCACGATCAGTTCCGGCAACGGCGAGATGCGCGGCAACGTGCATCTGCGGCCAAGCCTCGATCAGGAAGCGCAAGCCTTTACGCGCAAAACCATTACCGACGAAAACGACAAGCGGCGCGTTCGATGGTACTCCAAGTTCACGCCGGACGTGCGCATTTATCAGGGGACGAGATTCGGGGCGAAAGCGATCGAGATCGACGCCGTTGTAAAGAGTCACTGTCTTATCGGGATCAAGCGCGAAGGACGTAACGAGATCGTTGCGCACCAGCTCGGAGACCGCGACAGCTCTTTTGAGAAATCGTGAATGGTAGCCGCGGCGCTCGATGAGCATCTGCACCTGATGATAGGGACTGAGCGGAATTGCAGCTGCGGCAAGAGAGCTACGCCATTGGCGACTTGCTTTGAGGAAGCTAGCGTGGGCGCTGCCACCGGAGCGCAGGATGTCGGCATCAAGGATACGCCCGAAGCTGAGCACGATTTCAGCGCCGTCTCGGCGAGCGACCGCGGCGGCACGATTCGCAAAGGCGAGCAGCCTCCAGCTACGCCCGATCCCGGGGACCCGGATGCGATGAACATCGAAGCCACAAAATAAGCCGCGCAACTCTAGTGCATAAATATGAACGTCATAGCCTGATTTGGCAAGATTACACGCGGTGACGATCAGGTCGCGTTCGGTGCCGCCGCCACTCGCGTCGAATCTGCGGGCTATGAGAGCGATGCGTCGCATCACTCAGCCGGGCGCGAGCGGTTGGATACGGCGGTTTGCGACTTATGCCCGCCATCCGGGACACGATGAAGCACTTCAACTGCTATGCTAATCTGCTTACGCCATAAGGAGCGGCGATGGTAGAAGTTCAGTGTTCGAGTTGTCATACCCGTTATCGGATTGACGAACAGGTATTGCCCGAAGGTACCCCCACTTTCAAGTGCTCACGTTGCGGTCATGTTTTCAGTCTGGAACCGCGCGGAGAGGCGCCCGAGGCCGTTGCGGGAGAAACTAAGGCTGACACGCGAAGCGACTCGTCTCCGAGCGAGCAAAATGGCTTAGCAACTGCAAATTCAGTAAATCCACCAGTGGAGAAAGTTTCACCGGCGGACTCGAGGAGAGACTCGCAAGCAGCTATCCGATCGGGGAAATTGCCCTCCGAAGCGCCTCCTACCAAAAGCCTGACTCAGGAACTTATCTCGCGACCTATTAGAACCCGACATGAGGAATCTGCCGGAGGTGAAAGTCTGACGTTCGATTTTCGCGACGAGCCTGCTCCCCTTGGTGAAACGGCCACACCCAATGGTGTCTCGGCCATCAAACCACCGGCTGATGGCGCGCGGACGCGCCGTCCGGCTGTTACGGGATGGGAGGTCGGCGAGGTTCCGGAAAATATCGAAGCCGTGAAGCCGGGGACGCGCTTCAAGATCGGAGCGGCGGAGTTTGGGAATGTCAATGCCGATCCAGACTCTGATGACGTAATTACCGAGGATGATTTCGTCGATGAAAGCTCTGCGCCGGTATATAACCGCGGTGTGACGCATTCCGCGCGCTTCGTTGTAGGACTCCTGTTTATTGTCGGCGTGTGTTTCGCCGCGGCGACGCTGGCGATCCACAATGCACCGGCGGCGGCGCTTGGAACGCTGACTCGCATCCCAATATTGGGCGAACGGTTTCCATCGCCGATCACACCAGCGCGGATGGTGGCCTTGCGCAACGTTCGTGCTAGCTATCAACGCAGCCGTGATGGCGGAAGCGCGCTGATTATCCAGGGCGACGCGGACAACGTCAGTGGATCGACCTTACACACTATCAAGATTGCGGCGTCGCTCGGGCCGGCGAATCTCGATCAGCGTGAGGTTTATTGCGGCAACAATCTCGCGACTCGAACAGTCAGCCAGATGACTTTGCACGAGATCGAATTTTTTCAGAAGCTCAACCCGCCGCGCGACTTTGCCCTGGGACCTTCGGCGAGTTCCCCTTTCGTCATCGTCTTCCCCAATGCTTCGAGCGCCGCTCAAGATTTTACCTTAGCGGTCTCAGAGGCCCGACCTGCGTCAACACCGGATTCGATGGCGGCGCAATGATTCCGGCGCGAAGCGAATCCGATGGCGCTTAATCCCGCGGCGGCTCAGGCGTCTTCTTCCTCAGCGATCATCTCCTCATATTCGTCTCCATTCATGAGGTCCTGGATATCGTCGGTATCGCTCATTTTTACTTTGATCAACCAGCCATCTCCGTATGGATCTCATTGATGATCTCGGGACTTTCGGCCAGATCCTGGTTGATCGCGACAACCGTGCCGCTGATGGGCGCATAGATATCTGAAACTGCTTTGACCGATTCCACTACCCCAAATGGATCATCCTTGCTGACAGTATCGCCGATGGCAGGTAATTCGACATACACAATCTCACCAAGTTTTTCCTGAGCGTGATCGCTAATCCCGACCGTCGCAACGCTTTCTTCGGTAAAAACCCACTCATGCTCTTTCAGTATTTTAACCCCGATGGAGCCTCCATTTTCTCCTCCCATTAACCCGCGCGCGATAAGTAATCGCGGCGCTGCTGACTCCGATTTTCATCAAACGAATCGCCGCCGCACTTGTCAAGCATGTGGCAGGAAGAACCGGCACGACTGGTCGCGATGGTTGCAATTCAGCGGGTAATGACTTGCAGCAAGTAAAGAAAAACTGCGTGATGATTCGGAAGCTCGTGTGACGAGATAGAGGTGCGCGGATGATTATCGGAGTGCCGAAGGAGATCAAGCCGGATGAGCGGCGGGTCGCGCTGACGCCGGCGGGCACCGCTGCGCTGGCCAATCAGAGTCATACGGTAATCGTCGAGCGCGGAGCAGGTCTCGGCAGCGGCTTTGATGATCGCGATTATCGGGCAGCAGGCGCCAAGATCGCAGATAATGCGGCGACGGTGTGGAAACGTGCAAGCATGATCCTCAAGGTGAAGGAGCCGCAAGTGCTCGGAGTTCAAGTATTTCCGCCCAGAGCTGATTCTATTCACTTATCTCCATTTGGCGGCTGATCCGCGGCTTGCACGTGAGCTGATGCGCAGTCATGTCAACGCGCTCGGTTACGAAACCGTGCAACTCGAGGACGGCAGTCTGCCGCTGCTCGCGCCAATGAGCGAAGTTGCGGGCCGGCTCGCTACACAAGTCGGTGGATGGTGTCTCGAAGCACAAAATGGCGGCGCGGGCGTATTATTGAGCGGCGCGCCCGGGGTACGTCCAGGGAAAGTGGTGATTGTCGGCGGCGGGATTGCGGGTTTCAACGCCTGCCGGGTGGCGGAAGGAATCGGAGCAGAAGTCACAATCCTCGACGCCAATCCTTCGCGCCTGCGTTATCTAAATGACGTGCTGGGCAATCGGGCGATCACTGTAATGTCCACGCGAGCGACGCTTGCTGAGGAGATTCGGCAGGCAGACCTCGTAATTGGGGCGGTTTTGGTGCCAGGGGCGCGCGCGCCGCGTCTGATTAGTGCAGAGATGATCGCAACGATGAAGCGCGGCGCGGCATTGGTTGACCTATCAATCGATCAGGGCGGAGTGGCCGAGACTTCACGTCCAACTACTCATGCGCGCCCCATCTTTATTCGTGATGGCGTGGTGCATTACTGTGTGACCAACATGCCAGGGGTAGTGCCGCATACGTCAACTTACGCGTTGACCAATGCGACGCTTTCATACGTAATCGAAATTGCGAATCACGGGTTGATTGAAGCGGGCGAGCGGCTGCATTCGCTGCGTCTCGGCCTGAATACCTTCGATGGTGAGGTCGCTCATCCGGCGGTGGCGGAATCGCTGCGGCTGAAACCGCATTCGCCGTGGACTTAACGTTGGGCCGCAGAATAACCCGGTCGAAGCACGTCCGTCATTCTGAGCGAAGCGAAGAATCTCGATCTAGAATGGACTTCGAGTCGAGATTCCCTTCGTCGGCTCGCCTCCTCGAGGGCATGCTTCGGTCGCGTCTGTTTTAACGTAGCTCGCAGACTGGCCTGCTCGGCTCCCTACGTTCCGCCTAGGGTCTTGAATGCAGCTTGCAGACGCTTTCGGCAAAGTCAAAGCAGACTCAGCATCGCTTCGCGAAGGTCCTTGGGATTCTTGACGCAGCTCGCAAACTCGCTTGCTCGCTGCGCGCGGCAACCGCGCTCCGCTAGCGTCGACACGGCTCGCGGTGCTCGCCGGCTCGGGATGACAGAAGAGTTCTAGGCAAGCGTTCCTTAGTATTGGCCCTGAACGATCGGCTGGATAGTGATTTTTGATTGGAGGTTGCCGATCGCCTCGCGAACGCCTTGCGCCGCAAGGTCGTGCGCTCTGACCCAGCGGCCGCTATTCGAGATGAAGGTCGGGAGATCGAGCACATTCTCGGTGAGCGCCTTTTGCTCTTTGGCAAAATTGGCGGTCCAGACGATTTGTCCGGATTTCTCGTCAACAAAATTTAAGGTAAAGGCGACTGCCGCCGGGGTCTGGGCTGCGTAGTCATATCCGACTCGCTCGCGATATTGATGGACCGAACCATAGAGCACTCCATCGACATTGAGTTTGCGGCCCAGCGCCAAAGCATTCTAATCAAGATCGGCGGGCGTCAAGGGCGGGAACTGTTGGAGCGCGTCTTCCACATCGGTTTGCGGCATAACGGTCCATCCACCGACAATTGTCGCGTGGGCGTAAACTTCGGCGCTGACAGCTTCCGCTGCACCCGGCGCAAGCTCACCGGTCACTTTGTCGGGAAGTGCAATCAGAGGCATCACCGCGATGCGATGCACGATAACGGTCTTGCTGGAGCGGACGGCGTGCACGTCGAGACCGGGCGTACGCTGCAGGATTGGCATGCTATCGACGACATTGCCGAGTTGCTCATACTCGGGAGAATTCCGGATCAAATCGCAGGCCGCGATGAGCACGGCTGCGAGCAAAGTCAAAGAGGCCCAAGCAATCCAGCGACGGCTCACGCGACCACCCGAATGGAAAGCTCCTTGAGCTGGCGCGGATCGACTTCGGAGGGCGCACCGCTCATCGGATCCACGGCCTTTTGGGTCTTCGGAAAGGCCATAACGTCGCGTAACGAGTCGGTCCCACATACCATCATCGCGATGCGATCGACCCCGAAAGCAATCCCGCCGTGAGGCGGCGCCCCATAGCCCAGCGCGTCAATCAAGAAGCCGAATTTGCTCAGGGCTTCTTCGCGACTAAGTCCGAGGATACTGAAGGCCTTGAGCTGTAATTCCGGATCGTGAATACGAATCGAACCGCCACCCATCTCTTGTCCATTCAACACCATGTCATAGGCCAGCGCGCGCGCCTTCGCAGGGTCGCTATCGAGCAGAGCGAGATCGTCGGGATGCGGCGCAGTGAACGGATGGTTGACCGAGACCATCCGGCCCTCCTCCTCGCTATATTCGAAGAGTGGGAAATCGATGATCCAAAGAAATTCGAGCGCATCGGTATCGCGCAGGTTGAACTTGCCGCCGAGTTGCAGCCGCAAATCGCCCATCAGCGGAAGGATTTTGCGTTTATCACCCGCCATCAGCAGCAAGGTATCGCCGGGGCTGAGACCGGCAGTTTGCGTGAGCGCAGCGCGCCGCGCGTCATCGAAGTGACGCGCGATCGGACCTTGCCAGACCGGATCGGCGGCTTTGATCCAGGTGAGGCCTGTGCGCTTTCTGCGCGCGCATCGCTTCGACCATCTCGTCAAGCTCGCGGCGGGTGAGCTGATATTGCGCGGGCAGGACGAGTCCATAAATAGATTCGCCGCGCGCGAGCAGATCGGCGAACACTTTGAATGAAGTGCCACTGAAAGCGGCGGTGAGATTCTTGAGTTCAAGGCCGAAACGAAGATCAGGCTTGTCGGAGCCAAAACGTTCCATCGCTTCCTGATAGGCCATCCGCGGGAAGGGCGGCACGATTTTCCTCCCGGCCGCGTAATCATAAATCGAGGCCATCATACCTTCGGCGATACCGATGATGTCGTCGAGGCGCGGGCCGGTCATCTCGATATCGATCTGGCTGAATTCGGGTTGGCGATTAGCGCGCAAATCCTCGTCGCGAAAGCATCGGGCGATTTGGTAGTAACGATCGAAGCCGCTGACCATCAGAAGTTGCTTCAAAAGCTGTGGTGATTGCGGGAGCGCGTAGAACTTGCCGGGATTGACGCGGCTGGGCACCAGGTAATCGCGTGCGCCTTCCGGGGTAGCGCGCCACAGAATGGGCGTTTCGATCTCGACGAAGCCGTTGCTGTCGAGCCAGGCGCGTGCGCCACGCAAGGCCTGATGGCGGCGGCGCAAGTTGTCCTGCATCTCGGGACGGCGCAGATCGAGATAGCGATATTTGAGGCGGACTTCCTCGGCGGCGGTCTCTGCGCCCGGTCCGAGCGGAAACGGGGTCGGTGCTGAAACGCTGAGGATTTCTGCGTCAGAGACGATTTCAATCTGGCCGGTCGGCAGTTCTGCATTGATGGTTGCGTCGCGAACGGGCAACGACTTTGCCTTTGATCGCGAGATAAAATTCCGAGCGGGCGCGCTTCGGCGACGCGATGCGCATCGGCGGCTTTTTCGGGATTAAAGACCAATTGGACGAGGCCGTCGCGGTCGCGCAAATCGATGAAGATTAACTTGCCGTGATCGCGTCGCGCGGCGACCCATCCCCATAGCGCGACTTCGCGACCGGCGTCGGCGGCGCGTAGTGCGCCGCAATAATCGGAGCGCGGCCAAGGAGGAATCGGCGAGTATTCGCTTTGGTTCGGCATCAGCGTCCCGCAAGGATACCTAGAGGGAACGGCGCACGGAATACGTCAGGAGCGGATTGGTGATGCGAGCGCGGAGAGTTCGCCCGCAAGGTTATCGAGAGTGACTTCGCGCTGCGTGCTAGCGTGCAGATCGCGCAGTTGAGCGACGCCACGCGCAAGCTCGTCTTCGCCGATGATCAAGGCGAAGCGCGCGCCGAGCTTATTAGCACGCCGCATAAGGGCCTTCAGTCCACGCTCCGGCGACAATAGCTCGATCGAAAGTTTGTTACTTCGAAGTTCCGCAGCCAATCGCATAGCGAGGCTTACGCTGGGCTCACCAAGTGCGATTATCGCCATATCGAGCGTTGGCGACATGAGTGATTCGCTCGCCTCCAAGGCCAAGGCGAGCCGCTCGACACCGATCGCGAAACCGATTCCGGGAATGGCTGCGCCACCAAGGGCCTCGACTAATCCGTCATAGCGGCCGCCGGCGACCACCGCGCTCTGCGAGCCGACGGAGTTCGAGATCACTTCGAAGGCCGTGCGGGTGTAGTAATCGAGGCCGCGCACAAGGCGCGGGTTGATAGTGAAGGGAACCTTCGAGACCTCAAGCAATCGCTCGACTGTCGAGAAGTGCGCTCGACAGGGATCGCATAGATAGTCGAGACTTTTGGGTGCACCCTCGGCGATTTTGACGTCGATCTTGCAATCAAGCAGGCGCAGCGGATTACGTTCGAGCCGTTCGTGGCAATCCTTGCAGAGTTCATCCCAATGCGCGCGGCCATACTCGAGCACGGCGGCGCGATAAGCCGGGCGGCACTGGTCATCACCGAGCGAATTGATCTGAAATTCCAGATCGAGCTTTAACTCACGGCGGATTTCGTCAATCAGAACAAGCAATTCGGCGTCGCAGGCCGGATCGGCGCGACCGAAGATCTCGACACCGAACTGATGGAACTGGCGGAAGCGGCCTTTTTGCGGGCGCTCCCGCCGAAACATCGGGCCCGAGTAATAGAAGCGCTGCTCCGGATCGCTGCGATCCATCCCGGCTTCGATATACGCGCGAACGACGCCGGGAGTTCCTTCCGGACGGAGTGCGATGACGGTTTCGGCCTCGTCCTTATCAGTGAAGGCGTACATCTGCTTCTCGACGATATCGGAGGTCTCGCCGCTAGAACGCTGGTAGAGTTCGACGCGCTCGATTAGCGGGATACGGATTTCGTGGATGGCATGGTGCTCGGCATGGGTTCGCGCGCAGTCCTCGACAATCGTGACTGCTCGCGCGGTCGCGCCGAGCAAGTCCTGGAATCCTCTAAGCCGGGTCAGATGCAAGTGGATCGGGCCTCATGCCATAAGTCCGGACGTCTCAACGCGAGATTCTTCGTCGCAGACTCCTCGAATGGACTTTCTTTGTTTCAAGTCGTTTCAAGAAGCGCGAAGATCGTCTATTCAAAAGATAATAGTAACTGGCGTCGAGGTCCGACAAAAAGGGGCTGCCCGATTTGGAGCAGCCCCTCAGCGTCGTATAAGACGAATAAATCAGACCGTCAGGATATTGATGGTGCAGGCGGAGCCGAGTCCGATCACATGCGCCATCCCGACTTTGGCGTTCGGCACTTGACGTTCTTTCGCGCGGTCATCCTGCGTGAGATGCCACACGACTTCGCAGATGTTCGCGACGCCGGTTGCGCCGAGCGGATGACCTTTCGAGAGCAGTCCGCCGGAGACATTCACCGGCGACTTGCCGCCGAGATCGGGATGTTTGCCGCCGCCTTCATCGATAAATTTTCCGGCCTCGCCGATCTTCGCAGAGTTCGAGGTTTTCGTAGTGCACCAACTCAGCTGTCGCGAAGCAGTCGTGAAGCTCGGTCAAAGAAACGTCCTGTGGGCCAATGTCCGGCCATCTCGAAGGCTTTGCTGCGAAGCGCGACGAGTCAGCGTGCTCACATCGGGCAGCGTCAAATCGCGATCGGTGTAGGGATCGGACGTGAGAACCGAAGCCGCTACGCGCGGACGTTTGCGGGCGCCGGCGAGCTGTTTCAGCTTGTCCTCGGAGACCAGAATCGCTGCCGCCGCGCCATCGCCGGTCGGGCAGCACATATAAAGCGTATTGGGGAACGCAACCATCCGCGCGTTCATTACGTCCTCGAGCGAGACTTCGTTGCGATACTGCGAATACGGATTCTTAGTCGCGTGCTTGTGCGACTTAACCGAGATTTTCGCGAAGTGCTCCGGCTTGGTGCCGTACTTGCGCATATGCTCGACGCCAGCCTGACCGAACACTGCGGGCATCAGACCTGAACCGATTCGTCCCTCGGTTGAGTAGGCCGGATCGGAACCGCCGCCGCCACCGCCAAGCAATCCCTGCTTGCCCATCTGCTCGACGCCGACCGCCATCGTCACGTCGTACATCCCCGAGGCGACCGCGATAAAGGCCTCGCGAAAAGCAGTCGAGCCGGTAGCGCAAGCGTTGGAGACGTTAATCACCGGAATACCGGTTTGGCCGATCTGCTGGAGGATGCGCTGCCCGACCATCGCATTGGCCTGATAGAGATTGCCGCAAGCGAACATCTCGACATCTTTGATCGAAATTCCACCGTCTTTGAGTGCGATCAACGCGGCCTCGCCGCCAAGCTCGGGCACGGTCTTATCAGGATAACGGCCAAACTTGATCATTCCGGTACCGAGAACATAAACATTACGCATATCGAATCCTCCTGAGACGGGGCTTCACGGCCAAAACTGATTGGTCCTCGAACCGAGTCTCTGTTTCTCTAATTCTTGCTGGGACGGAACTGAAACGCCATAACCTCGTTCCCTTGGCGGTCCTTCGCGACCGGATTAACGACCAACTCAACCGGCATGCCGAAACCTTTTTGCGGATTTTTCTGGAGTTCCTCGGGATCGACATCGATCAGGTTGGATTTCACGCTGATGCCTTCGGGGAGATCGACGATGGCGGTGATATAAGGCGTCTTTACGCCGGGGAAGGATTGATGAATGACCGAGAAGACCCAGACCTTGCCCTTGTCCGAGAGCGGTACCTGCTGGAAGTTGCCGCTGGCTCCGCATTTGGAGCAGGCTAGGCGTTTAAGATCGAGGAAGAGCGCGCCGCAACTGCCGCATTTACTTGCCGACGAGGTGAGGCTTCGGTTGCAATTTCAGGATTGGCAGGATCGGACGTGGTCCGGTTTCGGCGGGCTGTGCTTGATTTTCGGGCATCGTATCCTCTCCCGGGATCTACTATCTGTCGTTTCCGCGCGACTGACTCTTAAAGCAGCTCGAAGACTCGCTTCGCTAGCGCACGCGGAAGTTTCCCATAGGGGAGATCGAGCCGTCAACCAGAAGTGCGCGGATGCTCCTCGATAAAGTTCGCGATTTCGCGCGCTAATTTCTCTGGAAACTCCAGCGGGAGATGATGATGTCCGTCCGGAATAGTCACCATCTTTACGAGTGGGTTTAATTTCTCGGCGAGGGTGGCTGCTTCCGCAGTCAGGATGCGGCTGTCGCCCGCGCGAATCAGGAGAAGTGGAAGCGTAATTTCGCGGATGGCTGAGGCAACGTCGAGGCCGTCGCTGCCGAAGAAGCTCTCGCGATCGAACTTCATCGTGTAGCCGCCTTCGGGGGTGCGCGCGAGGCTATGTTCGGCAATTGCGCTGAGAACGTCCGAGGCTATTGTTCCCTCATTCGGCATCAGGCGAAATTTCGTCTTCGCCATCGCGAGATCGGGATAAACCACGGTGGGGAGCGCCTTCAGATGGCGCAGATAACGATTGCGGCGCTCGGTCGAAGTAACCGCAATATCGATCGCGATAATGGCACGGGCCAAATGGGGTTTCTGACGCGCGAAGGCGAGCGCCGCAATACCTCCCATGCTGTGGCCAGCAACGATCGGATGCGACAGTGCAAGCGTCTCGATCAGGCGGGCGATATCGTCGCCATAGGCGTGCGGCGAATAGGCGGGCGGCCGGATCCATTCGCTGTCGCCGTGACCTCGCAGGTCGAGTGCGATGATCCGTAAGTTCGGACGATCGAGCGCCTCGACTACCCAGCGCCACCAATGAGCGTTAGCGGAATTGCCATGCACCAGAATCAGCGCGTCCGCAGCGTCGGAGTTCCATTCGAGATAGTGCAATCGCGGCGAATCCTCGAGCATCGCGCTCATCGGATTAGTTCTTCATGGGAGCGTGTTCAGGAACAGATTGAGCTCGTCGATTAAACCCTGCGGATTATCGATCATCACATGGTGGAACGAATCAGGCACGACGGCGAAGCGGCAGTTGGGAATTGCCGCGGTAATCTTTTCGCCGATTTCCAGTGGGATAACGCTCGATCCAGCGCGTATATAGAGCGACGGACAGGTTATCTGCGCGAGTCCTTTCCAGGCCGAAATCGGCTCCCGGATAAGGGTGCGACGGTCCATCTTGTGGGTCCATCCACCTGCGGGGTCCTCACGAAAGGAATGGCGGGCGACGTACTGCAAGATTTCAGGCCGGGCATTATTCTGCGGAGGATTGGTGCGAAATTTCGCAATCGCCTCTTCGAGGGATAGAAAGGGGCGCGAGGGCCGTTCGGCGAGTTCACGCAGTGCCGCGACCGCCTCGGCCGGGTAACCGGCGGGCGCGTCAATCACAACCATCGCATGAAGTCGATCGCTATGTCGGCCGGCATAGCTCAGGACCGTATGGCCACCCATCGAATGGCCGACCAAAACCGGCGGGTCTAACCCCCAACCGGAAATGATTGCGGCGAGGTCGGCGACGTACTGGCGAGTGCCGTAGGACCATTCTGTCGTCCACGGACTGTCCCCATGTCCACGCTGATCTAGTGCGAGGACATGGAAGCGATTGGTAAGAGCAGGGGCGACAAAGTCCCACCATCGGGCGTGTGCCGAGCCGCCGTGGACGAAAAATAACGGTCGTTGGCCCGCGCCGCCATAATCGACGCAATTGAGAATCAGACTCTCGGATGCCTTAAACTGGCGAGTCGTAATCATTGTTCAATATTCAAGAGGGTTCGCGGGCGTTAGGCAAACTGTGCGATATGCGACCTGCTTTGCAAGTGCGTTCTTTCGTGTCACGATCGGCTGTGCGTCTCATGCCGACCTTCAATGCAACCATACTGGGATTGATGCTCGCTGTCGCGATTTCGCTTTTTCCGTTTCGTGTCTCAGGCGCCGGGTTGCCTGACGCAGGAGGCGGTGCTGCGGTTCCGCCGCCTCCTGCGGATACTACGACAGCGGTCAATAGTAATCGGGATCGAGCTCAGCAGTTAGTGAACACCGCAATCAACCTGACGGATAGCACTCGCGCGGTGAATATGTTGTGGCAGGCCACGCAGGTCGATCCAACATTTGAGGAAGCCTACATCTACCTCGCGCTTTATTATAATTCGCGATCGCAATTTGATCGGGTCGTTCAAGTTTATCAGCGGCTGGTGAAATACGCGCCCAAGGAGACGAGCGTTTGGCTGAATATCGGCGAGGCTTATATGTCCTATTCGCCGCCGCGCTTTGACGCCGCCCTACCCTATTATCTCAAGGCTTTTCAACTGGATCCGACTTCTTCCTTTGCTGCGTTACGTCTCGGCGAGATTTACGCTCAGGAAAATAACCGCAGCGAGGCGATGCGGTATCTGCGCCTCGCGAGCAGCGACCGCACCAAGAATCCGGAGATTGCCCAGCAAGCTGATCGGCTTATACGCCAGATCGGGTCATGATTTTCGACGTTGGCGCGGGGATCATGGAACGCGTCGCGGTCGCTGAGGGCGAAAGTGAGAGACTTGGCAAGGGAGATCTCATCGAGTCGGGTTGCAGGTTTCCTTCTACCTGGGCGCGGAGCTCCGGCGGAACGAAATCGCGGTCGAGCAACTTTTGTTGAGGAGTTTTCAGGAGCGCGCGAAATTGGGTATAAGCGTCCGCCATCAGCTTGCGTCTTTGGCGCTCGCAATCACGGCGCGCATCGGTAATCTTGGCCCGCGTTCCTTCGACGATATCATGGAGTTGTGAGCGCTGCGCGGGCGTCAGTTTAAGCTCACGCGTCATACGCTCGAAGAGGTTGCTCGCCTCTCACCCGCAATAGGTGATGTCGAAACGCGACGGTACTAGCGGCAAAGCCGATCACAGCGCCGGCGATCAGCGCAATTGCGAGTATAAGATAATTGTATCTAGCCGCCAAAATCGTCTTGTGATCCTTGAGATGATTGAGTCTGATTAAATCCGCCAGCCATGCCCGAACCTGAATCGTCAGGTCCAAACAGACTGTCGGATGGGTCAAAAGTAGCTAGTTGCACGTCCGGATTGCTCTCGACCATGCCATCCTGGAACGCATCTTCAAGCGTGACGCGCGGTGGTTGCGAGATATAAAGCGCGAGCGCGGCGGCAGCGCCCATCGTCGCAGCCAGGCCCGTCGCCCACCAACGATTGGCGCCATAACGGCTCAAAAGCTGCGCCGGACGATTGCCCTTAATACCCGTTTGTTCCAGCAGTTGCCGAGGGCGCGGAGCATACTCGCTGTGCAGCACCGGCGCCGTTAGAGCGAAGACGCGGAAGGAATGGTTGCAAGCCATACATCCGGCAAGATGATTGACGAAATCCGCACGTTGGGACAAATCCAGCGTCATGTGCCAAAACGAAACGAAAGCCTTTCTTGCTTCGAGGCAATTCATTGTCAGGTCAAACCTCGGTTACGAGCCATAATCTGCTCAGCCCGCCGGCGCATTGACTGACGAGCGCGAAACGCGCGAATTTTCACCTTGGCCTCGCTCCAGCCCATGATTTCGGCGATCTCTGCAACGCTTAGCTCTTCGGTCTCTTTCAAAGTCATAACCATCCGATCGTCCGGCGAAAGCGTCCCCAGCAGATATCGTGCAAGCATCTCGGCCTCGGCCCGATCCTGTGCTGCCTGTACGATTGCCTCGGGAGTAGCTTCATTTACCAGACTGGCCCAAGTCTGTTCTGCCTGAGTGAGATCAGGTATCAACTCCTCCGGCCGACGTTGACGCTTGCGCAATTCGTCGTAGCAAACGTTTACTGTTATCGCGCGCAACCACGCGCGAAAGGGGAGATCGGTCCGATAAGTAGAAAGCTTGGCGAAAGCTCGTATAAAGGTTTCCTGCGCCATGTCACGAATAACTTCGCGATCGGCGAAAAAGCGATGACACAGGCGCTCCACCTTGTCTTGATGTCGCGCGCTCAGTTCACTAAACGCCGAGGTATCTCCGCGAAGAATCTCGGTTATCAGTTCCTCATCGGTTCTGACGATCAAGCTCCAAGCGCGCTCTTTGATGGCGAGGCCGCAGAGCATATACGTCTGATTGATACGCTCGGGTTGCAATCACGTTTCATTACCTGAAAGGTGCAAATTGAAACTTAGCTTTGCCCATGCCTCATTTTGCGAGTGGCGGTCGCAGCCCGGCAGCTGCTACGTCCTGCGGAGTATCAAGGTCTAGGAGAATTCCGTCATCTGCCAAGTCAAGATAAGCGACTCGCGATGGATCAGCATTGACGACGACTCGTGCGCCCAACTCGTTGGGTGCAGCGTGGAGTTCGTCAAATAAGGATCTGTCGAAAATTACCGGATGGCCACGACGCCCATTCGTGCGAGCAATGATAATCGGCTTCCGCGTTATCTTATAAAACTCGGCGATTTTCTCGAAAGTGTCGGCGCGTACTCGCGGATGATCAACTAAATGCACCATAATCGCTTGCGCAGAAGGCGCGACGGCGGTAAGTGCGATCTTTAATGATGACAATTGTCCGAGCCGAAAATTGCGATTCTCTACAATCGCGATTCGACGATCGATGGGTACTGCCGATTTGATCCGCTCTGCTTGCGCGCCTACCACGATTACGAGCCGCGTTACGGCCGTGAGCATCCCAGTAGCGAGGTGCGCGAGATAGGTCTCGCCATTTATCTCAAGTAATGGTTTAGGTGATCCCATCCGGCGGGACTCGCCGGCTGCCAGCAGGACGCCTTCGATTTCGGTAGTTGCGCCGGTCAAGCAGTCCGCCGAAGCCAGCCACTCTTAGTCCCGAGTGTGAGATCGTCCCGCCTGCCCGTCCGCCGCTCGCGGATGATCTCGGCGATGATTGCGACTGCGATCTCCTCAGGGGTTTCGGCGCCAAGATCGAGTCCTAAGGGAGCGTGAATCTCATGTAATAACTCGGGAGCAAACCCATCCGATTCCAACCGTTCAAGCGTCGCTCTGACACGTCGGCGAGAGCCAATCATACCGATAAAACATCCGGGTTGTTTCAGCGCAGCGCGCAACGTTTCTTCGTCGAAGGCGTGTCCGCGCGTTACTGAGATGACGTAACAGTTTCGGTCGAGCTGGAGCGAGTCAATCGCCGCCGAGAACGGTTTGACTATGATTTCATCGGCACTGGGGAAGCGCTCACGATTAGCGAAAGATGCCCGATCGTCGATAATCGTGACGTAAAATCCCAGCATCCTACCCAGCCTCGCGAGCGGCTGCGCAATATGACCGGCACCGACGATGATCAGGCGCTGGGAACCTACCACCGGATCAATAAACAACTTGGTTCGGTCGGAGGGATCGTACCGCTTTAAGAGCTTGGTTGCGCCGGCGGCATCAACTTCGAGCAGCGCCGCTGAATCTTCGCGCGCACAACTCTTCACCTGCGCAAGGACCGCCGGGGCGAGACCATTAAGTGCCGGTTGAGCGGATTCATTAGATGAATCGAGGAATAATTTCGTACCAACTGCAAGCTCAGGCTGGTCTCCGGGATCGAGCACCGTGAGCAGGGCGGCGGGTCGGCTATGCGCAACCGAATCGGCCAATTGTCGAGCAATGGACAGGTCCCGTTCGGGTGACCAGAGATTGATGAACACCTCCATGATCCCGCCGCAGCTCCCGATCTGGTCTTGATCGAGATCGCCGGTCAGGTCCACTTCGGCAAGGCGAGCGCCGCGGCCTTCATTCAGCAGGAGTCGCGCTTTGCGAAAGACTTCTGCTTCGCCGCATCCGCCGCCGATCGTACCGAATTGACCGTCCTCGCGGACGATCATCTTCGCGCCGATCTCGCGCGGAGTTGATCCGCGAACGTCAATCACGGTGGCGAGAGCAAACGGCTGTTGTCTTTCAAGCGTTTGCGCCGCCTCCGGCCAGATTTGCGTCGATTCCGCCATTACGGATCCATTGTGACGCAAAGCCGCGAGTGCTTTCCAGTAGGTCGCGGAACGAGTTTAGTTGCGGCGTGAGTTCTCCGAAACGGCGGTCCGATTATGGAGGCGCCCGGTTTCTTCCTCGGCCAAAGAATAACGCGCCAGCATACGATACAGGGTAGAGCGCGAAATGCCGAGCAAATCGGCAGCACGCCTTCGGTTGCCATCAGTCTCCTCGAGCGAACGGACCAGCGTTCGCCTGATTACTTCGTCCAATAACAACGGACTGGTTTCCGCAGGAGCTTCAATTGCGCCGCTTGCATTAGCCGCGCGTTGAGCTTCAAAAGTTTGCGGCGGCGCTTGCAGGGCGTCAGCCGGCATAACTCCATCCTGCGGCTCTCCGCTGCGAACCACCGACTCCGGCAAGAGGCGTAAATCAATCCGATCATTGTCGGCCAGCATCACGGCCGATTGTAATGCATGAGAGAGCTCGCGGACGTTGCCCGGCCAATTGTGGCGCTGCAAGGCCTGAAGCGCGCGACGCTCAATCAAACGAACCTGTTTTCCGAACAGGCGATTATAATGTGCGATGAAATGCGCCGTGAGCGCTTCAATCCCGTCGCGCCGCTCGCGTAGCGGGGGAATCGTGATTGCGGTTGCACTCAGGCGATAGTACAGATCGTCGCGAAATGTACCCTCTTTAACCATCGCCCGCAGATCGCGATTGGTAGCGGCAATCAGCCGGATATCTACTTTGTAAATCTGTGCGGAACCCACCGGCTGAATTTCGTGAGTTTCGACTGCACGCAGCAACTTCGGCTGGAGCCGCAGCGGCAATTCACCGATCTCGTCGAGAAATAGCGTTCCGCCATTCGCTGAACGAAAGTACCCGAGTGAATCGTCACGCGCATCAGTAAAGGCCCCACGCACATGTCCAAATAGCTGGGACTCGGCAAGCGAATCGAGCAGATTCGAGCAGTTGAAGGTGACGAATGCGCCCTTCGGCACGGGTCCTGAGGTGTGCAACGCCCGCGCTACTAATTCCTTGCCCGTACCCGACTCGCCGTGAACCAAAACCGTAGCTTTGTAGGGACCCAGTCGTGCGACTGTTTGCATTACCTGGCGCATTGGCGTCGAGCGCACGACCATCCCACCCAGGCTCTCCGTCCCCCTCTCCAGCGTCTCAATCTCCAACCATTCCGGCTGTTGCAGTTTTTCGGCGCATTCCGTGAATGATTCAGACGCTATTTCGGTTGCTTGATTCTCGCCCGCGTTATCGCGGCTACTGGGAAGTCGTTGAATATCCAAATATTCCCCCAAAATGAAGGCGCTAGAACTCTTTGACGAGTCACTAGCGCCAAAAGCAAGTCGGGGGCCATTCTGATCGCGAAATTGCCCTATATTATCCGAATCGGATTTCCAAGATCCGCCGGATTATTGGCATCTGGCGAATCATTGGCGCGACGAAATTAGCTCGATCGCTTTGCGCGTCTATTTCGTTCGGCTATCGATGATATCGGCGAGCACCTGTGCCGGATGGTCGCGCGGATTTACATTCGGATAAACGCGGAGCACTTTGCCAGTCTCGTCGATCAGCACGCTAATCCGGCTCGCATACCGGGCTTTGGGATCAGTGCACGCACCATACGCCATCCCAAGCGTCCGGCCAGTATCGCAGAGAACGGGAAAGTTGAAGGAATTCTTTTTGGCAAATGCCGCGTTTTGCTCAACGCTGTTGAAACTGGCGCCGACAATCGCAATCTGGTTTTGATCGAATAGTTCCTTTTGGTCGCGGAACCCGCGGCCTTCGGCGGTTCATCCCGGGGTATCAGCCTCGGGAAAGAACCACAAGATGGCTTTGCGGCCGCGCAAATCAGTCAACGAGAGCGAATTGCCTTCCTGAGTCAAAAGATTGAAATCGGGGGCATTGTCACCGGGCTGCAACGACATAAGAATCTCCTCTAAGCTCTCATTTTATTCTTTCTAGTCAGTGATACACGGTCCTAATTGAGCATCGCACGAAGCCGCGCAACGCTTTGCGCACAGAATGGCTCGTTCGGCTCGATCGCCAAAGCTCCCTCGAACTCCTTAATTGCTTGCGTGATCATTCCTTTGGCTTCGAACAGCCGTCCGAGGTTCATAAATGGAAAATGCCGCGGTTCATAGCGCGGCGCGAGCTTCGCTTTCTCAAGCCATTCGCGCGCGTCGTCGAGATCGCCCTTTTCCATCAGGTAAGCGCCAATATCGTTGTATGGATTACCAAATTCAGGATCGAGCGCAATTGCGCGATGACACTCGGAAATCGCATCATCAATCCGGCCGATAAAGCGGAAAGCCCAGCCCCGGAATGTATAGGCTTCAGCGGTCGGACAGACTTCGATCGATTCTGTGTAAAGTTCGATGGCGCGTTTCAAGTCACCACGCATCTGCTGGTAATAGCCGGCTTGCCAGAGTTCAAGTGCCTGCTCCTTCGCTCTTTCCGCCATAAATCCACGGATATTCGGAGATTCTCGTGCGGTCAAGTTATAGACTTGCGGATCGAGTTGAAATGGCAGCTTGGCGCCGCTAAAAACTAAAGGTTCGCGCGGCCTGAATGAGTGCCGGCGCGAGCAGCACGATCATCATAGTCGGCAGGATGAACACGACCAGCGGTATGAACATCTTGATCGTAGTTTTTTGTGCAGCGGATTGGGCGCGCAGATGGCGTTGAGTCCGGATCATCTCGGAGCTTGAACGGAGGGTGGGTGCGATTTGCGCGCCGAGCTGCTCGCTCTGGATCAGGGTTGCCGCGAGCAGGCTTACTTCTTCGATGCGGACGCGGTCGCCGAAATTACGCAAGCCCTCACCCAAGGTAAGCCCGGCAGAAAGCTCGCCGACCACCTTCACCAGCTCCTGGCCGATCGCTTGGCCGTGGCGCGCGGTCTCCTCGCCGACCAATTTGATCGACTCGAACAATCCCAAGCCCGCTTCCACGCAGACCACGATCAGATCAAGAACATCGGAAAGCTCTTGCGTGATACTTAGCCGGCGCTGACTCACGCGTCGAGCGATATAGTACGAAGGCGCGTAAGCTCCCATGATTCCTGCAAGCGTCGCGAGCAATATCAGCTTCATGATCGCGCAACTAAATGCGAGTCCCGCGGCAAACCCGAGCACTCCAAAAGTCGTCGCCAGAATTCCCCGGATTAGTGGCAATGCAGACGCGGCGTTCAGATGGGACAAACCAGCGCGGCTTAAAAGTTCGGCTTGTCGCGTTGCACGTCGTCCGGTCCGAGTAATTGAAAATCGCGTCGCGACTTTTTGCCAGAGAGACTCATTGGTTAACGACTGATCCGATTGAACTGATCCTGGCCGCGTCGCCGCGAAACGAAGCTGTACCGCTGACAGGCGCTCGTCGATCATGCGACGAGTTCCGTATAGCGCCTCGTAAATTGAGCATAGTGCGATTCCGAGCAACGGAAAAATTAGAACACAGGCAACCTTGACGCTCATCGGGGGAATTCAGTAATTTACCGCAAGAATGCGGCGAATTGTGATGAACGCCATCACGTCCATTGCGGCGGCCGCTTTGAGAACTTTGACGCCCATTGGATCGTAAAACAGAATATGAACATACGCAGGCTGGATCACAGCGAATATTGCCAACATTACCACCGGCAGTAGCGCCACGATCATCGCGCTACTGCGGGATTGCGCGGTCATCGAGCGAATTTGCATCTGAAGCCGCTGACGCGCGCGCACGATGTCTGCGAGGTGGCCTACTACTTCAGCCAAACTGCTGCCGGACTCGCTTTGGACACGGATCGCTATTGCCAGAAGCCTCAGATCAGATTCAGCGACTCGTCGCAACAATTCGTCGAAGGCCCGCGGCAGCGGCATCCCAAGCTGAGCTTGTTCCACCACCGTCCGAAATTCGCCGCCAAGTGGATCGGCGAATTCATTCGCAAGCACCTGTAGCGCGCGCAATGGCGGGTGTCCGGCTTCGAGCGCCGACTTGACGAAATCGAGCGCTGCCGGCAATTGTCGCACGAACGCCTGCCGGCGCCTTTCAGCGCACCAGCGTACATAGAACAACGGAACGAGACCGAGCGCTGCTCCGGTTGCGATCGCAAGCGTAACATCATGTGCGAGGAACTGCCCTGCCATGTAACCCGCGACGATCATCACGAGCATCACCGCGAGCATCGAAGGGAGCGACAGATGAACGCCCGCTTGCCACATAGTCTGTTCGAGCGCTGCGAGAAAGCGCACTTCCCGCAATGTCGCGAGTACACGACCGGCACGAACCTGCGATGGCAGCCCCATCCGGATCACTTCATCAGGCTCGTTTTTCGTCGGGTCCGGCGCTATCCCGGCGAGGCGATCGGCGATTGCCGCTTGGTCAATACTCCCGCCGGTATCGGCGATCAGGACCCAAAACCCGATCAGGATCACAGCGATCAATCCGCTGACAGCAATCGGGTCCATCGATTCAGCGCGCGGGCGCGATGCGACCGGTCTTTACCGCCTCGAATTTGAACCCGGTCAACTCGAGTTGCTCGATATAGAGCGAACGAGTGCCGGTCGAGCGAAGTTGTCCCATTACTTTGCCGTCCGCACCCACTCCCGTTCGCACAAACTCGAAGAGGTCCTGCATCATGATGACGTCACCTTCGAGGCCGGTGATCTCGGTAATCCGCATCACCTTGCGCGAACCATCTGACAGCCGTGAAACGTGAATGATCAAGTTTACTGACGCGGCTATCTGCTGACGCATCGCGCGCTGCGGGATCGAATAACCGGCCAGCAGCATCATCATTTCGAGTCGTCCCGGACATTCGCGCGGGCTGTTCGCGTGGATCGTTGCGATCGAGCCGTCATGTCCAGTTGACATGGCCTGCAACATATCCAGCACCTCAGCGCCACGCACCTCGCCGACAATGATCCGATCAGGCCGCATTCGTAATGAGTTTTTCACGAGGTCGCGAGCGGTAATCTCGCCTTTGCCTTCCAGATTGGTGGGACGCGTTTCCAGACGGACTACGTGCGGCTGTTGCAAAGATAATTCCGCCGAATCCTCGATCGTCGACTATCCGCTCGTCCGCCGGAATGCAGGCTGACAAGCAATTCAGCATCGTGGTTTTTCCTGAGCCAGTCCCGCCGCACACCAGAATATTCAGCCGCGCCTTGACGGTCGCTTCGAGGAAGGTAAGCACTTCGCGCGTCAGCGTGCCTTTCGTGACCAAGCCTTCGATATCGAAGCGATGGCGCCCGAAGCGCCGGATTGAAAGCGCGGGTCCATTGAGCGCAAGCGGCGGAATAATTGCGTTGATTCGCGAACCGTCGCGCAGC
Source organism: uncultured Pseudomonadota bacterium (assembly GCA_963831065.1). Lineage (GTDB taxonomy): Bacteria > Desulfobacterota > Binatia > Binatales > Binataceae > JAJPHI01. The sequence continues at coordinate 143,714 of CAWHOQ010000020.1, forward strand.
CGCGCATCGACCATCGGCGAGGCCTCGTCCACGCGCCGTCCGACCTGCGCGACGATGCGGCCAATAATCAGCATCAAGTGCTGGTCGTCCTGGAAGGTCACGCCGGTCGGTTGAAGCTTGCCGAATTTCTCGACAAAAACCTGATCGTGTCCGTTGACCAGAATGTCAGTTACAGCATCATCGCGGAGCAGCGGCTCGAGCGGACCCGAACCCAAGCAGCTCGTTTTTAATCTCGCTAACCAGCCGTGCACGATCAGCTTCGGTCAGCAGACGACCCTCGTGGTCGAGCACGTCATTGATTGCGGCAGTCACTTTCGACGCCACTGCTGCCGGTTCGAGAGCGTCGAGCTTGGCCACATCGAGAGTTTCGAGCAGGCGATTATGCACCAGTGTGCGCAGTCGGCGGGTACCCTCGATCGCCTCGAAGCGGCGGCGCGCCAGGGTCCCCCCGATCATCGAAGACGGCAGGTCTTCGGCGTCAGGGAGACCGTGCTGTTGCAGCAACCGATCATTCAGCTTCATTGGTTACTCAATCGATTGGCGCATTCGCGCTAACTACTTGGCGGCAGTAAGAGAGCTGCTGACCTTGGTCAGCAGGTTCACGATATCCTGTCCCATGACATGGTAGGTCGCGAATACTACGACCGCCACCGCAGCGAGTATCAGTGCATACTCAGTCATAGTCTGACCTCTTTTTACGCTGCGCAGCCGCGCGCGCGCCGTGTTTGAGAAAACCCGTCATTGAAAATCCTTCCTTTGCTGTTTCGTTGGCTCGCCTGCCAAGCATTCGCTGATTACCGAAAAGCTGTAGGTAGATAAGTTCTGCGAGCTTGGCTGCTCCAACCGATGCGATGTGTGGGGGAGCAGATGGCGTGCCAACGAAAGTAGTTCTTATATCATCGAAGTCCGCGTTTTTTGCATTGGTCTGTCGCAAAAACGGAACATCCAGCGCGTCGCGTTTCGCGGCGCTCTGAGGAACGACTTGATAATTCGAAGAACGCGGCGGTACGTTGCATTAAGGCTTATGTCTTGAGAGGCGCAAAATGGCGAACTCCAAAAATTGGCACATCGATGGCGAATATTTCGAATCGTGCAATTGCGAATTGCTGTGCCCGTGCCTGCTCTCGCACGCGCAGGCCAGCCCTACTGATACGCATTGCGACGTAGTATTGGCGATCCATATCGCAGACGGCCATTGGGATGACACTGTGGACCTTTCGGGTCTCAATGCGGTTCAGGCGCTCACCACTCCGGGGCCAATGTCCCAGGGCAACGGGACGCTTGCGGTCTATCTCGATGCGCGGGCAAATGATGCGCAGCGCGGCGCACTCGAGCTGATCTTTACCGGCAACGCCGGCGGGCCACCGTCGCTGATGGCCGGGATGATTGCGCATCGTTTGCCGACGAAAACCGTCCCGATTAGCTTCGAATCAAAAGACAATACTTTCAAACTCTCGATTGAAGGAATCACGGACGTGACTGTCGAGGGTGTCACCGGAGCAAACAATCGGGTGGTTTGGCTGGAGAATGTTGGCCACCCGTTCTCACGACGGTTGGCTGCCGCGAAAGCGAGCGCCAGCCATTACAAAGATCACATGCTGAACTTCGAGAACTCGGGCCGCAACGGACACTTCTCCTCGATTACCTGGTCGAATGCCAAATAACGAAGCAGTCTCACGACCACGCTCTCGCACAATTTATAGCCGCTGGCGCGATCGCGCTATCATCTGGGCGGCGCTCGTGGGGATTACCGTTATTGCGTGGCTATATCTTGCCTGGATGCCGATGTCGTCGAGCGATTTCGGTACATTCGGCTCGCGAATTTTCGTGATCATGACGCCGGGACTGAGTGATGCTGTTTTGATGTTCCTGATGTGGGCAGTGATGATGGTCGCGATGATGCTGCCGAGCGCCGCACCGATGATCGATACCTACACGCAGATGGTCCGCTCGCGCGAATCATCGTCGTCAACTTCTCGAGTGACATTATTCGGTGCGGGATATATGGTTGCGTGGACAGCTTTCAGCGTCGCAGCCACTGCCGCCCAGTTAATATTACAGCGAAGTGGCGCAATCAGCAGTGCCTTGATCGCAGTACCTACGCTTGGTGCGCTGATGCTGATTGTCGCGGGCGTCTATCAATTGACACCGTTAAAGAACCTATGCCTCACCAGGTGCCGCACGCCGCTAGGATTTCTGATGACGGAATGGAGGGAGGGCGCGCGCGGTGCGTTTGTGATGGGAGTGCGTCACGGCATGATGTGCGTCGGATGCTGTTGGATGCTGATGTTATTGCTGTTCGTCTTCGGCGTGATGAACCTGGTGTGGGTTGCAGTGCTGAGCATCTTCGTTATCCTCGAAAAATCATTGCCGGCCGGTCGTTTGATTGCGCGCGGGAGCGGAATCGCGATGCTCGCCGGTGGCCTTGCTCTGCTGATTTGAGGAATGGAGCGAGGCAAGATGCCACGCTCGACGAATCGCAAAACGCTCTATACCATCGGCCATTCGATCCACCCGATTGAAGAATTCATGGGATTGCTGAGGGAACATCGGATCGAAATCCTCGCCGATGTTCGCTCTTATCCGTCATCGCGCCGCTGGCCGCAGTTCAATCAGGATACGTTGCGGGAAGCTCTCACCAGCATCAATATCGAGTATCAATGGTTGAATTCATTGGGCGGTCGACGTCAATCAAAGCGCGGCGATTCGCCTCATTCTGCATGGAAAGTCGCGGCTTTCCGTGCGTACGCCGACTATGCTGACGGACCGGAATTCTCCGACGGGCTCGCCAGCTTGAGCCGAACCGCTAATCAACATCGCACTGCGATAATGTGTTCGGAAGGTCTATGGTGGCAATGCCATCGCCGGATCATCGCGGACTGTCTGCTAATCAACGGATGGGAAATCAAGCACATCTTACCTAGCGGCAAACTAGCGCCACACGAATTGCCGGATTTTGCGACGATCCGTGACGGCCGGCTCGTTTATGATGGCGGCCAATCCATGCTTAAACTGTGATCTAATACGGCCTTTTTACTTACCGCATCAAATTCGTGCGCTGTCGGCCGGCTCCGCCACGACGCGATGTTCCAAATGCCCAATCTTCTCGATTTCGATGCGGACAACATCGCCGACCTTGAGCCATTTCGGCGGCTTCATCGCCGCCGCGACGCCGCTGGGAGTGCCAGTCGAGATCAAAGTGCCGGGCTCCAGCGTGAAAACCGTCGAGAGAATCTCGACCTGTTCGAAACAGCTAAAGATCAGGTTGCGGGTGTTGGAATGTTGACGCAGTTCGCCATTAACGAAAGTCTTGAGCTCGAGCGCATGCGGATTATCGATTTCGTCAGGCGTTACGATCCAGGGTCCAGTCGGCCCGTGAGTATCGAAAGATTTTCCTAATGTCATGGTTTGCGCGCGGCGCTGCCAGTCCCGGACGCTCACATCGTTGACGATGAAATAACCCGCAATCACTTCATGCGCGCGATCCTTGGGCACATGGCGGCATCGCCGACCAATGACGAACCCGAGCTCGCCCTCATAATCAAGCGCCTCGGAAGCGCGCGGCAGCTGGATCGGATCGTAAGGCGGATTAACGCAACTGGATTGCTTATTGAAAAAGATCGGAAAGGTCGGCTTGGCCATCCCGGTCTCGGCGATATGATCGGCATAATTGAGCCCGACCGCGAGAAACTCGGCGGGCGGCGCACCGGCGCTTCCAGCTTGGCGCTGGCGAGCGGAACCGTTGACGCACTCGCGGCGGCGCGGCGAGCCATCGCCAGCATCGAATTGCCGCCACTCAGGAAACTGATCATGTCGCGCGGGATACTCGGATCGGCGGCGCAAATATCTGCAATGGAATCGTCTTTGATGATGCCGATACGCGTCGAGTCTCGATGGGTGAAGGTGACGAGTTTCATGGTGGTCCTCTCGCGGGAAAGCTCGGTTCAGTCGTAGCACAGATCAATGTGAAGGCGGATGCATCATGAATTTCAGTTACTGAGTTCCGGCATTATGCTTTAGATAACCCAAAATTTCCGCCTTTTCAGCGGAAGTGAGGGGCGGTTGTCCGGCAGCGATGATTTTATCCTGCATCGCTGCAACCTGTATTTCCCACATCCCGGGCGTGAGTGATCGTGGCGCGTAAAGCTGATGACATGAGCCGCAGCGAATAATGTAAAGCTGTGCATCGTGAGTATCGCGATCGGGCAGGGATTTAGCGCATCCGGACAGCGCCAGTATAACGGCAAGAAGCAGTGAGAAAGACCTCATCGCGATCCATTTTGTTGGAGATTGAAAGGCGCGGAATTACCAGCGGGCGGTGGAAAGCAAGCGGACAAGCTCGACGCGTAACATGGCAATCAGCTGGTCGCGAGTCAAATTATCAAGTGATGCTTTACGTTCATGCTCAGGTCGCATCCAGACCGGTTGCAGGCGCATCGAATCATCTGCATAGCGCGGGAAAATATGCCAATGAACGTGCGGCTCCTGATTGCCGAGGCATTCGTAATTGAGCTTGACGGGTGAGGTCATCGCGGTAATCGCGCGACCCGCCGCCAGCATCTCGTCAAGTAATTCGTGCGCCTCACCCCGCGACATCAAGTGAGGTTCGGTGACATGGCGCTTGGCGAGCAGCACGCAATATCCGCGATAGAATTGCGCGTCGCCAAGAATTATCCAGCTTCGTGGCAATTCGGCGATGAAGTCGGGAAAGGCTCCGGCACGTATGCGCTCGATTAAGGCGCAAATACCGCAAGCAGAGGTGGAATTATCGGGAAGCATCAGAAGATTCGGGTTCGACCTTGATCAACTTGATCTGCGCGCGGGCAAGCAGGTCAGAAATAGTGTGCAATTTATAAGGCTTCTCGTAATAGACGTTGCTGATGCCGGTATTAATCAAAACCTTGAGACAATGAATGCAGGGCGTGTGCGTGACATAGATATTAGCATCCCGGATCGCACTGCCGTTGCGCGCCGCCTGCGTGATCGCATTGATCTCGGCGTGGATAGTGCGATAACAATTCTGCTCGATTTCGCCGTCGGGTGTACGCGATTGATAAATTAGACATCCCGCGTCGAGGCAGTGCGGTAATCCGGCGGGCGCGCCATTATAGCCGGTCGCGAGAATGCTGCGGTCGCGGACGATCACTGCGCCGACTTTGGCGCGCGTGCAGGTCGAGCGTTCCGCGACCTGCCGCGTGATCGTCATAAAGTATTGATCCCATGAAGGGCGTTGCGAGCTCATCGAGAATCTAATCTGACAGGCTCGACGGCGCGGCGGAATAGCGCGACAGAATCTTACATTCAATCTCGCAGGTCGAGTGCCGGGCCGCCGGGAGCATTTCTGGATAAATCCTGAGGCCGCGGCCTCTTTTGAACAAACGCGAACTGGATTTTTGCAACAAGCGCCAAAACAAATTCTTAAGATTGAGTTTAACGTTATAAATAACGTTAAACTTTTACGATTTGTTATCTCCGTCACCTAAACTCTTCGGAGTATCGAGTATAGGGATTAGTAGCCTTGCAGCTCTGGTTTGAGTAGTGGCGCGGAGAGGTGGAGAGGATGACGTGGAATGCGGGGTCTCGTTGTTTTGCTGTCGCACTAATACTTATCGTTCTCACCTTTTTGACATTGGCGGCGAGAGGACAGCAGAGTAAGCAATCCGATTCAGATCGAGAATGCACTGCCCGGGACCACAGATTGGATGCTGTCGAATCCGGCCGGCAATCATGAGATTGAAGGATATGCCTCTACATACTAGCGTCAATCGCGGGAATCAGATCAGCTTCTTTGTGAACACTACTGATCCGTCATACACAATCGAGATTTTTCGAATGGGCTGGTATGGAGGATTGGGTGGACGGCGGATGACCACGGCGGTAACGCGCACGGGAATTCAGCAGGTAGTGCCCGCGCCCGATCCGGTCACCGGGCTAGTCGATTGCAACTGGACCAGTCCATATACAATCACTACGCAGGACCCTTCGGATTCATCGAAGTGGTTAAGCGGCATCTATCTAGCCAAGCTCACCGGAACGAGCTCCGGAAAGCAGAGCTATATAATTTTTGTCGTTCGCGAAGACAGCCGGGCCTCGAACATTCTGGTGCAGGAGCCAGCATCAACCTCGGAAGCGTACAACGCATATGGCGGTAAATCACTTTATACCTATAACAGCAGCTAACAACGTCCATGCCGTTAAGGTTTCGTTCAACCGCCCCTACGACGACGGCTGGGGTACCGGAAACTTTCTCAGCCGCGAGTTCGACGGTATCGCCTTTTTGGAGGAGGACGGCGACGACGTAACTTATTCAACCAACATCGATACTCACGAAAACGCGCAGGACTTAAATTGCTCCATAAAGTATTTCTGAGCGATCGGACACGACGAGTACTGGTCGTGGCAGATGCGGCAAAATGTGGAAAGCGCGCGCGATTCCGGCGTCAGCCTCGGCTTTATGGGTGCGAACGATGTTTACTGGAGAATTCGTCTGGAGCCGAGCGCGGCGACTGGAGCTAGCCGATCGAGTGGTGGTCTGCTACAAGGACGAAGTTTATCGAGCGATCCCGATACCGCCAATCCGGCAACTTATCATCTAGTGACGACCCAGTGGCGTGAAGGCTATATAAGTGCGCCCGCGATGCCCGAGGACGGCTTGATTGGCGAGATGTACAATGGCTTCGAACCGGTAAACGGTAACGTGTTGATCAGTGGTTTATCGCCGAGCTGGGTCTTTACCAACACCGGCCTGAAGAGTTGGCAATACGCTTTCCGGACTTCTCGGCTACGAAGTGGATGAGATGTTCGCGGACTGCGACTACGCCGGCAAACACTCAGCTCGTGACTCATTCACCATACGTATTAAACGGCGCGACCGAGTACGGCGACATGACGGTTTATACATCGGTAAGCGGCTCAACCGTATTTGACTTCGGAAGCCTCCAATGGGTGTGGGGATTGAGCAATATCAGCCCGTGGGGTCCGTCACTTCAGCCTGGCGAATGCGGCTGCGCAGCAGATCACCCGCAACGTGATCAAGTCAGCTGATTTCCACTTCGAGCATACGGTCGCTCCTACTCCGACACCTACCAGTACTGCGGGTGCGAATTTCAGATCACGTCACCTGCCAACGGGTTGTCGGTTTCAGGCTCAGTAACCGTTAAGGTTTCGACAAATCTATCGACTACTGATGACTGGTGGAATGAACTGCAGGTAGATGGCGTATCAAGCGGACTGAACGACGCCGGACATTATCAGCAGATCATCTGGAACTCGACCACGGTATCCAATGGCCACGCACACCTTGACGGTGTTGGCGCATCAGGAGAGCACTGGAACTGTAACGGCATCTGCTTCAATTTCAGTAACGGTCAGCAACGGCGCGCCCACGCCGACGCCAACGAGTACACCGAGTTCGACGTATCAGATTGCTGCGCCGCTCAATGGTGCAACGGCATCTGGTTCGGTCAATATCACGATTTCGACTACCCTCCCATTAACTAATGATTGGTGGAACGATCTACAGGTGGACGGCGTATCAACGGGACTGACAGATAGCTGGACATTATCAGCAAATCATCTGGGATTCGACCAAAGTGGGCAACGGAGTACACACACTGACTGTGCGGGCGCACCAGGAGAGTACCGGCACTATTATGGCCTCGGCGTCTATCTCAGTGACGATCAGCAATGGTGTACCGACTCCGACGCCGACAGGAACACCAAGCTCGACCTATCAAATCACCGCACCACTTAATGGCGCGTCGATATCAGGTTCAGTGAGTGTAGCAATATCGACTAATCTCTCGGTTACCAATGACTGGTGGAATGAACTGCAGGTGGATGGGATATCCACTGGCCTTAACGATGCGGGCCATTACCAGCAGATCACATGGGACTCGACGAAGGTCAGTAATGGAGCGCATACGTTGACGGTGCGGGCGCATCAGGAGAGCACCGGCACAATTATGGGGTCTGCTTCGATCTCGGTAACAGTAAGTAATCACTGAATTTAACGAGCGACGTTACCCGATTTAGGTCAGAACGATTTACGATTGCGAAGAATTCGGAGTTGTTAATGGTCCGTCAGGTCATAGCCCCACATAAATAATGCCGCTTCCAAAGCACGCAAAGGATCTTCTTTCCCGTGGAAGCACAGATTTTACTGACGTATTTACGATCTCAAAAAGTATCCAGCTTGCGCGAAGGTTGTCCCGCGCATACTTGACAGGATCGTGATAAAGTCTCGGAAAATTGTACCTACCACAGCTCGGGTTACGCGTTTTCGGCGTTTGGCAGTTCGGTGCCTCCTCGGCGGGCATCCACGAGAAAGCGAGAAGGTGAGGCACGGTTGGGCGTTAATCTCGGAACACCATCGAACTATAAACCAGCCGAGCGCGGCGGCCACTCGACTGTCATAAATAATAAATCCCGGCACGAGCAAGGAATAAATCTTAGTCATCCCAGCATTGAACCGCACATCTCGAAAAGGAATAGCTAAATCGTCATTCCCGCATCGCAAAGTATTTGCGAATTTTCGGATTTTTTCAGCCAGACCGACCTGATGTGCGACTAACCAATTACCATTATGAGCGACCACGCTTCTTCATTGCAAAACTCGGTCGCATGAGACACGAACGCATTCATCCCGTCGTTCGGTTCTTGCCTCTAAAGCACGTAGCAACCCGGAGCGCAGATTGCGTAGATCACATTCGTTTTCATCATAACTCTTATCTTTCCAATAGTACTGCGCTAACGCGCCACAAAGCCCATTGAGAGTTATGCGCCGGCGGCTTTGACGATTTATATACTCGTGTCTCATGGATCGATCTCCGAGTCTTCGGGCGAACCAATTTATAAAGGCGGCGACGTCCGGATCCTCAAGATATTTTTTGCGCTCCATCGATCTAGGCATTCCTCTTCGCAGGTTTGTCGCTCTTCCGCTTAATAACTTCATGCGTCGCCGGGTGCGACATTTCTTCTCTGATGGCGGCGGCGAGCAGTGGGAACATCAGCTCGTGATGGCCGGTCAGCATGATGCCTTTGCCTCCGCCAAGCGTCGGGCGCTCGACGACGTTCATGCGTGGGCGGTACTGGCGGATAAAGTCCATATCGGCGGCGGTGAATGAATCGATTTTACGGCCAAGATTGCGGGCGAGGTTCAACGCTTTCATGAAGACCTCAGGCATGAGCACGGCGGAGCCCAGATTGATCACGACACCGCGCGAGAGCTCGCCGACGGTCGCGGCGAGTCGATGAAAATCCGCCATCGTCGCCGCACCGATCGCAGCTCCATCAGCGGCAGGATGCATGTGAATTATGTCGGAGCCGAGTGCGACATGGATTGTGGCCGGAACGCCGACTTCGTAGGCAGTAGCGAAGATACTAGTTTGGCGAAACTTGAAGTTTCTCTTTAAGATTTCCCGACCGACGATCTCGCCATAACCGCGTCCTTCCTGATGGGCAAGTTTCGCGAACTCATTCAGAGAGCGCCCGTCTCTTCCGCCATCCCGAAGCTGCCATCGACTAGCCCAGCGCCGACATCTTCTGATGTGCGTCCAGCATAGGCCAACTCGAAATCATGAATCATCGCTGCACCGTTCGCGGCGAAGCCGGTAATAATACCGTCGCGAATCATCGAGCAGATAATCGGACTAAACCGACCTTGATGGGATGCGCTCCCATCTGGAGCAGCACCATCCGATTGCACGACGCGCGATCGCGACGCGCCGTGCGAGGTCATGGAGATCGCGCGCAGCGAGGACGTCTGGAAGCGCGGCGAGAAAATCGGCAATCGATGCGCCGGCCGCGAGAGGAGTCGCGAATTGATTGCGCTCGACCTTGCGCGAGAGCGTCGCGAGTTTGCGGGTCGTCGCTCGGGATGGATTCAGCGCGCGAACCTTCATCGATGCGAACGGGCGGTCAGGAGGTTAATACAATTAGACATGCGCCGCAGGCTACCGAATCGGCGCGCGAGTGAATAGAAGTGTGTCGGCCAGTTTTGTGTGGCAGGGGAAATTCGGCTATCACGATAGACACGATGCCCGCTTCCGAGACCATCAAATTCTATTACGACTTTAAGAGTCCGTTTACATATCTAGCATTCGGCCCGGCGCTAGAGCTGGAGAGAACACATCAGGTGGAAATCCGGTTCGTGCCGCATCTCTTTGATTTCGTCGCATATGGCGGGACGTTGGAGCAGCGCGCCGAGCGTGACTGGTACAAGGTCCGATATCTGTACCATGATGCGCGACGATTCGCGCGCGAACGCGGGATCATTATCCGGGGCCCGCAGAAGCTGTTCGACAGCCGAATCGCGTTAATCAGCGGAATTTTCGCCGAGCGGCAAGGCAAGTTTCGCGCGTATGCGGCAGAAGTGTTCCGGCGTTTTTTTCTGCGCGAACTAGATATCGAAGATGTCGATGGGCTGGCGGCAATGATCGCGGAAATTGGAATGGATGCGAACGAGTTCCGGCGTTTCGTATCGAGCGAAGGTCCTGCAGCGTTGACTGAAGCGTTGGCGGAAGGTGAGCGCGACGGAGTGTTCGGCGTACCATTACTGTTCGTTGCAGGCGAGCCGTTCTGGGGCAACGATCGGATTCCGTGGATAATCAAGAAGCTCGACGCAATGGGCTTGCGTCGCGAATCGAAAATTTCGTGAAAGGAAAAGCGAAATGAAGCCGGTATCGAAGGGCGCAAAAGGTATCTATGAGTTTGTCGTCAAGCACGAGGACTTGGCCGGGACCGTCGAGCCAACGCTCCCCATGGTGCTGGCGACCGCCAGAATGAGCCTCGCGATGGAGCTAGCGGCAATCAACGCGCTGACGCCCTATCTCGAACCGGGAGAATTCTCGGTCGGCGCAACAGTCAACGTTACGCATACAGCAGCAACACCCGAAGGATGGAAAGTGCGGGCCGAAGCGGAAGTTACCGGCGGCGAAGGGCGCCGAGTCGAGTACGTAGTGCGCGCGTTTGACGAGAAGGAACAGATTGGCGAGGGAACGCATACGCGCGCCGTTCTGGAGCGAGCGAAGTTCGACCAGCGGTTCGAGGCCAAGGTCAAAAGCAAGTGAATCGTAGCATCCAGTGCGCTATTACGGCTTATGGAACCCTCATCGTCCCCGCGGTTCGCATTCCCATCTCTTATTTCTGACGCGGCTCGCGGACTCGCTCGTTTCCAAGGCGTTCCGTCTAGCTGGTCAGCACGAGAAATCGAAAAGGGCACATTAAGTTAATGCAGGACCTCCAATGATAACTGAGATATATCGGCAAGATGAAGTATATGTCGGGCGGGATTATGCGGGATTCGAGGCTCTGATCGACCGCGCTGCAATCGAGAACTATATTGCGGCGACAGGAGATGATAATCCCTGGTACCACAATAATTCACCGCTTGGATATCCAGTCGCGCCGGCGCTGATTATGCATTCGGCGGTGTTCCGCACACAGGCCTGGTATCTGCAGAATATCTTCGGGAATCTGCACGCGCGGCAGGAATGGCAGGGCTTTGCGCCGATTCGCGAAGGTGAACGGCTACACACACGCTCGGTCATTATAGATCGATACATCAAGCGGGATCGCGAATACGTAGTAAATGAATGTCTGATACTGAATGCTGATGGGCAGCTAGTTCAGCGTAGCCGGACTCATCAGAGTTTTTAATCGAGTTAAATCGTGGCGGTTTTGCGGTTGATCGCGAGCGTGAGAAGTCAGGTGCGCGCTCCTTCAAGGTAGGCGAGCGCGGTGGTGAGGCGATCGAAACGCCAATGCGGCAGATCACACAGCCAATGTGCATGGCGTTTTCCGGGCCATCACTGAACTATCACACCGATCGCGAAGCGGCGCATAAGTTGGGATTTCCCGAGATCGTCGTGCAGGGAATGTGGTCGGTATGCCTGATTGCCGAGATGATGACGCGCCGGTTCCGGCTAGGATTCATCGTCGGCGGCAGATTCGATCTACGACTGGTCAACGTGCTGTGGGCGGACGAAATCTCCGGCGCGAAAGGGCGAATTATCGAGCGGCATCCCGAGGGGTCCCGCACCCGCGCTGAAGTCGAAGTATGGTGCGAGAAGGCCGACGGGACAAAGACGATCGTCGGAACAGCGAGTGCAATCGAGTTGTAGATTAGTCTTGCGGAGTAAAAGATTTAACACGCGATAGGTTAGCAGTCGGTCTGCTTGTGGCGGCCAGAGAAGTGAACGCTTGGAAAGTTCTGTTGCTGCAGTCTCGCCTAAATATCCACTTTTCTTTGGAGTTAAAGCAGCACCGCTCCCCTGAATTATCTGGAAGATTAGGTCCAATGAGAATGTCAAAGAAAACGCCCAGCGCTAGAAAGTTGTAGGCCCGAACGGGCATTTCGCCGCGGAGAGAAGGACTAAACAGGCAAGAACGCGACTCGGGGTCTGAGCAAACTGTGAGAACGACAGCAATATCATTTGGAAACGGCACCTTATTGAGTAAATACCTCCTAATAGGTTCCGCATAATCGTCCAATGAAATCTGACTTGCAAAGCTGCCATTGGGCAATTGCCATTGGTGAACTGAGGCACGCCACAAAATGCTCAACGCGAAATACGCGAACTTTTCGGTATCGATACCGATGTCAGCGCCCGAGTAAGTAATCAGGTGAGGAGTTTCCAAGCGTGCAAGCGCAACGTTTAATCGCTTCATAAGTGGGAAGACCCCATTCACCACTCGTTCTGGTGCGAGCCATCGAAATACGTAACGCTCACCTCCCTTGTTTAAGAGGTCTTCACAGAATCCGCATAATAGAATCGGCCACCATCTGCCTCGAAGTAGTCTTCGAGACCGTTCGCGTCATAGCTACGGGATTAGGATTCTTGGGTCGCGGGTCTCTGGCGCCTTTCCACAAGGCAGCACTTAGAAAATGGCTCTTCTTCAAAGGCCGGAGCTTTCGATAAAGCCTGCATTGTTCCATATGCAATCTTGTCGAATGAATGGGCGTGGCATCATTAGGGAATTGTTCCAAACTATCCGCGCGCTATACCGAGGTAGTCAGTAGTTCTACTTCGGCGATCGACTTCGGGACGGCGGCGGTCATTACTTCGTTACCATCGGGCGTAACCAGCACGTCGTCTTCGATGCGGATGCCGATGCCACGGAACTCCTCGGGAACTGAATCATCATCGGGCGCGATGTAAAGGCCCGGTTCTGCCGTCAGAATCATTCCGGGTTCGAGGGTGCGTGAAGCCCCAGCGACGCGATATAGGCCGACATCGTGCACATCCATCCCGAGCCAATGACTGGTGCGATGCATGTAGAAGCGGCGATAGGCGCCCTGCTGTAACGCCTCCTCGGGCGATTCCTTAAGGAGGCCAACCGAGCGCATCCCATCAATCAGGATACCCACTGCGGCTTCATGCGGGTCGTCGAAATGGACGCCGGGACGGATACTCTCGATCGCTTTGAGCTGAGCCGCCAGAACGATTTCGTAAAGATCGCGCTGGAGCGGCGTAAAGCTCGCGCCAATCGGGAAAGTGCGAGTAATGTCGGAGGCATAGAAGTTGTATTCGCAACCGGCGTCGATCAATAACAACTCGCCAGTGCGCATTGCGCGATCGTTGTTGATGTAATGCAGCGTGGCGGCGTTCGGCCCTGAGGCGATAATCGAAGGATAACTGGGACCTTCGGCGCCCTGTTTGCGGAAAGTGTAGTTTACCAGCGCCTCGATCTCCCATTCCATCATCCCGCCGCGCGCATCGCGCATCGCCGCTTCGTGAGCGTGATGCGAGATCGCAATTGCACGGCGCATCGTGGCCAGTTCTTCGGGGCTTTTGAAGAGGCGCATCTCGTGCAGGATTTCGCGGGGATCGAGCAAGGCATTAGGGCCGGTGCCGAGCCGCGGACGCATCGCAGCCGATGCTTTCAACATATCAAGTACGCGCGTTTCAATTCGGGGATTAATCCCCAAAGGAAAATAGACGCACTCGGCGCGTTCCAAAAACCGTGGCAGGATGCGATCAAACTCGTCGATAGTATATGCGCGGTCCGCACCGAAATCGGCCATTGCACCTTCGATACCGGCGCGCCGCCCCGTCCAGGTCTCGCGTTCCTTGTCACGAGGACGGACGAAGAGGCTAAATTCCTCGCTCTGGCCCGGCGCAAACAAAGCAACGGATTCCGGCTCGCCAAAACCGGTCAGGTAATAGAAATCATTGTCCTGCCGATAGGTAAATTCCACATCGCCGGAGCGGAGCGCGACCGGACGCGCCGGGCAGGATCGCGATTGCGCCATCAATCGCGTCACAAAAGCGGCGGCGACGCGCAGCGAACATTTCCCGAGTCTCAGTTTGGCTTATAGATGCGTTCAAAGGCGGACACTCCAGTCTGTATGAAGAATCAGACAATATCTCCATTATCCGCTGTTGAGTGGTTTTGAACAAAGACCCTTGGCGGACCTGCCATAACTGAAGTGTCGAGCTGCTAGCGGCGGTCGATGAAGACTCGCTCTTTACCGATCCACATCGCCGAGCGCGAGAAATCGATGAATTTGCGTTCGTCCTCGACCGCAATCGCCATCGCGCGCTGTCCCTCAGGAGTGCTCGAAGCTGCGGCGAGGTCGGCGCGATCAAACCAGGCTTCGGCATGGCCGGTATAGGGATCGACTGCGGTTTTGCGCTCGGCGCGGAGTTGCGATTCAATAGGATCATCGAATCGATGAACTTGAAGATAGCGCCGCATCCGCATCGCGGGGGCGACGCCGCGAATCGTCGGCCCGTGACTCGTACGCCAATAGAGCTGTCCTTCCTCGATGCTTTGACCAAATGGATGGCGCAAGCAGAAGAAGAGCTTAACCAGCGGACTATGCTCGCGCGCGACAAGCTCTTCGGGAAGCGGATTAACCTGCGGATATTCGTAAGCGAGCCAGAGAGGTGAGTTGGGCAGATCGATAAAACGGGCTTCATCCTCGACTAATTCCTTAGCGGCCGATCGACCAGCAGCAGTGCCGACGCTGGACGCCAGCGCCTCGCGATTAGTCCACCATAACTTCGGCGACGCCGTCGTAAGGAGGTTCCATCCCGCCACGGGCCGCAGCGAGTTGATCGTTGATCGGGTCTTCCAGCGTATGAAGCTGGACGTATCGGTGGATATTCAAATCCACCGAATGACGGGCAACCAATGGGCCATGGATCTCACGCCAATACCGCTGAAATTCCATCAGCGAGGAACCTTGCTTGCGGCGCAACAGGAATGTAAGCCGGATCATCTTTTTGTACCTTTCGCTCTCGTCGGGCATGGAGCAGGCTTAACGATCATACAGCGGCAAATGTCATTAGCATTCCCGAACGGATTCAAGAAACATCGAAGAACGCAGATGGCGATCTTCTCCAGTTGGCATCTCGCCCATCTTCCAACTAAATCAGAAGATAAGCCACGCGAATATATGGAGTCGAGCATGGGAATCACGATATGGCCGGTGACTGATGGCTTTGCGGCGGAAATAGGTGATGTCGATCTCTCGTCGGAATTAAGCGAGCAGGATTTAGCAGCGATCAAGCAGGCGTTCTGGGACTACGCCGTATTAGTTTTTCCCGGGCAGGAGTTGTCCGAAGAGCAGCATCTGAGTTTCGCAAATCAATTCGGACCGCTCGGAACAGGTCGTTTTTCTCAAGATGAACGTGAAGCTGCGGTTGCGACCCGAACTGGCTGACGTATCCAATTTGAATTATCGCGGCGAAATTTGGCGCGATGAAGGCCGTTTGCGAATGATCGCGGCGGGCAACCGTCTGTGGCATACCGACAGTTCCTTCAAGTATTTGCCCGCGCGAGCCTCGCTGCTGTATGCGCGCGAGATTCCGCCGGTTGGTGGTCGCACCGAATTTGCCGACCTAAGGGCCGCTTATGACGCGCTTCCGGCAGAGATGCAGCGGCGAGCTCGAAGGGATGGTGGCGGAGCATTCCCTGATGTATTCGCGAGAGCGCACCGGCTTCACCAACTTCACCGAGGAAGAGCGCACGAATCTCCGTCCGGTGCCTCAGACGATGGTCCGCACGCTACCTGAGAATAATCGGCGGACGCTGTACCTTGCCTCACATATCGGAAAGATCGCTGGTATGCCCGACGAGCAGGCGCGCATCCTCGTGGATAAACTGATCGCGCACGCGACGCAGCGGCGCTTCGTTTATAGCCATCGATGGCGCAAGCACGATCTGGTGATGTGGGACGACCGCTGCACGATGCATCGCGGGCAGGACTACGACGATCTGCGCTGGGTTCGCGACCTGCATCGCGCGACGGTTTCGGATATCGCGAACACCTGCGAGCAGGCGGGCGTGGCTGCATCGCTGCAGTAGCTGCTAGGGCTAGTTGCAGGCGGGCCGCTTAATAGCCTAGCGCGGCGCCGCCTTTGCGCGGATCGAAACCACCGTCGAGGTCGCCGGGCGAAATCTTGATCGCGGTCACTGCGCCGAGTTCGGGCACTACTTTCATCTGGAAACCCATTTGGGTCAGCGCTGCGATTGTTTTCGGATCGAGAGCCTTTTCGGCAAAGACCGTGACCGGTTCGGCCTGATGATGGATGCGCGGGGCCTCGACGGCATGCTGTGCCTCCATCCGGAAGTCGAGCAGATCCAGCGCGAGCTGCGCGACGCCGGTTATGATAGTCGGACCACCGGAGCCGCCCGCGACCATCACTGGAGCGCCGTGACGCATCGCGATCAGCGGCGACATGCTTGAAAGGGGCCGCTTGCCTGGCTCGATTTCGTTTGCTTTGGCCTGCACCAACTTGAAGGCATTGGGCACGCCCGGCGCGATCGCGAAATCGTCCATCTCGTCATTTAGAATTAATCCCAGAGCCGGGATCATGATCTTCGCGCCGAAAATCGTGTTGACGGTCGTGGTCACATCGACAATGTTGCCGTACTTATCGACTACACAGAAATTCGAGGTTCCATGATCGTGCGCGGCCGTGAGCGGCGGCATTGCGTGGCCGTGAAGTGCAATCTTGCGGGCTTGAGCGAGATGGGCCGGCGATAGTAATTGCCCAATCGGAACCTTGACAAAGGCCGGGTCGGCGTACGAATCGCGATCAATAAAGCCCATATGCATAATCTGGATTAACTGGGCCAAGTAGGCTGGCGAGTTGAAGCCAAGATCTTCGACATGGCCCGGCGCGAGCATCCCGAGCATCTCGAGGACAACTCCACCGGACGATGGCGGCGGCATCGTGTAAAGATCATAGCCGCGATAGTCGAAGTGGAGTGGATCACGCCAGACTGGACGGTAGTCGGCGAGGTCCTGCGCCGTGACCAGACCATCGTTCGCCTGCATATAGCTGACGATCTGTTTGGAAATTTTGCCGCGATAGAATTGCTGCGCCGGGTCGTCACCTAGCGATCGCATCAGACCGGCGAGCGGCTTTGCGTGGACCGTGTCGCCAGCCTTAAACGAGGCGCCGTTGGGCTTGAAAAAGGTCGCGGCGAAACCCGGATCGCGCTTGATTTGATCGGCGGCATACGTCACGTCGCGCGCCATGTGTGGACTCAATGGGAAGCCATTTTCGGCAAGCCGAATTGCGGGAGCCGCCAAGATAGAGAACTTCATTGTACCGAAGCGCTTGAGCGCTGCTTCGAGTCCGGCAACTTCCCCCGGAACGGCAACGGCGAGCGGTCCGCTGCGTGCGAGTTCCTCGATCGGCTTGCCATCGCGAATATACATCGAGGGACTCGCCGCGTATGGTGCAATCTCGCGATAATCGAGCGCATAAAATTTGTGATCGTGCGCCCAGTAAATAAGCATAAAACCGCCGCCACCGATCCCGCACGAGCCGGAGTTGGTGACGCCCAACGCCAATGAGATTGCGACCGCCGCATCGACCGCATTGCCGCCACGCTTGAGCACGCCGAGTCCGGCTTGCGCGGCCTGATCGCCTTCCGCCGCGATCATTACGTGGCGCGCATCCGTGGCGGTAGTCGTGATCGGTCGTGCAAGGAGGATAAGAGCAGCACCGAGCAGGATCGCAAATTGCGGCGCACGCTTGTGCGCTGTCGAAGGATTCGATTTTACATCCTTGTCGCGTTTTCGAGTACGAAACATGGGCAGTTACCTAACAGCGCCAGCACGCCAAGAAAAGCGATATACATGGAGCGAATCTCCCGTGCAAAGTTGAAGCCGCCGCCACGCAGTGCTTTGATGGGGCAAACTTGTTGACCACGCGTATGTGCGACGGAGGATTCTGATGGAGTTCAAGGAAATCACTTACGAAAAATCCGAGCGGGTGGCCGTCGTCAGCTATAACCGTCCCGAGCGGATGAATGCCTGGACGATGAAGATGGGCGAAGAGGCGCGGCAGGCGATGCTCGACGCCGACAAGGACCCGAATATCGGCGCGATTATCTTGACTGGAGCGGGACGCGCGTTTTGCGCCGGCGCGGACATGCAGAGCCTCAACAATCTGGCGCAGGGAACCGATCAGTTAGGCGAGGCCGGCCGGCCATTACCGGGTACAGAGGAACTGAATCCCAATTTCCGTGGCCGCTTTTCGTGGATGATGGCGCTCAAAAAACCGGTTATCGGCGCGATCAACGGACCTGCGGTTGGAATGGGTTTTGCCAATTCGCTCTACTGCGATATCCGGGTCGCGTCGGACAAGGCGCGGATGGGCTTGATCTTCACGCGACGTGGTCTCGGAATTGAATTCGGTAGCTCGTGGATGCTCCCACGGATTGTTGGAATCGCCAATGCAATGGACCTCGCGGTAACGGGCCGTCTGATCGACGGAAACGAGGCGTTGCGGATGGGACTCGTGGCCAAAGTTGTACCGGATGCGGAACTAATGCCGGCGGCGCGGGCGTTGGCTACCGAAATCGCAACTCAATGCTCGCCTCTGGGCGTCTCTCACGTGAAGCGGCTGGTGTACAGCCACCTGTTTACTGATCTTTCGACGGCGCTCTTCGATGATGATCAGAGCGCAGGCGAGTTGTTGAAATCTGATGATTTCAAAGAAGGCATCAAGGCCTTTATGGAGAAGCGCGCCCCGAAGTTCACCGGCAAGTAAAGGTTTCAGCGGGTCTGGAAGTCCGCTGGTTTATTTGTCGAGCGGATGTTTGAACTTGCGATCGGGATGCCGAATCGTCAGCACTGGACAAGGAGCTTTGTTCACCACTCGTTCGGCCACGCTGCCCATCAGAACGTGGACAAGACCGGACCGTCCATGAGTACCCATCACGATGAGATCGGTGGCTTCGGCCTGCGCCGTGTGAATGATCTCAAGAAACGGCGCGCCGACCCGCATCAGACTCCGCGCCTTTAATCCCGCTTCACGCAATCGGGCAATCACCTGATCGAGCTCCTTCAGCGCCATCAGGCGCTGTTCCTCTGCGATCCGGTTGACAGTGCCCATATCGAGGCCCGGACTTAAATCACCGACCATCACCGGCGCCAAAGGCTGATCGACATGCATCACGATCACTTCGGCGCTGAATTTCTGGGCGAGCTCGATCGTATAGCCCAAGGCATGTTTGGAGTCATCGGAGAAGTCGGTCGGAGCCAGAATTTTGTTGAAGGTCGGCACGCTCAAACATTACGCCGTGGGCGGCTTTTCGAGCAAGTGCTCCGTAATGGGATTAGTCCCAGGTGCAAAGATCAATTAGCGGTCGCTAAGGGCAACTGTCGCAAATGCGTTACACATCTGGACGTTATTGTCGTTTTTGGCGGATCAAAGATGTTTTCGAAGCGGTACAACGGTTGCTCTAGCTCTCCGTGTAGCAGATTTCATCACTGCAAGGAGGGACACAATGGCAATCGAAATGAACTCACCGCTTTGGTCAGTTTTGGCCGACTGGATAAAAATTCTCTTGACTCTCCCTGATCCACCACCGGAGCAACTTGGGTTTATTTCCGATGTAGTCGCCATTACCGCAATCAATGGGTTGGCCGAGCGCCTGTCACCACAGTTTAGGAATGAAGTCCGTGAGGCGCTACTCCCGGTTACTCGCAAGGCCATGGCGGCCGCGACAAGCTAGGCTGGGCGATCCTTCCTCACTGGTGGGGATCCATTCAGGTGCGTCGATAATTCGGATCGGATCCCCACCGGCTCATTTCGTGCTTCCATGGAGATGGAAGTCGTCTGAAAACTGTATTGCGCATCTACGCATTAGGTTTGAGCACGACCTTGATACAGCCGTCTTGCTTGTCGCGGAAGGTCTTGTATGCACCCGGCGCTTCGTTGAGGCTCAAACGATGCGTGATGACGAAGGATGGATCGATTTCGCCATCCTCAATTTTCTTGAGCAATGGCTCAGTATAGTGTTGCACGTGTGTTTGTCCCGATTTGATTGTGAGCGCTTTGTTCATCGCCGCCCCAAAGGGCACCTTGTCCAGAAGTCCCACATAAACTCCCGGGACTGAAACAGTGCCGCCTTTGCGGCAGCACATGATAGCTTCACGCAACACATGAGCACGATCGGTCGACAGATAGACCGATGACTTGATGCTATCCAGCCACGCGTCGATACTGCCCCTCGCATGAGCCTCGGTTCCAACCGCGTCGATACATCGATCCGGGCCACGCCCCCCTGTCATCTCCATCAGCCGATCATAGACGCCGGTCTCTTCGAAATTGATTATCTCGGCGCGACCCTGCTGAGCAGCCATCTGCAACCGCTCTGGAACGCGATCGATGGCGATAACACGCTCGGCACCGAGCATCCAAGCACTTTTGATCGCGAATTGTCCGACTGGGCCAGCACCCCAGATAGCTACTGCATCACCAGGCTGGATCTCAGCGTTCTCAGCGGCCATATAGCCAGTCGGAAAAATATCCGAGAGAAAAAGCACCTGCTCATCACTGAGGCTTTCCGGAATCTTTACTGGACCAACGTCGGCAAATGGCACTCTAAGATACTCCGCCTGGCCTCCGGCAAAACCACCTAACATATGAGAGTAGCCAAAGAGACCGGCAGGCGACTGACCCATCATCTTTTGCGCAATCTCGGCATTTGGATTGGAATTATCACATAAAGAGAACAAGCCCTTTTGACAAAAAAAGCATTTCCCACAGGAAATCGTGAAGGGCACAACCACACGATCGCCTTTTTTCAGCTTATGAACATCGCTTCCAACTTCGACCACTTCGCCCATCGGCTCATGGCCGAGGACGTCACCATCTCTCATGGTAGGAACTAAACCATCATAAAGGTGCAAATCCGAGCCGCAAATCGCGGTAGAGGTTATCTCTATGATTGCGTCGGAGGGATTCTGAATCTTCGGATCAGGAACAGTATCGACTCGCACGTCTTCAGTTCCATGCCAGCATAAAGCTTTCATATTCAGTTAGGCCTCAGCTTCGGTATGATCGTGGCTGAGCAAGGCGCAAAACTTGGGCCTTACCGGATAACTATATTATTGCTCGAAAAGTATCTAAAAGTTTCAATTAGGCGAAGCCGATGTGCGCTAACTAGCGCGAAGTATTACAATAAAATCGGCAATGTGTAATTTTACGCGGGACCATCTTCAACTACTCGCAAATCTCTCTCAGGTATTTGTTATAAGGGCCATTTCCAATTGATAATCTCCGGCTTATCGATACCGTACTCCATCGCATAGCGCAGGTGCTCAGTAATGTGGTCTTTGAGCGAATCCTTGAGGTGGGCAGCCGAGTCCCGAATCGCCGGTACATGATCGATCATGTCAATCGCCAGATGAAAACGATCTGATCGATTGTTGATCGCGAGTTGTAGCGGCGTGTTGATGCTGCCGAACTCAAGATAACCACGCACGTGGAAATTTTTATGATTGGCCCGTTGATTAGTGAGCTTATGAATCAGTGCCGGATAGCCATGAAAATTGAAAATGACCGGCTGACTGGTGGTAAAAAGGCTATCGAAGTCGCGCTCGGACATCCCGTGCGGATGTTCATAGACAGGCTGTAAGCGAAATAGATCAACAACATTCACAAATCGGATTTTGAGTTCCGGAAGCTTTTCACGCAGGATAGCGGTCGCCGCAAGCGCCTCGATCGTTGCCGTATCGCCTGCGCATGCCATCACCACATCGGGTACTACTCCTTGATCATTCGACGCCCACTCCCACATCCCCACCCCTTTTGTGCAATGATTCACCGCCGATTCCATGTCGAGATACTGCGGATGAGGCTGCTTGTCAGCCACGATTACATTCACGTAATTAACACTACGCAGACAATGATCGACCACTGACAACAGGCAATTGGCGTCGGGCGGCAAATATATTCGGGTAACTCTCGGACTTTTATTCGTTACGACATCGATGAAGCCGGGGTCCTGATGCGTAAAACCATTGTGATCCTGACGCCAGACAGTCGAGCTGAGTAGGATGTTAAGCGACGAGATAGGCGCGCGCCATTCAACTTCGGTAATACACTTCTCTAGCCATTTGGCGTGCTGATTGACCATCGAATCGATGATGTGAGCGAACGCTTCGTAGCTGTTAATTAATCCGTGCCGCCCCGTGAGCAGATAGCCCTCCAGCCATCCTTCGAGGGTATGCTCACTGAGCATCTCCATGACACGCCCGTCCATCGCGAGAAAAGTACCGTCGGCATCTTCGGGCAGGTACTTGGCGAGCCAGGTCTTCTCGCTGGCTTGATAGATTGCCTCCAGCCGATTCGAGGCGGTTTCATCAGGGCCGAATACGCGAAATTGGTCCATATTTTCGCGCATCACATCACGTAGAAACTGGCCCGCAATTTCGGTGTTCGACTCGGAATTGTAAGTAGGCTTATCGACTTTGCGCGCATACTCGCGAAAGTCCGGCATTCGCAGCGGCTTGCGCAATCGTCCGCCGTTCGCATGAGGGTTGGCGCTAATACGGGAGTCGCCGGTCGGAGCAAGCGCCTGCAGGTCGGGACGAAAGTGGCCGGCCTCGGTAAACAATTCTTCCGGATGGTAGCTATGTAGCCATTCGTCGAGCAATTTGAAGTGCTCAGAGTTCGAGGTTACGTCTCCAATTGGCATCTGATGGGCACGCCATGAGCCTTCGAGCTGATGGCCGTCGATTTCCTTGGTGACTGTCCACCCTTTTGGAGTCCGCATGATGATCATCGGCCAGCGTGGGCGACTTGCTTCTTTTCGCTCGCGCGCGTCGGATTGAATCTGCCTTATTTTCAGGACACAACGCTCGAGGACTTCGGCCATCTGCTGATGCACGCGTATCGGATCACTGCCCTCGACCACCAGGGGCTCATAGCCATAGCCAACGAAAAGACTATGCAACTCCTCCGGCGGGATTCGCGCCAAGATCGTTGGGTTGGCAATTTTATAACCGTTCAGATGCAGAATCGGCAGCACCGCACCATCGCGGATCGGATTAAGAAACTTGTTGGAGTGCCAAGAGGTCGCAAGCGGACCGGTCTCCGCCTCTCCATCGCCGACAACGGGAACTACCAGCAGATCCGGGTTATCGAAGGCGGCGCCGAAGGCATGCGAGATGCTATAGCCCAATTCCCCGCCCTCATGAATCGAGCCGGGAGTTTCGGGCGTGCAATGACTACCAATCCCGCCCGGAAAAGAAAAGAGTCTGAAGAACTGGCGCAGTCCTTCGAGGTCCTGACTGCGATCGGGATACACTTCGGAATAGACACCCTCTAGGTATGAATTCGCCAGCATCGCGGGCGCGCCGTGACCCGGCCCCGAAACATACAGGACATTCAGATTGTACTTTTTGATAACTCGGTTCAGATGAACCCAAACGAGGTTCTGGCCGGGATCTGTCCCCCAATGGCCAAGCAAACGGTGCTTGATGTCTTCGCGTTTGAGCGGCTCACGGAGCAATGGATTATCGCGTAGATAAAGCATCCCGGCGCAAAGATAGTTAGCCGCGCGCCAATAATCATTGATCTGATTTAATTCCTCGGTGGTCAGGACGACGGCCGGTTCGGCTTTTGCCATTACTTTCTCCGGTGTGGTTAATTGGTGGGGCCTAGCAGGCGGATCGTCGCGCGCGCAACATAAAGTTCCTCTTGCAGCGGGATAACCCATAACGCAATCATGGAATCGACGGTACTGAAGCACCCTCCCCTGCTGATCAGATCGCGATTGCGAGCTTCGTCCAGAGCGATTCCGAGGGGCTCAAAGCTGCGACATATACGCGCACGGATCTCCGCGGAATGCTCGCCGATCCCGCCGCCGAAGATCACCGCCTCCACCTGTCCAGGGATCGCGAGGTACGCGCCAATATACTTGCGCACGCGATCACAAAACATCTCGATCGCGAGGGCTGCCCGCTCGTTGCCAACCACAGCGGCCTGCATTACTTCACGCATGTCGCCGGATACGCCAGACACGCCAAGCAGTCCTGAGTGACGATTCAATTCCTTTTCCAAATCGCGCGGCGTGAGATGCTCCCGCTCGGCGAGATAGGGGAAAATTGCCGGATCGAGGTCTCCCGAACGGGTCGCCATCATCAGGCCCTCCAGCGGCGTCAACCCCATTGAGGTATCGACGGAACTTCCATTGCGGATTGCACAGGCGGAGCATCCCGCACCTAGCTGGAGCGTGATCAGATTGACGGTCTCGATACTTTTCTTTGCAAGCTCGGCATAACGCTGCATCATCCACGCGTGGCCAATTCCGTGGAAGCCGAAGCGCCGAATTCCGTGCCGCTGAGTCATTTCCCACGGAATTGCATAAGTTCGCGCGGCGGGCGGCATCGTTTGATGGAAGGCCGTGTCGGTCGCCACGACTTGGGGAACTTCGTGCAAATGATCGCTGACCGCGCGAATTGTCTCCAAAGCTGGCGGATTGTGAAGCGGCGCAAAGACCGAGGCGTCCGTCAGCTCGCGCAAGACGGACTCATCCAGCAGGCACGGAGCGGAAATTTTCGGGCCGCCGTGGACTACTCAATGCGCGATCGCATCGGGCGCTCCTCCCTCTATCACCTTGGCAACTTCGTCTAGGACTGCTTTTGTCGCGCTCGCGTAATTGGTCCCGGCGCTCGACTTTTTGGTTTTTTGCCCGGCCCGTTCGAGTGTCAAAGAGGATTCAGGACCACCGATCTCCTCGAACTCGCCGCGCAAAAGGACTTGTTCGGATCGCTCGTCACGCAAATCGAAAAGCGCGAATTTCAAAGACGAACTTCCGCAATTGAAGACCAGTATCCGCATAGTCATCGTGCCGGCTTGCTTGATGCCTTAAGTCTTGCCTGATAATCAAGACGAAGCCACAAATGATCGTGTACAGAAAATTAAAAGAGCGCAGAAACGGGGATGCCCGAGACACAACTGACGCATGAGTCGCCGCGCTGCGGTCCAAGAAATGTACGCTATCGGATTTTTAATGGACGCAGCGCGCTCGCAGGATCATGCCATTATGCCTCGCGTGGCGGGATGTTGCGGCCTGCGATCACCTCGTCGATCAAGTCCATACTCGACTGATTGGGCGGCATGAGGAAGTTATCGCGATCAGTGTCTTTCTCGATTTTCTTAATCGGTTGTCCAGTGTGATTCGCGAGAATCTGATTGAGCAGTTCGCGTAGGCGCAGCGCCTCACGCGCCTGAATATCGATATCCGCTGCCTGCCCTTCGAAGCCGCCCGACAGCTGATGGATCATGATCCGCGAATGCGGCAGCGAATAGCGTCTTGCCTTTCGCGCCTGCCGCCAATAGCACCGCGCCCATGCTCGCCGCCTGCCCGACGCAAAGCGTCGAAACCGGCGGTTTCACGAACTGCATCGTATCGTACATCGCCAGATCCGGCCGTCACCGAGCCGCCCGGCGAGTTGATATACATATTGATCTCGCTTTCAGGATCTTCGGATTCGAGAAACAGCAGTTGCGCCGTGACCAGATTCGAAAGTTCGTCCGTGATCTGGCCGCCGACGAAAACGATCCGATCCTTAAGCAGGCGCGAATAGATGTCGTAAGAACGCTCGCCCCGTCCGGTCTGCTCGACTACGAATGGTACCAAGATACTCATACGAGTGAAGATACTCCGCGCGGGCGAGCTAGCCAATCGAGCATTCGGCGGAAGAAGCTTTCACGCGCGATTCGAGAAAATATTGGCGCTGCGCCCAGAGCGCGACGTCCACCAAACCAATCATCACCGGCACTTCGATTAGCGGGCCGATCACCGCGGCAAAGGCTGCTCCGCTGTTGATGCCGAAAGTCGCGACCGCCACCGCGATCGCAAGCTCGAAATTATTCGATGCGGCGGTGAATGACAGCGTGGCCGTTTGCGGATAATTCGCGCCCACCCGCTGGCTCATAAAGAATGAGAGCGCGAACATAATAGTAAAATAGAGCAGCAGCGGGATCGCGATCTGGATCACTTCCAGCGGCAAACGCACGAATCGCCTCGCCCTTTATCGAAAACATCACGACGATCGTAAACAGCAGAAACACCAGCGTTAGCGGACTGATCTTCGGGATGAAGTGCTGCCGATACCATCGCTTGCCCTTCATCCCGGTGAGCACCTTCCAGGTAAGAAAACCGGCAACGAACGGGACTCCCAAATAGATGCCTACGCTTTCAGCGATTTCGCTAATCGTGACGTGGATCAATGCACCACCCAGCCCCAACCATCGCGGAAGCACCGTGATAAAGACATAAGCGTAAATCGAAAAGAAAAGCACTTGGAAAATTGAGTTGAAGGCCACCAGTCCGGCACAATAATCCGCATCACCCTGCGCCAGATCGTTCCACACGATCACCATCGCGATACATCGGGCGAGCCCGATCATGATCAGTCCGACCATATACTCCGGATAATGGCGCAAGAAGATGATCGCCAAGGCGAACATCAGGAGCGGGCCAATTATCCAGTTCTGGACGAGTGACAGACCGAGCACTTTCCAGTCGCGCATCACATCGCCGATTTCGTCGTAATTTACCTTGGCCAGTGGCGGATACATCATCAGGATCAGTCCGA
The DNA here is from genome assembly GCA_963831065.1 of uncultured Pseudomonadota bacterium. Taxonomy (GTDB): domain Bacteria; phylum Desulfobacterota; class Binatia; order Binatales; family Binataceae; genus JAJPHI01. The sequence continues at coordinate 170,577 of CAWHOQ010000020.1, forward strand.
GCGCTATCGGTGCCGAAACTGTGCCGATAGTCAGGCGATCAAACAGACCCTTGACCTCGGGTACGAGATTCCCGAGTGCGATCCCGGCCGCCATCGCCAAAAAGATCCAGAGCGTGAGATAGCGATCCAGAAATGAGAGCCGGCGCGAGACCGGTCGTGGAATTGAAATAGCCGCAGAACTCATAGAAATCCTTGGTTTAAGATTTGGCTGCCTCTATTTTGGCCGTGACACAAATTGCCCCGGCCTACGGCAGCTTGAAAGATGAGACAGCCGCTGCAAAGACCATCGCTCCTGAAGCGATCAAGCACGCGCTGAAGCCGTAAAGCTCGAAGATCAACCCTGACAGAAGAGTACTGAGCAAGCACCCCCCGTATTAGCCATGTACTAAAAGCCGACATTCACGGCTAAGCGATCTTCTTCGGAGTAAGCCAGAATCAAGTAGGAATGCACGGCAGGATGCTCATCCGAGCCACGGTATTCCGGTCTGTTATCTTGCTTGAGCGGTTCTGCAGCAGGTATTGCCGGGCAGATCAGTTGGGCAACACGCAGACTCCGGCTCATCCACGGGCGCAAGATCAGCGCCATATACCACGCTCTCCCCAAAGGTATGAAACGTCTCCCACGAGATGCCGCTGGGATCGGCAACCCAGCCTTTGTCGCCACGGGCATAGCAGCATTCGGCATTCTTCTGCTTTCTGACGGATTCGCCGGCAGCTTCGAGTCGTCCGGCTATTTCAGAAAGATCTTGGGTCGATTCGACCTGCAAGCCAAGATGGTCGAGGCCCGGCGCCACTACACCCGGACTAATCGTGAAGTTTACTCGCGGGTCCTCGAGCATCCATTTGGCGTAATCGGGTTTGATCACGGTCGGTTGGACCCCGAACAGCGTCGAGTAAAAACGCACCGACCGTTTAAGATCAGCGACTCGGACATGGACGTGAAATCGATTCATCATTGAATCCTCCGATTGGATTTAGATCTAACATTTGATGGATTTCCGCAGCTCGGTCCGCATTCCGAGAGAGCAACCGGATCGGGGAAACAAAGCTCAGGTCTGCCGCCGCAGCAGTTCTCAGTCAGGTAGGCGAGTAGCTCCCGCATGGCGGTGAAGTTTGCCGCATAAATGATCGAACGGCTCTTGCGGCGGGAGGTCACCAGACCAGCGAATCTGAGCTGATTCAAATGAAACGATAATGTTGGCGACGGCTGATCCAGGCGCTCGCCGATTATCCCTGCCGGCAACCCATCCGGTCCCTGCTCCACCAGCAAGCGAAAAATATCTAGACGGGTTTCTTGCGCCAGCGCTCCCAAAGCCATGATCGCGGACTTTGCTTCCATATTTCCAGAAATATGAAGATTTTATTTCCATCAGTCAAGTGCCACCAATTTTTCGTCTATATCTTATTCCGAAATGCCGTAAGCTGGTTAAAGCTTATGATGTATAGATTCCGCGAAGCACCTCGCATTCACCCTGTCTTCCGGCCCGCGCTCGTTCCATTTCTCTGCTTGTTGCTCGTGACGGCTGTTATGCAAGGATGCGCGGGCATTCCCAATGTAACGGATCGGCTGCGTACTGCTTGGTTGTACCGTCATCCGCCCGAATTCGTCGGCGTCCATGGACCACTATCCACCACGCAAAGCGATGAAATCATCAAGAAACTTGCGACCCATACCGGAAGCGCCACTATCCTTGAGCAGCATCTGGCAGTCGAACAGGCAATCGGCGGTGGTCCGCTGGTGCTCGGCAACAAAGTCACTCTCTTGAAGAATGGCTCCGAAACTTACAAGGCGATGTTCGCGGCAATTGAGGGAGCGAAAAATAACATCTGCCTTGAGACTTTTATATTTTCAGACGATCCGGTTGGAAAGAAATTCGCCGACGCCTTGATCGCAAAGCAGCGTCAAGGTGTGCAAGTAAATGTCATTTACGACAGCATCGGTTCGTTTCACACGCCTGATAGCTTCATTAATCAGATGCGGGCTATTGGTATCCGCGTACTCGAATTCAATCCTATCAATCCATTCGAGCGGAGATTCCACGGCGGATTCAGTCATCGCGATCATCGTAAAATTCTAACGATAGACGGCAGGATTGCCTTCACTGGTGGAGTCAATATCGCTGCGGTTTACTCAGGCGCGAGCTCGATGGGAGAGCCCGTCCCCAGTTCGGTAAATCTCGACTACTGGCGCGATACCGATGTGATGATCGAGGGTCCCGCAGTGGCCGAAATGCAGGAGCTCTTTATCGGTACTTGGGAAGCCCAAAAAGGAAGGCCTCTCAATCCGAGGGATTACTTTCCAACGCCGGTCCGTGCCGGAAATGTCATCGTGCGCGTGCTTGGCAGCGAAGCCAAAGAAGTTAGTATCATCTATATAACGCTAATTTCCGCAATCAACAGTGCTCAAAAAAATATCTACATCACTGATGCCTACTTTGCCCCGGATTGGCAGATGCAGTCAGCACTCAAAGCTGCGGCTCATCGTGGGGTTGACGTTAGACTGTTACTGCCGAAGCAAAGCGATCACGCATTGGTCGTTTCGGCTGCGCGCGCCCACTATACCGGACTGCTCAAGGCAGGCGTAAAAATCTTTGAGTGGCAGGGCGAAATGCTGCACGCCAAGACTGCGACCATCGACGGCGTATGGTCAACTGTCGGTTCATCCAACCTCGATTGGTGGAGTATCATGCGTGATGACGAAATCAACGCGGTGATGTTGAGTGCGGACTTCGGTCAACGCATGAATGAAATGTTCGAAGCCGATTTGAAGGACTCGAAGGAGATCAGTCGCCCCAATTGGCGCAAGCGTCCGATACTCGAACGGACTCAAGAGTGGTTCGCACGATTTCTGCAACCAATCTTGTAACTCGCCAGTATCCGCGACGATTGATTCACTGATGCAGGCGAAAACGCTCGCCCAGAAATACTTCGCGCACGCGCTCGTTTTCCACGATCTCTCGTGGCCCGCCCTGTACCAGAATCTTGCCGGCATGGATGACGTAGGCACGATCAATAATCGAAAGGGTTTCCTGCACATTATGATCGGACATCAAGATGCCGATCCCGCGCTTCTTGAGATAAGTGATGATGCGCTGGATCTCGATCACGGTAATCGGGTCGATTCCCGCAAATGGCTCATCAAGACATAGGAAATGTGGATCCAACACCAGCGCCCGCGTGATTTCAACTTTCCGACGTTCGCCGCCTGAGAGCACGCCGGCCTTGGATTTGGCGATTCGTGCAATGTCTAGTTCATCCAGTAACGATTGCAATCGCGCCTGACGCTCCTCGGCCGTCAGCGGAAGGGTTTCAAGTACTGCGAGCAGGTTTTGCTCGACCGTCAATTTGCGAAAGACGGATGGTTCCTGTGGCAGATAGCTGATGCCGCGCCGTGCCCGTTGATAGAGCGGCAATCCGGTAATATCGTCGCCGCCGAGGGTGATATGCCCATCGTCCGGCTTCAATAGACCTACCAACATATAAAAGGTAGTCGTTTTCCCAGCGCCGTTCGGACCGAGCAGGCCGACGACTTCGCCATGTCCTACGCGAACACCGACATTATCGACCACCGCACGTCCTGAATAACGCTTGGTCAGACCTGCGCCTTGGAGCGAAGGCTTTCCCCGGGCGGTCTCAATCATGGATTCCGGGCTGTCAAAGCCCGCATTTAAGCTGCTTGCCATTCAAGTTAATCAAGGTTTGGCGCTCAATCATTTTTAACTACTTGTCGTGCGTAGCGAAACCCACTGGCTCGAAATTTTGGATTTTCTTGAATGGCGGCTGTTTCTTGCCTCCTTGATAAATCGCGCAGACCGGTCTCTTTAAGACGCATGGCGATTGGAATCGGCTCACAATCCGGCGAAACCGAGCGTTCCAAGAATCGGGATTCAATATCAGCTGCTGTGCTACGCTCGTGTCGATGAGCTCGAATGTACGCAAAATTTACCTTTGTGGTCCGATCATGGACGCAGAGCTATCGGCGGCCAAAGATTGGCGCACGCGCGCCAAGGAGCGGCTCGCGGGACGGTTTATCCTGCTCGATCCGTTACGGCGTAATTTTCGCGATCGCGAGATCGATTCCGCCAACGAGATCGTGGATTTTGATTTGCAGGACGTGCGTGAGGCGGATCTCCTGCTGGTCAACTACTGCAAAGCCTCGCTCGGCACTGCGATGGAAGTTTTCTACGCCAGCTACGATCTCGGCAAATTCGTAATCGCTTTCAGTCCACTCAGCTACGCGGATTGCTCGCCGTGGATGGTGAAATTTTGCACCAAAATTCTGCCTGATTTGGAAAGCGCGCTGATTTATATTGAACGACACTTCAACTGACCAGTCCGCGGCACGAAATCAATTGAGCAGCGCGGCTCTTCCGCCACTCTAGTTGAACCAGGGAGTCGCGTAAGGACTGTTGCTATAGAAGTTGATCAGCATGTTGGCGACCTTAGTCCATCCGCTCTCGGTGGGATGGGTCCCATCACTTGCGTCGAAATCGGACCGTAGCCAGACCAACCCATCGGAGCGCGGAGTCGTCCCGCTGGCCCAAAGGTATGGCCCCCACAGCAGCACCGGAGATTTCTCAAGGCTCAAATTACCCGCAATCAAATCCACACCGCCGCCATTCAATTGATTGCCCTGCGCTTCGATCAGCCATTTGGTCGCGAACCCATATTCGTACGCATAAGGTTCGGGATTTTCGGTGCTGCCGACAAGATTCGCATATCCCCCATAAATCCGGCTGTGCAAAAACATTAGTTGAACCGATCGAAATTTATTGCGCATCAGCCGAGCGGCATTCGCCGTGTGTTGCTCGTAAAAGCAGCTATCGATAACTCTAGTATCGGCCTTCGTACAAGCATTGCCTGCCATGACGGCAAGTGTACTCAGGTCATTAGACGCCGGCTGGATATCTCCCTCTTTCCATAACACCACTTCAATCTGCTTCGATGTCAACCCGGTCGCCGGCAGCCGAGAATTCAGGCATTCACGCCAACCCGAGGAATCGGCAACGGACCAATCGCCCGCATCCTGACCAGCTTGGGCGCAGTCAACAAATACCAGCGCAGAATTGACCATCCCTAACTGTTGTGCTGCCTGAGCCCGTTGCATAAAGGTGCCTGTCGCGCAGCCTGCCGAGGGATCTGCATTAGCATCAGCGCCGACACAGATTTCATCGGTCCAGTTCGACATTCCGATCGCGACGACTCCGATTTTGCCGCTCAACGAGGGATTCCCTTGTGCGTCCAGAGGTACAACTGCTGCGGCTGCGGCGCGAGCGTCCGCGTCTTGCGTACCGGCCAACGTGTTTGAGTTGTTGTACAGCATCCCGTTGAATTTATTCTGATAAAGCCCCCCGCTAGTGAGGTCTATCAGTGGCGTAGCCTGAAAGAGTGATTGAGCCTTGGTTTGCGGTGATAATGTAAAGACAATCGAGGCAAAGCTAACCAGAAAAAGTGCGTTCCACGCGAAACGCTTTCTCGGAAACGAGATGATGCGCATTTAAGGCCCCCCTTAGACATGCATCAACTGAGATTGACCGTATGAAATAGCTATAAGCTAAACACACTGCATAACAAACGAGTAGCTACTTCATTAGTCATTAACAGCGTATGCATACTTGAGTACGAAGACAGCAGCAATCCGTTTCGCGATCGTAAATCGGTCCATCTTTGAGATCGAAAATTAGCCAATGATGGTCAAGTTTCAGGCGGGGCGAAACTGCATCATTGTGATCTGATTCGCGGTGGATTCGTACTTCCCACCTCTTTGTCCTTTGATTGCCAATTCCCGTTAATACAAGCATGTACGGCCAAAGACTGACAAATCTGCGCAAAATCTTGGGTGCTGGAATCGAAGATTGCTTTGGAGCGGGTGATCGGTTTCGAACCGACGACCTCGTGCTTGGCAAGTTCTTCGCGGAGACCGGTTCGCATCTGCGAAGATCCGGTCCAATTCTCCTACGTACTCGAAACGAGACCCGGGTAGAGGCTTAAGCAGAACGCCGCCACAATAGTCGACGACGTAAGCGCAAGTGGTATTGACTATTTTTGGAGATTGTTTTGAATTGGAACGCGACAGTCGCATGTCAGCGAGGTTCCCACCCCGCAGCGAGTGAAGTCAATCATCTCGCTGCGGGGTGCTCGTTTTTTAGCTCAAGTATCCCGTCATTTGCCGTATTTTCCCTGTTGTCCGCTTCGTGGGAGACCGGCTCTTTCTTTCCAGCAACGTCCCAGCAAACAGCAGATGAACGAGTGCTTTCTCGGCCAGCACTGTGGATTTCCATAAAAAGCTATGCTGTGACGCGCTTTTTCCAACTAGTTCACCAGCATACAATGCATTCACATGCTGCTAACACGCCGCTATCTCCAGTCAGCGATAGAGTCGAATACGAGCGAACTGAGCGCTCGCATCCAGCGTCTCGAATCCGAACAGGCAGAGCTTCGAGCGCGCATCGAGTCTGAGCGTCAGCTTCGGTTTCTTATTGCAATATCGCTGCCGTTGGAGCTGCCGCGCAGATCATCGGAGCCTCAATGGAAGGATTTGTTTTGGCTATGCGTCGACCGCTCCCACGCGGCCGTTCCGGTGGTCTCGCGCGAGCCAGCACCGCGTGGCGTTTCTCAGACGGGACATTCATGCCGGAATCGGTGAAATTCGAGGCATATCAGGAAGAGTACCAACGCCATGCGGCCGGTGGGCGCTCACGAGCAAGAACGGCGGTCAGAGCGAGCGATGGAACTTTTCTGCCAAGATGATAGAGCTCGAGAAATTAATTAACGACCTATCTTCGAGCTCCGCGCTTCAAGTTTGCTGATTGGCCGAACCCTAATGTGCCTCATTGGGTTCCCGGTGCTTACTGCATATGGGAACCGGAACGATTTCTTTATGTAGGCATTGCTGGTTGTCAGCTGGCAAAGAGTCCTTTACCCGGTAAAAAGAAGGGTTTGTGGGACCGGCTGAATAGTCACGCCGGAGGTCGGCGCAGCGGCGATCAATTTTGTGTTTACGTGTTCGATCGCCTGGTTCTGCCCAAACTGTCTAGCATGGAAATAGCAGAAGCCGAGGCCGGGCGACTGCTGCTGGACAACAAGGTTCGACAGTATATTCGAGCATTTTGCTCATACTCGTTTGTATCCACGGACAATTTCTCTGTTGCCAGCAAAGTCGAGGTGCATATACGCCGTGGCCAGCCATTCGGCCTACCCCTTCTAAATCCAATCTAAATCCAATAAAGGGCGCATCTCCGCTCCGAGATAGCGATTCCGGCGCGTCGGTAGAAACAATTGAAACCGACTGAGCAGCACCAAAATGGTGCGCCTGCTTTGTCTGGCGGACATACTACCACCCCTCGGTTGACTGCTTTGCCTACCATTGAGGCCATCGTTCAAGATATTGCTGATGCTCTGAAAGGCATCGACTCTTCGGGTGTGCCATTCAAGCATTACCAGCCCGGCGTCGGACCCTATGCTGAAGTTGCGCTACTTAAGCAGGTAGCAGCACGTTTCAACGACATTCCGGGATACAGCGGCTGTGTTAGCGTCAGGCAGCGCACTCCGGACCTGTTGATTAGGAGACAGTGGGCTCTTGAGGTCAAGCTTGCTCGGCCATTCGGGGATAATGGAGAACCTGCAGAGGATTGGTCCGTAAATCTTCTGCACCCTTATGAGGGAAGCACTAGCCTACTCGGCGACTGCCTTAAGCTGCGAGGCCTGGCTTGCTCAGAACAAAAAGGGGTTGTCGCAATCGGGTACGACACGATCCACCACAAACTCCTCTCGAACCGTTGTGGAAGGCGTTCGAGGTGATTGCAGCCGCAGTACTAGACATTCAACTTGGGACACGGGCAGAGGCGAAACGCGACGGCTTAGTCCATCCGGTCCATCAACGGTTGGTCGTCGTTGGCTGGGAGGTTACTTGAAAGCGGTATGGTCGGTCGGTAGGGCGCCCAGCGCGCCTCGCGAGCGCGGCACCCTCTGGACGCAGTGCTCCCTCCCTCCCTCCCCTCTCTCAACTAAATGACGTTCCCCGCTGACCTTTCAAATTTGGTGAAAAGGTCAGCGGGGAACGCAAGGCGTCGGCGCGAGTCTAGCCTTGTTGTTTCCGCAAGCGCATCCGCCGGCGCCGATTCGGGCACCCGTGTATGGATCTCGCTCGGCTGTCCACGGCAACGCACCGCTGTACTCCCTTTTCGCCTGACCTTACGGAATGAACCGCACACGGAACGGATTTGACCGAGCCCAGGACTAGGTGGCTTCGAGCGGCTTCCTTGGCCGAGCGGTGACACTCGCTACGGCGCGCGCACCAGTTTCAGCGACTCGCTCGCGCGGTTGCGAAGACCTCGGGCTAGGATGAACGCGCACGCTCCGCAGAACGTCAAAATGGGCCTTTTCGTGGAGCCAGGCAGATTCGCACGTAGGAACGATTCGGACAGCAAACGCACTGCTTGTTCCGGTCGTAGATGACATATGCCTGAAGCTTGGCGCGGCCGCTCGTACCGCGTTCGGAATCGAGATTTGCCGCGCGATTTAGGTGATACGTGGGTGACAGCGAACCGGCCATCAGCGCGCGATTTGGGTCGATGCCTTCTAAGAGGCTGATCTGACTGGAAAATTTCTGGAGCGGGTGATCGGTTTCGAACCGACGACCTCGTGCTTGGCAAGCACGCGCTCTACCAACTGAGCTACACCCGCTCTGCCGCCGTAAAGGGGCCTAAACTTGTAACTTCTCGACGCTATGCTGTCAAATCCCGAGCAGATCCGACTCCGCTGAACGCAATTTTACGCAACAGCGCGCTTTGATCTCATCGCGACCGGCTTCGCACCGAAGACGGCGCGCACCCTGACCACGTAATCGATTGCAGACCAGATGCTCAAGGCGGTCGCTAGCCACAAGACGAATATACCTGCAGCAAAGAAATCGACATGGAAATATGTGTAATGCACCAGTAAGCCTTGCAGCGCGATGCACTGTAATGTCATCTTGTGCTTCCCTAATTCTTCCGCCGCGAGCACAAAACCTTCAGCAGCGGCAATCGCGCGCAAACCGGTGATAATCAGCTCTCGCGAAACCAGCACGACCACCAGCCACGAAGGTACGCGAGGCGCCCGCGCCATCCCGGCGAGCATTATTAATACCGTGATTACGATAAGTTTATCGGCGAGCGGATCAAGAAATTTGCCGAGAGTCGTCCCGGAGCCGTAATTCCGCGCGATATAGCCATCGAGAAAATCAGTGATGGCGGCTAAAAAGAAAAGCCCCGCAGCGATTGCCGACGGAATTGGACCGGAGAATTGAAGCAAATAGACCAGTACCGGCACCAGCGCGATCCGGCCAAGTGTCAGAAGATTGGGCGTGGTGAGAATCATCAGAATCGAGGATGCGCGAAATTCGCTATTGTTTACATCTTTGACAATAGGGCAACGTCGAGGGCGTCGCAACGCAGGTCCCTCGCCGATCAGCCTCATTTTGCTAACCGGCGAGGGGAATATGATCGGGATCGCCGTTTGAGCTAGCCGCAGAACTTGCCGGTCGGCGGGTTCTGATAAAAGCACGCGTCCGTCGTATTCGTGATCCCATCGAACGGGAGATTCCAGTCCGCGTTGTTCGGATAGCAATCGGCCTGCGGTGGCGGCACCGGCGTATCGCTGGTTATAAACAAGGGCGACAGCGTCACGCCGAAACCAAAACATCCGCCCGCCGGGCAATCCACGTCCTTGATCGCCCAGCTACAGACCGCACTGTCCTGCGCCGTGCATTCGCTGCTCATGAATGCGGGCAAAACTCCGCCGCCGGTCTGCGAAGCGCACTGACACTTGTTGGTTGTGCTCGACGCGTCCCATCCACAAAATGAGTGGGGCTGACAATGCTCCTGCTGGGTTTGGCTATAGAGCGTGTCGAAATCCGGAATCGCCTTCATGTCCATCGTAACGGTCAGAATGCCGGAACTGGAATCATAGGAGCGGGTCCATCCCGGGGCGCCGGGTTGCGGCGCGGCGGGCCATGGGTTCGCACCATTGGCAGTAAAGTGATACGAGCTCGGCAGCGTGACACGCGTCAGGAATACATTTTTGGTCACGTCGAAGTTCTCGTCTTTTCCGACAAACATCCGATAGGTTTGCTTCGTAGTATCTTTCGCGAAGAGTAGGAATACATAGTAGGTATTACCCTGCTGAAAAACATTGCGTAGATTCGCGTTTTGCAGCGTCGCACTCGGCGTTGTGTCGATATAGTAACTGTTGTTATTCGATGTGAGCGTACTGCGCTGATATTTTGCCTGTCCCATCAAGCGGATAAAGGGTTGAGGCTTCGGCGACATTGCATTTTCGGCAGCCGACAGATTCTCGCGATAGAGCGGCACCCCTGAACAATCCGGATTGGTGCAGTCTCTGTTCCAGATCGCGCCATCGCAGTCTTTGCCATCGGCGGCGCAGGCGGGAAACATGACCGTTGTGACATAGTCGTATGGGCTGGTCTTGGCGGTTCCAGGATAATTTGTCGGGTTGGTCGCCTGTGCCGGAGTCACCCCTACGTCGGAAAGACATTCCGGCGTTTCGACTGGAGCATTAAAAAAGGGATCCTCGTTCACCGAGATGGTACCCTTCAGACCGGTGAGTGTGCCGTCATCATCATCCAGTTCGGTCTGCCGATCGACGTCGGTAAAGCCAGTGAACATCCCGTCATTCCACGTGCAGTATCTGAGCTTCACCTGATCAGGATCGGTGACGAATCGTCCGCTGGATTTGAATAACGGTTCGATTACGAAATGGCGGATGTCAACCGTATCGAAAAAGAGATTGCGCGAATGGAAGGCGGGTGGATAGTAGAACCCATTCGGTTGCTTCCAGGCAATGGCGGCATTCGGCAGATAGCACGCCTTCGCGTTCGCGTCATAGGGCATTCCGTTAATGCCGCCGGCACCCCACTTACTTTGGAAGCAGGTATTCGAGGGCGCAGTGGTATTAGGCTGACAGTCGGTAATATTGGTTTTGGTTATATTCAGGAAGGCATTAGCGTCCTCGTAGGCCGGACCGTCATAAATATTGAATAATCTCTGATTATTACCGAAATTACTCAGCGGAATACTGATTCCATCCTCTTTCGAAAGACAATAATTGCCGGGATTGGCCCCATTATTTGCTTGGGCGCATCGTAGTCCGCTGGCTGGATCGAAGGGGCCCGCATTCGACGCGTACTTATTATTCGCAATTGTCTGAGTATTGCCGATGAAAGCGTTCTTCCGTGCAAGCGCCCAATGACCTGGAATCACATCGGATTGGGTATAGCCACCGCCGGTAATGAAAGTGATTCCACCATTAAGCACATCACTTAGAACGCTATTTATGTAAAGGTACCATTGGGGCCGTAGCCAAATCGAAGAAAAATTAGTCTCCGTCCAATGAAATGCCGAGGTATAGTGATCAATCGCGGTGATTACGCAGTTGGTTTCGTTACCGGTTGAGCAGATCGGCTGTTTGGAGCAATCACCGCTGGCCGGACAGCGGGTTGGAAAGCGTCCGCCGCCACCGATTTGTGGATAAAAATTCTTCGCGGTAAACCCGTTCTCATCTGGGGTGGTCGAATTAGAGGATGGCGCAAGAGGACTTTTCACCGGATTAATTACCGGAAAGATTGGGTTGGCCTGGTTAGCGCCAATCTGTACGCCGAAACAGGCCGTAGTGTTCGCAACAGTGTTGAATGAATTCATCGCCGAGCTGCAGTAATTACTGGTGAATTCCTCCAGCGGAGTCGTGCCCGAACGCGCATTGCCCTGCTGTTCTGAGGCATACGAGTCCCACGTCATCATCGTTGAGCCGCCACTGATGATTCCGGGAAGCAACCAGTAACAAATTCCGCAGGTTCCGGCGCCCGCCGCCATATTGCCTTCGAAGTCATTCCAGGCATTCATGATCCAGAAGACTGAGGGATGATCCCAATCGGAATGATACGGCACCACGTCATTATTCGGACCGGTTTGCAGTGGTCCTTTGTCAGTCTGGACAACCGGGTAGTCGGGTGCTGCCAGAATCCCCGGAACCTGCCGCGGGTTCTGAGCATTCTCGATCGCGGCGCGCGCGAAAATTCCGAGGTTAGCGTATAGCTTGTTGTTGGTCTCGGTCCCGTCTTCCAGATAATAGCCATGGCCGATCGATTCGAAGCCGACATTACGCTGCAAGGTCACGCCGGAAGTCGCGTGCAAGACGATCCATCGGGTCATGGATTCATTGATTGACGAATCCTTAACGAAGGTACCCGGCGGATTCTTGCGCGTCATGTGGAAATGCACGGGATAATGCCCGATCTTTCCGCCCTGACCGAGCCGAGCGAACTCGACGCCCTGTACCTGAAATTTGAGAAATCCCTGACGTGCGACGGTATGGCCGCCAAAAAAATTGCCCGGGGTTGGATCGAACGTTTTGTCGCCAAAGGTACTCGCGGATTCGATCACGATGCTGCGCGAGAGTAATCCTACCGCCGCGCGCGTCTCAGCGCTGGGCATCGGCTGACCATTGGGCAAAGTGGGTCCACTGCTAACCGGAAGGGTGCTGGGAAAAGGAAACTGCTTTCCGTTATGTGGCCATTGAACGGCCTTACCATTAGTCGTATCGAGTGTGATTTGAGAGGCTGGCAGTTTCGTCACAGGATCGGTGATCGTCTGATTACTCAACACTTTGAGCTGCTCGGCATGGCCCGGCAAATAGTCAGTACTGCTGATCGCGATGTCATCGCCCGTCTCCCAATCCACCTGACGATCGAGCGTTAACATCTGCTGAGCCAGCGGCGGTACCAGGCTCCCACTGAGGCGCGCCCAGCTCTTGCCCGAATCGGTGGGAGTAGCATCAGCGGTAGAGCTGCTCGAGCCTTTTTTGCCGATTAGTTGAAGCGTTCCGCCGTATGAAACTGCCAGCACTTTGTAGCCAAAGAAGCCCTTCTGACCGCTGACAGGATCGATTCCGTCGTCGTAGGGCATCGAATCGTAATTGTAGAACAGATCGGTCACGCCATTGCTGAAGGTGACCGGGTTGACCGGCTTGCCCCCGTTGGGGTTCCAGATGTCGTTGGGAATCCCGCATTGAGGGTCAGTTTTGCAGGTAATTCCAACGCCGTGGCGCGGATCGCTGGCTTCGGGACCGTAGAGATGGATCGTGAGGACGTGGGAGCTGGTACCGTTCGGTCCCTTGCCATTAGTGCCGATAGGACTATCCACGCCAGCCTGCAAAATACCGGTATTTTCAATCAGGATGGATTTGGCCCAGAAATCTATTTGTGCATCAGTAAATTTGAGCGTTCCGCCTTTATAAATGTTGACGTTACCGTAATTGTAAGTTCCAGCACTCACTGTACAAACGCCAGTGGTGACTTCGAGGTCTTCACCTGTTCCGGTCTGCAAGTCTGGATTAGCTGGATCACCGCAGGTGGCCGGAGATGTGACCATAAGCGCGGCACTGGTTTCGCGGACCACCACTACGATGATAATCAAGACCGCCAGGATACGCAGGAAGTTCTTGATCGGCCAGCTTAACCTATTCCGTATGTTCATAATGTCCCCGCCCATACTGGTGCTTAATTATGATCTCGCGTGACACCATAGCCCATCAAATGCCATTAGCACAAGGATCGTCCTAAAATGGTTCAACGCTCGCAGAAATGACTTAAAGCTAGCGAAATTGTGTTCTAAGTATGATCGTCAGCAGTGGGCGTCTTGCCTTCATTGTTTATGCACTCTTAAGATAGCGACCGAAGGATCCTCGATTCTCCAGTCGATGCGAGGTTGATCAATGAAAATTTTCAGCAGCGACTATCTCGTTGTGGGGGGCGGTATCGCCGGCCTCCTCTTCGCTATCGAAGCTGCGAAAACCGGCTCGGTCATTGTGCTCACTAAGGCAGCAAGCAGTGAAGCTAATACTGCCTACGCACAGGGTGGCATCGCAAGCGTCTGGAGTGTCGATGATTCATTCGAGTCGCACGTCGAAGACACATTGCGTGCAGGCGCCGGCCTGTGCAATCGCGAAGCAGTCGAGGCGATAGTCCGCGACGGGCCAGCGGTGGTCCGCGAACTGATCGAGCTTGGCACGCGCTTTACGCGAATCGAAGAAGGCGGTGAGGACGAATATGACCTCGGGCGCGAGGGCGGCCATTCGCATCGCAGAGTGCTCCATGCGCAGGACCTGACCGGTCGCGAAATCATGCGGGCCCTGGGTGAAGCGGCGCGCGAACGTCCAAATATCCAGTTTCTCGAAGACCACGTGGCCATTGACCTGTTGATCGAAAAGGAGGGAGCCCGAAAAAGCGGCGCCTGCTGGGGGGCCTATGCGCTCGAAAAGAGCACAATGGCAGTACGCAGGATCGTCGCGCGCGCCACGATGCTCGCGACGGGCGGCGCGGGGAAAGTCTATCTCTACACGACTAATCCGGAGATCGCTTCGGGCGACGGGATTGCGATGGCATATCGGGCGGGTGCGCCAATCGCGAACATGGAATTCTATCAATTCCATCCGACCTGCCTGTATCATCCCGCGGCGAAGTCTTTCCTGATTTCCGAGGCACTACGTGGCGAAGGCGCAATCCTGCGATTGCCAGACGGCACACCGTTCATGAAGCGATATCATCCCGATGCCGAGCTTGCTCCGCGTGACGTGGTCGCTCGCGCGATTGATTCCGAGATGAAACGCCTTGGGCTGGATTGCGTTTATCTCGATATCAGCCATCGCCCGGCCGATTATATCCGCGACCGTTTCCCTAATATTTACCGTCGATGTCTCACTTACGGCTTCGATCTGACTACCGGCCCGATTCCGGTGGTTCCGGCAGCGCACTACATGTGCGGTGGTGTGATGACCGACCTTGTGGGTCAAACCGGAATTCCTCGGCTTTACGCCGCGGGCGAAGTCGCGATGACCGGACTGCACGGCGCAAATCGACTCGCTTCCAATTCCTTGCTCGAAGCTGCGGTGATGGGCCGCCGAGGTTTCTCTGCCGCCAGTGAAAAACTGCGGAACAATCGTGGGGTACCGCCCGAATTTCCTGAGTGGGACCCCGGTAACGCAATTGAAAGCGAGCAGCGCGTGCTGATCACGCAAAGTTGGGAAGAGATTCGCCGCCTGATGTGGAATTACGTCGGAATAGTGCGCAGCGATTTACGGCTCGAGCGTGCCCTGCGCAGGATCAAGATGCTCGACGAGGAAATCCACGGCTACTACTGGGACCATCGGATTGACTCCGACCTGATAGAATTGCGCAATCTCGTTGCGGTGGGCAGGCTAATCGTACGCTGTGCGATGGCTCGCAAGGAATCCCGCGGTCTCCACTATAATATCGACTATCCCGATCGTGACGATGCTCATTGGCGAAGGGACACCATCGTTGATGCTGCCAGTTCGGTCGTTCAAGTTGAAAATTACAGCACTGCCAAACGCCTAGTATCATCGCTATACCAGAAATGACTGACAACGAGACATGATTAGAGCCTAAGTTTAGGAGTAAAATCAGTGTTCTGCACACAATGTGGCGCTGCGAATCTGGATGACGCGAGATTTTGCAAAAACTGCTCTACCCCAGTGCGATCTCAGGCGGCCCCCGCGCAATTTATCGCGACTCGCGCGGCAAAAAGTCCTGGAATCGCCGCCGTATTGTCGTTTTTTATTTGCGGCTTAGGGCAAATCTACAATGGCCAGATATCCAAGGGACTGATAATGATGTTCACCTATCTGGTCTCCTGGATGTTGATGCTGGTGATTATCGGTTTTTTCACCACGCCAATATTGTGGATTTGGGGGATGATCGATGCTTATCGCAGCGCCGAGCGAATCAATCTCGACGCTACGATAAGTCCGTTCTAGAAAATTAAGCTGCTGCTCCCCGCAGCCTCTCGAACACTTAGGCGACCGGAACTTCCGCTAACACCTCCGGATAAGTGAACGTCAGCTTGCCCTCTGCGAGATCGACGCTCACTTTGCCGCCCTTGTTAAGTTTGCCGAACAACACCTCGTCGGCCAGCACCCGCGCGACTTCGTTCTCAATTAAGACGCCCGAGCGGTCGTGCGCCGAATCGATGATCATAACCGTGCTCGGCGAGCCACTTCTTGGCTTCCGGCGAAACTTCAAGTGTTACTTTATTTACTGCCAAGCGTGCGCGGAGTTCATCGAGGAATTTATCCACGACCATCTCGATTACGACCGGGCCGAGCGGCGCGAATTCGATAATCGCTGAGAGCCGATTGCGGAACTCCGGTGAGAACATCCGATCGATTACAGCCTTGGGCGAGCCAGTGGTAACGGCTGCGCCAAACCCAATCATCGCGCGCGATAGTTCCTGCGCCCCCGCGTTGGTGGTCATCACGATAATCACGTTGCGGAAGTCGGCCTTGCGCCCGTTGTTATCGGTCAGAGTCGCGTGATCCATCACCTGCAACAGGATACTGAACAAGTCCGGATGGGCTTTCTCGATTTCGTCGAGCAGTAGCGCGCAATGTGGATTCTTATTGATCGCATCGGTGAGCAATCCACCCTGATCGAAGCCGACATATCCCGGAGGCGCACCGATTAGGCGGGAAACGGTATGGCGCTCCATATACTCTGACATGTCAAAGCGGAGAAATTCGACGCCCATTACTTGCGCGAGTTGGCGCGCGACTTCAGTCTTGCCGACACCGGTCGGTCCGGCAAAAAGGAATGCCCCGACGGGCCGATCAGGATGCGCCAAGCCCGACCGCGCGAGTTTGATCCGCGACACACCGCCTCGATTGCGGAGTCCTGACCAAACACTACCTGCTTGAGATCGGGTTCGAGTTCTTGCAAACGAGTCCAATCAGAAGCCGAGACTGAACGCTCGGGTATTTTCGCCATCCGCGCCACAGTCCGCTCGGCGTCGCGCGCGCCGACCACGACAGATTCGCCGTTCTTGCCACGCAAATGCCCGGCGACGCCGGCCTCGTCCATCACATCGATCGCCTTGTCCGGCAGATAACGATCATTGATATGCCGCGCGGAAAGTTCGACTGCGGCGCGAATCGCCGAGGAGGTATAGCGAACATTATGATGCTTTTCGTAATGACTTTTCAGGCCATTGAGGATTTGAATCGCTTCGTCCTGTGTCGGTTCAGCTACATCAATTCGCTGAAAGCGGCGCGCCAGCGCCTTGTCGCGATCAAATGAGCGCTTGTATTCCTGATAGGTAGTCGAACCGATACAACGCAGCTCGCCTGAGGCCAGCGCGGGCTTAAGCAGATTCGACGCATCCATCGTCGAACCGGACGCTGATCCTGCGCCGACGATTGTATGAATTTCATTGGGATCGAACAGAACAATATTTTTGTTGCCGGTCGCCGCCTTGATTACGGCTTTGAGACGCTGCTCAAAATCACCCCGAAAGCGTGTGCCGGCCAGCAATGCGCCCATATCGAGCGCGAAAATCTGAATATCCTTAAGTGCGGGCGGCACCTTCCATCATGCACCGACAAGAGCAAGACCCTCGGCCAGTGCAGTTTTGCCGACTCTCCCGCTTCACCGACGAAGACTGGATTGTTCTTGCGTCGCCGCAGCAGTACATGAATCGCGCGTTCAATTTCGTTCTTACGCCCAATCAGCGGATCGATTT
>CAWHOQ010000021.1:0-17993 GCA_963831065.1 uncultured Pseudomonadota bacterium
AGGGTTCCGGCAATAAGCAGGCACTGGTCCTCGGTGCTAATCATCAGATCAGTGGCGAGGAACCGATGGAAAACGAACTAGATTCGTTCGCATCGAGGTAGCTAAGGGCGGCTGCTCTGATTGTGATTCTGCTGTTTGTCCTCTCGGCGCCAAGCTAATTATACGAGTCAGATGCTCAGTAGCCTGCGGGAGCAATGATCGACGGTGCAGTCTGAGATCATCACGTCTGCCCAACATATTACGACTTTGGGCGCGATGGCAGTTGCACGATGCCATTGGCGCGAACCGATAATTCGCCGTCTTGTTGGTCGCGGTCTGCGCGAGTTCGACGCAATGCGCGCCGCTTCATCGAAAGTGCGTGTCACCTCGCCGTCGATGTAAAGCGTATCGCCGACCGGATTGTGGCGGCGAATCTCGACCTTGAGCTGACGTAAGAAGCCTGCATCGCCCATCCAGTTGGTCAGATGATGCGACATCCAGGAGCAGCGCTCCGGACCGTAGTCGTAGGCCGCCGGCGTGCCGACCAGCGTCGCGAGGTCGTCTTCCCAATGGACCCGTTCGGGAACGTCGGGGATGCCGAACTTATTGGGGATGCCGACTCCGGGATGCTTTTGTAGTTGCTTCCAGGCGAGCTTGTTGGCGCGGATATAAAGGCCGCCCCAGCCCTGCGCGAAAGCGATAAAGCCGGTGACCGTCATCGGACCTTTGACCATCGTCTGCAGTTTGTCGCCAACCTTTACATCTTCGATATAGCGAGGTTTGGCGCCGCGGACTTCCTCGGCCTCATAGAGGGCGAAGATTTTGGCGAGGTCTTCGCGCGAGTATGGACCGGCGCTTTCTTTTTGACGGTCTCGTACTTGGTGCCGCGCTCGCGCGCCGTATCGCGCTCAGTACGAAAGCACCAGCTATCGCCTTCGGCGACAAGCTCATTGCTCTGATTGTAAAACTCGCAGCGATAGATCTGCTGGATCGAGCGTCCGGCGAAACGCGTTTGATGTTCAACCAAGTCCTTCAGCCACGCCTTGGTCGTGAACTGGTCGCCGAGTAGCATCGGGCGATGCCACGTCACGTCGATGCCGGCGAACATCGCATGCACGCCGGGCAATCCGCCGACGTATCCGCTGAAGGAGCGATTCAGCGCGAAAATGAACGAGGGCGGTGCGAGCAGTTGGCCATGCGGTGTTTGCGTCGCGTAAGCGGGATCGCACCACAGCGGATTATCGTCACCGATACCGTGGGCCCAATGGCGGATATTGTCGCGGGTCGCTTCGTAGCACCACGGCTCGAGCGAATCTTCGATGGGTACATTGAGGAGCTTGCGCAGCTCACTCAATCCTCTGTCCGTTATTAATGAGAAGCGCGGTTGGTTTTCAGCCATGATGATTTTTCACTTTGCCGAAGATGCGCTGAGGCCGGCGCGATGAGCAGGATTATCGGCATTGTCCTGTTTATCGGAATTATCAGGATTATCGCTGTCAGCCGCAGGACTAGTGCGGATATGTTCAAAGCCGTCGATTCCTGCGCGCAGGAATCGAATCCCCGAATCGATCTCATTCGAGGTGAGTTGAAGACGAGTCTGCTCGACGAGTCGTCGCAGAAAATCGTGTCCCTGCTCGACCATCGCGGCTAAGAAACGTTCACCTTGGGCCGTCAGAAATACGATCTTTTCTCGCCCCGAATCAGCGTTACCGGCCAGCCGTACCAGATTCAGCGGCGGACGCATCATGCCCCGCAAAGACTTGGTTACTGCTGGATTCGATATATCGAACCAGTCGCGCAGCTTGCGAAATATATCCTTGCGGCGCATCCCGCCGGACTTACCGCCCTCCGAGCGAATCAGCCAGAGTATCGCGGCTTGTTTGCGGGTTAGTTCGCCGCGCATGGCATCTTCGAGCGCCATGTTGCCTCGATAATGCACCGGATAAAACATTTCGAGCAACTCGGACGCCTGCCGTTGTACAATTTCCGAATCTGCTTTCTGCTCGATTTCGCGTATCAGCATCGTCAGTTCGCCGCGGGAATCTCGCTGTTCAGTTTCCTTGACAATCGCCGGATTCTAGCGGTAAGACCGTCATCACACAAATGCTTAACTCAGGCAACAGTTTGATGGAGGACATTGCATGAAGTTCGGGATGCTCTACGAGATGGAGACGCCGCGTCCGTGGCATGCGCTCAGCGAATACAACACCTACTGGGAAGCGCTCGCACAAATCGAATTGGCCGACCGTGTCGGTCTCGATTACGTGTGGGAAGTCGAGCACCACTTTCTCGAAGAATACTCGCACAGTCCCGCGCCGGAGGTTTTCTATGGCGCAGTTAGCCAGCGCACCAAGAATATCCGGATAGCGCATGGCGTCCGGCTACTGCCCTTCAACTTCAATAATCCGATCAAAGTGGCAGAGCAGGCGGCTGTGCTCGACATCATCAGCAATGGCCGGATGGAGCTTGGCACTGGACGCTCAACTACCGCGCAGGAGCTTGATGGCTTCAGCGTCGATTACGAACGGACGCGCGCCGAAGTTCGCGAGGCGCTCGACATTATCGTCAAAGCGTGGACCGACGAAATTCTCGAATACAATGGCAAACTGATCAAGGTTCCGCCCCGACGGGTGGTGCCGAAGCCAATCCAGAAGCCGCATCCGCCGATGTGGATGGCGTGCACGGCGCCGGAAAGCTATGAGATGGCGGGCGATCGTGGACTCGGCGTGCTGAGCTTCAACTTCAACTGGGAGCAGGTGCAGAAATCGATGGAGAGCCATCGGAACGCCTGCGCCCATCGTTCTGATCTCGTGCCGAAGGTGCCGAATGAGAATTTCGCGGCGGTCGCGCTCTGCACCGTTTGCGAGAACAAAGAGGAAGAAGCGGCCGGGTTGGCCGGCGCGCGATGGTTCTTCACCAACGTCGCGAAACTTTTCGAGCCGCTGATGGCGAAGAACAAGCTCTATTCCTACGAGTATCTGCGCAATCTGTTCGCGATGGAACAGAATCCTGCCGACGCAACTGATGCGCAGCTAAAGTCGCACGACATGATCGTGGTCGGCGATCCGGATTTCGTCGTGCGCAAGCTCGAGCAGTTCCAGAAAGCCGGCGTGGATCAGGTGATTTTTTTCAAGCAGTCAGGCCGTATCCCGCATCAGACGATCATGCGGTCGATCCGGCTGATCGGGAAACATGTGCTGCCCCACTTCAATCCGCATCGCACGATCGCGAGCGAAGAGTTGTCGTTGGCTGCGGCAGGTCGATGACGCTAAGAAGACGTTTGGGTGTTGGCTGTCTGAATAAATCGCCTTGCCGGTAAATGCCGTCAAGTACAAGCGGAGGAATCAGAATGGCTGAATTCGATACCGTAATTCGGGGCGGCATGGTGGTCGATGGAACTCGGCTGCCGCGCTATCGGGCTGACGTCGGGATCAAGGACGGCAAGATCGCGAAAATCGGCCAACTGAAATCGCATCAGGCGAAGCGTGTGATCGACGCCGAGGGGCAATTCGTAGTGCCCGGCTTCGTCGATCTGCATACGCATTATGATGCGCAACTGTTCTGGGACCCGTACTGCACGATTTCGAGCTGGCACGGCGTCACGTCGGTGGTGATCGGGAACTGCGGATTCGGCTTTGCGCCAGTGAAGCCGGATATGCGTGACCGCTCGATGCTCACGATGACCCGCACCGAGGCGATTCCCTACCCCTCGATGAAGGCCGGGATGCCATGGGACTGGACAACGTATCCGGAGTTTCTCGACAGTGTCGAGCGCCATCCGAAGGGCATCAACATGTTGCCTTTTATGCCGCTCGCGCCGTTGATGACCTGGGTAATGGGTCTTGAAGAGGCCAAATCGGGACGGATGCCGACCGAGGCCGAGCACACCGAGATGCGCCGTTTGCTGCACGAGGCGATGGATAAGGGCGCGTGCGGATGGTCGGCGCAGCGGCTTGGACGCAACAGCGTGCAGGCGGACTTCGATGGTACGCCTATGGTCACTGACATCATGAAGAACGAGACCGCGGTCGAGATGGCCAAGGTTCTCGGCGAGTGCGGCAAAGGCTTTATCCAGATGACCTTCGCGCCGGATGCGGGCGATTACGAAGGCGACCTGCAGGCCTTTGCCCAGCGTCACTTTGAGGAATTGGCGGAAGTCAGCGGACGACCAATCCTCTATAATGCGGTCGCATCGAACGATCTGCACCCAGAGCGCCATCGCAGTCAACTCGAGTGGTTGGAAAGCTGCGTTAAGCGCGGCATCCGGGTCTATCCGCAAACCGCCACACTGGAAGTCGGCTTCGCGTT
Organism: uncultured Pseudomonadota bacterium; assembly: GCA_963831065.1. Taxonomy (GTDB): domain Bacteria; phylum Desulfobacterota; class Binatia; order Binatales; family Binataceae; genus JAJPHI01. The sequence goes on from CAWHOQ010000021.1 coordinate 4,288, forward strand.
CACTTTTAAGGATTGGAACCTCTGGGATGATCTGCCGGCCTGGCGCGAATGCACGATCGGTCCAGTCGAGGATCGGTTGCTCAAGCTAAGCGATCCCGAGCGGCGGCCCGGTTTGCGTGCGTCGCAACAGAGCGGACTCGTTACTAACAACTTCACCGATATTTTCGTGCTCGAATGCAAGCGGCCGGACCTCAAGAAGTACGAGAACATGAAGATCGGCGAGATCGCCGCGCAAGAGAACAAACACCCGGTAGACGCGATGCTGGATATTGCAACGGCCGACGGACTCAACGCCGAGTTCTATTCGCCGGCGATCAATACGCGGGTCGATTACATGTCGGAGATCATCAAGTCGGAATCAATGGCGATCTTCGGCGTTTCAGACGGTGGCGCGCACACTAAGTTCTTTACTGGCGGACGCTATCCGACCGAGACCTTGATCAAGTTCGTGCGCGAGAATCCCGTGATGTCCCTGGAAGAGGCGCATTTCCGCCTGAGCGCGCATCCTGCGATGTGCGCCGGATTCAAGAATCGCGGCACACTGGTCGAAGGCGCGGCGGCCGATGTTGTCGTTTATGATCTCGACAATCTGAAGATCGCGCCAATGGAAATTGTGCACGATTTTCCGGCAGGCGAATGGCGGCGGGTGCAACGCGCCGATGGTTATCGTACGATTATGGTGAATGGCGACGTGATCTTCGAAGACGGCAGGGGCACAGGAGCTACACCGGGACGTTTGCTCCGGCATGGAGGCTGATCAATTCAGCGGTTGAGGTAGGCAGCAAACCAACGATGAGCGCGACCCTGAGCCGGATCGCGCTCATCGTTTTGATTTAGACCGGGCGACGGGCACTGACAGTTGATTGAGATCAAGACAAGAGCTCAAAGCAAGCTATGAGAAATCGCTCGTTCAGGAGATGGTTATGAAATTCATGTTTTTTGTCCTGCCGACCCTGCCCGCGACGATGGAAGAACGGCGCAAGCTGCGCCCGATCGCTCATCAGCCGGAAATCTGGCAGCAGATGATCGAGGAAGTCACCGAAATCGCGCAGTTCGCCGAGGACGTCGGCTTCGACGGCTTCTGCTTCCCGGAGCATCATCTGCACAGTGAAGGAATCGAGATGGGCAGTCTGCCCGTCCTGACCCAGCACGTGATCCATAATACCAAGCGGATGAAAGTTGGGCCCGATCGGTTACGTGCTGCCGGGATGGAATCCGCTACGGCTCGCGCTCGAAATCGCATGGCTCGATCAACTTACCAAGGGGCGCACCTTCGTCGGCTTCGCGCGCGGCTATCAGACGCGCTGGCTGAATCAGATGGCGCAGAAAGTTCACGTCGGCGCGACCAGCAGCGATAAGAGCGAAACGGACCGGATCAACCGCGAAGCCTTCGAGGAGGTGTTCCGCTTTCTCAAGCTGGCGTGGGGCGACGAGCCTTTCAAGTTCAAGGGCAAGCATTACGAATATCCATATCCACAGGAAGGCACGCCATGGCCGGCGCATGAATGGACGCGCGCAATACGGCTTTCCGGGCGAGGTCGATGAGCTCGGGCGAATTCAAAAGATCAATGTCGTGCCGAAGCCATATCAGCGTCCGCATCCGCAGTTATTTCAGGCATTTTCGGTCAGCGAAGAGACCATTCGATGGTGTGCGCGCGAGAATATCATCCCGACCATCCTGCTGCCGCAGCCGCCGGTAGTGCGTAAATTCGTCGAGGCCTATCAGGAAGAGGCACGCAAGGTCGGTCGCGACCTGAAGCTCGGCGAGAGCGTCGGCGTACTGCATTGCCTCTACTTCGCCGAGAACAAGCAGCGCGCGCGGGAGCTTGGCGAGGCGGGTATTTGCGGCGTCGGCTTCAAACAGTTCTTCCATCATTTTGGTTTCTCGGAGGCATGGCGCGAACCTGCCGACGAGGCGAAATATCCGAGCGGCAAGGTGATGCTGCCCGCTTCCGAGGTCAACATGGAGCGGCTCGAACGCAACGGTTTCGCCTATACCGGCACGGTCGATGATGTGCGGCGCGACATGGACGCGATGGTCGAGAATGTCCATCCGGAATGGTTCGTCTGGCAGAGCGATCAAGGCTTCCTGCCAAAGGACGAGGTGAAGCGGCAGCTCGAGATTTTCGGCAAGGAACTACTGCCGCGCTACAAGTAACCGACTCGATCTTCACAGCGGACTATTCGCGCCATCGAGCTCGGAGCAATACAGAAGCCGCGCGTGACGACTGAAGTTGCGAGCGGCTTCTGTAGATTCGCCGCCAATTGCGCTTCGCAGCTTGAGCTTGCGGCGAAGCAATCGAATAATGTCGCTCGATGAGTGTTGTCGCAGAAACCACCTCGAAAGAATTAGACACTAAACCCGAGCGCTCACCATCGCCGCGATGGATCGGCGAGTTACTCGCGCTGGTTTACATCGCGATCATTGCAATGATCGCGAACGTTACTGGTGCGTTCTATGTGATGTTCCCCGAGTTGGGCGCGCTGTCACACGACGTCTTCACACGCCCGCGCGGAACTTGGGCCCGCGCGCCGATGCTGCTGGCCATCACGCCGGTGTTGACCGGTCTCGCCGGAACGATCTTCACCCGCACCCTGCCCTACGGCTATGGGTCGGTTCTGCTGACGGTCGGCGCGGCGGTGTTGATCATCGAGGTCCTGCGCTCGCCGGTCGCACCGGCAATTTCGGCGGGCCTGCTGCCGCTGGTGGTCGGAATCAAGAGCTGGTGGTACGCGCCCGGGATCATGCTTGGAACATTCCTGCTGGCCGGGCTTTCGATCGTCTGGAAAAGATACGCCGCACCCGAGCAGATAACCCCGGAAGCGATGATACAGGATGCGGTGCGCGACGCGATCGAAGCGCCATCGCCGCGCTACACGTGGCTGCTCGCATTAATGGCGTTTGTGGCGCTCGCGGTCTTTTTTGTGAAATTGACCGGTTTGCGCTTTATCCTTTTTCCGCCGCTGGTGGTAATTGGCTTCGAGATGCTGGGGCATACGGAAATCTGTCCGTGGGCGCAGCGCCCATTGTGGCTGCCGCTGGCCTGTTTTCTGACTGCCGCAGGAGGCCTTTTCTTTTGGCATCTCTTCGGCGTTGGTCCATTGGCGGCGGCTTGCGGAATGGCGTGGGGAATCCTGATCCTGCGGATTTTCAATCTTCATGTGCCACCCGCACTCGCGGTCGCCTTGCTGCCGCTCGTGATGAATAAACCGACCCTCATGTATCCGGTATCGGTTGGAATCGGAACGCTGATGATGACAGTGTGGTTTCTACTCTACCGCTCGCGTTTCGCACCGAAAACTCGACACATCGCGGCCGCCTGCTAGGGAGAACTTGCGATGCCTGCACTATTGTTCGAGGTCCGTAATCAAATCGCCTATCTGACATTCAACCGTCCCGAAGTGCACAACTCGATCAGTCCCGAGATGATCGTACAGCTTTGTGACGCGTGGCATCGGATCAATACCGACGACGAAATCCGCTCGGTGATCATCACCGGTGCGGGCGACAAGGCCTTCTCCGCTGGAGCTGATTTAGGACGGCTGATTCCGTTGTTTACGAAGGCCCGCGCGCCCGAGGACGAATGGGACCGCAAGCTGCTCGATAATCGGCGGCTGGGTGATCACGCGATTCTGCGCAACTATGACGTTTTCAAGCCGATTATCGCGGCGGTCAACGGTTTCTGCATCGCAGGCGGCTTCGAGCTGATGCAGGCGACCGACCTGCGCGTCGCCGCCGAACATGCCACCTTTGCCTTGCAGGAAGTGAAATGGGCAATCATCCCGGCGAGCGGCTCGTTGGTGCGACTCCCGCGTCAGATGCCCTACTGCAAGGCGATGGAAATCCTGCTGACGGGTAATCGAATCGACGCGCACGAGGCCTATCGGCTAGGTCTGATCAATTATGTCCTTCCTGCGTCACAAGTGATGGCGAAAGCGGAGGAGTTGGCGAGCACGATCGCGGCGAACGGACCGATCGCCGTGCGCGCGATCAAGGAAGGTGTGCAGCGCGCGATGGGCCGTCCGCTTGAAGAAGGATTCCGAATTGAAAACGAAGTCGCCAAGCCGGTAATGAAATCAGAAGACGCGCGCGAGGGTCCGCGCTCCTTTATCGAGAAGCGTAAACCAGTTTACAAGGGGAAGTAAGATGGCGCTGAAAATCAAAAAGACCGTCAAAGATTTGGTGGACGAGGCAAACGCGGAAATCGAGACCGTCAGTGTCGCCGATGCGATAAAACTCAAGGACGATCCCGGCGTTGCATTCGTTGATATTCGCGATATCCGCGAGCTGGATCGCGATGGCCGCATCCCCGGGGCGTTTCATGCGCCGCGCGGGATGCTCGAATTCTGGGTCGATCCGGCAAGTCCTTACTACAAAGAATTTTTCGGGTCGGGCAAGAAGTTCGTGTTCTTTTGTGCGGGCGGGATGCGCTCGGCGCTCGCCGCGCAGCAGCTCCAGCGGATGGGCCTCGAACCCGTTTGTCACATGGCGGGCGGCTTCGGCGCCTGGAAATCCGCCGGCGCCCCCGTAGAAGGCGGCAAACCCAAGGCCTAATCACCCTCACCGGATCAGGATCTTTGCTTCGTTCGGGATAACCTGCTGGATCATAAAGTTCTAATTTAGCGGTGTGCGCAGCATATCGATGAAGCGTTTCGCGACCGTCTCGGGCGGGTCGCCGCCGGGGTGGTACCAGACGGGCGACCAGTTCAGCGCGCCGAACAGCAGCAGTCGTAGATAGTGGCGATCGGTCTCCGGAGGCAGCGGCAGATTATCAATCAACTCGCGGAAGCGCGCCTCGTAACCGCGACGCAAATCACGAATCCGATTGCCCGCGCCATTGGCTTCGTCGGGTGTCGCCTGAATCGTGACGCGGGTGTAATCGCGATAGGTAAGCAGGCCGCGAAGATGGGCAGCGCATGCTGCTTCGAGCCGTGCCCAAGGTTCAGTTTCCGTAGCGACCGCATGTTGTACCGCCGCTTCGACACGCGATATCCCCTCCTCGCAGACTGCCAGCAGCATCTCATCCTTCGACTCGAAGTGATAATAGATCGAGCCGGAGAGCATCCCGACTGCCTTGGCAATATCGCGCATCGAGGTGGCGTGAAAGCCGCGCTCACTAAAGAGCCGCGCGGCTGCGTCGAGCAGTTTCGCCCGGCGATTATCCTGACGCGGGCCGCGCGCTAACAAACGTACTGAAGCTGGCATCGGTGGGATCGAAGTCTTACGCGCGCTCGGATCAGGCTTCGACCTGCTCCTCGAGCGTGTACGCGCGCCCATCGACGGCGGGATTGATGCCGAGCTTGCGGAGATTCTCGGCGGTCCGCTCGGTCATCAGACCGACCTTCTTCATGTTAGCGACGACTTGCGTGTACATCTCGCGCCGGAACGTCTTGCGGAACAGCGCGCCTTCGTCACTCTTGGCGTTCTGGAAACGGACGCGCTCGACTTCGTCGATATCATGCTCCGTGAGACCGACCCGCTCGAAGGCTTCGCGTGGGAACTGGCCACGTAATACGAGACGGCAAGCCTCGGCAGTGAAGTCTTCGACTTCGCGCATCTCGGAGGGGCTGAGGCTCTTGATCATATCGGGGAGTCCGAGCACCGAGAAACCCATGTGGCGAGATTCGTCCGCCAGGATTTTCTTGCTGATCGTCCGCAGCGATGGATCAGCGGCGGTCTCGGCGATCATGCGGAAGAGCCCTACCGCGAAGGTCTCACCCACCAATTGCAATCCGACCGTCTTGATGAACCATTTGCCTTCGCCAAGCAGGTAATCGAATAGGAGCTTGAGATTGCCGGTGAATGGGTAAATGCGTCCTTCGCACTTCTCGTTAAGATAACGGGTCAGCACTTCGGCATGGCGGGCCTCATCGACGACCTGCGTCGATTGGAAGTATTTCGCATCGGTGGTCGGGACCATATTGACCAACTGACTGCAGGCGAGCATCGCGCCGGTTTCGCCATGGAGCAGTTGCGAAAGCCGCCAGCAGGAGAACTCAACGTTGAGTTGGCGTTGGGTTTTCTTGTCGAGCTTGTTCCAGACGTCGCTGTTGTAGCCGTCGATCATGCCATCGTTGAAGATGCCCGCCTCCAGATCAGTTGGCTGGGACCAGTCAATGTCTTTCGAAACGTTCCACTGATCGCGCTTGGCGTTCTCGTATAGCCGGCGCATGTCCGGCGCTTGCACCGCGTAATCCCGCTGATAGAGGGTCTCGAAACGGCTTTCCAGTGTATGTTGGGTTTCAACGGCCATATGGATAGTCTCCTCTCGCGCCAGTTGGGCTGCAAGTGATAAAGCAAACGATTGCTTGGTTTTAGCCGAGAATCTACGTCTTCTGTCAAGTATCAGCTTAATCGTTGGTTGCAATCGCGCCAGCGTGCGAAATTGAGTGAAATGAAGTTTCAGCTACGCGGGCGCGCTCTGATTCGCTAAGCTGCGGCTCAAGGAGAACTCTCCATGCCGACCGATGAAATCGCTTATCAGGAAAAAGTGAGTGCGTGGGAGCCGAGTCTGCTCGGTTTTCTGCGAACGCTGGAATCAATCCAGGAAAATCTTAAGTTGCGCGAGGTCCGCAGCAGTCAGGCTCAACTCGTGGCCGCGACCGGCGATATGTTTCGGCGATTTAACTCGGAGTTCGCTCCGCATACGCCGGACGAGTCGTGGGCCGGATTTCATCGGGATTTTGTGGTCGCAGTGGCGCATCTCGAACGTTCCCTCAACCTCTTCATGACCGAACCGAGTCCGAATTGGACGCTTGCCTTTTTGCACAGCCGCCACAGCTTCGTGCGCGGGCTATATGCTTTGTATGAATTACGGGCGAAGCTCCCGACGGTTGCGCAATATTTCGCGATCGAAGGACAGGCGCCGATCGCCGAGCAAGTTCCATCGCAAGCGAGCGCGGCGCCGGTCGGATTCAGCCATCATGAACGCACGGCGGAACGCGGTCTCTATTCACTATACGTTCCCGAGAACTATTCCCCCGATCGCAAGTGGCCACTCATAATCTGTCTTCACGGCGGGTATGGCGAAGGTTTCGAGTATATCTGGACATGGCTCCGCACAGCCCGAACCAAGGGTTATATCCTGCTGTCGCCGAAATCACTCGGCGAAACCTGGTCGATGAACATGGGCAGCATTGACATGCGCTCGATCATGCGGATGCTGGATGAAGTGAAGGAAGCGTATGCGATCGACGAAACGCGCCTTTACTTGAGTGGACTGTCGGACGGGGGCATCTTCACGTACATCATGGGGTTGGAGCGGCACGAATTGTTTACCGGAATCGCGCCGGTAGCGGGCGCACTGCATATGGCGGTCGATCCGATGCTGCGCACCGGAACCGGTCGTGAAGTGCCGATCTTCGTAATCCACGGCGTCCATGATTTCATCTTTCCGGTGAGCTTCACACGGCAGACTAACGAACTGCTAAAATCGCTGGCGTACAATGTCAGATATGAGGAGTTGCCCGATTGGGGCCATGCGTTTCCATACTCGATCAACGAAACTCTCGTAATGCCGTGGTTCGAGAGCCTGCCGGCGCGCGCGGATTAGCCGGCGCTGCTTTGTTTTGAGTCTCGCATCGAGGAATCCACCGCCGTCGCTTGACGAACTCTCGGCAGCGCGCTCGGCCGATGGCGCGCTGATCGTCCGAATCGCGGGACAATGGCGGCTCCATCGCGGAATGGCCGGTGATGTTGCAGTTGTCAGGCAAGCCCTGAGCAATGGCACAGCTGTATCGCGCTTACAATTCGACGCCGGCAGCCTCAAACAGTGGGACTTCGCGCTGATTACGTTTCTGGCGCAGATCGAAGAGCTTTGTACTGAACGAAAAATTTCGATCGATCGAGGCGGCTTGCCTGCCGGGGTTCGCCGCCTGTTGGAGCTCACAAATAGTTCGGTCAAGCGCACCATCCCTGCCAAGGCCGAAGCTCCACGCGAATCAATCATCGAGCGTACCGGTGCAGCCGCGATTCGAAGCGTAACCTCGTTCCGCCAAGTGCTCGAGTTCATCGGAGAGTTGACGCTGGCTTTTGGACGGCTCGCGACCGGGCGCGCGCGCTATTTGAAAAGCGACCTGCTGACGACAATTCAGACTACGGGCGCAGGCGCACTAGGGATCGTAGCGCTAATCAGCTACCTGGTAGGAATTATTCTGGCCTTCATGGGTGCGGTGCAGCTCTCGCAATTCGGCGCGTCCATCTACGTTGCCGATCTGGTCGCAATCGGCACGGTGCGTGAGATGGGTGCGATGATGACGGCGATCATCATGGCGGGCCGCACCGGCGCGGCGTTTGCCGCACAACTCGGCACGATGAAAGTGCGGCAGGAGGTCGAAGCGCTGCAAACGATGGGCATCGCGCCGATGGAATTCCTCGTGCTGCCGCGGGTGATCGCGCTGGTATTGATGATGCCGTTGCTATGTCTCTATTCGGATTTTCTGGGAATTTTTGGCGGCGCGACGATCGGAGTCGGGATGCTCCATATATCGTTCTTTTCGTACCTCAAAGAGAGCGCCAAAGCAGTATATCCGAGCGGCGTGTTCGGCGGGCTGTTCAAGAGCCTCGTGTACGGTATCCTGATCGCGGTCGCGGGGTGTTATCAGGGGATGAAGTGCGGCAACAGCGCGGCCGCGGTGGGCGAAGTCACGACCGCTGCGGTAGTCAATGGCATAATTTTGGTCGTCGTCGCTTGCGGACTGCTTTCGCTGGTCTTCCATGTCATCGGAATCTGACGCGGCGGCGCATACTCTTAAGGGCGGGACAGTCCGCGCCGAGCGCGAATCAGCCGCATATCAAGGTGCGCGATTTGACGATTGGATATGGCGACTTCGTCGTGATGCGCGGCTTGAACTTCCAAGTTTCGCCTGGCGAAATTTTCGTGATTATGGGGGGCAGCGGCTGCGGCAAAAGCACTCTGCTGCGCAATCTGATTGGACTCGAAACGCCGATGGCCGGCGAGATTTTTTATCGCGACGAGAATTTTCTTGAAGCTGACGCCGATGCGCGGCTGCGATTGTTGCGCAATTTCGGAGTTCTCTACCAGAATGGCGCGTTATGGAGCTCGATGACCTTGATCGAAAATGTCTCACTGCCGCTGGCGCAGTTCACCGAATTAAATAGCGCGGAGGTTCGTGAGGTCGCCTCGCTCAAGCTTGCACTGGTCGGTTTGAAAGGTCTGGACCAGCGATACCCGTCAGAACTCAGCGGCGGGATGCAGAAGCGGGCGGCAGTGGCACGCGCGATGGCGCTCGATCCGGATGTGCTGTTCCTGGACGAGCCGTCGGCCGGACTCGATCCAGTAACAGCGCGACTCCTCGATGACTTGATTATTGAACTGCGCGATAGTTTAGGCGCTACAGTGGTCGTGGTTACCCACGACCTTGCGAGCATTTTCACAATTGCGGATGACAGCATCTTTCTCGATGGCGAAAGCCACACTATGATCGCGCAGGGCGATCCCAAAAAATTGTTGACAGACTGCGCAGACCCGCGGGTGCATCGGTTTCTCACCCGTGGCGATGGGAATGCCGCTTCGGCCTGATCGGCGCATGAAGAAACGGGTCAGTCCGGTAGCTATCGGCGCTTTCCTGCTGGGTTCAATCGCGCTTGCGATTGTCCTCGTGATGGTGTTGTGGAGCGGGCGGCTGTTCTCTCGCACGCATGAATATATTCTTTATTTCAGTGGCGACGTGAACGGTTTGCGTTCCGGCGCGCCCGTCAAGTTCAAAGGCGTTCAAGTCGGCTATGTTGACAAAATTTTTATCAGCCTGAGTCGCGAGTCGGGCAAAAAGCAGCCTGTGCTGACTATCCCCGTGCTCGTGGAACTTAGTTCCAATACCGCCGTGCAACGCGGTAAGGGCTTTCTCGATTTGGACGATCCCGCAGTTATCAAGGAATTGATTGAACAAGGATTGCGCGGCCAACTCGCCACGGAAAGCCTGGTCACAGGCATTTTGTACGTCGGTTTGACCATGCGACCCGATACCAAAGCGAGATTTTTGGCTTCGCAACGTACGAATTATCCTGAGATTCCCACAGTGCCGACCGCCTTTGAGCAGGCACAGGAGCTCGCGATGCGGGCGCTCGCGAAGCTCGGCCAAGTTGACATCGACGCGCTGCTGACCGGACTGACCGAGACCCTGCAGCACACCAGCGAGATCACCGGATCTCCTCAGCTGAAAGCCGCGATCGACGCGCTGCCGGGCACGATCAACAAGCTGGATGCCGCGGCCGACTCGATTCAATCGCTCGCTAATCACGCCAACGTCGAACTGGCGCAGACCAGCGGTACAGTGCAGAAAACCTCGGCCAGCGCGACTCTCGCGCTTGAACAAACGCAGATAACGCTGAAGTCGTTGCGCGAATCGATGGGCGCCGGCTCGCCGATAAATTATCAGTTGGGACAGGCGTTGGTTGATCTCTCGCAGGCGGCGCGTGCGATGCGTGAGCTTGCCGACTACCTCGAGCGCAACCCGAGCGCGATCCTGCGCGGCCGTGCAGTCGCGCCGGAGCAACCTTGAAGCACGGTCGCAGTTTTCTCGCGTTCGGACTGGTGCTGGCTGCGATGATCCTGGCTGGATGCCTTAGCGTGCTGGCCCCGCGTCCCGACCACACCAGCTTTTATGTACTTGCCGCAACTGAGCCTGCCTCGATAGCCGCGACCGGCCCTCTGACCAAGCTCTCGATTGGACTGGGACCGATCGACTTTCCGCAATATCTGGCGCGCCCGGAGATGGTGACCCGTACTTCCAGCAATCAGATCGAGCTTTCCTCTCCGGATCGGTGGGCCGAACCGCTCGACGTGACGTTCAAGCGGGTGCTGTCGCTGGACTTGTCACGAGCGCTCGATGGCGCGCAAGTCACCGTGTTTCCATGGTTCGGAGGAGACCTGCAGTTCAACTATCGAGTGCAAGTCACCGTTGATCGCTTCGAGACTGACGAACATGGAATCGCTCACCTGACAGCGCGATGGTCAGTCCTCGACGGCCATTCCAGCATGATTCGTTATGCTTCTTCTTCCGATATCCGCGAATCGAGTACGATGGGCGATCAGGCTTCCGCCGCAGCCGCGCTAAGCCGCGCTGCAACCGAGTTCGCTAACCAGATCGCCCAAGCGATTATTAATCTAAATTCGCGAGTTAGTTAGCGGAGCGCCGCGATCTTGCCGAACTGCCCGCTCTGGTAATCGTTGATCGCCTGCGCGATCTCATCCTTGGTGTTCATCACGAATGGGCCGTAACGCGCCACGCTCTCGCCCAGCGGTACGCCGCCAATCAAGAGAAATTCGAGCGGCTCCTGTGCTTCCGATGAAGCAGCAAACGTAACTGCGCCGCCATCCTTCTCGAAGATGACCATCTCGCGCTCACTGACTTCGCGCTCGTCACGACCGAATCTGCCAATCCCCCTGAAAACGTAAGCAAACGCATTGTATTCTGTCGGCACCGGCTGGATCGCGCTGGCCCCCGGAGTCAGCGTGTAATGCAGCATCATGATTGGAGTACGCGTATCGATAATTGCCCGTTTTCCCATCGCCTCGCCGGCGATTACGCGCACCCGCACCTTGCCATCGTCACTGGCCGCCTCGGGTATTCGCGCTGACGGGATTTCTTGATAGCGGGGGCCCATCAGCTTGTCTCGTCGCGGCAGATTGACCCAGAGCTGGAAGCCGTGCATTCTTCCGCCGCGTTGCGCGAATTCCTTTTCAGGCATCTCGGAATGGATCACGCCGCCACCGGCCGTCATCCATTGCACGTCGCCGGGGCCGAGCTGACCGGCGTTGCCCTGCGAGTCGCGATGCTCCATGCGGCCCGCGAGCATATAGGTTACCGTTTCGAAACCGCGATGCGGATGGTCGGGGGCGCCCTTCGCCTCTCCCGCTCCAAGTTCCACGGGACCCATCTCGTCGAGCAACAAGAATGGATCGATGTCCATCAGTTGCGGCGTAGGAAATGGCCGATTAACTACGAACCCCGCGCCTTCAAGCGTCCTGACACTGCGCACGATCCGCGCGATTGACCTTTGATTAGTTTCGGACCGAGTCATTTGAATTGCTCCCCGGCAAACATCAGCTTGCCTGATTGAACCTAATCATCATGTCAAGCGCGAGCGTGCGCTAGTGGAGCGACTCTCCGGGCGGAACGAACAGGCGAGTCTGCGAGCTGCGTTCAGAATCGGATGCGGGAAGGAAAGAAAGCCTCGCCCGTGCGATACGAGCGAGGCCCCAGCTACTGTGACGATCACGCCGTCAGTGCGGCGATAATGTCATCGACGATCGCGTCAGCTTTGGCGCGAATCTCCTGATCGGTCGCGTCCTGAATCGGATGAGCAACAAAGATGCGTGGCGCTTCGGGCAATCCGAGTGCTTTGGATTGCGCCTCGGCGGCATCGACGAAAACGTCAGTTGCGATTACTACAGTCGGCTTGCCGTTAATCTCGAACCAGATTGAGTCGTGCATACTGCACGTTATGCAGGCCCCTCAATCGGCGAGGGCTTCGACTACGTAATCGCACTCCTCCATCATCTGACGGCGTACGTCGTCAGGCGCGGGTTTGGCGGGGGTCGGCTTGCGATAGCTCTTCACTTCGATTCCGGGAACTCGCTCGCTCAGCCGCCGCATGAGCTGGTCGATCATGATGTCGCCGCGGGCCTTGTTAATATCGAGCAGGCCGACGGTTCCAGTGATCTCCTCGGTGCGTTTGGCCAAGCTGCGACGCACCGGCACTCGTTCATCGGTCGGATCAAGAATTTGGGTCATGGCGCCTCCTCTATTTTGCGGCTGGTCGGGACGGAGCCATAAATACCGCTCGCCCATCCGCCGAACATTACCGAGAATTTTCCGGCGGGGCCGCCCGCCACCACAATATGAATATTTTTGGTGCTTTGAAACTTCGGGATCATTCTTGTCGAGTTCGGCCTCGGTCCGCTTCCGCTGATTCACCTGATCCGGCAAAGCGCCGAGGCCGCCGAAATCGTCGGTGGGCAGCAATTCGCGCAGCGGACGCGTGCTGCCAAAATGCTTGTCGTTCAGATTCTTCGATTTCTTGCTTTAAGCCTATTGGGTCATAATCATTTTCTGGCCAAGGAATACTATGCTGCTTTGCTGCTTTTAGTAAATTTTCCATTCGTCAATTTGATCTTCCAAGGCATAAACCCCAGGCTTGGCCGTTCCGTAGGGAATATTATACCTGTCTGCTTTGATTTTTACTTCATATACATGAATTCTGTAGTCAAGCTGGCCGAGATCAGGTCTATCTACATCGTAATGAATTCCGTATTTATCTGCTTTATCAAATAAAGACTGCTCCCATGCTTTGTAAGCATCGCTCTCTCCTACTTGTTCATTAAGTCTACGAATCGTTGCATGAGGTGGGGTAGTAGAAATATTTCGAGGGCAAATCCCAAAAGTTTTAATAACGGATTTTGACACTTCAATTTGCTCTGCTTCATGAGTTTTTATTATATCACAAAGCTCGTGAAGCTCCAAACTTGCTGGAACTTCCAAGGGAATTCCATAGTAGTTTATTTTGCAAAGAAGTTGGCTTTTTAATAGTGAAAGAGCAGATTGCTCAAATTGAAATGTATCGTGGTGTTTTTGTAATACATATAAGTTCCATAATTTGTTGTTATGGAAACCTATAGTAGATGAGTTTTAGATTATTGTCAAGAATGATTTTTTAAGGAGTTTTTAGTTAATCGTGTATTTTA
>CAWHOQ010000022.1:0-58516 GCA_963831065.1 uncultured Pseudomonadota bacterium
TTACGAGGGGATTGAAAGCGGATTTCATGAACATCGCGGATTGTTCGGGCATCCTCAAATCCTCATCAGGTGCGGCGGCAAGCCGGAGATTTTGCGATTCAAATGACATTAACATCGCGACTGAGGTAAGCCCAATCCGTCGCTGATCGGGATCTCTCCTTCGACTCTGCTCCCACGCGGAGAGGAACCAGAGAATAGCCAAAGACTCCTCACTGCGCTCGGAATTACGTGGAGGGTTATAGGGCGTGACTTACCCTACACCGATGTTATATTACAAATGTAAAATGTGCCGAGGCCATAGCCAAGCTCAAGGAGCATGAAGCCGAATTGAAGCAGCTCGGCGTTGAGCATCTTTATCTGTTCGGCTCGACTGCGCGCGGCGAGGCCCGCGAAGATTCCGATGTGGACCTGTTTTTCGATCGTCCTCTTGGGTCGCTTGGCTTGTTTGAATTGATGGATGTTAAATACGCTGCAGCCGGTATTCTCGGGCGTAAACCCGGTGTCATGACACGACGCAGCTTGCATCCGATGCTGCGGAAGCGAATCCAAGCATCGGCGCTGCAAGTGTTCTGATGGCCAAGTCCTCGCCGATCCTGCACCTCACTGATATTTTCGAAGCGATTGAGCGACCCCGCCTTGATGGAATTTCAAACCATCTTGCCATTCCCTTTTCCGGCACGATAAAATTCCCGAGCCGCACTACTTGTAAACTCGAGTGTGGTAGTGCCCGTGATAGACCAATCGATATACGATCGAGTTGGGCCCGTTGTGGTCCTTTCAAGAGGAGGCAAAACGACATTTATGGACGAAGTTGCGACGAGTGTTTGGCCCGTCGACTCTTTGATTTTGCCTTTCTACCTAATTTTGACGATCTACTCACTAATCTTGCTGAAAACCTCGCCGAATATGAAGACTGGGAATATCACAACACGGCGAACACGCATAGCGCCCTATTTTGTACAACTATATTCGATATACGTATCGGCGACTTGCCGAAGAGAATAAGATTGGCCTTTCCGAGGATGGTGGTATAGTTGCTTCAATACCGGTCTTGTAACCCCAAACCAGGAACCTATATACGCTTCGTTCAAGGCGAACCGAAAAGAAGACGCGCAACCTTGGTTTTTTAAGGAATGGCTTCGAAGAGGTGCATGGGAACTCAATAAGTTTCCTGAACTGCCTGACTTAGCACACTATTTCGATGATCCAACTTGCTTAGTGTTCGACGTAAGGAAGGATTTCCGCGTTAACATAGAACATATCATTGTCGAAACGCCCCGCTGACTGTTTCCCCGAGCCATACAGTTCAATGGATCAATTCGCCCTTCAGATGGTGCTAAAGGGAGCAATCGACAACGCCAGAGAAAGAGTAAGGAGAAGCTATAAAGCGGCAATTCCACAGTTCTATCGCGGGCAAGTCCAGTTGCTACTACCTTTGTGCTTGAGCAATGCCCAACGAGCTGACCTCGCGATGGTAATCGAGAGACACGCGGCCTTTTATCGCGCTAGCACGTGCCTCACTCTGGATATGGCGTACAACAATGCTCGTCAACTTGCCAAGCCTGATCGGGACTGGCTGCAGCCTTAGATGGACGTCCGCACTTTCCCGATCATTGAGAACGGGCGAAAGATCAACTTCACTTGATGGCGCCGTCCGTGCGCCACTTAGCGATGTCTTCCGGGGTATAGCCGAGGTCGGCGAGGATCGCGTCGGTATGCTGACCCATCTGCGGAGCGACCGAGCGGATTGAGCCGGGGTCTCCGAGAATTTCATCGCGATCCCGACCTGTTTGACCTTGCCGCCTTCGGGCGTTTCGACCTCGACGATCATGTTACGCGCTTTGATTTGCGGATCGTGTTCGAGCTCGTCGAGGGTGAGCATCTTGCCGACACAGATGTCAGCTTTAGTCAGATGTCGAACCATTCGTCGCGCGTGCGGGTCTTGAAGATCTCGGTGAAGCGGGCGCGTCATCTCCGGCCACTTCTCTTGTTGTTCTGATCGGCGATGAACTCTTCGGAGCCGAGCGCGCGGCACAGATTGGCGAAAAACCACGGCTCGATCGATCCGATTGTGATGATCTTGCCGTCCTTCGTTTCGTAGCGGCTGTAATGGGGCGCAACGCCGTCCATCGGGGTGCTGCCGCGAGTCGGGACCCGACCGCTGGTGAAGTAGGCCGAGAGCGCTTGCGCGAGCAGGAGCATCACGCCGTCGAGCATCGCGATATCGACGTACTGGCCGCGACCGGTCTGGGGCGAGCGACCAGCGCCGCGAGCACGCCGATCGCAGCATGCATCCCGCCGCCCGCGTAATCGGCGAGCAGTTAGCGGAATCGCGGGCAGGCTGTCCTTGCGGCCCATCAGCGAGAGCGCGCCGGCGGTCGCGATATAGTTGAGGTCGTGGCCGACGAATTCTTGATACGGGCCGGTCTGCCCGAAGCCGGTGACCGCGCAGTAGATCAGGCGCGGGTTGCGGACGTGGAGAATATCCTAATCGATGCCGAGGCGCTTGGCGACGCCCGGGCGGAACTCCTCGACGACGACGTCGGCGCGCTGCGCGAGCCGCAGATAAATTTCCTTGCCCGGGCCGCTCTTGAGATTGAGCGCCGATCGATTTCTTGTTGCGCGCCAGCGCGTTGGCGGGCGAGGCGCCGAGGCCCGCGGCGCGCGGACGTTGCCGGCGCGCCGGCCTGCTCGGCGCGGCGTCCGGTCGGCGCGCCGGGCTCTTCGACGCTTGATGATTTCGGCGCCGAGATCGCCGAGGATCATCGTGCAATGAGGCCCGGGGCGAGCTTGGTGAGATCGAGAATCTTGATTCCGCTGAGCGGCGCAGCGGCGGCCATCTTCGATACTCCTTGGTTGCGATCGCGCAGCTGATCGTTGTTTAGATGGTTTGATCGCAGTGAGCAAATGAATGCATCGCGTCTAGCGATGAATCCGTTCGATCAGATCGTTCGAGGGCAGCGACGGATCGACATTTTGTGGGCAGATTCAATACCGCTAATCGGCAGGTGAGCGGGATCGAGCAGGCCGAGTTGAACGAGCACCGACGCCTGATCCCAATAGATATGCTCGTGCGCGAGCTTGCCGTCGCGGAAGTTGATGATCACGACCGTCGGGATTTCGACATGTTTGTTGGTGGGCGGAACGCCGGGGAGCATCCAATCCATCGCGATGGTATGAGTGAACTGGAAGATGAACTCATCGACGATGCGATCCTCGCTGACCGTGCGTGACAGCGGGACAAGCTTGGTATCGGGAGGCATCTTCGGGATGAAGTGGCGCGAATAGAACTCGCGCAATTGATTTTGCCGCCGCCGCCGGTCAGGACCGGAACATGGTTGACGTAAGCATCGTCAACCATCGTGGCGAGCGTAGCTTCAGTATCGCGGGTGGAGAACTCATGCTTGAGGTGCTCTTCCCAGATCGCGACGAGCGAAAGGCTCTGCGCAGTTGCAGTTGATGTCGTTGCCAAGAGAGATTTAACGACGAAGCATTAAGGAGAGCAATCAAAGCGCCGCGAAAATCGGCAGGTGCGTCAAACGGTAGCAGCGCGACACGAGCGAGTAGCCCCGCGAGTGATTTGAGACCAGTAACCATGTGCGCGCCATACCAATGGAGGTCGCGGCCATTGATCAGAACAACGCGCCGGCTGAGCGCAGGCGGCAGAGCGGGCTTTAATTCTTCGACATCTTTGGCGGTGAACTCGTAAGGTTCGTCGGGAAGATCACGAAGTCGGGCCGGAGGTCGAGCGCTTCGGCAAGAGTCGTGCGCGGGTAGCGCTCGCCTGCGGCAGCGAAGATGTTGTTGAAGCCGAGCATGCGGAGAACGTCGTGGGCATAGGTATCGGCGTTGAAGGCCATCCATGGGTTCTTCCAAATCGGGCAGAAGGCACGGAAGCGGAGCTTGGCCCAGACGCCGACGCTGGTTTCGATTTCGCTGACCGTGGTGACGATCTCGCGGGCCATCGCATTCGCTGAAGGGACACATCCGAGGGCCGCGCCGAGCTTGATAATCGATTCGACCGCAGCGCTGATTTTGCGCGGATAGGTGGTGAAGACGGCGAGACCGGCGGCGCGAAGCTCCTCAATGTCCTCGCGGCGGTTCTCCTCAGCATTGGCGATAATCAGGTCGGGCTTAAGTTCGATGATCGCGCGAAGGGTGGGATTTTTAGTGCCGCCTATTTTGGGAATCGCAGTAGCCTCGTTCGGTGCAACACAATAGCGGGTCACGCCGACGAGCTGAGCGCCGAGACCGAAGGCGAAGACGGTCTCGGTCCAGCTCGGGACTAATGAGACAAGACGCTGCGGAGGTCGAGAGAGTTCGAGCTTGAAATTAAGGTCGTCAGCGATTTGCAGCCAAGCCATCCACCGATGATAGCGCCATCGCGAGGGATACGCATCGCACAGCGAGCGTCGGCAAGGCTTGTCAAAGCTTGAGCTTGCAGCCTAAGCTCCGCGCCATAAGCTTGGATTTCGCACAACGCTAAAGCTCATGGAGCCGCATCATGGAAGCTGAGACGATCAAGCTGAAAGTGCAGCCATTGACGGTCGAGGCATTCAAGCCTTATGGCCGGATGCTCGAGAATAAGCAGCCGATTCTGCCGGAGGTCGAGCCGGGAGAGGGGCGGGTTGCGATTGAGTTGCTCAAGTTCAAACGGCCGGTGAATGCGCGGCGCATCAGCATGATGGCTACGCATTTTCCGACAATCAGACGTTTATCCCGCTGCGCGGCACGATCGCGCTGGTAGTTGCGCCGCCACCGCGTAATCGCGCGGCGGGACACCCGCAATATGAGATTGATTATGAACGATTGGCAGCATTTTTCGTCGAGCCCGGACAAGCGGCGCTGATCGATAAAGGTGCCTGGGATTATGCGGTCGCGCTCGGCGCGGAATGCGATCTGGTTAATGTTACGCGCAAGGACCCGGGCGAAGGCACCAGCGATATCGATGCGGAGATGCGGATGGACAAGATTCCATCGATGCGTCCATACGTCGAGGTGCTGGATTTTGCCCGGCGCGACAAGCGGGTGCTCGAACTCGAAGTATGAGCCGGCGAGATGGACCCGCTGAGAATCATCGATGCGGACGCGCATATGTTCGAGCCGCCGACCTTATGGGTCTAGCGACTGGAGCGGCGCTTTCGTGAGCGCGCGCCGCGAGTTGTGAAAAATCCGGACGGGCGCAAAGGCTCGTTCTTCGTATGCGAAGAGCTGCCGCCTCTGCGAATTTCAGGAGCCTTCGCCGCGGGCAAGACGTTCGATCAATCATTTCTGGAAGCGGGGCTGGAGAGTGCACCGGCGGGCGGATGGGACCCGGCGGCGCGGCTCAAGGACATGGACCTCGACGGCATCGACGCGGCGGTCTTGTACACGACGATGGGCTTCGTGCTGTTCTGGATCGAAGACGCGGAATTCCAGGGAGATTGCTTTCGCGTCTATAACGATTGGCTCGCGGAATTCTGTTCATATGCGCCCGAGCGCTTGGCAGGTCTCGCGATGATTTCGCTGTTCGAAATCGAGACTGCCTGCCGCGAGCTCGAGCGCTGCGCGATTATGGGCCTCAAGGGCGCGCTCATCTGGGCTGCGCCGCCGGAAGATCGCGCGTACAGCGGCAAAGCATACGATCGGTTTTGGGCGGCGGCGCAGGAACTCAAGATGCCGCTGTCGCTACATACGCTCACGGGCAGAACCAAGGCAGCGCAGCAGGACGAATCCGACATCGGCGAGCTCTACGCACGGACGGTGATCCGAACGCATGAGACGCAGCATTCGTTGATGACGATGATTTCTGAGCGTCTTCGAGCGATTTCCCGATTTGAAGATCGTGTCGGCGGAAAATGATATTGCTTGGGTACCATATCTGCTGGAGCGGGCCGACAAGTATTATCGACGCTTCAGGCAAGCCTATGGCAGTGCGTTGTCGCTAAAGCCGAGCGAGTATTTCAAGCGGCAGGTTTACGCGACATTTATCGACGATCCAATCGGACTTAAAACTTATTTGTAAAAGCCAAGACTTAATCTGACAAGTAATGGTAAGGTCCTCGGGTTCCGCAAGGAGACGAGGATGAATCAGGAGCAGAAGGTAATCCGGGTCAAAGTGGGCGTACTGGAACTCGCCAAGCAACTGGGTAATGTCTGCAAGCCTGCCGGGTAATGGGCTACAGTCGCGACAGCTTCTATCGCTTCAAAGAACTTTACGATAAGGGCGGCGAAGCGGCCTTGCAGGAGATTTCGCGGCGCAAGCCGGTGCTGCGAAATCGCGTGGCGCCGCTGATCGAGCAGGCGGTGGTTGAACTCGCGATTAGCGAGCCCGCTTGGGGCCAGCTGCGGGTGGCCAACGAATTAAAGAAACGCGCGCTTAATGTCTCGGCGGCCGGGGTGCGCTGCGTGTGGCAGCGGCATGATCTCGAAACCCTGCCTAAGCGGCTCAAGGCACTCGAGGCCAAGAGCGCACAGGAGGGACTGCTGCTGAGCGAGAGCCAGCTGGCCACGCTGGAAAAAGCCAAGACTGATAAGGAAGCCCACGGTGAATTTGACAGTGAATGCCCCGGCTACTGCGGCGCCCAGGACACCTTGTATGTCGGCACGCTCAAAGGCGGCGGGCGGATCTATCAGCAGATCTTCCTGGATACCTATACCAAGCTGGCCTTCGCCAAGCTCTATGACCGCAAGACTCCGCTGGTCGCGGCCGATCTGCTCAATGACCGGGTGATCCCGTTCTTCGACGAGCAGCAGATTCCGCTGGGCCAGGTCTTAACCGACCGCGGCGCCGAGTATTGCGGCGCACCCGAGCGCCACGAATATGAGTTGTACCTGGCGGTGGAAAACATCGATCATACCCGCACCAAGGTCAAAAGCCCGCAAACCAATGGCATCGTTGAACGTTTCCACCGCACGGTGCTTAACGAGTTTTATAAGGTGGCGTTCCGCCGCAAGATCTACGCGGGGATCGAACAGTTGCAAGCCGACCTCGATGGCTGGCTTAAGGAGTACAACGAGCTACGGCCGCATCAGGGGCGCTGGTGTTACGGCAAGACCCCGCGGCAAACTTTCGTTGATGCGATCGGCCTGGCACAGGAGAAGATACTTTCTCCCGCGGTTGCGGCGGGCGCGGCAGACGGAATAGTTTCTTAGTCAATAACCGCCGAGTGAAAATTGCGTACGATCAGACAAGCAACTTAAACCGAACCTAACAGGGTGTTGAAAAAGGCCGAAAATTCGACAAATGTTCCAAATCACTGACCACAAAAGCCTCATTTTCCCACTATTTCATTAGTTACCACTGGCCATTCCAAGACTTTTTCAACAACCTGCTAAGGGACCACCAGCTACTGTCAGACCAAGTCTTAAGTTATACAGCTCAGCCGACCAACCAATCCTGGCGCGTTGATGAAACTCATATTCGCATCCAGGGCCGCTGGTGTAAACCACGATTATTTACTTGATACAAGATAAATGCTCGGCTATTATTTCTTCCTAATGGGAATAAGCTGCCGCCTCACTATTTTCTTTTCCCCACTAGCTGCGGCTCTTAACTCCTTGACGATAGGCTTCGGAAAGAGTCGCTCGATCACTTGTTCGGTTGGTGAGTCGCTAAATTTTAGCTTCTTCTTCATGGGAGCGTCCCTACGACTGATATGGACTTACTGACCTTCGCGGGCCTTTGATTCGGATGCGAAATGCCGCGAATTTCTCGAAGAGATCGCATGGCCCGATGGTCCACGATGCCTGCGTTGCCACTCGAACAAAATCTCGCGAATCAAGAAGCGCAATCAGTACGACTGTGATTCATGCCGGTATCAGTTTAGCGTGACAGCGGGCACAGTGTTTCACGATACCCCATCTGCCGCTCTGGAAGTGGTTTGCTGCGGTCTATCTTATGTGCGAATCCAAGAAAGGCATGAGCGCAAACCAAATTAAGCGTAATTTGAAAATCGCGTATAAGACTGCTTGGTTTCTTTGCCACCGTATCCGCGCTGCGATGAAAGAAGTCAATCCAGAGCCGCTTACTGGCACGGTTGAGTACGACGACACCTGGCATGGTGAGCGACGTAGCGGCATGGGCAAGGGCTATACCGGAAACAAGACAACTATCATGGGCGTAATCGAGTGCGGCGGGCCGCTCCGGTTAAAAGTCGAAAGCGTGTCAATGCTAAAACGGTTAGCCACTTTCTGCAAAAGAACGTTGCGCCGGATGCGGAGCGCATCTATACGGACTTTGCGCCAGTGTATGAGGGTGTCGATTTTGGCGACGCCGAGCATCAAGCCGTTGACCACAAAGCGAAGGAGTGGGTGCGCGGCGACGTGCATGCCCATTCCATCGAATCCATCTGGAGCCTGTTCAAGCGGAACGTAATCGGCAGCTACCATCAACTGAACGAGAAACATTTGAAGTCTTACCTTGATGAGCATGCCTTTCGATTTAACAATCGCAAGAACTCTTATCTGCTTAGCAGGACGTTGATTAAAGGGTTTGAGTCACGAGTTTGGCTTAGTCTGATAGCGTGACCAGGTAAGTATTGAGTTACAAATGAGGTAGTTACCGGGTTGGCCATGGCAGATGCGGTTCCTGGCAAGTCGATTCATCCACTGGGACAAAGCTTTGCGATCCTCAGCAGATTGTAGGCGGTGCCCACCAGGTAAGCGGCGAAACGGGTCCGTGCCACGCCCCGGTAGCGGGTGCGCCGGAAGTTGCCGACCGTCTTGATCCAGCCGAAGATCTCCTCGACTCGCTTGCGCATTCGTTGGCTGACGGTGTAACCCGGCCAATTGGTAGTACGACGGTCGAGCGCCGAGCCGCCCGGCCGTCGCTCATTCTGCGCTATGTGGGGAGTGACCTTGATTGCGCGGCAACTCGCCACGAACGCCGCCTTGTCGTAGCCCTTGTCGCCAGCCACCGTGATCCGGCCAGCGCCGGGAAGCGCTTGCAGCATTTCCAGCGCTTGCTCGCTTTCGGCCCGCCCGCTGGCCTGACCCAGGCGCAGATCGATCAGGAGACCATTGCGATTCTCCATCAGCACGCTCTCGGCGTAACAGAGCCGGGCCTCTTTGCCGGCACTCTTCTTTGCCAACCGCGCTTCGGGATCGGTGGTCGACTGGTGGGTCGCATTTTGGCGCCGCTCGCCGCGAAAGTCGACGCTCGGATTGCCGGGATCCTCCGGCGGCGTGCGAGCACTGCGCTCTTCGCCCTTGGGGCGCAAGCTCTTGAGTGCGGCCCACGCCTCGATCAGCGTGCCGTCCACCGTAAAGTGCTCATCGCTCGTCAGCCTGAGCTCGCGCGCCGCGGCCACCACCGTGCGGAAAAACTCGCCCGCCACGTCATGCTCCAGTAACCGTCCGCGATTGCGGCTAAAGGTCGAATGGTCGAAGCTCGGCTCGTCCCAGTTCAGGTCGAGGAACCAGCGGAACAAAAGATTGTAATCCAACTGCTCACAAAACAGTCGCTCACTACGCACGCTGTACAGCGCCATCAAGAGCGAAGCCTTCAGTAGTCGCTCCGGCGGGATCGAGGGCCGGCCTACTTCGCTGTACATCTGTTCGAATAATGGTGAGAGTTCTTTGAGCGCTATCTCCGCCAACTCTTTGATCAGCCTGATCGGATGCTTGGCCGGTACTCCTGCTCGGGATTCACCAAGGTCAGCATCGTCGTCTGTGGCCGATCATATCCCCGCATCTTCCGCTGCCTCCTCACCCCATCGATCTCACTGAACTGTAAAGATCCTAAACCAGTAGTCGATCTCGTCGAAGAGGAATTTTTCAACATCCTGCTAAAAAGCCTTAATCGGCAAGGATGACGGCCCGATGCCACTCTAAACATCGGCAGGGTCGGGGGAAGCGAAAGGTTTGACTTTTCGCTTCGGTCCCCGCTTGGGTTTCATAGCTTGTTGTTTTTGGTACTCCTCTTCGCGACGAAGCATCTCGACATGAGGAATCGCGAGAAGCGCTTTCACCATGGACTTGAAGCGTTCGGTCGCTTGCGGGCCTTCGTCATACTCGTGAACGATTTTCGTTTTCATCAGGACCTACCAGCATTATCAAATGGTTCCGTCGTTGGGATCGTCCTTCTCTGGGAGGTCGGAAACAAGACGCTTCATAAAGGCTCTCGTTGTCGAAATAATATCATCGGCTACATCACGCGAAAGGACGCTGCTGGAAAGCGTCAACCTGTGTGCCGAATGAGTTATTTTATTTCGCCATGCTTCCTGCATGGCGAGCATTAACGGTAGCAATTGTTGTAACAGGGGATAGTGCTCCTGTTGAGAAGGCGTGAGTTCATTGTATTTCTTATCTTGAACAATACGGCGAATCTGTCCGATTACGCCGCTCCACCCTGGTTTCGGATCCTTTAACCCAATGAGTTCTCCTACCGCGATAATACCGACTTCAGCTACAAGCAGAATATGAAACACAGATGCGGCATATCTGCCACAAGCGAAAGACTTGGCGGATTCCTCAATGTTGTCGCTTGAATCTCGCCATCTGTGGCATACGGCGCCCCACCCTTTCCGTGGACTCAAGAAACGCTCCGCATCTGGCTGTGAAATGTATAGAAAGAGAGTCCGTTTCATTTCGCGACGGATGCAGTCTGATTGTTCCGTCAACTGCCACTCCATATCTCGATAGGTTAGCCTCTTTTTTTTCAAGAGATTAGCTTTGAGTTCAGCTATTCGGTCGAGGGAATCGCGCAAATGTATCTGCTTACACCAGTTTTCGATCGCCTCTAAGTTCGTCTGAAGAGTGTTGATGCTTTCATCATCAACCAATGCACTGGGCTGCTGTCGAGCAAGTTGATGGAAACGTTGTGCATAGTTCGCCATCCATGTAGCAAGTTTGTAAAACCCTTCAGCCGCAAATCGCTCCATATCCCACCAGCTTACTATTCCCCCGGTGGCAACGTGCCATGGCGGTTCTGGTCTGTCAAGTATATTTTATCTATTTAGGAGCACTTACTGCTGTCGGCAAATAGCCGGGTTTACTTGGATGCGGAGTTTCTGACCGTAATTCGAACGGGCACGATGGTTAGCAGAGCGACAAGACCGCGCCGCTAGTTCAGGGGAGGACACGCAGATCACGTGGAGTCTTGCCGCAGATTATAAAATCAGAGATTGTGAACTAACATGCGTCGATGCAAATAGTATTTCGTTTTCTTATTGGCGGTTCGGTAGTGTCACTCTTCGCGCTTTTGAGTGATCTGCTGAAACCAAAAAGTTTTGCCGGAATTTTTGGAGCCGCTCCCTCAGTGGCTCTGGCGACGCTGGCGTTAACAATTAGCAGTAAAGGAAGCCAATATGCCGCCCAGGAGCTGCAAGCGACCAGCTGCGGTGCGTAGCTTTTTTTATTTATGCTTCCGGGGCGAGCTGGCTTTTAATGCGTCACAAAATGGGCGCTTTGCTGGTCACTACCAGCTTGATCCCCCTCTGGCTCGGGATTGCGTTCGGCGGCTGGTTCTTGTTCATCAGGTGAAGTTCCGATGAGAATTCAGTTTAATCTTTCATCGATCTTTCAGGCTCGCTGGTATGAATACGCAATACGCTTTGTGCTGGGCGGAATCATTACCGTCGCCGCCGGTCTAATCGCGGATCATTGGGGGCCCGGGATAGGCGGATTGTTTTTGGCTTTTCCTGCTATTTTTCCCGCCAGCGCTACACTGATTGAGAAGCACGAGAAAGAAGCCAAGCAGGCCAAAGGTCTGCATGGCACGCTTCGCGCCAGAAGTGCTGCCGCCATTGACGCTGCGGGCTCCTCGATTGGCAGTATCGGTCTGCTTGGTTTCGCACTGCTTGTCGCGGCGCTCCTGCCGCATCACTCGCCAGTCGCGGTGCTGCTGCTCGGGCTCATAGCCTGGGCAGCTGTATCCGTCATCTGCTGGAGACTGCGCAAGGTAATATAGCTGTGCAACTTCATTTCCATAATTGAGACCTTTTGCAGGATGTCCCATACAGGTCATAAGATGATGCGCGATTTCGGAACACTGACTCAATGAGGCAGCCGAGGCCTGTACGGCGATGTTTGATTTGATCGAGGAATGCTACAATCCACAGCGCTGCTATTCTATCTTGGACCACCTACCACCGATTAATTACGAGGAGAGTCATTCAGCCACAACTGAGTGCCGCAACCCAACCCCATTACTGAATCGGGGGAGGCTCAACGGCGTTTTCTCACCCATCTATACCTTATACATAATATCTGCTCTTCAATTACCATCGAACTCCGATTGAACCCAATATTCGTCAGCTGAGTTGCCTCCGAGTAGTAGTACTCTACATACGTCTTAGGGCGTAAATCGAACAGTGCCCAATTATGAGAGTTCAGCGTCTATTTTCATACGATTAAGCAACTTCAAGAAAAATGACGAACGAAGGATAATTTATCTTTCTTTGTACTATTGGTTTGAAAGGATGGTGAATGCGAATCAGCCTTTCTAGTAATGTTAAGTTGCAAACCAGCAAAAACGAACGAAACATAACTTGGAGCCATCCACGGAGGACGGCCATGGGAGATTTCAATTTACAAACACCCGTAACCCGACGGCGGGCTATTACGCTGGCGGGACTGGTGGCGGGAAGTGTGGCGATGACGCGAGCAGGAGTAGGCTTCGCTGGCAGTAACCATAATAACAACGCCGCACAAAGTTCGTCCTCGAACTCATCGTCAGAAGCGGCATTCTCAGGTTCGATGCAAAATTCGGTGATCTCCCAAATAGAATCGATCCTACAAACGCAGGGGACTATCTCGAACGGCGTACTGACAATCGAGCAGGATCGGACGGACCTTCAGGTTACCGGTCCTATGGGAGTCCCATTCCTTCCGTCGTTCGCGCTTTCCAATTCCTTCGCCTTTCAGTCGCTGTCATATGGCCGGGCTATAATGAATGGAAACTTCACGCTGACGGCCGAGGAGACAAACCCGGTAATCGATGCGATTATAGGCAATAACTTGGTCTTGCAGGCCTTCCATCAACACTATATCGAGGAAAATCCGCAGGTCTGGCATATCCATTTGCGGGGTATATCTGACCCCATTTCGTTGGCGCAGTCGCTCGCCAATGTAGTCGCTGTAACTGCAACGCCGCTGCCACAGTCGCCCCCTCCGAATCCGATCACATCTTTACCGTCTGATCAACTCGGACAAATATTAGGCGGTGACGTCCAGATACAAAGTGATGGAGTAGTACTGGTGAGCTTGCCGCGCGCGGAGACAATTAAGCTCGGCGGTGTCGTCATAAATCCGCATCTTAATGTTGATACGCATATCAATTTTGAGCCGCTGAGTAATGGTCAGGCAGCGGCGAGTGCAGATTTCGGGATGATCGCGTCTGAGATCAACAACGTCGTACAGGCAATGCGATCTCAAAGCTTCTTTGTCGGATGTCTTTATAATCAGGAGACCGCAGAATATCCGCAGCTTTATTGGGCACACATGCTAAATACCGGAGATCCGGTGACTTTAGCGAATCAGATCCGCAAGGGTCTTGACCAGATGAATCTGCAATTCAAATCTTGATAGGTTTTCGTCAATCGCTTGTTTTCTTTCGAGCGCCTGCCGGCAGCTGACCGTGTCTGCAGGCGCTCAGACCGATCATTTTTACTGTTGTCATGATTGAATCAGCGCGAGCTCTCTAGGGCCGGAGGGATTGTTCTCCAAGAGGGCTCCTTTATTTTCTGTCAATGCGCTGGAATAATATTGAGAATCAAATTCAGAAGCGCATTATCGTTGACATGGGATTGGATGTTTTCCCAATCCGCAGATTTTGACCGCAATAAGGTACTTTTCCAGTAATAGCTCCCAAGGCTACTCGCGCGATTCATCGCCGATGAAGCACTTGAGGCTTTTATCTGATCAACTGCTCCCGTTAGCTGGAATATGAATTAAGCGGGCGAAACGGACGATCATAGAAACGCCTCTCGAAGGAAGCCTCTCTCCCGAACGGCGCAAGCGCTGATCGCGCAACACGAGCCGTGTCGTTCGTCAGAAGCTAGCGAAGCAGGGCTATGCTAATTGCTCACTTCCTGTGCTAGAGAGAAGGGGACACAAGGGGGGCTCATGGCCGCGGACATCAAAGTTAAACCGCCGCACAACTCCGATATCGCGAGTACCTCGCCTAAGCATGACGCATCAGTAGCGCTCTCCCGCTCCTCCGATGAATCGAAGTGGGCAGCTCGTTTGGTTGGGGCCGGTTCGCTTTTAACGCTCATCTTCGAGATCGCGTACTTCGTTTTTGATCGGCGCTCTCTGTCAGCGAGCAAACCATGGCCCCTCCTGCTTCATCTACTCAACATCGGGCTATTTTTTGTCGCCGCGATTATGACCTTGAGGGTCGGCCCCTGGATACGGCGTCACTGGAAGATAGTTGCTTTCGCTTTCAGTACGATGCTGATCGCAAGCTCGGTGGAATTAACGATCATAACCGGCGAAAGACAGCCGCTATTTATCGCCCTGATGTTGTTTCTCGCGGGCACCGGACCGTTCTTGTCGTGGGGCGAGCAGATTCAGGGCCTGCTTTCGATCGTCGCGATTATCGCGTTCGGAATCGCAGCAACGGAACTGCCGCGTGCACGTCCCGATCCATACCAGTGGCTTGGAATTCTGATTGCCGCAGCGATCGGCTTGTTTTCGACCGCACTGGAACGGCGCCTCCATCGTGCGCGAAAGCGAGCCGAAGACGAAGTCGTTAAAAGCCGCGAAATTCTTACCGGTGAGGAGCGCATCCGAGTTGCGGGACAATTAGCTTCGGGGATGGCTCATGACTTAAATAACACACTTAACATTATACGGCTAAGGCTCTCTGCATTGCTCGAGGATGAAACAGTCTTGAACAAACATCAGGTCCGTCTGCGCTCGATTGAGCAGGCGGTCGAGGATGCGGTGTTGACTGTGGCTCGCGTCCGGGAGTTAGGCCGGAACCGTGAAGAAAATCCGTCCGAATCGAGTCAGCTCACCGAGATTATCAATGAAGCGATTGGTCTGGTGCGAACAACGATCGAGGGAAAATCGTCGCTGGCGGGTTTTCCGATCCGGATTGAATCCCGCATTTCTCAATTCTTGCCGCGGGTAAATGGTCCCGCTTCTGAGTTGCGGCAAGTATTTCTCAATCTTTTCCTCAACGCCTACGATGCAATTTCTGAGCAGGGTGAAATTATCGTCGATTCCCTCATTCGTGATGACGTCGTAGTGATCACTGTGGCGGACAATGGACCGGGCATCCCCTCGGAGCAGTTGGAACGCATCTTTGACCCGTTCTTTACGACGAAAGGACAGCGGGGAACCGGCCTCGGCCTGTCGATTGTCAGGAGTACTATGGAGTCGCTGGGCGGTCGAATCAGCGCATCGAATGGGCTGCATGGAGGAGCAGTGTTCTCTCTGGAATTTCCAATTGTTCTGAATACCGCTATGCACCCCATGAAAGGAACTTCTGCGCAGCTTTCTAACCGATGCCATTTTCTGCTGATCGATGATGATGAAGAAAATCTTGATGCTTTGAAGGAGCTACTTCAGCGCCGAGGTCATCGAGTCGATACTGCGCGATCGGGTCCTGAGGCGCTCACAAAGATTGCTTCGACCCAGTCTTTTGATATAGTTCTATGCGATCTCGCAATGCCTGAAATGAATGGTTGGGAGGTCGCCCGCATTGCCCTTCAAACCAACCCGAGTCTAAAATTTTATATCGTCACTGGCTGGAGTCAGCAATCGCAAATTCCGCCCAACCTCCCAATCGAGGGTGTATTGTCGAAACCAATCAATGTTGGCGAACTAGAACGGCTCGCACATTGAGCCCAAAAAGACGGCGAACCCGATAGTCGCACTGCAATTTCTGGAATTTAAGCAGCCACGCACCATTCCGCGCCTTAACACAGGATCGCAGACCCGCCCCCAGGAGAACGCCGAAACCGAAGACACCAGACGGATATAGCTAAGAGCGCAATCGAACAGATCATCAATTCTGGTCTCCGCTGTGAAATCAGCCCACGGCAATTTGCGTGCTGCGGTATTGCCAGAAATCTCTGTTAGGGGCCCATAACTTGCTTCCCCTCTAATGCGCTAGCGCATTTCCAGCCCTGTAGCTACTTGGCTGAGATTGTCGAACGGCTAGCCTATCGAGATGAAACAAAATACTGCATTTGATTCTGACCGAAATAATTTCCGAGTACTCGCGAAGCAGGCCATTAAGGTATTCGGTATAGATTCGTTGCGCCCGGGGCAAAAGGAGGTAATTAGTGCGATTCTCCGCCGCGAAAATGTCCTCGCAATCATGCCTACCGGTGCAGGTAAGTCCTTGTGTTACCAGTTACCCTCACTGAGTATGCCAGGCACGACTGTGGTGATCTCGCCATTGCTTTCCCTGATGAAAGATCAGGCGGACAAGCTACAGGCTCTTGGACGGTCCGCTTCCGAGATCAATAGTAGTCTCAACGCCCATGATCGTGCTGTCAATTTAGACGAGTTGGAACAGCATAAGACTGAATTTGTTTTCACCACTCCGGAACAGCTGGCTCATCCCGATTTTATTTCTCTGCTCAGAAACAATCAGATCGCCCTCGTTGTAATCGACGAGGCTCATTGCATCTCGCAATGGGGTCATGACTTTCGCCCATCATATTTGGCGATCGGCGCGACGCTAAAGGAGTTGGGAAGTCCTCCGGTGCTCGCATTGACTGCGACCGCTACTGCGGATGTGGTGCAAGATATTGAGCAGCAGCTCGCTTTGCCACATCTGACTAAAATCAATCTTGGAGTGTATCGCGAGAATTTGCGCTATGAAGTCTTTGCTACAACCAACAATCAGCAAAAACAAAGTCGAATTGATCGCTTGCTCAAAGAACTCGATGGTACGGGCTTAATTTACTGTGCGACCGTTAAAGATGTCGAGCTGCTGAATGTGTATTTGACAGAACAGGGTCATAACGTGCTTCGCTATCATGGGCGATTAAAGGTCTCCGAACGCAACACGATTCAGGACCGTTTCATGGCGGGTGAGATCAAAGCAATCATCGCGACTAACGCTTTCGGGATGGGAATCGATAAGGCCAATATTCGATTTGTCATACATTACAATTTTCCTGGTTCAGTCGAAGCGTATTATCAGGAGTCCGGGCGGGCCGGTCGTGATGGCGAGTTGGCGCGATGTATACTGATGTATCGTCTTGAGGATCGACGGACGCAAGCCTTTTTCCTGGGCGGCCGCTATCCACATCTCGACGACATCATCAAGGTGTACGAGAGTCTTCGTACGGTACACGAGCGCGAGGCTCGCTCAGTTATTCGCTTGATTCAAGATAAAATAGGGCTGCCGCAGACCAAAATCAAAGTGATCCTTTCTATGCTCAAGAGTGCCGATCTGGTCCGGCAAACCCGCGGTGCGGCATTCAGCTTGACCGAGCATGAGCGAAAACCAGAAGAGTTTGCGCTAATTGCCGACGAGTATCAGGCGAAGCACGAACTCGACAAACAAAAGCTTGAGAAGATGATGCTATATGGTCAGATAGCCACTTGCCGATGGAAGTACCTGGTTGATTATTTCGGCGAAGAAGTCGATTGGGACAAATGTGGCAATTGTGATAATTGTCTGCTTCTACCAGAGACGCGAATCGGCAATCCGGAACAAAAACTCGTCTGATATCCGCGACGGAAACACATACTCATACTATTGATCGATCAGGACCAGACGCCCGGAATCTTATAGTCACAATTCGGGCAAGCGCTTCCATTAAGGCAACTTGCAGTAGTGTTATAATTCTCGCGCGCGATTAAAATTTTGCGGCATTGTGGACAGCGCGTATGGTTCAATTCGCGCAACTCGTCATTCAAATTTCCGACATAAACGAATTTCAATCCCTGGGCGAGCGCCGATCCAGCCGCCGCGAAGAGCAGTCGTGCCGGCGTGCGCGGATAGTTATTCATTCGATAACGCGGATAAAAGGCATTGAGATGCCACGGGATCGATGAATCGATCGCTGCAACTGTGCGCGCTATTTTACGCAGTCCAGCGAGCTCATCATTGAAACCCGGTACCACTAACGTCACGATCTCGATCCAATATCCAAGTTCCCGCGCTGTTACGATTCCGTCCATCACTGCAGCAAAGTTGCCGCCGAGCATACGGTAGCCTTCTTGTGAATAGGTTTTAAGATCTACTCTATACACGTCGGTTACCGGACGTATGTAATTCAACGACTCAGTGGTCGTATTTCCGTCAGTGATAAGTGCCGTGACGAGTCCATAGAGCTTGGCCTGCGCAAAGATGTGATATACCCATTCTCCGGCGATTAGCGGCTCGTTGAATGCGGCGCAGATCACCTTGCAACCCGCTGCAACAGCTTGCGCAATCATCATGGCCGCCGACGTATCTTTAGGGCGTTCATAATCCCGTTCATCACGCAGCGCCTGCGAAATATTCCAGTTTTGACAATACGGGCATTTCAGATCGCATCCGAACATACCGAAGGTGAGCGCTTTGCTGCCAGGAATTACATGATAAATTGTGTTGGTTTCGACCGGACGTATATAGCTACGTGCGATGTAGCCGAAAGGCGCGTACAACTCGCCCCCACGATTAAAGCGCACTCCACAAACGCCGGCCTCTCCTTCCTGAACAACGCATCTATGAGCACAGGCGGTACATCGCAACTCGTCCCGGTGGCCGCGCGTCTTTAAGACCGCTGGGACGGTCCGGGATTCGAGCAAAACTTGTAGAAACGACTTTCCCATTCAAACGACTCGCTGCAAAGTAATTTAGGATCAATATTGGCACTTTCTGGAAATCTTAATAGCCTTTATACATCAGAAGCCTTTACGAGTCGTATGCTAGCTTCGATAGGGTATACATTGAAGTAGCTAACGAAGAGTTTTCGCGACCTTCGAGCTCTACTCCCGGACTCACTCTGAAGATATCCCAGCAAATCGAGCCGCCAGATCGAACAGCACTTAGAATTTGCGCCTCTAGGCTCGTATGTATCTACAAACCTCGACTCATCACAACCGAGATTCTCTCTATACGCGCGAGCGTCGTGGCTATAAACACGCTTTCCTTACCTCGCAAGTAATTGAGCATCCCTAGCGGATTAGCGAGATTCGTCTTGATGCGAGAACGGCTGCTGCACAGGAATACACGGCGGCCGATAATTTCACTCGCAGGGAGAGAGTCATCATGTCAGCGCAAGAAGAGGTTCGAGAGATCAACGACCGGATCATCGCGGCGGCCACAAAGGGCGATTTTGCGCCCTTCGTGAACGCCCTTGACGACGAAGTCGAAGTCTTCGATCACGTGCCTTATCTATTCGAGGGCAAGGCCAAGTTCATCGATTATCTGCAAGGCGCAGTAGCCGGAGCCGAATCCACTACCTACACACTTCATCAGTCGTCGTGCCGTGCGGTCACCGATAATGTTGCGGTGATGAATGCCTATGATCGGCTGGCCGTGGTTCCCAAAGGCGGCGGACTGGCGGACGTGCAAAGTGGTCGAGTGACCTGGGTTTACGTGAGGAAAGGACGTGACTGGAAGATCGTCAGTGCGCATTTTTCGCCGCTGCCGAAGGCGTGAGCGTCCGGCCTGAGATAGTTACTTGCAGGACAGAACGCGGAGTAACTATGAATATCGATAAGATAACTGAGACTGAGGCGAGAACCGCCGAGTTGATGCGCCGGTTTAACGATGTATTCCAGCGTCACGATCCTTCAGCTCTGTCGGATTTAATTGCACATGACTGCGTAATCGAGAATACAACACCTGCGCCCAACGGCGCTCGTCAGGTCGGTGGCGAAGCCTGCATTGCGACGTGGACAGCAATTGCGACCGCGCCCGGAACTTTCTTCGACCTCGAAGAGGTTTTTGCCACAGGGGAACGCGCGATCATCCGATGGCGCTTCTGGCGGGGTCCGGGCGAAGAGAATTCAGTTCGTGGCGTGAACCTGATGCGCGTGCGCGACGGCCAGATTATCGAAGCAATGGGCTACGTCAAAGGCGTCTGAGCCTGACCGGTTAATGTAAAGGCCGGACCAACCAAGCTGGTTATAGTTCGATCCGCGTCGATTACCTTCAAGGTAATCGACGCGGATCACCCCCGTTGCTAGGCTCACTCTATGGATACTCATCGTAATGGTAGCGCCGTGGAACCGGGCGGCGTCGGGCCGCTTCTGCGCCGATGGCGCGAATCGCGGCATCTGAGTCAGCTCGATTTGGCGCTGGAGGCCGAAGTGTCGGCGCGCCATATCAGCTTCCTTGAAACCGGCCGAGCCGAGCCCAGCCGCGAGATGCTCCTGACGCTCTCAAATGTGCTCGACGTGCCTTTGCGCGAGCGCAATTTTCTACTCCTGGCTGCTGGTTATGCGCCAATTTATGGCGAAACTAGCCTGGACGATCCCCGCATGACCCAGGTACGCACCGCGGTCGAAATAATTCTTCGCTCGAATGAGCCACGCAGCGCACTCGCGCACGATCGTCATTGGAACATCGTGATGGCGAACGAAGCTTTCGTGAATTTTCTGGGCACGACGCTCGGGAAACCGCCTGCCGGCTTGCTACCGCTGAGCGTGTCGAGTGCACCGCGGCTTAATGCACTCGACCTAGTCTTCAATCCTAATGGATTCCGCAAAATTGTGGTGAATTGGGAAGCAATTGCCAAATCACTGCTGAACGAGGCGTATCGACGGCTGGCGTGGGCACGCGACGATACGCTCAAGCAGCTAATCACCAAGATGCTCAGTTATCCGGGCGTGCCGGCCCGATGGCGCGAACCGGATCTCGAGGCGCCGCACGATCTGATCCTGCCGATCGAGTTGAACCTTGATGGCAAAATCGCGCGGATGTTCAGCACGGTCACGACCGTCGCGACGCCACACGACGTAACACTTCAGGAGCTTCATGTTGAGGTCTTCTATCCAGCCGATGCTGAGACCGAATCAGTGTTGCAAGAGTATCAGCAACAATTAGAGACAAGGATTCCCTCAATTTCAGAAGCCTTGAGGATCACTCAAGTTAGATTCGCAACGCGCGGCATCACCTTTGTCCAGAACAACTCCATGATCTTGAGGATTCGATCATTCGGGACGAGGCCATTGTACATCCACGCGAAGAGCCATCGTACGGGCAATCGCTTGAGCAGCCGTTCCATCTGAAGCGTCACAGTATCAACCGAGCCGACTAAGGCCAGACTGTTCTCCCAGAGATCAGGAGTTTCGCCGGTACTGGGATCTTCCATTCCCTTGGAGAAACCAAACGGCTCGAACCATTCACGCCCGCAAAAATAGCCACTGTCGCGCCAGATTGCTTTCGCTTCGTCGTCGGTATCGGCGATGATTACGTCGCGCAATACTCCCATTCCCTCACCGAGCGGCTTGCCCGAAGCCTCCGCATAGATATCGCACAGCTGCCGCTCGTAATCAGGAAAGAGCGGCGGCAAAATGGCTGTTACGTTTTCCGCCGCGCACCATCGGATACTGCGCTCGGATGAGGCAAATGGCTGGAATACGGGCGGATGCGGTTTCTGGACCGGCTTAGGCACGACGCTCACCGCTTTGACAATGCCATTTTCGACTCCCCTGCCCCATTTGTTGGTTGCGTCGATATTCCACGGCGTCTCACCCGGCGGCACGCGCCAGTATTTGCCCTCGTAGCTGAGCGTATCTTGCGTCCATGCCTGCTTGATAATCCGGTAGCATTCCTCGAAAGCCGCGCGATTCGCATCGTCAATCGCATCGTGCTGATGCGGCTGCGCGCCATGAATTCCATGCGTCTGCTGCGCCATGATATCGACCCATCGGCGCTGATACCCACGCGCGAAACCGGCGTTGGCGCGCCCTCCCGTCATATGATCCAGCATCGCGATATCCTCTGCGACCCGGATCGGGTTGTTCGCCGGCAGCACGACACCCAATTGCCCAACGCGCAATCGCTTGGTCTGCATTCCGATATATAGGTCGAGTAAGACCGGATTGTTCGACAGCTCGAAACCTTCGGCATGAAAATGATGCTCGGTAAAGGATATTGAATCGTATCCGAGTGCGTCGGCCAACTTGGCCTGGTCTGTCAGATCATGCAGCATTTGGTCGTACAGTTCACCGCGCAAGCCGACCATCCCTGCTTCGATTTCTGTCCGATTTCCGACCGAAGGTAGGTAAAAGAGCGAGACTTTCATGTCGACTCCCGAAGTTCAGTTGCGTCAATACTACAATGCGCGCCGCGCCTCTGGCGACCGCCCGCAGCTTGCGACGACACGAATCGAGCAGCTATCGTAGCGCGCGCGGCGGAACAGCCGAAGCGAGTCGATCATCGGGAGGGACACACGATGTTCAAAGAATTCAAAGAATTTGCGATGCGCGGCAACGTTCTGGATATGGCGGTCGGAATCGTGCTCGGTATTGCCTTCGGCAGGATCGTATCGTCGCTCGTCAATGACATTATCATGCCTCCCATAGGATTAGTCCTCGGCCGTGTTGATTTTAACAATCTATTCGTCAATCTAAGTGGAACGGCTTATCCATCGCTCGCAGCTGCCAAGGCGGCTGGAGCGCCCACAATCAACTACGGCAGCTTTATCAACGCGATCATTGATTTCATTATCGTTGCTTTCGTGATGTTCATGGTGGTGCGGCAAATGAATCGGCTGTTCCCGCCCGCTCCAGTCGAGCCAGCAGCAGCGCCCAAGGAATGCCCCTACTGCGCCTCGATGATCCCGGCGAAAGCCACACGATGTCCTAATTGCACGTCGCAACTGGCGGCTTAATTTCGCAAATTAAGCACGGACCAGATCCATAGGAATATGAAGGATGCGGGAGCTGATGCACTGCTCATGAGGCGATTTCAGGAGCTCTGTTTTTTCGAGCTCCCGCCGCGTCCACCCTTTCCGCTATATTTTTCGCGCCCCGCAGTCTTGGCGGCCTGCTTCTTTTTCGGATCGCGGAGTTTGTGTGAACCTTTATTATGCGCCATCGCTACTCACCGCCGTTAAAACCAATTGCTATTACGCCTCAAGCTGAGGAAAGCTGCGGCCAACGCAATCATCGTTCCAGCCAGAACAGTCCTTTTGAGAGCGGGTCGCATTGCAGTTTCCGTATAGATACTGTGTTCGAGTACCGTGACATCAGGGTACTCACCACGCTCTCTAAGGTCGCCTGACGCACGATCGAGGACTTGATTATCGCCGGCTTCAGGCTCGCGATTGGATTGCTGCCCCTTGAACATCGACGCATTAACAAACTTATCGCCGAGGCGCGGCATCAACCGTCCCATGATCGATTGAAGCGGAGCCATCCCGCCGACCAAGATATCGCGAATCGGATGCTCAGCTGCGTAGAGGATCGCGTTTACGACGGCTTCCGGCGCATACATCGGCGACGGCTCCGACGGCTGCGTACTCATATATGATTTTGCATGTTGAAAAAATGGCGTATCTATCGCAGTTGGTTTGATTAGCGTAACGGATATTGGGGTGCCGTCTTTTTCGAGTTCTGAGCGCAAAGCATCGGTATATCCTTTAATCGCATGCTTCGACGCGGAATACGCAGCTTGTAACGGAATGGCTCGATCCGAGGCAACGCTACCCAAATTTATGATTGCCCCGCCATGTGCGCGCAGATGTTCGGCGGCAATTCGAGAGCCATAAACCATGCCCCAGTAGTTGATCTCGAAAAGCTTGCGTTCTTCTTCGACCGGCACCTCGGAAATTTTGCCATAAACGGAGCCGCCGGCGTTATTCACCCAGGTATCGAAAGCGCCAAATTCTTTGATTGCTTTCCCAGCGAATGCTTGAACATCTTCGGCACGGCTGACATCGGTCGCGACCGCAAGCGCGCGTCCTCCCGCAGCCTTAAGCTCTTCACACAGGCGGTCCAAAGTAGGCACTTATATACTTGATAATATATGGCTTGGCGTAGACTCGGAAGCATGGAAGCCACCTACGAACCAAAGACCTTGAGGGAAGCAATCGTCCACTTTGCCGATCCGATGAACTGCCTGAAGTACCTCGTCGCGAAGCGTCCCGAGTGGAAGAACGGCGTTGTTTGTCCACAGTGTGGAAGCGCCACAGTTGCGTTTCTCCGAAACAGATGCGCTGGCAGTGCAGCAACCGTCATCCGAGGCGGCAGTTCTCGGTCAAAGTTGGAACCATCATGGAAGACTCCCCGCTTGGTCTTGACAAGTGGCTTCCCGCTATGTGGCTGCTCCAGAATTGCAAGAATGGCGTTTCCGGTTGTGAGATTGCGCGGGCGCTCGGGGTAACCCAAAAAACCGCATGGTTCTTGCTTCACCGAATCAGGCTGATTCAGCAAGGCGAGCGGGGCGGGAAGCTGTCGGGCGAAGTTGAGATGGATGAAGCTTTCATCGGTGGCAAGTCCCGCTTCATGCACAAGGATAAACGGGCGCGTGTCATCACTGGTACTGGCGGCAAGGATAAGGCCGTAGTCATGGGTATGTTGGAATGGGGCGGCAACGTCCGGGCAATGGTTGTAGAGGGACAAAGAAGAAAGAACTTCAGAAACAAGTCTACGAGCACGTGGAAGCTGGCGCGGCAATCTTCAGTGACGAATTGAAATCCTATGAGGGTCTGGAATCTGACTATCAGCACGCTGTCATCAATCATGCCGTCGAATACGTGAATGGGAATGTCCATACCAACGGTATGGAGAATTTCTGGAGCTGCTCAAGCGTGGACTGCACGGAACTTATATCAGCGTGGAGCCGTTTCACCTGTTCCGGTACATCGACGAACAGGTTTGCCGATTCAATAACCGGAAGACCGACGACGCAGAACGATTCGATGTGGTGATTTCCGAAATCGGTGGAAAGCGACTCACCTACGAGGAACTCACTGGTAAGGTGGGAGAAACGAGACTCATCAACTAGCCCGCGGCGCGGGAAGCGCGGTCTTAAACCGAAGGCTTGATCTTTGGCTTGGGGCCGCGCCGATTCGGATTCTGCAACGCTTTCTTCCTGTATGCGCGCTCGCGGCGCACAAGCGTAGCGTGTGGAACAGAAAGAATTTGCGTCATACCTTCGTCGAATCGGCGAAATGCTTCCGCCCCTTCGATGCACTCGGGCAACGCCGTTGCTGGTTCGGGTTTCGACTTCATGAAAGTCACCATATCGCTGAGATGCAACTACGTTCAACATTGACTATCGGAAACTGAAAGCATGCGATCCACCAGTCTCGTGCCATGCGTCAAATTTCGAAGTTCACCTTTGGTTTCATCGACTGGCCGTTTAGACCAAAGAACCATGCGCACTACGACTTCGCGCGATACACGCAAAACCCCTGGTGTTGCAAACTCGACAACCGCGAGCGACAAAACATAGGTCTTGTGCGTATTTATATGTTCGATCTTGATGTACGTCGGCTCATCACCAATATAAGTAAATCGGTTGTTATCGATACCTTCAGGAGCCGGATAAAGCTCGAATGGCTTTTCTTGCAGAATCGGGATATATATTAAAAAATCTTTGTTGTTCATCTACTTCTTACGCTGAATACACCTAACAGTGGCACTTCGGCACATTTGGCTGTGTCGCTAGTGACGTATTCCTAACACTTTCACCGCATGCAGCCCACGTTTCAAAAGGCTCCAGAAGTTCTCGATTGTGTTTGTGTGAACGTTCCCGTTCACGTATTCGACTGCGTGGTTAATTACGGAATAATCGTAGTCTTCGGCCAATCCATCATAGGACAAGAATTCGTCACTGTAGATGGCGGAGCCAGCTTCTACGTTTTCGCGAATCGCCTTCTGGAGTTCATGGCGTCGACGGCTATCGAGATGCAGCGCGCGGACACGCCCGTCACGCTCGACCATGCCGAACACGATTTCCTTGTCGGTACCGCCAGTGCCGTGAATTTTCTCTGCCCGCTTGCTCTGTGCATATTGCGGGATTTACCGCCAATCATGCTTTCGTCAACTTCGATATTGCCACTCAGTTTCCCGCCCTTTTCATCCTGCATCGCAAGGCGAATCCGATGGAGCATGAACCATGCAGTCTTCTGAGTTACACCAAGCGCGCGATGAAGTTCCCAAGAACTAATCCCGTTCTTGTCATTGACGACCATCCAAACCGCAGGAAGCCACTTAGCCAAAGGGATCGGACTGTCCTCGAAAACAGTTCCAGTCTTAAGGCTGAACTTGGGACTTTCATGCTTGCTATAGCACTTCCATACACGCGGCTTTTCCAAATACTTCACGTGGTCAGAATGGCAACGCGGACAGCGGATAATGCCATCAGGCCAGCGCAGATTCACCATAAACTTGTGACAGTTGTCATAGTCCTGAAAGTAAGTAGCAGCCTGAATCAAAGTGCTTCCGAGTTCCATAGGAAAAGACTATGGCATTGGCAGCTTGGTCTGTCAAGTATATTAAATGCCCAAATTTCGGGAAAATCCGGACGCGGACGCTCTCGCCTGATGGAGTCCGAAGAGCTCAGACTGCTGCGAGCGTCTACCTATGCACTGCCGCGCCGACAGAGAACGTTGTCCAAGCGCTGCCAAAAAGCGCGTACCCGGAGGAGCGCGCATAATCAGTACACATATGGCTCGGGGTCCTGAGTGCTGTGCTATTCAAGCCTCAATATTCCCCGTACTGGAATTACGCCTGCAGCTTAGCGCGATGGCCATGGCTATTTCGGCCTCCGAGCAGATCTGAATGCGGTTTCTATTCGCGAATTCGCGGCCGACGAACAATTCTCGCAACTCTAGGCCGGTGCTATCGCATTGTTCCGAGCGCAGTAGCAGTCTTCGCCGATAGAATTGGTGAGATGCAGCCAGACGTGGTCAACACAATGAGGATGGTCAACGGTTGGCGCGGGCAACTCCGAGACGCCATCTCAGAACTGAACGGAAGGAGGGAAGGAAAGATTCGAAACCAGGCGCGAAGCATTAGCGGTGAGCCGCGAAGCTGAAATGCTTCCACCGTCGCCGAAATTATGACACGTGGAAGGATTAACTCGCTTTTCGGAAACTTTTATATCTGTTTCCTATATAGACATTCCTCGGAATTTTTCTTCCATCCTTTCATTTGCTGTTTTTTAACCAAAAACTGGATAAATAGACGAAGAGCGTGGGACCAAAAAAGCACTCCGCGTGACTGCTTACAGAGTGCGTACATGGTACTGGAACCTGACACTGAAATACAGGTAAAATTCCTTGCTTTTATTGGCGCGCCCTGAGGGATTTGAACCCCCGACCCTCAGATCCGTAGTCTGATGCTCTAATCCGCTGAGCTAAGGGCGCGCTCTGCTAGAAGATCTTTCATTTTCCATATCCCCGACGCGCATCGCAAGTGACCCGTCTGAATGCGGTGACGGTCCATCTGCTCGATGGACAGAAACTCTCAGGATTGCCGATCATCAGCTGAAAGTTTCAACGGACGGGAGCCAGATGGTGACGGTTGTGCCCTCGCGAATCCGGCTTTCAATCTTCATAGTTCCACGATGAAGCTGCACGATATGTTTCACAATCGCGAGACCCAGACCGGTGCCGCCCAGTTCGCGTGAGCGCGCGCGATCGACCCGGTAAAAGCGCTCGGTAAGTCGCGGGATGTGGTGTGCGGGAATCCCCTCACCGGTATCGGCAATGATAAATTCAATCCCTTGAGCGACGAGGCCTGCTGCCGAACCTCCACGGGGGAGCTGTGAGCGCAGCTGCACGATACCGCCGCGCGGTGTGTACTTGAGAGCATTGTCGATCAAATTGAGCATCACCTGATGGAGCCGGTCGCGGTCAGCCGAAATCCGCGGTAGATCAGCCGGACAATCAATCTTCAGAGCGATCCCGCTGACGCGCGCCTGTTCCTGCATCAGTTCTGCGGCTTCTTCAAGCACCTGAAGCGGCGGCAGGCTCTCAATTTTGAGCGGAGTGAGTCCCCGTTCGAGGTCTGAAAGCGAAACCAGATCGTCGATCAGCCGCGCCAAGCGCCGCGACTGACGCGCGATGATGTTGAGAAATCGCCGTTCCGTATCTCGATCATCAACGCCCTTGGCCAGTGTTTCCGTGTAGCCGTACAGTGCAGTTAAAGGAGTGCGCAGCTCGTGAGTCAAATTTGCGATGAAATCACTGCGCGCGGTCTCGTATAATTTAAGCCGGCTAATGTCGTGAAAAACAAAGACTCGCGCCGCAATGGCAGGATGCTGATGTACCGGCGCGGCGCTCACCTCGAATGCACGGGGCGCTGGTATCTGCATCTGAAGCTCGGCTGTCATTAATTCGGTTTGTTCGGAGGCGGTTGCGCGTCCCACAAACTCCTGGAGCCGTGGATCGCGACATAATTCGACAAAGTCGCGTCCCCGGTAATTCCCTTCCGTGGAGAGATCGAAAATCCGGCGTGCCGCGCCATTCAGCATTACGATCTCGCGCCGCGCGCCAGTTACAACTACCGCCTCCGACATACTGCGCAGAATGGCTTCAAATTCGGCGCGTTGTCGCGCCGAGCTTCCAAGTTCGCTGACTACTGCGTCTGCGGCTTCCAGCAGGCGGCGCTCCGCCGCACTCATCGCATCATTATCGTCGGGAACCAAATGTGAGGGGCTCGAACGGCGTGTAAGCGAGGCGGCGATCGCTTCGAGGCGTTCCGCTCTAAAGCGCCACGAGCGCGCGAGTCCACGCGCGGCCAGCAGCGCCATTCCAACGCTGAGGATCAGGACTGCCGCGATCCATTCAGAGGACGCGCGACCCTTGAGAGCCAACATTGCTAGCGCAATCGCAGCTGGTATAAGGCCAAGCATCGCCGCACCGGCGAAGCGGGGGGTGGGGGGTCTAGTCAAGCGCGTCGGGATTAAATCGATAGCCGACGCTACGCACAGTCAAGATAAGCTCCGGATTGGCATCGTCGAGTTCGATTTGCTGGCGCAGTCGGCGAACATGTACGTCAACCGTGCGCGGCTCGACAAAGGTATCACGGCCCCAAACCAAATCGAGGAGCTGTTCGCGGCTATACACCCGAGTCGGATGCTGGGCGAAGAAGCGCAACAGTTCGAATTCGCGTAAGGCGAGTTCGCGCGGCTCTCCACTTACAAAGACTTCATAGGTACTGAAGTCTATCCGCAGTCGGCCACGCTGATAGACACCGCCTTGCCCCGGTTCGCGTGCCGCGTGCGTCCGCCGCAGCAATGCTTTAACGCGCGCTACGACCTCCCGCGGGCTGAACGGCTTGACTACATAATCGTCGGCCCCCATCTCAAGGCCTAAAATGCGATCGACTTCAGCGCCTTTGGCTGTAACGACTATCAGGGGCAAAGTCGCGGTATCAGTACCGGCGCGCAATCGGCGGCAGAGTTCTAGTCCCGACATCCGCGGCAACATCAGGTCGAGCAATATAAGATCCGGGGCGCGCCGCGTGATGCGGTCGAGCGCTTCGGCTCCGTCCGCAGCCTCTTCAACCGCGTAACCCTCCTGCGTGAGGCTGTAGCGCAGCAACTCGCGGATATCGGCCTCGTCTTCGACGACGAGAATCTTGTGACGGAGTCGCTCCCGCGCCTGTTCTGCCACTTGACTCATGATTGCGGCTTCTTCTCCGCGTGCCGGATTGTGCGACCCTTGACCATATAAACCACCATCTCCGCGATATTCGTTGCGTGATCGGCGACCCGTTCGAGATACTTCGATA
Source organism: uncultured Pseudomonadota bacterium (assembly GCA_963831065.1). Classification (GTDB taxonomy): domain Bacteria; phylum Desulfobacterota; class Binatia; order Binatales; family Binataceae; genus JAJPHI01. The sequence goes on from CAWHOQ010000022.1 coordinate 29,578, forward strand.
CGAATAGGACGCGTGTGGCTCGCGCGATAGTGCTCGGGTCCTCAACCATGTAACTAAGCAACTCCCGGTAAATCTGATAATTCAGACCATCCACTTCGTCATCGCGTTCGCACACCTCGGTAGCGAGCACCGGATCATCACGCATGAAAGCATCGACGCTATCCTTGACCATCGATTGCGCAATTGCCGCCATCCGCGGGATATCGATATATGGCTTGAGCTGTGGTTCCTCATTTAATTCCAGTACCCGCTCGCAGATGTTCACCGCATTGTCGCCGATTCGTTCGAGGTCGGTCGTGATTTTCAAGCTAGTCGTGATAAAGCGTAGATCGCTGGCGGCAGGCTGATGAAGCGCCAGCAAGCGAATCGCGCGCTCATCATTCTCAACATCCATGCGGTTGACTTCGGCATCACGTGCAATCGTAGCGCGGGCACGCACCGTATCGCGATTGACCAACGCTTCGATCGCCTCGGCGATCTGGCTCTCGGCCAAGCCGCCCATCTCGATCAGCCCGGCGCGCAGACCGCGCAACTCTTCCTCGTACTGTCGATTAGTATGCTGAGTCTGTGTCACGTCCATCGCTGTACCTCGGTAGGCTTATCCGAAACGGCCCGTAATATAATCCTCCGTCTCTCGACGGGACGGATTCGTGAAAATCTGGCGCGTCTCGCCGTATTCGATCAGCTCCCCCGTGTACATAAAAGCGGTGAAATCCGCCGTACGGCCCGCCTGCTGCATATTATGTGTGACGATCACGATCGTGTAGTTCGCCTTCAGCTCCAGCAGAAGCTCTTCGATCCGCGCGGTCGAGATTGGATCGAGCGCCGAGCACGGTTCGTCCATCAACAGCACTTCGGGTTCCACTGCCAAAGCACGCGCAACGCACAGGCGTTGTTGCTGCCCGCCCGACAAGCTGATCCCAGGACTATGCAAGCGATCCTTGACCTCGTCCCACAGCGCCGCGCGCTGCAGGCTCCGCTCTACAAGATGATCACGCTCGGCACGCGAGAGTGAAACCCCATTTAAAGTCAGCCCTGCCGCCACGTTGTCTTCAACCGACATCGTGGGAAACGGCGTCGGTTTCTGAAAGACCATTCCAATGCGCCGCCTGACGTCTGCCGGATCAGTACCCGGTGCATAAATATTTTCCTCATCGAGCAACACTTCGCCTTCCACGACCGCCCCCGGCACGACCTCGTGCATTCGATTTAGGCAGCGGACCAAAGTGGATTTCCCGCATCCCGACGGTCCGATGATCGCAGTCACCTGATTAGGCGCGATGCCGATATTGATGTCGTGCAGAGCGCGCGTCTTGCCAAACCACGCGCTGAGGCGCCGCGTGACCAGCTTGTCCGCCATCTCTTTACCTTGCCACCCGAACGCTGCCCTTGGTAATCCATCTTACTCCCAGCTCCAAGGCCAAAACGATAGCGGTAAGCACCAGCGCGCCTGCCCAAGCTTGCCGCTGCCAATCCGCAAACGGCGAAATCGCATAAGTGTAAACCTGCACTGTCAGCGAAGCGATCGGCTGAGTCAGCGAAGTAGACCAGAAGCGATTACCAAAGGCGGTGAAGAGTAGCGGTGCGGTCTCGCCCGCCACCCGCGCGATCGCCAAAATCACGCCGGTCGCGATTCCACTCGCGGCGGACCGCGTTACAACCGAAAGCGTAGTGCGCCAGCGTGGGACACCCAAGGCCAGCGCGGCTTCGCGCAATTCATGTGGCACCAGCAAAATCATCTCCTCCGCCGTGCGCGTAACGAGCGGAATCATGATAATCGCGAGAGCGAGTGCTCCCGAGAGAGTCGAAAATCCTCCGAACGGCCGTACAAACAAGGCATAGGCAAAGATTCCAATCACTATCGATGGGACACCCATCATAACGTCGGCGGCGAATCTTACGAACTGCGTAAAGAAGCGGCTGCGATTTTCCGCAAGATAAATCCCGGCCCCAATTCCGATCGGCACTCCAACTAGCGCGGCGATTCCAACCAGCTCCAAGGTGCCGACAATCGCGTTTGCCATTCCGCCGCCGCTTTGCCCAACCGGCGCTGGCATTCGGGTGAAAAAAGCCCAGTTGATGCTCGACGCGCCCTTGCTCACCAGATAGCTGAGCACCAGGAACAGTGGCACTAAGGCGATGATAGTCGCTGCCACCGTGGCCCCAATCATCAGATTACTCTTTAACTTGCGGTAGGCATGATAACGTCGCGAGAACGGTGAAGGTTCGCGCATCAGGCTCTCCTGAATCGGCGATGCGTCGCGCCGAGCACCAAAGCTCGCGCAACCACATTTAGAATCAAACCCAGTACGAGCAGCACCAAAGCTAATTCGATCAGGGCAGCGAGATTGAGGGTAGAAGTAGCTTCGACAAACTCATTTGCGATCACGCTGGCCAGCGTAGATGAAGGCTGAAAAAGTGACGCCGAGATCTGCGGCGTATTTCCGATCACCATCGCGACCGCGATCGTTTCGCCCAACGCGCGCCCTAAACCCAGAATGATCGCACCGATCACTCCTGACATACCGACCGGCAACACTGATAACCGCACCATCTCCCATTGGGTTGCGCCGAGCGCCAACGCCGCTTCGCGATTGGCGCGCGGCACCGCGCGGAATACGTCAGTGCAGACCGCCGCGATGTACGGCAGTACCATAATCGCCAGCACGACGCCGGCAGTCATCATTCCGACCGAAACTCTAGGTCCCTGAAATAAAGGCAGAAAGCCGAGATAATGACCCAGCCATGGCTCGACATGATCGCGTAACCAGGGACCCAGAATAAAGATCGCCCAAAGTCCGTAAACTACGCTAGGAATCGCTGCCAACAACTCGACTAGAAAGCCAAGGCGAGCACTCAGCCATCCCGGCGCCATCTCGCTTAGACACAATCCAACGCCTAGGCTAAGCGGTATCGCGATAACCAAGGCGAGCGCTGAAGAGACAATCGTCCCATAGATAAATGGCAGCGCCCCATACACGTCATTGGTCGGATCCCAATCGGTGCTGAGCAAAAAATGAAAGCCGAATTGCCGAATCGAGGGCATCGCCTCGACGACCAGTACTGCCGCGAGCGCGAACAGGATCGCAATTATGAGCATCGCTAGCAGCGCCGTTGCTACACCGAAGAGCCGGTCACTGATCGCGCTGATACGCAGGCGATATCGATACCGCTCCCGCGTTCCCACCGCTAATCTCTGTCCCACCGCGTCCGCAACTTCGCTCAAAGCTGCATCACCTCGCTCTGACCATCTCACCGGTCGAGCACCATAAAGCACAAGCAGGCTTTGTTACGGATATGTTAAAAGATGCTAAGAGGCAGAGCTTCGGATAACATTCTCGCCGCCCAGATAGGGGCGTAGAACATCAGGAATGACCACGCTGCCGTCGTCCTGCTGATAATTTTCCAGCACCGCGATCAGCGTTCTGGGCAGTCCCAGTCCTGAACCATTAAGCGCATGGACGAACTCAGTCTTGCCGCCCGCTTGCGGGCGATAGCGGATGTTCGCACGCCTCGTCTGAAAATCGGTGCAATTCGAGCAGGAGCTGACTTCGAGCCACTCCCCTAGTCCCGGCGCCCACATCTCAATATCGTAGGTAGCCGCACTTGCGACATTCAAATCAGCCGTGCAGAGCTGGACGACTCGAAACGGGATCGCTAGCTGCCGGCATACTTCCGAGGCATTCTCAACAAGTGAGTTGAGTTCATCGTCGGATGTTTCCGGACGCACCAGCTTGACCATCTCGACCTTGTCAAACTGATGGCCTCGCTTGATACCTCGGACGTCGCGTCCTGCCGACATCTTCTCGCGTCGAAAGCACGGAGTATAGGCGGTCAAGTAGATCGGCAACTGGGTCGCGTTGAGTATTTCGTCGCGGTACATGCTGGTGAGCGGGACTTCAGCGGTCGGGATGAACCAGAAATCTTCTTCGATATCGCGATACATTGTGTCGGCATTCTTCGGCAGATGCCCGGTGCTGGTCGCCGTCGCCGTCGTGACCATCAGCGGCGGGATGATCTCGAGATAGCCTTGCGCACGCTTCAGATCGAGCATCCACGCGATCAATGCGCGTTCGAGCCGCGCACCGGCTCCACGCAGCAGATAGAATCGCGTGCCCGACAACTTGACTCCCCGCTCGAAATCGATAATCCCGAGCTGCTCGCCGATTTCCCAGTGCGGTCGCGCAGTAAAATCGAATTTGCGCGGCTCGCCCTCGGTCCGCACAACCTTGTTGTCCGCTTCACTAGTACCGGTAGGTACGTACTCGCGGGGAATATTGCGGATTTCGAGCATCGACGCTTGGAACTGTCGCTCGATTTCTGCCAGCCGATGCTCACCCGCGCTAATCTGTTCGCCAAGTTCGCGCATCGCGAGCCGGCGCGGTTCGCGCATTTCGGGCGTCAGCTTGCCCAGTTCTTTCGATTCGCGGGTACGGCGCGCGCGCAGCTCATCCATTTCGTGCTGTAAGCGACGCCGGTCAGCATCCAATTCGAGGATCTGATCAAGCTCAGCGGGGTTTACTCCGGCGCGGCCCAGCTCCGTTTTGACGTAGTCAGGTTGCTCACGAATCAGTTTTATGTCGAGCATTCAGAAAGCGTCCTTGATCAGTTCAAGTTTGCGTCTGCGACCCACACCCGTGATCGCAACCACGTCGAAGCGAGTCTTGATTCCTCGCGCATGACGCGAAGCGATATACGAATCGGCGGCGCGTCGAATATGCTCCTGCTTATTTTCATTCACAGCTTCTTGCGGTACGCCCAGACTGTCGGTCGTACGCGTCTTTACTTCGACGAATACCAGTTCTTCGCGATCCAGCGCGACCAGATCGAGTTCGGCGCCCGCTGCGCGATAATTTTGCGCCAAAATTAGATAGCCGCATCGCCACAGATAGCGCCGCGCAATCTGTTCGCCACGTAATCCTAACGGCATCCGCGCACGCCATGGCAGCTCCTCATACCAACGATCAAGCCACTCGCCTGCATAGACATAGGGCATCCTAATCCATTGGAGAAAACTGCGGCGATAGCGTCCCATTTCTGCTGCGACCGACTCCAGGTAATCTTATCGGTAGGTTTTGCGGTGCGCGAACTCTGCTGTTGGAATGTTCTGCCGGAGCTAACTGACTTGAACGACCGCGGATGTTACCATTCGACAATCATGGCTGACCGAATCGATCTAGAACAGGTGCGCCACGTTGCGCGCTTGGCGCGGCTCGAGCTGGATCTCGAAGCCGAGCGCAGTCTCGCCGGCGATCTGAGTGCGATTCTCACCTATATCGACAAGCTCAACCAACTTGATACGGAAAATATCGAGCCGACCGCGCAAGTTGGCGAGACCGGAACTCCGCTGCGCAGCGATAACATTACTAACCCGCATGCCCCTGACGAGATGCTCGCTAATGCGCCCGCCCGGCAGGGAAACTTCTTCCGTGTGCCGAAAATTATCGAGTAATGACACGCTAGCGGAGGCGCGTTGCGCGCCGTAGCGAGCAGGCGAGTCTGCGAGCTGCGTCAAAAATCTTAGTCGCGCGAAGCGGAAATGAGCATCGGAGGCAATAGTGGAGCGAAGCAAAATGATGAATGGAGTCTGCGACCTGCATAAGCAATCATGACTGGAGAACTCTTTACCCTGAGGATCGCGCAAGCGCGCGATTTGCTCCGCCGACGCGAAATATCTGCGGTTGAGCTCACCCGCGCCTGCCTTCAACGGATGAACGAAGTCGAGCGCCGCCTCAACGCGTTCATCACGATCTGCCCGCGTGAGGCGCTTGAACAGGCCGAGGCTGCGGATCAACGCCTCGCCCATGGCGAAGCGTCCGCGCTGTGCGGTATCCCGCTCGCAATCAAAGACATCTTCTTGACCCGCGGCGTCCGGACGACCTGCGCGTCGAAAATCCTCGGCAATTTCGTCCCGCCTTACGATTCGACCGTGATCGCGCGACTGCGCGACTCAGGCGCGATCTTCTTGGGCAAGGCCAACATGGACGAATTTGCCATGGGCTCCTCGACTGAGAATTCGGCGTTCGGCCCGACGCGGAACCCCTACAATCGCGAGCGCGTCCCGGGCGGCTCGTCGGGTGGTTCAGCTGCCGCCGTGGCTGCCGATGAGTGTCTGGCTGCTCTTGGAACTGATACCGGCGGTTCGATTCGCGAACCGGCGGCCTTTTGCGGCGTCGTCGGAATCAAACCGACGTATAGCCGGGTCAGCCGCTATGGGGTTATCGCCTTTGCGTCGTCGCTCGATCAGGTAGGGCCGTTCACCAAGACCGTCCGCGATTCCGCGATAATGTTGCGCACCTTGGCCGGCGTGGATCCACGCGACTCAACTTGCTCGGCGCGACCGGTGCCGGATTACGAGCAGGCGCTTACCGGCGAAATCAAGGGTTTGCGCGTCGGAGTCCCCCGCGAGTACTTCGTTGCAGGTATTGCTCCCGAAGTGGAAAGCGCAGTGCGCGATGCACTTAAGCAGCTGGAAACACTTGGCGCACAGATTGTCGAAATTTCACTACCGCATACTGAGTATGCGACGGCGACCTACTACATTCTCGCCACCGCGGAAGCAAGCGCCAATCTCGCGCGTTACGACGGGATTCGCTACGGGATGCGCGTGGAGGCAGAAAACAATATCGAGCTATATAGCCGCACTCGCGCGCAAGGCTTCGGTGCTGAGGTCAAGCGGCGGATCATGCTGGGCACTTTCGCCCTTTCGAGTGGCTATTACGACGCCTACTATTTGAAAGCACAAAAGGTTCGTACCCTGATTCGGCGGGACTTCGAGCGCGCCTTCACGAATTGCGATGTAATCGCGACGCCGGTCGCGCCAACTACTGCCTTTCGGCTCGGCGAAAAAATGTCTGACCCACTACAGATGTATCTTTCTGATATCTTCACAATTTCGGTTAACCTCGCCGGATTACCCGGGCTCTCGATGCCATGCGGGTACGATCATGATGGGATGCCGATCGGCTTGCAGCTCATCGGAGCGCCTTTTGACGAAGAAAGGCTCCTGCGTGTCGCTGACGCTTACGAAAAGTCAGGCGCTTGCCCGCGCCGCCCGGTTCCCCTTTAAGTAAACTGTTATGATCTCTGACACTTACGAAGCAGTAATCGGACTCGAAGTTCACGCTCATCTCGCTACCCGCTCGAAACTGTTCTGCGGATGCGCCAATGGTTTCGGCGCCGGTCCCAATGAAAATGTCTGCCCAGTCTGTATGGCGATGCCGGGCGTGTTGCCAGTGCTCAATCAGGAAGCGGTGGAACTCGCAATACGGATGGGGCTGGCGGCGCATTGCACGATCGCGCCCTACTCGGTGTTCGCGCGAAAAAGCTATTTCTATCCCGATCTGCCGAAGGGTTATCAGATCAGCATGTATGAACAGCCGCTCTGTATTGGCGGCCATATCGAGATCCCGAGCAATGGCGGCAAGCGTCCGATCCGTCTCGTGCGAATCCACATGGAAGAGGACGCCGGCAAGAATATCCACGAAGGTGATTTCAGCCTGGTCGATTTTAATCGCTCCGGCGTTCCGCTGGTCGAAATCGTCAGCGAGCCCGACCTCCGCAGCGCCGAGGAAGCTGCTGCTTATCTGCACGAGCTTCGCACAATTCTCCGTTATGTCGGCGCGTCGGAAGCACGCATGGAGGAAGGCAACTTCCGCTGTGACGTGAATATCTCGGTGCGCCCAAAAGGAACCGAGAAATTCGGCGTTAAAACGGAGATCAAAAATCTCAACTCGATTCGCTTTGTCGAGAAAGCGATCGCGCATGAGGTTGCCCGCCAAATCGATCTGCTCGAATCGGGCGGTCGCGTCTCTCAGGAGACCCACCTGTGGGACCCGGTTCGCGAGGAGACCCGGCCGATGCGTTCGAAGGAATTCGCGAACGATTATCGTTATTTCCCCGAGCCGGACCTTCCGCCATTGCGTGTCACGCCGGAAATGGTTGAACGCCTAAAGACCTCGATGCCCGAATTGCCGGACGCGCGCCGCGCGCGATTTATCAGCGAACTTTCGCTTTCCAGCTATGAAGCAGGCGTGCTCACCGAAGACCGTGAGGTAGCAGACTACTTCGAGCAGATTTTCGCGATTACCAAGAACTCGAAGCTCGCGGCTAATTGGGTAATGACCGAAGTCCTGCGCGTCGTAAACGAATCCGGGAAATCCCTCGCCGATGCAGCACCTTCTGCCAATGAAACCGGCGCATTGTTAAAGATGGTCGAAGATGGATCCATCAGCCTCAACGCTGCGAAGACCGCCTTCGTAGCGATGTGCAATACGGGTAAAGGCGCAGCTGCTATGGTGGGGGAATTGGGCTTGATTCAAATTTCTGATGAGGCTGAAATCGCGGCAGTGTGCGATCGCATCATCGCAGCGGAGCCCGCCAAGGTCGCCGATTATCGCGCCGGGCGCGATAAACTCTTCGGCTATTTCGTCGGAACCGTCATGAAGACGATGGGCGGCAAAGGAAATCCCCGCATCATTAATGATCTCCTTAAGCGCAAGCTCGCCGGCTAATCTAATTAATGGACGAGCTTGAATCGGGTCTCGATTACCTGGCGAATCGCAGCGCCCCCGTTCCGAAATACACCTCACGCTCGATTCTGGTAAAGGAGGTTAACTGGCTCGGAGATCTGGTCATGAGCCTGCCGGCGCTTCGCGCGATACGCAAAGCCTATCCTCTCGCCCGCCTCCGTGTTCTGGTGAAGAGTGGTTTAGCCGGCTTCTTCGACGGAATGAACTGGATCGACGAGGTGATCAGCTATCCCGACCAGCCACATGGTTTGAAGTATAAGCTGAACATCGTCAGGAATCTCCACTCCCGCAAATTTGATCTTGCTATCCTTTTCCCGAACAGCTTTGAGTCCGCTCTTTGGGCCATGCTCGCCGGAATCCCTCGGCGCGCGGGCTATGCGACAGAGGCACGCGGATTCATGTTGACTGACCGGGCGAACCCCTCTAATGATGCCCTTACCGGCCATCAGTCCCGATATTGGCTGGAAATGCTGCGTGATACCCTTGGAATCTCTATCGGTGAAGAGGCTTCATACTGCGGACTTGAGATCAGTAATCAGCATTGCGATCGGATGCGTTCATGGCTGAACAAACGTCGTGCTCGCCACGGCTCGCCACTGATTGCGCTCGCCCCGATCGCGGCTTATGGACCGGCCAAGGAATGGCCAATCGACCGCTATACATCTCTCATCGATCAGCTTGCACAGAGATTTAATGCCGAATGTGTAATCGTCGGCGCATCTTCGGAGCGTCCACGATGTGAAACGCTTGCGGCGGCCACTCATTCGAATCCTCTGATGGCTGCTGGGGATATCAGTCTAGGTGAGCTAATCGCCCTACTCTCGCTTTGTGATGGCTTCGTCGGCAACGATTCCGGCGCGATGCATCTCGCAGGTTCTCTCGGCATTCCGACAGTAGGTCTATTCGGCTCAACCAATCCGATCCGAACCGGTGCGCTCGGCCCAAAAGTTCATTCACTGATTCATCGCGTACCGTGTAGTCCTTGCCTCGCCCGCACCTGCCGATTTGAGCATTATGATTGTCTGAACGCGATCGCTCCTGACGAGGTTATCCATACGTTGACCGAACTCGGAGCTTTTTACGGGCCGTAATTAAATTAGTACTTTAGAGTTTTTATCAACTCCCTGAGCAGTAAGGTGATACGGGAGCAACCATGCATGAAGCTGTCTGAATTGTCCCATCAACTAAATCTCGAACTTCGCGGCGAAGGCTCCATTGAGGTCTCGTCCCCGGCCGCTATTGAAAGCGCCGGCCCTGGCACTATTACCTTCGCCACAGGTACTAAATATATCGTTGCCTTAAAGGCTTGCCGCGCTGCAGCCGCGATCGTTCCGCCTGAGCTTGCGGACCAGGCCCCATGTCCGGTTTTGCTCAGTGACAATCCTGCGCTCGACTTTGCGCGTGTCTTGGAAATCTTTTTCCCCCCGTATCGTCCAGCCGCCAATATCCATCCAAGCGCGATAATCGCGTCAACCGCCCGGATCGGCGATCAGGCCTTCATCGGAGCTTATTGCGTAATCAGTGATCAAGTTGAAATCGGTGCGCGAGCGGTGATTCATCCGCATGTCACGATTTACCCACAGGTGTGCATCGGTGACGACTTTATCTGTCATAGCCAAGTGTCGATTCGGGAGCGAGTAATTATTGGGAACCGCGTGACGCTCCTCAACGGGGCTGTCATTGGCGCCGATGGCTTCGGTTTCGTGGAGCATGGTGAGAACCTGATGAAGGTGCCGCAGGTCGGCAATGTCGTCATCGAAGATGATGTTGAAATCGGCGCGAACACGACCGTAGATCGCGCAACTATGGGCGCTACTTTGATCCAGCGTGGCGTGAAGCTCGATAACTTGATCCAAGTTGGCCATAACTGTGAAGTGGGTGAGTTCTCACGGATGGCCGCTCAATCTGGTTTGGCTGGATCGGTCCGTGTTGGACGTTGGTGTCAGTTCGGGGGACAGTCCGGATGCGCCGATCACGCCCGCATCGGCGATCGTTCGCGAGTGATCGCACAAGCGGGCGTGCACAATGATTTACCCGACGACGCTCTGGTCGGCGGAGCCCCGGCGATTGATCTTCGTGTGTTTCGCCGGATGGTCGCCGTTGAGCCGCGCCTACCCGATCTCGCTCGCCGCTTGCGTGCCCTTGAAAAGCTGCTTGCAGCTCGATAGTTCCACTTACGCGCAAGCTCCCGGTTGTGGACTTTCGACCTCAAGTGAACATAGCGCATTCTCGCTTGAGCGTTGTAACTGACTGATTGCCGTGAATCGGGAATCTGAGTCTGCGCGCTTTGAGCTTCCTTCAGGGTGGCGCTCGCACGTGACGGCAAACTGATCGGTGCCCACTGGCTCTCGCCGATTGTTACAGGAGCTTAATGACCTGCCGAGTAGCGGATCAGATGCTGGCGATTGTTGCGAACCTGCAGATTTCAACTGATGCGCGCACTATCAAATCTTGCGATTCGATAAACGATCATGGGTCGCTGCGGGAAGTACGAGCCGCATTTTGAAGCGAGATAATCTCGGAAGCGTTGCGGCGATGCGACGGGAATGTATCAAAAGCGGCACGTCTAATCGGTGTCTCACTTGTCTAACTTCAGCGGAAGATAAAAGAATATGGACTTCGCTAGCGAGAGATGACATCGACACACAATCGACCTACGGTTGTAGCGCTCTCGATACATGAATCGTACGTCCTCAACCTTAATGCGATTTCCTAAGCTTTAGCTCACCAGTACTCAAGGGCATAGGTTTTGCTTCAGCAAATGACGGCGCAAGTTCGGAAATTCCGAACCATAAGGGGGCCATTGACTGATATGCAAGAAACACCTGAAGACCTCTCGATTGCGGCGGCACTAATCGAGATTGCAAGAATTCGCTACGAAGCTTTCCGCGAGCGCTTTGGGCGAGACCCGGAGCCGGATGAACCGCTTTTATTCGATCCGACTGTGGATGAACCTACCGCCGCAAATTCCTCTGACCGCATGTTACAGGTCGTCAGTGCCGCCATGCTGTGCAACGTTGATGCGGATATTGTTTTGAACTATTTGGGCATGGAATACGCCCACTGAAGCGCGAGAATCACACGCACGCGTATCTATAAATTCAACGATTTATAAAGAGAGGCCGCGAGCAGCAGGATGGCGTCGTAGGCGGAGCAGCGAATGACGCGCGATTGCTACCGCGGCCGCCTCGCGCACCCGCTCAAAGCTGGGCCAATCATTGAAATCAATGATTGAAAAATTGTCATTCCTGATTACCGCGTCGCCACCCCACACTTGGAGGCCGAGCACGCTCGCTGCGATACCTCCGGCGCGCGCGAGCGAACGCTGTACTGGTTCGTTTATCGCCATCCCCCTCTCCGTCGGAAGCAACGAAAAATAATCAGAGCCGTTTCCAACGCCATAGAATTTTACCACCTGTCCAACTGATTCTTGCTGTAGATAGACAACTTCAATCCCGCGCCCGGCGAATTCCATTAACACCGCCTCAAGTTCCGCCATGCCTTTTGTGCGTTGTACGTCTTGAGACCCCAAGGCATGTAAATCTCCTCGCTTGACATATATTGGATTTGACAGATCGAGCTTACCGAGGGCTCGTTGATCGACAGATGTCGCGGTACGCACTACCATACCTTGAGGCGACGGAACGCCCGCGCTACTCAAACCCGGACCTAGCAAGTCGCGATAGCAGTTGCGAATCGCCAAAGCGGAATTGATTACCACAGCGCCGGCCTGTTCGAATGCTGCGAGGCGGTCAATCGCCGGTCTCGACTGACACATAGCCAGCGCTAGATGAACATTCGGCAAAGGCAAAGAGATGAATGACGCTGCCTCTATCGCCGAAGTCTGTACGCCTGTCGAGCGGAGATTATCCAGAACGGCATCCATGATTAACCGATCAGCGTTCTCTTTGCCGGGAGAAAATTCTGCTTCTCGATAGATGCCGATGGCTCGTAAATTCATTCGTTTGCTCTCGCTCAGCTTTGGCGTTCGAATAACGTACGAGCGATTGTGAGATCAGCTTCTTCGTCAACATCAATTGCGATCAGCAACTCATAAGCGCCAAACCGCAGGCCTCGTGCGAGGAGCAAGCTGAGAAATTCGCGTAATGCACCGAGTTTTAGAAGCCGGGCTTCTTGAGTATAGGTAAAAATCCGCGTCGATAGAAAATAAATGCCCGCTGTGACCATCGCTTGTGTCTGCTCACCAACACGCGTGATCAAGCTGTCTTTATTAATTTCGGCGAAAAGCGGGCGCCGGTCTCCACGCCACTTCACTACACCTAGAACCCCATCCAGCGATTGCGGCTGTTCGGTCACGCGTCGGCCATAATCTACGAAGCGCTGAAATTCTTCCGGATCGACTATCGAGTCAACTGTCGCAAGTACAAATTGCTGTGAAATTATGTGCTCACCAAGAACTAGCAACGATTCCATCGAATTCGCCGTATCAGCGACCACTAGTCGAACCTCAGCGGGCAACGCGAGAGCGGGTTCATCGAGCAAGCGAGCGGTTTCCGAATTCACGATGACGTGAACCGGATGCAAGCCCGTTCGCAACATCAAACATGTTTGACGCAGCAGCAACGGTTCATTGTCGATTTCTACAAGCGGCTTGGGCAAACCTCTAGTGGCAGAGCGCAGACGCTCACCACGGCCGGCCGCGATAATCGCGCCACTCAAGAAATCCGACATAACAATTCTGGTAACTCGTCCAGCGCAGAGATTGTAAAATTGGCACTCTCCTGCCAATCCGTCTCGTCAGGAACGCGGCTATGCCTGAGCCAGACAGCTTTCATCCCTAGTTGACGAGCCGGAAAGCAGTCTTTGGCTAAAGAATCGCCAACCATGATCGTATCGGATGCTTCAGCAGCTAGCATCGCTAGCGCCGCTCGATAAATCCGCAAATCCGGCTTATAGATTCCCAAGCAACCTGAATCTGTCACCGCCTTGATTGAGTGGCTGAATCCGGCTTCAACCAAAACAAAGCTTAGATTGCCATAAAAGTTTGATACGATCCCGATCGTAAAGTGTTGCGCCAGCGAGTTAAGCAGCTTGCGACTTCGGGATAATCCGAGCTGTGATTCCTGAACGAAGCTGTCGCTGATGCGCTCCACCACTTTATGAGGCTCCGCTGAAACTGGGGGATCCCATCGGTGTTCGCTTTTCGACAGGAAATCGAGCTGGAGACGAACAAGGTGCCGAATCAGATCGCACAGGCCGTAGTTTTGAAGGTTCGCGGACTGACGGTAAGCAGCTTGAGTGGCAGCGTCAAATGCCGGATCGAGATCCGCCCGCGCGATGCTTACGCCGCAAGCCTGATAGTGATTTACAAAGCGATCCAACCAATGAAGCGGCCAATCGAGCGTTCCACCGAAGTCGAATAGAAGAGAGCGCATAGGCCCGATTTTAGCAGTCGATCGGAAATAATAACGAGAGCCGCCAATGGATGAGCCTAATAAATAGACAGAAAAGACGGCCATAACTACATATCGCTAGAGAAAGTGGCTAAGTAAATTTTGCCGCGGGCATTAACCTCGTATTGTGGTCATGTTACATTGACTGATCGGTCAGAAGGTTTGAATCTGGTTTGGGATTAATCGTGATAGAAGTTGCTTTAATTACTGCGCCTTCCCGAGCAAACGACCTGATCTTCGGGAGAACTCTATTGGAGCGACTAATCATTCTTTGCGAGCGCGCCGGAGTCCGGCGCTTTGTGATCGAAGCCCCGGAGAACTCGCGCGAGGCAGTCGTTTCGGCGCTGGGCAGTTTCAGTCGTCGGCCCGAAATTGGACTGGTGGATTCGTTCACGTCAATTGCCGACGGAAACAGGCTAAACCTCGATCCGGCAAGCCGGTGTGTCAGATTTTTCGGTAATCTGGTGTTCGCAGAATCGCATTTACGGCGAGCATTGACGCGGGACACTGCCGGAACAAGCGATACCATCAACATGTTTAGTGCCGACGCCGAGCACGGTGGAATGATCATGGTCGGCCCTCTTCAGAGTCTCCTGACAACCGCGCCTCGCGCCGAGACGGCGCTTAAGCCAACTGGAATATTACCCTTCGCGCTCAATGGACGGCCCGCCGATCGTGAAGAGGCCGAATTGCGGCTGGCACGGTCCATACGCGACGAGAGTTTGAGCACCGATTCGTTTATGGCGCGGGCTTTTGACCGTCGGCTCTCGTGGCAAATCAGTTTGTGGCTTGCACGAGCCCGAATCGCCCCGAATGCCGTTACGATCTCGAACACTATTTTGGGTTTCGGCTGTGCTGCGATGCTTGCCTCGACGAGCTATTGGATACGACTGATCGGCGCAATTCTTTTCTTGGTCTCAATAACGCTTGATGGCGTGGATGGCGAACTGGCCCGCTTGCGGATGGTGGAGTCAAAGTTCGGCGGCAAGCTCGACGTGTTCACTGATAATCTTGTGCATATCGCAATTTTTGCCGGAGTGATGATTGGTTGTTATCGCGTAAGTCATAGTCATGCTTACATCTATCTGTCGCTACTGCTGCTGGTTGGCTTTGGCCTTTGCGCAGTTTCGGTGAATCGAGCACTGGCAATTTCCGGCGAAGCTACTAACCGCTGGATCAGCCGTGTCGAGCGTGCCACCGGGCGCGACTTTGCGTATATCGTCGTCGTCCTGGCGATTATAAATCGCCTTTCATGGTTCGCTTGGGGGACCGCGTTCGGCACTTATGTGTTCGCTATAACGCTCTGGATTTTGACTAGCCGACAGCTCCGTCGAGCTTGAAAAGTAGCCCTCCGGAGTGTCGGGGGACATTGGGTAAACAAGGGAGAATTTGTGAAGAAGCCGCGTATCCTGCTGATTCAACCCACGACTATCCATCTTGATGGAACGCCGCATAAGACCCGCTGGCGCCTGATCATGGGTCTGATGATCCCGCTGATGGCCGGTCTGACGCCGTCTGAGTACGACGTGACCCTCTGCGATGAGCGGCTCGAAGACCTCGATTTTGACGCGGGCTGGGACTTCGTCGGGATGACCACCACGATTGGCGCTTCGCTGCGCGCCTATCAATTGGGCGACGAGTTCCGCAAGCGAGGATCCCGGTCGTGATGGGCGGCTTTCATGCCACCCTGCAGACCGAAGAGGCGCTCAAGCATGCCGACGCAGTTGTGCAAGGGGAAGCCGACCTCGTTTGGGAAGGGCTACTGCAGGATTGGCGTGACGGTAAGCTCAAAAAGACCTACAAGTCCGACAAGCTTCATGATCTGAAGAACTTGCCGCGCCCGCGCCATGAATTGCTCAAGCTCAATAAATATCTGTTCAAGGCGGTCCCCGTACAGGCCAGCCGCGGATGCCCCTATCGATGCTCATTCTGCGAGATTCCGGTTTTCTATAGCGGCAGTTATCGCACTCGCCCGATTGCCGACATCATCGAAGAGATTAAGCAGGTAATGGAAGTTACCGGCTTCCGCCGCTTCCAGTTTATCGACGACCAGATCACTGGCAAGCACAAGTTCGCCAAAGAGCTGTTCAGGGCGCTGGAACCGTTGAAAATCCGCTTTTCGTGTCTGTGGACGGTTAACTCAAATCATGACGAGGATCTACTGGAGCTGGCGGCCAGAGCTGGAGTTTTCCACGTCAATATCGGCGTTGAATCGATCAGCCAGGACAGCCTGCTTTCGATGAACAAGATTCAGAATCATGCCAAGGATTACAAGAAGCTGCTAAAGCGGCTCGAGCACTATGGCATTTACTATTCGCTGAATTTCCTGTTCGGCCTCGAAGAAGACCATCCGCAGATCTTCGAGGATACGATGAAGTTCCTGCACGAAGTCAAAGCGCCTGAGGCCTTCTTCAACACGGTCACGCCCCGGGTCGGCACTCCTATGCGTACCAAGCTCGAATCTGAGGGTCGCGTCATCATTCCCGATGCTGACATGTACACGAACAATTTTCGCTGCATGTTCGTACCCAAAAACCTCTCGCCGCAACAGGTCGAGGAAGGTGTATGGAATTGCACGAAGGAGTTCTACTCCTTGAAGTCGATGTTCAAGCGGCTGCTGATGCCGCCAGGCAAATTCACCTGGCAGGGTCTGACCGAGAACATGCTTTTCTGGTACGGCGCGAAGCGCCAGATCGATCCGGTCGATTATTATTAAGATTGCCTACTGATTTCGGCATACGAGTAGCTCACGAGATATATGAGTGGGCGCAAGAAAATTGCTGCGGTGCTTTTCGATGGCTTCGAGTTGCTCGACGTATTCGGGCCATTGGAGGCCTTCGGCATTCTCTCCTACGATAAAGCTTATGAAGTTGTAACGGTTGCTCAACATCCGGACGCTGTAACGAGCGCACAGGGACCCAAGACAGTTCCCGATTTCATTTTCGACGATTGCCCTCGCCTCGATCTGTTTCTCGTGCCCGGCGGAATCGGCACGCGTCGCGAGGTCAATAATGATCAGATGCTGCGGTGGTTGAAGGGGCGCTCCGAGGCAGCGGAGCTTGTAATGTCCGTATGCACCGGGGCCGCTCTGCTCGCTCGTTCGGGTCTGCTCGATAATCGTCGCGCAACCACGAACAAAATGAATTTCGCATGGGTGGCCGGAAATGGCCCGAAGGTCAATTGGATTAAGGAAGCGCGCTGGGTTGAGGATGGAAAGTTCTGGACTTCATCGGGAATATCCGCCGGAATAGATATGACGCTCGCTGTGATTACCCAAATCAGCAGCTCAGAGACTGCCGATCAAGTAGCAACCCGAATGGAATATGACTGGCATCGCGATGCGCAATCAGATCCTTTCGCGAAGATTCACGGATTGGCCTAGACGGTTCATCGTGGCTTTGGCAGATAAGTCGAGTTACCCTGCCTTTGCGACGTGCAATTCGCGTGGGCGGTTGTGCTCGTCCACATGAATCACTTTAGGCGAATAGCGGCGAGCGCTCGCTTCGTCCATCGGCGCGAACGTCGCGACAATAATGATATCACCCGGCTTCCCCCGCAGCGCCGCGGCGCCATTGAGTGCGACCTCGCCCGAACCCGCCGGCGCTTTGATCGCGTAGGTTTCGAGCCGCTCGCCATTAGTCACATTCCACACGTGCACCATCTCATATTCGAGGATTCCCGCCGCTCCGAGCAGGTCGGAATCGATCGCGATGCTGCCCTCGTAATCCGGGTCGGCTCCGGTCAAATGCAATCGATGGAGCTTCGCGCGTAGCATTATCCTCATGACATTGACTCTCTGCGTGGCTGAAAAATCATATTATCGATAAGTCGCGTCGTTCCAACCTTCGCAGCAATCGCAACCACTACTGGCCGGTCAATTGATTCGAGCGGCTGCAGTGTCTCGGCATCCACCGCTTCGACATATTCGATCGCGACGCCCGGCGTACTTTCGAGCAGACGCCGCGCGCTCCGTACCAGTTCAGCCGGGGTGCGCGCCCCGGTTTTGAGGCTTGCCCCAGCGGCTCGCAGCGCGCAACTCAACGAGAGTGCTTTGCGACGTTCGTCCGGTGAGAGATAGGCATTGCGCGAGCTCATTGCGAGGCCGTCAGCCTCTCGCACCGTCGGCACCGGGATAATCTCGAGGCCGAAATTCAGGTCTCTGACCATTCTTTCGATTGCACGAAGTTGCTGGAAATCCTTCTCGCCGAACAACGCGCAGTGCGGTTTCACGATATTAAAAAGCTTGGCAACAACCGTTGTTACGCCGCGGAAATGGCCCGGCCGATGATCACCGCACAGCCCGCGCGTGATCTCCGTAACTTCGACCCAAGTTTGCGAACCGGCTGGAAACATCCTCTCCGGCTCAGGCGCGAATAGCACATCGACTGGGACTGTCCGCATCATCGCGCAGTCGCCCTCGAAATTTCGCGGATAACGCGAGAAATCCTCGTTGGGACCAAACTGGGTCGGATTGACGAAAAGTGAACTCGCCAGCAACGACGCATGCTTACGACCTTCCCGCATCAAGGTCAAATGCCCTTCGTGCAGGAATCCCATCGTGGGCACGAACGCGATCGTCTCGCCGCGTCGGCGCGCAGCTTCCGACCACTCCTGCATCTCACGCGGGGACTCGATAATCTCCATTCTGCTCAAGCCCCCTTCGTATGATAGCTGTGCTCAGCACCCGGAAAGACGCGCTCTCGCACCTCCCGGATATAGCTGGCCGCGGCGGCTGCGGAATCGCGCCACAGATTCGCGTAAGGTTTGGCGAAGCGTGGCACAAAACCATCGCTAAGCCCCAGCAGATCGTGCATTACAAGTACTTGTCCGTCGCAAGCTGAACCCGCACCGATGCCGATGGTTGGTATTGTTGCGCGCTGAGTAATTTCGCTTGCCAGTTCGGCCGGAATTCCTTCCAGAACCACCGCAAAACATCCCGCCTGTTCAACCGCCGCCGCATCTTCGAGCAGCCGCTCGCGACATCCGGGAGCATTGCCGGAGCGTCTTCCTTGCACCCGATGGCCTCCCATCCGATGCACCGACTGGGGCGTCAAGCCAATGTGGCCCATCACCGGAATATCAATATCTACAAGGCGCTTGATGGTCTCGGCCATCGTGATTCCGCCTTCAAGCTTGACCGCCTCCGCGCCGCCCTCCTTGATCAATCGGCCAGCATTCAGCAGAGCCTGCTCGGCGCTCACCTGATACGAAAGGAACGGAAGATCGCCCACGACGAGCGCACGCTGACGTCCGCGCGCAACCATCCGCACGTGATAAAGGATTTCGTCTACCGTTACCGGCAACGTACTGTCCGCCCCCTGCACAACCATCCCGAGGCTATCCCCCACGAGCAGAACGTCGATTCCGGCCTGATCAAAGATGCGGGCGAACGGGTAATCATACGCCGTCAGCATCGAGATCGGCATGTTGGCCGATTTCATACGGGCCAAGTCGGTGATGCGAACCTTTTCTTTTCCCATGGTGACGCTCGCTATTATCTCTACAAAAATAAATGCGGAGTTACCTATCACGGCAACCCCGCAGAACTTTGCGCAAGCTAACCAGCGCTCAAGTCTCGTTCGGGGTCCCGGTCCTCATTTCGGATCCAGGCTCGAGCCCAAGCCCATCATTTCTGTCGAGTCATTTCACAACTCGACTGTGGCAATTTTAACCTCGCCGGGAATACTCCTCGACGGACCAGTCCTTCTAGCGCGAAGTGTGAATTTAGTAAAGACCGACGGAGCTTTTCGGTTCAAGAAGTCGGATGAGACGGGACTCCCGGCACCTGCACCGGAACCTGCATCCGATTGCCATTGCGTACGAGGCTCAGATAAACGATCTCACCCGGCTGTACGTCACGCATACGATCCTCGAAATCAAGAATGTTGCTGACGCGAAATCCGTCAACCCCGATAATCAGGTCGTAATCTTCGCCGACGTGACTCGATTCCATGATCGGCACTAGCATCATCGCCGGAGCAGCTAGCGGGACCAGCACCGACGCGATCACGGAAGCTGCTTCGAGGGCCCTCTTCACCGGGTGGTTATAAGCCTTCAGGCCGGCTTTCGCGGCCGGTCCTCCTGCTTCCACGCCAGTCACTATCAGGCCTGCTGCTTCTTCGCCTGATTTTAGCTTGCGACGATCTTCCTGAACTTCAAAGCCGAGCGGCGACATCTCGTCATGACCGTCGATCATGAAATCCCGTATCGAACCGACTCCTGGAGGCGAGATCGGACTGCCGGAGTTGTTCTCGTAACTAACTACCGGGTCGCCTTCCCAATTACTCGGCTCGGGCGGGTACTCGCCGGAGCCGGAGTTGATGGATGGAACTTGTATCGTACTGTTCGGTATCGCTGAGGTGCTCGGCGGCATCGAGGCCGAACCTGCTACGGCGTACGAGTCGATACCAAGAGTCAACAGCGTCGCGCCGAGCACGCGAATGGTCAGGCCTCTTAACTGCCTAGCGTATTTTCCAAGTCCCTTCATGCTCCGCAACCCGTTTTTCATTGCTCAACTTCTTGAGATGCGAGCGAACCGACTGGGCCGCCGCGGCGTGAAGGAATTCGGGGACATCGATGTAGATTTTTTTGACGATGGCTGGAACTTCGAGCGGACCATCTTGAAGCGCGGCGAGCACTTGACGCTCGCGCAGTTCGCGATGAGCGATATACTCGCGAACCTTTTGCTTTGCATTGCGAATCACCGGTCCATGCGCCGGATAGATAGTCTCGACGTCGAGCGCCAGCAGCCGCCGCAGCGAATCCATGTATTGGCCAAGATCGCCGGTTTCATCGGGAATTATCGTGGTGCCCGCGCCCAGCACAACATCGCCCGTAAATAGCGCCTTCTCCGCTGACAGATAGTAGCAGAGATGGTCCGGAGCATGGCCCGGTGTAAACACAGCTTCCAAGGTTGCGCCTTCGGTCTCAACTTGTGCGCCATGATCAATCTCGGTCAGTGGAACCCCGGCGACTGCATCAGGTCCGGGTGTTGGCCACGGTTTCTTCAACACTTCGAGCTTGCCAAAAATCCGATTGACGTCCTTCATCCCGCCGATATGATCCTGATGAGCATGCGTCAGGACCACGCGCCCGAGCTGATCCGTTCGCGCCAGTTCTCTCAAACCGATCGGCAGCAGCTCCGCCCATTTCGCGACGCCTACCCCGGTATCGAGTAGAATCGGACGCTCGCCCGTACCAATGATGTAAGTATTGGTGCCGGGCCCAGTGAATGGCCCGGGATTGTGGCCCAGAACCGTAGCGACAAGCGGCGAGAGACGGGCATAGTCTGGCAGCTTGAGCCCCATCATCGAATCGGTCACAACCCGCAAAGGCTCCGCCATTTTTGTTCCCTTCCCGCGACAGCTGCGCGGCTACATTCGTCGGTTCCGCTCGAAAATCAGCCGCAATCCCTTCAAGGTCAAGAATTCATCTATATCTTCGATCGTTGCGGACTCCGGTGCAATCAATTCCGCTAGTCCGCCGGTCGCGATCACGCGAGTTTTTTCGCCCCGCTCGCGAATTATCCGTTCCACCAAGCCATCGACGAGCGCGGTATAGCCGAACACTAGACCCGACTGTATTGCCCCAACTGTCGTGCGGCCGACCACATCACGCGGGCGTACTAATTCGACTCGGTAGAGCTTTGCGGCATGCTCAACCAACGCATTCATCGAAATTCCGAGTCCCGGCGCGATCGCCCCGCCAACATACTCGCCTCTTCCGGTGACGTAATCGAACGTGGTTGCCGTGCCAAAATCGACCACAATCACTGCCGATTCATAGCGATCGTAAGCCGCCACCGCATTGACGATTCGATCGGCGCCGACCTCTTTCGGATTCTCGTAGAGAATTGGCATCCCAGTTTTGATTCCGGGTCCGACCGTCAATGGAGCACATTGGAAATACTGTCGAGCGAGATGCTCGATCGTATGATTCAGAGGCGGCACAACGCAGGCAATGGCGACGCCTTCCGGTTTCAATGGTACGTCCAGTCCGGCCGATTGGAGCAGCACATGCAGCAAGACTCCGTGTTCGTCGGCAGTTCGTTCCGGGTCGGTTGAAATCCGCCAGTGATGAGCCAGGTGCTCGCCGTCATAGATTCCAATAACAGTGTGGGTATTTCCCACGTCAATTGCGACCAGCATGGAAAGCGATCGATGCTCCCGTCACGCGGATTCGGAGACCGCGAGGTGATCGTTGAATAGTACGCGCCCCGAGGTGAGCGCGGAAGCGCTAAACCGCTAGCGACGCGCGCGCTGCCACCATCCACCCATCATTGGGTGAGAGCCACGCGGCGTGGTCAGCATCGGACTAGTAGCTGGTATTGAATTCAATCCGCCCGGCCGCGCGATGATGATACCCGGTGGAACATAGGTCGAATAATTTCGCACCGGACTGGCGGGATAGACAACTATGGGAGGATAAGCCGTCACCATCGAGGGAGAATTAGGTAGTTCAGGCATAGCATTGACACCCGCCGCCTGATCTGCATACTCGCTCGCATCCCCGGGCGAATCTGTCGAGTCCGCTACGTCCGCCGCGTCATCCGGGGATTCAGCATCAGCGTTAGACTGGTCATTGGTAACTGCTACTTGCGGCACTTCGAGGACCTGATCGCTCTGCGTATCTGCGGCTGCATCGGTCGGGCTAGTGGCGCTGCCTACGTCAGTTGTGGTAGTAGCACCCGCCGATCCTCGATCTTGCGCATAGAGCGGATTTGCCTTGAAGCTCAGCGCTATCCCGAGAATCAATGCATAGACTACTGATATTAAGCTTGGCTTCATGCGGACCTGAACATGCAGCTCCAGCAAATGATTTATCCAGCATACCACGCCCGTTGTCGCGAGCGACAGTGGAGAATCAAAGCGGCGCGCCGCACTTGGTATGTAATGGTCCTCTCGCTAAGATGCGCCTCATGTCAGACGCCAAAGTTGCATTGATTACCGGAGCGGGCCGCGGCATCGGCCGCGATATCGCTCAGCGGCTCGGCACGTGAAGGTTACGCCTGCGGCCTGATCGCGCGCACCAAGTCTCAGCTCGATGAGACCGCCGAATTGATTCGCCAGGCCGGCGGCAAAGCCTTAGTCACGCCGACCGACGTCTCGAAACGCGAGCAGGTCGTTGCTTCGGTCGAAGCAGTTGAGCGCGAATTGGGACCGATCGGTGTTTTGATCAACAACGCCGGCGCTTATCTGCGCAAGCCTTTCACCGAGATCACCGAAGAGGATTTCGACTTTCAGTTGAAGGTCAACTGTTACGGACCGTTCTTCGCGACGCAGGCGGTCGTTGGGAAGATGGCGGAGCGTGGTCACGGCACGATCATTTTTGTGCTCGGCTCTGAGACGCGCGGCGGCCCAGCTCAGTATGCCGCATATAATGCGTCGAAGGTTGCGCAGCGCGCGTTGGCCGAATCATGCGCGTACGAGTTCATGCATCGTGGCGTACATTCAGTTGCGCTCGACGTGGACGGCGCGGTCGGACTGCCGCGCATCACCGAAGGCGCGCCCGAGGAGGACCCGGACCATTTCGTCGCAACGGAATCGATTTGCAACGAGATCGTGCATTTGATCAATCAGCCGCGCAATGCATGGACATTCTCGGTCGATCTACGTTCATATTGGCAGTGGCGTCCGCGCGTCGCCGCGAAGAAGAAGGCTTAGGCGCGATTCGCTGAAAGCCGCGCTAATCATTATAGTGAGTCGTCCGCACGACTGACTCACGCGCGATAGTCGTACCGGTCGGGGTGTGGCGCAGCCTGGTAGCGCACACGCTTGGGGTGCGTGTGGTCGCCGGTTCAAATCCGGCCACCCCGACCAATCGAATTCTCGTAAAATCAATGCTTTACGCGATTATCAGTTAAACACCGGCTGCTGGAATCCGCCGACTGTGGGGGATTTTGTGGGGACTCTGCCTCAATTTCCGGTGTTTCCGCCATCCCGAGAGGCTCCAGCGTGGCGATCGCGTCGCGGCGCGCCTGCGCCCGGATATGCGCGTAGCGGGCGAGCATCCGTGGGCAGACGTGGCCGGCAAGCTGGCGGATGGTTTCCTCTGATCACGCCGGGTTCTCGGCCAGCCGCGTGATGAAGCTGTGGCGCGCATCGTAGAGCCGGTAATCGACTCCGGCGGCCTTGCGCGTGCGGTATTGAAGGCGGTCTTGTAGCTGTAGGTACCCATCGGACGGTTGAGGTCGATTCCCCACAGATGCGGTTTGCATCCGTTTCCGGCGAACCCGACGTGATGAAACGGAAATAGGAAGGCATCCGGTCCGGCTTCGCCGAAGCGCGACAGCCAAAGCGTGAGCGCCGCGCAGGCGCGTTGCGTCAGCGGAATGCACCGGCCGTTCCCCGCTTCCGTCTTTGAGCGGCCGACGATAATTTCCCCTTCGAGTGATCACTCCGACTCGCCAAACCAGGTTCAAATCGCGCCGTCGCAGCGCACGCGTCTCGGCTGGCCGCAACCCTGCATCGAGGCTCAGAATAAAAAATGGGTAGAGCGCGGCCGACGGGCTTTGCGCTATCGCGTCGAGCAGCTTCCGTTCATCTCGCGGCGAAAGCGCGCGTCCGGTATCCGTCCGCTCCTGGAGCATTTTCACGCGATGGGCGATTCCCTCCCACAGGCCATAGTGGCCGAGAACGCTCGCAGCGTGGCGATTTCGCAATTGATCTGTCGGCCAGAAATTCTTCGGCCTGGCGCTTGCGTTGAAGCGTCGCGATATCATCCGCTGTAATATCCGAAACCAGCCGGTTCCCGAACTCCCTTGAGCTTCCCGAGATATTGGCTGTAGTAAGCGCGTCCGAGCGGGGTCAGCGCAGTTTTCGATTCGAACCATTCCTTTGCGGCGACTGGAAACAGAGGCGGCCGCTCGCGCTTCTTTAACCCGTTAATCCCAAGCTCAAGCCATCGACGCCGCGCTCGCTCCGCTTCTCGCGCAACGTCTTGTTCGAGTCTTGGCCGATTCGCGGATGCGCTGGCCCTGGAAGCTGAATCGAACCACCAAACCTTGCCGCGTCGAAAAGTACTCATGGTTCTCCGTCCCTTGTTTGCGCTCCGGCTTGGCAAGCCGCTTCGACTTTTTCGGATCCTTGAGGCGTCGCTTGTAATATTTCTGGCCCTTGGCGGTATTAAGCCATCGTTTCGAGCGCAGCAATTTCGCATGTCCTAGGGAGCACGTTTTCTGGTCGCTGCGTCGCGCGTAAAAAGGCGGTCGCACAGCTTACACTTGCAAATCCGCTTGGCGTCTAAATGCGCGAGCGCATCCGAAATCCATTTCATCCATTCTGCCGCAAGTAGAGTGGCCGTAAGGTGAGGCGCTGATAGGGAAAGATAGTCCGCCAGCGTAGGCTTGAGGACTCCCGTAAGGCCCTTGACCGCTTCTTTTTCAGCCGATTTGTCGTAGTCCGGTTGATACGCCCGAATCGCACAAAGCCCAGGGTCAACTTCCGACGGTGTAAGCGCGTCAATCTGGCCGCTAACGAATTCAAAACTCTGCAAAGGGCGGCGGAATTCCGCTCTGCTGAATCAGTATCTCCCACGCTGGCGAGGGAGCCGGCCACCATCTCACCCGCGCCTTGGCGCACAAGGTTACGAATCGCCACCAGATGCTCCGGCAACAGTCGCCCAGATTTTGACGCTTTCAGAGCTACCCAAGAGCGAGAAGCATCATCAGAGCTGGGCCGCCTAAATATGTTTCGGCGCGGTGCGTGCGCTATCATCGCTACAGAGATAGCTCTCGTGAGGTCGATATGCAAGCGTCAAAAGCGATGAAAGCACAGGAAGCCGAAACAACATCCAAGCTATAATACGCTCGCCCAAGCTGCGCAGCTTCTCGGATTAAAGCCGGTCACTTTGCGCGCCCTGGGCGGCACGGCGAAAAATCGCGGTCCATCGCCTTGGCCGCGCGATTCGAGTCCCGGCAAGCGAGGTCGAGCGATTGCTCCAACAGAGTTTCGTCCCGGCGCGCTCGGAGCGCTACGCATGATGAACCTTAGCTCTGCGGAAATCACGCACGCCTTGGGCGGCACGCGCCGCGAAAGTCGGGATCATGAGCTGCCTCTGCTTGAGCAGCATTGGGAATTTCTCCGTGCTCGCGCGGTCGCTGATGACGTTGCGCGCCAGCGGGGCTATCTGAGCGCGACCAAAAAATCAGAGCTTGAACGGCTCGGATTTGGACGCACACAACAACTAGTCCCCGCACTGGTCATTCCGATCTGGTCCGTTCGTGGCGCGATTGAAACGCTACCAACTTCGACCGGACCAGCCCCGGCTAAACGACAAGGGCAAGTCGCCCAAGTACGAGATGAAGGCGGGTGGCAAGATGCTACTCGATGTTCATCCGCGCCTGACCCGCCCGCGCGAAGGTGGCAAGGTTCCGCTCATCGCCGATCCAGCCGTGCCTGTTTTAATTACGGAAGGCGTCCCGAAGGGCGACGCGGCCGTCTCGATTGGCCTCTGCTGCGTCGCATTGCTCGGCGTTTGGAACTTTCGCGGCTCGAACGATGCAGGCGGCAAGACGCGCTCTAGCGGATTGGGAATCCGTCGCGCTGAACGGCCGAGCGGTTAACATCGCTTCGATAGTGACGTATGGAGAATGCGCAGAGTGCATTGCGGCCCTGGCGCGGCTCAAGGCTTTCTCGAATCGCGCAAAGCGAGGTCAAGCTGATCTATCTGCCGGCGGGCGAACACGGCGAAAAGGTTGGGCTGATGATTCATCGCTCGCGAGAAAACGGCCGGCCGGAGTGACGAGGAAATTCGCGATGCTCTGCTAGCGCTGGCGACGCTCCAATTGCGCCGCCCGCCGGCGCAAACTGCCGACAGCGGCCGGCGCGAGATATTCATCATGCCCGGCCAAATCCCGCAGATTATCGATAACGCCGAAAAAGTGTTGGTCACCAATGCGGCGCGGCTGCGTCTTTTCCAGCGTGCCGGCGAGGTCGTGCGCGTTATTGCGCTGGAACGCGAAATCGATCACGGTGGCCTTCGACGCCCAGCCTGGAACCGTTCAGCTTGCGCCGTCTCAACGCTCTACTTGCAAGAAACCTTCGACCGTCTGATCGCGTGGAAGCGGTATGACTCCAAAGATGGCGAACAAGCCCGCCATTGCCCAACGGAATTGCTCCAACTTATCTCGCACGCATCGGGGAATGGCGGCTGCCTCACCTGACCGGAATCATCGAAGCGCCAATCATGCGCCGAGACGGCACGGTTCTGAACGCGCCGGGATTCGACGAATCAACCGGGTTGTATCTATACAGCGAATCCGATTGGCCGATCGTTCCAGAACGTCCGACGCGGGCGCAAGCGGAAGATTCGCTGCGCAACCTGCTTCAACCATTTTCAGAGTTTGCTATTCGTCGATCCAGCGGCGCGGTCGGCTTTCATCGCCGGAATTGTGACTGCGATCCAACGGCGCTTACTCGAAAGTGCTCCATTGTTCGCGTTCGACGCGCCTAGTCAGCGAAGCGGCAAGTCCCTGCTCGCTGAATCTCTCGGGATCATTGCGACGGGACGAAAACCTTCCGCAACCGGGGTAGCAAGGGAAGGCGAAGAGCTACGCAAGGCGATAACATCAGCGCTTCGCGAAAATCAGGCAATAATAAACCTCGACAACATCACGCGGCCGCTTGATTCGCCCGACCTGGCGCGCGCTATCACGCAATTCGAGTACGCGGATCGCCTGCTTGGCGTGAACCGGATGTTGCGCTTACCCACAAACGTCCTATGGACCGCGACCGGGAACAATCTGACCTTACAAGGCGACCTGCCGAGCCGCGCGCTGATCTCCCGAATCGACGCCGGAGAAGGAACGGCCCGAAGAGCGCGTCTTCAAGATACGTCGATCTGCCCGAGCACCTGATCGCGAACCGAAAGCGCCTAGTAGTGGCGTCCCTGACGATTTTGCGGGCTGTATCACGTAGCCGGCCGGCCGCGAAAAGACGTGCGGCCGTGGGGCGGCTTTGACCATTGGTCGCGCGAGATTAGGGAGCCGCTGGTTTGGCTCGGACTGGCGGACCCGTGCGCGACTCGTGAGCAAATTATAAACTCTGCAGCGATCCCGACCGCGAATCGACGGTGGAAGTCTTGCGCGCATGGCAGGCAGGGATTCGGCGATAAAGTGATGTTGGTGCGAGAGATTGTTACGGCCGCTCAAAAGGGCCATCACGATAAAGTCAAGCAAGCCCTTCTCATGGTCGCCGCCAAGCGCGAAGAGTCGAGCGAGATCGACTCCCGACGCCTAGGCGCTTGGTGCTCATCGAAAGCCGCCCGCGTTATCGACGGTCTACGCCTTTCGACCTCCGAACGTAAAATCCGACGACGCCAAAGGTTGGCGTGTGAGTAGTGTGAGTTCGGTGAGTTCCAACCCGGCCGGTGAAAATGGAGCAGGCGCGCACACATTTCCGACGCGCCCGACGGCCAGGCGACTGAAGTGTTTATGCGTCCTCCTCTTCCGACCGGGGAGGTATCTCACTCACCTGACTCACCTGACTCCTCCAGCGTAGAAATCGAGGAAGGCTCGCTGTGACCCCGCAAGCACTTTTAGCCGAGGCGGCCCGTCGTGGAATTGAGCTTTACCCCGACGGCCACACTATCCGCTATCGTGGCCCGAAGACCGCGCTTGCTGACCTAAAGCCCATGCTTGCCGCCCACAAGGGCGAATTGCTCACCCTACTTTGCGCCCAACAGGACCGCGCCGAGACCTTGGCGCTGCTCAAGCGGCTCAAGACGTTCACCTTGCCGGCCGGGCGCATGCCCGCCGCACGCATGATCGCTGAAAGGTGCTCTGCTCGGCTCGTTGAATCGCACTACGGCGAGCCGGTAGACGAAGCCGATAATCCGGCTTCAGTCCTGGCGATGCTACAACAGATTGAGCATGAGCTTATCGCCTTGGGCGGCTGTCCTGACCCGGAGCTGGGCGGAGCCATCAACGCGGTCGAGGCGTTGTTTCCCGGCGCACGCCTGCTCGATGTCTGCAAGCTGCAATGAGCACTTCATTTC
>CAWHOQ010000023.1:0-74916 GCA_963831065.1 uncultured Pseudomonadota bacterium
GACAGTCTGACCCTGCAGAAAGGTGCAGCAAGTGGGCGTGACTATAAAAGTGGGGAAACCGGTGAAGACGCCACCCGCGGGTATCAGCGAGTTGAAGGACCCATCCTGGTTAGGAGTGCTGGATCCACCCACCGCAAGCACGGCTCCGCTCTCACTCATCGCCGTGATTGAGCCGTTGGCCCGCGTCGCCGTGAGCGGGTTGACGGTCCGGAAGGTGTCCGTTACGGGATCGTACAATTCGGTAGAATTCAGGGCCGCTCCTGCCAAGACCCCGCCGGCAATCAGTACGTTGTTATTGCCCGGCAACAGCAGCGCCAAATGGCTGCTGCGACCTGTTGACAGCGATTTGGCTAGTTGGAAAGTTCCACGGCTTGGGTCGTAGATTTCAGCGGACGCCAGGTCCGTTTGCCCGTCGTTTCCTCCCACCACCAGGATGCGGTCATCGGCGAGAAGGGTGGCCAGAGACCGGCGCGGCCCGTAGTCAGAGGCGGTCCGGAAAACGTCGACTCCGACAGAGGACTGAAGACATCGACCGAGGCTAGGGGCTTGTTCCCGTCGGTCCCGCCGACGAGGATGACTAATCCACCGGGGTACACGAGCGCGGCGTGGCCGGAGCGTGGAGACGACATCTCCGGAGAGAACGCGTCGGGATCGGGAGGGCTGAACGTGTTGGCAACGGGATCGAACAATTCGAGCGTGGATTTCGGACCATTCGCATCGCTGCCGCCCGCCAGAAGGGTGCGTCCGTCCTTCAATAAGGACGCGGTCTGTCCAAAGCGCGCCTCCACCAGATTTCCGCCAGGCAGGAAATTGTTTCCAGAAGGATCGAAGATCTCGGCGGATCTCATGGGTCCCGAGTCGTCCTTGCCGCCAGCCACCAACACACGGCCGTCGTTGAGCAGCGTGCAAGTGTGTTGGGACCGCGCCGCCGCCAGGGCTGGACCGGCGGTAAACGTACGATCTGTGCCGAAAAACTCACTGGAAGCGGCGGCGGATCCGCTGGCGTCCACCCCGCCCGTGATTAGTACCCGCCCGTCTTGTAACAAGACCGCGCAGGTGTTGGCGCGCGGTGTAACCAGGGGTGATGTCCTGGACCAGCCCTCCGGGGGCGCCGTTGGCCCCTGCGCCTGGATGCAATCAACTGCGCACAGCGCGAGGGAAATTAGAACACCGATCCGTCTTGTCATCGCCCCTCCGAAATTCGCACGAGCCGCGCGGCCCGAGCGAGTCTTCTCAACTGTAGTCTCCGGAGCACCCTGGCCGATCAGGCCGCTGGTCCGTCCGGAAGGTGCTCACCCAATGTCAAAGGTTGTTGGAGGCGTCTGATGGTAGCATAAACCCCGTGGTGGACGCGACCATTAGGAGGCGGGAGCAGGACCTCCTCCAAAGCCCCGAACGCCTTCCAGCGGTGAAGGACGGGCAAATCGGATTCCGACTCGAATGATGAACTCGAAAAGAGGGGCATAGGGGGTCTGGAATCTTGGATTTAGCCTGATCGCATGCACTGGCAACAATTAGGCTCGCCAGCCACCCAGCCTCCCGGGCGGCGCGGCAGCATCGAATTCGTTCCCATCACCATTGGATCGAACAACATAGCGTGGCAGGAAGTGAGGGCTTCAGGAATCCCGGCGCAAAAGCGAGCCATCCAACTTTTCTCCATCATTTTCTTGCGTTTAACAGCGAACGGAGTGATGAATGGGTCACCGCAAAGGACGCAGCAAGGAAAAAACGAATGAATTCCGTAAGCGACACAAACAACAACGCAGGCCCGGTCGAGACCGCAGCCGTCGATACAACCACAACCAAGCAGGCCGCCAAGCCCAAGGCAATGCGCATCTGCGAGCCGCGTAATGAGATCGCCGCGAGCAGTAGAGCTCGACAGGTCGCCAAAGATGCATTTTCATTTGTTAGCCCATTTTGATTAACTCTCGGATAATGTCGACCGAGGTCCTCCTGATTCTTCTCACGTCTATCGTTCGAAGTTCTTGTCGAAAGTCTGGGCGTATTGTCGTTTTAAACGGGCCCTCGGAAGTAACGAAACCACGAAATGCGGTTGCGCCCGAAGAGTCCGGTCAGCGGAACATGAGTGCTGTCGTTCAGGTTGAAAGTATCGCCGCGCTCGGAATCACGCACAGGAATGCCACCGCATGACGGAACCTGCGGCGAGATAATCGCAACACTCAAATTGGTCGCGTCCCGAGGGCACAATTGCAATTGCGATTCAAGGTCCCAATCCGACAAACGGGCGTACCGGTATATACCGGCCATGATGAATCGCGCAAGGCAGTGTAGCATCGGGAACCAATGTGCCTGGACCGCGCGTGCGCGATTCGCACTAAACCGGCTGGACAGGGGCCACCTCGCGATTAAGCCTATAGGGGGATGGGGCCGGTCGCTTGAGAACCACCACTACCGGAAATAATCGCCTCTGCTCGAAATCGACGAAGATCCTTAAGGGCCAAATCGGATTGTGAATCCGGCGATGAACTCAAAAAGAGGGGCGTAGGGGATCTCGAATCTTGGATTTAGCGTCATGGATGCGACCAGCTTGCTGGCCAGCCGGCCGCGGCGCTGCCGTGCGCCAGCATCGAATTCGTTTACATCACAAAGGGATTCAACAACATAGAAACGCTCCACATAGCGTCTTCCGGAATCTCGGCACGGAACCAGCAAAATCGTTTTATTACATTATTTTCTTGCGTTTAGGAGCTAACCGAGTGATGAATGGGTCACCGCAAAGGACGCGGCAAGGAAAAACGAATGAATCCCGTAAGCGATACAAACGAAAACGCAGGCCCGGTCCAGACCGCAGCCGTCGAGACAACCACGACCAAGCAGGCCAAGCCCAAGGCAGCGCGTAAGGGCACGAAGCCCGGCAAGAACGCGAAAACTGCGAAAAAAGCCGCCAAAGGCAAGAAGGCCAAGGCGACCGAGGAGGCCGGAAAGAACGCCGCGCCCGCGAAGAACGCAACGCCCGCGAAGAAGGCAGCTCCAGGGAAGAAAGCCGCCAAACCCACCGAGCGGTCCAACAAGAAGGCCGAAGTTATCGCGATGATGCAGCGCGCCAAGGGCGTGACGCTGGCCGAGATCATGGAAGCGACCGGCTGGCAGGCGCACACAATCCGCGGGTTTGTAAGCATCCTGGGCAGCAAGGGCGGCTACACGATCGAATCCTCGAAGAACGCCGCCGGCGAGCGCACTTACAAGATCAGGAAGTAAGACTCCCTCCCCTTCCAAACGCCGCCTCGGGTTTCCACCCTGGGCGGCGTTCCTGCTTGTGTGGTCCAAAATGCTCTAAACCAAATCGGTGGCCGTGCGTTTTAAACATTACCTACAGACTATGGTCTAGTTGGGACGGAAACGGGGCTTCCTGCCGTTTTCGGCGCGAAGTCGAGGGTCACGGCGGGTTCGCCCGAAAACACGCCACAGGGCCGCGAGCACGCCAACAATGGCCAAATGGCGTTTTTGGCCTAAACCCCTTCCCGCCAGTAAGTGACGTGACCGACCGGTCGCGTCACTTAGAACGGCTGCGCCGGGCGCGAAGTCAGACGTCCATTTCCACCTCAACACCTCCCGTGCGGCTCAGTATGCGCTGAACGACGATATTGGGGAGATTGCGGCAAGCGGCCGGAATCTACGCACGATTGGTTCTGATCAGCCGATAAACGCGAGAGCGCTCCGTAGTGCCGCAATGCTGTTCTAAAGTGACAGTCGCTCTAATCACCTGATATTCGGACACAGCCGAGGTGGAAAATGTAATTGTCCTCGGGAGTCCCTCGGCCCTATTGCAGTCGTTATTCACGCTCGCGCACATTCGTTTTGCTTTTCCCTTTCGAGAGCGAGCCGTTGTCGACTCGCGCTCTCAACCGTATAAACGGATTCAGCGAGCAAAAAGTTTCATCGCCGATCGGAGCGCCGCGCCGCTTGAAGGACCTCGGCTGTTTTCGATAGCGTGGTAAGGTCGTTCAATTGCCGCTTAAGCATTGCCGCTCCAAGGAAGATTGATGATGCGAAGCTTCGAAGTTCCCGAGCAGTTCGCATTGAAACTGGAAGCCCTGGCCAAACGTGAGAACAAGAACCCTCAGGAACTGCTGGCTCTCATTGTCAGAGAATACATCGAAGTGCAAGAGTTTCTCGAAAGAAAGCTTAACCAGAAGGCGGCAAAGCGAAAGCCCCCACGCTCTGGGCCTCGTTGAAAACCCTCTTCGAGCGATTACGCGAGGGCGCGCTCCTGGGCGAGATTCCGTAAATGGCGGGCGTAGTCGTGCTTGAACTGGCGGGTCAGAAATTCCGGCAAGCTAGCGGGCCGCTCGACCCCGCCCTCGGCGTAGACGCTGTCGTTGAGGAAATCCCACGCCGTTTCCGCAGCAGGAAGTTGGTCGGGCGACCCGCCCCCGAAAGCGTCAAGAGCAGATGCGGCCGCAAGTAGGGCTGATCGAAAGCGCAATAAAAGA
Source organism: uncultured Pseudomonadota bacterium (assembly GCA_963831065.1). Classification (GTDB taxonomy): domain Bacteria; phylum Desulfobacterota; class Binatia; order Binatales; family Binataceae; genus JAJPHI01. Next base: position 4,455 of record CAWHOQ010000023.1, read on the forward strand.
AGCTGGCAAATTCGACTTCGCAGATTGGTCGCGTCCCCGCCATCGCCGCGCCGACTGCTGCGCCGACGAAACCAGCTTCGGAGATTGGCGTATTGCGCACGCGCTTGTCGCCGAACTTGTCCATCAAACCTTTGGTCGCGCCGAAGATACTGAGCACGACATCTTCGCCCATCAGGAAAGTGAGCGGGTCACGTTCCATCTCCTCGACCAGCGCCTGATTGATTGCCTGCACGAACGTGGTCATCGCCATGACTTATCTCCGCGTTTTGACGTAATGCGATGCAAAATTGATCGATTATGCGTAAAGGTCCTCGGTGACCTCCGCTGGATCGGGCAGCGGACTCTCGCGTGCGAACGCAACTGCGGCGTCGAGTTCCTCGCGCGTCTCATTCTCGATTTTGCGTAAGTCGTCCGCGCTGATGCGCCGATTTTCCGCCGCGAACTTTTGAAATCGGATCAGCGGGCATCGAGTCTTCCATTCTTCGACTTCCTTAGGATCGCGATAAGCCCCATCGCCGAGGAAAGCCTGCTCGCCGACGACATGCCCCTCCCATCGATAGGTCTTGCATTCGAGTAGGGTCGGACCCTCACCGGCGCGCGCCCGGGCCGCCGCCTCGCTCGCGTACCGATAGACCTCGACCACGTCATTCCCATTGACGATCAGTCCGGGGATGCCATAGGCCTGTGCGCGTTGCGCAATATCCCTGACCGACGTGACAGTCTGTGCGGGCGTGAATTCGCCAAAGCCGTTGTTCTCGCACACGAAGATCACCGGCAGTTTCCAGACTGCGGCCAAATTGAGCGATTCGTGGAACGTGCCTTCATTCGATGCGCCATCGCCGAAGAAGCAGGCCGTGACGTCGTCGCGACCGGAAACGACCGCGGCGAGCGCCGAACCAGTTGCGATCGGCAAGCCTGCGCCGACGATCCCATTAGCGCCGAGAATCCCCAGCGAGAAATCGACGATATGCATCGACCCGCCCTTACCCTTGCAGTAGCCGGTGCGCTTGCCGAACAGCTCGGCCATCATCTGGTTAAGACGCCCGCCCTTCGCGATCAGATGGCCGTGCCCGCGATGCGTCGACGTAATGCGATCGCTGTGGCGCAACGCGGCGCACACCCCGGTCGCGCTGGCCTCTTCACCGATCGAGACATGTACGAAGCCGGGAATTTCGTTCTTCAGCGCGAGGTCGCGTACCCGTTCCTCGAACAGCCGGATACGCACCATCGAGTGGTAAAGATCGAGCAACAGTTCTTTATCCAGTTCTTCCATCGCTAGCCCCCGAGGCGCAGTTGCGAATTCGGAATTAACGCGTCGTCTGAATAGCGTCCAATCAACTTTCTTGGGCTAGTTAGCGCCGATCGGCGAGGAGCGTCAAACGGATACTGAGAAGATTCTTTCCGATCAGATGTCGCGCTACTAATGAATCAGATGGCTAATGAGCAAATCGCTCCGGTTACCCGCGCGACGATTGGCGACGTATTGCGAATTTTGCGCCGGCACATGCCGGGTTGGAATGCTCCCGTCGTTACTCTAATAGCGGCGGAGAAGCACGACCCATTTTTGGTCCTGATCGGATGTCTGTTGAGCCTCCGCACCAGAGATGAGACCACCGCGGTGGTCGCGCCACGGCTGTTCGCAGCGGCGAATACTCCATATGCGATGGTCAAACTCACGATTGACGAGATCACGCGGCTGATTCGTCCGGTCGGCTTTTATCGTGCGAAGGCGTACATCGTGCGTGATATCTCGCGCGACTTGATCGAGAGATTCGGCGGACAAGTGCCTTCCACGATCGACGAGTTGCTGACCCTCAAAGGAGTCGGCCGCAAAACCGCCAATCTGGTCGTGACGGAAGCCTTCGGCAAGCCGGGAATTTGCGTCGATACGCATGTCCATCGGATTTCGAATCGATGGGGCTTCGTAAAAACCGCAACACCGGAGAAGACTGAGACCGCTTTGCGTGAGGTGCTGCCGCGCCGCTACTGGCTCGGGTACAACGCATTACTGGTCGCGTTCGGACAGACTCTGTGTCAGCCCGTGTCGCCGTGGTGCTCGCGATGTCCGGTGGCGCGCTATTGTCCGCGAATCGGCGTGAAACGTTCACGATGAAACGCGAGCTATTCTTGGAGGATCGAAGATGACTGGTGAAGTAGGATTTATCGGATTGGGCGCGATGGGCCTGCCGATGGCGTCCAATCTAATCGCGGCGGGTTTCAAGCTCCGCGTCTGGAACCGGACGGCATCGAAAGCAGTTTCGCTAATCGCGCAAGGCGCAACTCTCGCCCCGCGCGCGGCGGATACGATAGCGAGCGGCGGGATCGCTATCACGATGCTCGCTGACGATGCCGCGGTCGAATCAGTAAGCTTGGGGGACGCGGGAATTGCGGCGGCGCTCGGCGCGAACGGAATCCATATATCGATGAGCACGATCGCCCCAGCGACGGCTGAGCGGCTTGCACGTTATCATGCTGAGCGCGGCAGCATTTATCTTGCGGCGCCGGTGTTTGGCCGTCCGGACAATGCCCAGCAAAAGCAGTTAGTGATTTGTACGTCCGGACCTGCGTCGGCAAAAGAGCGGGTCCGCCCGATTCTCGACGCAATGGGCCGTGCGGTCTTCGATTTTGGCGAAGCGCCCGGTGCGTCCAATGTCGCCAAGCTCTGCGGCAATTTCCTGATCGCCTCGGCGATCGAAGCGATGGCTGAAGCCCTCACGATGGCCGAGAAGAACGGAGTTGATCGAAATAAGGTTCACCAGATGCTCTCCAAGACGCTGTTCGCTTCGCCGGTCTATCAGCGTTATGGAGAGATGGTCGCGACCAAACGCCATACGCCTGCGGGTTTTAGGCTGCCGCTTGGCCTCAAGGATGTTGAGCTGGTGCTCAAAACAGCCGGTGATGCTCGTGCGCCGATGCCGCTCGCCGCGCTGTTGCGGGAGCGGATTATCGCCGGACTCGCGAAAGGCCGCGCAGAAATGGATTGGTCGGCATTGGCGTTGGGCGTGCTGGATGAGGCCGGGATCGAGTAAACGCGTCTCACTGCTTCTGCTAACGCTGTTCGCCTGCGGCCAACTGGCGAGCAGAGCTTGGGCGATCGATTTCTACGAAATCCAGATTTATCCGACAGAAACCACACCCCCGGACAAGCTGGAGCTGGAGCTGCACTCAAATAGCGTAACCACTGCGACCGGAACTGAAGCTCACGAGCAGATTCGTCCGTACGAGATTCACGAGACGATCGAGGCCACTTACGGTCTGACTGACCATATCGAAGTCGGCCAATATTTTGCCACCGCCAAGCTCAATAATGGCAATTACGAGTATGCGGGCAGCCGCACCAAGATACACTTCGGGGTGGCGGCAACCGACGACTGGCCGATCCGTTTCGGCGGCAATATCGAACTGGATTACATGCGGCGCGCGGCCGAGGAAAATCCGCTTTCGCTTGAACTTCGCCCTATTATGGAAATGACTCGTGGCAGATTTACGCTGATTGGCAACTTTGCCTTCGAGAAGCCATTCGACGGTCCCGGAACTCATCAAGGGATGACTTTTGCCCCGTCGGGAGAGGTCGAATTCGAACTTGAGCGCCGGCTCACGCTCGCCGTCGAATACTATGGCGATATGGGCGCGATTCAGCATTTCCCAGGCGTCCAAAATCAGCAGCACTTCATTGTGCCGGCGATCAATCTGCCGCTGATCAAACGGCTCGAGTTGAATCTCGGTGTGGGTTTCGGATTGACGCGCGCCAGTAATGGCGCTTTCGTCAAATCGATTGTTGGATGGGAGTTTTGAGGAACTAAGTTTGATCCATTCGCGTTGGGGCAACGTATCTTCGACTTGAAGGCCGGTATCCCGCGAGCCGTGCAACATACTCGTTGCGCCTGCGGAACAGCTTTACTATTGTCGAGGGAATCCACCGCAAGTAGAAGTCGCAGAGCGTCCAGTGGCGGAAAGTCGGCGCGAAGAGCAAAAACTCTGGCTGATTCTGTTTCAGATCAAGGCGATCCGGACGCGCATTGAACCTGCTCGCTATCCAGTACTGGTTTTTTCTCACGCTCGCAGTATTGCTCGGGGTTGCCGCGATTATCTTTGTATCCGCCATATCTTTGTCGCCGCTGGCCTTCCTCGGCGTGACGATCACGGCAGTCGGCTTCGCCGTGCCAGTTCTGATCCGGGTAGTATGCGACGCGCGACGACAAGGCGCGAACCCATTGCGCGCGGCGACCATAGCCGACGATCGCGCGGGCCTGAAAGGCCGCCTCGCGACCATACTGGCGACGGCGAAAACCTCCGCCGCGGAATCCCCGCTATGGCCTTACCTGATCGAAGATACCTATGGGATGCGCGAGGCGTTCGAGCCGGCGCGGATTGAGTCGCGATGGATTTCGCGGGCGATTCTTGCACCACTCGCGGTCGGTTTGGCAATCGCAGCTATCCCGCTAGTGCATCGGTATCATCCTCAATTGCGGCTCGGTGCCGGTAATGCGCCGCCGGCCGAGATCACCGCGGATATCGGCAATCTCGAAATCCATCCAGCTGATCCGGGACTCACCGCTAATGCTCGCGTTTATGCTGATCCCGGCACCCTGAAACAACTCGAAGCCAAGCTCGCACAGGCCGAACGCTCGGAACAGAACCGGGGCAACCTCAACCGCTGGATGAATAAGGCGCGACGTCTAGCAGGCAACCTTCAGGATCAGGTGACCGGCCGTAAGCCGCTTGCGCAACCACCCGTCAATCTAAAACTACGTGGCGAAAATCCCGCTTCGCCGACCGGCAATCGAGCGCCATCCTGATCAAGCCGGCAACGATAAGAACTCCCCATCCGGCAGTCCGTTCACGCCGTCCATGCCCCTGAGCGGAACTGATTCCGGCAATCAAGTTGTTCAGCCGCCGCCGGTTTCCTTACCCCCGCAACAGGCAGATCAGCTGGCGCGCAACGGTACGGCGCTACCGCCTCAGCCCGATAATGGGCAAACCCAACCAGATCAGACTGATCCGGGCCTGAAATCGGGCAGTACTTATAGCGGCGGGAATGGCTCAACCCATAGCGGCGGCGCCGATCCGGCGCATCTGTTTGGGGCGCCGACCCCGCAGCAGCTTGGCAGCGACAATTTCAAAATTGCAATCGATGCGTCGCCTTCCGACGAGGCCTCGATGCCGGGAGCTACCGCCTATATCCCTCCAGAGGTGCATGTGCCATTAAATCCGCAGCAAGCTCCCGATGAGCCTTTGGCCCGCGCGGCGATCCCACTCGCCGATCAAGCTGCCGTCAAGCGAGTATTCGAACGATGAGCGACGCGTCAGTAAATCATGCAGCAGAGGCGCCCACAGTAGCCGAGTTCGCGCGGGTTTTTCGGCGGATTCAGGCTGAGCTGCACAAAACGATTGTCGGCCACGAGCAAGCGATCGAGGAGTTGCTGATCGCGTTTTTCGCCGGCGGTCACGTGTTAATCGAAGGCGTCCCCGGGACCGGCAAGACCACGCTGGTCAAGAGTCTCGGGCTTGCTTTGAATCTAAGCTTCAACCGAATTCAGTTTACGGTTGATCTGATGCCGGCGGATATTACCGGCACGCGCGTAATCATGTCGGACGCGAATGGGCGGCGGGAATTTGCATTCCAGCCGGGACCGGCCTTCTGCCATATTTTGCTCGGCGACGAGATCAATCGCGCGACGCCCAAAACCCAGTCCGCTTTGCTCGAAGCAATGGCTGAGTTGCAAATCACGGTCGGCGGAGTGACCTATCCTCTCGCGCCGCCCTACTTCGTGATGGCGACGCTGAACCCGATCGAAATGGAGGGAACCTATCCATTACCGGAAGCGCAGCTCGATCGATTTTTATTCAAGGTACGCCTCGGCTATCCGGGGGAAGAAGAGCTGGTGCGCATAATCTCTGCGACTACGGGCGCTGGCGGAGCGGCAATCGATCCGGTTTTTCCCGCCGCTGAAGCCGCGCACGCGCTGGAGCGCTTGAAGGCGCTCGTCCGCGAGGTGATCGTCGCGCCGCAGCTCGAACGCTATGCCGCTCAGATGGTCCGCGCGACCCAGCCGCAAAATTCACGAATACTGGGTGATATGCATTCGCCGATCAAAATCGATGCAGTTACTCGATATGTCAGCTTCGGCGCCAGTCCGCGCGGCGCTCAAGCGCTGATTCTAGGCGGGAAAGTCCGCGCATTGCTGGATGGCCGGGCCAATGTCTCGCGCGATGATATCGACCGTATTGCGCCGGCGGTGTTGGAGCATCGAATTATGCTCAATTATGCCGCGCATTCCGATAACGTCGATGCAGCGCAGGTGGTGGAGGAAGCGATCAAGGCTACTCAACAGTCGCGGACCTGAGGCGCTGGGATTACGATGCTCCAGCTACGTGCATTCGAGCCTGAATTCCTTGAGCGGCTGGACCGGCTGGTCATGAGTATAACTCGTGCGCGCACGGTCCGCGCCGGCCGCCGTAATATCGGGCGGGTGCAGGGGGGTGGTATCGAGCTCGAGAATTTCCGGGAATACACCGAGGGCGACGATTTGCGCTTCCTTGATTGGAATGCCTTTGCGCGTCTCGACGATTTGACTATTCGTACATTCCGCGCTGAACGGCAGATCGAAGTAACCATCCTGATCGATGCGAGCGCGTCAATGGGATTGCCGGAACGCGACGAAAAGCTCGGACTGGCATTGCTCCTCGGCGCCGGCCTCGCCTACGTCGCGATGAGTGAAAACGATCCCGTGAGACTCGCCGCATTCAGCAGTCCGCGCGCGCGCCTGCAGCTCGAAATGACGCGGTTCCATCAGCGGCGTGAATCATTTGTGGAATTTCGACCATTTGTCACCAACCTCAGATGCGCCGGTGCAACTCGGATGGATGCCGCCGTGGGCGAGTTGTTAAGTGAGCGCCGCCACGCTGGAATCGTTGTGATAATTTCGGATTTCCTGGTCAATGCCGCCGAGTATGAAGCCGCTTTGGCGCAACTTGTCGCGGCTCATCACGAGGTCAAGGTGCTGCATGTGATGGGGCGGCAGGAGACCACCGGCGAATATCCTCCGGGCGCTTATCGAATCCGCGATAGCGAAACCGGGGAGATTCGCGAAGTTACCTTTGGACCCGCCGCTACTGAGGCGTGTCGCTCGCACGCCGCACGCCATGCCGAACAATTGGCAAATTTTTGCGCGAGTCGTGGGATCATGCATGCGCAGGCCTTCGACGCACGGCGCGCTGACGAGATCATCTCGCGCGAATTCCCCAGGTTGGGAGTAATCGCCTAGCGATGGGCTTCCTGAATCCTCTCAACCTGCTGCTTGGATTAAGTCTCGTCGCACTTATCGCGATTTACCTGCGCTCGCGGTCGCGCCCGTTAATCGAAGTCTCAAGTCTGATGCTCTTCGCGGATACGCCCGCGCCCGTCGCTCGTAGCCGAATCCTGCGCCTCGATAGCTTGTTCTGGCTGGAGGCCGGCGCACTGGCGGCTTTAACCCTGGTTTGGGCCGGACTTTACTTCCGCGTGGCCAAACCGGTCAGCAAGCTTTCTCAACATGCCTTGGTGTTTGACGTTGGGGCTGCGATGGGCGCGCGGAGCGACGACGGCACCCGGATGGCGGCAGCCAAGCGCGCTGCACTGGCGATAGTTAATGGCGCTCCGCCCAATTTTCAGTTCAGTGTTATCAGCTACGCACTTGATGCCAAAATTCTAAGCGCGGCGACGGGACGGCGCGATTTGCTTCGGCAAACTATTGATTCATTGCGTGCTGAGGCCGTGCCAGTACGTCCGGCGGCGCTGCGCGAGGCGCTGATCGATACGCGCGGCGCCGAGCAAATTGACCTATTCACTGATCACGCATTGCCCGCCGGACTCCTCTCGGAAGTGCGGGAACGCGGCAAATTAACCGTTCACCCGTTCACTGGCGCGCTCGATAACTTGGCGATCGTGTCGCTCGATCCGGGGACCCCGAAGAGTTCCGAAGGACGCTGCCTTCTTCGCAATTTCTCGCGTGAGCCGCGCACTTGCGAACTGAAGATCGACAGCGCCGGACGCGAAATATTCCACTCTTCGCTGATTATCGAGCCGCGAGCGCAGGCCATGGTTCGTTTTGGGCCGCTCACTCAAGGCGGTTTGGTTCATGCCCAGATTTTGACTGATGATGGACTGGCTGCCGACAACAACCGTTATGCAATCGCACCGCAGATAACTCCGGCGCGCGCCCTGGTCGCCTCACCGGATAATGCCGCGCGCGACGACCTCGCACGGATTCTGCTCGCCGTCAATCCGGCCTATCAGGTTACGGCGATTGATCCGGCAACGATGACATCGGATCAATTACCGCATCAGCGATTCGACCTCGCGGTATTCCACGATTTCAATGGCGCTGGAATCTCAGCCTCAGCGCGGCTCTTTGTCTTTCCGGAACCTTCAATCAGTCATTCAGGTCCACCACCGCTAATCCCCATTACGCGCAGCGTGGCCATGGCTGAGCTGCAAGGCCGCGAAGGCGAAGCGCCATTAGGAACTCCGGTTTTGTTAGGTCCGGCACGAGTCGTTGCATTACCTGGATGGATGGATTCAATAGCGCGGGGCAATGGCGTGGGTGATGCGGATGTCTTTCCGCTCGCTGCGGCTGGTCGTTCCCCGGAAGGTTGGACCGGACTAATCGCCTTCGACGTGCGTGATCATCTATTACTTGATCCCGATCACCTCGAGGCTTTGTTGCTTGCAATTGATACAGTTAAGGCGATTACCGGGCCTCCCGGCTTGAGAATAGTTCCTACCGGCGCACCCGTGCAGATAGCCACCTTCAAACAGGTGACTTTGACCAGCCCCAGTAGCAGCCGGACAGTCTTGATCCCGAACGCTTCAGGGCGAGTTCGGTTCGAACCTATCGAAGCAGGCCGGTATATGCTGCTGACTAATGGCGCGAATCCCATCGAGGTTTACGCCAATTTTTATAACGAGACCGAATCGGATTTGACTGGAGCCACGCCACCTTCATCAGTCGCGGAAAACACTTCCAGCGCCAGTTCCTCCTCGATCACAGAAACACAGGCCATACCACCCTCGTCGATTCTGATTACGCTGGTTGCGATCATGATCTTGCTCCAGTCAGTGCTGCTCGTGCGGCGTGGCCAGCGACGGAACGTCAGCAATGTTTGAACGGCCAATCATGTTGTGGTTGTTGCTCGCCGCGCCGCTCGTGATGGCGCCTGGATGGCTAGCTATCCGTAATGTACGGAAGCTACCGGGAGCCATCTCGATTGCACTACGTGGATGTTGCTTTACGGCTATCGTATTGGCGTTGGCCGGACTCAAACTTCCGTTACGCGAAAGCGCCAAGACTCTCGACTTGATCGTTGCGCTGGATGAATCGCGCTCGATTGCGCCTGACCAGCAAGCTTGGATGAAGGCGCAAGTGGCCGCGCTCCGTCATGCGATGAAGCCCGCCGATCAGATGGCGGTTATCGGTTTTGGGCGCGATGTGCAGACGCTGACGCCTTTAGGCGACCCGCGGCTCGCGGCCGTTCCGCCGGTTCGGCTAGATACCGGGGGGACTGATATCGCGGGAGCTCTGCTAACTGCCTCCGGATTCGCTTCAGAGAGCCATGAGAAGCGAATTTTGCTGCTTAGCGATGGGGTTGAAACTCAAGGCGACGCGCTCGGCGAAGTTCAGTCGCTGAATGAAGCAGGGGTAGAAGTCTTTGCGAATTCGCCTCCGCCATCCGTGCAGTCGCGGGTGGCGATAACGGATTTCGTGGCGCCCAGCGTCGTACGCGCGAATCTCAGCTTCCCGCTGCAATTAGGTCTGGAGAGTGAGGCCTCCCGGCCAGCCCCGGCGGTTATCAAACTCTTTCTCGATGGGCGTGAGGTGGGTAGTCAGCCGATCACGCTGACGCCGGGGATGAGCCGGCTGCAACTGCCTTATCGAGTAAGCCGCCCCGGCGCATACTCGATAAAAGCGACGATTGCGGCGGCAGCGCCACTGACCGTGGTTAACGGGTCGGCGCAAGCTCCGCTCTCAGTCGCGTCGCCGCCTCGGGTACTGATTATCGCAACCAATCCGGCAGAGAGTTTGGTGAATGCACTCAAGCTGCGGGGTTATGAGGTTGACGGAGCTGCGCCGCGCGGATTACCACTGCGACCCGAGGACTATCTCGCTTATCAGGCGGTAATTATCGTCAACACCCCCGCCTCGGCGCTGAGCGACTATGTGCAAGAGGCTCTCAGCCATTATGTTTCCGATTATGGCGGCGGCTTGATCATGGCTGGCGACAGCCTGCGTGATTCTCGTTTTCATGGGGGCTCGCTGGAAAAGGTTTTACCGATCACGTTTGTGCCGCAACCACCCCCACCCTCGCGTGAGCCGATCGCGGTGTACCTGCTGATCGATCGATCCAACTCGATGAGTTACAACTCGCGTTATCCTGCGGTGCGCGATTACGAACGGATTCGTTATGCCAAGCAGGCCGCGACCGCATTGCTTAATCAACTGGACGATACTGACTACGCAGGTGTAATCGCCTTCGATTCGGAGCCTTACGTGCTGGGCCATCTGCGGCCACTAGGTGAGGATCGCAAAGACCTGCTCGATAGTGTTCAACGACTCGAACCAGGCGGCGGTACTGATTTCAAAGAAGCTCTCGGGATTGCCGAACGGGAGATTCTCGGTAGCGGGATCGCGGTTCGCGAGGTGATGCTGCTGACGGACGGTGACACTAATCGGCAGTATCACGATCACGATCAACTGATGTCAGATTTCGCCAAAGAGGGTATTCCGGTCTCAACTATCCGGATTGGACCGGATTTGGAGAATCTCAACTTGCTGCAAGACTTCGCGCATAGTACAGGCGGCGTCTTCTACCGGGTTGAAGACATTACCAAGCTGCCGCAGCTGCTCGTACATCTGACGCACGAAGCACAGAACTTCAAACTGCACGAGCGGGCACGGATTGATATAGGAGCTCCAAGTTCGATTCTGACCGGCCTCGACACGCAACCAATACCACCGATCGACTATTTTGCGATTTCGCAGCCGAAGGACGGCGCTGAAGTGCCATTGTCGGTACGCAAAGGACCAGTTAGCGCCCCGCTGCTCGCTACATGGCAGTTCGAACTTGGCCGGACCGCAATTTTTGCGGGCGATCCGGACTCAATGGGATCGCTCGCCTGGATTAGATGGAATCACTATGCCGAGTTCTGGTCGCAATTGGTTAGCTGGGTGGCTCGGCAGGGCGATGCAGGACCCTTTACCTTGCGAGTCGCCAATTTGAGCCAAGGTTCACTACAGATCGAGGCTGAAAAGGCTGACCCGATTCCGGTGCAGAATCTCTTTTGCCGCGTTTCGGGTCCGCATCAGACCGCGGATATTGCACTCAGCCAAGTCGGAACCTCAACCTATCGTGGGGAATCACTGCCGCTGCCGCAAGGTAAATACAATCTAACCTTGATGCTTAAAGCGGGCGATACCGAGCGAGTTTTATTGCGACGCGAAATCTCCACGCCCGGAATTGAAAACGCGGACAGCGCGGAACTGAGACTGCGGCCAGTTAATAGTTCGCTGATGCGTAATCTGGCTCGCGCGACGAACGGGCAGTACAACGCGGGAACGGATCAAATCGTGGCGCATGAAGGCGCGCACGTTATCATTTGGCGTCCAATAGAATCGATCCTGGTGCCGCTGGCCGCAATACTATTGCTGGCCGACGTAATCGTCCGCCGTCGATGGATCGACGGCTAATTTGACACATATCTGGTTGGGCCGGTTAAAGCCCTTCCAAATAATTCTTGATATCGGCCGACCGGCTCACACCGCATCGGCCATTATGTTCAGCGGAGCGTCACAGGAACGAAACCCGCCGCCACCACTCACCATCATCAGCCATACCCCACGCGTGCCATGCTGAGGCGATAGATGCGCTGAGGAAAAAGCGCGTATGGTGGAAAGACTGCGTTTAATGTTCGGCGCGAAGCTCTTCCAATTGCGCAGCACCTTGCTGCATCCGCCACTGATCGATCGCTTCGACGTTAAAACGCCAGTCGCTGCCGATCTTGAATCCGGGCAACTGACCCTTTTTCAGGAGCCGGTAAATCGTGGACCGGTGCACGCGGAGATATTCCGACAACTCACTCACGGTCAGGACTTTTGCGTCAGCTAGCATCATGGTCTAATCCTCTTTAGAATCTCTTATACAGGCTATCAAATTCGAAAATTAGCACAAACATTATAAGCTGGCGAACCTCTTGGCAGAGCGAATTATCGAAATCTTCACCAGCTATCAATCGTTGTTGACCGTTGTTGACTCGGACCGTAGGGACGAGGGGTATTCTAAAAAGTTCTACGGGCGAAAAAGGCAACCGTTACACTGAATACTAAGAGCGCCGATTGTCTTGTGGTGCGGCCAAACAACACCGATTGACTTTGATCTTATTAAATTTGTAGCGCAGTGCAACTCCCCAACTGCGGATAAGTTCATCGTTATTCATCCGTGAATACCACAAGCATTTTGCGAGCCTTCGCGCGATGGTGAGGCATGTTCGGTTTTCGTACGAGCGGTTGCCTGCTACTTTGCGATTATGAAACCCGTAATTCGGACGGGAGCGTCAGGATTCAGTTACAAAGAATGGTTAGGACGGTTTTATCCCAACAAGCTGCCAGTCTCGAAGATGTTACCATTCTACGCCGAACGGTTATCCACAGTAGAAATAAATTACACCTTTCGCACGATGCCAAAGCGGACGATGTTGGAGGGATGGGCCACCAAGACACCATCGAATTTTCGCTTTGCGCTGAAAGCTCCGCAACGGATCACGCATTTTGCGCGCTTGGGCGGAACGAGTAACACCCTCGATTATTTTATCGAAACCGCCGGCGCCTTAGGCGAATTACTGGGGCCGATATTGTTCCAATTGCCTCCGGATTTGTCGCGAGACGACGCGCTGTTGCGCGATTTTATCGCCAAAATTGATAACCGGATCAGCGCGGTGTTTGAATTTCGTAATCCGTCGTGGTTCGACGAGGAGATTTTCGATCTTCTGCGCCGCACGGAAACTGCACTATGTGTAGCAGAAAATAACATAATGGCGAGTCCAGTTCTGTGCACCGCTCCGACCGCGTATCTGCGCTTGCGCAAAGAGACCTATGACGATGACGCGCTGCGTGTATGGGCAGATTCGATTCGCAATTTCGCAGCTGAGGCGCGCGAAATTTATGTCTATTTCAAACATGAAGCCGCCGCGCCGGAACTCGCCGCCAAGCTGCACGCGCTATTAAGTCCGCCTTGAGCGATTCGGATGCTGCTGGCGAACGGTGAGTACGATTACGAGCTGACGCGTAGCGCCAGCTTGATCGCGATCGAGAAAGCGCATGTACACGACGGCAAGATCGAAGCGAGCCGCCGAATGATCGATGGACTGACGCGCCTGCGAGTCGAAGCCGAGTTGGACGATGAGGGCAAAGTGAATCGGATCGATTTGCGCTACGCGAGCAGCCTGTTCAATCGCGACGCGCATTATCGAGCGGATGGCGAAAATTTTCGCGGCAACGTCAGCGCGATGGCCGGACGCAACGAAATCGTGATCAAGCTCGGACGCTTTGGTGAAGTCGAAGCCGCCGGCTTGACGATTTTCCGCGCGTTAATCCTCGCTCGCGTACGCGCGCGGGGGCAATCGCGATGGACGGGGCGGGTAGCGGTAATCGACCCTAGCACGCTCGCAGCGGCCTCGCTGAAACAGACCTGCCGGGAAAATCTTTCGGGCAGCGCCTGGATTTACGAAGCCCGGATGGGCGATACCGAAGAAATCGAGCTGAACGATGCCGGCACAATCATCCGCGCGCGCGACGGACGCGGCGGCGAGTGCCGCCTCGCGCTCTTCCGGCCGAATGCGTTATAAGCGCGATTAGGCGGCAGCGCGCTCGCGCGGCATTTTGCATTCGCCATCGAACTGCGCGCCTTCGTTGAGCACCAAACTCGCGGTCGTAACGGTGCAGTTGAGCCGTGCCGTCGGGAGCAGCTCAAGCCGCTCGTGAGCGATGATCTCGCCGCTCACGGCGCCCGCCACCGTAATTCGATTAGCCGCGATCCGCGCGTGGATCGCCGCGCCCTGCGCGATCATCAGGGTATCTCCCGTGATTTCGCCTTCCACTTCACCGTCGATTTGGGCCGGCTCGTGGAAGTTCAATTTACCGGAAACTTTGGTCCCTTTACCGATTTTTGATTCGAAAAACTCGCCATTTGCGGCCATCACCGCCACCCCCTTCGTTGCTGCAACCGCCGGAGTTGATTGCTGACGCCCGACTATGCCGGGAAATCCGGAATCAGGCAAATCGCGCCGGATTGGCGATCTGGCTTCAATAGATTCGAATTGCTAAGCCAGAACCCAGGCATTGTCTGCCGCAGTGAGAATTCTATGTCTCAGAATTTTACCGAGGTTGCTTTCACGCCGTCAGTCAAAGCCATTCAAGAACGCCGTGGCTCGCGGGATGGCTACCAAAAAATGGCAGAACGCCGTGGATGGCGAACCACCATAACGTCCGAACTGATTGACTTCATTGCGGAGCGCGACAGCGTCTATCTCGCGACGGCAAGTGCGTCGGGACAGCCCTACGTTCAGCATCGCGGAGGACCGCACGGCTTCATCCACGTGCTCGATGAGAAAACGCTCGCTTTCGCGGATTACCAAGGGAATCGACAGTACATCACAACCGGCAACCTAGCCGAAAATGATCGTGCTTTTCTCTTCATGATGGATTATGCGCATCGGCGACGGATCAAGATTTGGGGTCGTGCGCGCGTGGTCGAAAATGATCCCGAACTGATCGCGCGTCTGATGCCTTCCGGCTATGCGGCGAAACCGGAACAGGCGATCGTATTTACGGTGTCCGCATGGGATTCAAATTGCCATCAGCACATCCCGCGAAAAGTTGACGTGAGCGACGTGGCCGCGGCGATCGAGCGCCTCGAAGCGCGTATCGCCGAGCTTGAGGCCGAGAATCGCCGCCTGCGCCTTGCCTAATGATTCTCGCGGCTGAGGATTGAGCGGGCGAGTGCGAATCGATGCACTTCCGAGGGGCCGTCGTAGATGCGAAAAGCGCGGATATCGCGATAGGTACGCTCGACGACCGTATCGGCAGTGATTCCCATCCCGCCTAACACCTGTACACAGCGATCAACCACGCGACCTAAAGCTTCCGAGCAGTAAACCTTATACATGCTGGTTTCGGTGCGCGCCTGCTGACCACGATCGAGCATCCAGGCGGCGTGCCAGATGGCGAGCCGGCAAAGATTCAGATCAATTTCGTTGTCGGCGAGCATGAAGCCGACGCCTTGATGCTCGCCGATTACGCGACCAAAGGCTTTGCGATTTCGCGCGTAATCAAGCGCGATTTCGTGGCATCGCCGCGCCGCCCCCAGCCATCGCATACAGTGGGTCAGCCGCGCCGGTCCGAGCCGCACCTGCGCGTAGCGAAAGCCCTTACCGAGTTCGCCAAGAATACGATCGCGCCGACGCGCACGTCGTGAAATTCGACTTCGGCGTGGCCGCCTGGGGAGTTGCTATCCATCGTGTCGAGCAAGCGCGTGATCGCGAATCCGGGAGCATCGGTATCGACAAGGAACATCGTCGCGCCGAGGTCTTTGCCGTCGGCATCTTCGGTGCGCGCCATCACGATATTCAGGCTCGCACCGGGTGCGCCGGTAATGAGCCATTTGCGCCCATTGATCAGGTAATCGTCGCCGCTGCGCCGCGCGACAGTTTTGAGCAACGAGGGGTCCGAACCCGCGCCACCGTCCGGCTCGGTCATGGAAAAGATTGTGCGGATCTCGCCACGCACTAAGGGTCCCAGCCAGCGCGATTTTTGTGCGGGAGTCGCGACCTGATGGAGCAGATTCGTATTGCCCTCGTCAGGCGCCTGAATGTTCAGCGCGAGCGGGCCCAATGGCGACCATCCGGCAGCTTCGAAGACGACGGCCATCCCGCGATGATCGAGGCCGAGGCCGCCATATTCCTTCGGGCCATGTGGAGAGAGCAGTCCCGCCGAACGCGCTAGCTGGATCATCTCAAGGCGCAACGACTCTTCCGGCCCGTGCGGTCCCTGACGCGGGTCGTGCTCAAGGGGAACGATCTGCTCCTTGATAAAGGTTTCGGTGCGACGGGCAAGCTGGACGATTTCATCCGGTAGCTCAAAATCGATCATCAATCAGACTCCTCGAGCTGTGAGCAGTAATTGTAACTTGTTACACGCGGCAGAGCAGGCCGCCATCGATTGCAATCGACTCGCCGGTGACGAAGCTGGCCGCAGGCGAGACCAGATAGAGGAGCGCTCCGGCAATTTCTTCGGGCTTGAGCAGGCGGCGATAGGGCAAGTACTTGACGAGCTTCTCGCTGAACTCGCCTGCAGTCGTTTCGGCGCGGCCTTCGCTATCGAGCCATCCGCACTCGATCATATTCAGCCGGATACTGCGCCGCGCCCATTCAAGCGCCAGCGCACGGACCAGATTACGGACCGCGCCCTTGCTGGCGCAATAGAGCGTCGCATTGGGAACGCCGCGTTCGGCCATCACATTGCTGATAATGACGATCGTGCCGCCGCCGCGCTGCAGCATCACGCGTCCGAATTCCTGACACGCCATCCAAACGTTTTTGAAGTTATCCTCCATCACGCGATCAATGGCAGTGTCATCGGTGGCATCGAAGGGAGCATAGAAAGGGCTGTCCAGCGCGGTGATCAGGATATCGAGACCGCCGAGCGTTTTGATCGCGAGATCAGCGGTGGCGCTCAAGTCGGCGCGAATCGAAGCGCGCTGAACCTGGATTGGGGGATTCTTCATACCGGCGGTTTCGATCGCTTTGGCGGTCTCGGCCAGCGCGTCATCCGAACCGGCATCCTGCGAGGCGAGCAGGACTTGGGCGCCCGCTTCAGCCAGAGTTATCGCAGCAACGCGACCGAGCGGATGCTCGGCGCCAAGCACTACGGCTCGTTTACCAGTTAGCGAGAAATCCTTGAGTCCGGAGGGAAGTGCCATAATCTCAGTTCCTTGCGCGATGCGGCGTCAGATCGAGTTATCCGGTTCAACTCCGGTCGGGACGATTCCGCCGGCGAGTCCGCCACCATCGATCACGACCAGCTCTCCATTGATATGGTTGGAGGCGTCCGAGGCGAGAAAGACGGCGAGCGGACCGACGTCTTCGTCCTGACCGGGGCGTCCGATCGGAATAAACTTGCCGCCCTTGAAGAACTTCATCATCGCTTCGTTATGCGGAAAAATCCCCGGGACGATGCAGTTGGTCTGGATATTATCCTCAGCGTAGGTCAGCGCGAGCGAGCGCGTCAGCTGGAGAATTGCGCCCTTTGAGCATGCATACATATAGTTATGTTTTCCGCCACGGAGACCATAACCGGACGCGACATTGATAAGCTTGCCGCGCTTGCGCTTAAGCATGTGCGGGATCGCGGCGCGGGCGCAGTAGAACTGGCTGGAAAGGTTGGTATCGATGCCGTTGCGCCAGTCTTCATCGGTGATCTGCTCGATGCGTTTGCCGAAGGAATCCTCGCCAATACCGGCATTGTTGACCAGAATGTCGATTTGGCCGAATTCGGCGACTGCCGCCGCGACCATCGCGTTGATCTGATCAGAGCGGGAAACATCGGTCTGCTGGATCAGGCATTTGCGCCCGAGCTGGCGGACTTCGGCGGCAGTTTCTTCGAGCTGCGCTAAGGTGCGGGAGGCGATGAGGAGGTCGGCGCCGCAATCGGCGAACCGCAGCGCCATCGCACGCCCGAGGCCGCGTCCGCCGCCTGTGATAATTGCTACTTTGCCTTCGAGGCTGAAACTATCGAGGATCATCATCGCCTCCGCATGATTGCGCGCACCGGCCAGCGCGAGGGCTTTTTGACCGCTCGGAGAAGGTCGGCATATAGTCAATATAGAGGTTGGGCCATCATGTCGATCAAGATCGAGATGTTTTCCGATTTTATCTGCCCGTTCTGTTACATCGGTTTCGCCACGGTCCGCAAGCTCAAGCCCGAGTTCGATCTCGACATCGCCTGGCGCGGTTTCCAGATTCATCCGGAGTGGCCCGCTGAGGGAATGCCTGCGGCGGAGTTTCGCCGCGAGATGACGCCTGAGATGCGCCGTGCGGTATGGAGCCGAATTCAGTCGATGGGCGATACGGCGGGGATCATGATGAGGCCGCCCGAGCTGCTGATGAATTCGCGCTTGGCGCTGGAGGCGGCGGAGTTTGCCTCGGAGCTGGGCAAAGGCGAAGCATTTGAGGAGCGAGTTTATCGTGCGTACTTCAGCGAAGGCGCGAATATCGGCAAGCAGGGCGTAGTGGAGGATTTGGCGGCTGAGGTCGGGATTGAGCCCGGCGCGCTGAACACGGCGCTCGAATCGGGCCGCTACACGCTGCGCCTGAAGAACAATGCGATGGTCGCACACAATCGCAACGTCGATGGAGTGCCGACCTTCTTTATCGGCGAATATCCGTTGGTCGGCGCGCAGAGCGAAGATGTGATGCGCCAGATTATCGGGCGCTACGTCGATAAACTCGCGAGCGCCGCGGCGAAATAACGCGGCCTTATGACGGTTATGTTAGACCTTCGCGGCGTGAAGTGTCCGCTAAATTGGGCGCATGCGAAAGTCCGGCTGGAGCGAATGAATCAAGGGGAAGTGCTGGAATTGATTCTCGATGATCTGCGCGGCGTGCGCGATATTCCGCGTGCTGCCGAAGCTGAAGGACATCTTGTGCTTGAGGTGCAGCCGGCGGCGGACTCCTGGCGGCTGCGGATCGAAAAATAAGTTTCCGGCGGGCAGTCTGTCAACTCAGGAGGACGCGAATGCTCACAGCAGAACAGAAACAGAAATTAGCGGCGCTGTTTGCACGCGAGCACGTCGCGGTGCTGATCACGCAAGGCGAGCAGTGGACGACCGGCACGATGCAGGCCTTCGCCGAGACTGACGCGCTCGAATTGCTGTTTATCATGGGGGCGGATGCCGAGAAGTATCAGAATGCATTGAAGCGCCCGAATGTGACGGTGATGGTTGATACGCGTGATCAGGGTAAAGTCGAGACGTTCGATATTACCCAGGGATCAATACAAGGGGTCGCGACCGAAGTGCCGCGAGACAGCGCCGAATGGGAATCGCTTAAAGCCATCTTTCTGAAGAAGAATCCGTTTGAGGCTCCCTTCTTTGGCAATCCGGGTTTGCGGATGATGAAAGTCATCCCTAAACGGGTTTCTTATGCGAGCGGCCTGAAAGACACGTTCAAGGCGGAATTTTGATCTTCTGCGCTGATTGAATATAGCGGTTCGGCGCCTGCGGATCGATCGGGTCGTTTAGCGACCCTCTATTCCTTCACGTGGAGCCTACGTTAAGGGCAATGTTCATACGAACCGGATCGAGAACTTCTGGTCGTGCCCGGAACGTGGTCTCAAGGGCACGTACATCTCCGTAGAGCCGTTGCATCTATTCCGGTACCTTGATGAGCAGGTTTTCCCGTTCAATAATCGCAAGGTGACGGATGGCGAGCAGTTTCATGGAAACGCTCGGTAACGTAGATCAGATAACGGCTCACGTACAAGCATTTGACTGGCAAGAACGAACTGCCCTTGCGGCTCTTATAAAGCCAAGACAGCGGCGCGGCAAATGTGGTAAATTTTCTCGCGTGGTGCACCACTCAAAACTCGAAAAGTCCGAAGACTTATCACCATTCGAGCGGTTTCGTGAGTTCGCCCGCAGAATCATCGCGGCTCCTAAAGCCGAGATTGATGAACAAGAAGCGGGATATCAACGACAAAAGGGCAACGGCTAAAACGAACAAAGGCGAATCAAACCATTCATGGTGATGGTTGACAATTAGAGCTTTTCGGTCAAAATCCAAAGCCCATGGCAAGCGTAATTCGAGCATTCAGCACGTTTCACGTATGCCGTCTGACAGGACTATCATTACGTCAACTGTCATATTGGGATGACACTGAGTTTTTTTCGCCATATTACGCATCGGAGAACTCACGAAGTCCATTTAGTCGAGTCTATTCGTTTGAAGACCTTGTCGGTTTGCGAGTGGTAGCAATATTGCGCAATGAGCATAAGATCCCGTTGCAAAATTTGCGCAAGATTGCAGAGCAATTGAGCTTGTACCATTCGCGCCCATGGTCGGGACTCGTTCTTTATGTTCTTGGCAAGAATGTTTTTTTTAAGGAGCCTGACACCGAACGGATCCGAAAAGCCGGACATCCTCAGTATCTGTTCACGCTTCCACTAGATAGAGTGACTACGGATATGCAGTCCAAGGCTGACGCTCTCCGCCACCGGAGAAAGGATCAGATTGGACACTTGGAGCGACATCGCAATGTCGTTCATAACGCTTGGGTAGTCGCGGGAACGCGTATTCCCACAAAAACGGTTTGGCGCTACTACCAAGCCGGATATGACGCTGATTCAATAATTCGAGATTACCCGCTGCTTACCCCAGCGGACATTGCTGAGGCAATTTCACACGAACAGAGACTAGCGCGCAAAGCCAGCTAATACTGGCCATCCAGGCGACGCGTTTGCATCTCCTGTTCGACCACAACGTCCCTGACTCAGTAGCGCCAGTATTTCGTAGCCACAATCATACCGTCGTATTTCTTCGCGACATTATGGCCGTAGACTCCCCCGATCTTGTTGTTGCTACGGTAGGGGATATGGATGGCGCTGTTCTTGTAAGTTGCGACCACGATTTTGATGCTATTGCCCCACGAATATTAAAAGGATTGCGAGCACGTTTCAGAAGGCTCAGCCGATTATCAATTCGATGCGCTGAATTTCATGCGGCGCGACGGATCGGAGAAGCGATGGAGCTTATCGAATTGGAGTACAGAACGGCGCAATCTCGCCCGGATAAGAGAATGTTTATTGAGATACAGACGACTGGAATTAAGACCAACCGCTGACTTACGAAGGGTGGTGCCTAGTCGCGTGGTGCCTAGCCACACCTCGTCTTTTGTTATTGTCCGCGTCCAAGTGGATTGTAGGATCGATTTCGATCCATGATTCCTTAGATTTCGGCGTGGGGGTGAGCAGTCTCGAGTATATTATCCCTCTAATCTAATTAAGGCATTATCCGGCGGGGTGGAGGTTCGGGCGCTTGGATTCCATGGCCGAAGGCACAGGGTTTGCTCATGCGTGCGTGCTGATTGATCTGCGCGCAAATCCAGTAGGCGCTGGGCCGCCGGAGTGCGATGGATGCTCAAGATACGAGCAGTTTAGTGCTCGACAGGAAGGCAGCGGTGATTCCGGAGCTGCCGATCAACGAGATGTTCGACGCGTTGGGCCATCCGCGCCCCGAGTGCGCGCGCGTTGCGAATTATCTGCTCACGATGGAAGCCCGCCGACTGTCCGAATTGAGCGATCAAGCTCATTTGATGTTCCAGGAAATGGGGGTGACCTTCAATCATTATGGCGAAGCGGAGGGCGCCGAGCGTATCTTTCCGTTTGATCCGGTGCCACGGATTATCTCAAGTGGGGCATGGGAGCAACTCGAAGCAGGCTTGATCCAGCGGGTACGGGCGCTCAATGCTTTTCTTGGGGACATCTATGGGGCGGGCCTGATCATCCGCGAAGGTATCATCCCGCGCGACCTGATCGTTGGATCGCCGCAATTCCGCCACGCTGCAACTGGTATTCAGCCGCTCGACAATTTATACGTGACGGTCGCCGGTATCGATCTCGTGCGGGGCGCTGACGGACGCTTCCTGGTGCTCGAAGATAACATCCGGACTCCCTCGGGAGTTTCCTACGTCCTGCAAAATCGGGTGATCATGCGGCGGCTTTTCCCGGAGCTTCTGCGCGCTTTGCAGGTCCGCAGCGTCGAGCATTATCCAGCCGATCTATTGACCTGTCTAAAAGAGCTCTCGCCGGGCGGGGATTCGGAGCCGGTGGTCGCGATTCTCACGCCCGGACCCTACAACTCAGCGTTCTTTGAGCATGTTTTTCTGGCGCAGCAGATGGGCGTCGAATTGGTCGAGGGGCGCGACCTGGCGTGCATCGATCATCGACTGTTTATGCGTACGGTGCACGGCTTGCGAAAAATCGACGTGCTCTATCGGCGGGTGGATGACGACTATCTTGATCCGGTGGTGTTTCGTCCGGATTCGTTACTCGGCGTCGCCGGCCTCAGCGCCGCGATTCGCGCCGGTAATGTCGCGGTCGCTAACGCGATCGGCACTGGCGTCGCCGATGATAAGGCGGTATTTGCTTATACCCCCGAGATGATTCGCTTCTATCTTGGTGAAGAACCATTATTGCCGATTGTTGAGACTTTTCTGCTGAGGGATCGCGATGCGCGTGAGATGGTGCTGCGGGACCTGAGCCGCTACGTGGTCAAACCGACGGGCGCCTCGGGTGGGTACGGTGTGGTGATTGGGCCCAAGGCCACCGAGCACGAGTTGATGCAGTTGCACGCGCGGATCTTGCGTGATCCGGGAGCATTCATTGCGCAACCAGTAGTACAGCTTTCACTCCATCCGACGCTCACCGGCAGTGACGGGGACCGCCTGAAGCTCGAACCGCGCCATATCGATTTGCGGCCCTTTGTCTTGATGGGATCGCGTCCGCGGGTGCTGGCCGGCGGACTGACGCGGGTGGCGCTGCGCGAAGGCTCGCTGATCGTCAACTCGTCGCAAGGTGGCGGCAGTAAAGACACGTGGGTGCTGGAAGACGGATGCTTCGCCGCATAGCTGACCATCTGTTCTGGGCGGCCCGTTATCTTGAACGGGCGCAATGGCGTGCGCGGCTGGTAGATGTGAACTGTAATCTGCTGCTGGAAGTTCCGCCACGCGACTCTGATCCATGGGAGCCGGTGCTCGCTATCACCGGGGAGACTGAAGCCTTCAGCGCACATCACAGTCATGCGGATGAGCGAGCAGTGGTGACCTTCTTTACACTCGATCCGGCCAATGCGTCGTCGATCAAATCCTGCATCGCCGCGGCGCGCGCCAACCTACGCTCGATGCGCCATCAGATTCCGAGCGAGTTGTGGCTGGAGGTAAACCGTCTCTATCTCGAGACGCTGGCGTGGCCGGCTGACGCACTTGCACTGCAAAGTATCCCGACATTTTTTGGGGCTTTGCGTGAACGCTTCTACACGATTGGCGGGGTGGTGCAGGCGACGATGACGCGGGGCCTCGCGTACGATTTTGTCGAGGCGGGCACGATGCTCGAATGCACGGACAATCTGACGCGGCTGCTCGATGTGAAGTACCATTTCTTGCTGCCCCGAATTGCCGATGTAGGAGGGCCCGCGGACGCACGGCAATGGGCCGCGCTGTTGCGCAGCGCGTCGTCACTGGAGGCTTTCTGGCAGATTTATGGAAATGCCGTGCGCGCCGATCGAGTCGTGGATATTCTCATTTTCAATGACAAAGTTCCGCGTTCAGCCCGCTTTTGCCTCGACCGGCTCTCAGCTGCTTTGGCAAGGATCGCAGCGTATCATAATGGCTCGGAACGGCCGCGGCTCGGCGAAGAGCGTTTGCTGGGGCGGCTCACGTCGGAATCGGCGGCGAGCGTAATTGCCAGCGGGCTGCATGAATTCCTGATCGGATTTCAGCAGGAATGCGCCGAGGTAAGCGCGCGGATTTGCAACGCTTATATGATCGTCGAGTGAAGCGGAGTTGGTGAGCGCCTCGATGAAGCTGATTCCTTTGCGGCAGGCCGAAGCCTCAATTACGCGGAAAGCTAATCGTTGACCGCGCGGCGTCTTGCGCTTGTCAGAACCCTCGATGCGTTTCCAGATCACCCATACGACCCGGTTCAATTACGAACGGCCGGCTTACGACTCGCATAACGAGATTCGGCTGCATCCTTGGGACAGCGCGACGCAGCGCTGCGTCGCTTTTGAGCTTTTCACTGAACCCGCGTCAGCAATTTTTGCGTATAACGATTTTTTCGGGAATCATGGTCATTCCCTTTCGCTTTCCAAACCGCATCGAGCAATGAGCATCACAGCCCGCTCTGAAGTGGAGAACTGGACTGCTACGATCGCGACTCGCGAGAGGGTATCGTTCTCGAGTTTTCTCGGTGGAGATGCAGAGCGCAGTCGGGAGTTTTATGAGTTTCTGGCGCCGAGCCGCTTCGTTCCCTTCAGCGAGCGGCTACGCAAATTCTTCTGGATGGGCGCACGACCTTCCGAGGCGGAAGAAGTCGGAGAGTATGTGATGCGGGTGGTCGCTTACGTCCGGGATCAATTCGACTACGAGACCACCAACACGAACGTCTTCTCGAATCTTAACGATATCTTGAAAACGGGTGGCGGGGTCTGCCAAGACTTCGCTCATCTGACTATTGGATTACTGCGGCTCGCGGGTGTGCCCGCTCGATACGTTTCCGGTTATCTTGCGCCGGTGAGCCTGGGGCCGGGCCTGGTAACTGAGCAGGCGAGTCACGCATGGCTGGAAGCTTGGCTTCCCGGCGCGGGCTGGACCGGCTTCGACCCGACTCATCGATGTGCAACTGATCAACGCCATCTCGGAGTCGCGGTCGGACGAGACTACAACGATGTGCCCCCTATAAGGGGGATTTACCGGAGTCCCGGCTCAAGGGCGTCGATGCGGGTTGAATTAAGTATCAAGATCGGGATTGACCAGCCGCACGCTGAAATTTCGCGACAATCGCAGCAATAGAGCCAATTCCATAAGGCGCCTCAGCCGACGTTTTGCGCCTGAATAGCAATATCGCGATTCGTGGCGATATGCCGAAAGCGCCGCATGGGATTGCGTTCGGCAAAGTCGCGCGACTTGAGCAATGTGCGAACTGCGTCGGCATTGATATGCAATGCGTCGCAAATATTTACGAAGGTGAAGGGGGTAGCAGTGCTATCGCTGGAAATCCAGCTCTGGACTTCGCGAAACTCCAGCCGATGGCGATAATTTCTTCCCTTGCGCGTTTTCGAGTAGGTATCCAGCGCGTCCATCAGGACGGCAAACATCAGGGCGCGTTCGCCATCGAGAACCTGACGAGTTCGTGCGGCGCGGAATTCGAGTTTAGCAACCGGGTCGTCGAGAAAAGCTGCAGGGAGAGTGTCTTCGAACAAGTTCACGGCGTGCTCCTCTGGTCAATCGTGTTCTAATCGTTGCAAAGTGTCGCGAATGGCTTTGTCTTTGAGCAACGTTCATACCATCGGAGAAATTCAAAATTGCGTGGGTTACGACTCCCGTTAACTTCTTATAAGTTACAAAAATGCATAAGAAATACATTGCAGGAACGTGCAGACAATCACGAATAAATTTCATGGTAGATCAAATACGGCGTCTTACCTG
The DNA here is from genome assembly GCA_963831065.1 of uncultured Pseudomonadota bacterium. GTDB lineage: Bacteria > Desulfobacterota > Binatia > Binatales > Binataceae > JAJPHI01. The sequence continues at coordinate 29,744 of CAWHOQ010000023.1, forward strand.
ATCGCCGATTAACAGGAATCTAAATATATGGGGCGAACTGAAGCCCGCTATCTCGAGTTTTACGCAGGTGACATTAGCATCCGCAGCATTCGTGATTGCGGGAGCGCGATTGCGTCGGTCCGCCAATAATTGCAGTAAAAGAATGGCCCGTCACGGACGATTGTTCGTCGGAACGTTATACGGATCACGGAGATCCGCATAGCGTTCCATTGATGTCACATTGTGGAGTAATCCCTTGAGAGCGCTGCTGCTGCACTAATGACGCGATCGTAGTGTTGGTTTGCGAATTGGGCTGACATCCGCAGAGCTGACTAGCGCAACAACTGCATTGCGCCGCTCCTTCAGCTTTGATGATCTCTGAGAGATCGCACTTGGGCAGCGCGTCGCAGGCGGTCCCAACCAGGTTCAAATCGTTGCATTGATCAGTGCATAGAGTTGAGTCGCAGGTGAAGCCGGCCTGAACCCCTCCCTTCTGCGAGCAACTGCTGTATTCCGCGCACACGATGCCACAATCGACACCGCTATTGGGAGGTAAAGTAGTGACGCCCGGCACGTACAAGGGACATCCGGCGCTCCCCGGTGCGTCAGGAACGCAAGCTCCCGGACTGGGTGCAATGCCGGAAGCCTGACGAGATGCGCCCACTGGAGTAGGAGTCGGCGAGGCCGGCGGCGCATAGGCGGCGGACCATACGAGATCACCACCAAGCGAACAGGTCTGATCGTTTTGGCCGATCTGATATGGGCCATCGAAGACCGGACACGAGCATTGCACAGTAGAGTTTCCGGTCTTGAAGCAGGGCGCGGTCATGCATCCGACGTAGGGGGCGCTCGTACAACTGGTCTGGCCGATTCCGTTCGACGGCACGCAATCAAAGCTGAAAGTCGAAAACAAGTCCGCACCGGGAATTAAGGTGCCCTGATTGACCGATTGGCAGACCGGCGCCGAGTTGGGTGTCGCGCACAGGCTGCCATCCGAGCCGCACTGAGCAATCGTGCTTTTATAGACTGTGTCGTTCAGGATCGCATTGATATCGACGAAGTAAACCCCGTACGGAATGTCGAAACATTGGCAATTCGCGTATTTGCCGTCGGAGGTCAGCTTGCAGGAGAGATCCTCGGTCCCTGAGCTTGGTCCCGAGTAATAGCAGAGGGCGAACGGACCACCTCGGCACGGGACAAAGTTGGTCGGCTCTAAAAGAATGTTGGCGTAAGCCGGTCCATAGGCCGTGGTCCAATTCGCCGGATCGCTCCAGAAGGCATATGAATTCGGTACAAAGTGGTTAATTATCTGGGCGCGCTGGGGCGTGCTGGAATCGCCGCCACATCCCGCCGCTGCTATAACGATTGCAAGTAAGATAAATCCGAAAGTGAGTCGCGGGTCACGCCGTTTTGGTGCGTGCCCGATGGAAAAGCGTGTCATTCGATCCCCCTCTTGTGACGCGCCAACTAGTCTCGACGTCTACGGGTGAGAAAACTCAGCTGATTTCCCGCAAGATCAATTTTTATTATCTAAGCTTGAGTGCTTGATCGCCGTCGGCTCCTTATTTGTTTCGAATTCAGATGTGCATACTATTTCGCCGAAAACGTCTGATAACTTCTTTTGAAGATAAATATCATCTTATGCGGAGAGCTGTCGAGAAATCACGACGAGTTGGAGTCGAAAATTTCAGGATTTTTCGGACCTTCGACCTCGATTTCCGCCATCACGCCTTTATGTAGTGCCCGGGACATCGAGTGATCGACAATTTTGATCGTCTGCGAAACCGGTAACTTCATGTCGCCGACCATGGTGTTTCCGGGCGGCACGGGCACGCTTTGAAGAAACTCCATCGGCGGCATCGCGAAGGCTCCCATGAACCATGCTCGCGACCAGATGTTGCCAATCGGATGAAGGCTGGAGAGCAAGTTGGGGCCGCCGTTGACCATGAAGACCCGGACTGTTTCTCCGACTTTAGCTTTCATCGCGCCGAATCGTTTACCGGTAATTGCGTTGAACGCTCCGTTGAACATGACGTAAGTCACATTCTCGTTGAGCAAGCGCTCGGAATCGAAGTCGCGAGAGCCCGGTGCTCCCGGCAACTGCTTGGTGTAGGTTTCATTCTGGCCCAGATAAAATTCCCGATCGGCGTGAGGCATGCCATCCTCGGGTTCGACCACAATCATGCCAAACATCCCGCGAGCGATATGGACGTCCATCTCTCCCGGCACAGCACAATGATAAGTAAACGCGCCCGGGTACAAGGTCTTGAAGGTGATGTTCTGCTCTGGCCCGGAAGAACCGTGATAGGATCCGCGTCCCCTCCAGGACCATAAACTGCGTGGAGATCAACTGGAATGCCAAGTCTTGCTGTGACGATCGTTACGCAGAGTTAAAGTAACCGTATCGCCTTGCGCACGCGGATCATCGGCCCAGGCACTTGGCCATTAAAGGTCATGTAGGAGAATTTCGCGCCGGGTTCGATTTCCGCGATCATCTCCGGCTCTCAAAGGTGACCTCGTGATGGACGGGATGGTTCCGTTTGATGGGCGGAGGAATTAGAAGTTGGGTCAGCCACAACGCCTCGGATAATGGGCGTGGCTGCCGCTGAACTCATATCCAAGGAGACTCCGGCGTTTGAAGTGTGATCGGAGGCGGCGATCGCGTTGGCCGCGCCGCTACCGATTAAGGCCACTCCGGTCCCGAGCACGCGCAAAAGATCCCGTCGTGAGATGGTTCGCTCATTAATCTCCTCGCTAAATACTGCGATCAGTTTGATGGCGGCAGGTCTTAGGCACTTACCTGAGTATGAGACTCTGGTGATGCAAGCCACATTTCTTCTCACATCAGATCCAACCAAGGATTAATGCTGAAGGTGGCAAATACAAAAAGTTGATGACTCTAACTCATCTGGACTAAGCAGCGCGCCATTATAACCTGCGCGGATCAAGACCCGCTTTGCCGCCGCAACTACTTTCGGACTGTCCACCCAGGCTGACACCGGCACGCGCGGCGCGTCGGCAATTTGCGCACGGAGTTGATCGATTTCCGCGCCAGCCAGCCTTTCGCAATCGACGTAAACGCCATCTTCCATTTCTTCAAGCGGATTGTGTGCATCGAGTATGGTTCGGATTGCACGGAATGTTCGTTCGTTCGGCGCTAGCATCAGGAGCGATGCAAGCGCGCCATGATCGAGCCGCAAGTGCGCCGCCGACGGCAACGCTGCGCCGTTGCGCTTGCGCTGAGCCATTGGAAAAGAATCTTTTCTTCAACTCGGATGTGTCTCAGGAGTGTTTCGCGAAAACCCTCGTAAGCTGCATTACTGATCTTTCCCAGGCAGTCGGTGGCCTGCGCGAGAAGCTCATCCAGCCGGACGTGTTCTGCGGCGAGAAACTCGCGCAGGTCCCGATGGGGTGACCGGGCCATCAGAGTATCATCCGTCATTGCTGGGCTATCTCATCCAATCGAGGTGATCAGGAGCACCACGCTTTCTTCCAGCGCGTCCAGTTCATGCGGTATTTCACGATCCAGTGCGATGACATTTCCGGGTGAAAGCTCGAGCTTGTGGCCGGCTGCACCGAAGCGAATTCGTCCCGAGAGAACTTGCACCGAGATGGGACCTTTAGCGCGATGTTCATCGAGACGTGCGCCCTTCTTCAGCGCCATGAGCAACAGGTTGAGCGCGTCATCCTTTACGAGACTAACGGCCACGCGATCACGCGTGGACCACTCCGGCTTAGCCTTGAGCCGGGCCGCCTCTTCCATGAGATTAAACGACAGCATACCGCCAACGGACGGTCGCAGCGCTTGCCTTCCAGCTTCATCTGTCATTGCGAGCCTCCACTTTGAGGATGTTTAATCCGGCGCAATCAGGCGCTGCGTCCGATTCGGACGCGCCACACCGCAGGACCTTGTTCGAGATAATTCCAGGAAAACTGGCCATCATGTTTGGTCTCGAAATGGCGATGCAACGGACGCGGATCGTGATCAGCGATGAGGACGAAGCTTTCGCCGGAATTCAAGCCAGCAAACGTATTGAATACGAGCGGATGGCGCTCGCGCGGAATTATCTCACGAACATCTATTGTGCGAATCTCGGGCATGCGTCTCTCCTTTACTGTTAGCGTCACTGCGGCATCGCGGACTTGCCTTCAAAGATGTATTTAATATACATCTTCATGCACAGTGATCAACGGCGCAGCTTCAAACACTCACGCCTAGTCGCATGCAAATCACTTACTACACTGATTATTCACTTCGTGTGCTGATGTATCTTGCGGTGAATCGTGGTCGGATCGTTCGAATCTCCGAGATCGCCGACCGCTATGAGGTTTCGCGCAATCATCTGGTCAAGGTCGTACATAATCTCGCGCGCGGCGGATTCATCCGCAGCTACCGCGGTAAGGGCGGCGGTATCGAATTGGCGCGCGACTTGGCGAAAATCAATCTCGGTGAGGTAGTCCGTTATACCGAGGGGCCGCTCAAACCGGTGGAATGTTTTGATGTTGAACGGAATCGCTGCGTAATTACGAATGCGTGTGGTCTGGCCGAAGTAATCGCCGAGGCGTGCAACAGCTTCTTTGCGACGCTTGATCGCTATACGCTCGCCGACTTGCTCAAGCGCCGCTCGAAACTCGCGGAAATTCTTGGCGCGCCGCACCAGGCCTGAGCCGTATCCTGCTGATCCGGAATGAATAAAAGAATTTCTGCGACGCTATAAGTTGACCCCGGAGAGACTTTTCCTCATCGAAAACTTATAGCCGCGTCAACCCCCCACGTCCTGCCGCCACCGCCTCACCACTCCTCCGTTAATTAGTCCACCACCGCCCGCCCATCGAGTCTCTCCGGGGTCTAAGAACCAGTTTTTAAGGATGCATAATTCCGTTTCGGCGATTCAGTTGCGCCCGCGCCGACGCCGGTTGCATCGGGATGCAGGCGCTGCCAACTTCATCACGGGTTTCTCGATTGAATTGCCAGTCCGCTTTATCGCGCGTGCGCCACGACGGATTCTCGAACCAGAAGGTCCGCGCACAACGGATACACTTGAAACTTATCTCGAACGGCGTCGCGCTCATCGAGGTCAGCGCTGCGCCATCCCTGAGTTCGTGACCAGCGCTTAGCAGGCGTGCAAAATCATCGCAGTCCATCAGACGCCGCCGCGCTTCTTCGAAGGCCGCCCCCCACCTCATCACTCCCCCTCCCGAGTACTTACTTGCTACACCACCGCGCATCAGCAAGCAAACGCTCTCGCTGCAGCGCTTCTGTTCAAGACTGATTTATTTTTCACGAACATCCGCTGGTGGCGCCGCAATTCATGCATTTGTAGCAGGTGCCGTTGCGCACCATGATGCATCCGCAATCCGGACACGGCGGCGCGTCGGCCTGATTGATGAACGCCTGGCGCAGAGCTGGCGTCCTTGCGCCTCGCGACGGATCGCTGCGTGGACGGCCGGACACAGCGGCGAGCTTCGGCGATCGTCATCGTGCGTCGACTTGAGCGGTCGCGATGTCGAGGATGCGCGACCGGAGTGATCACGCCGACTTCGCTGCTGCGCCTGCTCGTCGAGGAACTTCGAGGCGAGCCATCGGAACAGGTAGTCGACGATCGATTTGGCGTACGGGAATCTGCGGATTCTTGGTGAAGCCCGACGGCTCGAAGCGCATGTGCGCGAATTTGTCGACCAGGAACTGCAGCGGCACGCCGTATTGCAGCGCGTACGAGATCGCGGTCGCGAAGGAATCCATCAGGCCCGAAATGGTCGAGCCCTGCTTCGACATCGAGACGAAAATCTCGCCCGGCGTGCCGTCCTCGTACATGCCGACCGTGATGTAGCCCTCGTGTCCGGCGATATCGAACTTGTGGGTGATCGATTTGCGCTCGTCGGGCAGCTTGCGCCGATGCGGCCGGAACTCATCGACCGTCGCGCGCAGCCGACGCCACGCGCTGAAGCCGGCACGCGGCCTGCGACCGCTCTTGCCGGTATTGAGCGGCTGCGTGCGCTTGGAGCCGTCGCGATAAATCGCGACCGCCTTGAGTCCGAGCTTCCACGCGGTCACGTAGGCCTCGGCGACTTCTTCGACGTCGCTTCGGCGGGCATGTTGATGGTCTTGGAAATCGCGCCCGAGATGAACGGCTGCACCGCGCCCATCATCTTGAGATGGCCCTGGTAATGGATCGTGCGCGAGCCGGCGCGCGGCTTGAAGGCGCAATCGAAGACCGCCAGATGCGCGTCGGCCAGATGCGGCGCACCTTCGATGGTCTCGTGCTCGTCGAGGTATTCGACGATCTCCTGGACTTCGCGCGAATCGTAGCCCAGCCGCTTCAGCGCGCGCGGCACGGTGCTGATTGACGATTTTGAGCATCCCGCCGCCGACCAGCTTCTTGTACTTGATCAGCGCGATATCGGGCTCGATGCCGGTGGTGTCGCAATCCATCATGAAGGCGATCGTGCCGGTCGGCGCGATTACGGTCGCCTGCGAGTTGCGATAGCCGGCGCTGTGCCGAGCGCTAGCGCTTCATCCCACGACTCGCGCGCGGCGCGCAGCAGATCCAGCGGCACGTAGCGCGGATTCGAGCTTGTAGGCATGTTCGCGATGGCGCTCGATCACCTTGCAGCATCGGCTCGCGATTGACCGCGTAACCCTCGAAGGGACCCATCGCTCCGGCGATGCGCGCGGACTGCAGATAGGCCTCGCCGGTCATCAGCGCGGTAATCGCGGCGGCATAGCTGCGGCCCTGATCGGAGTCGTAGGGCATCCCGAGCGCCATCAGCAGGTCGCGCCGAGATTGGCGTAGCCGAGGCCCAGTTCGCGGAAGTCGCTGCGCGTTGCGGCCGATTTCTTCGGTCGGATAGGAGGAATTATCGACCAGGATATCCTGCGCCGTGATCATCACATCGACGGCGTGGCGGAAGGCGCTGCACGTCGAACTCGCCGCGCTCGTCGAGGAACTTCAGCAGGTTGAGCGACGCGAGATTGCAGGCCGAGTTGTCCAGATGCATGTACTCGCTGCATGGATTCGACGCGTTGATGCGGCCGGTGTTGGGGCAGGTATGCCAGCGCGTTGATCGTGGTATCGAACTGCATCCCGGGATCGCCGCAGGCCCATGCGCCGCCTCGGCAATCATCTTCATCAGGTCGCGCGCGCGATACTTCCTCGGCGGCTTCGCTCGGTCTTGACGAAGCGGGTGTGCCATTCGCCGTCGTCGACCACGGCGCGCATGAACTCGTCGGTCGCGCGGACCGAGTTGTTGGCGTTCTGGAAAAACACCGAGCCGTAGGCGGGGCCATCGAGCGAGGCAGTCGTAGCCGGCGTCGATCAGCGCCCACGCCTTCTTCTCTTCCTCGACTGCTTGCAGTTGATGAAATCCTCGATATCGGGATGGTCGGCGTTGAGCACGACCATCTTGGCCGCGCGACGGGTCTTGCCGCCCGACTTGATCACGCCGGCCGAGGCGTCGGCGGCCTTCATGAAGCGACAGCGGGCCCGAGGCGGTGCCGCCCGCCGAGAGCTTCTCGCGGCACGAGCGCAGCGCCGAGAGATTGACGCCCGCGCCCGAGCCGCCTTTGAAGATCATTCCCTCGTTGCGGTACCAGCCAGGATCGATTCCATGTTGTCATCGACTTTGAGGATGAAGCAGGCCGAGCATTGCGGCTTGCGCTTCGATCCCGACGTTGAAGTACACCGGGCTGTTGAAGGCGGCGCTCTGGGTGACGCAGCAACGAGGTCAGCTCGGCATTGAAGGTGTCGCGCGCGGCGTCGTCGGCGAAGTAGCTCTGGCTCTCGCCCCATCCGGCGATGGTATCGACCACGCGGCCGATGAGCTGGCGGACGCTGGTCTCGCGCGCGCGGACTCGCCGAGCGGCCCGCGAAAGTATTTCGAGACGACGACGTTGGTCGGCGGTCTGCGACCAAGCGCGCGGCACTTCAACGTCGCGCTGCTCGAAGACCACCCGGCCGTCCTCGCCGGCGATCACGGCGGAGCGCAGGTCCCATTCGACCTCGCGACATGGGATCGATGCCGGGGCGGGTGAAGAAGCGATTGAGGGCAATTCCATTATGTCGCTCCTGATTTTTCTTAATTTCGGTATGTTCCAAGCTCTGCGCCATCACTTCGCTCCCTGATGCTTCCGGCTCGCGCTGCAGGTCTGTCAATTGGTGCTCAAAGCGCGTGCGATTTCCTGCTTCGACTACTATGGCGAGAGGGCAAGAGTGTCAATGGTAAAACGCTATATATGGTGTTCATGCCATTGTTAATAACTATATATCAGGTTGTGCATAACTCGAAATGCTCGCGGGTGCGGCTGATCAGCACTGCCGCCGGAAGCTGATTTGTGGACAAAAAAGGCTGCGATTAGCACGCGCAAAAAATGAGCGATTGATCGAAAAGAACGGTCTCAAGACGTAAACGGAGCTGTGGAAAAACGCGCAATGGATCAGCTTCGCGAACGGAATAAACTTATCGATTATGCGATGCTGCACGACAGGCTCATCATGCTCAGCCATAGAACCAGACCTCAGCAGCTAGGCGGCGCGATCCAGGAATTGCTCGGGCGACTCGATGCGGATGGACATTTCGAGATCGTTCGGCTGATCCGGGTGTGGCCCGAGGTGGTCGGCGACACGATCGCGCGCCGCACCGAAGTCGCCGGCCTGAAGTTTCATACAGCGGTCGTGAAGGTGTCAGGCGCGATGTGGATTCAGGAGCTTTCGCTAATGAAGCCGCAGATTCTGAGTCGCCTGCGCGATGCTCTGGGCGGCGACGTGGTGCGCGAGTTGCGCTTCGTGCAGGGGCGGCTCAGCCGTCGCGAGCGTCCGCGGCTGCGGTCCATTGCGCGCAATCCGCGGCGGTCGATAGAGCTTCCGGCGATGCCCGATGCTGAGTTGCGCCGCGCCTTCGAGAACCTTATCGAGGCTTGGGGGCGCGCTCCGCGCTAATCAGCTAATTAAACTGCTTGACGGCAGCCGCGCAGTTGAAACAGATAGATAGGCAGCGTACAAAGCTGCAAACCCGTGGAAAGAGGTCTGGATGAAACGTTCACTCGCGCCGTACGCTATCACACTCTCCGCCGGAGCATTGATCATCGCAGGGGCATTCACCACGCCGGTGCTGGCGCAGGGCGCACCATCGGCAATCCTGCCTCAAGGCGCGCCGCCGGCGGCTCTGCCCAACACCGAATACGGTAAGCATCACAAAAACGTCGAAGAGTTCGGCGATTTCCTAGACAACAATCCGGATGTTCAAAAAGATCTGAGTAAGCATCCGGACCTTATCCATAATCCTGATTACGTCAATAGCCATCCTGACTTGAAGAATTATCTGCAGAGCCATCCGCAAGCCGCGAAACGCTTTGAGGCGCATCCTCATCATTTCATGCATCGCGAGCGCCACTATGAGCACAGCGTGAAGCGCTACGATAAAAAGCACCATACTGACTAGGTAAACGATTTGGGCCCAGCTGCGTCATAGATTGTATGACGCCGGCTGGATTCACTTTCGGCACCGAAGCACGGGGGCATAGCTCCCGATGAGTTCGGACGCAATGGCACTGGACGAGCGGCCGCTGCATACGCTCAATCGGCTAGCCTATGGGCCGCGTCCCGGCGATCTCGAAACAGTCAAGCGGATTGGCTTTACGCGCTGGATCGATGGGCAACTCCATCCCGAGGCGCTCCCACTACCGAGCCAACTTACTCAACAGCTCGATTCACTCGAAACACTGCGGATGAATCCGATCGAGCTGTTCGAGCAGTATGCGCCTCGGATGCAAGCCAGAGGGGAGCGGGATAGCGGTTCGCCGGCTAAGCCCGATCCGGCGACAATCAAGGCAGCGCGGAGGCGTGCCCGGGTGATCGTCGAGCAGGCGATGGAGGCGCGGCTTTATCGCGCGATTTGGTCGCCGACGCAGCTCGAAGAGGTGATGACGGCCTTCTGGTTCAATCACTTCAATGTCTTTGCGCAAAAAGGCGCGTGTTTTCTGTGGATCGGAGCCTACGAGCAGGAGGCGATCCGGCCGCACGCATTCGGGCGCTTCCGCGATTTGCTCGGCGCGACGGCCAAGCATCCGGCGATGCTTTTCTATCTCGATAATTGGCAGAACGCCGCGCCGGGAGCTGCCGGTCCGCGCGGAAAGGAATCGGGGATCAACGAGAACTATGCCCGCGAGCTGATGGAGCTTCACACGCTTGGCGTGAATGGCGGCTATCATCAGAGCGACGTGATCGCGCTGGCGCATATCCTCACCGGATGGGGTATCGCGCGGCGTGAGAGGCCGCTCTGGAGGAGGACTGCACCGGGGGCGGTGCGAACGTCTGAGGGCTTTTTCTTCGCCCCCACCCGTCACGACTACTCGGAGCAGGTGTTGCTTGAAAATCAAATTCCAGCCGGTGGAATCGAGATGGGCGAGCGGGCGCTCGATCTACTCGCTCGGCATCCGGCGACAGCGCGTCATCTGAGCTATCAACTCGCACAGTATTTTGTCGCTGACGAGCCGCCGCCGGAGCTGGTCGAGCGGCTGGCAGGCCGTTACCTCGCCAGCGACGGAAATATCCGCGATGTTCTAGCGATGCTGTTCGCGAGTCCCGAATTCTGGGACCGCCGCTACTACGCTCGCAAGTTCAAGACGCCCTATGAGTTCGTGATTTCCGCAGTGCGCGCTACCGGCATTCCAGTGCGCAATATCCGTCCGCTGGTCAATACGATGGCGGGACTTGGGATGCCGCTGTACGGATGTCAGACGCCGGACGGCTACAAGAATACTCAGGACGCCTGGCTCAGTCCCAATGCAATGATGGCGCGGCTCAGTTTCGCGACTGCGCTCGGAAGCGGACGGCTGCCGTTGACGCGGCCCGCCTCTGATTTCGCCGACGATGCCGGGCCGAAAATGGCGTTGCCGCCTGAAGTCGCCGATCAGCCTCCCGATGCGAGCGCTTTGGCGACGACGCTGGGAAATCCATTTTCGGCGCGCACGGCTGCGGCGTTCGAAGTTGCGCCGGAGCGCCTGCGAGTTCCGCTGATGCTCGGCAGTCCCGAATTCATGATGCGCTAAGCGAGCTACTACGATGGCAATCAATAAAATTGGGCTTGGCCGTATGAGCAAAATAGAGCGGCAGCTAAGCCGCCGGGATTTTATCCGCGCTGCCGCACGCCTTTCAGCAGCCAGTGTGATTTTGATCGGTCCTCATGCGTGGGCCGCGCGGGCGGCTATGGGCGAGGGCAACTCGAAGCGGCTGGTAGTGGTTTTTCTGCGTGGCGCGGTCGATGGACTAAACGTAGTGGTTCCGTACGGCGATCACGAATACTACGACGCGCGCCCGACGATTGCGATTCCCCGGCGGGGTGATGGTGCGGTAGTTAATCTCGATGGCCATTTTGGCCTTAATCCGGCGCTCGGCGCGTTGATGCCCGCCTGGCGCGACAGCACCCTCGCCTTCGTTCACGCATGCGGATCGCCCGATCCAACACGGTCGCATTTTGACGCGCAGGATTACATGGAGAGCGGCACGCCCGGAGTTAAAGCCACTACCGATGGATGGATGAATCGCCTCTTGGCTACGATCCCGAATCACTCGCCGACTGAGGCCGTCAGTCTTGGCCCGACCGTCCCGCGTATCCTCGGCGGACGGATGCCGGTGGCAAGCCTCGCGCTCGGACGCGGCGCGGCTCGGCCATTGCCGCTCGATAATCCACGCATCGAGACTGCTTTCGATCGTCTCTACAATGGTGACGACCCACTCAGCCGGGCCTACAAGGAGGGTCGTGCGGCCCGTATGGAGTTGCTCGGTGAACTACAAAAGGACATGACCGAAGCTGACAATGGCGCGCCTTCACCCAATGGCTTCACTCAAGATGCGCAGCGCCTCGCCAATTTGATCAAGCGCGATGGCAGTATTCGGCTCGCTTTTATGGCGCTCGGCGGATGGGACACGCATGTGAATCAGGGCAGCGTCCGCGGCCAGCTTATGAATCATCTGCAACAACTCGGCGACGGACTCGCGGTTTTCGCGCGTCAACTCGGCTCAGCCTACGCCGATACCGCCATTCTCGTGATTTCCGAATTTGGCCGTACGCTGCATGAGAACGGCAACGGCGGCACCGATCATGGCCACGGCAATGTAATGTGGGTGATGGGTGGAGCGGTACGTGGTGGACGCGTTTACGGGCGCTGGCCCGGTCTCGCGACGGGCGAACTATACGAAGAGCGCGACCTCGCGATAACCACTGATTTCCGCGAGCCAATTGCGCAGATTCTGCAGGCGCATATGGGATTGCAGCCAAGCCAGCTCGCTGCGATTTTTCCGGGATATCATCGAAACAGCGCCGGTCTCGATACGCTGATCGCTTAGCCGGGCCCTGACAGGATTTCAGGCGCTTGGATTCGTTATCCCTCTGCTACGGCGAGGGGACGGGCGTGTTATGGCCGGTGGGCTTGGCGTCGTCCGGGGTCTTTATGGCAAGGAGCTGCAGCGCCTGACCGAGATCGAGTTCGCTGTATTTGGGATTAGAATAGAGCGCATCGAGCTTGCGGACGGCTTCGTCTGAACCAAACTCCGAAGTTGATAACTCGTTCGAGATTTGGCGGATAATCTTGTCAGCGCCCTTCCAATGAAACAGATCAGCGGCAATCGTGAGGCTATCCAATTTACCGATGCTCACCTGCATAGCGTCACCATATCCATTGACGTAGCCGGTTTTCGCTGCACCGTCCAATTTGTTCCAGAAAATCCCGTTGTGATCGAAATTCGACGCCCCGAATACTATCGTGCAGCTTGCGACAAAGCCCAACACCACACCAGCGGTGAACTGTTTCATCCCACCGCCCTCCCCGGCGGCTCGTCAAATAACCTAACAGATAATCGTGCCTACCGTAATAGCACCGCAGCTTCTAAGCAGGCCGTGAAAAGGGATAAGGCTTTATTTATACACAGCTCGCAGACTCGCTTCAGTAGCACTGCAATGCCATCATTTGACGGACCGTAGATAGCTGACGTTTACACATCGATGTCGATCTTTGCTGACACTTTGTCATTTATCCAAGCGCCGCAGGCGGAGGCCTACGAGTCACTCGCGCTGCGCGTGTTTCAGTTTCAAGTAGAAGGCGTCCCGGCTTACGGCGCGTATGTGAAGTCATTGGGGATCGAGCCGGCTGACGTGCGACAAATCCACGAAATTCCCGCAGTCAGCACGTTGGCCTTCAAATACGCCCCGATGGAGAGCGCGACAGAAGCGCCTTCGGCTGATGCGCGACTGTTTCTGACCAGCGGAACGACTCATGGCCGAGATGAACGCGGCCGCCACCTGGTTTTGCATCCCGAGATTTATCGCGCGTCGGCGCTGAATCATCTCCGCCGAATGCTGTTCCCTGACGGGCGGGAAACCGCGATGCTCGCGCTTCATCCGGTGGCTGAGCGGATGCCGGAATCGTCGCTATCCCAGATGATAAGTTGGTGTATCGAGGAGTTCGGCACTGCGACGCAGACCTGTGTTGCGACGCGGGAAGGAATCGACGTGGAGTCGGCGATCAACTTTCTGCGACAGTGCGAAACTTCGGGCGAGCCGGTTTGCATCATCGGAACGACTGCCGCGTGCGTCAGATTGTTTGAGGCGGCCACGGAGTATGCCATCCCAATTCGACTTGGCGGCGACTCGCGACTGATGGATACCGGAGGAGCAAAAGGTCAGGCATTGCCGATCAGCGCTGCCGACGTGATCGAGCAGGCAACGAGATTGCTCGGAATTAATCGCGCCATGGTTATCAATGAGTACGGAATGACGGAGATGTGCTCGCAACTGTACGACGCAACGAGCTTCAACTCGCATCGTAGCGATAATGCCGAGACGCGCGTAAAGCTTGGCCCACCGTGGCTGATGCCGCTGGCGTTCGATCCGGCCACGCTGAGGGCGATCAGCACGGACAAGTTTGGATTGTTGGGATTTTTTGATCTGGCCAACGTCGGATCGGTTTCTATGATCGTCACTGAAGACCTCGGCACGGTGGACGCGGCTGGTGGGGTGAGGATCGAGGGACGCGCCGCGAGCGCCGGCGCCCGTGGCTGCGCATTATCGATCAAAGAGTTTGCCGAGCGCGAGCATCGGGCGGGCAGCTAGTTCACAGGCGAGTTCCGGACAATGGCGGTCTTCGATCCTGAGCTCGGAAGGGCAGATGCGCGGCAGTCTCTGAGTCCGAATTCGCTAGAGGAATTGGCCGAACGGCTCCGAGGCCGATTGGCGCACCCGCAGCCGATCGAACGCACTAGCCGGAGCCTCGCGGAAACCTGCCGCCAAATTATTTCCGAGCACGATTTGATTGCGCGTCGAATCGTAAATGAAATCGCTACCGGGCGGGGATGGTCCGAAGAGCTCGTGCGAGCCTCGCTGCGCGAGCTTGTTCGACCTTTCGTCAGTGAGGAAATCCTCACGAGTTTTGCCCGACAGACCGGTAGTCGCGCTCAGCTAATTGGATTCGTGATGGCGGGGAATATCCCCGGCGCCGGGCTGCACGAAGTGATTACTGCATTGCTCGCGGGATGCGCTGCGATGATCAAGCCCGCCATTTCGGAACCTACGTTCTTCGCCGGATTCGCCGAGATTTTGGCGCAAATCGATCCGGAATTGGCCTCGCGGCTGGCAGTTCTTCTTTGGTCGCGCGAGCGCGTCGAGCTTTCGATCGCGATGCAGCGGCGATGTGATCGGCTACTGATATTCGGCGATGATGAGACGGTCGCGAGATTCGCGGAACTAAGCGGCGGCACATTCGGAACTGCGCGCCCGATAGGTTTCGGCGCTCGGGTCAGCGGAGCGGTGCTGGCTATGGAGCCGCGAGGGTCACAGAAGGATCTTGCGCGGGCGATGGCATGGGATGTCACGCTTTTCGAGCAGTGCGGATGCCTATCGCCGCATCATATCTTCGTGCTTGATGCCCAAGGCAAAGTCGCGCAAAGCTTCGCCACTGAACTCGCGAGAGAGCTTGAGAATCTAGCGTCAGGAGCGTTGCCGATCCCGCAGCGGCTTCCGTCGGAAAGCGCCGCAGCAATTCGATACGCACGCGAACAGGCGCGATGGCGATCCGTCGCGGGTAAAATCGTAGAATTGTGGGAGGGACCATTATCAGGCTGGACCGTGATTTACGATCGCGACGCGTCATTTCAGGAATCGCCCGGATATCGCACAGTATTTATTTCGCCCTTCGCGAACGTCATCGACCTTCAAGGGCGATTTGCTCCAGTGAAGGGCAGGCTTGAGGCATGTGCATTTTGTACGGACAATCCGGCTTCGCAGTGGGCGGACGGGCTTCGCCGCGTAATCGAAGCGGCAGGCGCGAGTTACGTGTGTGCACCGGGAAGGATGCAGTCGCCACCGATCGATTGGCCTCATGGCGGTGGCATTTTTTCCCGGATGATCCGCGGTGAATAAATGAGCGCGCGCGCGGACTTTGAACGCCATCTGGCGCAGACCTCTGACTCGCCGATCGGACTCGAAATTGAGCGCGCCGAGGGTTCATGGCTGTACTGTCGCGATGGACGGCGATATCTCGACCTGATCGCCGGAATTGGCGTTTCGGCCCTCGGCCATGGGCATCCGGTGGTGCTGGATGCCCTGATGCGGCAAGCGCGTCGGCATCTTCATGTGATGGTGTACGGTGAGTATGTAATCGAGAGTCAGACCCGGCTGGCGGCGCGCCTCGCAGAACTTCTTCCCACTGGTCTGGAACGGGTGTACTTCACTAACAGTGGCGCTGAGGCGATTGAAGGAGCGCTGAAGACCGCTCGCAAATTCACTGGACGTCGGCAGTTTGTCGTCTTCGAGGGGGCTTATCATGGCGACACAATGGGTGCGCTCGCGCTGGCGGGTAATGCGGCATTTCGTGAGCCTTTTGGTCCACTGCCGGGACCGGTGGAACGTCTGGCTTTCGACGATGAGTCTGGCTTGACCGCGATCGATGAGCGGGCGGCGGCGGTAGTGATTGAGCCGATTCAGGCCGAGGCTGGAGTTCGTATCCCAAGCGTTGGCTTTATGCGGGCGCTGCGCCGGCGATGCTCGGAAACCGGCGCGCTGCTGGTTTTCGACGAAGTGTTGACCGGATTCGGGCGTACCGGCCGGCTCTTCGCACTCGAACATTTTGATGTCACCCCTGATCTAATCGTTTTTGCCAAGGCGATCGGAGGCGGCTTGCCGCTGGGAGCATTTTGTGGACGCAACGAACTGCTCGCGACCCTCGCGCATGATCCGCCGCTCGGGCATATCACGACCTTCGGTGGTCATCCGCTTTCGTGTGCGACCGGTCTAGCGGCGCTGGAATTTATTGTCGCGCAGCAACTACCGAAGCACGCCGAGGTCCTGGGGGCCAATCTGATGACGCGGTTGCAAGAACTGATCGGGCCGGCAATCAAGGATATTCGCGGGCTGGGACTGCTCATCGGAATTGAGTTTTTCGAAGCGTCTATCGCCCACCGATTCGTGGCCGAGACGATTGCGCGGGGAGTGATAATTAATTGGTCGCTCAACGCTGATTGCGTCGTTCGCCTTGCGCCGCCACTTACGTTGACTGACGACGAAGCAGACTTAGCAGTGAACACATTACGACAGGCATTGGCGGCGACGCTCGCGTGAATCAGCTTCAACTGCGCCCGCTGGTTTCCAGTGGTAGAGCGGCGGATCAACCTGGTCCGAAAATCGAAACGCTGCGCCAGCTGATCGAAGATGTTACGGGTGAAACAGCGCAAACGCGTCAGGCAGGCGACTCTGGCTATTCGGCGGGTCGGTAATGGTATTGGCTCTGCTCGGCGCGGCTCTGATGCATCATCACGAGATCTTCGATTCAACGTTAGCACTGGGTGCTATCGGCGGGCTTACGTTTTCGGTGATTAGCGCCACCTTAATTGAGCGGACCCGGCGTCAATTCAGAGAGCGTTTAACCGAACTGGCCGAAGCGGCTTCATCGCGTGAGAGCCGAATTGCCGCAATGGTCCATGATATCCGCAATCCGATAACGGCGCTCGCCAGTATGGTCAACCTGCTTTCGGACAGCAGTGTGGATGAGCAAACCAAGGCGAGTTTACTTACACGCATTTCCGCAATGACTACGTCAATAGATACTCGGGTAAAGAATGCACTCGATCTCTATCTGCTCGACGGACAACATCTACGCGCCAGCCGCCGGCTGATCGAGGTTAATCCGATCGTTCGAGAAATCGTTGAGCGATATGGGCCTGAAGCTCGCCTGAAACAGATCGAGTTGATCTATCAGTTCAGAGAACTACCCAGAGCGGACATTGATCCACTTCATTTTGACCGCATTATCGGTAATCTCGTGAGTAGCGCTATCGAGCGCACCTCGAGTGGAACTGTATCGATTAGAACGCACGCCAAGAAAGATCGAATTATAGTCGAGATTGTCGATAACGGACCGGTTCCAATGCCGTCCGAACTTGATCATTTCTTTGATCGTCCGGACGTAACCTCTGAGGATGCAGGAGGAGCAGCGCTCGCCCGTTATGTTGCGCGAAGCTTAATCGAAATTAATGCCGGTATTGTCCGGGCTACCAGCGAGAATAGCAAGAGTCTCCTGGTGGCGGTGCAATTGCCAATAAGAGATCGCTTGCTTTCAAACTCGTGAAGCTACGCCGGGTAGACTAATCGCGATTCTGATAATGGCTCCGCAGAGCTCGCGCTAAGATAGTCTTTTCCCGTTTCAAAACTCACTGAGTTTGACAAGTAAGCTCTAGTAATTCTTTGACTCACAAATTTACTATTCTTTCAGGTATTCCGCGTTTGAACATATATATTTAGCTGCGGATCGAAACATTATTGATTGATTGCAGCCGATATTGCTTACAATGAACGTCGCAGCAGTAATCGATGAGGGGGCAACGTCAATACGAATCGGGTCAGTTTGTTGTGATACTAACGCTGGCAATCGTGGGCTTGTTGGGCTGCGCGGCATTGGCGACGGACATTGGCTATTTCGAAAATAGCCGTCGCAAGATGCAGAATGCGGCCGATAACGCAGCCATCGCCGGAGAGCTCGAGGTAATCGCCAATAGATTAGGCAATATCGAATCAGCGGCGCGGGCGGCCGCCGCTCGCAACGGCTTTACCGATGGTGCTGAGGGCGTGTCCATCACGATTAACCGGCCTCCGGCGTCGGGTCCTCGTGCCGGAGATACAAGTTCGATAGAGGTGCTGATTACACAGTCCCTTCCCACCTTTCTACTGCGCGTCATAGGAATCAGTGTAATAACGACGAGTACTCGGGCTGTCGCATCTGAGAAAGCGAATCCGATCTGTATTTACGGGCTCAATAGCTCGGCAAACGGGACGATCAGTTTCACGGGAACTGGGGCTTTTCAAAGTGCTTGCGCAATTCTAGCCGACTCGGCGAGTCCCGACGCGCTGATTACCGACGACGATGCGAAGGTGCAGGCGTCCTCGATCGGTGTGGTGGGCGGCTCATCGGCAGCGCAAATATCGCCCGTTCCAATTAACGGCGCAGTGCCGGTAGGAGATCCTTTCGCGCAACGCACCGCGCCGATTTTTTCGGGATGCGACCACGTTAATTATCAGCTTCCTCCGGCGGGGCGCGAAGAAATCACTCCCGGGGTCTATTGCGGTGGAATCACGGCGCCAGCAGGCTCATCGGCCTCGTTAATCTTGAGTCCCGGGGTGTACATCATTCGCGGCGGGGGGATTCAGTTGGGCGGATCGACAGTACTCCGCAACAATGTATCTGGAGGCGACGGTAATGGCGGCGTGATGTTCTATAACACTGGCGATTCAACTTACCCATACAAAGGTATCAATCTGACCGGGACCGGCGTGAATTCAATCAACGCGCCGACTTCAGGCAATTTCGAAGGCTTGCTGATTTTTCAGGATCGCAGAGTTGCGGGTGCGGCTGCCGCAACGAATCCAAGCATCATGGTTGGGTCAATTCGGGCGAAATACCAGGGCGCGCTCTATTTTCCTAGTACGAAGCTTGTTTATGGAGGCGCTAATCTCAGCGCCTATACCCTGATTGTCGCCGATCGGATTCAGTTTAATCTTGTAAGTCCGACTACGATCCATAATGACTATTCCTCGCTGGCGCACGGTGCGCCGCTCAAAGCGCCCGTATTGACTGAATAATCCCTCGCCGATGCTCCTGATAAGTTTGGTCCGAATACCAGCCAGATTGCGCGTCGCGCGCGCGGTCAGCAATGGCCAGGCAGCGCTGGAATTTGCGTTGCTCACGCCGATTCTCGCCTTACTGCTGATCATAGTCGGCGATTCGGCAAGAGTTTATTATACGGCAATCGAGTTGACCGGGGCGGCACAAGCGGGCGCTGCCTATGGCGGCCAGTCACCGATCACGGCGGGAGATCTGGCGGGCATCGAGCAGGCAGCGCGGGCTGATGCCGCCGATCTAAGGACGATGACGATTGCCGCATCTACGTATTGCGAATGCGCGGGAGACGATGCGCAGCTTGCCTGTATCGGTATGACGGGTTGTCTGGACAGGCGCGCATACGTCGAAGTTGATACAGCGGCTACTTTTCACACGTTGATCAATTACCCTGGAATCAGCAGTTCGCTTGCGCTGAAGGGCAAAGCGGTTCGGCGAGTCGAGTGATGTCCGAAGCAGCTGCGCGTTCTCCTCATCGTAAACTCCGGCTGACGCGTGGCAGCGCTTATGTGGAGTTCGCGCTTACTCTCGTACCCTTTCTGATCTTCATGTTCGGGATCATCAACTGTGCGTTGGCAATTTACGCTTACAGTTTCGTGTCCTATGCCGCGCGTGAGGCAACGCGATTTGCGGCGGTGCGAGGCGCATCGAGCGCCGGTCCAGCAACTGCCGCCGAGGTCGCCGGTTTCGTCAATGCTGAAGCGTACGGGGTCAATCCGGGAAAGCTCAATGTCACGACGGTATGGAAGCCGGACAACAATCCCGGCAGTGCGGTGCGGGTGACCGTGAACTATCAATTCGACTTTGCGATTCCGTTTGTGAATCTGGGCGCAGTGAATCTGAGCAGCACGTCGCAAATGACGATCTCGCAGTAAATGCTCGCGTTCAGGGCGGAAAACGGGCGCATAGAGCAATATCGCAAACGCCGTTGAAATTTGTTGTTCAGGAGTAATCGTGGTGGTTAAAGTTGGACCGAACAGCCGCTCTCAGAAGGAGATGAAAGCCAATGGAAGAGGGAGGTCCTAGCCGCACGGCGATCGTGACGGCGATGTTACGCGGCGCTCATTACCTCCTCGATGGAGAGCCCAAAATTCTGGATGACTCGCTCGCTCGTTCCTTTGCGGGGTTCTCAAGCGATGAGGAGTTGCTAAAGGAGCTCGACGCTCTTGCATTCCCGGATTTTCCGCGGATGCGTACCCTATTTGCCTTGCGAAATCGATATGCGGAAGACGAACTCGCGAGAGCAATCGAACATGGTACCTCACAGTACATTATTCTAGGCGCCGGATTAGATTCCTTCGCGTATCGGCGTTCCGATCTTGTGCAGACGCTAGATGTCTATGAAGTCGACCATCCAGCCAGCCAAGCCTGGAAACGCGCGCGCGTTGAGGAGTTAGGGATTAAGATCCCGGCGCGGTTGCATTATGTTCCGATCAATTTCGAGCGAGAAACGTTAACCGAAGGATTGGCCGCAGGAGGAATCAACTTTAATGCCGCAATCTTCTTTTCGTGGCTTGGCGTCACTCAATATCTATCTTCTGCAGCGGTGGCGTGCTCCCCGATTTACCCGCGTTTATGAGTAGAGTTCCGGGTTAATGTTTTGCCCCAGGCGGGGCGGCGGAACAAGGGGACGGGCCGCGGAGCCCTGAGCTTGCTCAGGCGGACCGTCCCCTTGCTGGGTTGCAAACTCAATGGGTGTCAGCGCACCGAGACTACCGTGCGGCCGAACGCAGTTGTAATCGTGACGCCAGGCTTCGATAATCTGGCGCGCTTGCGCCAAGCTCCCGAACAGGTGTTCGTTTAGGCATTCATCACGCAGCCTGCTATTAAAACTTTCGATGAAGGCGTTTTGCCCTGGCTTGCCCGGCTGGATGTAATGCCACGTGACGTGATCGGCCGCCCATTTGAGGATGGCGGCACTAGTTAGTTCCGTTCCATTATCGCTGACGATCATTGTAGGCGTGGCCCGCTCGAGCGTGAGGCGGTCGAGCTCGCGCACCACCCGCACCCCGCTCAATGAGGTATCGGCCACTGTGGCCAGGCACTCGCGGCTGAAGTCGTCGACGATGCATAGGATGCGGAAGCGGCGGCCGTCGCTCAACGTATCCGAGACAAAGTCGAGGCTCCAGCGCTGATTGATCGTGTCCGGCAACAACATCGGTGCGCGCGTGCCCAACGCGCGCTTGCGGCCACCACGCCGGCGCACCATCAACTTCTCCTCGCGATAAAGCCGATACAGCTTCTTGTGATTCATCACATGCCCCTGGCGAGTGAGTAACCAGCCCAATCTGCGATAGCCGAAACGCCGCCGCTGCGCGGCCAACTCGCGCAGTAGGTTGCGCAGCTCTGTGTCGTTCGGACGCCTGGGCTGATAGCGCAAAACCGAATGATCGATCCCGATCAGCCTGCACGCGCGGCGCTGGCTTAACCCGTGCCGCTCGATCACCCGGGCCACTGCCAAGCGCCTTACCGCAGGCTTCAGCCGTTTTTTCCCAGGATGTCCTTGAGCGCGGCATTATCCAGCATGGCCTCGGCTAGCAGCTTCTTGAGGCGCCGGTTCTCCTCCTCGAGTCCTTTTAGCCGCCGCGCATCGGCCACTTCCATGCCGCCGTACTTCGCCTTCCACTTGTACAGTGTCGCTTCTGCGATCCCGTGCCGTCGACATACTTCCGCGGTTTTCAATCCAGCTTCCGCCTCCCGCAGAACCCCAATGATTTGCTCCTCACGAACCGGCTGCCCTTCATCTGTCCATCTCCTTGCGGTGATGAACTCTACGGTAATTCGTGGGGTTTTTCGGGGAGCACGCCAGCGGTACTGAGCACCTTACGAGAGATAGGCGAGCTGACTGCGCTCAGGAGTGAGATCGTTTTCCAGTTTCTCGTGCCGCCAGCGATGCTGAGCGGAGAAGATAGCTTGCTGGTCATGAATCTTGCCGCTGAGCAGCGGCAGTTGGCGAACCTTGGGTGAGTTTTTTTGAACCTGAAGAATTAGAAGCGCAGCTCAGGCAAGTTGGATTCGGGAAGGTCTTTCACTTCGGACCGCGTCAGGCTACCGAAAGATATCTGCTGGGTCGCACTGATGGCCTGCGAGTACCGGCCCATTTTCATATGATTGACGCTTGCGTCGAGTAAGGAGTGGCAGATATTGACCGTCAGCATAGGGCGCGCCATTAATGAAATGGGGCGAGAACTCTGGAGGTGACTTTAGAACCGCCACTCAATTCGCAGATTGCATCGAATATCCGTTGGCGAAGAGCCGGATGATTTCCTGCTGGGGTTCACCGCCGCTGATTTGGGCGTGACAATCCTCGATAGTCATATCCAGTTCACTGCGAATCCCGAACTGTCCCGGCAGATAGATGCCAGGTTCGACTGAAAAGCAGGTTTGCTCGATTAGCTCGCGATGATCGCGCGTTTCGAGCGAATCGAGATTCGCTCCGGTGCCATGGACCTCGCGACCGATCGAATGACCAGTGCGATGGACGAAGCGATCGCCGTAGCCTGCGGATTCGATTATCTCACGCGCTGCGCGATCGGCTTCTTGACCGCTGATGGGCAGGCCTTGCGCCACGCGGGAGTGAATCAGTTTGACGGTGGCGTCGCGGGCGCGGGCGACGAGGGCGAAGACGTCGGCATATTCGCGAGGCACACTATCGCCAACATAGGCCATCCAGGTGAGATCGCCATAGATGCTGTCGCTCAGAAGCTCTTTGGCAAAAAGGTCAAGCAGCACAAGATCGTTTCGTCCTATTGAAGCATCTCGTTCCGCTGATGGACTGAAATGTGGATTAGCAGCATTGGCGTTGACAGCAACGAGCGGCGCCTCGTCGGTGCGCAAACCATGAGCGTTGATGCGTTCAAGCACGAACTGCTGGATCGAGTATTCCGTACAGATCAGTTGATGCCGTACACGATGCGCGATCTCAGAAAACGTCTCGTCAACAATCTGCCGAAGATGAGCGGCGGCGCGACGATGGCCATCAAGCTGCGCCGGAGTCAAGGCAGCTTCGAAACGCTGAATCAAGTCGGCAGCGGTCACGACTTCAACGCCGAAGGAGCGGACCAGTTCGAGCGTCCCGCCATCGACGCGCGAGACATAGGGGATGGCGCAATTTGGCGAGTAGTTCATCGCGATCCGCTTACAGCCTCGGAGCATCTCGCTCAGCCCGGTAATCATCTCACGCTCCGAGCGATAGACTCGACGAAGCTCCACCGGCAATTCGTCGAGTCGATGGGCTTCGACTGCGGAGACCAGCGCCTGCGCCCGAGACGGATTAACTGAAGCAGGATTTTTGCGGCGTTCAGCCGCGGGAATAAAGAAAAACCATCGGCGAGTTGCGAGGCCAGTCTCCGGCAAGCCAAGAATCCGATAAGCAAGGGGGTCACTGATGCGAAAATCATAGAAGAGCCATCCGTCGAGATGTGTCTCGGCGAGCGCCTCGGCAATTTCGTCAACGCGGTCCATCAGGCGGAGGGTGTCCGGAAGCGCGCGCCCCACGCGTGGATGCGCAGCGCGTCGATTCGAACGATCGGATTATTCTCGGGAGTCAGGCTCATCGTACGGTACTGCGGATATTTATCGCGTAAATTGCGCAGTGCAAGCAGGTATTCATTCGGGTCTTCAACGACCGCCGCGTCACCGTGGACCAACACGTATGCAAGAGACGCCCAATCCTCCTCATAATGATCGACGACCATGGCGACGCGGGGATTCTCGGCGATATTGCGCATCCGCTTAATCGCGAGGCCGGTTGATTTTTTAGGCTTCTCGTCAATCACAAAGTAAAACCGTGAAATTTCGTCGAACCAAAAGCAGAGCGGGACGTTGTGCGGCGCTCCGGATGCGGTCGCAGTCGCCAGATGGGCAACACGTGCAACGCGTAAAAAGTCATTCACATGCGAATCATTCAGCGATAAAGACGTTCCGTCGGTCATATCACGAAATATCCAAATCTAATCTATAACGAGCAATTATATTCAATTAGTCCATTCTCTTGACTCATAAGCACAAATAAGCATACAGTGCGCAGCGTTGAGATTCTGGCTTCATCTACCATTACACTTACACCGTTGGGGGAACCTCGCCATGAAAAGATGGATATTCGTAGCTACTATCGTGATGCTCGCGACGGTCGTCACGCAAGTCTTCGCCCAAGACGCTTCCACGGGACCCACAACCAAGACCCTATCCGCCACCCTTAAAGGTACTTTCGCGCCCCCGGTAACCGGCGCGTGCAGCGCCATAACGGGTGATTACGATGCGATCTGTCCGAGCGGCAATTGCCGTTGCTTCGCTGCCAGCAGCGCCACCGTGACCGGCAGCATGGCCGGCAAGGGATCAGCGATTATTAACGTCACGTCTGATGATGGAAATATTACCACGCCGATTCCCCCCGATGGCTGCACGCCTTTTTTCGGAGTCGTACAGCTAACTACCGTGCTGAAGAAAGTTTCGCTCACCGAAACTATCAATATCACAGGTGCTGAGTGCCGTCACACCCCAGCGGGAAGCCGGATTGATTAATGGCGGTTTCGGCATACTAAACGCCTCTAATGCGGCAACCGGCTGGGGAACCCTTATCGGTACAGCCGATGGTACGACTGGTGCGCTTAAACTGACTCTGAAAGGATCGATCACCCAGTAGTACGGGTAGCGCGCTCTGTAACCTCTCCCGCAAGGGAGACTAAAGAAAAGCAGCTATAGAAGCTCTGCACAAGTAAACTATTTTAGAATCGCTTCGCGGAGGTCCTTCGACACGGCTCACGTTGTTCGCCGGCTCAGGATGACAATTTAGGCTTGTGCAGAGTTCCCCTGGTTTTCTTCGCGAGGTGTTGAGCACCATACTCAACACCTCGCTAACGCTCCTCGCCGAAGAGAAAGATTGCCAGCGCGATCGAGGCAAACACCAGGTTCGGGACCCAGGCCGCCAGCAAGGGCGGAATAATATCCGAGCGGCCCAGTGACGAGGTCAAGCCGAAGGCCAGCCAGTAACCGAAGCCGATCGCGATCGCGAGGCCGAAACTACGTCCGAGACTCAGGCTGCGAGGCAGCGGATCGAGACTCAAGGCGACGCCCAAAGCAACCATGATGATGCACGCCAGCGGCATCGCGAATTTAAGATCACGATCGACAATGTAGCCGCCCGGATCGAGGCCTTTGCGGCGCAGATCGCGAATATAGTGATTCAGTTCCCACAAGCTGAATTCTTCAGGATCGAGCCGCAACAGACTCAGATCAGAGGGTTTCAACGATTGCCCAAATGCGCCGGCCTTGATCACGGCGGAAACATGACCATTCGCGTCCAGTCTGAAGCCGGTCGGGCTATCCGGGAGCCATCCAGCGCCGTTCCACTTGGCTGTGGCTGCGTGCTGGATATCATGCAGCGAGTAATCGGAACCGAGCTGATAAAGCGTCACTCCACGCAATGTTTGGGCGCGCGGATCGTAGCGGTCAGCCGAGAGAAATCCGTCGCGAGTGCGGACCCAGATTCGTTGATTGGCAAACACTCCTTTGATCTCACGTTTCTTAAGTTCGACCTCGTAGAGATAGCGGGCCTGACGGGTTGAGAGCGGCACAATTGTCTCATTCAGGATGAAGTTAAATACCGCGATTACAGCAGCGACCGCCAAAACCGGCGTGGCCATCTCAGTCGGCTGATGCCGAGTTGCTGACAAGCCAGCACCTCGCCGGAGCGATTCAAGAGAGCGAAGCCGAGCAGCACGCCTGCCAGACAGGCGACCGGCAATAATTGTGAGACGATCAGCGGGATTTTAAGCGCAAAATATTCCAGTCCCAGCACTCCAAAGCCGCCGTAATGAATCAGGTCATTGAAGCGATCGAACATATCTCCAAGCAGATAGGCGATCGTAAACGCGGCGAGGCATACGACAAAAGGTGCGAAGAATTGAGTCCCTAAGAAGCGGTCCATGGTCGGCGACAGGCGGGGGCGTACACTCATGCCGGAACCTCCCGCCGACGCTCGTAGCGTTCAATGAAATCCCACAGGAAATCACCGGCGCCACGGCCTTGATCGCCGCGATCAGAGGCGGCGCGGATGAAAAGCCAGAGCGCCAATGCCGCAAATACGACGTCCGGCAGACTCATCGCGGCGAACGCGTTCAGTCCGCCGCGTTGCGCCAAGGCTTCACCGGCGCGCATCAGGGAGTAATAGAGGAAGAACAACGCGATCGCGACACCGAAGCGTTCCGATTGTCCGCCGCGAGCCGGTTTAAGTCCTAGAGGGATGCCTAAGAGTGCGAACAGGATAGTTGTGAAGGGCAAAGTGTACTTGCTGGCTAACTCGGTTTCGGCGTCGTGGTCCGGCTTGCCCGAAGCCCGCGCCGCGGCAATCGCAGTGCGCAATTGACCGACGCTCATCTCCTCTGGATCCTGCTGCGCAATCCCAAGCTCATCCTCCGGATGAACACTCAAATCGTAAGTACGAAAACTCGTGATATGGCTAACGTCGTTGGTGGCTTCAACCCCGAACAGGGACCCGTTAAACAGCCGCAGCGTAATCGAACGTTGGGATTTATCCGGAATAATCCCCCCGGAACGAGCGATAATAGTATTTTGCTGTTTTGGATCGCGCGCATCGGAGATTAAGACGCCGTGCAGGGTCTCGTCATTCGCCGAGATGTGATCGACATACACGACAAGTCCAGGGAAGTTGCGATTGAAAACCTTCTCTTTGAGACCTGCGGTGGAACGGGTTTGAGTCAGCTCAAAGATTTGCTCGCGCAGATGAGAATTCGCCCACGGGCGTACCGAGAACGCGAGCCAACTCGAAAGCGCATACACGATCAGCGAAAATCCGAGCACGGGAAGGGCGAGTCGATAAAGACTTATCCCGCAAGCGCGCGCTGCCGTCAATTCGCGATCGCCTGACATCCTGCCGAAGCCCATCAGGACGCCCAGCAGCACCGCCATCGGGAAGGTCAACTCAAGAAACGCCGGCATAATCAACGCGATCAGGCTCATCACGTCGCCCAGCGTTACGCCGTGATTGACAACCATCTCCGTCAGCTTCAAGAGGCGTCCGGTGACGAGCGCGAAAGTCAATAAGAGGACGCCCAGCGCGAAGGGCCGACTACCTCTCCAGCGACATAACGATCGATAATTTTGGTTCCCGGTAATTGCATAGCAGATGCACAATCGCATCAGCATCCTAATGGGTTTAAGCGCCTAGCGGGCGCTTCGGTATTACCGATTTTGCGGCACAGTTGCGAACTTCGCTCTATCATGATGCCCAGCACAAGCCCTTAAATCTATCTTTCTTCAATGAAATTCCGAGATGTTCGTTCGCACTGCGAGCATATGATTTAGGTTGAAGGTGTAAATATACGGCGCTGAACATCAAGCGGGATGAAACACATCGGCTGGCGGAAGAATTGGCAAAGCTGACGGGCGAAAGCATGACTGTCGCGATTACTAAAGCAATTCGAGAGCGGCTTGAGCGCATACGTCATGCTCAAGGGATGAGTTTCGCAGAGCGTCTCATCGCAATTGGTGAGGATTGCGCGGGGCATCTCAAGGAACCGTCCAAATCCCGTGAGCATGGGGAGCTTTTGTATGACGAGCGCGGATTGCCCCAATGATCATCGACACCTCCGCGATCATTGCAATTTTACGCGCTGAACCGGAGGCGCTGGCGTGTGCAAAAGCAATCGAGACGGGGCTGCCAACCGTCGGATCTCGGCGGCGAATTTTTTAGAAGCCGCAATCATTATTGACGGTAGCCGAGATCCGATAGCCAGTCGCCGATTCGATGAGTTCGTGAGGGAAGCCCGACTGCTGATCGAACCAGTCACCGAAGCTCAGGCCCGAATCGCACGAGAAGCCTATCGGGACTTCGGCAGAGGCAGTGGACATCCGGCGAAGCTAAATTTCGGCGACTGTTTCGCTTATGCTCTCGCGAAGGACAAAGGCGAACCGCTGCTCTATAAGGGTGATGATTTCAAACACACTGACTTGCTGGCTGCTAAGCAGTAACGGGCTTCAGAACGCATCAGCATATCTGCCAGACATATTCCATTTGGAAACGCACTGCGATTAGCGGTACAGAAGAGGAGCGGAGGAACCGGTTATGGGCAAGGTCAGCGGAAACGAACTCGTAGTGCGCGCACTCAAAGACGAACAGGTCGATACAGTCTTTTATCTTACCGGCGGTCCGATGGTGGACGTCGCGGCAGGATGCTGGAGAATTTTCACGCGGTTGATGTGCGGCATGAGCAGGCGGCGGCGATGGCCGCGCATGCGTACAGCCGCGTGCTCGGCAAACCGGGCGTGTGCTTCGCGGCTTCAGGTCCCGGTACGACCAACCTGATCACCGGTGTGGGCAATGCCTTCCTCGATGCGGTTCCGGTCGTCGCGCTCGGTGGCGCCAGCGCGGTCTCGCAGGATGGGATGGGCGCATTTCAGGAAATGGATCAGGTGGGAATGTTCAAGCCGATCACCAAACATGCGGAACGGGTGATCGACGTCCGCCGCATTCCGGAAATCATCAATAAGGCTTTTCGAATCGCGACCAGCGGTCAGCCGGGACCGGTGTACGTCGATTTGCCCGGTGACGTGCTCTATAACCGCGTTGATGAGAGCGAAGTCCTGTTCCCCAAACGTCCGCATAGCGTGCCGCGAATTTCGGGCGATCCTGCGCTGATCAGTCGCGCAATCGCACTGCTGCGCGAGGCGAAGCGTCCACTGGTTCTGACCGGCACCGGGATCATCTGGTCAGGCGCGATGCAGGAGTTGAAAGAGTTTGTCGAGCTAGCAGGCATTCCGTTCTACACCACTCCGCAAGGACGCGGCGTAATCGAGGAAGACCACGAGCTGAGTTTTCTGGGTGCGCGCAATCAGGCCTGGAAAGAGGCCGATGTCGTTCTGGTGGTCGGTACGCGGCTCAACTTTATCGTCGGTTTCGGGCTGCCGCCGCGATGGGCCGAGGATGTCAAGATCATCCAAGTCGATATCTCGGATGAGGAGATCGGGCGCAACCGGCCGGTGGAGATCGGAATTGTCGGCGACGCAAAAGTAGTCCTGCGCCAGATGATCGACGAAGGGCGCGACGCCTTTCGCGGGAAGCGCAATTCAGCGTGGATCGAAAACGCTGCACAGCCATGACACGCGCGCGCAGGAAAAGTCGGTCGCGCTGCTTAACTCCAACGCCCAGCCGATTCATCCGCTGCGACTGTGTAAAGAGGTCCGCGACTTCATGGACCGCGACGCGATTATCGTGGTCGATGGGCACGAAATCCTGAATTTCGCCCGTCAATCGATCCCGACCAATGTGGCGGGCCATCGCGTGAACGCCGGACCCAACGGATGTATGGGCGTCGCGGTGCCGTTCGGTCTCGGCGCGAAAGTGGCCAAGCCGAATACGCAGGTAATCGTACTCAGTGGCGACGGCTCCTTCGGCATGAACGGCATGGAAATCGATACGATGGTCCGACATAACATCCCGGCCATGATTGTCGTCAGCAACAACGGCGGATGGGCCGGGCTGGGCACGATGAATGCCGGACGTGACCTCGGATTCAGCCGCTATGAGAAGATGGCCGAGGTGTTCGGCGGTTACGGCGAGTACGTTGAACGGCCCGATGATATTCGGCCAGCGCTCGAACGCGCGGCAGCTTCCGGCAAACCGTCGGTGATCAATGTCGTGACTGATCCGAAAGCGCGATCGTCAACCGTATCCTTCGCGAATTATCGCGCGATTTGAGCGATTCAGGGCTGCTGCCGGATTCCGGCTATTAAGCGCCGGGAACCGGTGGCGGCTCGGGCGGCGGCGCCGGAGCGCCGTACGACGGCGGATTGTTGAATTCCTTCTCTTCGTGTTGCTGAAGTTTATTCAGAAGCGCGCGAATGTTTTTGACTTCGACGATTTTCCATACGCCGTTCTCACGCGCCATCCGGACTTCCCACAAGCGGCCCTTCTTATCGGTCCATCGAGTGTAGGCGATATTATTATCGCGATGGAGCAACGCGATCGCGCCCGCGACTGCCGCCGGCGGCATCTGGACCTGCTTCGCGCCATTATTCACCTGATCAATCGCCCACTGACGGAGCAATCCCGCCATCGGGCCGGAGAACAGATCGACCGCGCTCTTGCCTAGCAGCTGGCCGAGAAGATTCGATGCATCGGGGCCACTGCCGCCGTTATCGCCTTGAACCATCTCATACCCGGCATTGCGCACGACCTGCTGAAAATCGACATAGTTGGCCGCAGCATCGCCATCGTGGGCGTCGATTTTTTGCTTGAGCTGAAAGATCGCATAAGACGGTGTGTACGGCAGATAGAAAATGCCCCATCCCGCAATCACCAGGATGATCAGGAGCGCGGTCCAGTGGCGAAGAACGAATCCCATGGAAGCTATTGTGCCGAGGCGCGATTACATAAGAAAGCGAGCGGATTAGAACCGGGGCACGCAGTCACATCAGGTACAGCAGCACACGGGCGGAGCTAGTGCCTGATAATGGATCAGTTTGATAATGGGCTGCATGATGCGTTGAAAGAATGGCAGGTGTGCATCGAAAGCGATGTTTGTACGAGCAGCCGAAGTTAATCGCTTCAGGAGAGCAGGCTCGCTGCGTCTTTATCGAGCAGCCAGAGCACCTTCCCATCAGAGGGCGCGACGAGTTGAGCGGGGAACTTATCCGGATCGTGCGGCCCTTCAAGCGCATACTTCACGGCCTGAGCCTTTTTCGCGCTAACCACTAAAAAAAGCACGTAAGCCGCATTGTTTATCACCGGCGCGGTCAGCGAGAGACGATGGCGCTGGGCCGCATCGACCTCGACCGCAATCGCTAGCCGGTTTTTCTCGTGCAATGCAGGATTATGAGGAAAGAGCGACGCGATATGGACGTTCTCTCCGAGGCCCAGCAACACGAGATTAAAGCGCGGCAGCTCACCGCCGGTGAGCTTGAAAAAGGCTTTAAGTTCCTCTTCATAGGCCTGCGCGCCTTCTTCAGGCGGGTCTTCCCCACGCATCCGATGAACCTGCTCGGGCCGCAATCCCAGCTTCGAGAGCATCGTGCGATTCGCCATCCCGAAATTGCTCGCCGGATCGTCCGGCGGGACGCAACGCTCATCGCCCCAAAAGAACTGCATTTCGCTCCAGTCGATGCTGTGATGAAACCGCGTCGCGAGCAGATCATAGGTCCTGACCGGCGACGAACCACCGGTCAGGCAGAAGGTGAACTCACCGTGGGTGCAGATGGCGTCACCGGCCAAATGCGCGATCTCTTCGGCCGCTCGCACTGCCACTGCTTCGGCAGTATCGAGGACGATTACCTGTTGGTCTTTCATGTCCAGTTCCCGCTAGCAGTTAACCTAAAGCATCGATGATCGCGTGGCGGAGGGCCACCATCGCGGTATCGGGATCGCCGTGTAGATGGACCCGAATCACTCGTCGTCCGTGATTCTGGAGGGCTTCGTAGTCGCCGAGATACTGCGCCTGATTCAGTGTAGCAAAGCCATAAGGCGCGCCGGGGATCGGCGGATTGTCATCATGGTCCTGGGTGATTTGCAGGAACAATCCCGTGTTAGGACCGCCCTTATGCAGTTGGCCGGTCGAATGCAGAAAACGCGGACCATAGCCGAAGGTGGTTGCGATTTTCAGACGGTCGCGGACGGCGGTGCGGATTTTAGCGATTTCACGCTCGACCGCCAGACTCGGCATCACGTACGCCATGGTCGCGAAGTAGTCGCCCGTCTTGGCGAGATGGAGAAAATCTTTCAAGATGCCGTCGAAGTCGGCATTCGCACTGATCTGCGTCATGGTTGACGGCGGGCAGTAGAGCGCAAGCGCACCATGCTCGGCGGAAGGCTTTTGCGTGGGCAGCGTATGGGTGCGCTCGAACTCCATCAGCAGACGCCCGGTGTTATCCTTGCTTTCCTGCACGTTAGGCTGATCGAAAGCGTCGATTCCGAGGACTGCGCCCGCAGTGGCGGTGGCGATTTCCCAACGCATGAATTCGTCGCCAAGATCGAGCGGTTCAGCGACCGCGATCCGGACGACCGGCGCGCCGGACTTTTCCAGAGCTTCGACTGCCGTATCCTGCGACGGGTCGGCTTCATTGTCGAGCCGCAAATAGACGAAGATTCGATCATTGCCATAAACCTGCGGCGCGCCTACCGGCTCATCACAGACTGGCACCAAGCCGGTCGATTCCTTGCCGGTGCTTTCGGCGATCAATTGCTCGACCCAGAGACCGAACGTCACGATCGGCGGAGAAACGATGAAAGTGACTTTGTCACGACCGGACTTCTGTAACGCACCGAGCGCCGCGCCGAGACTCACCGCAGGATTGGCTTGCGCATGGATCGAAGCGCCGGCGCTATGTTGCATCCGGATTGCGCGAGCGAGCAGCCCGGAAACGTCCATGCCAATCAGCGCGGCAGGCACAAGGCCGAAGTAAGAAAGGGCCGAGTAACGTCCGCCGATATCATGAGGATTCAGGAAGATATGACGGAACCCATGATCGGTCGCGAGTTTTTCGAGATTGGTGCCGGGATCGGTAATCGCGATAAAGTTGCGGCCCGCCGTGATGCTGCGACGCTCCTCGAGCTTCGTGTAAAAGTAGGCACAGTGCGACAAAGTCTCGACCGTGCCGCCCGACTTGCTCGACACGATGAAGAGCGTGTTCACAAGATCGATGCGGTTTTCGATCGCGCTGATTTGCGCCGGAATGGTCGAATCGAGCACGTGGAGATGCGGATAGCCGGACTCACTATAAAAGGTCCGCGCGAAAACCTCGGGACAGAGACTCGAACCGCCCATCCCGAGCAGCACGACATCGCGGATGCCGGTTTTACGGATTTCGTCGGCGAAATCGCGCAACTCGGCGACCTTGCCTGACATCAACTCCGGCACGCTCAACCATCCGAGCGCATTACGGATGATCTTCTGATGGTCCGGGTCGCTCTTCCAGAGCGCCGGGTCTTTACGCCACAATCGCGCTGAAAATTCTTCTTTATCGAGCTTGGCGGAAACTTCCTTGATCGCGCCTTCATGGCCCGGAGCGCTGATCGTCTGACGATCGTGCGAACCGTCGGTAATCGCGATCAGACGGCCTTTGATGGTTCCGAGGAGATCGTCGAAAGACTTGGCGAACAGATCGACTCCCTCGTTCTGGAGCTCGTCGCCGATCGCGTCGAGATCGATTCCTGCACTGGCCAGTCGCTTGACGGTCTCGCGCGCGCCGGCGAGATCCTCTTCGATGGTGTTGCGCGGTTTGCCGTGATCACGAAACGCGTCCATCGTGGCCGGGGGCATCGTATTAACGGTATCGGGACCGATCAATTCCTGCACGTACTTGATATCGCTGTAAGCGGGATTCTTGGTGCCGGTCGAAGCCCAGAGCGGTCGTTGGACACGGGCGCCTTTGGCCGCGAGCGCCTTGAAGCGGTCGCTGCTGAAAATCTCTTTGAATTTCTGGTAGATGAGCCGGGTACCCGCGACCGCTGCGGTACCGCGTAAAGCGGCGATTGCTTCATCGGCGTGAGCTTTGAGTTTTTCATCGAGACGCTTATCGACCAGAGTCTCGACGCGGCTGACGAATACGCTCGCAACCGAAGCGATGCGGTCGATCGGTTGGCCGGCTTTTGCACGACGCTCCAGGCCGCGAAGATAAGCTTCGGCGACCGCGATGTAGTGCTTCATCGAAAACATCAGCGTGATGTTGATGTTATGGCCTTCGCTGATAAGCTGTTCGATCGCTGGAATACCGGCCGGAGTCGAAGGCACTTTGATCATCAGATTCGGGCGGTCGATCATCTTGATATAACGGTGCGCCGCCGCGATCGTGCCTTCGGTGTCATTGGCGAGGAGCGGCGAAACCTCATAACTGATAAAGCCGTCGCGGCCCTCGGTGCGATCATAGACCGGTCGTATTTTGTCGGCCGCGGTCTTGATGTCCTCGGTGGTCAGCGCCTCATAAAGCTCGTCAACGTTCGCGCCGGAATGCGCGAGCGGATTGAATTGCTCATCGTAATCGTCAGAGCCGCCGATTGCCTTTTCGAAGATAGTCGGGTTGGAGGTCATGCCTTTCAAGCCGTCATCATCGAGCAGGCGGCGGAAATCGTCGGAGAACAGCAGCTTGCGGCGGATGTAATCGAGCCAGAGACTCTGTCCGAATTTTTCGAGCTGGCGGAGTGGATTTTCGCTTTTACTCATAGTTCAAGTGCTCCCGAGGGCACGCGGATTGTAGTCAGCGGTGACTACCGCGACAGCAATTTCAGCGATCGTTCGATGACATTTTCCGACGTGAAGCCGAAATGCTTCAAGACGTCCTGGAAGGCTCCTGACGCGCCAAAGGTGGTCATCCCGATGATGTCTCCATCCGGACCCACCCATCGATACCAGGAAAGCGGCGAGCCGGCCTCGATTGCGAGACGTCGCGTGATGGCGGGCGGCAACACGGAATCACGATAAGTTTTGTCCTGCTGTTCAAACAGTTCCATGCTCGGCATACTGACGACACGCACCGCGTGTCCGCGTTTCTCCAGTTCAGCCATCGCATTAACCGCCAGGTACACTTCGGAGCCGGTTGCGATCAAAATAATGTCCGGGGTTTTACCTTTCGTCTCGGTCAAAACGTATGCGCCGCGCGTGAGTCCCGCCGCCGGCGCCATCACGGAGCGGTCAAAAGTTGGAAGCTTCTGCCGACTTAGCGAGAGCATTAGCGGGCCGTTCTTATGCGTCATCGAGACGCGCCACGCTTCAGTTGCTTCGTTGGCGTCAGCCGGACGGATCACGGTGAGATTCGGGATGGCGCGCAGGCTTGTGAGCTGCTCGACTGGCTGATGAGTGGGACCGTCCTCGCCGAGCCCGATCGAATCGTGGGTGAAGACGAAAATCACCTGCAAGCCCATCAGGGCAGCGAGCCGGATCGACGGGCGGCAATAGTCGGTGAAGACCATGAAACTCGAGCCGAACGGGATGAAGCCGCCATGAAGTGCGATCCCGTTTAAGATCGAGCACATTCCATGTTCGCGGATGCCGAAGTGAAGATTGCGTCCGGAGTAGTTATGCCGCTCGAAGTCGCCGCCTTCCTTGATATCAGTAAAGGTCGATTCATTGAGGTCGGCTGCGCCGCCAAAAAGGCTCCAGACGTGCTTCGCAATCGCCTGCTCGACGCGCGAGGCGGATTCGCGGGTTGCAAGGGAATCTTTGGGCGTGAAGACCGGCAGGTCGCGGTCCCATCCGGCGGGTAATTCGCGGGCAAGCGCGGCTTTGAACTCGGCGGCGTCCTCGGGGTTGGTCTTGGCGTAATTGTCGAAGTCGCGGTTCCAGCGCTTCTCCAGCTCCGCGCCGCGCTCGATACATCGGCGAAATTCGTGCAGCGCGTCGTCAGGAACGTAAAAGGCCGGCTCGGTCGGCCATCCGTAGAACTCCTTCGTCAGCTTGACCTCTTCGACACCGAGCGCCTTGCCATGTGCTTCAGAACTATCTTGACGATTCGGGCTGCCATAACCGATATGGCTGCGCACACGAATCAATGATGGACGATCTTTGGCTGCGATGGCGGCATCGATCGCGCGGGTCAACGCGTCGAGATCGTTGGCGTCTTCGACCGCCTGCGTATGCCATCCATAGGCGTCGAAGCGCCGGACGACATCCTCAGAAAATGCGAGGTCGGTATGGCCGTCGATGGTGACGTGATTGTCGTCATACAGATAGATCATGTTGCCGAGGCCGAGATGACCGGCAATCGAAGCGGCCTCGCTCGATACACCTTCCATCAGGTCGCCATCGCCGCAGATGCAGAAGATTCGCTGGTCGAACAGGCCCGAGCCGCCGCGCTCGAAACGCGCTTCGAGATGCTTGGCCGCAATCGCCATCCCGACTCCGTTGCCGAAGCCCTGCCCGAGCGGTCCGGTCGTGGTCTCGACGCCCGCCGTGATGTGGCTTTCCGGATGACCCGGCGTTTTGCTGCCGAGCTGCCGGAATTGCTTCAGATCGTCGAGCGTCAGATCGTAGCCGGTCAGATAGAGACTGCTGTAGAGCAGCATCGAGCCGTGGCCGGCGGAAAGCACGAAGCGGTCGCGTCCGTACCAATGCGGGTTCCTGGGATTGTGCCGCATGAAGCGGGTGAAGAGCAGATAAGCCACCGGCGCCATCCCCATCGGCATACCCGGATGTCCGGAATTGGCTTTCTGCACCGCGTCGATCGCGAGTACGCGAATCGAATTGATGCAGTGTTGATCGAGATTGCCGGGAATTGGTTTGGTTTCGGATGCGGAAGCCACTAAATAGTCCTCTTCTGTAGAGTTGGAATGCGCGCGCTGCGGCAGATTGGCCTACCAATCGGTATTTGGATCGTCCTTCGGATCACCGGCGCGATGGCGCATAAAGTTCACTGATTCCTTAGCCGTGCCTCGATCGTCCTGAGCAAGCGCACCGGCGAAGCGCTGCGCGATCATCTTCATCAGCGCACCTTCTGAGGGATCGAGTGTACCGGCAAGGGCGGCCAATTGCTCCATCGCAAGACGAAGGGTGGCAATTCCCGCTGTGATATCACCTTTGTCGCGAAATGCTACAGCTTCGACTAGTCGGCTTCTTATTTCGGTAATTATTGGTCGCGACGCAGCTCCGACGGTTACTTCCAATTCACGCAGACTGTCGGCCAATTTAATGAATGAATCGAACTGGTCGATGGAGGACATAATAAATTGTTTCATCAGGGCGCGTCAGCAAGCAAGCTGACTCCGTCGCCCGGCGTCAGTTCTTTCAATTGGTCCGAGGCAGTGGTTTTTGCAAATCGTCCGCTTCTGATAAATCTGATGGTCAGCACTGTCAGGAGGATCGCGTCCGGATGGGACGAAATGTTGATCGCCGCGTGGTGGTGACCGGTCTCGGCTTGGTTACTCCGTTAGGGACCGGCGTGGAGAAGAATTGGGAAGCATTGATGGCGGGCCGCTCGGGTGTCGTACCGATTTCGCGCTTTAAGGTCGAAGATTTCCCGACGCGGATCGCCGGAGAAGTGCCCGACTTCGATCCACTCGATTGGATCGAAAAGAAAGACGTCCGCAAGATGGACCTGTTTATTCAGTACGCCGTGGCGGCAACTGAACAGGCGATGCGGCAGTCCGGGCTAAAGATCGATGAGGAGAACGCGGACCGGGTAGGGGTGCTGGTTGGTAACGGGATCGGCGGCCTAGTCACGATTGAAGAGAATCATCTGACGTTTCTCGAGACGCGGCTCAAGCGAATCACGCCCTTTTTTATTCCGAAGTTGCTCTCGAATCTCGCGCCCGGGCAGATTTCAATTCGGTTCGGCGCGCGCGGCGAAAATATCACGACCACCAGCGCCTGCGCTTCCGGCTCGCACGCAATCGGCGAAGCGTATCGGATGATCCGGCATGGCTATCTCGACGCGGCGATTACGGGCGGGACCGAAGCCGCGCTCTGTTCGCTCGGGGTTGGCGGCTTTATCGCGATGCGGGCGTTATCGACGCGCAACGATAATCCACAGGCTGCGAGCCGGCCGTTCGATCGCGAGCGCGACGGATTCGTGATCGCGGAAGGCTCCGCCTCATTGATCCTCGAAGAACGGGACTCTGCCTTGAAGCGGGGCGCCACAATTTTGGCCGAACTCGTCGGCTATGCGTCGAACTCGGACGCCTACCACATCACGTCGCCCTCGCCGGAGGGACGCGGCGCCGCGAAATGTATCCAGCTCTGCCTTGCTGATGGCGAAATACCCCTCGACGAGGTTGATTACATCAACGCCCATGGGACCTCGACGCCGCCCGGCGACCTCGCCGAGACGCAGGCCATCAAGCATGTGTTCGGCGAACAGGCCGCCAAAATCGCGGTTAGCTCGACCAAGTCGATGACCGGGCATACGCTCGGCGCGGCGGGTGCAATCGAGTCGGTGTACACGATTCTGGCGTTGCAACGCCGGATGCTTCCGCCGACCATCAACTATGAATATCCGGATCCCGAATGCGATTTGGACTACGTGCCAAATCGGCCGCGCCGAGAAGAAAATTCGCGTGGCGCTGAACAACTCGTTCGGTTTCGGGGGGACTAACACGACTTTGGCATTTCGGCCCGCAGCCGCTAACTGAACGAGCACATCACTATGGCTTCTAGAATCGTCGCTACTGGGCGTGCGACGCCCCGAACTCCTGTCACCAATCAAGACCTCTCACGCCGGATGGACACCTCGGACGAATGGGTCCGCACACGCACCGGAATCGCGCAGCGCTATGTGCTCACGAGCGGCGAATCACTGGTAGAAATCGCGGCGACCGCGGCAAGCAGCGCGCTTGAGCGCGCCGGTCTGAAAGCTTCCGACCTGGACGCGATCATCATTGGCACGGTCTCGTCGGATTTCGGTTTTCCGTCGTTCGCGTGCCAGCTACAGCATCGGTTGGGCATCGATACGATTCCGGCATTTGATGTCGCGGCGGCTTGCTCCGGCTTCATCTATGCGATGAGCGTGGCGGACGCGTCGATGCGGGCGGGAGATTACGAACGCGTGCTGGTGATGGGCGTGGACGCGCTCTCGACGATGGTCGATTGGAACGATCGCGCGACGGCAGTGCTGTTCGGCGACGGCGCCGGCGCGGCCGTGCTGGTGCGCGAGCCGGTGAGCGCGGCGTGCTCGGCAGCCTGCTGCGCTCGTCCGGCGAATACTGGGATCTGCTCTATGTACGCAATCGCGGAATCCGCACCACGATGGACGCGGAGATTCGGCGCGAGAACGAAGACTCGATTCGCATGAAGGGTCCCGAGCTGTTCAAAATCGCCGTCAAGAGCATGGAAGATGTTTCACGCAAAGTCGCTTCGCGGGCACAGGTCGCGCTCGAAGACGTTGCGCTGATCGTGCCGCATCAGGCGAACCTGCGGATCATCAATGCGGTCGCGCAGCGGCTGGGACTCGGACCCGACAAGGTCTTCACTAACGTCGATCGCTATGGCAACACTTCGGCGGCTTCGGTGCCGATCGCGCTGGATGAAGCGCTGGAAGCGGGACGTATTCGCGATAATGATCTGGTGATGCTGAATGCGTGCGGCGGCGGGCTGACGTGGGGCGCTAATCTGATTCGCTGGTAAGACTTGTCGCGACCATCGCGGCCGGCTTGCGGGGTGAACTGAGGATTCTCTCGATGCTTGATGGCGTGATTCCGTGGCCCGACGAATTTGCCGCATGCTATCGTGAGCGCGGCTACTGGCAAGGAGTCGTGATCGGTGAGGTATTCGATGCGTCGGTTCAGCGGCATCTGGACCGCGAAGCAGTCATCGATGGAGCATGGCGGGTCACCTATCGCGAACTGGGCCGGATGGTCGAGCGAATGGCGCTGCATTTCGCGGCGCGCGGTATCAGTCAGGGCCGCCGGATCATCTTTCAGTTACCCAATTCGCTCGAAGGCGTAATTGCCTATTTCGCCGCGCTGAAAACTGGCGCGATTCCGATCGCCTGCCTGCCGGCTCATCGCCATAACGAGATTGAGCATCTGGCGCGCTTCACGGAAGCATACGCGTGGGTGATACCGTCAAATTATCGGCGGTTCGACTATCTTGCGATGGTCGAACAGTTGCGTGGCGCGCTCCCATCGATGCGCGAAGTAATCGTGAGCGGCGAAACCTCGCGTGACGGCCTGACCAGCTTTGCCGATTTACTAAATGATCGTATTGAAGAGCGGATCGGAGCGGCGGCGCTCGATCGGATTAAGCCACAGCCCGATTCAATCGCGGTATTTCAACTTTCGGGCGGCAGCACCGGCCTGCCCAAGGTGATTCCGCGTACACACGACGATTATCTTTACAATTCGTATCTGCTCTCCTCGAAAAGCGGCTACGATCGCGATGGAGTGGCGCTGGTTGCGCTCCCGATGATGCACAACTTTCCGCTTGCCGGAGCGATCCAGCCGGGGTTGCTCAACGGCGCGAAGATCGTGCTCGCGCAAGGCATTGATGCGGCGAGTGTGTTTCCGTTGATCGAAGCGGAACGAGTTACCTGGATATGTGCAGTACCCGCGATGGCGGTGACGTGGCTGAATGATCCAGGTCTCAAACGTACCGATTTCTCCTCGCTGCGATCGCTCGCGGTCGGCGGCGCGCGATTAAGTCCTGAAACGGCGCGCCGCGTGCTCGACGAGATTGGCCCGGTAGTAACCCAGGTTTATGGGATGTCGGAGGGGCTGTGCTGTGCGACCAGCCGGACCGATCCCGAAGAGGTAATTATCGAGACACAGGGACGGCCGGTCTCGGAAGCCGACGAGTTCCGGATCGTCGATGAGCACGATCAGGAAGTTCCGCCGGGTGAACCGGGTGAACTGCTCACACGCGGTCCTTATACCATTCGAGGATATTATCGAGCCGAAGAAGCGAACCGTAGCGGGTTTACTGCCGACGGCTTCTATCGGACTGGCGATCTTGTACGGCTTCATCCGAGCGGCAATTTTATTGTCGAGGGGCGGCGCAAAGACCTGATTAATCGCGGCGGGGAGAAGATTAGCGCTGAGGAGGTCGAGAATTTCATCCTGAGCCATCCGGCAGTGCAGAATGCGGCGGTGGTTGCGATGCCTGATCCAATTATGGGCGAGCGCGCCTGTGTCTATGTGATCTTGCGAGCGAGCGGGATGCTCGATTTTCAAGGGCTGAGCACTTTTCTTGAAGAGAAACGGATCGCAAAGTACAAATTGCCGGAACGGCTTGAAATTGTCGATCAGTTTCCAACGACTGCGGTCGGCAAGATCTCGAAAAAAGACCTGCGCGAGGATATCAAGCGCAAGCTGGCTGCCGAAGAAATATCCCGCAATGAATGAAATCCTCAAAGAAATTCGCGCGGCTTATGAGCCTTGGGGAATTGATCTCGAAGGCGTCGCAACCTATGGAACCTATTATCGGCTGCGCTGCGCGAAATGCGGCAGTCCGCTCGGTGCAGTCGGCGACAAGCTGCTCGCCGGAATGGCAAAATCATTACTGGATGATCAATTCGAGCTGTATGCAGTGGGCTTGCTTGGATGTAAATGCGGGCATCAAATCGAGCGAGCAGAGTTGCTTGATGCGGCGCGTAGCGCCTCGGCGCGAAAATCATTTGTCGAGGGCTAATGGAGTTTGTCATGGCGCTGAGCGAAACCGAATACAATCAGGGCGGGATAGATGAACTTCGTCGCGAGCGTGGCGCGGGTCTCTGGCCATTCTGGACCCGGATTTACGCTGAGGGCGATCCGCTGCCCGACTTGAGCTGCAAGATTAGTCGGCCTGAGTATGTATTCGACGAAGGCGACGAGTTGCCGGAGGAATACAAGACACTGCTGATGAAGATGCTGCGCCATGAGGGCGAGCGCGCCGGCAACAAGAGCTTTCTCGGATTGATGGGCACCTGTATCGAAGCGGCGGAAGTACTGGCGCCGAATCCAGCCGCGAAATTGCTCAAAGCCGAGTATTTGGCCGAAGAGCTCAAGCACGCGATCATGTTTCATCGGTTAGCGGTCGGCTTCGATACGGAATTTGCACTGCGCGACGTGCCTTACGCGCACTATGCATTTCATTTGCCGAAAGAGAGCTGGGCGGACGACGCCTATTTCCACTTTCTGATCGATTTGAATGGCGCGTTCCATGCGCGTGATTGGCGCGAGTCGAGTTACATGCCGCTCAGGAAAATTTCGCGAACAGTCGAACGCGACGAGTTCGGACATTCGGAGATGGGTTATCATTTCCTGCAGGAGATTTGTGCAGACCGCAAAGGCAGGATTCTTGCGCAGCAGCTCCTACCGAAATGGTATTCCGCTGCGCTCGACATGTTCGGGCGCTCTGACTCGCCAAACACTCCAAAGTTTATTCGATGGGGCTTGAAGGGCGTCGGCAACGCCGAGATTCGCCAGAGTTACAAACAATATGTTGATGGCAAGCTGGATGCGCTCGGTCTTTCGATTCCGGAGGAGCATCAGAACCGGCGCTTCCTCTAGGTCTCCAATAGGTCTCCAACAAGTGATCACTCGGCGGCAGATAATCAAAAATTTCGCGCTCGCGTCGGCCTT
Organism: uncultured Pseudomonadota bacterium; assembly: GCA_963831065.1. Taxonomy (GTDB): domain Bacteria; phylum Desulfobacterota; class Binatia; order Binatales; family Binataceae; genus JAJPHI01. Next base: position 71,878 of record CAWHOQ010000023.1, read on the forward strand.
CTTGGGTCCCAAGGTTTTTCAGCAACTTGCGCTTGCCGAGCCGACTCCGAGCGGAGCCAAGCAACCATCGACGCCCACTATCCCTATCGGTAAGGGAGTGCTGGTCCGTCAGGTAATGATGCAGCCATTACCCACCTCGATGGGCGATGATGCGGCGGCAGTGGTAGTGGTTGATTACGCTCCCGGCGCAGCCTCGCGGCCGCATCGGCATCCCGGCGCGGTCTTTGGATACGTTCTGGAGGGTGCGGTCGAGATTGCTTTGAACTCGGCTCAGCCAATCCTCTATCACAAGGGTGATTCCTGGTACGAACCCCCGCATGTGCTGCATCGCGTGGCACGTAACAAAAGCTCGACCGAACCAGCACGCATTCTTGCATTCCTTATCGTCGAAAAGGGCCAGCCACTGGTCGAACCGGCCGGCAAAGCCGTCTGAATTCGCAATCGGACAAGTCTGATTCAGGCGCTTACGGCTTCGAGCAGTCGGCTGAATCGCAACGAGTGATTGGCGAATTAATGCGGCGTCGCGTGCTCCTGATCGTCGGCAAGGGCGGGGTCGGGCGCACCCGGGTCGCGGCCACGCTGGCGCGAATTGTGGCCGAGCGCGGTTATCGAACATTGCTCATGGAAACTGACTCACGCCGTCCAATCGCCGCATCATGCGGCAAGGAGACGAATTTCACGCCGCTGGAACTCGCGCCGAATCTTTTCGCGATGTGGCTTGAGCGCCAACAATCATTGGAGGAATACCTGAGCTTCGTGGTGGCGCGTCCGGTCCTGCGCGCGGTGTTTGCGAGTTCGCTCTACCAGTATTTCGTTCACGCGGCGCCCGCGCTGCGCGAACTCATGATGATGGGGAAGATTTACAATGAGATCGAGCGGCGGCCGGCGAACCAGCCCCGCTGGGATAGCGTGATCGTCGATATGCCCGCGAGCGGTCAGGCGCTGAATATGATTGAGATGCCTTTTGCTGCGGAGAGCACGTTTGCGAGTAATCTCGTCGGACGCGAAGCGCTTGAAGTCGCCCGTCTATTTCGTAATCCGGAGAAATGCGCCGTAGTGATCGTTACCGTAGCCGAACCGCTCGCGATTACCGAAACCATCGAAATTCATCATAAGCTCGCTTCGATGGACCTCGCGACCGCTTGCGTCGTCCTCAATCGCACAACCTCCGCGGCTTACCAGAAAACCGATATCGCCAGAATGATCGAGCGGGCGCGCGGCATCCCCGGATTGAAGCACCTGGACTTAATCGAGCAGATAGTCGAAGCGGAGCTCAAGCGACGCAGTCGCGAACGGGCCGGCAGTGCGATACTACGGCGTCAAGTTCATGCGCCAGTCATTCGACTGGCAGAGGCCAAGGTGCCACTTGACTAAGTAGCCGGCCGCCAATTCCGGGCCCTGCGTATCAATATCCTAACCATCACATCGACGGAATATAGCTAGCGTCACCCGGCTGACGCGATTACGCTCACTTTCGCGATTTCGCTGATTGGAAGCCGGAGGAAGGAGATGCCCCAAGCCACAGATTCGAGCGGCAGCCGCAAGCCGCGGCGCGACCCCTGGATTATCCGAACGTACGCTGGATTCGGCGATGCGCGACAGGCCAATCAGCGCTTTCGACGCAATCTCAAAGAGGGCCAGCGCGGACTTTCCATTGCTTTCGATCTTCCGACTCAGAATGGCTATGACCCCGACGCGTCGATCGCCGCGGGCGAGGTCGGCAAAGCGGGTGTGTCGATCGCACATTGGCAGGATATGGAGCAATTGTTCGAGGGGATTCCGCTCGATCAGATCAACACCTCGATGACGATCAATGCGACCGCGCCCTTCATCCTGGCGTTATATCTGGTGGTCGCTGAGAAGCACGGGATTCCCTGGACCGAGCTGCGCGGCACAACCCAAAACGATCTGATGAAAGAGTTTGTCGCACGCGGCACCTCGATTTTCGATCCGGAACTCTCGTTCCGGCTCTCGACGGAACTAATTCGTTTTGCGGTGGAGCGTGTCCCGAATTGGAATCCAATTAACTGTTGCGGTTACCATTATATGGAGAGTGGCGCCGGCCCGGTCGAGGAAATCGGTTATGCATTTGCTAATGCCCTGATGATCCTCGATGAACTGCGGCCACAATTCACGCCGCAAGCCTTCGAGCAAACCGTCAAGCGGATTTCGTTCTTTATTAATAGTGGAATTGAATTGGTTCCTGAGATTTGTAAGATTCGCGCGTACTTCAAATTGTGGCGCGAACTATGTAGCGATGAGTATGGCATCAAAGACGTAGTATTTCGCGCGGGATGCCAGGTGAGGTCATTAACGCTCACCGAGCAGCAGCCTGAAGTAAATATCATGCGTATTGCATACGAGGCGCTCCCGGTAGTGCTTTCGGCTGATGCTCGAGTCAATGCGCTGCAATTGCCGGGATTTCGCGAAGCAATGGCGCTGCCGGACGAAGCCGAGCAGTTGATTGGGCTTCGCACCCAGCAGGTCTTGATGCATGAAACAGGAATCGCCGATTACAGTGATATTTTTGCCGGCAGTACGGTTATCGAAGGGCTTACTAATGAAACCATCACGAGCGCGCGACGTATTGCAGTCGAATTGCGCGAATCTGGATATACTCAGTCAATAGCTACTATAAGCGCGCAATTGACGCGGATGCTGGCTGAGCGGCAGCGACGAATTGAAGCAGCTGAAATTATGCAAATTGGCGTAAATGCTTTTTCCGGAGAGATTGGCCTGACGGGGCCCTCTGCGGCTGAAGATTCACATGATCGTGCAGCAGAGACTCGGACGCGTATCGGGTCGCTGCGCACGTGGCGCGCGACTCGCGACCAAACGGCGATAGCTGCCGCGCAGGAACAACTCGATCGCGCGATTCGTCAAAAACTCCCGACGATGGAGCCTACGCTCGAATTGGTTCGGGCGGGAGGAACCGTGGGCGAGTGGACCGCGACTATCGAACGCGCGGGCGGCGGCCGCTATATGCCGCCGATTCTCGATCGCGGCGCGTCGATCGCAAGATTCAAACTGCCGGTTGCC
>CAWHOQ010000024.1:0-75372 GCA_963831065.1 uncultured Pseudomonadota bacterium
AATTCGTCAATCAATGTGTTTGGCGGGGGTCTGACGTCGGCAGGCATGACCCCACTGATTACTATCTCACCTCAGAGTACAGGCAACGTTTCGATTCGCGGCACAGCGCTGTCCGTGAACAGCGGAACGCCGGAAATAGTTAATCTGCAATTGCCGAGCAGCGCTTTCGGTAGTCAAGCGATGCAGGGCACCGTACTGTTCGATGAAACTGAATTTAGCACCACTCCGCCACAATCAAGTCCGCCGACTGGCGTAGCCTGGTCCAATCAGGCGAATCTGGTTCAGACCATCGGGAATAACTGGACGATAGGCGGTAACACAACGTTTGGCGGCGTACCAAGCTTCACTGGCGGCCTACAGCATCTTGCGGTTACTGCGCTACCAAATCCCGCGGCGCCAGTAATTACAGTAGTAGGCACAACAGGAAGCTCGCCATATGGCCCATACTATATTGTCTGTCATGACTATAATGGAGGCACTACTTATCTTTCGCCATCGTCGAATACCGTAGCGAATGGTCCGGCAACGCTAAACGCGTCGAACTACATCCAGATTAGTTGGACAGGAATTAGCAATTGCGCCAGTTGGGATGTACTGAAAGGCAGTGCAACGACAGCACTTGCTACTAATGTCGCTGGGAAAACGACGTCATTCAACGATCAAGGGCAAAGCACGAGTAGCTATACACCTCCGCTACGTAATAACAGCGGCGATGTAACTGCCGGGACAATGTTCGTTAGCTCGGGTCTAAGCTTTGCGGCAAGTCCTTCGAGCGTCACCAATGGGGGGCACTTCTATTGCCCCGATTGCGATCCACCCACAAATCCGCCATCAGCCTGCACTTCGACCGGCGCTAAAACAGGGTCGATGGTCTATGGAGTACATAATCAGTGGATATGTGCTTACTGAAGTAGTGCGCGATCCTAGAAAAGACATTAAGCAGTGAGAATCGAGGAGAGTAATGACTGATCCGGGTGGTGCAACTTTTTCGCTGATGTACTTGCCCGCCGGCACGGTGAGTTTGCCAACTCCGGTTGCGGCGATAATCCCTATCACGCCAACGACGCGGGCGGCTCTGGGACTGGGTGCAGTATGGGACGTCTCACTCACGCGGCCGACGGCTGATAATCTGAGTGCGACCGCTCAAACTCTAATCCTTTGCGCCGTCTATCCACTGGGGCAAACTCCCACCCTGTAACCCATTTTACTTCTCACCCGTTTTTTGAGAATCAGGAGTTTGACTAGCAGTTTTAGCGGGTGCTGGAGTATCGGAGTCTAGCGATGAGGAACGCTTCGAGGGGTCAGTTGACGATGTGGCCGGCTGGCTGGAATCCGATGATGGTTGCAAGGCCGGCGTACTTGGAGCGACCAATTTAAGGCCGGGCTCACGCTTAATAGTATCGACCAGGCGACGTGTAATTTCATCTGACGTTTTCACCGCGCTACTTAGACGCGCCGGATAACGGATCACGATTTCCAGACCGGACGAGCCCAATTCCAGTCGGCTCTGCGGTCGCGGCATTTCGATGCGTATATTGAGCTCGCGTTCCATTGCGCGGTATTCACTCTGGATAGTATCCCGATAACGGGCGAAGACGTCATTGACGACTTCATCGATACGTTTTTCGGCTAGCCGATAATCACATTCCGGAGCTAGAGTCAGGCGCAGCTCGCTCCAGATGAAGTTTGATCCGGGAAGCTGGCGGAAAAAATTACTGTTTTGCTGGAATACGACTGAGTTGGGAAAGATGACCGCCCGGCCAGTCGGCTGACGCCCGGAATTTTCACCCGCAAGTTCCAGCAGGGTCATCTTGAAAAAGCCAATTTCCAGGACGTCGCCGTCCACGCCGGAGATTTGCACACGGTCGCCGACACGAATACCGAAACGTCCGCTCAGATAGAAATATCCGGCAATCGAAATAATTACATTTTGTAAGGCGAGCGCGATGCCAGCCGCAGCAAAGCCCATCACCGTAGCTAGAGTGCCAAGCTCATTAGCGAATCCAAACAGCGCGACCAGCACGAACGCGACAATCACTACGAGCCGTCGCAATTGCAGCAGCTGGGAACGGCGTTGCAAATCCTGCACATAGCGAAAGGTCAGTTTGCGCCAGACTGCGGCTGCAATGAATATCACGAGCAGTAGCGCAACGATGATGGCAACGCGAATCAGCAAGCCGCGCAAGACAATATTAAATTGTCGATGTACATTTCCGCGCCAGTGTAGAAGATTGGCGGAATCGAGATTTAAAATGACCAGCTGCTTGGACAAGGGTAAAATTGCGTTGGTGACCAGTTCACTGCGATGCGTGAGATTCTCGAATTCGAGCTTGGTCTGCTTGATGGTCGCGAGATCAACTGAGCCGATTCGCGAAGTTTGTGACAAGCCGCGCTGATCGATTTCGCCTAAGATTCCAACTAAATTGCTACGCAATTCTGTGGCCGATCTGGCTCAATTTGTGAGTATTATCAATGGCTGAACTGAGCGTTTGTGCTTTGCGCGCAAGACTGAGCAGTAACTCAAGCCGCCCCACGATTCCGGCAGAGGCAGCGGCATCAATGGAATTAACTGATCGCGAAGCGGGCACGTTCGCCGCCTTAGTTTGCGGAATAGAACGTTCGAGCTCGTCAATTTGGGCTTCCAATGCAGTAGGGGACCCGCTCTTTTGAGCGGTGCTCGACTCGAAATCGATCATCGCGTTAAGCGATTCGAGGCGTGATTGCGCGAGTTCGATCTGGGCTTGAATCGCGACTATCTCGCCGGACATGGTAGTCCGATTCTTAGCCGCTGCCCGCGATAGCTTGTTTTGTAAATCTTTTTGCTGAGCATTTAGCTGAACGAGAGTGGTTTGGACCTGATCTCGCCGTGCGCGCAGAGCATCTATCACGGGAATTCCGGTAGTAGTTTCCGGTTCGGGGGTTTTTTCGGGCGATGGCGCCATTTCAGGTTGATTGTTACCGATCGCGTTTTTGGCCCGATCCTGAATTACCAGCGCTACCGCCCGTGCGAAGTCGAACGCCAGCTTCAGGACTTCATCCGCCATCTGGCGGGCGTCGGCAGCAAAAAGTGTTTCATCGGGATTTGTAACGTACACCGCCAAATCGCCGACGCTGCGACGCCAAGTAATCATTTCACTCAGATATGCGATCACCGCAGCACGATCGACTCTCGATTTAGCCGGGGACGCGCTGGCGGACGGCTGATGCGTTGGGACTGATGTGATAGTCGCGCCAGGAGATGCTGTGGCGTTTTTTGACTGATTCACGCCGGTGGAGCGGGACGGTATCGGGGAAGGCGCTGAAATTGGCGATAATGCCGCCTGCGATATGGTCTGGGCCTGCGCAGAGCGCGCCCTAATCCAACCAGCTAATAAAATCAGACCAAAAATTGAAACGAGTCGCAATGTAAGAGTAAACATCTCGGAAGATCAGACCACGATCGTCGAGTCTTTAGTAGATGATCAGATTGAACTATAGAGGGGATTTTTAGGACGATCCGATCATCGATCGCACATGGCGCGCAGAATGCGCATCGCACTGAGTCCAGGACTGCAATCACCCGACCAGCGATTTCATCGGGAGATTCGTCGCGATTGAGTCGGCAAGCTGTCCTAGAAGCTGGCTCATAGCGGCAGCCTGCGATTCAGCATCATCGCCCGAAGCTTTGCATTCCAGAGTTACATCGCGACTCAAGATCGGCGTGGCTGGATTGCCGTGCAGCAAGGTCCAGGTAGCATCGAGTTTTACTCGTCCATCGGCAGTCTCGTCGAACTTCGCGACATTCACCACCAGATGCGCCGCCGAAGGCGGCGCGGGAGCATCAGGCAAAATGACCGCACTTTGGGGCAAGCGCTTCATCAAGTCTTGAGCGAGAACATTGCGAGCCATTTCGCCGAGCGGCGCACCCCAGCGATCGCGATCATCAATGATGAGCGCGTTGGCGCCGCTCTCATGAACTAATTCGGGCCGATCGAGTATCTCACCTGCTGTTTCGCGCAAGGAACGCACGAATTGTGTGATCTGAGGGCCCGCAATGCGGACGGTGCGGTCGAGGTCCGCCAGAGTATGATCCAGATGCTTGATGCTATCGTGCAGGCTCGGTGACGAGACAATTTCTCTTACTTGATTCGTTATTTCGAGAATCTGCTGAGCGATCTTGTCGATCGGCACGTTGTTGACCCGTTGAATAATTGAATTAGCGCCGCTAGTCGATGCTGTCGGAATTTGGGTCATACTTCCGACTTTGGTTAAATGGGCATTCGATGCGCCCGCAACGAAATCGAGCGACACATTATAGCTGCCGACCAAAGGCGGGCTCTGAGTTAGCTGGCCGCGCATTCCCTCGCCTATAAGTTGCTCAAGAACCATGTCCATTACCGGTTTCCATTGGCCATTGACTGGTTGGATTCCACCTCGAATATGAAATTGCTTGGGATCCAGCGCAATAGTTACCGGAGTTTCGAGCTGATGGGTGGCAGCGTCATAGTTCAGTGCGATTCCTTCAACCATGCCGACCGTAAATCCGCGCAAAGTGACCGGCGCATCCGAGCCGATCTGTCCGACAGCGCCCTCAAATGACATCGTATAATGCACCAGCTTATCTCGCGATTGAAGAATACTCGGACGATGATCGAGCCCGACGAAATGGCGGCTCGGAGTTCCATCACCAGGCTGCAGAATTATAGTTGGTCCGGTTATGACTCCTTTAAGCGAGGACAAATCACTCAAACTGGGATTTGCGCCTTCGAGCCAAAACTGTGTGCCGGTGAAGAGATATTTCTTGATGTATTTATCGATTTTTATCTTGGCCACTACGTGTTGACCATCTTGTGGTAAGTGACAGACCGGTCAGCGTGCCAATCTTCAGATCCACGATATCTAACGTCAGTGTTGCCGGCGTTCATGCCGGAGGCCTGATTGAATTCAATCGTAATATCCACGCCGCGATTGATAAAGGCGCGGAAAGCGAGCCAGACAGCGATAGCAAGCGCCGCGATCGGTACCGCCCAGATCCATCCGGCCATCTGCTGCGATGAACCGCCGCATGGGTGCGCTGCACGGTTCCAGCGTCGCCCTGTTCACTCATCGTGGTGTTCCTCTGCGGCGTCCCACATCAAGCGCGGATCGAAAGCGATGGATGCAAACATCGTAAACACGACGACGAGAATGAACGGCGTCGCTCCGGGCGCCGCTTGGGAAGAGACCAACGAATCGAAGTGCATCAGCGGTACAAAGACCGCGATTGTGAAGGGATCCATATTTGACCAGCGTCCCAGTTCATCGATCGCGTCGGTACAGCCTGGTTTTCGCAACCAGATGTTTGCGCGAGCGGCGTACCACCGAGATCACACACCAGGCCAGTCCGAGGATTTTGACGACGGGAATGGCGATACTTGTGCAGAAAATAAGATGCCAAGCGGCGCCAACCCGGCTCGGAATAGCTCCCGGACTCCATCGATAATTCTATACGACACGTAATTTCCACCCTCGAACGCTATGTTCATCGGATAGAAATTCGCAGGCCAGAAAAGAATGAAACCGGCTATTACCAACGCGATAGTGCGGACGAGTGAGTCGGTCTTGCGTGCTGTCAGGTACGCGCCGCATCGCGGACACCGCTGACCTTCGCTGGCAGCGGGCATTACCAGATCGCAAGTGATACAAGATATTGCCGGTGAGTTGTTAGCGAGCGGCGCGACTCTTTGATTGGGCGTGATCTCGCGCCAGACTGTTCGACGGTCAAGCGCGGCCCGCGAAATCATCGATAGGAGCGCGGCAGCGATAAAACAGTAGCCGCCCGCCTCGATCGTTACATTTAGATTAGCGGCGATACGGCTGTAACCGACAAAGCATCCAAGTAGAAAGACGTCCTGCATCGCCCATAAATCGAGCCACATCGCCCAGCGAAAAGCCGGCCCTAGCCAAAAAGGACGATGGCCCAGACGAATCGCGCCAAGTACGGCGCTCAGCAGACCGAATCGGATGAAAGGCAGAACCACGGCGAAAAGCCCGACTCCTATGGCGAGCACTGGCCAACCCTCGTGCCAGACTGCTATCACCCCTGAACCGAGACGGTCCTCCCGTTGCATTCCAAGTAATGTGACACTCATCAGCGGGACGAGGTTTGCGGGAAATAACAGAAGGAATGTCCCCAGCGCACATCCAAGTGCGCCAGTAATCGTGCGTCCGCGGTAAGTTCGAGTCTGCCGTCGCAGATTGCGCAGAGTGACTTAGCTATTAGGTGGGAGTCGCGGAAGCTCCTCCAATGTTCCGCAGTCCGGGCAGGCTATTGTCATAAATGAGCAGTTCCGGGAGATTCTGAGCTTCTGCAAAATCTTAAGGAGCAAAATTTACCGTTTGTCTCAACGATGCGCACTCCATACGATCTTCGCAGATCATCGCTTCTGCTATCACTCTGTTGCTCAATGATTAATTTGTTACAATTTTGTTCCTAAGTGCCGATTTCCACGTCGCGTCCTCTCATTGGATTGAGCAATGCGAATGCCACAATGAAAATATCAAAACTGAGGCATCCTCGATGGAGGCTCAGTCCCAGAGGATTGGACGGCGCACCCGAAGGCGCTTCGATAGATTTAGGACTTAGTCGCCGATCTTTACGATCGTCGCTCCGGCGCCGCCCTGATGCGGTTCGGCCTGACGAAAGGCGGACGCATAAGGCGAGCTTGCCAGATAATCGTGGATCGCTTTCTTGAGCGCTCCTGAACCGATCCCATGGATCACACGAACTTCGGACTGATTGGTCAAATAAGCCTGATCGAGAAAATCCTCGAGCTTGCGCAACGCCTCGCCCGTGCGTTCGCCGACCAGATTGATTTCGCTGCTTACGTCGCGAGCGGATGAGACTGCGACTGTTGGAGTGATAGCGGTGGGTGCCCGTGACACGCGGCGAAGCCGCTCCGGTGCGACCTCGATCCGCAAACCGCCACGACCAAAAACCGCCTTGCCCGGTTCGATCGCCAGCAGCTCGCCGCGGAGATTGCCCAGTTCCACCTGATCGCCCGCACGAAGCGGCTCGGTGGATTCCGGCGCCTGAGCAGCATTGGAAGGTGTAGTCTCATTCAATCTGGCCGAAGCCGTGGCGAGCATGCGGGACAAGTCATGGCGGGTTTTGTTCTGGCTACGCAGTTCCGCGATCACCTCCGAGCCTTCACGCCGCAGGTCTTCTATCAGCCGGGTACCAGACTCGCGTAATTCGCTCCGCTCCGAAGCTAATCGCGCGCGGTCGCGTGCGGTCGTTCTGAGTGCTTCGCTCTCGCGCTCGAGCAGAACGCGCTCGCGGTCGATGAGCCGTTCCATCTGCTCTTTCAATCCGGCTCGCTCCTGCTCCAAACGTTCCAGAGCTTCCGCGAGCTCAGTGCTTCCGGTGGGCAGCACTGCTTCCGCGGCGTTTACGATTTCAGGAGGCAGGCCCAACCGTCGCGCGACGGCGAGACCATAGCTTTGGCCGATCGTATGAGGTTTCAGGCGGTAAAGCGGCGCGAGCCGTTCAGGATCAAAATCGACCGCAGCCGCATCGAAGCCGGTCCGCGAGTAGGCATGGAGCTTGACCGCAGTCGAATGGGTCGCGACGGCCACGATACAGTCGCGCGCCGCCAGATAGTCCATCAGAGCGATGGCAAGCGCCGCGCCTTCGCCGGGATCGGTACCTGCGCCCGGTTCGTCGAGGATCACGAGCGCGGGTTCGTCGAGTGACCGGACAATATCAGTCATGTTCACGATATGCGCGGCGAAGCTCGAAAGACTCGCCGCGATCGATTGCTCATCGCCAATATCGGCAAAAATACTGCGGAAAATTTTGAGCCGTGCGCCCGCCGCGGCAGGAATCAGGATTCCGGCTTGCGCCATCAACGAAAGCAATCCGAGCGTCTTGAGCGCGACGGTTTTTCCGCCGGTGTTCGGTCCCGAGATCACCAATCCGTGCTGGCCCGCGCCGATACGGAGATCAATCGGTACAACGGTCCGTCCAGTCGCGACCAGCAGGGGATGACGCGCGGCAGTTTAGCTGAATTTCACTCGCTGATCTCGGGCTCGATACAGCCGAAGCGCTCGGCAAAAATCGCGCGCGCATTGAGCGCGTCGAGTTCGGTCAGCGCCTCAAACGTGAGTTCGAGCTCGGTTCGATATCCGCGCACCATCGCTGACAGTCGCATCAGCAGCCGATACTCTTCGGCAGCGGCCTCGCGCTCAGTGAGCATCAGGCGATTGTTCAGCTCGACCGCCCACATCGGCTCGACGAACAGAGTCTCGCCCGAAACCGATCGGTCCTGCACGATGCCGTCCAGCCGCTCGGAGTAATTCGGCTTGAGTGGCAATACGAACCGGCGATTGCGCACTGTGACGAGGTAGTCGGAGACAAACGGCTCCATCCCGCTTGCATTCAGCGAGCGAGCGAGGCGAGTTTCGAGATCAAGCCGCTGATCACGCATCCGATTGCGCAACCGCTTCAGCTCCGGGCTGGCGTCGTCGAGCAGTCCGCCGTCGTCCGCCAGCGCGCGAAGTAGGCCATCAGCCAATTCCTTGGGCGCGAGCAGATTACGCACGATTGCCGCAATGAGTGGCAATGTCTCGACCCGCGATCGCAGGAATGCCTCGGCCGAGCGCGCGGCGATTACGAAATCGCGAATCCTGACCAGCGCCTCTCCACCAAGCACCGCGTTCTCCGGCGCGACTGCAAGCATCAGTTCCCGTTGATCGACGAAGTCATCGAGCGGAACTCCGCCCGCATCGTGAACGCAACTCGACCAGCTCCGCGGTCGCGCGCAGCCGGTCGCGAACTTCGGTGTCATCCGAGTCGAAGGACGCAATGCCGCGACGCGCCGCCGTCCCGGCTCTGAGACCGCGAAGCTGGTAACAATCGCGACCAGCTTCTCGAATTCCAGCGCTTTTAGATCGCGTTCGCGCATTAGGGACTGCCCTGTTTCGCCAAACTCCACAGCTTAAAGCTATTATCTACCGCAACCTTTTACGGAGACAACGCAGCATCGCATGGAACGCATCGAATCGCGTATCAACTCGCAGAGTACTGACTTCAAGCAGAATCACGCCGCGATGGTTGCGCGATGCGTTCAGCTTCGCACCGATATCGAACGCATCCGGCAGGGCGGATCCCGAAAGCGCGCGCAAGCGTCACGTCGAGCGCGGCAAGCTGCTGCCGCGCGATCGCGTCAAACGACTGCTCGATCCCGATACTCCTTTCCTCGAATTATCGACGCTGGCGGCGTACGGGATGTATGACGGCGATTCACCCGGCGCGAGCATCATTACCGGACTCGGTCGTATCCAAGGACGCGAAGCCGTGATCATCGCGAACGACGCGACGGTCAAGGGCGGTACCTACTATCCGATTACCGTGAAAAAGCATCTGCGGGCGCAGGAGATCGCGCTCGAAAACCATCTGCCATGCGTTTATCTGGTCGATTCCGGCGGAGCGTTTCTGCCGCTGCAAGCCGAGGTATTTCCCGATCGCGAGCACTTCGGCCGCATCTTCTACAACATGGCGCGGATGTCGGCGGCGGGAATCGCACAGATCGCGGTCGTGATGGGCTCCTGCACGGCGGGCGGCGCATACGTTCCCGCGATGGCCGACGAGAATATCATCGTGCGCGAGCAGGGCACGATCTTTCTCGGCGGGCCGCCGCTGGTGCGCGCCGCGACTGGTGAGGTCGTCACGGCGGAGGAGCTCGGCGGTGGCGACGTGCATACGCGGATCTCCGGCGTCAGCGATCATCTTGCCGACGACGATGAGCACGCGCTCGATCTGGCGCGCAACATCTTCGAGAATCTCGGTACGCGAACTAATCCTGCCTCAGTGCTGGCGCAGGATTCGCCCGAGGACCCTTATTACGATCCAGCCGAGTTGTACGGCATCATCTCGGCGGACCCGCGCAAGCCGTATGAAGTTCGCGAGGTGATCGCGCGCATCGTCGATGGCAGCCGGATGCACGAGTTCAAGCCGCGCTACGGTGCGACGCTGGTTACGGCCTTCGCGCGAATCTTCGGCTACCCCGTCGGAATCATCGCCAATAACGGTGTGCTCTTCAGCGAATCGGCCCTGAAGGCCACACATTTCATCGAACTGTGTTGCGCACGCCGCATTCCGCTCATCTTCCTGCAAAACATCACTGGTTTCATTGTGGGCAAGCGCTACGAGCAGGGCGGGATCGCGAAGGACGGAGCCAAGATGGTCAATGCAGTCGCCAACGCGCAAGTTCCGAAGTTCACCGTAGTCATCGGCGCGTCGAACGGCGCGGGTAACTACGGGATGTGCGGACGGGCATATTCGCCGCGACTTGCTCTTCATGTGGCCGAACTCGCGGATCTCGGTAATGGGCGGTGAGCAGGCCGCGAATACCCTGCTTACCGTCAAGCTTGACCAGCTCGCGCGCGAGGGCGGCGCGATGTCGGCGGAGGAGCAGGCCGAGTTCATGCGTCCGACGCTGGAAAAATACGAGCACGAATCGAGCTGCTACTACGCTAGCGCGCGGCTCTGGGACGACGGCGTGATTGATCCGCTGGATACCCGCGCAACGCTCGCGCTCGGGATCGCGGCGTCGCTCAATGCCGGCATCCCCGAGGCGCATAACTTCGGCGTGTTCAGGATGTAAACGCAATACTCGCTAGATCTGGAGGATATGAGATGGCTCTAAAGGACACACCAGGGAATCTCCAGATGATTCGTAGGTCCGAGAAACCATTTACGGTGCGAATAAGCGAAAAATTCCAGCATCTAAGTCCTCTAGTTCGCTATCCAATTATTGCGATCACGATATTTTTCGGCCTATTCCCCGCCGTTGCGCTGCTGTACGGACTGCTGGTTGGCGTCGAGTTCACCGCACGATATTCGATTCGCCAAGCCTACTGCGCGATATATATGGAGGGAGCCGCATTCAGTGGCTCTCAATTGGTAGCGCCGGCAGAGTGCTATGGCGGTGACAGCGAGAGGCTGGCAGATCAGACCTTACGTAACGTCTTTGCGGCCGAGGATGATAACCAGGAATCTGGTAACTGAATAGCAGTCCGTGTAATCTTCGATCCTGCATCCAGGTTAGCTTCGCATCGCTAACGCTAAACATCTTGGCTGCGCTAGGATGTGGTTCCAAGGGCCGCACCCATTCTTAATTCAAGTCAGCAAGGAGCCTTACGATGAAAGGTTTCGGCGTTACCGTTTCTCCCATGTCCGGGATTCCTTATGCGGAATTCGTCCAGCTTGCCCGCGAAACTGAGGACGCAGGCTTCGGCGGCGTCTTCATTCCGGAGGCCAACAACGACGCGCTGATGTGCTCGCTGAGTGTCGCCAACGCGACCAAGCGGGTGAGTATCGCGACCTGGATCGTGAACATCTACCTGCGCGAGCCGTCGCTCTGCGCCGCCGCCTCCGAGATGGTGCAGGCCGCCGCGAACGGACGTTTCGTGCTCGGCCTCGGCGTTAGCCATCGACCGGCGCTGGAAGCGCGCGGGATCGAGATGGGTAATGGGCGCGATCGCCTGCGCCGCGATACTAAGGTGATTCAGCAGGCCTTTCGCGGCGAACTCGATATGTTCGGGATGAAATTTCGCGCGCCGAAGAATCCGATCCCGATCTACTATGCAGCGCTGGCGCTCGAAACCTCCAAGCTCGGTGGCGAGCTCGCCGACGGCCTGATGCTCTATATGTGCACGCCCGAGCGGATGCGCAAATCTATCGATGCGTCGCGCGAGGTCGCCGCGAAAGCCGGCCGCAAGCCCTCAGATATAACAATGACCTGTGGGCTGCCGGTCTTTCTGCATGATGATCTCAAGACTGCCTATGCTGCCGCGCAAAAGGGCCTCGCGTTTTACGGCGCATTGCCGTTCTACAGCCGGATCCTCGCGCACAGCGGCTTTGAGCGTCCCGCCGCACAGATTATGGAGGCGGCCAAGCGGCGCGACCCTGCTGGGATGGCGGCTGCGGTTACCAACGAGATGGCCGATGCGGTCGCGCTGGTTGGTCCAGTATCGCGATGTATCGAGCGGATGCAGCAGTATCGCGCGCAAGGATGCGAGGTTCCGATCTTCGTGCCGAACGCCGTTAACGAGGATTACGCAAGTAGCGTCAGGCGCGTTTTGCGGGCCTTTGAAAAACTGAATTAGGAGAATGTCGATGCCGCGACTAACGCCCGAAACTCTCAAAGCGCTCGCGACGCAAATCTACGATTACGAACTCGATAATGACGCCGCAGCTTCGGTCGCACATATCGTGGGAGCGATGACGGCCTACTCGCGCCGTCTGGAGACGCTTGGCCTCGATGGCCTCCAGCCACCCTTTGGTTACCCAACGCTGATCGCAGAAGCGCAGCGGGTTCGTGACCGTGGAGACATGAAATGAATGCTCGTTCCGATTTGCTGAACCATGATGTCGCGGCATTAGGGAACAGGCTGCGCCGCAAAGAAGTCTCGCCGGTCGAGCTCACCGAGGCTTATCTCGAACAGATCGAGCGGCTCGACCCGAAACTGGGCTGCTACATCACTGTTACGGCTGATATTGCTCGGAGTGCAGCGAAACGAGCCGAGCAGGAGATTCAATCGGGTAACTGGCGCGGTCCATTTCATGGAGTCCCAATCGCACTCAAAGATTTGTGCTCGACGAAAGGAATTCGCACGACTGGCGGCTCGAAAATCCTCGCGGACCACGTCCCGGATTTCGATTGCACAGTCTGGGAGCGACTCGCGAACGCCGGCGCGGTTCTGCTCGGCAAGTTGAATCTTCACGAATTCGCCGCCGGCGCTACCAACACCAATCCGCATTGGGGAACCTGTCGCAATCCCTACAACACCGCCCACATTCCCGGCGGTTCGAGCGGTGGCTCGGGCGCAGCGATCGTGGCGAAATTAGCCGCCGCGACGATCGGCACCGATACCGGCGGCTCGATTCGGATTCCGGCGGCGTTTTGCGGATGCGTCGGGATGAAGCAGACCTACAGCCGCGTCAGCCGCTATGGAGTGCTGCCATTGGCCGATTCCCTCGATCACGCGGGACCGATTACGCGGACGGTTCGCGACGCCGCCCTGATGCTGCAAGTGATCGCCGGTCACGATCCCAATGATCCGACTTCCAGCCGCGAGCCCGTTCCCGACTACGTCTCGGCGTGCGGTCGTGAGATTCGTGGGATGCGGCTCGGAGTCATTCGAGAGCTGCGGACCGGCCTTGCCAAGGATGTCGAAGTTTCCTTCAAGGTGGCGCTCGCAAAACTGCTTGAGCTTGGCGCCGAGATTGACGAAGTATCGATTCCAGCGATCGAGCATATCGCCGGAATATCCTCGACCATCACTTTCGTCGAAGCCGCCGAATATCACGAGGAATGGATGCGCACGCGGGCTGCCGATTACGGCATCGACGTGCGGCGCGCGCTGGAGGCCGGGATGCTCACGCCTGGGTTGCATTACCTTCGCGCGCAACGCGCGCGGGCGGTGATGCTCGCCCAAGCTCTAACAGCGCTGGAAGGGCGCTCCGCGCTGCTCGCACCGACCGCAGCTATACCGGCCCCGCGTATCGATATCGGCGCTCGGGCGCTGCTACCGAGCGGCGAGCCTGCGAATCTGCTTACCGCCGTACTGCGCTTCACCGCGCCTTTCAACGTGACCGGGCAGCCCGCGATTGCAATCCCAACTGGGCTTTCACGTGACGGCTTGCCGCTCTCAATACAGTTTATCGGACGCCCTTTCGATGAATCGACAGTTTTTCAGGTCGCCGCAGCGTATGAAGCCGCGCGAGACCCACTTGCGGAGCCGAATCTATAGCCGCTGATCAAATTGCACGATGATCCCGTCGGGGTCCTGAAACAGGCTAGTCAACACCTTTCCGCCCGGCGGTTCGCCATAGGCGACCGTATCCGATTCAAGAGGCCGCACCAGGATCGGCACTCCCGCCGCTTCGAGCTTCTGGACGCGCTCGCGCAGATCATCGACCCAAAACGCAAAGTGATGGACTCCCACCTGATCCAGCTTGATTGCTTCGCCCGGCGTCTCACCCGGATTCTGTGACAGCACGAGAAAGCTCGAATGCGGCCCGTCCTCGAATCGTCAGATAAACCGCTCGACGCTTGCCCTTTTGCGGATTGGTGAACAACGACTTGAGCCCGCCGACATTCTCCATCGTGTCGAGGCAGACTTTCAGGCCGAGCAGGTCGCGATAAAAGTGAATCGAGCGATCCATGTCCCGCACACCGATAGCGATATGTGAAACAGCCTTCATTATCTTCTCCCCAACTGCGATTTGATTCGCTCAGGCTCGCGCTTCCGTGCCGTCTCTCTGATTCTCTCCAGCTTTCAGGAACGCCTGCGCCGATTGCTCCACGACTGGTTCCTTGAAGAAGTCCGGATTCATGCCGCTCCAGAACTCGACCGGGTAGCTGAAGAGAAAATCGCGCAGCTCAGCCGTCCCAATAATCCCATCATCGACCATCTCGTGCGCTTCAACCAGCACCTCGCGCATGTCAGGCACGTCGAAGTGGCCGATATCTGACCCGAACAGCGTCTTGAGTCGCGCGCCATAGGGATTCACCTTGTCATTGAAGCCCCACGCATTCATCGGATCATCGGCTTCGCAGCCGAAATAGAAATTGCGCGTGAAGAGATCGCGAATATCAGAGGCCTTCTCGATCTTGCAGGCGGCGTAGTCGTCGATTTCATCCGCTCCGCGCGCCGCCCACTTGGCTGCCGCGGCATCGCCCTCCGGCACCGACTGCCATCCGTTGAGCTTCTCGGCTGCCTCGTTGCTGCCGTATTTCAAAAATAGGTCGCGCAGCAGCTCGCGATCGAGATTGGCTGGATTCACCTCTTCGAGCGCCTTGGGATTGCGCTTCTTCCAATGCCCGATCAGGTCGGCATAGAGCTGACAGGCCCATCCGACGCCGCCTTCGAGAAAGGCGAACTTGAGCGTCGGGAAGCGCCGCGTAACGCCGCCCATAAAAAGCGCCTTGCAGACCGCCTCGCCCGCGCTCGCGAAGTGGCCAATATGATTATAGGTGAAGTTCGACGGTGACACGCGAAAGCCCAACCCGCGACCCGCACTATGAAACGTCGGCGCGAAGCCCAGCTCGACGCACTTCGCCCAGACCGGATCGTAATCATATTGACTATCCATCCCGAGCACGTCGTAAGTCGCCGCCGAACGAATCCGTTCACCTTTGCGATCCAATGCTGGAATGGGACGGCGGATCGCACTGCCCATCACGATCACTTTGAGTCCGAGCGATTTAACGTGTTCAAGCTCCGCGATCGCCTCGTCCGGCGTGTGCATCGGGATCGCCGCCGCTGGCGTCATCCGATCGGAATATTCCTTGAAGACGTCCGCGACATACATGTTGAATGCACGGCAAGTCGCCTGCCGCATCTCCGGCTCGCCAATCGAATAAATACCCAAGCCGGTCGTGGGATAGAGCACCGTGAAATCGAGACCCAGCTCGTCGAGGCGACTATAGAGCAGCTTCGGAAGCATCGCGGTCGCGCGATCGAGCGTATTCTTGGTCGGGAAGGGCCACCACGACTGCTGCGCACGTCCTTCGTCCCGGCGCTGCTCGTTGGTGAGGCCCAGAATCTTGCCGACCACATCGTCACGTGACTTCAAGCCCTCCGCCGCCTTCGTCCCAGCAACCTTCTTCAGATAATCGAGGATCATCGGTTGGTACTCGATCCAATGGCCATCTGAATCGACCACCGGATGGTTCAATCGTGCGCGAATCGCTTGCGGATCAATGTGATTATTCCCGGACATGGCAACGCCTTCCTGAATTGGTTCCCTTTCCACTCAAGAGCTAACGAGGCGGATGTTTCGATGTCAAGGCGTGAGAGGGACGCGGGTAGTGGACAGGTTGCCCTCCGCTCAAATTTACCCCAAGCCTTTTTGTCATTTTGAGCGTCGGCCGCCGAAGCGAAGAATCCACTGATCTTTTCAAAACCGCCACAACCGGGCGCGGGCGTTTGGGGCTGAACATAATATCTTGCTAAAACGCCAACTAGCATCCGGTTCATGGAGATACTGCGATGGGCAGACTTGAAGGCAAAGTCGCATTCATCACGGGCAGCGGTTCAGGGATTGGTCGTGCCGGCGCAATTTTATTTGCGCGCGAAGGAGCACGGGTCGTCGTTGCGGATATTTCACGCGAGGGTGGCGAACGCACGGTCGCGATGGCGCGTGACTTGGGCGGCGACGTCACTTTCGTGCATACCGATGTCACCGAGGCGGAGAGCGTCGAACGCGCCATCGCCGCGACAGTCGCCGCCTACGGCAAACTCGATATTTTGTACAACGACGCGGGCGGCTCGACCGCTCAAGATGGTCCCGTTACCAAGGTCTCGCTCGACGAGTTTTGGCGCACCATCAAGGTCGATCTGTACGGCACGTTTTTGTGCTGCAAGTTCGGCATTCCCGAGCTGATCAAGGCGGGTGGCGGCGCGGTCATCAACACGACCTCGGTAGTCGCGCTCGCCGCCGTACCCGGACGCGACGCCTACACCGCTGCGAAGGGTGGCGTACTGGCGCTTACCCGCTCGCTCGCCGCGACTTACGCCAAACATAAGATTCGTGTAAACGCGATTGCCCCCGGCGCCATCTTGACTGATCGGGTACGAAAATTTATCGGCGACGATCCGAAGGTGGCCGGCATGATGGATCGCCATCTGCTCGGGATGGGCGAGCCGAACGATATCGCGCAGATGGCGCTGTTTCTCGCCTCGGACGACGCGCGGATCATCACTGGCGCGATCTACCCGGTCGATAGTGGATGGTCGTCATTGTGAGGTGGACCAATTGCGTTGGTAGCCTCAGAGGAGATTCCAAATGCCCTCAGTGCTGGAGGAAAAGGAAGCAATTCGGGACCTGATGTCAGCGTATTGCTTTTACGTCGATGACGGCGAGTTTGAAAAATTGGCCGCGCTCTTCACAATCGATGGCGTTTTTGAGACGGGTCCATTAGGCAAACTGAAGGGCCGCAAAGCCATCTACGATTTTATCGCGGCTCATGTTCCGCGTGCCGGCGAGGGTCCCGCGCGCAAGCACTGCACGATGAATCATCTAATCCGGGTGAACGGCGCCGAAGCTCGCGCCGACAGTTACATCGTCGTGATACGGGAATCAGAAGATGGGATCGTTGCTTCGCTGGCCGGTCGTTACGAAGATACGCTGGTCAAGGACGGCGCCGACTGGCGGTTTCAGGTGCGCAAGCTACACTTCGATATCTCCGGCGATTTGGGCCTCAAAAGCCCGCTTGAACCAACACGATGAATGAAGGCAGGGCAAAGCCAATCCCGTTACTGGACGAGATCTCGGCCCCGTTTTGGACGGCCGCTCGCAACCGGCAACTCGCGATTCAGCGCTGCTTGTCATGCGGCTACTACAATCATCCGCCGCGTGCGGTATGTGACGCGTGTCTCTCACAGGATTTGAGCTTCGAGCCGGTCAGCGGACGTGGCGCCATCTACAGCTTTACGATTATGCATCAGAAGGATGTCGCCGGATTCGAGAACGAGGCGCCCTTCATCAACATCGTCGTCGAACTCGATGAGCAGCCGATGTTACTGATGGTCTCGAATGTACCGATTACGCAGCGTGAGCGCGTTAGAATCGGCGCAAGAGTCGAAGCATATTTTGAAGATCGCGGCGATAACGTGATTGTTCCTCAATTTAGGTTGATCAACTGAGGCGCGGAATCATTTATGTGGTCCGGACGGGGAAAAACCGCCATCGTTGGTATCGGCTATTCGGAGATTACCCGTAAGCCGCAGAAACCCTTGGGATTGCTCGCGCTCGATGCGTGCCGCGCGGCAATCACGGATTCGGGTGTCGATGCTCACCACATCGATGGTCTTGCGACTTATCCCGAATCTCCCTTCGCGGGCGCCGGCAATCGCGACGGCGAAGACGTCGTCAGCGTAATGTACGTTGTCAACCATCTCTCGCTCGCGCCTGACATCCGATGGTATGCGCAGATCGAGACGGGCATGATCGCGAGCCCAATTATTGAGGCGGTCAACGCGATCCTCGCAGAAGCATGCGATTATGTACTGGTCTGGCGCGCGCTCCATCGCCCGCTGCCGCGTAAGACCGTCGGACCTGCAAGCATCCCTCGCGCTGCAGGCGACGCACAATTCCTCGCCCCCTATGGTTGCAGTTCGATAATTCAATGGCACGCGCTCGCCTGGCAACGCTACATGCATCAGTATGGTGCGACGCGCGAAGCCTTGGCGGCGCTCGCGATGAATAGCCGCCATAATGCGAATCTGAATCCACGCGCCTTTTTCTACAAAGAGCCGATGTCGCACGACGACTATCTCAAATCGCGCTGGATCGCCGAGCCGCTATGCCTGTTCGATTGCGACGTTCCGGTGGACGGCTGTGTTGCAATCGTGATCACCAGCGCCGATCGCGCCCGCGATCTGAAAAATCCTCCCGCTTATATCGCCGGCTATGGTCAGAACACCGCCCCGCGTCGCACGCTCTTGCACTATGCTCTGGACGACTACATGGAATGCGGCGGTTCGCTCGCTCGCAAGCTCTGGTCGTCGGCGGGCCTCGGTCCCAACGATATTGACGTGGCCCAGCTTTACGACGGCTTCAATCCTTCGACCCTTTATTGGCTCGAAGCTGCGGGGTTTTGTGGTCGCGGCGAAGGCGCTTCGTTCGTGCAGGACGGGCGGATTGCTTTGACTGGCGAATTGCCGGTCAATACTTTTGGCGGCAGCTTGAGCGAAGGACGGATGCATGGGATGGGACATATCGCCGAGGCGGTGCGCCAAGTTACTGGACGTGCCGATCAGCGTCAGATTCCCGGTGCGGAGATCGCTTGCGCAATCGACGGCTCGCCGATGCTGCGTGGCAGCGGAATCGTCGTGACGAAGAATCCGCGATGAGCACTTACTTACATGAGGTGCTCGATCGTCTGATCGCCTTTGACACGGTCAGTACGCAGAGTGACCTGCCTGCGATGGAATACCTTGCTGACCATCTCGACCAGCACGGACTCCGGACGGCCCTCCACAAAAGTGAAATCGCGCGCGTACCGCAGGCCAATCTGGTCGCATGGCTCGGCCCACCCGAGCCCGATGGACTGATCATCTCGGGCCATCTCGATACTGTGCCGTTTGCCGGACAGCCGGGGTGGACTCGCGAGCCGCTCCGTCTCGAGATCTCTGACGACCGTCTCTTTGGTCGCGGCGTGACCGACATGAAGGGATTTCTCGCGCAATGCGTCGCGGTCGCGTGCGAGCTCGATTCGAACCGGTTGCGGAAACCCGTCATATTTCTCTTAACCGCAAGTGAGGAGATCGGCGGCCTCGGCGCGCGGCTAGTCGCGCCGGTTTTGCAGGACCTGCTCGGTGACGTACCGTGCCCGTCGCTCGCGTGGATCGGCGAGCCGACTTCCTTTGCGATACATGCCGCTCACAAGAGTGCGGCGTTTCTCGAAATCCGGGTGCGCGGACACGGCGGCCACAGCGGCGCGCCTCATCAAGGTGTCAATGCGATTGCGGTAATGGGTAAGGTGATCGAAGTAGTCGGCAAGTTGCAGGAGGAACGACGCGCGCGCGCAACTCCCGATTTTGTGACAATGTTCCCGGATTCGCCTTACGACGTGATGAACTTCGGTACGATTCGCGGCGGTATCGCCGAGAACGTCATCGCGGAAGAATGCGTCATGCGCGTCAGTTATCGCAGCCTACCGGGGATTGATCCGATGGCGCTGCGTGACGAAATTGCACGCCGCTGCGCCGCAATCGATACCCATGATTATGCGTCCCGCGAGCATCGTGCGTCGATCGAAGTCGGACCGGCCAAAGTGATGCCCGCGATGGCCGCGCGTCGCGGCACTTCGCTCGAACGGGTATTGCGCGATGTAACCGGCTCCAACGAAGTCTCCGGCGCGCCGTTCTGTACTGACGGTGGATGGTTCGCCGACGCTGGTATCAGTTCGCTAATTTGCGGACCCGGCGAATACGCGCAGGCGCATCAGCCAAATGAATCGATCAGCCGTGCCGCCTTCGAGCGCGGCCCGGCGATCATCCGGCAAGTGATCGAAAAGCTTTGCGTTTGAATCATTATTGATTCTCTCGCAGGAAACCTAGCACCAGCTCATTGAATCTCTCTGGTTGTTCGAAATAAGCGGAATGGCCCGCGCCGGCGACTTTGACGAAGCGCGCCTGCGGGATCTGTTGCGCCATCAATTCCATCACCTTGGGCGGCGCGAGCGCATCCTCTTCGCCGACGATCAGCATCGTCGGTGTGCGATGCTCGATTAGCGGCTCGACGCGATATTTCAAGCTGGTCAGTGACGGTAATAGAGTCGTCGGAACATGGCGATTCAGTCCCGAGATTTGCTGATAAAGAAAATGCTTCTGCGGCTCACGGTTTGGAAAGTCCGTCGCATACGCGCGCGTGAGTATCTGTGCAAGACCGCCCTGCGCTGCAGCTTTGATCGCGGCGGCTGATTCGCGAATCACGTCGGGATCGTCCATTCCCGCCGAGGTGTCGCACAGGATTAAAGCATTGACGCGTTTCGGAAAGGCCGCAGCAAAACCGAGCATGGTCCATCCACCCATTGATTGTCCGGCCAATGCAGCTTGCTCGATACCAAGATGATCGAGCAATTGGCGCAGGTCCTCGACGAAAGCTTTTGGTCCCGGTCCATCAGCAGTATCTTGCGAGTCGCCGAAACCGCGATGGTCAAACGTAACGCATCGAAAATGGCGCGATAGCTCCGGAACCTGCTGCCACCAGCTCAGATGATTCCCGCCTCCGCCATGCGCCAGCACCAGTACAGGTCCTTCACCATGAATTTCATAATAAAGCTTGATTCCATTGATCGTTACGTGCGGCATAACCTTTCCCTAGGCGCGGTGAATGACGAAAGTCAAATGCGATTCGCGCGTTGACGCCAACTCCGTAATGATTAAGCTGAAACTGCGGTCGCATAGCCGCGCGGAGTATCCACAGTGAATGCTGCTTTGTCGTTACTAGAAAAAGTCTCACGCGCGACTGTGAGCATCCATGTTCAAGTCCCGCATACCCATCCTTCGGTAGCGATCGGGCTGGGCACCGATCGGCGCGGCACCGGCGCGCTGGTCAGTCCCGACGGACTGATCGTGACGGTCAATTACATGATCATGGGTGCGCAGGACGTGATCGTGACCTTCGTGAATGGCGAGCAGGTCCCGGGAAAAGTGATCGCGCGCGACTTCACCACCAGCCTGGGTCTTGTAAAAATTGACGGGCGCAAGCTGCCCTACCTTGAAGTGACATCGTCGCAAACCGCTTCGATTGGCGAAGACATCCTGATTATTTCGAGTACCGGCGGCGAGAAGCGCTGCGCTGATACCGGCATCATCACTTATCTGGGTCCCTTCGATGCGGCCTGGGAATTTGTGCTTGAACGATGCGTTTGCGTCACCGCATCAGCGTTGAATATCGGACTCAGCGGCGGCCCAATCGTGCAACTCGAAAGGCCAACTGCTCGCAGTTTCATACCTGAATTTCGCCGAATTGATTCGCCCCATCCTGGGAATTCCGGGCGAGTGCTTCCTGTCAGGGCGCGACGAGCTGGTCCGCCATGGGCATCGCGTCAGCACTCCGCCCCGGCTGTGGCTCGGGGTGCTTTCTTACACTTTGCGCGAACATGTTGTAATCGCGGGCGTGATGCCCGGGAGTCCGGGCGAAAAAGCCGGCCTCAAGCAGGGCGACCTCGTGCTGAGCGCCGATGGCCGCGAAATTCACGAACGCAAGGCGCTTTACGATGCGATCAACCGCCATCGGCCCGGCGAGAACGTGCAACTAAGGATTATGCGCGACAACCAGGTCCATAATTTCGCGATTGCCGCAATCGTCGTCGATGACTATCTTGGCTAGACGTCCTTAAAATCGCGCTTGGGCTTTTTCGCTTCGATTGCGGCCTGCGCTGCGGCCAGTTTTGCGACCGGAAGCCGAAACGGCGAGCACGATACGTAATCCAGCCCGAGCCGATGACACAGCTTCACGCTGGCCGGATCCCCGCCATGCTCCCCACAAATCCCGATCTTCAGATTCTTTTTGGCTTTGCGTCCGCGTTCTATCGCGATTCGCATCAGATCGCCGACCCCCTCCGGATCGAGTTCCTGGAATGGGTCCTTTTGATAGATGCCGCGCGAGATGTAGTCATTGAGAAATTTCGATGAGTCATCACGCGACAGACCATAGGTCATCTGTGTCAGGTCGTTAGTCCCGAACGAAAAGAAATCCGCCACCGCGCCAATCTCGCCGGCCTCGATACACGCACGCGGCACCTCGATCATGGTGCCGATCGTGTAGCGTAACCTGCTGCCGTTCCGGCCTGCCACTTCTTTCGCTACGGCGCGAATCTCGGCAGCAAGAAAATCGAACTCCTTACGTTCGCCAATCAGCGGCAGCATGATCTCCGGGATTGCATTGACACCCTCGGCCCGCAACTGCGTCGCGGCTTCGAGAATCGCACGCGCTTGTGCGCGGTAAATCTCCGGATAACTGATTCCGAGGCGCGAGCCGCGATGCCCGAGCATTGGGTTAAACTCTTCGAGGCTATTGCGCACTTGCGCGAGCCGTTCCGGATCAGCGCCGATCTTCTCGGCGAGTTTGTTGATTTCCTCGTCGTCCTTCGGCAGAAACTCGTGCAGTGGCGGATCCAGCAGGCGAATAGTGACCGGCTTTCCTGCCATCTCGCGCAGAATCTCGACGAAATCGCCGCGCTGCATCGGGATGATCTTCTCCAGTGCACGCGATCGCTGAGCTTCGTCTTCCGCCATGATCATCTCGCGTACCGCATCGATTCGCCCGGGTCCGAAAAACATATGCTCGGTCCGGCACAGACCGATGCCCTCGGCCCCGTATTCGATCGCAACGCGGGCGTCGTTGGGCGTATCAGCATTGGCGCGCACGCCCAGCGTGCGCTCTTGATCGGCCCACTTCATGAACGTGCGGAAGAAATCCGACATTTCGGGCTGAACCGTCGCTACTTGTCCGGCAATAACTTCGCCGGTTGAGCCATCCAGCGTGATGAACTCGCCGCGCCGCAGCACGCGGTCTGCCGCTTTCATCGCGCCGCCCGCATAGTCGATCTCAATCGCGGCGCATCCGGCGACGCAGCACTTACCCATCCCGCGTGCGACGACTGCAGCATGACTGGTCATCCCGCCACGCGCCGTCAGAATGCCCTCCGCTACCTGCATCCCGTGAATATCCTCAGGAGACGTTTCGTGACGCACGAGTATCACCCGCCGCCCGGCATTATGCGCTGTAACTGCTTCGTCCGCCGAAAACACGATCTCGCCGAAAACCGCCCCCGGTGAAGCGGGGAGGCCTCGCGCAATAATGTCCTTTTTCGCCTGCGGGTCGAGGCGCGGATGGAGAAGTTGTTCGAGTTGGACTGGCTCGACCCGGCTTAGCGCCGTGCGTCGATCGATCAGCTTTTCACTCACCATCTCGACGGCCGCTCGCACCGCAGCTGCCGCAGTTCTCTTGCCATTGCGGGTCTGCAGCATAAAAAGCTTGCCACCCTCAATCGTGAACTCCATATCCTGCATGTCGCGGAAGTGATGCTCGAGACGTCCCGCGATTTTCAGCAGTTCTTTGTAAACTGATGGGAATTGTTCTTCGAGCGTCGCGAAATGCTGAGCGCGTTCGGTCTCATCAACCTCATTCGCTTTGGCCCATCGACGTCCCGCCGCTAAGCTGATTTCGAGTGGGGTGCGCGTGCCGGCGACCACATCCTCGCCCTGAGCGTTAGGCAGGAACTCGCCATAGATACCGCGTTCACCGGTCGAGGGATCGCGAGTGAAGGCCACGCCCGTTGCGCAGTCGTCGCCGAGATTTCCAAAGACCATCGACTGCACCGTGACGGCGGTACCCCAATCGCCCGGAATATGATTGAACTTGCGATAGGCGATCGCGCGATCGTTATTCCACGAATCGAAAACCGCCCCGATTGCCCCCCAGAGCTGCTCTTTGGGATCCTGTGGCAGATCGCGGCCAACGCGCCGCCGGATTAGCTCGCGGAACTCAGCGACTAATTCCTTCAAATCATCGACCGATAGCTCGACATCCAGCTTTACGCCCCGCGCCGCCTTCTTGTGTTCGATCAGCTCTTCAAACGGATCACGATCAAACTTGTTCTCCGGCTTGAGCTTGAGCACGACGTCACCATACATCTGGCAAAATCGCCGATAAGAATCCCAAGCGAAACGTGCATTACCGCTGACTCGTTCGAGGCCCTCAACGGTCTGATCGTTCAGGCCGAGATTCAGCACCGTGTCCATCATGCCCGGCATTGAGACGCGTGCGCCCGAGCGGACCGACACCAGCAGCGGATTTTTGCGATCACCGAACTTGCGCCCCATGATCTTTTCGATCCGCGCAATGCTCTTGGCGACACCCTGCTCAAGGCCTTTTGGATACTTGTGCTTATTGTCGTAGAAATAGTTGCAAACGGCGGTCGAGATCGTGAAGCCCGGCGGTACCGGCAACTTCAGCGAGGCCATCTCAGCGAGATTGGCGCCCTTCCCGCCCAGCACGTTACGCATCGCCGCCCGCCCCTCGGCTACTCCGCCGCCAAAGAAATAGATTTCCTGATGAACCCGTGCCACTTCTAATTTTCTCCGTTCAAAGTCGCCTGTGGTCAGTTCTCGGCAGTTCCACCGGATGTACCGATCCGCTAATCAGCGGTACCAGCCGATGCGCTCGACCAGTATATGAACTAATTGTGAAATCGCGATCCGCTCCTGCATGGTGGAATCGCGATCGCGCAAGGTGACCGTATCGTCTTCCATCGTTTGATGATCAATCGTGACCCCGAACGGCGTTCCAACTTCGTCCATGCGCCGATAGCGCCTGCCGATCGAGCCTGCCTGATCGTACGCTACTGTGAAATAGCGTTGCAGCGTTTCGCGCACGAGCTGAGCCTTTTCGGGCTGACCGGCTTTCCGCAGGAGCGGATAGACCGCGACCTTAATCGGCGCAAGCCGCGGGTCGAGGCGCAACACGATTCGCGTCTCGTCCTCCACCACGTCTTCATCGTACGCGTCGAGCAAAAAGGCCAGCATCGCGCGATCAACACCGGCTGCCGGCTCGATCACCCACGGCCGATAGCGGCTCTTGGCTTCTTCATCGAAATAGGTCAAATCTTTGCCGCTGAATTTCGCGTGCTGATCGAGATCGAAGCTGCCGCGCCGCGCAATTCCCTCCAGCTCGCCCCAGCCAAAGGGATACAGAAACTCGACATCAGTCGTGCCGCGCGAATAATGCGATAACTCGTCCTGCGCGTGCGGTCTCAGCCGCAGATGCTCAGGATTCACGCCGTACTTGACATACCACTCATGGCGTTGCGCTAACCCAGTAATCGAACCACTTCTGTTCTTCGTCCGGTTCTGGTTTGACGAAGAACTCCATTTCCATCTGCTCGAATTCGCGGGTGCGAAAGATGAAATTACCCGGTGTGATTTCGTTGCGAAACGACTTGCCGGTCTGCGCGATCCCGAAGGGCAGCTTGACCCGCTGCGTATCAACCACGTTGGCAAAATTCGCAAAAATTCCCTGCGCAGTCTCGGGCCGCAGGTAGATCGTATTGGCCGTATCTTCGACCGGGCCCATGAAGGTCTTGAACATCAGATTGAACTGACGCGCCTCGGTCAGCTCACCCCCGCAATCCGGGCAGCGAATACCCTCAATATGATCGGCGCGGAAGCGATGCTTGCACACTTTGCAATCCACCAGCGGATCGGTGAAATTTTGGAGGTGGCCCGACGCCTCCCAAGTCCGCGGATGCTGTAAGATCGCGCTATCCAGCCCCATCACATCGGCGCGTGATTGGACCATATCCCGCCACCAGGCCTCTTTGACATTGCGTTTGAGCTCAACCCCGAGCGGACCATAATCGTACGTCGAGCCCAAGCCGCCATAAATATCACTGGTGGGGAAGACGATCCCGCGCCGTTTGCACAGGTTCACGATCTTTTCCATCGTGACGGTGCTCTTAAGATCGGTAGTCGCGACTGAGTCGGGCAATAAACTTTTCCTCTCGATGTAAGCTCTAGTCGGAGATGGCGTGCTGAAGCGGCTAGCTCAAGCTCAAGATTTCGGTAGCAATTCGGCCGCCGCTGATTTCCAGAATACCAACGGTCCCCGGTACGTTCACCAGATTACGCGGCAGGGTCGCACTTCCCGGATTGATTACCGTCGTCCCGCCGAAGCGCGTGACCCCTTCGAGATGGCTGTGTCCCATTACCAATACGTCCACCGGACCGCCGAAATGCTGATCCATCGCGCGCAGAAAAACCGCTTCTGAAGTTTCGTCCGGAGTCGGGAGCGCATGCGCCAGTCCGAGGCGCACACCCTCGATCGTCAATTGATGCGCTATTTTGACCCGTTCGTCGGGATCGAGCCTGAACTTATGGCCGTCTAGCCCTTCATCGCCATTACCAATCGCTGCAATCACAGGCGCGATCACGGACAATTCGTCCAGCACCCGATTTACGTACACGTCTCCAGCGTGCATCACGAGGTCAACCCCCCTGAAGACCTCAAAAATGCGGGGCGGTAGGTGATCACAAGCTTCGGGAATGTGTGTATCGGAAATCAGTCCTATGCGCATGTGATTCCGCTCCCGATGGCTTTCCCGAATAGAAGCCGTAACGCTATCATGCGTCAGCTAACCGAGCAATTTTGGCCTAAATTCTCGTTCTGCAAGATTATTAGAAACTCGCAAGGCGGATGACCAATTGAAGAGATCAATTTCTCACGTTCGTTTATTGCTGATAATCGCGATTGCGATTGGACTTGCTGGATGCGGTCATAAGCTGGCTGCACATAATGGCGATACAACCGTGAATGTGTACCCAAACCGCCAGCAGTTTGACAGGGTCACTTCGATGAAATCACAGGGCGGGGCAGCGGCGCTTCTGGGCGGACTCGGTGAAAGCATGCTCGCCAAAAAGGTCGCTGGTGATACACCGGTCAAGGTGCTTTCCACCGATGACGCGGGCGCCACTATCGAAGTGACCAGCGGTCCCGACAAGGGTATCCAAGGCTATATCGCGAAAGATAATCTCGATTAGAATACCTTAGTCGCGTCCGCTCGGGCGGGGGTGTATCGACGCTAGCGCAGTCGCACGGCGATTGGCTTACAGGGCATTGCTCCCGCGTTCTCCCGTCCGAATACGCACAACTTCCTCCATTGGCATAACGAATATCTTACCATCGCCGATTCGGCCGGTTCGCGCCGCCCGTTCGATTGTTTCGACCACCTGCGCAGCTATTTCATCCGACACAATTATTTCGAGTTTGACCTTAGGCAAGAAATCCACGACGTATTCCGCGCCGCGGTAAAGCTCCGTATGACCTTTCTGTCGCCCGAATCCCTTGACCTCGCTCACCGTAAGGCCTTGCACTCCGACGCTCGATAATGCCTCTTTCACTTCATCAAGTTTAAAAGGCTTAATAATCGCCTCGACCTTCTTCATATGACTCCTCTGCCTCCGGCGGGTAACACCGCCCGGACGTCGCCCCGGCAGCTTTTCTTCTGTAGCTCTCTCAGAAATGGAGTCGTTCACGCAAGTACCCCACTTGAAGTCCGCGCGAGCGTCCACGCAATCCCGATGCCATTACCTATCATCCGCGCCCATACATCGCGCTTTATCAAGGATGTCTGATTAGCAGGCATTCCGCTATAAAATATGCAAAAGCGCGCGACGTGCAGTCGCGCTAAGCTGCACGGCCCGAGCCGATTCGCGCTTCTTCTCCTCTGAGCAGTCGGCCTATATTTTCCCAGTGTCGAAACACCACCAATGCGGAAATCAAAATTGCCAATAGGATGAAGGGCCGAGGACAATCGAATGCCGCAACTGCCGGCGGTAAGGACATCGCTGCGCCTAGCGAGGCCAACGACACGATTCGGGTGATTGCCAGGATCGCAATAAAGACCGCCGCCGCGACTACTAGAGGAAACGGCGCCAGCCCAAGCCATACACCCACGGAAGTCGCTACGCCCCTTCCACCTCTAAAGCCGAGAAACACGGATGCTATCGATCCGATAAAAGCTGCGAGCGCAACTAACGCCACCGCGACCACATTCCCCGGCAAGGTCCGCTCGGCAAGCAGTACCGGAATTAAGCCTTTGAGCACGTCTCCCGCAAAAGTCACGGTAGCCGGTATTCCTCCGCCTGCCCGGGCGACGTTCGTCATCCCCACATTGCCTGATCCGGCAGTCCTCGGATCAAAATGCCAAAGCTTGCCGACAATCACTCCGACGGGAATCGAGCCCAACATGTAGGCCAAAATTATCAGTAAGCTTGGAACCAAGTCTCTCTATTGGCCAGCCTATACATTTGGTGAGATCGGAGCGATATGTCGCGCGGGTTTTGCCAAGCCATCTGAATATCCGGAGAGCATCAACTGCGCGATGGTGATTGGTTGGTCGGGGTGACTGGATTTGAACCAGCGACTTCTGCGTCCCGAACGCAGTGCTCTAGCCATGCTGAGCTACACCCCGATCCGAGTCGAACAACACGCGCTGTTTCGAAGGCCTCTTTTTATAGCATCGCGCTGCTCGACAAGGCGAATCGATGATCAAGTAAGAGACGATTCAGGCGCCGAAGTGTGACTGCTTGACGCATCCGCGCGATAATCCCGGTGTAATCGCCATGCCCGAAGATGCCCGAGCCCGAGACGAAGACGTTGGCGCCAGCCGCCGCGACGCTCGCGATATTGTCAATCTTGATTCCCCCGTCCACCTCGACATCGATCTCGAGACCGCGCCTTTCCAGCTCCCGCCGTACGCTCCGCAGCTTTTGCGAGCTGTCAGCGATAAATCCCTGACCACCGAATCCTGGATGAACGCTCATCACCAGGATCATGTCGAAATGTTCGGCTGCGGCGAGTACTCGATCCGGTGATGTTTCAGGATTGATCGCAACCGACGCACGCGACTCCCAAGTCATGCATTGCATGCGCTATCGCCGGAAGATCGCAGCAAACCTCTGCATGCACTGAGATCGAATCAGCCCCGGCTTCGACGAAGGCTTCGAGATAACGCTCAGGCTGATCAATCATCAGGTGCGCATCAAGCGGCAGCTTGGTGATTGTTCGCACCGACTTAAGCACCGGAATGCCGATCGACAGATTGGGTACGAAATGCCCGTCCATCACGTCAAAATGAATCAAATCTGCGCCGGCAGCTTCGACCCGTCGAATCTCGTCGCCAAGACGGCGAAATCGGCAGAAAGAATTGAAGGGAGCGATCTTCGAAATACGCGCCATACCTGAAAGCTATCGCCGAACCATACCTCTCGCAAAGGTAGGTCTCAAACATTGAAAGACTTACCGATTCGCTGGCTCATTGCGAGTTCTTTTATGAATAATTAGACTGAATAAGCTCAGCACTACGCGATTTGAGTAAAAGCACTTCACAGGATTTTTTGGCATCGTGATTGCCTGAATGCCTGCATGGCACCAACAATGGCGATGTTACGAAACACGCTCTTCTTGCTCACGGCGCTGATCCTGCTTGGCGCAGTGGTCAATTCATGCGCCCGATCGAATCCTCGTCCCGCCGAGCCGCAGATGCCCGCCACTCCTTTAATCCAGCAACCTGCGTTTCCGATGCCGGCGACGAGTCCGGTGATTCATGTGCTGAGAGCTTCCTACTACGCTCCGAAATTTAACGGGAAAAGGACTACCAGTGGGGAACGCTATAATCCCAACGCACTGACCGCTGCATCAAAAACCCTTCCCTTAGGTACCGTAGTAAAAGTCGTAAATCCAAAGAATGGCCGTTCGGTCAAAGTTCGTATCAATGACCGTGGACCATTCGTGAGAGGCCGCGGCCTCGACCTATCGCATCGAGCTGCGCAAAAGATCGGTATTACTCACGATGGCGTAGCACGGGTGAAGGTCGTTGAGCAGAAGCCCTCGCGAACTCCCCGCGTTGCGACGCCGGATATTAGGGAAGCTTCCGCCGATTAACTTCGTCTTAAGCGAGCCGCGAAAAACCCGGCTTCGCTGACCTGTTTGTCAAGCGAGATAGCCGGAATGTTACGGCCCCCACGAGCGCAGCCAACCTGCTCCGGTCGGAAATGTGGATGATCGCAAAGAAATCTTTGTATAAGCTGAAGCCCTTCCTCGGGAGCCAGGCTACAGACTGAATAGACCAGCGTACCTTCAGGAGCGACTAGCTCAGCGATATTATCAAGCATCCGACGCTGTAAACGGCTCAGCCGCGTGAGATCATCCGGCGAGAGACGCCAGCGGATCTCTGGATGCTCCCGCAGCGTCCCAAGCCCCGTACAAGGCGCGTCAAGCAAAACGTAACTGAAACTTCGAGGCGAAAAAGGAAGAAAGGTCGTTAAATCGCATCGGATGAACTCGATGTTCCGATGACCCAATCGCGTGGCGACTGCACGGGCCTGTCTCAGACCGGCTATTTTGCGATCTAGCGCGATTACTCGCCCCATCCTGCCGACCAGTTCGGCCAAATGCGCACTCTTGCCGCCGGGAGCTGCAGCACAATCGAGTACGGTTGCACCTTGCGGCGGCGCAAGCATACGGGCGATCACCTGTGACGCTTCGGACTGCATCGCGAAAATTCCGTCGCGATATGAAGAGCTATCGAACAGAGGCGCACCCTCGAGAACTATCGTTTCGGGAAAGAACCCGCGGTGCGCAACCTTCATTCCATCTCGCTCGATTCGCTCAACCAAATCTTGCTCTTCTCCCTGTGACAGATTGAGCCTGATCGCGTTCGGCGCTGCTTGATTGTTCGCGGCCATGATCGCTTCAGCCTGATCAACGCCGAACCATGAACGGAACTTTTCGACCAGCCATCGCGGATGCGAATAGTAAACCGATAGATAATCAATCTCATCGAGCGAGCGATCCGGCAACGAGGGAACAGCGCGCGTTGCCGCGCGCAACACTGCGTTGACAAAGCCTGAAACGCCGGCGTTTCCTGAGATTTCGCGCGCCAGCTTCACCGCCGTGTCGAGCGCCGCATGAGCGGGAACTCGCGTCAGCCTCCGCAATTGGTACAATCCCATCCGCAACAGATTCAGTATTGGCGGATCGATCGCCTTCAATGAACGCGAGGAAAACCGCGCAAGTTCATAGTCTAGCCGTCCGCGCCATGTGATCGTACCCAAAACTAACTGTGTGACGAGCCGCCGATCGGCTGGGTTGTCAAGATCGGCCAACCGTGAGCCGAGAAGCACGTCGGCAAAAGCCCCTTCAATATCGACCCGCACGAGAATCTCCAGTGCGATCCTGCGCGCTTGGATTCCCGCTGATTCCGACGCTATTACGTGACTAGAGAGGGACTGTCTTCGGACGCTAACGCGTGGCGAGGGCTCCTGCTTCATTGCCCCAAACGCATCCCCACGGTCGCTCGCCGCCCGCGAAAGAACTCCACGGCGCTCATCCGCCGCCGTCCCTGCGCTTGAACTTCGATTAAGTTTAATCGTCCCTTTCCACAGCGCACGCTCGGTACCGGTTTGAGCTGAATAATCGTGCCCGGAACGCCGGCCTCGCCCTCGGCTTCACTGCTCGTTGTTGCTTTCCAAATCAGCAGTTCTTCTTCGCCAAAGGTGGTTCGTGCCGTTGGCCATGGATCATAAGCGCGGACCATCCGCTCGATCATGGCCGCATCGACAGTCCAATCGATTAAGGCATGTTCTTTCTTGATGAGCGATGTATAAGTCGCGCGACTCTCGTCCTGCGGCTGTTCGTGCAGTTTACCACGAGCGATGAGTGCCAGAGCTTCGAGCAAAGCACTTGCCCCGAGATCGGCCAGTTTTGTTTTGAGACTGCCCTGAGTCTCATCCCGAGCCAACTCGCTTGACCGTTGCAGCAGAATTGGACCTGCGTCCATCTGCTCGGTAATTCGCATGATTGTCACGCCTGATTCACGATCACCGGCGAGGATCGCTCCTTCGATGGGCGCGGCTCCTCGATGGCGCGGCAGTAGCGAGGCATGCACGTTGACCGGCATCAGCCGCGCCGCTTCGAGCACAGGATTCGGCAAAATCCTGCCATACGCGACCACGACCAAAAGGTCTGGAGCGAATGCGGTAAGTTCCGTCAGAAATTCCGCAGTCCGGATTTTGGTTGGCTTGAGCGTCGTGACCCCATTGCGGGCCGCAACTGCCGCAACCTCGGAGGGCTCAGTCTTCATCCCGCGCCCGCGCGGCTGATCGGGCCGCGTGACCACGCCGACTACTTTGAAGATCTCATTCTGATGCGTCAGCAGTTGCTCGAGAACGTACCCGGCCAGCGCCGGCGTCCCCATGAAAACGATCCTCAAACTTGAATCAACTTGATCAGATGAGTGCGGCGGAGGGCGGCTTGCCATCGGCTTTGCCCTCCTTGATCAATTTTGCGAGCCGGCGCCGGTACAGATCGCGTTTGATTCGGCTGATACGATCGATAAATAACCTGCCGTCAAGATGATCCACCTCATGTTGCAACGCGACGGCGAGCAAGTCGGTCCCCTCGACTTCGATCTGCTTCTCATCCGGCGTCCAGGCGCGCACCAGAACCTTGGCCGCTCGTTTGACCTCGGCGTTGAAATCAGGAACCGAGAGACATCCCTCTTCCCACAGGATCGATCCTTCGCTCGCGACAATCTCGGGATTGATCAACTTGAGTAGCCGTTTCCCGAGATGCTCATGGTCAGTGTCGAGCACGATTATCCGGCGCTCGTCACCGACTTGCGTTGCCGCCAGACCCACGCCTGGCGCAGCGTACATCGTCTGCACCATGCTCTCGACGAAGCTGTTGAGGTGACCGTCGATATTAACCACCGGCTCAGCTTCAACCTTCAAGGCCGGGTCCGGGAAATTTGCGAATTCTGAGCAAGGCCATGTTCAATTTCAAGTTTATCAAAGCGCGCGGTCGCCCAAAAGCCACAGCGCCGGATGCTACAGCACTCGATTGGCGTTGCTTTCCGCGCTCAGTGAATAACGCTCACCTTTGCGTCGCAGCATTATTGGCGCATGAAAGGCATTAGATAGAACCGCAGATCTGAGGACCTCTGGCTTTGGTCCCGCGCTGAGAACTCGTCCGGCTTTCAGCACCAATAGGTGTGAAAACGCCGGCATGATCTCCTCTACATGATGCGTCACCAGTACCAGCGTCGGTGCGCTGCGCCGATGGGCAAGCCGCTCGACAAATTGTAGAAAATGCTCGCGCGCGACTGGATCAAGCCCGGCGCAGGGTTCATCGAGAATTAGCAGCTCCGGCTTGGCCATCAGCGCCCTCCCGATCAGCACCCGTTGGCGTTCGCCCTGGGACAGCACGCGCCACGGCCGCTGGCTGATCGGTTCGGCTTCAATTTGGCGCAGGATCCTCTCTGCCCGTTTGCGCTCAGTGGCTTCGATCTTACCCCACATTCCGATCATCGCATGACGCCCGCTGATAATCGTCTC
Organism: uncultured Pseudomonadota bacterium; assembly: GCA_963831065.1. Taxonomy (GTDB): domain Bacteria; phylum Desulfobacterota; class Binatia; order Binatales; family Binataceae; genus JAJPHI01. The sequence goes on from CAWHOQ010000024.1 coordinate 33,439, forward strand.
GAGCGTATTTTCATGCCCGGCCATCATCTGATGGACGCTCGAACTGACTATTCCGATCCGCTTGCGTAAATCGCGCCAGTCAGTGTGGCCGTAGGTTTCGCCTAGTACGGCGATTGTTCCGCCTGTCAACGGCATGTAGCCGGTAATCGTGCTGAGCAGCGACGTTTTACCGGAGCCGTTTGCGCCGAGAATCACCCAATTCTCGCCGCGGCGGACGGTCCAATCGATCCCGTCGAGAATTACGGCGTCGCGCTCGACGCGTAAGCCTGCGATCTCGATTACTGGCAGCGCCGCCTTGACCGTCCTGCGATTTGTCAACTGATCACGCGATGCAATTTCAGGAAGGATTCCATCGCCTCGACGCATTCGCGCGGTTTTTCGATTTGCAGAAAGTGAGTCGTCTCGGGAATCGCTTCGTAGGCAATGCCGGATTCGGCTGCAACGGCACGACCCAGTCGCGCCGGGGGCATCGAATCCTCCATCTCGGGATCGCCGCAGATGAGCTTCACTGGAACTGGCATCTGTCCGAGGCCGGTCCAGGCGCTGGAATCGCGATTACTGCGAAAGACGTGCGCCTCAAATTCACGTGGGCAAGCCAGCACCCATTGATTATTCGCGACGTCATGTCGCAGCGTCGCCCGCGCCATCATCTCGTAGGCCTCCGGCCTCCATCGCGTCATCCGGCGCGCGAAGCTGGCGGCCAACTCCGATGGATCGGCATATTGCGGAGTGCGCTTTTCGGCCCGCGCGGCAATCTCTTCCTCATTGTTATATTGCACTCGATGCAACGGATGGTCTTCCGGCGGATAGAACGGCGGATCGAACAGAATCAATGGATTCCAGCGCGAGCCGAAGCACTGCGTCTGCATCGTCGCACTAACTGCCGAAAGCGAATGGAACACGCCAACCGTCGGCTTCTCGCCGAAATGCTCCTGAATTGCTGCGAAGATTCGTTCGAGATCGCGAATAAACTGCGGCCAATTGTGATGCTCGAAGGTACCCAACGGATTCTGCCCATGATTGCGAAAATCGAAAAGCATCAACTCATAACGATCAAGCAAAAGACTCCAGAACGGGAAGTAGCCGTCGATCGCAAGTCCATTGCCATGACTGAGGGCCAGCCGAGGTCCCTCAGGATTGCCGTGCTGACGAACCCGTATAAGAGCGCCATCATCGCTGACGACGTCGATAATCCTGTGGGGAGCGGGAAGTGTAATAGCCAAGGCATCCTCTTCGACAGAAACGCCGATCGTAAAGGATCAGTCGATCCGGCGCAAAACCATCTCGCGAAATTTTATGCGTCGCTGGGCTACATCATATTGACCGGATCGATATCGATCGCGACGCGGACCTTGGCGCGTTCGGCGGCTTCAGCGATCTGCGCCCTCATCGTTGCGATCGCCGCCCGCATCGCCTTGAAGTCCTGTGATTTCAGCACGACCTGCCACCGATAGCGTTGCTTGATCCGCTCGATCGGGGCGGGCGCCGGTCCCAGTACCCGCAAGCCATCAGGTTGCGCCAAGCGTCCGAGGATCACAGCGACCCGGCGCGAAATATCATTCACAAGGCTTGCGTCAGCCCCCTCGATTCGCACCATCACCAACCGTGCAAACGGGGGATAATCGAGCTCGCGCCGTAAGTTGAATTCGCGGCGCATGAAGCGCTCATAGTCCTGATCGCGCGCCGCACGCACGCTGTAATGATGCGGTGCGTAGGTCTGGATTAAGACGCGACCCGGCTGCTCGCCACGTCCGGCGCGTCCAGCTACTTGGGTGAGTAATTGGAACGTGCGCTCGGCGGATCGGAAATCCGGCAAATTCAAGGTCAGGTCCGCCAGCACGACCCCGACCAGCGTCACGCCGGGGAAATCGAAACCCTTGGTGATCATCTGGGTGCCGACCACGATATCGAGAGCGCCGCGCCGCAACGCATCGACAATCGCTCCGCGCGTGCCACGCCGCCCACTCGTATCGCTATCCATGCGCTCGATCCGGGCGTTCGGAATCAGCTCGGCGATAGTGTGGGTCAGCCGCTCGGTGCCGAAGCCCTGTCCTTCGAGACCAAAGCCGCCGCACGCCTCGCACTTTTCGGGAGCCGCGACGCTCTGTCCGCAATAGTGACATCGGATAGTGCGATCGCGCAGATGGAACGTCAGGCTGACGCTGCAATTCGGGCAGGCAATCACGTTGCCGCACAGATGGCATTGCAGGAAGTTGTGGTAACCGCGCCGGTTGAGGAAAACGAGACTCTGTCCTCCCGCAGCCAGATTAGTTCGGAGTGCGTCGATTAAGACCGGTGAGATTGGCACCGGCGCGGTTTCACCCTCGGCCCCCGATTGCTCGTTGATGCGTACTGCTTTTGTCGCAAGCTGCTCGCGCAAATCCACAATCTCGACCGTGGCGAGCGGGCGCCCTAGCGCCCGATGCGTCAGGCGCAGCAGCTTGTAACGTCCCCGTCTGGCGTTTGCGTATGATTCCGCCGACGGCGTCGCCGAGCCGAGCACGACCGGACATTCGCTCCTGCGCGCCAAGGCTACTGCGAGGTCGCGCGCATTGTAGCGGATGCCGTCGTCCTGCTTGTACGCAGAGTCGTGCTCCTCGTCTACAACGATCAAGCCAATATCGCGAAGCGGGGCGAAGATTGCCGAGCGCGGACCGATAATGATCCGGGTCTCACCGCTCAGCGCGGCCATCCAGCCCGCCCAGCGCTCACTGATCTTTTGCTCACTATGCACAATTGCTGCGAGTGAGCCGAAACGTTCGCTGAACGCTCGCACCACCTGATTAGCCAGCTCGATCTCGGGAACCAGCAGCAGAATCTGCCGTCCGGCTTCCAGTGCTTCGGCGGCGAGCCTGACATAGACCTCAGTTTTGCCGCTGCTCGTGATACCCCACAGCAGAAAACTGTCGAATCGACGCTCGCGAATTGCCGGCGCGATGGCCTTTATCGCGGACGACTGTTCGTCACTTAACACGAATGGTGATTCGGTTGCTGCACGATCAGCTGTCAGCGGGTTCGATATTCGCGCGCTGGCGACCAATTCGATCAGTCCGCGTCTAGCCAGATCGCGCAGCCAACTTCGGGACACAGAGAAGTCATCATCGGTCAGCTGATCACTGGGAATCCCATCCGCGCCGGCTTCAGCCAGTTTATTAAAAATGATCCGCTGTTTCGCGCTCCGGACTTTCACAGGCGAGATACCGTTCGTCAGTCGAACGATGTGGGTCGCCGGCTCGCGATGGCGTCCACGGGTACCCTCGCGCTGCTCGACAAATCCTTCCGCTTCCAACCGATTCACCGCCGCTTCGACTGCATTCGGAGCGTCCAGCTTCGCTAATTGGCGGTGCGTTTTGGGATTCTTCGCAACCACCATAAGAATCCGCCGCTCCAGCGGAGTGAATGCGGCTGCGGCAAGCGGCGAAGGTTCGATACCGATATGAAACCGGCGACGCGACTCTACTCGGGCTGTCGCCGGAATCACGCTGCGATATACCTCGGCTAACGACGCCATGTAGTACGATGCGAGAAAATCAAATAACTCAAGATGCGCACGATCGAACAGCGGCTGCGGTTCGAGCAACTCGATAATCGGCTTGGGAATCGCGCCGCCAGCATCAAGCGCTTCACCGATTTCCAGCACGATCCCGGTCAATCTTCGCGAGCGCATCGGCACCAGCACTCGATGACCCACGGTCAGCCGTTCAGCTAATCCTGCGGGAATCAGATAAGTCAGCCGATCGAGATTATCGCTCGCGCCTATGACTACTACTCGTGCCCGCAGTCGTTGCAGCGCAGCGCTTCCGCTTGTATCTGATCGATCTTCCATCGTCAGTGGCGAAGTTTAACATGGCTCGACCGTTAGCCGTGGCATCCGTCAAATTGCATTTTCCCCAAGCCTTGCTACAAGCAGCACAGATAACACCGGAGGTGCGCTGCCGATGAGACTCGAGAACAAAGTAGCAATCGTGACTGGAGCCGGACGTGGGATGGGTAATGCGATTTCGCGGCGCTTCGCCAATGAGGGCGCGCAGGTAGTTGTTGCCGAGATTGACGAGGCGAGTGCACACGAGACCTTCGAACAAATCGGCCGCCGCGGGATTCTCGTGATGACCGATATGAGCAGCGTCGCCGATATCAAGAACCTGATCGACAAAACCGTCGCTCAATTCGGTCGGCTGGACATCCTGATCAATAACGCCGGAGTGACCAAAAGTCTCGGGTTTTTCGACGTGACCGAAGCCGACTGGGATTGGATGCACTCGATCAACGCGCGCGGAGTCTTTTTCTGCATGCAACATGCGGCGCGGCAGATGGTTAAACAAAATTCCGGCAAAATCGTGAATATCGCGTCGATCGCCGGTAAAGGTTTTCGCGGTACCTCGAATATCGCTTACGCCGGTACTAAAGGCGCGGTGATTGCGATGACCCGGATCGGCGCGTCGCAACTCGCGCGACATAATATCAACGTCAATGCGATCTGCCCCGGTGCCACGCGAACGCATCTTTACGAGATGATCCAGAACGAAATCGTCGAAAAGCGCGGGATTACCCATGACGAGGCTCAGCGCCGGATGGACGCGCAAATTCCGCTCGGACGTTCGAATTCGCCGGACGATATCGCCAATATGGCCTGCTTTCTCGCCTCCGCCGAGGCCGACAATATCACTGGCCAATCCTATAACGTCGATGGCGGATTGATGTGGGATTGAGCGTCGGCGTTGGCGCCGCGCCATTATGACGAATGACTCACGCTTGCCGTGTCGAACGTGCGCCCGCGAATCCACTGGAAAACCTGCGAGCACCGATGCTCGAATGCACGCGCTGCGCCGCGCTTGTCCGCTCCCGCTCGCGTGTAGTGCCGGGCGACGGTGTAGTACCGGCTGAGATCGCGTTTGTCGGCCTCGCTCCCGGACGCTTCGGCGGCGACCGCACCGGAATTCCTTTCAGCGGAGATCGCTCCGGCGCTCTGCTGCGGACGGATGATCAACTCGTGCGGGACTTCGCGACGTTTTCATCACGAATCTGGTTCGCTGTAATCCGCGCGATGATGCCGGCCGTAATCGCGATCCGGATCGCGATGAGATCGCGAATTGCCGCTCCCATCTTGAAGCGGAGCTCGCCGCAGTGCATCCGCGAATCGTCGTGTGTCTCGGTAGGATTGCGTGGCGCGAGCTCGCCGGTCGCGATGCGCCGTTCAATCCGCTTCGTCCATTAGTGGTTCATTCAACGGACTGGCTGCTTTATCCGATGTATCATCCGGCCTACGTTAATCGCGGAGCCATTTCGCAACGATCTTACGCGAAGCAATTCACGTCGCTGCGACGTTTGCTCGAAGCATCGATTGACTGATCAAGTCTGCGCCGCAATCCTCGAAAGGTGGAGATTACCCCCGAATTTATCAGCACGGGTTTGCGCCGCGCCAAATATGTCACTAACGAACGCGCGGAGATGGCGATCTTTCTTGCACTAGCACTGGAAAAGCCTCTACTGATCGAGGGCCCCGCCGGTTCCGGCAAGACCGAAATTGCCAAGGTGCTCGCCGAAATCCTCAACACTGAATTGATCCGGCTGCAATGCTACGAGGGCCTCGACGAAGCGCGCGCGTTGTACGAGTGGAACTACCAGAAGCAGTTGTTACGGCTCCAGGCCGGAGAAAGTCAGAAGCTCAGCTGGAACGAAATCTCAGAGAATATCTTCTCGCGCGAATATCTATTCGAGCGCCCGCTGCTCAAAGCGATACTTGCTCCGCGATCGGTCGTTCTGCTCATCGACGAGATCGACAAGGCCGACGAGGAGTTCGAAGCCTTTCTGCTCGAAGCCCTTTCGGACTTTCAGGTGAGCATCCCCGAACTCGGCACCTTGCGTGCGATCGCGAAGCCGGTCGTTGTGTTGACCTCGAATCGCGCGCGTGAATTGTCTGAAGCGCTGCGACGACGCTGCCTGCACCTTTTCATCGATTTTCCCGGCATCGAACAGGAGCGGCAAATTATCCAGCTCAAGGTTCCCGAACTTTCTGATCGGATCGCCGCTGAGGCTGCGCGGATGGTCAATGCCTTGCGCAAGCTCGATTTGAAAAAGACGCCTTCAATCGCTGAAACTCTCGATTGGACGCAGGCTCTAGTGCGCCTTAGGATTCAAGAACTCGATATTCCGTCGATCCGTGCAACCCTCGGCCTGCTCCTTAAACACGAAGAAGACCGCACGCGTGCCGAAGCGAAGATTTCGAGTCTAACCGGACGTTCGCGATGACTGATCCAGTGCCTCGATGAGTAGGCCGTTAACTGACATCCTGCTCGACTTTATCGCCGAATTGAGGCACGCGTGCGTGCCCATCTCGGTCGCGGAATCGCTCGACGCGATGCGCGCCATCACCCTCGCAGGCTTGGCACGATTGCGCTTGCGCGAGGCGTTACGCGCGTCATTGATCAAGGACGAAGCGCATCGCGACACTTTCGAGCGCGCCTTCTCAGCCTTTTTCGCACCGCCCCGCAAAGTGTCCGGAGATCCACGCCAGAGCCGGGGTGCGCATATCGGGTTACATGGCGCACATAGTCGCAGCGGTTCAGAGATTTCCGCTCCGTCTCTCCGATACGCCGCCGACTCGCAATCATCGAAATCAGGTTCCACGCTCGGATTGATTCGAGCCGCGAGCGCTTTTCGCAGACCTCAAAGCAAGAAGCGTCAGCTCAATCTGCATCGAACGAATCGGAGCATAAACGATCCGGTTTCTTGGCTTCAGACGATTCGGACAAAGCCGCTGCCGCTCTCCGCGGGCACGATCCGGCTCGTACAGGGCAAGTCTCCGGCGCATCTTTGGAGGCCATCGAACATATTCCGTTCGTGAGCTATTCGCCGCTCGAATACCAGCAAGCGCGCGACGCAGTGGTTCCCCTGCTGCGACAACTCCGCATCCGACTTGGCCGCCGGATGCGGTCGGCCCGCGCCGGACGTATCGACTTGCGCCGTACCTTACACGCTGCGGTTCAGCGCGGCGGTTCGCCGCTCGATCTGCGGTTTCGGGAACGCCGTCCAAAACATATCGAACTCGTTGTGCTCGCCGATATTTCCGGTTCGGTGCAGTATGCTTCGAACTTGCTGTTGGAATTAATCGCCGGTATACGCGACTATTTTCGGCGGGTCCACAGTTTCGTGTTTATCGACCAGCTTGCCGAGGCGGATTTCGAGCGCGGTCATCTAGTCATGTCGCCCAATCTGGACCTTTACGCCCGGTCAGATTTTGGTCGCGTGCTCGTGCAACTAAACGACCGCTATTTCGACTTGTTCAATCGCGCCACCGTGATCGTGATCATGGGTGATGGACGCAATAACCGGCGGCCCGCTCGCGCCGAATTACTACGCCGAGTTGGCAGTCGCTGCCGCATGAGGCTCTGGCTGAATCCAGAACCTGTTGATCGTTGGGGCACGGGCGACAGCGCAATCAATACTTACCGTAATGTAGTGGATTATGTGATTCCGTGCGGTGACCTACGAACACTTACAAATAGGCTGACTCACTTGTGATTAGGCGATTCCGCTATTAATAGCTTCCAATAGAGACAAATGGTAGGTATTACTGTAGGTCTGTTTGAGTCGAATGCCTAGAAAACGCGCCATTCCGAGTAGATTGCGCCCACGCCCTGAATTCATAACCGTACTATTGATCGTTGCGGGCTTAAGCGTCGCAAGCTTCGCTCGGGCGCAGAGCACGTCTCTGAGCAGCGCGGGCGTAATCAGCGCTTTGCAGGGTACGGTGACTCTCACCCGCGGCGCACAGAATCTGAATGCCGTGCATGGGATGGCAGTCATGGTGGGCGATCGCATCCGCACCGGAGCGCATGGCCAGGTGACCATCACCTTGCGCGACGGCACCCAACTCGAACTGGCGGAATCCAGCGTGCTGGTGATTACCGAGGAGCGCGTCGATGCCCACGGGCAGCGGCTCGCGACTCGGCTCGAACTGCTGGGCGGCTTGCTGCATTCGCTAGTGCGCTTCGCCCCGGGTATAGCGCCCAATTATGAAGTGCATACGCCTAATGCAATCGCCGCGGCCCGCGGCACCACTTACGATACCGATTATACCGAAGGCCAGCATCGCAGCGGATTTGCGCTCTGCCGTGAGTTCACCGACGTAGCGGTCTTCGATGGTGCCGTCGAGGTCTCGAATCCGACCAATAAGACCAGCGGCAGCATTGAGGTGCAGCGCGGTCACAAGACTACGGTGCCGTGCGGACTCGCCCCCTTATCAGCAATCGCGGCCAGCAGTGCAGCGACTACTTCGAGCGCAGCGACGATCGCTGGGGGCACGATGCTTGGTGGCTCGCTGGCGGGCGCTGCCGTAGTCGGTGGCATGGGCGCCGCTGGCGGCTTCGGCAATGATTCCACCTCCTTCCCCATGACCCCCTCGCAGTAAAAGCCGGGCGGCATTGGTCGCGCTTCAATAAATACCGACTTTGCCTTCGTCGCAAAGAATCGATAGAGAAGCTGAATGAAAACCGAATCGATTGAATACCAGGATGATGGCGTGACTCTGCGCGGTTATCTCGCGTCCGACGAAAAGCACAGTGGCAAACGGCCCGGTGTGCTGGTGATGCCGGGCGGGTTCGGATTGGGCGCAAATGCCAAAGCGCGATGCGAGATGCTCGCGCAGATGGGTTATGTCGCCTTTGCCGGCGATCCCTATGGCGATGGGCGCGAGAGTGACGATCTTAAAGAAGTAATGACGTGGGTGAAGGATCTGCGTTCCGACACTACGAAATTTCGTCGCCGTGGGCGCGTTGCACTGGATAAGCTATGCTCGATGCCACAAGTTGATCTCAGATCGGGTTGCTGCTATTGGTTATTGCCTCGGCGGAACATTTGTTCTTGAGCTAGCGCGCGATGGCGCATCATTAAGCGGCATCGTGACTTTTCACGGCGGATTGGAAACCAAAAGTCCGGCAATCCCGGGCGCGGTTAAGGCGAAGCTGCTGATACTTACCGGAGCAGATGATCCGACAGTGCCGGTCGCGCATCGTGATGCGTTCATGGACGAGATGACTAAAGCGGGCGCGGATTGGCAGGTAATCACTTACAGCGGCACGAAGCACGCCTTTACGTATCCCGACGCGGCCACACGAAAAACTGATTGGATCGAGTACCACAAGGCGAGCGATGAACGCTCGTGGAAGGCGATGAGTTCGTTTTTCCGGGAGATCTTCTGAAACACTGACGAGCTTTATTCGTCCTCATCGGTCGAGCCGGTGCCCGGTGCCGCAGCACCATGGCCATACTGATTATTGTATTTCTGACGTAAACTGATTTCGGCAGCTGCCGCATCGGCTTGAGTCGCGTATGGGCCGACCTCGACCTTATACCAGGTGGAACCATTGATGTTGGTTGGAATCAGATGTGGACGATAGCCTGAGACCTTCGAGTCGCCGCACCATCTCGCCGGCACTGGAAGAGTCCATCGCGGCCTGAATCTGAATATTGTATGGCCGATGTCGCGGCATCGGAGCCGGCGTCGATTCCAGATTCGCAACTCGCGGAGGAGCCTTGGGAGCTAGTGACTCGACCGGCGCTGGTTCGGCTGCCGTGCCGCCCCCTTCATCATCCGACTCCGTTACGCCGCGCCGCGGGTTACTTGCGTAATCGGTTCTTTTGGCGACTGTCTCAGGTTTGATTGCCGGTACGATGGCCGCCATTGTTTTTCCGACAGATGATGCTTGCGCGCGCGGAGTCGAAGCTGGTCCGCCCGGGATGGGAGAGCTAGCCGCGTTTGACGCAACATTCTGATTGGCTTGATCAGCAGGGGGTGCTTGCAGCGGATAGCTGGTCACAACTTGCTGAGCGGCCAGCTGGCTCTGATGGCCGATATCGTAACCCGCCAGCAGCCCCATCACGAATACCGCACCCGACAACAGCGTGACACAGATAAGAATTGCGGCTATTCCTGCGGATCTCACTTCAAGACGCATCGCTCTATTTCCTACATCCGCTCCGGTGCACTTACGCCAAGTAATTCAAGTCCGCTGGCAATCGTCGTGCGCAGCACATCGGCCAAAAACAGACGCGCAACGCTTAACTTCACGTGATCAGGGTCAATTATACGATTGCTCGGCTTATTGTAGTAGCGATGGAATTCGCCGGCCAACTCGAGTAGCGCGAACGGTAATCGATGAGGTTCGAGCGCCTCAACTGCGCCGATTACTACGTCCGCCATGTTTAACGCCTTGCGTGCCAGACCGAACTCCTCGTCTGAGAGTAGCTCCAGATTAGTCTCCTCAGCCGCTTTTACGGAAAGTCCCGCTTTGTCGGCTTCGCGGAAGACGCTCGCAAGCCGCGCATGCGCGTATTGCACGTAAAAGACCGGATTTTCGGGAGCCTGACGCTTGGCTAAATCGAGATCGAAATCGAGATGGCTGTCGTGTTTGCGAAATAGAAAGAAAAACCGCACCACGTCCGCGCCTACCTCATCGATCAATTCGTCGAGTGTGACATAAGTCGCCCTGCGCGTGGACATTTTGACTTTCTCGCCGCCACGCGTGAGTGTCACGAATTGATAGATAATCGCGCGGATCGCCGACGTGTCATAACCGAGCGCGCGCACCGCTGCGATCACGCCTTCGTGCTCGGCTATGTGGTCGGCGCCGAACACGTCGATAATCGAATCGAAACCGCGTGCGAGCTTATCTATGTGATATGCGATATCGGGGGTGCGATAGGTTGGCTCGCCGGTCGAACGCACCAATACCTGATCCTTTTTATTAGGCAGATTCAGCGCCTCGCCCTTAAGCCAGACCGCACCGTCTCGATCTTCAACCAACCCGCGAGTCCGCAGCCCTTCGAGCACCGCGGCAACTCGTCCGTCCCTCATCAGGTCGAGTTCATTGGTATAAATATCGAATCCAATCCCAAGGCGATCACAAGTTGCTCGGATATTCGCGAAGATCGCGGTCACTGCCGCTTCGCGGAATATCGCTGAATCTGTCGTCTCGATTAGGCGTCCGCCGTGTTTTTCGCTCAATGACCGCGCGATATCGCGGATATACTCGCCTTCGTAGCCGTCTTCCGGCAACTTCGCCGTTCGCCCGAGCTCTTGCAGGTAGCGGACGCGGACCGATTCGCCGAGCAGTTTCATCTGTCGGCCACCATCATTGAAGTAATATTCGCGAGTTACTTGATGGCCCGTCGCCGCAAAAAGCCGCGACAGCGTATCGCCCAATACGGCATTGCGGCCATGTCCGACGGTTAATGGGCCAGTTGGATTCGCCGAGAGGAATTCCACCTGAACTTTGCGGCCATTACCGATCTGTGGTCGCAAGAAGTTCTTCCCGAGCTTCGCCGCGCGCTGCAATTCCTGAGACCAGTAAGCAGGTTTCATCCGAAAGTTGATGAACCCCGGCCCTGCAATCGTCGATTCTTCAACCTCGGCTGGCAGCTCAAGATGCTCGACGATAATTCCCGCGATCATCCGGGGCGGCTTGCCTTCGGCGCGCGCCATCGCTAGTGCGATATTGCTGGAAATATCGCCATGTGATGGGTCTTTTGGGGCTTCGACGGCAAGCGCCGCGGTGGCTGTCTTCAGCTTGCCTGCCGCGTGCGCTCGCGCGATCGCCGCCTCGAGCATCGGTACAACGAGATGCTTCATCTTGGTCCGAATAATCTGCCAGATACCGCCAGTGTGGGATAGGCGGTCACGAACCCGCTTGCTACGGTGCAAGTTCGGCTCGATGCTAAAGACTAAACTGCAGTGTATGAGCGAACCTCACCTCCCAGAATTGCATAAGTATCTCGATCGAATGCGGCGCGGGCTTACGCGCGCCGACGCGGTGTCGCTTCCCGCACCGGGAGAGGCAAAGAAAAGCGCCGCGGTGCTGGTGCCATTCATCCTGCGCGACGGCGGCTTGCATGTCCTTTACACGCGCCGCTCGGATCGCCTCAGCAGCCATCGCGGACAGGTCGCATTTCCCGGCGGACGCTACGATAGGCGCGATCCCGACCTGCTCGCGACGGCCTTGCGTGAAACCCATGAAGAGGTCGGAATCGAGCCGCATAGCATTGAGATTCTTGGCAGCTTCGAGGGTCGCCAGACCAACCGAACGGAAATTTTCGTCACGCCCTTCGTGGGATTGATTCATCCGCCTTTCGAGCTCAGGCCTGACCCGTGGGAGGTCGCCGAAATCTTCGATGTGCCGCTCGAAGCACTGACTGCCCGCCGCTATCGTGGTTACTACGATTGGGATATCGACGGCATCAAAACTCATCAGCCGGCGATTTTGTACGGCGGCCAGATCATCTGGGGATTGACCTATTATTTGACGCTCCGCCTGCTCGAACTGGCGCGAACTCGTATCAAGCGATCGGCGGCGAGTTGATTCAGGATTCAGGTTCTCGTCGCGCCATCAACTCGAAATAAGACCGATAAATCAGATCCGCCGCCGAGATTTTCAGTGCGCCTAAGATTTTCTCGACTATGGGCGCATATCGCTCGGTGAGTTCTCCGTCGTTGAGCACCACCTCGATTTCACCGAAGGTGCCGAGCTGTGCGACGTCATCCAGATGAAGCCGAATGTTGTTGCGCATCAGCAGGACGCGTTGCTTGCTGACCTGCGCGACCATACCGAGCGCTGCACTGAGCATATCGTGCAAGGCTGACGGGTTTGTCACCGCTACGATCGAGTAATCGCTTAATTCCAGATGGTTGCGGCGCTCCCGTCGATAGTAAATCAGCGATGAGCCGCCATCCTGTTCGCGCAATTTGAGCTTTCCATTTGATGTCACGAAAAATGTGTCGCGTTGGACGAAGCTGGCGCGATAAGATAAACCGATTCGATTCCGCCCGAGCTCGTGCCGTCTTCAAATTCGGTTAGCCGAAATTTTGCCTCCAGGTTTCTCATCGCACCAAGCCTTGCCGGTCAAGCTTGACAGCTTGAAACGTCGCTGCATACGCTCGCACGATTCAGCAGGATCACAAGCAACAGCATGGCAAAAGAAAGCCCTCGTCCTGACGCCCGGCTTCTCGAACTGGGCTTCGATCCAGCGGCCGCGCCCGACCAGGCGCTCGCGACTTTAAGCTCTTTGCGCGGCGCAGAAGGCGTAACCGATTCGATGATCGCGCATGCGCTCGGAACAGTCCCGTCGCCCGAGTCTGCACACAGGCTGACCGAGATGGAATCCGGCGCAACCGGTCCGCTCCGGCGCGAGATTCGTCGTGCACTCTTCAAGTTGCGCCAGCATGGCGTAGAAATGCCGGAGTCCACTGGAGGCATTTCCATCGCAACTATTTCATATCACCGACTCTGGACTAAGCGCCCTGATGTCCTCCTCGGATGCCGATGATGCGCGTATCGTATGGTTACTCAAATCTCGCAGCAGCGGCGGTTTGCGTCGCCTGTGGGGGCTGGTCTCATCGCGCGAAGGATTGCTCGGCGCGACCCTTGAATCAGTAACGCGTAAGGAATTGCGTACCGACCGTGCCGAAGTCGAAAAGCGCGCGGGTACGTCCTTGATTGATGCTGACTGGCGGCTCGCCGATTTTATTTTGGTTGAGGCCTATCGCCACACTCCTGAAAATCGCCTCGCACGAGTCGGCAATTTCCTCACTATCCGCTCCGAACTGATCGACTCCGCCCTCCCACGCGAATTCCATCATCCGATTTATGACGAGCTTGCCGCGACGCTATCCGCTGAACCTTCTGCCGATCTGATGAAGGAGCCGGAAATCGGCGCTTATCAGCTGCCGCCCGAGGTCGTGAAGCCGTATGCAGACGAGGTCACAAGTTTGCAACAGAGCGTATTGGTCTTGAATCGGATGCAGCAGGAAGAACGTGTCCGGACAGTCGTTGAGCGCGCGCTCGATGATCTCATGAAGGGCGCGCTCGCTGATCGCCTGCGCCGCCATCTCGAAGATACCGCATACTTTTATGCTCATAGCGTCAAATCAACCGAGGCCGGATGGGCCGCGGCAGCTGCCGCTCGAATCCGTGATCATGCCGATCTAAAGCGCTCGCCATTTTTCGAGGCCTTCATGCGCGCGCAACTAGGTGCGATTCTCGCCGAGCAACAAGAGGAGAAACGCGACGAACCGCGCCTGATCATGACGCCCGCCGAGATGATGCGTGCGCGACAGGCCGCCCAAGCCCGGATGCGCGGACGTTGACGCTATGATCGCTCAGAAGCCTCTTGCCGGTATTCGCGTCCTCGATCTAAGCCGCGTGCTCGCCGGGCCTTTTTGCACGATGAATCTGGCCGACCTCGGCGCGGAAGTCATTAAGCTCGAAATGCCGGAGCGGGGCGACGATTCGCGCGGCTATGCGCCGCGAATCCCGAACTCAAATGACTCCGGTTACTACTACAGCGTCAATCGCGGCAAGCTCAGCGTTACGCTAGATCTTCGCAAGCCGGAAGGCGCCCAGATCATGCTGGCCCTTGTTCAGAACGCCGATGTGGTAGTCGAAAACTTTTCGCCCGGCACGATGGAACGCTTCGAGCTCGGATACTCACGGCTCACGCGAGGCCAATTCACGGATTATTTTGTGCTCGATTTCCGGCTTCGGGCAGACCGGACCGATGGCTTCGGCGCCCGCCTACGATATCGTCGCACAGGCGCTCGGCGGCCCGATGAGCATCACCGGCCAGCCCGGCGGCGAGCCAACTCGATGCGGCGTATCGATCGGTGATCTCACCGCCGCCCTTTATGGCGTGATAGCGATTCTGGGCGCTTTGCGCGCGCGCGATGCGACGGGCGCAGGACAGCATCTCGATATCGCGATGCTCGATTGTCAGGTCGCATGGCTCGAAGATGCCCTCGCGCGTTTTTCGGTAACCGGCAAAGTCCCAGGACCGATTGGCTCTCGTCATCCATCAATTACTCCATTTCAGCAATTCCGCGCGTCAGATGGACATTTCGTCGCGGGATGCGGTAATGAGGCGATTTGGCAGCGCTTCTGCGATGCGATCGGCATGAGCGAACTGCTCGACGATTCGCGCTTTTCCACCAATTCCGATCGCACCGCAAACCATGCGGCTCTTGAACCGATTCTGGCGCTCACATTTCGCGGCCCATCCGCGCGCCTATTGGCTCGAGCGGCTCACCGATGCCAACGTGCCCTGCGCACCGATCGCAAACGTTGCGGAGGTTGCGCATAATCCGCATCTCATCCAGCGCGAGATGATCCTGCACGCCGAACATCCAGCATTCGCAGATCTGATCGTGCCCGGCTCGCCATTCAAGACCGCCGGTGTAGGCGGCGCGCCTGATACTCGCGCGCCCCAATTAGGCGAGCATACGACTGATGTTCTTACGCGATTGCTGGGCTACGATCCCGCTCAAATAGCGGATCTCCGATCAAAACAAATTATCTAGAGTTTCAAGTCCGCAGAGTCCGTCTGCTAGTAATTTTTTCGGATTCCGCATCGAGCCCTTGCGCCAAACTCTTTACGTAAGAATGCAGATTAGCTTTACGTGGCTTTTGGACGATTATCGATCCGATGCCTGTGCGCTGCATCGGCACATCCCTTGCGCCTTTACAAGGGTGCACGTTCAGTGAACTAACCGGTGAGGAAAATGAATAAATCGACCGATCCAATGACTCTGTTAAAACACGATCACGAGATGGTCAAAAAGCTTTTCAGGTCAATCAATGAATCGGATGACGAAAAGGAAGACCTCTTCAAGAAAATCCGTTCAGCTCTCGAAATCCATGCGATCTATTGAGGAAGAAATCTTTTATCCTGCGGTTGCGCAAGCCAAGTCCACGCAAGCCAAGAACCAGGTGCAGGAGGCGCAACGAGAGCACGCGCAAGTTAAAAGGATTCTCGGGCAGATGGAAAATCTTGAGCCTTCGGATGATGACTGGGAGATGAAGCTCAAGGAACTCGAACAAGATGTTAACCATCACGTTCAGGAAGAAGAAGGCGAAATTTTTCCTGAGGCGCGGAAGGACCTCTCTGATGCGCAGCTAAGTGAGATCGGAGAGCGATTGAGCGCGCGCAAGCAACAACTCGAAAAAAAATCTGAGGGCAGCATGAGCAGCCATGCTACCCATTCAGCTTCCAAGTAACTTCATACGAACTATTTTCCACGGATAACTCACTCCACGTCTTGCTCTCTTTTAGACGAGGAGAGCAAGGCGAGAGGCTACGAAAGCATGATTTTCTAACCAATCATGCTTCGAGCGCATAGGCGCGCTCTTCATGCTGGCTCAAATCCAATCCCATGACTTCATCTTCTTCATCGACGCGTAATCCGACCATCAGATCCGTCACTTTGAGCAGGATCAGTGATCCTATAAAGGCGAAAGCTATCGTTACCAGAACTGCTATCAATTGAATTAAGAACTGCTCGGGATTTCCATAGAACAGGCCGTTTGCCGCGCCCGAATTTATCGCTACACTCGCAAATAGTCCGGTCGCCAACGCTCCCCAAATTCCACCGACTCCATGGACTCCCACCACATCGAGTGCATCGTCATAGCCCAGGCGCGGTTTCAAACGGACCGCGCCATAACAGATGATACCGGCTGCGCCCCCGATAATAATCGCTGGCAAAGGAGCGACGTATCCTGAACCGGGCGTGATCGCCACCAAGCCCGCAACCGCGCCGCTCACTGAGCCGAGCACTGTTGGTTTTCCCGTTATCAGCCACTCGGCGCAAACCCAGGTAAGAGTTCCGGCAGCCGCGCCCAAATTCGTCGCTACGAAGGCGGAAACCGCCAGTCCATTCGCTCCCAAGGCGCTGCCCGCATTGAAACCAAACCACCCAAACCACAACAGTCCCGCTCCGGTCACCGTCAAAGTCAGGTTGTTGGGCAGGATTGCCTCTCGTGGATATCCGCGACGGCGCCCGATCATCAACACTGCCGCCAGCGCCGAGATGCCCGACGAGATGTGGACTACAGTCCCACCCGCAAAATCCAGCGCGCCCATCCGATGAATCCAGCCATCGACACTCCAGACCCAATGCGCCAGCGGGTCGTAGATCAACGTTGCCCACAAGATACTGAACACGAGAAATCCTTTGAAAGAAATTCGCTCCGCAAATGCGCCGGTAATCAGCGCAGGAGTAATCACGGCAAACATACATTGAAAAATCATGTATGCCTGATGTGGAATCGTTGGCGCGTAATCCGGATACGGGACCGTTGCGCTGACGCCGGCCAGCCCAGCCCATTGGAGACCTCCGACAAGTGCGCTCCACGGCGCGAAGGCGAGGCTATAACCATATAGCGCCCACTGCACTGAGATCAGCGCTGTCAGGATAAAGCTTTGCATTAGAGTGGCGAGCACGTTTTTGCGCCGCACCATCCCCGCATAGAATAGCGCCAGTCCCGGCGCTGTCATGAGCAATACCAGCGCCGAAGAAGTCAGCACCCAAGCCGTATCCCCCGGGCTGATTTTAGATAGTTCTTCGGCCGCCGCTGCTGGCCCACACCAAAATGCAACGATAGAACCGCCCATCCATCCAGCGAGCACGGCTACTTTGACTCGGGATCTCCGCATTTCCCCTCCTCACAAAGGTGCAAGGCGCATTGTCCCCGCACCGCTATTCACGAATTTCGGGCTAATGCTTAACTGATGAGGGCGGCAGTTGGGAAGCGCACAATTAAAATTAGCGCAAGGGGAAGTACTCGCCGCGCAACGTCAGCCTTTCGGCAGTTGCAGGATGCGTTCGCCGATCATGTTCTTTTGCACTGCCGAGCTGCCGCCCGCGATGGTGAGCGCCTCGGACCAGAGCGTCCTGCGCAGCCAGTCGCCGTCGGGTGCGAACATCGAATGGCGTTCGAGGATGGCGTACTCGCCGAGGAATCGTGACGCGAACTTCGTCATTCGTTGCGATAGTTCGGTTGATACCAGCTTGCCGATTGATGATTCCGCGCCGGGCTGCAATCCTTTGAGCCGCTTGGTTAATCCGCGCAGTCCATTATATTTCTTCGCCGCGAGCTCACAGGCGAATTGCGCAAGCTGCTGACGGATATCGTCGTCATCGGCCGCGCTCTCGCCATTGCTCGACGGGATCGTCCGTGCGAGATCGACCAATTGATTGAGAATGACCTCGCCACCCGCGACGGTTTCACTGATCCCGAATCGCTCATGCATTAGCGTCGCCACCAACACTTGCCATCCGGCATTGAGCGGCCCGAGCAGATTTTCCTTCGGTACTCGCACGTCTTCGAAAAAAATCTCGTTGAATTCGGCATCGCCAGTGATCTGCTTGAGCGGTTTCACGGTAATCCCGGGACTGTGCATATCGACAATCAATGCACTGAGTCCTTTATGCTTCGGGACGTTGGGATCGGTCCGCACGAAAAGCTGGCAGAAGTCGGCGCGCTGCGCGACCGTGGTCCAGACTTTCTGTCCATTGACAACGAAATAGTCGCCCTGCAACTCGGCTCGCGTTTGAATTGCCGCCAGGTCGGAACCGGCCCCCGGCTCCGACATACCTTCACACCAGATTTCGTCAGCTTTCAGAATCGGCGTGAGATATCTCTGCTTTTGTTCCTCCGTCCCCCATTGCATCAGCGCCGGCCCATTCATGATGATCCCGAGAACGTTGATTCCGACCGGCAGATTCAGCCGCGCCAGCTCCTGCTGAAAGATCACCTGCTCGATAAAAGTTGCACCCCGCCCGCCGTATTCTTTGGGCCAGCTCAGCCCCACCCAGCCTCCGGCGTACAGCTTCTGGTGCCAGCGCTTGTTGCGCTCCCAAAGCAGGTTCTCGTCGATCCGATCGCGCTCTTCACTGGTCAACGGCGGTGGCTGATTCGCCTCGAGCCACGCGCGCACCTCTGCTCGATAAGCCTCCTGCTCGGGCGAATAGTTGAAATCCATCGATGACCGCTCCTGAATGAAGTTTACGCCCGGATGCTCGCTGAACGACGCGTCTTGTTACTGGTATGGGTCACCGGAATCCGCTTATCCGTAGTCTCAGCAGCGCGCATCCGTTCAATTGTTGCTGTCGTACTATGCCCTTGCAGTAATGGCGCTAGCACGACGCGTCCCCCGTAGGATTCAACGAATTCCTGACCATCGAGCGTCTTGCCGCGCCAGTCTTCGCCCTTGATCAATACGTCGGGCCGCACCCGTCGAATAATCTCTTCCGCGCGCACGTCATCAAAGACCGCCACGTATCCAACCATCTCGAGCGCGGCCAACAGTCGTGCGCGATCCACTGCGCCATACACCGGACGATCGAGACCTTTGAGTTCACGCACGCTGCGATCACTATTCAGGCCGACCACCAACACATCGCCCTGCGCGCGCGAGAATCCGAGAATTTGCAGATGGCCGGCGTGCAGCAGATCGAAACATCCGTTGGTGAATACGATCGTACGACCGGCGCGCCGCTCCCGCTCCAGCGCCACGACCAATTCTTCATCTGATAAAATCTTCGATTCGTGCCGCTGATGCTCCGGCTGGAGCGCCCGCGCCATGTCC
Organism: uncultured Pseudomonadota bacterium; assembly: GCA_963831065.1. Classification (GTDB taxonomy): domain Bacteria; phylum Desulfobacterota; class Binatia; order Binatales; family Binataceae; genus JAJPHI01. The sequence goes on from CAWHOQ010000024.1 coordinate 52,855, forward strand.
TCACGCGAGATGATCTCGGTACCGAGCCGTCCAACTTCGATACCCGCAGCAAGGTTGGCAATCTTCGCCGCCGCCGGAAATCCTAGTCCCGCCGCGGCTAGAAAACCTAGAAAGGTCAGCACGACGTCGCCTGCACCGGTCACGTCATATACGTCGCGTGGCGCAGTCGGAACGAAAGTGTTATGCCCGCCGCGCTCGGCGAGGTACATCCCGTCACGATCCAGCGTTATCAAGCACGCTTTCAAATCCAGCTTCTCGATCAACATCTCCGACGCGGCACGCCACGCGTCCCGGTCGGTCAGCTTGATACCGGTTGCGGTTTCGGTTTCGAATCGATTAGGCGTGAGGATCGTTGCGCCCTGATAAATTGAATAATCCTTGCTCAGCCGTGGATCGACGATCACTGGGATCGAGCGCCGTTTCGCAGTATCAATCAGGACGCGCAATACACTGGGCGTCAGCAGCCCTTTATTAATATCCGAGACCAACACCGCGTCCGCTCGTTCCAGTGCGGAGGTGATACGCCCCTTCACCAACCGCTCACGTGCCGGAGTTAAGGGTCGCAGATCTTCTTCGTCAACCCGCAGCAGCTGCTGGGTGCCGCGATTGGCCGACTGCACCGAACCGAGCATTCGCTCTTTGACGATCGTGGGACGATCGGGGTCCACCACCAAGGCCTTAGTATCGATTCCGAGATCGTGAAAAATCTCGCGCAGCAACCGCCCATTCCGATCATTGCCGACGACGCTAAGTGCGACAGGGCGCGCACCGAGCGCGCGCAAGTTAGCCATTACGAAACCGGCGTTGCCGGGCTTTTCTTCCCGCCGATGGACCCGCAGGACCGGAATCGGCGCCTCAGGCGAAACCCGCTCCACATCGCCCCAAATATAGCGGTCGAGAATTACTTCACCCGCCACCACGATCCGCAGTGGTTTCGGTTCCGGAAATTGTAGGTCGCTGGGCATCTCGAGAACTTCAGGTTCTATTTTCGCCTTGCCCGTCGCTAAGGAATCGCAAGGCTTCCCCCCATTGAGTAATCGATTTTGATCCATTGCGTAACCCCCCCAATGAATTAACGTTCAGCAGCGTTCGCGAGATCAGCGCATGCTGATAAATCAGATGACGCCCTTTTGTTAAGGAATCGCGTAGTCGCTATCAATAGAAATCGCGACTAGCGCCACGAAAATCCGAGAAGCTCGAGGCGAGACAGAACCTCACAGGTGAACGATCTTCACCAGTTCCCGCGGCTCTGCAGGTAGTTGAATCAAGCATCTGGGACGGACATCAGAGTACCTCTGGTCAAGATCAATCTGCCAGTTTATTTAAAGAGCAGCTAGCAGTTTTCTCACGCAGAAAGGCTAATTAGCAGGTTTTAGGGCCAAGATTTGCGCGATTGATATTATAAGCGAGATTCGTCTCGCTAGATTTCAAATCTCTGTGATGGATGCTCAGGCTGGCAAATCAGCCTTATGATGCTTCTCTAAAGAGCGTCTCCGGCTTTGAGGTGAGAAATGCCGTTTGGCCAATCTCGGACGAACCCGCGGCCTTAGCCTCGGCCACCATCTGACTAACCATTTTCGTGACGCTGGCATACGCGATCGAAACTAACGATGGTTTTTGCTGAATTTCCTTTTCCGGCGCTTCGAGAAAAATCTCAAGATTGCGGGCGCATTCGTTGCTAAGCCGGCACCGCTTCGATTTCACAATCGTCTTCGCTAGTACGAACAACAGATTCTCACGCGCGCTGAAAAAGTCTGCTAGTTCAGGAAGTTTCTTCGCTGCGCGCTCGCGATCTTTCTCGCGCATTTCATTGAGCGCATAGGCAAACGCTTGCTCGTCCGGCGTCGCTGGCCGATACGACCGCTTGGGCACAAAACTGTCTTTTGGTGAGTACGCGGGCGGCTGCGGAATATCAGTTCTGACCTGCTCGACCCGGCAATCCGGATGCTCAAGTATTTCGCTGAGATTGCCAACCCGCGGACGACCATCGACCTCAGGCGAGTATTTACCTTGCTCGCCGAACTTCTCTCCGATCATCCTAAGAATCGACGTGTGGTCCATCAGTCCGTGAAAAACGCTGCCACATTTCACCAGCGGTGACACGATTAAGGCGGGCACGCGCACGCCGAGCGTGTGGAACGGTTCAGAAGTGCTATCGGCAATCGTGGTCTCTAATTCCGGAGGCGAAACATGATCGAATTGGCCGCCGCCTTCGTCATAAGTGACGATTATGATGGTGCGCTTCCAGCGCTCAGGATCCGCAGTCAAGGCGCAATAGACCCGACGCAGAAAATCCTGACCACCCGAAACCGACGTCGGCGCATGATCATCGCTCGGAATCGCCGGGCTGAAATGATCACTGGTGTATTTCGGCTCAATGAAAACAATCTGCGGAACCTTATTACTGGGCTTCAGATCGTCGGCAAGGTGGTCGAACCAACGAAACCGCCCGGCGCTGGATACCGTATCCGCCAGGATTTTGAGCCGCCATCTCGCCATTACCAGAAAGAATGGCCAGCCTTCGTGATAAACCCGCCAGTCAACTTCCCGCTCGTCGCACCAGTCATAAAGCAGCTTTTGATCAGGAACCGTGCTGGAAAAGGTATTGTCAGTCTTGGTCAGCCCGCTCATCGCCATCAAGCGATTCGGCTGAGTACTGGTCGGAATCGGCGCAAACCAGTTATCGCAAACGGCATAATTCTCCGCGAGGAAGGACGTGATCGGGATGTCTTCCGGCGCAAAGAAACTCATCACCTCACGATAGTCGCCTGCCGATAATCCGGGGTTCTGCGCGTAGTTCTTCATAAAGCCGTTCATTGGATAAGAAACGCCTGGTTTGAACTCCGCGCCGAACTGGATACGGAAATTGTTTCGCTCGTGTTGTGGGTCGTCGGCGAAATAGAGCCGCTTTGCACGGAAAGGCTCCTGCTTTTGGCCCGCGGCTTCATTGGTGAAGCGCGCGAGCCATGCGCGATCTGCTTGCTGCCCGTTCACTTCCGTGCGATTGCCGAACTGTGGATGGCTCAAATAGCCGAGCATGTGATCGAAGGTTCGATTCTCCAGCATCGCAATCACAATCGTATCGATTTGATCGAGAATCGCCATGATGCTCTCCTCTGCTGACTGACCGCCTGATCGCGGAGCTCTCTACGCGTTATTCCCCGAGTCGTCGCCGTCCGCGGGTTCGCCCGACCCATTGGCAGCGTCGTCCTCAGGTTCAGGCTCCGCCAGCCGTGAGACGGCGCGGACCTTCTCGCTGGACTCCAAACGCACCAGCCGCACGCCTTGCGCGTTGCGCCCCGTGATCCGCACATGCTTGACGCCTAGCCGGATCACCTTGCTTTGATCAGTAATAACCACCACCTGATCGTCGCTGCCGACCTGCAGGACACCCACCACCTTGCCGGTCTTCTCAGTGACATCCATCGTGATCACGCCTTTGCCGCCGCGATGAGTCAGGCGATATTCAGAGGCCGGCGTGCGCTTGCCATAGCCATTCTCCGAGGCAGTCAGCAAGGTCTCGTCATGGCGTGCGACCGCGATTGAGACGACCTCATCGTTGATCAACGTGACCTCTTTGCCATCTCTGACCGAAGCGGATTCGAGCTCCATACCAGTGACGCCGAAAGTGCCGCGTCCCATCGGTCGTGCTTCTTCTTCCTTGAAACGGATCGCCTGGCCCTCACGCGTTGAGAGGACGATTTGCTGATTGCCGTCGGTAACGCGGACGCCGATCAATTCGTCGCCGTCTTCAAGATTGATCGCGATAATTCCGTTGACGCGGATATTGCCGAACTGGTCAAGCTCGGTCTTTTTCACCATTCCGCGCCGGGTAGCAAAGAATGCGTATTTGCCCGCAGTGTCCTTCGGTAGCGCCAAAAATGCCGAAAGATTTTCGTTGTTGGCGAGACTCAGCAGGTTCGCGATTGAACGTCCGCGCGCAGCGCGGCCGCCCTCAGGCAATTCATAAGCTTTCTTTTCATAGACTTTGCCGGCGCTGGTAAAGAACAGCAGCCGATCATGCGTGCCGACCGCCACCAAATGCTCAACGAAGTCCTCGTCGCTGGTGGTCGCGCCGATTTTTCCGCGACCCCCGCGCCGTTGCATCCGATAAAGCGACAGCGGCGTGCGCTTGATATAGCCGCCGTGCGTGACGGTTACCAGCACATCTTCTTCGACGATCAGGTCTTCGATCGAGAAGTCGCCTTCGGCCTCGATAATCTGCGTCCGGCGCTCATCGGCAAACTCTTTCTTGATTTCTTTGAGTTCGTCCGAAATCAATTTCATCAGCTCGCGTTCGTCAGAAAGAATCGTTTTGAGACGCGTGATCGTCTCTTCGATTTCCTTATGTTCGGTCTCGATCTTTTCGCGTTCGAGCGAAGTCAAACGCCGCAACGTCAGATCGAGGATCGCCTGCGCCTGCACCTGCGTCAGCCGGAACTGCGTCATCAGGCCGGTGCGCGCCGTCTCGGCGTCTTTCGATCCGCGAATCAGTTTGATCACGGCGTCGAGATTGCGGAGCGCGATCAGCAGGCCCTCCAGGATATGCAGCCGCGCCTCCGCTTGGCGCAACTCGAAACGAGTACGACGCGTCAACACCTGCCGCCGATGGTTCAAAAATTCCAGCAACATGTCACGCAGGCTGAACTCGCGCGGGCGGCCCTCATGGATCGCCAGCATGATCATGCCGTAGCTTTCCTGCATCTGAGTCAGCTTATAGAGCTGATTCAGCACGATCTTCGGCTCGGCATCGCGCTTGAGCTCGATCACAATCCGCATTCCGTCGCGATCCGATTCGTCGCGCAAATCGCTGATTCCCTCGATTCGCCGGTCGTTGACGAGATCGGCAATCCGCTCGATCAATTTGGTTTTGTTGATCTGATACGGAATCTCGCGAACGATAATCGCGGCGCGCCCGCTGCGCTTGTCGGTTTCGATCGCGGCCAGCGCGCGCATCGTGAGGATGCCGCGCTTGTTGAGGTAGGCCTGACGGATCGCGTCGCGTCCGAGCAGTTGTCCGCCGGTGGGAAAATCCGGACCGGGGATGATGTCGAGAATTTTTTCGAGCGACAGGTCCGGCTTCTCAATCAACTTGAGCAACGCGCTGCAGACCTCCCCGAGATTATGCGGCGGAATATTTGTTGCCATCCCGACCGCGATCCCGTCCGAACCGTTGATCAGCAGATTCGGAATCTGCGAGGGCAGAACTTCCGGCTCCTTGTCCGAGCCGTCGAAATTATCGACGAAATCGACCGTATCCTTGTCGATATCGGCGAGCATCCGCTCGGCCAGCCGCATGAGGCGGCATTCGGTATATCGATAGGCTGCGGGCGGGTCGCCGTCGATCGAGCCGAAGTTACCCTGGCCGTCAATTAGCGGGTAACGCATGCTGAAGGTCTGCGCCATCCGCACCAGCGAATCGTACACCGCGCCGTCGCCGTGCGGATGGTATTTCTTGAGCACTTCCCCGACCACACCGGCGCATTTCGAATAGCGGCGAGTCGAGAGCAGCCCCTCGCGGAACATCGCATAGAGGATCCGTCGATGGACCGGCTTGAGGCCGTCACGCAGGTCGGGGAGGGCGCGTCCGATATTCACCGACATCGCGTAGTCCAGATAGGACTGCCGCATATCGGCTTCGATCGTCAGCCGCGCCGGTTCGCGACGTATAGGTTCGTTACCGTTAGTTTCTGGCATTTATATTCTGGTCGCTTCTAATTTTTGAAAATTTTCTCATCAAGCTATCTTCCGTGAAGAAGCGGCACCCGGTTTGTTATCCTGACCGGAGCGAGTCTGCGAGCTTCGTCGAAGGATCTCCGCGAAGCGATTCTCTTCTCACATGCCACCATTGGAGCGCTTCGCGAAGGTCCTTCGATACGGCTCGCGCTGCTCGCCGGCTCAGGATGAAAAGCTCGAGTTGCGCCCATCGTAATCAACCCTCATCCAGCGCATCGCCCCTGCTTGTCTCGAGCCACCCTCTCCGAATAGAGAGAAAAGCTAGTAAACGAAGTGCTCCTTAACCTCTTTCCAATACGGATCGTGCAGATTCCGGTGGATATTTGGATCGGCACTAAGCGCCTCCGAAGATGGTTCACCAACGCATGGTAGCTCGGGGCGGCTATTTCGAATGAACTCGTAGTCTTGGGCGCAGAGATAATAGTCCCGAGCCTTCTCTAGCTCGTTGACAAGTTTCTTCGGCAGCATATTCCCCCTCTTCAAATATCCAGATTCCTCACGTTCAGCGCGTTCTCCTCGATAAACTGTCGCCGCGGTTCCACCTGATCACCCATCAGCTTGGAGAAGATCTCCTCGGCCTCCTCCTGCGAGCCAATCTCTACTCGCAACATCGAGCGTGCCTCGGGATTCATCGTGGTGCCCCAGAGCTGCTCGGGATTCATCTCGCCCAAACCCTTGTAGCGTTGAATCTCGACGCCTTTCTGTCCCGCTTCGACCACCGCGTCAGCCACCAAGCGTAAGGTCTCTATAGTGCGTTGATCATCACCGATCTTGATTTTGTACGGTGCGCCATAATTTTGCAGGTCAGCGCCGAGTCGTCGAATCTCGCGCAGCTCACCGCTATGAAACAGTGCGAGATCAACCACCGTCGGCGGCGTCACGCCGTTGCGCAGATGGAAAAACACGGTGCGCCAAGTCGCTTCCGTATCGTGCTCGATCCGGAACTCGAGATTGGCCGCGTTCAGTTGCCGCTTGATCGTCTCGGCCACGCTCTTGAGCGCGCTTTCATCTTCGAAGCTCTCGGCCGTCAGGACGCGATTAGCGGTTAATTTCGCAACTTCATCGACGATCGCGCGTTCCTTGGCGCGGCGCTCCAAGCTTTCGTACATTCGCTCAAAATGCAGCGCCTTGCGCACGAAGGCCTTGAGCGGCGCGCCTTTGAGTTCGCGGCTATCTTTGCCTTTGCCTGATTCAAACGTCACGGCCTCAACGCCCAGGTCGGTCAGATAGTCTTCGAGCGCGGCCTCGTCCTTCAAATAGCGCTCGCCTTTTCCCTTTTTGGCGCGAAAGAGCGGCGGCTGCGCGACGTAGAGATAACCATTCTCGATAATCTCCGGGAATTGCCGGAAGAACAGCGTCAGGAGCAGCGTGCGGATATGTGAACCATCGACGTCCGCATCGGTCATGATAATGACCGTATGATACCGTAATTTATCCACGTCCTTGTCCGTGCCGATGCCCATCCCGAGCGCGGTGATTAGCGTGCGCAATTCCTGCGATGATAAGACCTTGTCGATTCGCGCGCGTTCGACATTCAGAATCTTGCCGCGCAGCGGCAGAATCGCTTGCACCCGGCGATCGCGTCCCTGCTTGGCCGAGCCGCCTGCCGAGTCACCCTCGACGATAAACAATTCGCTGCGCGCCGGGTCGCGCTCCTGGCAATCGGCTAGTTTGCCGGGCAGCGACCCCGAATCGAGCGCGCCCTTGCGCCGCACGAGATCCTTAGCCTTGCGCGCCGCTTCGCGCGCAGTCGCAGCTTCAATTGCACGAGCGACGATTCGCTTGGCATCGCCAGGATTTTTCTCGAAATACTCGCCCAGCTTCTCGTTGGTCAATGCGGCGACCAGCCCATCGACTTCCGAATTGCCGAGCTTGGTTTTGGTCTGACCCTCGAACTGCGGCTCCGGCAGCTTGACGCTGACGATCGCGACCAAACCCTCGCGAGTATCGTCACCCTCGAGCCGCAGATCTTTGTTCTTGTTGAAAAGGTTATTCTTCGTGCCGTAGGTATTGAGGGTACGGGTCAGCGCGGACTTAAGCCCCGACAGATGCGTCCCGCCCTCGACCGTATGGATATTGTTAGCGTAGCTGAACAGTGTCTCATGAAACGCGTCAGTCCACTGGAGGGCGACTTCGATCTCATCGCCGTCGCGCACGCCTTTGAAAAAAATCACGTCGTGCAGCGCTTGGCTGTTTTGCGTCAGCGACTCGACGAATTGCCGGATGCCGCCCTCGTAGTGGAATTCTTCTTCCTTGCCGATACGCTCGTCTTTCAGCCGGATCTTCAATCCCGCATTGAGATAAGCCATCTCGCGCAGGTAGCGCGCGATAATTTCGTATTTGAATTTGATTTCAGGGAAGATTTTGGGATCAGGCGAAAAAGTCGTCTTGGTCCCACTCCGTCTGGTGCCGCCGCGTTCCTCAACCTTGGCTTGCGGAGCCCCACCCTCATAGCGTTGAAAATAGATCTTGCCGTTCTTGCGGACTTCGACCTCGAATTCCGCACTCAACGCATTGACAACTGATGCGCCGACCCCGTGCAGGCCGCCGGATACCTTGTAAACTCCGCGATCGAATTTACCGCCGGCATGCAGCACCGTATGCACTACTTCTAGCGCCGAACGTTTTTCGGTCGAATGAATATCGACCGGAATCCCGCGTCCATTGTCCTCGACTGAGACCCGATCATCACCAAGAATTACGACGTTTATTTCGGTGCAAAAGCCCGCGAGCGCCTCATCGACGGAGTTATCGACGATTTCGGTGACCAGATGATGAAGTCCGCGTTCGGCCGTATCGCCGATATACATGCCGGGCCGTTTACGCACCGCTTCGAGCCCTTCGAGAACCTTGATCGAGTCAGCGCCGTAACCGTCAGCAACTTGTTTGTTCGCCATAAGTTCGAATTGGAAACTCCTTCGTGAAGCCTGATCATTGTACCCTTTGAAGACTGGATCGTAAAGCTATTACCGTATAAATCTGAGCAACAGAAAAACACTGTCTCAGAATTCATAGCTTGGCTTCTGGAGGCTTAATATTTGAGCAAATCAGCAATGTGCACGATCAAAAGGAAGTCTGAAAAGCGAGACGGTCTACATTGTAAATAGAACAGTATTTCAGTACGTTCGATAAGCAACTTTCCTCCTTTGGAGTAATTCGCCAAATTCCTAAGTTTGAATTAGCGGAGCTTCAGATGATTCGCTTTGACTTGCGCCGAAGCAGTCAGCGTCAGAACCGGACATGGCGCACTACGCACAACTTCTTCAGCCACACTGCCGAGAATCAAATGCGACAGACCTCGGCGTCCATGGGTCTTCATCACGATCAAATCGGCGTCCACCTCGTTAGCAACATAGATAACCGCCTGGGCGAGCGCCCGGGGAGCAGCGGCCACAACATGAATCTGATGCTGCACGCCGCCCAGATGCTGTTGCGCGATCTCGGCTAGTTGCTTTCGCGCCGTATCTTCATCGCGGATATTGTCGTTTTCGCTTATCTTGGGTTCGCCGAGTGCTGGAAACTTTTCGACTACATGCAGCAGATGCAGCATCGCGCCCGAGTCCGTCGCCAACTGCTTTGCATAACCCAAGGCAAGAAACGTGGGATCGTCAAATTGAATCGGATTGAGAATCGACCGATACGGGTAAGCCATCGCGGTTCCCCTGTCTAGTAAGGTTGTGGAGGCGAACACCCAAACATAGCAAAGTGGCGCTCCGGCGCGAAGCTAAACTTGAATCGGCGGAAATCCGCGTCACCTGTGGGGATTGAGTCATAACCCCGCTTCGGCTAAATTCGGGGGTTCTGATTCTCGAGGGCTTTGGATTCCATGAACAGTGTTATTCGTAAGATTGAAGAGCGCGCGCTGCGCAAGGACCTCCCCGAGTTTCGGGTTGGCGATACGCTGAAGCTGCAGGTCAAAGTGGTGGAAGGGGAGAAGGAGCGCATCCAGTCCTTCGAGGGTATCGTCATCAAGATGAATCGCGGCGGCAGCCGGGCGACCTTTACCGTGCGCAAAATCTCTTATGGGATTGGGGTCGAGCGAATTTTCCCATTGCACTCCCCGCGAATCGACAAAATTCAGGTGATGAGCCGCGGTAAAGTGCGGCGCGCCCGTCTCTATTATCTGCGCGGATTATCGGGCAAGGCCGCCCGCGTCGAGACGATAAGTTAAACAGTCTACCTGTAAGTTTTAGGTCGCAATTGTTCCCGCGCGAATCTGACCTTCCAGGGTTGCCCCTTCACAGACCGTCAGAGATTCCGTATCGAGATTAGCTTTGACTCGCGCGCGCGGGCCGAGGACCACCGACTTGGCGTCGACAATCTCGCCGGCGAACTCACCAAGAATCAGAACACGCGGAGTATGGACGCGGCCTTCGACCGCAGCCTCTTCGGAGATCACGACCAGTTCGCTCGAGCTTACCTCTCCACGAAAACGCCCCTCAATTCGTACCGGCTCCTGAAAGATGAGGCGCCCTGAGACGTTGATCCCGCGTCCAACAGCTATCCGGGTCCGCTCTTCAATCCAGGCCTGACCGGGAGTATTAGGTAAAGTCGCGATTGGTGGGGGGAAACCGTCGGCGTGCACGTCCAAACCATTTCCACCATCTTCAGATTCTTTTCGGTATGACGATGCCATCAATGGCGATCCGAGGAGTTATGGCGCGGGGAATACATGACATGCCACCGAATGACCATCGCTTCCCGCGCTCAGCTTTGGTTCGGTCGTCTTGCAGATATCTTTCGCATACGGGCATCGCGGATGGAAGCTGCAGCCCGACGGAGGATTAAGCGGACTGGGCGGCTCGCCCGGCAAATCGATTCGCGCTCGGCGTTCCGAAAAATCAATTACAGGAACCGCTGAAAGTAGCGCACGAGTGTAAGGATGGCGCGGAGTGGTATAAATCTCGTCGCGATTTGCGATCTCGACAATCTTGCCTAAGTACATAATCGCAACGCGGTTGCTGATGTGCTCAACCACCCGTAGATCGTGCGCGATAAAAAGAAAAGTCAGGCGCAGCTGCTCTTGCAGGTCCTGAAGCAGGTTAATGATCTGTGCCTGAATGGAGACATCGAGTGCGGAGACCGGCTCATCGAGCACCAGAAAACGCGGGCCGACCGCCAGCGCGCGCGCAATACCGATACGCTGGCGTTGTCCGCCGGAAAATTCATGCGGATAGCGATCGAGTGCATCCGAGCCGATGCCAACCATGTCCAGTAACTCGCGGATGCGCACTTCCTTTGCCGCGCCGCGCGCCAGCCGATGAATCTCAAGACCTTCGCCAACAATCGCCCGCACCCGCATCCGCGGATTCAGCGACGAGTACGGGTCCTGAAATACCAGCTGCATCTCGCGCCGGAGATGCCGCAGTTCTGCGCGAGAAAGTTTGGAAAGATCGCGCCCGTCGAACAGTACCCTCCCCGCAGTCGGCTCGATCAGGCGCAGGATCAAACGTCCCAAGGTGGACTTGCCTGAGCCGGATTCCCCGACCAATCCGAGCGTCTCTCCGGCGAGAATATTCAAATTAACGCCATCAACCGCAGTAACCGTGAGCCGTCGCCCAAAGAGGCCGTCAGCGCCTGCTGGGAATTCCTTGCGCAAACCGATACATCGCACGAGTGCCTGCCCCATAGCCATTTCCGGCTGGCGCGCGGTTTCCCGCGCTGTAGCATCAGACCCGGATACAGGCGACATAGTGATCAGGAACTTTCGGTTCGAGTGGCGGATCGATTTGCGCGCAGTCAGCGATTGCCCGCGGACAACGCGGATGAAACCGGCAGCCCGACGGCGGCTCGGCGGCGCTCGGGATCGTGCCGGCGATCGCGCGAAGACGATGAGTCCGGCGACCACTGATCCCCGGAATTGAAGCCAGCAAGCCTTGAGTATAGGGATTCAATGGATTGGCGAATAATTCCTTGGCCGAAGTTCGTTCCATCACACGTGCGGCATAGAGAATTGTCACCTCGTCCGCGTAATTCGCCACCACCCCAAGATCATGAGTGACCAGCAGGACCGCTAGTCCAAGCCGCTGCTGCAAATCATGGATAAGGTCGAGGATTTCCGCCTGTATCGTAACGTCGAGCGCGGTCGTCGGCTCGTCCGCTATTAACAAGCGCGGATTGCACGATAGCGCCATCGCGATCATCACCCGCTGCCGCATTCCGCCCGAAAGCTGATGCGGATAATCGTCAATACGCCGTTGCGGGTCGGCGATGCCAACCATCCGCAATGCCTCGATCGTACGATCACGTGTGTCGCGACGGTTGAGGTGCTGATGCAGTCGAATTGCCTCGCCGATTTGATTGCCGATCGTGAATACCGGATTTAGCGAACTCATCGGCTCCTGAAAGATCATCGCGATGCGCGCGCCGCGAACGCTGCGCATCTCCTTCTCGCTCAGTTTGAGCAGGTCAGTTCCATCGAAACGAATCGAACCGCCCACAATGCGAGCCCCTTCGGGCAGCAGCCGCATGATCGATAACGCGCTGATCGTCTTGCCCGAGCCGGATTCGCCGACAATTCCGGTTAAGCGCCCAGCCGCGACCGAGAAGCTGACCCCATCGACAACTCTGACCTCACCGCGCGGGTCAATAAACGAGGTGCGTAAATCCTGGACTTCGAGCAATGGTTGCACTGGTATCCATAATTATCATTCGCTGGCATCGAGCCGAAATATGCTCGAAATAACTGCTGGAATGAAAGGGACAAATCTCCCGATTTGCGCTATACGATGCCTATGCGAACGACCCTCGGACACAACCGGGCGATGCTGATAATCATGGCGATTGCATTAGGGGGATGCTCGGAGAACTTCGGCGACAAGCTAAGTCATCATCGCGATTGTATCGGCGAAGCGCAAATTCTACCGGCTAAGGTCGATACCTGTCTTAGCAATACCAACGGGCATCGCAATCATGTAGATCGTTGCTTGAGCGACCAGATGGTTTCGGATCGAAAGATTCAGGCGCTCAACGACTGTGTCGAGAGTAGTGAATATCACGAGCATTACTGAAACCTCCGGAGATGCGAAATGATTAAGGGAATCTTTCACGTCAATATTAATTGCTCCAATTTTGAGCGCTCGCTTGAATTCTACAAAATGTTAGGATTCCGTGTCGCGGTCGATATTCCCGAGGGCGGCAGCGCCGATATGAATAAGGCGCTCGGCATTGAGGGCGGTGTCGGTCGCGCTGCGATCATGCAGCTCGGTGATGATCCGCGCGGCACTCGCCTCGATCTAATTGAATGGAAGAGTCCGCGTGACGAGTCAAAGCCTTACGCGAAGCTCAATCATCTCGGGATTGCGCGGGTCGCTTTATTCACCAAGGGCTTGGACGATATGTACCAGGAGCTTAAGTCCAAGGGCGTCAAATTCATCTCGGATCCGGTGCCGATGCGTACCGGCGCGGGTAGCGCCCGCTTTGTCTGCTTTTACGATCCCGACGGCACGATTCTGGAGCTCATCGAGTTTCCGCCGGCGAAACCGCGCGAGCAACACGCCAATTCCTAGCGAAAAATCTGAAGCTGAACAGGAGTCCGCTTCTTCAAATAGAAGCGGTTTGCGCATTATTTCTCGATATCCGCATCAATAAAATTATTTTTGATGCTCTAAGCGTCTTTGCGGGATGGCATAGCGTATGCTCGTTTTATTCACGATCGATCAGAAATCTTGACGAGGTGAATGAGCATGAAACTCAAAGCATTAGCCTTTTCGACATTTTTGGCCGTGCCCGTGATTGGATGGGAGACAAGAGGCGCTTATGCGCAATCACCCGCCGTCAGTAATAACGAATCATCAGCGGTAGTAGCGAAAGCTCAGTCGCTCGGCGCGCGAGCGCGAGCCGAGATTACGCGCTTGGGAATTCATAATGCCGACACCGCTCGTGCCCTGAAGTTCCAGAGCGACGGTGATCAGGCGCTGCGGGACAATGATCCGGTGCGAGCTGCCGAAGATTATGGACGGGCCGAAGAAGCTGTAAGCGTCCTAGAGCGCGAGCGCGTAAGCGCCCGCGACGCGCGGGCCAAGACTGACGATGACCTCCGTCGAGCCAAGGACCAAGGCATAGATGTAGCGAATGCTGAGCGCTACAGTACGCGCGGCGATCAGGCGCTCGAAACCGGCAATTATCATACAGCCGAAGTTTATTATGCCGAAGCCCGCGCTCAGTTGAACCGGTCCGCTACACGCTAGCTTGGTCGTGAATCGTCCCGGCTGAGGATAGATGTAAAAAAGCGCACGGAAATCGATTCCCGTGCGCCCCTTCTTAGCCTTTATCGTTGCCGGCTTTCAGGCTTTGCTCGGATGTGATTCCAAGGTCGCATCGCGCACGAGCACGCCCTCAGCGTACAGCTTCTTGATCTGATCATCAGGCATATTCAGCAGCTCGTGCAGGATGCGTTCGTTGTCCTCGCCGAGGCGAGCGGTGCGCAAATCCATCTTGTCGGGCCAGGCCGAGAACTTCACCGGCACGCCCGGCACCGCGACCTTGCCCAACAATGGGTCTTCGATCCAGCGGACCGTCTTGCGCTCCTTCAGATGCGGATGGTTGGTCGCCTCGTTGACTGTCAAAACCGGCGCGCACGGCACGCGCTCTTTGTCGAGCGCCGCGAGCACCTCGTCACGCGTCGCATAGGTCTTCATCCAGTCTTCGATGATCACCTTCAACTCGGCGTCGTTGTCGCGGCGGCCGCGCGCGCCCTTGAAGCGCGGATCGTCGGCGAGCTCAGGCATCCCCATCGCGCGGGTGAAGGCGCGCCACTGATGAGGCGTCGGGATCGTCAGCAGGACGTATTGGTCATCCTTGAAGTGATAGACGCCGGTCGGGCCGCCATCCGGATGCTGTGAACCGTTGCGCGTCTTACGGAATCGCTCGCCGCGCAGCGCCACCATCGGTGGACTCGCCTCGTGCATGTGATAGTAGGTGTCGGTCAATGACGCGTCGAGGTACTGGCCCTCGTTCGGGCCTCAGCCGCTGTGCCTGCATGCATGATGGGCCCGCGACGACCGACGAGGTCGGCGCCGGCGCGTCCGCAGGAGCTTCGGCGTCCGTGGATAGCTCGCGCGCGCAGCCGGCTGCGACGGGACGAGCACGACAGCCAGCGAACCGATGCCCTTGCAGAGCGGACGCACCGCGTCCAAGCGCGCGACGATGGCCGCGCGCAACCGGTCGATGCCGTCGTTCGCCGTTGCGCTGACGAGAATCGCATCCGGCGGCAGCGCGCCGCGCGCGCCGCCGTCGAGCCGGCGGTCGCTTCAAGGTCACGACCGCCCCAGCCAGGCGTCGTGCGTGGCGGCGGTGCCCCCGCCCGGCAGCCCCTGCGGCGGGCTGACGGTCGGCCAGCTGCTGTCTTGGTAAGTCCCAACTGAGGGTAACGCGCACGGATCGGGGGCCTTTGCAACGCCAATCGGGGACACGAGCGCTCGATGGAACTAGCCTCGGTCGGCCCACCGGTCGAAAAGTCTGCCTGCAGAATGACAAATTGCCGGTCGTCGCATCATTGCCCATTGGGCTAAGCCCGGCCGAACAGAACGAGCCTAGACCCTCGCCGTCTGATTTCGTGACACGTGGGTTACCAAAACTGGGCTGCATTGAATGCCACGGAGACGTGGCATTCGTCGGTAAACACTCTCCTGGAGGAATCTCATGGTCACGCGTCGACTTTTGATAGCAACATTCCTAGTCACCGCAGCGGCATGTTCATCAAGTAATTCAGGTGGTTCCAGTGGATCGGGTGGCAGCGGCACAGGCGGCACGTCGAATGCGACTGGTGGAACAACAAGCTCAGGCGGTCAGCCGGGAACGGGAGGATTTCTGCAACCGGCGGAAGCACCTCCACGGGCGGAAGCGGTACGGGCGGCCAGTCCTCGACGGGCGGCGTTACCGGAGCGGGCGGCTCGACTGCGACGGGCGGAGCGGGCGGAGCGACTGCGACGGGCGGAACCCACGCCTCCGGCGGGGGCGCGGGCTCTGGCGCGGGCGGTAGCGCCGGCGGTAGCACCGGTAACGGTGGCGCCGTGAAGCCGAGCGCAGGATGCAGCAAGAGCGGTGGCCTGCAAAGCCTGACCGCCGGCGGCTCGTCGGTTGCGGGCGCTCCTTCCACGTCGACCAGGCTCAAGGGGGTCATGAGCGGTGGCAAGGCCCGCCTCGCCATCCTCGACGTTCCGGCGGATTACGATGCGACGAAACCCTATCGCCTGATCTTTTCCTGGCGCCAGCTGGGTGGTTCGGACACTGGCAATGCGACTGGTCTCCATCCCGCTGGTGATGGGCCCAACTTCGACGCAGAACACTATGCGTATTTCGGGCTCCGTCGCGAAGCGCTCAATGCGAACCAACCCGCGATCTTCATAGCCCCCGACACCGACCCCGCCGGCGCGCTGTGGAATTACAACACGGACAGCGTCTACTTCGACGACCTGCTCAAGCTGCTCACCGACAATCTATGCATCGACGAGAACCGGGTCTTCACCACCGGCTTCAGCTACGGAGCAATGATGAGCTTCGGTCTGTCGAACGGGAAGGCCTCGAAGCTGCGCGCCGCGGTCACGATGGCACCGAGCCAGTTCGGCCCGAGCGCCGCGTCTGGTCCCATCGCCTACATGAGTACGACTGGCATGAGCGATGGTACGTGTCGGTGGGGCAACGCAACGAGCGGCGGGGAGGGCTGCGTCATGACACACGCCAAAGCAAATGGCTGTACGATCCCCTCGACCTTTCCGACCGCGGCGGTGGGCAGCAAGAAATACGTCTGCTACGACTTCGAAGGGTGCATGGCGGGCTATCCGGTCAAGGTGTGCACGTTCGACGGCCCGCACACCCCGTCGAGCGTGGATGACGGGACCCAGATCGGGGAAGACGGCCTGAAGGCCTTTATTCCACCGATTGCCTGGAAGTTCATCGCGCAGTTCTAAGACAGCCGCTGTCGCAGCTATCGCCAATGATAGCTGCGACGGCTACCGCTGCTTGGTGAGCAATGACATCTCACCGCAACGGTCTCATTCGAGGAGGATAACCGAAAAAGGGCCGGTCTGTCCCATAATGGGGCGGTACGGCTGGGCGCTTTCGCCCAGGTGGCGCAGGATGCGCCCGACGGCATCTGGATCCGTAACGGCAGCGACGATACGCATTCGGGCGTGGCAGCGCGGGCAGTCCAGCACGTCGACCAAGAACACACGCGCAGAGGCGATGGGAGCAACTGCTTGAAGAAGCTCCACACCTCGGCGGGCACCCAGGTGGGGTTCCCGGGGTTCCACTCGTGAGGGCCGACGAACAGGCACGACCGCGTGGGGTAGCCCGGCTTGCAGCCCATGAAGTCGATACAGGCGCTGTTGACGCTGGTCGGCTTCGGCAATGTGGCATCGAACGCCATGGCGTCCAGATTTGGATCTGGCATCGCGCACCCGTTCACCTTCGCGAAATCCTGGAGGAGTGGAACGCCGTACCTCGGATATGCGCAGATCTGGTCCGCGGTTCCGTGGGTCATGAAGTAGGCAACCGGCGTATTGTGCTGCTGCGCGCACGCCCCAGGGAGCGCCGC
Organism: uncultured Pseudomonadota bacterium; assembly: GCA_963831065.1. GTDB lineage: Bacteria > Desulfobacterota > Binatia > Binatales > Binataceae > JAJPHI01. The sequence goes on from CAWHOQ010000024.1 coordinate 70,127, forward strand.
CACGAGCATTGCTTCGGCCGCATTCGGGTTAGCCGCGGGAACGGCGGCGTCCGTGCGAACGCCGCGCAGAAGTAGGACGCCACCTACTTCCCATTCCGTGGCTGGTGAGGAAGTCGAATACACTCTTTCGGCATCGGGCCAGGTTGAGTCCGTGAAGCCGTGCCCTGCCCCGGACCAGATGGAGGCTGGCCTCGGCACCTGCCCGGCCTTCAGCGCGGCCAACAGCCTCTGGTTCTGGTCGACCGGCACCGTGGGGTCGCCATCTCCCTGCACTGTCAGGAGCGGGGGAATGTCCTTGCGGACGTAGGTCATGGGGCTCATCCGCACGGCGATGGCGTCGCGGTTGGGCGTGTTCGCCGGCAGCCACTTGATCGCGAACGAGATGCCTCGTTTAATCAGGTCGGCCACGTCCGTCGGCCCGTAGCCATTGACAATCGCGGCGATCCGGAAGTCGGTCAGGATGACGGGCCCGGCCTGTGCCGCCGCGGTCGCCATGCCCACCATCAGGGCCAGATGGCCGCCCGCGGAGCCGCCCGACACGACGTATTTGGTGCGGTCCACGTGGATGATGTTCGAGATAATCCCAGAACCATTTGGCGGCCAGGAGCGCATCTTCCACCGCCGCGGGGGCGATGGCCCCGGTGGAGGTGCCGTCCGCCCGGCGGTACTCGGCGGTGGCGACGACGAAGCCGTGAGACAGGTAGCGGTTGATCCAGAAGGGTGCGCCGGTCTTGTCGCTCCCGGTCCAACCACCGCCGTGAAAGAAGATGACCCCGGGAAGGGTCTGGCTGCCGCCCGGGCCAGCGCCCTCCGGGTACAGGACGTCGAGCCGCTGCGCTGGCAAGGCGGCCGGTGAGATCACATTGCCTTCGACCTTGTAGCCCCGCCGGGGCGGGTTCGATGGGCGAGTGGGAGCTCTTGTCCTGGACCGGTGGTGCCACGTTACTGCTTCCATCCCGCGCACCGCCGCCACCCGGACCGTCGGCCGCAGCGTCAGGGCTTCGTGCTGCCTCCCGTCCCCGCATCTGTGGTTGTGCTGCCACCCGAGGCGCTCGCGCCAGCTGCCCGCGCCGGTCCCCGTTCGTCCGCCGGCGCCTGGCGCGCTCGCACCGCCCCCCACCCCCTGATGACGGGGTCGAGCCGCCCAGGTTAGAGCCACCGGTAGGTTCCCCGAGGCACCACCGGCGCTGCCGCCGGGATCTCGACCTGCCGCCGGTCGCCTAGTGGGGAGCCGCAGTGGAGCCGCATCCAACGGCCATCAAAAGCGCCAGGGCAGGACCGAGCAGTGCCACCCGGCGCACCTGTGCGGGATGCGTGGTCTCGGCACCTCGATGTGGTTGCTTAAGAACTTCCTCCATCGCTAAATCCACCTGCAGAACAGGGGCCTCACGAGCTCGTAACGCTCAAAAAACCAACGCAGGTCGGATCGACGTAAGACTTCCCCGAGGCCAGGGGCGCCGTCCATGACACGCATAGCTCTTGGTTCCCGCCCGGACGCAGCCACGGTAAGCACGGGGCGCTTCTCTCGACGAATAGGATCGCCCGATGAGGATTGTCGCCGTGGCTGCCTTCCTGTTTCCGCTTTCGTTGTCGTTGTCGTTAATATCCTGCAGCTCAGAGTCGGGGGTGGGGACCGGTTCCGGCGGCCAATCAGCGACCGGCGGTGCTACGGCTGGAACGGGCGGCCGCGGCGCCACGGGCGGCTGGGCGGCGATGCCTGCCCGGAGGAGCATCCGCGAGCGGTGGCGCTGGCGGCGGTGGCACTGCCAGCGGTGGTGCCGCCGGCAACGCCACCGCGTCCGGCGGCGGTGGTGGACAAAGCGGGGACGGAGGAAGGAACCAACGGGGCGACAGGTGGCGCAGGCGGTGGCGTTGGTGGGCGCGGCGGGGGCGTTGGAACGGGCGGGAGCGGAGACGGGGGAGGGGACAGAACCTTCAATCCCTGTCCGGCCGCTGGGATGGAATGCAGGATCATGCCGCTCTCAGGCGACTCAATCACCCTCGGCTCCCACTCCTCGGGCGGTGGTTACCGCGTCGAGCTTTTCCGTGAGAGCTTGATGGCGTCGCAGAAGATCACATTCGTCGGGCGCGCCGGGCCCAACGGTCCGGACACCCGTGACAGTCAACGGCACCGCCACACCCTTTTCCGAAGGAACACGAAGGCTATTCCGGCGACACCATAGACACCAACCAAGCCACCAACAATAACGGTATCTCGGCCATCGTCGACGCGGCATTGACGGCCGGCAAGCCGCACATCGTGTTGTTGATGATCGGGACGGACAGCATCAACGACAAAGACATCAAATACGCCAACGCGCCCAAGCGCCTCGGCAACTTGCTCGACCAAATCACCACCACGGCGCCGAATGCCCTGGTGGTGGTGGCCAGTATCGCCCCCACCAAGACCGACGCCGGCAACAGCAAGGTGCAGACCTACAACAACGCCATCCCCGGCCTGGTGCAAATGCGCGCTTCGGCGGGCAAGCACATCGTCGTGGTGGACATGTTCGCCGCCCTCACCGCCAACGCGAGCTACAAGACAGCCTGGCTCGACGACAATCTGCACCCGAACGACGCAGGCTATGTCGTCATGGGTCAGACCTGGTACGCTGGAATCAAGTCCTACCTCCGGTAACGAGCCTGCGCCGGCGGGAATACCGACTTGAGCTCACGGCCCGGCCGCGTACGCTCTCGGTGCGTGAAGGCGGCTGCGAGTGATGTCACATAGAAAACCGCATGAAACGAGCTTTGCCACGGTCGTGGGTATGGTCGTGGGCATCGTCCCGGTCGTCGGCTTGCTCGGAATCGGCGCTCTCGCCCTCGTTTGACGCCGCGCGGTCGGCGGGGCGAGCGGCTGTGCCCCGGCGCGATGGCGCCGCCCAGGATCGGGCACGGCCGGCCAGTCCGGCGGCTCGGGGCAAAGCACCGGCGGGGTTGGCGGTCTCCCTGGTCGGGGCAACGGGCCGGGCACGGGCGGCGCAGCCATCGACACAGGGACTGGCGGCGGGGCGGCCGCGGGGCAAAGCTTCCAGCGGCGTCGGCGGCAGTACCACCGGAGCCGGCGGTGTCATCGGCACCGGCGGTGGCGATGGGAGTGGGCGGCGGCGGGATGGTCGGCGCAGGTGGGACGGGCGCCGGAGGCACGGCGACGACCAGGGCGTTCGAATCGTCGGGCGCACGGCTCCGGGAATGATCGGGGGGAACGCGGTTCGAGTGGTCAGGCTCGAACGTCTCCGCCCGCTTAAGTGGGGGACGCAAGTCTCGGCGCAGCTCCAAGATGGAAGCAACGGCAACAGCTTCGAGGTGGTCATCGACGGCGGCGCGTCCAAGCAAATCTTCACCTCCGCGGGGCAGACGACGTACGTGCTCGCCACAGGCCTGCCGAACGGGGCGCACGACGTGGGGCTTTGGAGGGACAGCGAAGCAAGCTACGGGCCCACGGAATTCGTCGCCTTCTCGGACTTCGGCCCCGGCGGGTCTCTCCTGCCTCCGCCCGCCGCTCCCAATCGGAGCATCGAGCTGGTCGGCGATTCGTTCTCTTGCGGTGCCGGCATCTTGAGCGCCAACGCGTGCAATCCGCCGATCAGAGATCGAGAACCATTACCTTCCTACGGCGCCATCGCGGCCCGGGACGTCCACGCGGATCTGGTCACCATCGCGTGGTCGGCAATCGGGGTCTATCGCAATTTTGGTTCGACGACTCCGACGCCCACGACGGTCATGCCGGCGCGCTACGACTGGGCCATCCCTACCGACAAGACCCCTTGGGACTTTTCGCGGTTCCAGCCGGACGTCGTCGTCATGAACCTCGACGACAACGATTTCTCGACGGGAAATCCAGGGCAAGTTTACGTCGACGCGTACCTCAAGCTCACGCGCCACATTCGCGCCAACTACCCGAACGCGACGTTCATCCACGTCGTCGAATGGAAGACCGGGAGCACGACGAATCAGAGCGCCGCGAATGTGGTCAACCAGATGGTGGCCACCCTGAAAGCCGGCGGAAATCCCAAGCACAGCGTCTTCGACATGCGTCCCTACGCCAACACCAAACAGTGTGGCGGCCACCCCGACATGGCGGCTGCACAGGCCATGGGCAGCGCGCTCGCGACCGGGTTGCGCAGCGTAATGGGGTGGTAGAAGCGGGCCGAAGACGTCGGAATCCGACGTCTCGCGAGACCCCGGCGCCCTGTGTTCCCGGGCGCGCGGACTCAACCCGTCAGATTCAATGTGACGAGGTACTCGTTACGAGCGGCGGCACCGCGGCGTTCGGCTGCCCACGACGCTCGCATCCCGGCACGTCGGACCGATTCCAAACTGACGTGCTCGCCGAGTCCGAAGCCATTCCGGCCGCAGATTGCTCGACGCTCGGGCCCCCACCCGCGAGCTCGGTTAGCGCACTGAGGAAGACCTCGCGATGGAACGGGCGAGGGGCCGTCGGGCGGGGCACCCGTGGCCGCTCCCAAATCGGCCCGGTGCCATTAGAGGCCGCGCAGCGGCCCGCCGAGACGCCGCAAGAGGTCGAGCTCTCGTCCTGTCTTCCCTGAGGCGGACCAGATTCTCTCGCTCGCCAGCGAGCCGCTCGCGCATCTCCATTTCTGACGGACTGAACGCGTGGTTCGCCACCCGTTGCGCGTACTGCTCCCAGTCACGCTTCTCGCCCGGACGGGAGGAATCGCCGCTCGCCCCCGCGTCCCTCTTGGTTGAGGAGGTGCCGGTGTTCCTCGCGAGCTGCGTGCGTCTCTTTCCGCAGCACTTCGGGATGGTCGCGTTTGGCTTCGCGACTACCAGCCAATGACTGGTGGCAATCCTCCGGTGCCACGTGAATCGGCTGCCGGCGGGGCCGATGAGGGACTCGGAGCTGCTGTTCGCCGACATCGAGGCAATCGTCCGCCAGAAGATCTGCGGCCCCGCAACCGACGAGATGTCCGACCTCTACAGCACCGTCCCCCAGCGGGAGATTCAGGCGGCTGTCGGAGCGGTCAGCTCGCTGGCCAAGTACCGCGAGCTGCTACCGGCGGCGCGCTGGTGGTGAGACGCATCCTGCAAACGGACGACGGGCCTCCCGCGATAGCGCGGTAAGTGGCCATTTTTGCAGAGCAGAGAGGGGTTCGAACCCTCGACGTCCACCTTGGCAAGACGTTTGGGGCCAGAATTCGCCGTCGGAGAGCTGAGTAGAGACGCGGGCTTACCGTTCACAGAGGTGCTGCGGGCCGTCCAGCCCCGTCTCGCTCAGGTGGTTA
>CAWHOQ010000025.1:0-169407 GCA_963831065.1 uncultured Pseudomonadota bacterium
TACCGGTTCAGTTGGGCGCGGGCTTCGGCATAGTACACTTCGGCCGTGTAATAATTGCCGGTTTCGAGCGCCTGATCGCCGCGCGTACTCGCGCGTACTGTAGTTCTCGGCATCGGCTATATTCCCGCCGTCGCGCTGCGCTCGGCGCAACTCATTGTCGATTTTAGTGCGGGCGTAGCGCGCGCTGATGCGCTCACGCTCCAGCACGCTCACGGCCTCTTCGGCCCGTCCATAATCTTCGGCAGCTCGTACCGGATCATTGTCTCGCAGCGCCTGATCACCGTCGCTCTGGAACTTCAGTGCACCAGCAGTATCGTATTATGAATTCCCAGACGTGTAATCTCGGCTTGCGCTCGCGATCCGCTCCCCTCCAATCCAAAGAAGCGAACTCTTCTTTCCTGCCTTCAGGCTACTCCGCTTCCGCCGCTAAGCCTTGGCGCGCTGCTCGCGCGGTTTAGCCGGCGGGAACTCGATGAGCTCGAGGATCGTGCCATCCGGATCGTAGAAGCAGACAAAGCGGGCGCTGCCTGCGCCGGTACGCATCGGCACCGGCTCCGAGATGAATTCGACGCCTTTGGATTTAAGCTCCTTGTACATCTCGTCGAGTCCCTTGGTGAACAGTGCGACCCGCGCAATTCCGAGATGATTGAGCTTCGCATAAGGCTTTGCGTCGTCGCGCGGACTTTTCCATTCGATCAGATCGAGGCGCGTGCCGCGCGAATCGTCACCGAGCTGCATGATCGCGGCGCGACCGACGCCGCCCTCGATACCGAGCGCCTTATTCATATCGGCGCTGCCACCTTCGGGAATATCGACCGCGACGCGGAATCCTAACATTTTGTAGAATTCAAGCGAGCGCTCAAAATTCGAGCAATTGATATTAACGTGAAAGATTCCCTTGATCATTTCGCACCTCTAGCTTTCAGTGATGTTCACCGCTCTCGACACAGTCATTGAGCGCCTGAATCTTGTGATCCGGCACCATCTGGTCACTGAGACAACGATCAACATTGTTGCGATGCCCATTGGTATTGCTGAGACAAGTATCGACCTTGCCGGGCAGAATTTGCGCTTGACCAATACAATCGCGATGGTGACCCAGCTTGTCGCCAAAGTTCTCCGAGCATCCCGCTAATACGATCGTGGCAATGAGCAGCGTTGCCGATCCGCTCCAGCTAACCATTCGCATTCGCCTCGTATAGCGCAAATCGGGAGATTTGTCCCTTCCGGAGAGCGGGCGCTTTGAGGACAGCAGAATTAGGATTCCCTTCGGCAAGCAGACGCGCAGGAATGACAAAAGGCTTCGATCCTATAGCTCGATCCGAAACCGCCACTGTCCAAACTTTCGGGGATGTTTCGGGACTGAGCGAGCGGATGATAATTATGGATATCAGTGCGGCCGCTGCTCGAAGTCCAGGATTTGCACACCTCGTTTTTTACCCCCCGCGGCGAGGTAAGGGTCGTCGATAGGGTTAGCTTCTCGGTTGCCGCGGGACGCTTGACCGGGATCGTCGGCGAATCCGGTTCGGGCAAAACGATCAGTGCTTTATCGATAATGCGGCTGCTGCCCGAAGGGGCTCGCATTGCCGGCGGTTCGATTCGTTTCGATGGACTGACTTGCTCAAGCTGAGAGAGAAGGAGATGCGCAACATTCGCGGCGCCCGCATCGCGATGATCTTTCAGGAGCCGATGAGTTCGCTAAATCCGGTATTCACGATCGGCAATCAAATCGGCGAGGCAATTCGACTGCATCAGAACCTCAACCGTCGCGATACACGTGATCGTCGCGATCGAGGCGCTGCGGATGGTCGGCATTGCCGATCCGCAACGGCGTATCGACGATTATCCGCATCAGCTTCGGGCGGGATGCGGCAGCGGGCGATGATCGCGATGGCGCTGGCGTGCAATCCGCGTCTGTTCATTGCCGACGAACCGACAACCGCACTCGATGTCACGATCCAAGCTCAAATTCTCGATTTGATTCACGATTTACAACAGCGGCTCGGATTGGCGGTCATGCTGGTCACTCATGATCTTGGTGTGGTGGCGAAATATGCTGACGAAGTGACGATCCTCTATGCCGCGCGGGTGATGGAACAGACCTCAGCCAAAGAGCTATTCGCTAATCCGCTGAATCCCTACACTCAGGGCTTGTTAGCTTCGATCCCGGGCGTCAGCGGCCGCCGGACTCATCGGCTTCGCGCGATCGCCGGCACGATCCCGAGCGCCGCCAAGCCGCCGTCGGGATGCCGGTTTCATCCGCGTTGCCCACGGGCGATCGCCGACTGCGCGCAAATCGATCCGCCACTCGAACCGAAAGTTCCTGATCACTATGTCGCCTGTATCCGGGTCTGACGCTACAGCGCGGGAAACCGCCCGCCAGCCGGAACCAGCGACGGCGCAGGCACTCGTGCGATGTATCGGTTTGCGCAAGGAATTCCCGGCAGGCGCCGATGGTCTCTTTGGGCGACGGCTCACGGTTAATGCGGTTGATGGCGTTGATTTGGATATTCTCGCCGGAGAGACGCTCGGATTGGTCGGGGAATCCGGCTCAGGCAAGTCCACCTTGGGACGCTTGATCCTGCGTCTGATCGAGCCGACTGCCGGGCGGGTACTGTTCGATGGTCGCGATCTTTCCAAACTCTCTCGGGCAGAACTGCGGCATCTCCGGCGCGAGATGCAACTGGTGTTTCAGGACCCGTACTCGTCGCTGAATCCGCGGATGCGCGTGCGGGCGATTGTTGGCGAAGGTCTTGAGATTCATCGGCTGGCGCGCGGCGCGGCAAAGGAAGCGCGCATCCGCGAGTTACTGGACATGGTTGGCATCGGCTCGGATGCACTCAATCGCTATCCGCATGAATTTTCCGGCGGACAACGCCAGCGTATCGGTATTGCGCGCGCACTGGCGGTCGGTCCGCGTTTTCTGGTGCTCGATGAGCCGGTCTCGGCACTCGATGTTTCCATTCAGGCACAGATCATCAACCTGCTTCAGGACCTGCAAGAACAGCTGCACCTGACCTATCTTTTTATCGCGCACGATCTCCGAGTCGTCGAGCACATCAGCAACCGCGTCGCGATCATGTATCTCGGCAAGATCGTCGAGATCGCAAATCGCGACGAGATTTATAGCAATCCACGCCATCCTTATACTCGTGCGCTACTTTCCGCGGTTCCTGTGATTGATTTTTCGGAACGCCGAGCGCGAATCGATTTGCCGGGCGAGCCGCCCAGTCCGCTAAATCCTCCGTCGGGCTGCAGCTTCCATCCGCGATGCCCGTATGCGAAAGATATCTGCAAGACGACCGAACCAAAGCTGATCGCGGGAGGCGGTGGTCATTCGGTGGCATGTCATGTATTCCCCGCGCCATAACCCTTCGGATCGCCATTGATGGCATTATCATACCGAGAAGAACCTGTAGATGGTGGAGACGGTTTGGACGTGCACGCCGACAGTTTTCCCCAGCCAACCGCGGCTTTGCCTAACACTCCCGGTCAGGCCTGGATTGAAGAGCGGACCCGGATAGCCGTCGGTCGCGGTATCAATGTATCCGGGCGTCTGATCTTTCAGGAGCCGGTACGAATCGAGGGGCGTTTTCGCGGAGAGGTAAGTTCGAGCGAGCTGGTCGTGATCTCCGAAGAGGCCGCAGTCGAAGGCCGCGTCCGCACTCCGCGTGTTCTGATTCTTGGTGAGTTAACCGGCGAGATCATGGACGCCAAATCGGTGGTGCTCGGCCCGCACGCGAGAGTCAAGGCTAATCTCGATACGGAATCTTTGACGGTCTGTGAAGGCGCGACTTTAGAAGGTCAGATTCGCGCCGGAACAATTGCGACCTAAAACTTACAGGTAGACTGTTTAACTTATCGTCTCGACGCGGGCGGCCTTCCCTGATAATCCGCGCAGATAATAGAGACGGGCGCGCCGCACTTTACCGCGGCTCATCACCTGAATTTTGTCGATTCGCGGGGAGTGCAACGGGAAAATTCGCTCGACCCCAATTCCATAAGAGATTTTGCGCACGGTAAAGGTCGCCCGGCTGCCGCCGCGATTCATCTTGATGACGATACCCTCGAAGGACTGGATGCGCTCCTTCTCCCCTTCCACTACTTTGACCTGCAGCTTCAGCGTATCGCCAACCCGAAACTCGGGGAGGTCCTTGCGCAGCGCGCGCTCTTCAATCTTACGAATAACACTGTTCATGGAATCCAAAGCCCTCAAAAATCAGAACCCCTGAATCTAGCCGAAGCCGGGTTATGACTCAATCCCCACAGGTGACGCGGATTTCCGCCGATTCAAATTTAGCTTCGCGCCGGAGCGCCGCTTTGCTATGTTTGGGTGTTCGCCTCCACAACCTTATTAGACAGGGGAACCGCGATGGCTTACCCGTATCGGTCGATTCTCAATCCGATTCAATTTGACGATCCCACGTTTCTTGCCTTGGGTTATGCGAAGCAGTTGGCGACGGACTCGGGCGCGACGCTGCATCTGTTGCATGTAGTCGAAAAGTTTCCAGCACTCGGCGAACCCAAGATAAGCGAAAACGACAATATCCGCGACGAAGATACAGCGCGAAAGCAACTAACCGAGATCGCGCAACAGCATCTGGGCGGCGTGCAGCATCGGATTCATATTGTAGCCGCTGCTCCCCGGGCGCTCGCTCAAGCGGTTATCTATGTTGCTAACGAGGTGGACGCCGATCTGATCGTGATGAAGACCCATGGACGCAGGGGTCTGTCACATTTGATTCTCGGCAGTGTGGCTGAAGAAGTTGTGCGTAGCGCGCCATGTCCGGTTCTAACGCTGACCGCTTCGGCGCAAGTCAAAGCGAATCATCTGAAGCTCCGCTAATTCATATTTAGGAAGCAGGCGAATTACTTTAAAGGAGGAAAGTTGTCTGTCCGATGTAGTGAAACTTCGTTCTATTTCTATTCTAGACCATCTCGTTTTTTAGACTTCTCTTTGATTGTGCAAACCACCGATATGCTCAAACATTAAAGCCTTCAGAAGCCAAGCTGCGAATTCTGAGACAGTGTTTTTCTATTGCTCAGATTTATGTGGTAATAGCTTTACGATCCAGTCTCCAAAGCGTACAATGATCAGGCTTCACGAAGGAGTTTCCAATTCGAACTTATGGCAAACAAACAAGTTGCTGACGGTTACGGCGCCGAATCGATTAAGGTTCTCGAAGGACTCGAAGCGGTTCGCAAACGCCCCGGCATGTATATCGGCGATACCGCCGAGCGCGGGCTGCATCATCTGGTCACCGAAATCGTCGACAACTCGGTCGATGAGGCGCTGGCGGGCTTTTGCACCGAGATCAATGTCGTAATTCTGAGCGACGATCGGATTCGGTCGAGGACAATGGCCGCGGCATTCCGGTCGATATGCATCCGACGGAGAAGCGCTCGGCGCTCGAAGTCGTGCATACGGTGCTGCATGCGGGCGGCAAGTTCGATCGCGGCGCGTACAAGGTTTCGGGCGGACTGCACGGCGTCGGCGCCTCGGTCGTCAACGCGTTGAGCGAGGAGTTCGAAGTCGAAGTCCGCAAGAACGGCAAGATCTACTACCAGCGCTACGAGCGCGGCGCTCCCAAGCCAAGGTCGAGGAGCGCGGCGCGCACCAAGCTGAGCGGGACCAAGACGACTTTCTCGCCCGACCCCAAAATTTTCCCCGAGGTCAAATTCAAGTACGAAATCATCGCGCGCTACTTGCGCGAGATGGCCTATCTCAATGCCGGGCCTGAAGATCCGCCTCAAGGACGAGCGCATCGGCAAGGAAGAGGAATTCCATTACGAGGGCGGCATCGCGGAATTCGTCGAATCGCTGACGCAAGGGCAGCCAGGCGCTGCACGAAGTGATTTTCTTCAAGGGCGTGCGCGAGGGCAATCGATATCGAAGTCGCGCTGCAATGGACCGACGCGGTCCACGAAACGATTTTCACCTACGCCAACAATATCCATACTGTCGAAGGCGGGACGCATCTGTCGGGACTCAAGTCGGCGCTGACCCGCACGCTCAACAACTACGGCGCCGAAGAACAATCTGTTCACAAGAACAAGGACATGCGGCTCGAGGGCGACGACACGCGCGAGGGCCTGGTCGCGGTCGTCAGCGTCAAGCTGCCCGAGCCGCAGTTCGAAGGCCAGACCAAAACCAAGCTCGGCAACTCCGAAGTCGAGGGGCTGGTCGCCGGCCTTGGTCAATGAAAAGCTCGGCGAGTATTTCGAGAAGAATCCCGCCGATGCGAAGCGATCGTCGCCGCGCGATCGAAGCGGCGACCGCTCGCGAGGCGGCGCGCAAGGCCAAGGATCTGGTGCGGCGCAAGGGCGCGCTCGATTCCGGCTCGCTGCCCGGCAAGCTGGCCGATTGCCAGGAGCAGGATCCGGCGCGCAGCGAACTGTTCATCGTCGAGGGCGATTCGGCCGGCGGCTCGGCCAAGCAGGGACGCGACCGCCGGGTCCAGGCGATTCTGCCGCTGCGCGGCAAAATCCTGAACGTCGAACGCGCGCGCATCGACAAGGTGCTCTCGTCGGCAGAGTTGCGCACGCTGATCATGGCGCTCGGCATGGGCATCGGCACTGACAAGGATGTCGAGAAGCTGCGCTATCACAAGATCGTCATCATGACCGACGCCGACGTCGACGGCTCGCATATCCGCACGCTGCTGCTGACCTTTTTCTTCCGGCAATTCATGGAGATTATCGAGAACGGCTACCTCTACGTCGCGCAGCCGCCGCTGTTTCGCGCCAAGAAGGGCAAGAACGAGCGCTATCTCAAGGACGAAACCGCGCTGGAGGATTATCTGACCGACCTCGGCGCCGAGGCGGTCACGTTCGAATCCGGCAAGGGCAAGGATAGCGCGCGAATTCAAAGGCGCGGCGTTGAAAACCTTGGTGCGCAAGGCGCTGCATCGCGAGCGGATGTACGAGAAGCTCGAGCGGCGCTCCAAGGAGCGCGCGATCGTCGAGGCCGTCGCGAAATTATCGCTGACATCGCATTAGCGGCCGAGAGCTTCGAAGATGAAAGCGCGCTCAAGAGCGTGGCCGAGACGATCAAGGGCAACTGAACGCGGCCAATCTGAGTTCCGAATCGAGCACGAGACCGACAGCGACTTGCCGCGCCGTGTTTTTCCATCTGCGCAACGGCGCCACGCCGCCGACGGTGGTCGATCTCGCACTGTTTCAAAGCGGCGAGCTGCGCGAAATTCGCCGCCTCGACACTGACCTCGAAACATCAAGGCGCCCTACAAGCTCAAAATCGGCGATGAGGAGCGCACCGTCGAATCGCTCAAGGCGGTCGCCGAGGCGGTGTTGGAGGCGGGGCAAAAAGGCGTCGAGATCCAGCGCTACAAGGGTCTGGGCGAGATGAATCCCGAGCAGTTGTGGGAGACCACGATGAATCCCGAGACGCGCTCGATGCTGCGGGTGGAGATCGGCTCGCAGGAGGAAGCCGAGGAGATTTTCTCGAGGCTGATGGGCGATCAGGTGGAGCCGCGCCGCCAGTTCATCGAGGAAAACGCCCTCAACGTCAGAAACCTCGATATCTGAGCTGAGGTGAGTTGTGGAAGAAGTACAGACCGAGCTATTGCAGATGCGCAAAAGTTGCGCAGCCTGCGAGCAGTTCCTAGACGAAATCCGCGAGCTGCTATCAGGTATTAAACCGCAGGGCGCGTATATCGTACCGACAATCGCGCTACGTGATTGGCGCGGACATAATGATGAGCAGCACGAATCCAAGCTAGATTTCCTGCTCAGACGCGCGGGTCTCTACTAAGAAGCTCCACCGACAACGCATCTCTCCCTGACCAGGGAGAGATCGGCGCGAGACGCGCAGCGGCGATGCGCCGAGTGAGGGTGGTCATTATAGTTAATCGCTGCTCCATCAGTGCGCGGGATAAACAAACCCTCAGTGACCCTTTCCCTTAGAATGGGAGAGAGGAAAAGGTTCTGCTTAGCTTACTTGAGGGCCTTTTTAGCTGGGGAGGTATTGAAAGGCAGCTAAAGAAAATAAATGGCTGAAACCAACGGCAACGAACCCATCGCAACGAACCGGCCCGGCTGAATATCGAAGACGACATGCGCCAGTCCTATCTGGACTACGCGATGTCGGTGAATATCGGCCGCGCGTTGCCCGACTTGCGCGACGGCCTCAAGCCCGTCCATCGCCGGATTCTCTACGCGATGTTCCGCGAAGGGCTGCTCTCCACCCGCCGCTATTCCAAATGCGCCGGCGTCGTCGGCGAAGTGCTCAAGAAATACCATCCGCATGGCGATAGCGCGGTGTACGATGCGCTGGTGCGCATGGCGCAGACCTTCAGCATGCGCTACCCGCTGATCGATGGCCAGGGCAACTTCGGCTCGATCGACGGCGACCCGCCCGCCGCCTATCGCTACACCGAATGCCGCCTGACGCGGCTGGCCGAGCGGATGCTCGCCGATATCGACAAGGACACGGTCGATTTCGTCGACAACTTCGACGGCTCAGACAAGGAGCCCGAAGTTCTGCCCGGCGCAGATTCCGAATCTGCTGATCAACGGCTCGGACGGCATCGCGGTCGGGATGGCGACCAATATCCCGCCGCATAATCTGGGCGAGGTCTGCGACGCGCTGCTCAAGTTGATCGAGAATCCCGACCTCACGCTCGAGGAGATCCTCGACATCATTCCCGGCCCCGATTTTCCGACCGGCGGGCAGTTGCTCGGCCGCGAGGCGATTCGCCAGGCCTACCTGACCAGGCGCGGCATCCTGACGATGCGCGCGCTGGCGGTGATCGAGACCGACAAGCGCAGCGGGCGCGGCGTCGATAATCGTTCGCGAGATTCCCTACCAGGTGAACAAGACCCGGCTGATCGAGCGGATCGCCGAGCTGGTCAACGAAAAGCGCATCGAGGGCATCAGCGATCTGCGCGACGAATCGGATCGCGACGGGATGCGCATCGTGATCGAGCTCAAGCGCGACGCCGAGCCGAAGATCGTGCTCAACCAGCTCTACAAGCTGACCCAGATGCAGGAGAGCTACGGCCTGATCATGCTGTCGATTCATGAGGGCCGCCCGCGCGAGTTGAACCTGCGCGAGATGCTGCTCGAGTTCCTGCGCCATCGGCGGCAGCGTGCTGACGCGGCGCACGCAGTTCGAGTTGCGCCAGGCCGAGGCGCGGCTGCATATCCTCGAAGGCCTGCTGATCGCGCTCCGGAACCTCGACGCGGTGATCAAGCTGATTCGCGCGTCGAAGGATGCCGAGACCGCGCGCACCGGTTTGATGACGCAGTTCTGGCTCACGCAGCTGCAGGCGCAGGCGATCCTCGATCTGACGCTGCGCCGGCTGACTTCGCTCGAGCGCGGCAAGATCGAGGCCGAGCACAAGGAGATCGCAGGAAACCATCGCGCGGCTCAGCAAGATCCTCGCCGACGAACGCGAGCTGATGAAGATTCATCGCCGCGGAACTCGAAGACATCAAAAAGGAATTCGCCGATGAGCGCCGCACGCAGATCATCGAGGCCGAAGGCGACTTCTCGATCGAGGATCTGATCGTCGAAGAAGACGTGCTGGTCACCGTCACTCACGGCGGCTATATCAAGCGCACGCCGCTCTCGCTCTATCGCACGCAACGGCGCGGCGGTCGCGGCAAAATCGGCGCGACCACCAGCGAAGAGGACTTCGTCGAGCACCTGGTGGCGGTCGGCACGCATGACCGGCTGATGTTCTTCACCAGCGCCGGCAAAGTTTACGAAAAAAAGGCGTACGAACTGCCCGAGGGCGGACGCGCCGCGCGCGGACGCTCGATCGCCAACCTGCTGAGTCTCGCCGACGACGAAACTCTTGTCGGCGTTCATCCCGGTGCCGAAGGACACTGCGGGCAAGTACGTATTCTTTGCGACCCGGCGCGGGATGGTGAAAAAGACCGCGCTCGACCAATTCTCCAATATCCGCGCCAACGGCATCATCGCGATCAATCTCGAAGAAGGCGACGAACTGGTCGGCGTGCGCATCACCGACGGCAACCAGCAAATCGTGCTCTCGACGCGCGAGGGCCAGGCGATTCGCTTCAAGGAAGAAGAGGTGCGCCCGATGGGCCGCGGGACCTTCGGCGTCACCGGGATGGAGCTCGAATCGCTACGGTCAAGGAGGGCAAGACAGTCATCCTGGTCAAGGACGAGGTCGTCTCGATCGCGATCGCGCGCGAGGACGAGACCTTGCTGACCGTCTCGGAGAATGGGCTTCGGCAAACGCACGCCGGCCTCGGAATATCGCCTGACTCATCGCGGCGGCAAGGGCGTCATCACGATGAACGTGACCGAGAAGACCGGCAAAGTGATCAGCGTGCGGCAGGTCGGCAGCGACGATCAGGTGGTGTTGATAACCGATCACGGCAAGGTGATCCGGCTCGGCGTCAAGCACGTGCGAATCACCGGGCGCAACGCGCAGGGCGTGCATCTGGTACGCTGGAGCCCGGCGAGAACGTTCGCGCCGTCTCGCGGCTGGCCGAGCCCGAACCCGAAGACGACGGTTCCAATGGATCCGGCGAACCTGCGGATAGCAATGGCGCCGGTAAATAGCGGGTGAGGGTTCATTTCGACTGAAGGTACGAAAGGGGAACATTCCGCTACACGCTAAGTTCGGTTGTGAATCACCACGGCTGACGATTAGGGCGCGTGGAATCGATTTCCGCGCGCCCTAACCTATCCTTTATCGCGGCACCTTTCAGGCTTTGCTCGGATGCGATTCCAAGGTCGCATCGCGCACGAGCACGCCCTCGGCGTACAGGTTCTTAATCTGATCATCAGGCATATTCAGCAGCTCGTGCAGGATGCGTTCATTATCCTCGCCCAATCGTGCAGTCCGTAGATCAGTCTTGTCCGGCCACGCCGAGAACTTCACCGGCACGCCCGGGATCGCAACTTTCCCCAGCAGCGGATCTTCGATCCAGCGCACCGTCTTGCGTTCCTTCAGATGCGGATGATTGGTCGCCTCATTGACCGTCAACACCGGCGCACAGGGCACGCGCTCTTTGTCGAGCACGGCGAGCACCTCGTCACGTGTCGCATAGGTCTTCATCCAATCTTCGATAATCACCTTCAACTCGGCGTCATTATCGCGGCGACCGCGCGCGCCCTTGAAGCGCGGATCGTCGGCGAGTTCCGGCATCCCCATCGCGCGGGTAAAGGCGCGCCATTGATGAGGCGTCGGAATCGTCAGCAGGACGTACTGATCGTCCTTGAAATGATAGACGCCGGTGGGACCGCCATCGGGATGCTGCGAGCCGTTGCGCGTCTTGCGGAAGCGTTCCCCGCGTAGCGCGACCATCGGGGGACTCGCCTCATGCATATGGTAGTAGGTGTCGGTCAGCGAGGCGTCGAGATATTGGCCTTCGCCGGTGCGCTCGCGATGGACCAGCGCGAAGCCGACCGCCATCGCCGCGGCAACGCCGGTTGAGACGTCGCCGATCGCCATTGTGACTAGCGACGGCGCGTGCCCGCGTTCGCCGATCCCATCGGTGATGCCGGCGTAAGCCTGCCCGATATAGTCGTAGCCCGCCTTATAGGAGAGCGGTCCGGTCTGCCCCAGACCAGATATCGAAACCATCACGATCTTCGGATTGATCTTTTTGACTGTCTCGTAGTCGAAGCCGAGGCGCTTGATCACGCCCGGCGCGAAGTTTTCGACGAGCACGTCGATCTTCGGCAGCATCTTGATCACCAACTCGCGAGCGCCCGGCTGTTTCAGGTCGATCGCGAAGCTAAGCTTGCTGTGATTGTGTTGTAGGTAATAGGTGCTGGTGGTTGAGTCCTTGAACTCGGGCTTGAGCGGCTTGAGGCCGCCGCCGCGCACGCGGTCGCCGTCGGGGGCGAGTTCGAGCTTGATCACCTCGGCGCCCATCTCGGCGAGAATTCTCGTGCAAGTGGGACCCGCCACAAACTGCGTGAAATCAAGGACGCGATAACCTTCGAGCATCCGTTGCATCGTCGCCATCAATCGGACCTCCCGTCAGAACGAAAAGACAATTGGTACTGAATGCTATCCGCAAAGTACAAAATGATCGGCAGATTGTCCAATCGAGATGGATAGTGGAGCGCTTTGGCTTCCATCCGCGAAAATAGTGGAGCGGACTTTAGAGCACTCGCGTAGTGATAATTATAATTGCAGTTCGTGCAATCTAGATTCTATCATCGCGAGGTGTCCATAAAGTCGGAGCCAACCCCCGCGGTGTTTACTCCTGATAATGAGCCTTATCTTGGACGAGCGTTACTGTTCCATTTGGATCAGATTATCGTTTCTGCATTGGATCAGAATGCGATAACAGCGCCTCGATCCCACGATTTAACTCTCACAGATCATCAGAGAATGGCGTGTCAGGTGATCGCGCAGGCCCTCAGCATCCTATTGTCAATGCGCGAGTTGATTCGCCAAGGGTACCTTTTTGGTGGCCACGTACTTCTTCGTCCTTTCGTAGAGCGCGCGGCCATTTTGCTGTATCTTCACCTGTATCCGGAGGATATCGAGATGTGGAATCGCGGTTGGCATTCGAACGATGGTGCGCCTCAGCTCGGGAAAATTTTCGATAAGATTGGTACGAAGCTGCAGCTCGCATCCACGATTCGTCCTCGGGATCTGACGGGCGCAATGAATAGTCTCTTACATTCAAAGCCGGACTCCGCTCCTTGGAATTTGGTTGCGGTCGGCAAGGGCGGCTTAGGTCATGCTGTCTCGAAAATCTTGAATCGTCCAGAGTTATGTGACGCGCTTTGTGCAGATGTGATTCCTTGGGTTGCGGTCATCCAAGCGATGATGGCTGCTTACTTCCCTTGAGGGTGCGTTGCTGCTGCCGCTAGCGCTGAATCTGCCCGGAACTACCAAAACACAGTCGCTCGGTGCAGGTTCACCGGCGTTGATGGCAGGCAATCCCGCCAAGCCGAACGGCAAAGGCAATCATTGCCTCGCGGCCGATCAGATCGGTAATCCACGCTCGAAGGGCGAATGCGATATCGGCCGGTGCAAGTCAGCGGCTTGCCTTAGATCAGACCGCCATCACGGAGTTTCCTCCCTTTCGGCAACAGCTTAGTCTCGAAATTATCGACCCGGAGCGGCCGTCGCGAAAATCCGGCGGCGAGGAACCGGGCAGGAGACCAGCATGGACAATTCCCGTCAGTTGCGGCTCGGCGCTTTCATGCGGCCCGTCAGTATTCATACCGCTGCCTGGCGCTATCCCGGCGCGGCGCCCGACGCCAATTTCAATTTCCCGCTGCTCCAGCGGATGGCGCAGACACTCGAGCGCGGCAAATTCGATGCGTTCTTCATGGCTGATCATCTCGCGGTGCTCAACATGCCGCTCGATGCGCTCAAGCGCAGCGCCACCGTTACGTCTTTTGATCCACTGATTCTCCTACCGGCGCTGGCCGTCGTCACTGAGCATCTGGGGCTGATCGCAACCGCCTCGACCACCTACAACGAGCCGTATCACGTCGCGCGCAAATTCGCCTCGCTCGATCATCTGAGCGGCGGCCGCGCGGGATGGAACGTCGTGACTTCGGGCAATCCCGACGAGGCGATGAACTTCGGACTTGACGAACATGTCGAGCATGATGAGCGCTATCGGCGGGCGCACGAGTTCTTTGATGTGGTCACCGGCCTTTGGGATAGCTGGGCGGACGACGCCTTTATCCGTGACGTCGAGCACGGCGTCTATTTCGATCCCGCCAAGCTGCACGTACTGAATCACAATGGCGAGCATCTGAGGGTGCGTGGACCGCTCAACGTCGCGCGGCCAATCCAGGGATGGCCGGTGATCGTGCAGGCGGGCGCCTCGGACGCCGGTCGCCAGCTCGCCGCCGAAACTGCCGAGGTAATTTTCGGCGCGGGGGGCAGTCTCGCGTATGGGCGCGCGCTTCTATGCCGACGTCAAAGGCCGGATGGAACGGCTCGGCCGTGACCGCAATCATCTCAAAGTTCTTCCGGGCGCATTCGTGGTAGTAGGCGAAACGGTTGCCGAAGCGCGCGCCAAGCGGGCGCGGCTCGATAGTCTGGTGCATTACGATAGCGCGGTCGCGTCGCTTTCTATCGCGCTCGGCCACGACGCATCGCGCTTCGATCCGGATAATCCACTGCCCGAGATTCCTGAAAGCAACGCGAGCCGCAGCGGACGCGAGCGGATAATCGAGCTTGCCCGGCGCGAGGAACTGACCGTGCGTCAACTGGCGCAGCGGGTCGGCGGTTACGCGGGACTCGCGTTTGTCGGCACGTCGGTCACGATCGCCGATCAGATGGAGGAATGGATCTTCTCGGAAGGCTGTGACGGCTTCAACGTGATGTTCCCCTATTTGCCCGGCGGCCTTGACGATTTGTCGATCACGTCGTGCCTGAGTTACAGCGCCGCGGACTTTTCCGCCGCGAGTACGAAGAAAAGACCCTGAGAGAGAATCTCGGCCTACCCCGCCCCTCAAATCAGTTCTTCCGCGACGACAGGACGTGAGTCGGAATTTATGCGGCTACGTGACCCCATTGAGATTCATCAGGACCTGGAACGGCGGTGAGTGGGTGTTAACCACGTGTCTCCCAGTCGAGAACGGGCAAGCCGTTTCCGTCCGTAAAGCTCCCAGCAGCGATTACGATCAGGTCGATAAGTGCGCCGAAGCCTAGGATCCCGAGCGTTAGCAGCCACACGATACCTGTTCCAGTTTTGCCGACGTAAAATCGATGAATGCCGAGCGCGCCCAAGAAAAAACATAGTAGCAAGGCGACCAATCGCGATTTTGGAGAAGCTCCTTGGTTCGACATCGAGCCGCCAAATCGCGGCGCGCCGCATTGAGTCCAGGTCCGGGCGCTCTCGTGCACCATATGGCCGCACTTCGTACAATGTAGCATCCCCGCTACAACAACTCCCGAAGGCATGGCTCCCCCTTGGTGGGCTGTGTCAGACTTCTGAGACTAACTCATGCCCAATTTAACCTTGCGCGACGATATGGCAAGAATTTTCGTCACTTTGGTATCTCTAACACTCGATACGATAATTATTTGCCGGGCTGCTAACAGCTTAGATCAAGCTTTCAGCTAGGCCATGCGTGGCTGGAACTTCGCGAGCGTGATCTCGGGCGTCACGTCATCGAAGACCACCTCGACCGGCAGTCCCGCGCGGATATCGTTATTCGCGATCCCGACGAGATTCGTGAGAATGCGCGGTCCTTCGTCGAGCTCCACCTCGGCCACGTTGTAAGGAACGTCGTGTTCGTAGGATTTGAAATAGGCCTGATGGAACACCACCCATGAATTGACGCGTCCGCGACCTGATAGCTGCGTCCACCTGTAATTGCGCGACCAGCATCCGGGACATAGGGGCGAGGGCGGAAACCATACGCGCCCGCATCCGTCGCACTTCTGCATCCGCAGCTCGCGCCGCTTAAGCGCGTCCCAGTAGGGCTGATTGAGCGAGGTGATCGCGGGCAATGGCTTCTGATATTGCGATTCTGGCATGGTGCTCCGGCTACTGATTTCTCCGAACAACCTCAAATCATTCTGAGCGACGCTAGGCGGAACGTGCTGAAGCCGAGCAAGCGAGTCTGCGAGCTGCGTTAAACATGTCTCACGAAGAATCTCGCCTGGACTGTCTTAACAATGATAAATCAGCGAATCGCCGTAGGCGTTGGCCCACTGGATCAGCTCGACATCCTCAATCTGCCGCGCGCCGCATTCGCCGCGCAACTGCCGCACGATCTCGACCTGATGATTCCAGCCCATGATGTGCGCCTCGGAGAGCAATCCGCCATTGGTGTTGATAGGTAGTTCGCCGCCGAGTTCGATCCGTCCGTTCTGCGTGAAATCCGCCGCTTCGCCCGGCTTGCAGAAGCCGAAGCGTTCGAGCGCGATCCACGGGAGAATTGAGAAAGCGTCGTAGGTGAAGAACGCGTCGATATCTTTCGGCGTCACTCCCGCCATCTGATACACCGGCTGTACGCCCGCGTCGTAATCGAATACCGATTGCTGCACCACGCCCAGGCCGGGGTAGGCCCAGATGAACTCTTCGTGACCGCCGGGTAAGGGTTGCATCCCGCTGATATAGACTGGCGGCTTTTTCAGATCGCGCGCCCGTTCTGAAGTCGTGACAATCACGCACGCCGCACCATCGTTGATCAGGCAGTAATCCAGCAGATGCAGCGGCTCGCACACATAGCGCGAGTGCTGATGGTCTTCAATATCGAAGGGCTCGCGCATGATGGCCTCCGGGTTCATCGAGGCATGCTTGCGAAACGCCACCGGTATCGAGGCGAGTGCGCGGCTGTTCGTGCCGTACCGCTCGAAATAGCGACGCGCGACCAGCGCCGCGCCCGAACCCGGTGAAGTCATACCATAGACCGGGTCCTCGCCATGACCTCCGCCCGCTTCGCGCGCGCCCTCGCGATCGCTCGCGCCGCCCATCATCGGACGCCGCATCCCCGAGAAGCTGACCGAGGCGAGGCAAGCGACCGCATCGGCCATCCCGGCATTGACCATCATCGCGGCCCACTGGATACAGCTTGCGGTGAAGCGTCCATGCGCCCAAGTCTGATTAGCCGCGCGCAGCTTCAGTCCGAGCACCTGCGCGATCGAGTCGCCGTCCGCGCCGATCGGCGAGCCGAAACTGACAATCATGCCGTCGAGTTCCTGACGCGTAAGGCCCGCATCGTCGAGCGCACCCGCGATCGCGTCGGCAGCCAGATCGATCGGACTGCGCATCAGCCGGCGTCCATACTGCGAGTTGCCCGCGCCAACAATCGCCGCCCGATCTTTAAGGTCGAAGTTTGCCATCTCAGTTATAACCAGAGCGTACAAAAAAGCCGTCAGGAGTTCCAATCGATCGCGACGTTTTGCTACTGACCATTTATCTAATGTCTCGCGGAGAGAACCTATGTCGATCCAAACCGGGAAAGGCGAGTACACCTACGAAATCGTCGAGAACTGGGCGAAGCTGCCGGACCATAATGGATGGAACTACGACGTCGCTGGAATCGGCGTCGATGCGAAAGACCGCATCTATCTGTTCAATCGCAGCGAGCGCCCGATCATAATCGTCGATCGCGACGGCAAGTTCTTCTATAGCTGGGGCGATAAAAAGACTTTCCCCAACGCCCACGCCGTCACGATGGGCCCTGACGACACGATCTGGCTGACCGATACGTTCGATCATACCGTGCGCAAGTGCACGCTCGAGGGCGAAATCCTGATGACTCTCGGCACGCCCGGCAAGCCCTCCCGCGCGATGAGCGGCGAGCCGTTCTATCAATGCACCCACGTGGCGATTCATCCGAATACCGGCGAGTTGTTCGTCTCGGACGGCTACGGCAACGCCAAGGTGCACAAGTACACGCCCGATGGCCGCCTGCTCTATTCGTGGGGCGAGCCGGGCAACGAACCCGGTCAGTTCAATCTGCCGCACAATATCGCCACTGATCGCGACGGCTATGTTTACGTCGCCGATCGTCACAACGCTCGCGTCCAGGTCTTCACCGCAAATGGGAAGCTTGAGGCTGTTTGGCATGGAATGGCGCTGCCGTGCGGGATGTGTATCGATACTGCCAGCTCCGAGCAGCTTTGCTATATCGGCGAGCTAAGTTCGTCGTGGTGGACGGGTGTCGGACCGCACGGTTTCTGGCCGGCGTGGAATGGTGCGCGCACGATGGGTCCGCGCGTCAGTATTTGGAGCCTCGATGGCCGCCTGCTCGCGAAGCTTTGCGACAATGGTCAGGGCGAAGAGCCGGATCAGTTAACGGCGCCGCACGGCATCTGCGTCGATCGCGACGGCAACATATACGTAGCGGAAGTGTCGTGGTCGATCGCGCGGATGTTCAATAAGGGTGAGCCATCCACCAGACCGATCAAGAATGCGCTGAAGCTATCGCGGATACGCCGCCACGATCGCGGCCATCATTAAGGGAAACGCTGGCCTCTTTCCGTCATTCTGAACGGAGTCTGCGGAGTGAAGAATCTCGCCTGAGCTGGAAGATTTCACCGCCCATTAATTCGCTCTGGATCACAAGTAAGAAGAAATCAGGACGAGATTCTTCGCTTCGCTCAGAATGACGCAAGAAGCTCCGCGAAGTCGCAGCTGAGCGATCGAGCATGCACCTCACGTCCGCGGCATCAGAAAGCTCTCGTCCAACTCCGAGATTGTTGGGCATCCGATCTGCCCCATGATGAGATCGATCTCCTCGCGCAGGATGCTGATCGCTCTGCGCACCCCATCAATTCCTCCGGCGGCTGCACCATAGAGTGTCGCCCGACCGACCATTACGAAGCGCGCGCCGTGACACAACGCCATCACGATATCAGCGCCACGCCGGATTCCGCCGTCGAGCATTAGCGTGACCTTATCGCCGACCGCCTCGTGGATTGCGGGGAGGACTTCGAGCGGCGCGGGCGCCTGATCAAGTTGTCGCCCACCATGATTCGAGACGATGATCCCGTCGACGCCGGCCTCTGCGGCGCGAATCGCGTCGGCCCGATACATGATTCCCTTGACCACCAGATGACGCGGCCAGAGCTGGCGGAACTCTTCCAAATCTTTCCACGTGACCGTGCTGGCCGGCGCCTGCATCGCGGCGAATGCATTGATCTGGCGAGTCGTCGAATTCGGCCCGCGCGTACGGCTCCCAATTATGAAAACGCGGCATGCCGTGCCGCAGATAACTCGCGATCCATTGCGGATGCCGGAGTGCATCGAGCATCGTCGCGGTCGAGAGCTTTGGCGGCAGTGTAAAGCCGTTGCGGAGATTGCGCTCCCGCTTTGACGATACCGGCACATCGACGGTTAATACCAGCGTGCTGAAACCCGCATCGCGCACGCGCCGAATCAAATCGAGTGTGATCTCGTGTTTGCGCGCTACATAGAGTTGATACCACGAATGGGACGGCGCGATTTTAGCCGCATCCTCGATTGAGGCGGTGCTCATCCCGGACATCATGAAAGGGATGTCCGCGGCGGCAGCCGCCTCCGCCAGCATCAGATCAGCGCCCGGTCGAAACAGCGCGGCGAGGCCCGTCGCCGAAACGCCGAACGGGCTCGCATATTTGCGATCAAACAGATCCGCTGACTGATCGCGATGGGACACATCGACCAGATAGTGCGGCACCAGCCGCTCGCGATCAAAGGCGGCCTCGTTGCGGACAATACCGAGTTCGTCCTCGACGCCGCCCTCGATAAAATCGTAGGCAATTCGTGGCAAACGCCGCTTGGCCATCTTACGGAGATCATCGATATTGATCGCGCGATTCACGTTCATCTGATTCTCACTGTGAAGATCATTGCCATCCTCACGATTCCTATCCTTCAGCACCCCATTTGTCATCCCGAGCGGGAGCAACCGAGCCGTGTCGAGGGACCTCCGCGAAGCGATTATGAAGAATCCCTAGTGTTCTTGAACTTTTCGCCGCCTCCTGTAAAGGACTGACATGGAAAACAAGCTGCCGCTTTCGCGCTTTAAGGTGATCGATCTGACGCGGGCGCGGGCCGGCCCGACCGCCGTGCGGCAGCTCGCCGATTGGGGTGCGGACGTCCTCAAGGTCGAAACTCCCGATGATGCTGCGACCGAGGTCGGCTCGCGCCACGGCTTCGATTTCCAGAACCTTCATCGTAACAAGCGCAGCCTCACGCTCGATCTGAAAGACCCCGAGGGCCGCGAGATTCTGAAAAAGCTGGTCGCGACCGCCGACGTGATCGTCGAGAATTATCGTCCCGACGTGAAGCATCGACTCGGAATCGATTACGAAACCTTGCGCGCGATCAATCCGCGACTGGTCTATGCGAGCATCTCGGGCTTCGGCCAGGACGGACCCTACCGCGACCGTCCGGGCCTCGATCAGATTGCGCAGGGGATGGGCGGACTGATGTCGATCACGGGCCTCCGGGACAAGGCCCGGTGCGCGTCGGTATCGCGATCGCCGATCTGACCGCGGGAATCTTCTGCGCGATGGGCATCCTGGTCGCCCTGCTTGAACGCGAGGAATCCGGGCAAGGACAGTGGGTGCAGTCGTCATTGCTCGCAGCACAGATCGCGATGCTCGATTTTCAGGCCGCGCGATGGCTGCTCGCGAAGGAGGTGCCGGAGCAGGCGGGCAACAATCATCCGACCGCAATTCCGACCGGCGTATTCGCGACGGCTGACGGACATATCAATATCGCCGCTTCGGGGCCTGAGCTCTTCACGCGCTTTTGCAAGGCCATCGGAGCCGAACATCTGACGAGTGATCCGGCTTACTCAAGCGGGCGTGCGCGGCTGAAAAATCGCGATCAGCTGAATCAGATGATCGAGGCGATCACGCGCACCAAATCCTCAGCCGAATGGATCGAAATTCTGAATCGCGCCGGAGTACCGTGCGGCCCGATTTACAAGATCGACGAAGTCTTCGACGATCCGCAGGTGCGCCATCTCGGGATCGCGCGGGCGATCGAAAATCCGCAGTTGGGACATCAAGAGCTGGTAGGCCAGGCCGTCGAGCTAAGCCGGACGCCTTGGGCTTTGCGCGCCTCGACGCCGGAAAAGGGCGAGCATACCAACGCGGTGCTGACCGAACTCGGCTATGACGCCGAAACGATCACGCGCCTCCAACACGCGGATCGTGTGATTCACTTCGCTCCGGTAACCATTTCTGAGAGATCCCTCATCTCTGATGCGGAGAGGCATCACGGTCTCTTAGGCTCGATCTAACGACGAGCTTTCTCCGATTCAGTGAGATTCACCTGAGGCATGGGCCTCGAGGGCAGCAGTCGTGGATCCCCAGTCTGACTTAAGGGGCGCTTTTGACGGAAAAGGTCATCAATAGAATTATCGCCGTAGCGCGCGCATCACTCGCTTCACCGCGCTCGCCCGATCCTCGCCGACCGGATTGACGAACACAATTGCCCATCCGATACCGGGCGCGGTCAGCTCAGCGAGACGTTCGCGGATGCGCGCTTCGGGACCAACCAGCAGGGTCGCATCGATCATTGGATCGGTGACTGCGGCGATCGCGGCCTTGCCGTCTTTGCCGGCCGCGCGGATGCCTTCCATCTCGCGCTCGAAACCGGCGTGCGCGAACATATTGCCGTAAAAACGCATCGCGCCATAGCGTGAGAGCAGTGTGCGGGCTGGACGACGCGCGGCTTCGAGATCATCTGAGATAAATGCAGTAGCAAACAGCGTGGTCTCGATCTCTTTCGGATAGCGACCGGCCTTCTGCGCGCCTTCCGCGATTTCGCCCAACGCCTCTTTGACCCGTGCAGGCGGGAAAAAATTGAAGATCACGCCATCGGCGATCTCGCCCGCCAGCCGGACCATCGGGCGCGATACGCCCGCCAGATAAATCGGCTGCTTGCCTTCGACCTTGGGATTGGTGCGGCCGCCATCTAGCGATTTCCGTAGTGTCGCGACCGTCTCGCGCATTTTCTTCATCGGATCGGCGGGTCCGCCCATATCAATTCCGATCGCGCCGTTGGCCTCGCGATGACCAGTGCCAAGCCCAAGGATAAATCGCCCGCCGGTAAATTCGTGCAGCGCAGCGACTTCATTTGCCAGCAGCAGCGGATGCCGCAAATAGATATTCGTAATCGCGGTGCCGAGCTTGATTCGGCTGGTGTTTAGTCCCAGGCCAAGCGAACACGCGAGCGAGTCGTTATTGGCCTCGGTCAGGAACACGCCATCGAAGCCGGCGTCTTCAGCCGTCTTGGTCCATTCGACAATCGTTTTGATCGGGCTATCCGGCATCAACGCGAAGGCCAGCGCAATTTTGGGCATACAAATCTCCTCTCGATCACCTTGCGGAGAACCTCTGCACAGCCCTCACCTGTCATCCTAAGCCGGCGAGCGACGCGAGCCGTGTCGAAGGTCAACGCGAAGCGATTCTGTGAAATTCAGTTGTACGGAGTCCCCTAGCACAGCATCGCAGTGCGGGTAAACGAACCAGCTAAAGGTTCATTGAGCTGGTGCGGGTACAACGGTCGCCGTCGATCCCGGCGGCGTTTGGATGATTACCTGGGTCGGCGGAGTTCGGGTGCTGGTGCTGCAGGAGAAGCATCCTGTCGCCATCACGGAAGAGAGCCCGCAAATCATTAGAACAACCAACCCATGGGTCAACTTTGCCATTGGATTGAGATGCGTGAAAATACGCGATGAGTCAAGACGAGCGGCCATCGCACACTATATAGAGGCGCTATTTCCATATCGCCGGTCTATTGGATAATCGGATTTATCGCTATTATTCGGAGTCCGTGGTGATGCCCGATGATCGCAATTGTTGATTACCGCGCCGGCAATCTGACCAGCGTCGCCCGCGCGCTTGAGCATCTGGGCCATCGATGCGAGATCACAGACGATGCAAGCGCGAATCCGCCGGGCTGATCGCGTGATTCTCCCGGGCGTCGGCGCGGCCGGCGCTACGATGGAGAATCTTCGCGCGCTCGGCCTCGACCGGGTTCTGCGCGACGATGTCGCTCAAGCCGGCAAGCCTTTCCTCGGCATCTGTATCGGCATTCAGATTTTGATGGAGCGCAGCGATGAAGATCGCGCCGAATGCCTCGGCATTGTCGCCGGAAACGTGCGTGCGCGTTCCCGCATCGATCGAAGGGCGCACCGCTCAAAGTGCCGCAGATCGGATGGAATCGCGTGCGGCAGACCAAACCTCATCCGGTGTTCGCGGGCGTGCCCGACAATACGCATTTTTATTTCGTCAATTCATATTATCCCGGTTCCGGCAGACTCTTCGGCGACGATCGCGACGAGCGAATATGGAGTCCCGTTCACTGCGGCGATCGCGCGCGACAACGTGATCGCAACGCAATTCCATCTCGAAAAGAGCGGCGCGGCGGGTTTGAAGCTGCTCGACAATTTCTGCCGTTTGCAATTCTGACGCATGCTCGCGAAACGGATCATTCCCTGTCTCGATGTGCGCGCGGGCAAGGTCACCAAAGGCATCCGTTTTCTTGAGAACGTTGACGTCGGCGATCCGGTTGCGATGGCGCGCTACTACTACGAGCAGGGCGCCGACGAGATGGTCTTTTACGATATTACCGCGTCCAATGAGCGGCGCGGGATCATGCTCGACGTGGTGCGCGCCGTCGCCCGCGAAATCTTTATCCCGTTCAGCGTCGGCGGCGGATTGCGCACGCTCGACGATATGCGCGCGGTGCTGCTGGCCGGCGCGGAAAAGGTCTCGATCGATTCGGGCGCGGTACGCAATCCACCAATCATCGCGGAAGGCGCGCGCGCCTTCGGCAGTCAATGTATCGTGCTCTCGATGCAGGCGCGGCGGCGGCCGCAGGCCGACGAAGCTTTCCCCTCCGGCTGTGAGGTGGTGATCGACGGCGGTCGCACGCCGACCGGGCGCGACGCGTTGCTTTGGGCAAAAGAAGGCGCGCGCTTGGGCGCAGGCGAAGTTTGCATCAACTCGATTGATCGCGACGGCACCAAGCTCGGCTATGACCTCGAACTGACCCGGCTAATTAGCGACGCTGTTCCGATTCCGGTAATCGCCTCGGGCGGCGCCGGCGAGCCGCAGCATCTGTTCGATGCCTTCACTGCAGGCGCCGCCGATGCAGCAATCGTAGCTTCAATCGTGCATTACGGCGAACATCCGATTCCCGCAACTCAAGCACTATCTTAAAAATCGCGGCGTCGAAATTCGTGATTCGATCGATGGAGGGGTCAATTGAAAATCGCACTGCTGGTTTCCGACTTCAATTTCGATGTGACCTCCCTGATGCTCGAGCGGGCGCGCCGTCATGCCGAATTTCTCGGCGCGGAGGTTACACAGGTGCTTCATGTGCCCGGGGTCTTCGACATGCCGCTGATGCTCAAGGGTCTGCTCAAGCGCCACGATGTCGATGGGGTCGTGCTGCTCGGCGCGGTAATTAAGGGCGATACTTCGCACGATGAGTTGATAACGGGGCCAATCGCCAGTGCTGCGGTTCAGCTCGCACTTGAGTTTGACAAACCGGTGGGACTTGGCGTCACCGGACCCGGGATGGACCGCCTGCAGGCGCTGGACCGCATCGACAATGCGAAGAACGCGGTCGAGTCTGTAGTGCGCTTGAGCAAAGCACTGCAGGAGCTCACTGATTAAGGGCAAATCGACGCTATGCACAGCCGGTCTGTGCAAAGATCGCGGATACTCGATTGAGCGCCGTCGCGGTCATTCCTATACTCACTCGCGTGGTGGAAACGACTGGACAGGGCGGTGTGGCGCAGACGCAAACCTTTTCAACCCGCGCAGCGGCGCGAATTCTCGCCGTTTCTCCCGATCGAATTCGCTATTGGATCAAGCGCAAGCTGATCAATCCGACTGCGCAGCGTGGCAAGCGCTACCGCTTCGCCTTCAATGATCTACTCATCATGCGGATGGCCAAGGAACTCCTGCCGAGCCGCCATCATCTCGAGCCGTTCCGCCGATGCTTCGAGGACGTCCGGCGCCATTTCGACGTGCGGCGCCCGGTCACCTCACTCAACCTCCAGAACCGCGGCGGCCGTATCCTGGTGCGCGATCGCGACGTGGTGTTTGAGGCCGATAGCGGACAATTGCTATTTGCCTTCGAGATCGATCCATCGCCCATCGGCAAAATCGAAGATCGTTTTGGCCCGGCGCGAGCACGCGCGCGCTTCGAAGAGGCGAAGCGGCTAGCCGAATCAAATCCACTGCGAGCACTGATGCTCTGCAACGATCTGATCGAGCGCGAGCCGCGCAACTTCGATCTCCATATTCAGATGGCGGAGCTACTCGAACTCGAAGGCGACTTGGGCGGCGCGATTCGTCATCTGCTGGGCGCGGCGATGTTATGCCCAGCCAGAAGCGAAGTTCACCTACGGCTTGGCCTGCTTTATCGCAAGCGGGAGGAGTCGGAGCTCGCGCTGCAAAGCTTCGTGCGCGCTGCCGAATGCGATCCGCAAGCCACCGAGGCTCATCGGCATCTTGCGGAACTCTACGAGCTGGCCGGACGCAAACGCGATGCACTCCGTCATCTGAGCACGTTGCATCGTCTCAGCCGTGGTAGCTGAGCATCGCTGATTCCAAAGTCGTGTACTATGCGCGCGCTTTTGCGAAAGGCGAGCGCCGGGCCATGGCGCAACAGCACGATACGCGGTCGCCCGGAGGTGGACGCGAAGATCGGCGTGAGATCGAGTGCCTCACCTTGCTCTTTTGCCCAGACCTCCGCCGGCGCGATTACGTAGCCCGGGGGCGCATCGCCGAGCTTGCCGCCAATCGGCGGAACATCGCGATCAAGATAGAAAATCAGTGAGGCAGGTTCGTCGCCGAGCTTGAACGAATACAGCGGTTCGTCATGCCCGACAATCCGGTCGATTTGAGCTGCGGTCACGCGGAATGAATCGTCACCGCAATCATGAATTTCCTTACGGGGAAGATAAAAGAAATTGAACAGGATCGAGCCGGCGATGGTCGCGGTAATCCCCGGGCCGACAATCCTTCCAATCGCGCCCGTCCACCCGTTCGCCGTATCAACGTTGGGACGTTGGGTGGTCAGTTGCTCAACGTACCATGCGAGCGTCACCGCAGCCGTTGGCCACAACGGGAGCAGGTAGGCGCGGCGTTTGTACGCCGCGATCGAGAAAAAACGATCGTAACCAGCCAAAAAATCGCGAACAAACGCACGACGCAGATGGTACGCTCTGGTTGACGCCATTTGCCATCCGCGTAAGTGCGAAGTGCTGCATAAATCGCGAATGGAACCAGCAGACTTAATGGTGCAGAGTTTAAGAGGATCGGCTTGACGTAATACCACGGCTTCATCGCGCCGAGCGCGCCGAAAAACCGTCCGAAATTCTCGCTGCCAAGCTGTCGATGGAGAAACATGTCGCGCCCGGCGAGGAAACAGGCGATATACCAGCTCGAACCAATCGCGATCGTTAGCACAACCGGACCCGGCGTAGCGATCTTGCGCAGCGCCTCTAACCGTCGCTCAAGCAACAAAAAAATCCCGATTGCG
Organism: uncultured Pseudomonadota bacterium; assembly: GCA_963831065.1. GTDB lineage: Bacteria > Desulfobacterota > Binatia > Binatales > Binataceae > JAJPHI01. Next base: position 25,937 of record CAWHOQ010000025.1, read on the forward strand.
ACCGCTGGAAGCACCGCACCGACCGGCCCTTTCGACAGCACTGCCATCCCGAGCGCAGCCGCGAAGAGATAACGAAGTAGATCGCGCGATTCCGGCATCGTTTTGCAGGAGGCTTCAGAACGCTTTGCAATGCTCGCGCGGCCTGCGGTTGTCAGCCACCAGCAAAACAGAAATAACGCGAGTGTCTCGAAGAAGCATAGCGTCATATCGACGCGACCGATGCGAGCCTGCTCGATAAACTGGTAAGAGCCGCACAGGATTGTTCCGGCGAAAAGCGCGGCGCGAAGCCCAAAGAAGTCGTAGGCGAAAATAACTGTAAGCGCCACGCACCCGATCGCATAAAAACGGCCGGGAGCCGTAAATTAAATGCGTTTACGTGAGTAATACCCGCTATTGTGTCGATCGCCGTCGCCGTCCAATGAAACAGCGGCGGCTTGTACATCGGCGCGCGGCCGTTATCCATTGGGAACAGCAGCTTGCCGTGTTCAACCATCTGTTGGATAAACACCCCTTCGACCGCCTCGTTAAAGCCGCACACATCGGCCGCGCCGAGCCGATACAAGGTGAGAAGGGCGGTCAGAGCAATCACTGCCGTCATCGCGAGCGCCGCCACTCGCCGGGAATGCGGCTTCGCGGGATTGGCGTCCATCACTGATTGATGCATGGGCGCGACCATGACGATCGATCATGCCGACCCATGGGAGCAATTGTAAGAGTACCGCGAATTGATTCGGTCAATTGCTAGTTGAGATCACTGCGATAAATCGCCAGCCGTGCGATGCGCGAGCGGTCATAGCCGCGCCATTTGGCGGCGCTAACCTCCTTTGCCGAAACCCGCCGGAATTTGAGCCGTGCGAAGAATCGCGCGGCACGCTCCTCGGAAGTACATGCGAACACATAACGCAAGCGGCGTTGTCGCGCTTCATCGAGCAGTCGTGTGACGAGTTCAGCCGCGACGCCCTCGCGCTGGAAGCGCGTGAGCGTGTAAAGTGCCGTGATCTCGCCGGCGCGTTCACGATGATAAGGCTCAGTAAGCAGTGAAACCACCCCAGCCAGATGCTCGTCGCCGATCCGGTAACCGAAGCACGACGGCAGCAGATGCGCGATTTCGTCATCGCTGCGCGGAAGTAAAAATCCATCGTCCTGCCCGCGCCGAATCAGCGCTTCTACTTCTTCGAAGTCGTCGATCGAAATCGGCCGCACATCCGCGTACTGATGTTCGGTGAAGAGCGTGCCTGCGCCGATAAAGCTGAAAAGTTCGTCATAGACCTCGCGCGGCGCAGTCAAATTGACCGAAGCCACCCCATCTTCGATCGCGAGGCGCGCGGCGTGAACAATTGCGCGGCGCAGCGGTACGGTCTCACTGGCGAGCGCCCGTCGCAATCGCTTCACCTCGATGAACGGCATTCGATTGCCGCCAATGTCAGTAAGACCGCCGCTCCGTTCGAGCAGCAATAGCTTGAAGACGCGCAGGCGCGACGCGAGTTCGCGTGCGAAGACGACCAGATCAACCGCATCGCCCGTTTCGACCTGCACGATCACAATCGAACGGGCGCGCAGCCCACGCCAGATTTCCGCGATTGCCGAATCGGGAGGGTAGGGCCGACTCCGCAGGCCGCGCGCCGGATTGAACGACGGCGTCGCGCCGCGCGGCGCGAGCCGCCCCAAGCGCCGCGTCAATCGCGATATCGCGACGGCAGAGGCAACTACTATGCATCGGCTCTGATTGCGTTTGAGCTCGCGCAACGTGCGCACGAGGGCGTCGAGTTCTGACAACCGCTCGCCGCTTGGCGGTGCTAGCGCAAACAGCAGGCTTTTGCCGTAAAATTCCTCAAGGTAAAAGGTCTTTTCGGTGAAAATTCGCGCAGGGCGGGCAGGGGTGCGCGGTCGTGAGTCGTCCAATTCAGAAAATATCCGCGTTACTCAGTGGTGTTATCGAACGCTACGGATGCGGATTCAATTCGCAGATTTGTCGCGTAACCCGAACGCTCACGCTCTGCTTGGCGATGCGGTTGAATCAACTCGTGCAACGGGATGACTCCGCCAAGGCGCCTGGGCGTGAGGCGGCGACTTCACTCAGTCTTGTATGAGAGAAAACGTCGAGCAGCACTCGTTGCCCTTCCTCCCACACCCGGAACATCCGGCAAGCCGGCTGCAAATTGCAGACATTCCCGCCCTCTACGCATAAGTTCAGCGAAATTGGGCCTTCAACAGCTTCGATTATATCGCGAAATGAAATCGACTCGGCGGGCCGGCCAAGCTGATATCCTCCACCGGGACCGCGTCGCGCCTTTACCAACCCACGATGCATCAAGTCGCGAATCACCTTTTCGAGGTAATACTTGGGAATATGCTCGTCGCGCGCAATCTCGATCCCGCGCGCCACGCCGCCCGGATTGTCCGCCAGATGAATCATCGCGCGCAGCGCATATTCAATCTTCCGCGGAATCTGCATTAAGCTCATGCGGAGCACCTCCCCATAAGCATCGAGTAAATTAATTTTGAACGCAGCTCGCCGACTCGCCTGCTCGTTCCGCTACGCTTCACTAGTGCTTTCCGCGGAATCTGCATCAGGCTCATGATGCGATCCCTCGTACGGCAACAGCTGCGACCTTTCGTTTAGTCCCGCGCCCGCCGTTTCGGTTCAGGTATGGGGCAGCCACCCGCTCGACATATTTAACCAGCAGGTCGCATTCGATATTGACGGCGTCACCCGGGCCTTTGAATCCCAAAGTAGTGACCGCCAGCGTATGGGGAATCAGCGCCACCTTAAATCGGCAATCAACTGGCTTACCATTCCCCGATGCGCTGGTCGGATTTCGCGAACTGCCGTCGCGAATGTCAAAAATCGTCAAGCTGATGCCGTCGATCGTCACCGAGCCTTTTTCGATCAGATAACGCGCCTGCTCCCCCGCGACCTCGAATGTATAAAGTCGCGAAGCGCCCTCCGGCTCAATCGAAATAATCCGCCCAACTCCATCGACGTGCCCCGAGACCATGTGACCGCCGAGCAACTTCTCCAAGGTAAGGCAACGTTCCAGATTTACGCGATCGCCGGCCTTGAGCGGACCCAGCGTTGTCCGCCGGAGCGATTCGGCTGAGACATCCATTGTGAAGGTTCCGCGGCCTTTGCGCGTGACCGTCAGGCAGCATCCGTTGACCGCAATCGACTCGCCGACCGCGATTCGTGCAATCGGCATCGTAGTGCGAATCGTAATTACCGCGCCATTAGCAGCATGCTTAATCGCCTCGATCCGTCCCAAGTCTTCGACTATTCCGGTAAACATTGGTGTTATAATTAATCCAGAAAAATCTTACTTATTCTCGACCGCTGGCACAAGGGCGACAATATATAGGATGCTTGGCTTAGTTTTTTGATCGTCATTCCCGCGCGTCTGGCGCTAGCGAAGCGCTCCAGCGCGGAGCGAGCAAGCGAGTTTGCGAGCTGCGTCCCGCTTTGTCCGGCGCGCGAGGAATCCCTAAATTCTTCTGTCTTGAAGACCGCCACCCCTCAGGCGTTGAGTTCTCGCGAGCTGAGATCCCGAAGAATTTCCATTTGCCAAAATAGATATGACCGGAGTTTAATCCGCTCGAAAGCTTCAGCATCCGGGCGGAGGGATCAGTATGAACGGAGTGTCACACGTCGCGATCGGAGTCCGCGATATGGATCGGTCGCTCAAGTTCTATCGCGATCTGTTGGGTCTCGAAGTTCGCTTCGATGCGATGCAGCCGACCGGCGGGATGCCGAGCCTCTATGCCGATCCCGACGAAAGGCCAACGCCGCGCCGCTCATCTGCATTATGGGAAGGATGATTCGGGTGGATTTCTCGTTTTATCAGAGCGGCCGGGCGGTACGCCGGGCGAGGCGATCAAGCTCGACCAGGTAGGCATCTCGCATTTTTCATGGTGGGTCGATGATATCCGCTCAATCCATCAGAAACTCAAGGCTGCCGGAGTCAAGATTCTTGTTGCGCCGCGGAAACTGATTCCGGCGGCTATGGCGAGCAACCGGGGAAGAAGTATCTGACCTGCCTGTTCGAGGACCCGGACGGGATCATCCTGCAACTCGATCAGCGAGTAAGCTGAGCGGAGCGACGCCCTTGGGCGGAGCGAGCACACCAGTGCAGCGAAGCGGAACGAGCAAACGAATGTACAATGCGTTACAGAACAAGAGCCTGCGAGCTGCGTTAAGAATCCGAGTCAGCGTAGCGACGCTTGCGAGGAACCTCGAAGAAGCGATTCAGGGCAAGCTTAAATGCTTGATCAGTGCCGCGGTGCTCGACCTGAGCACCGAGCGAGGATTCCTCTGCGGACAGATACTAGGCGACCTCGGCGCCGACGTGATTAAAGTCGAACCGCTCGGCGGAGCGTCAGCGCGCCAGTTCCCGCCATTTGTTAATGATGAATCAGGACCCGACAATTCGATCCATTGGCTGGCCTTCAATCGTAACAAGCGCGGTATCACACTGAATTTGGATTCCGATGAGGTCGCACGATTTGCGGAGACTGGCTGCCAAAGCCGACTTCCTGATCGAATCCGAAAATCCCGGCGCGATGGCGAAGCGAAAACTCGATTATCAAAGCCTTCGCAACCTCAATCCGGCGCTGATCTATATTTCGATCACGCCCTTCGGGCAGAACGGACCGAAGGCGGCCTACGCCGATAGCGACCTGATCGTGATGGCGGCCAGCGGCGTCCTGATTCTCTTGCAGGGGACGAAGACCGTCCACCGCTCCGGATGAGCGTGCCGCAAGCCTATCTGCACGCCAGTGCCGACGCAGCGGGCGCGGCCCTGATCGCCTATTATGCGCGGCTCAGCTCAGAACAAGGTCAGCAGATCGATGTAGCGGCGCAGGAGAGTATCGGGCTGGCCGGACAATCTTCACCGCGCTCGCAGCATTAATTCACAGCGACGAAACGCGCCGGATGGCGGGTGGCGCCAAGATGGGTCCGATTCGCGTGCCGCTCGTATGGCCATGCAAGGACGGGCTGGTCTCGTGCGTCTTTCTTTTCGGCAGCGCGCTCGGCGTGTTCACGCGCAAGCTGATCGATTTTCTCTTTACGCAAGGCGCATGCAGTCAGGCGATGAAGGATACGGACTGGATCGGCTATGGCGCCAAGCTGCTTTCGGGCGAAGAGCCGATGGAGAACTACGCCCGCAATCAGGCCGTGCTCGGGGAATTTATCAAGAGCAAAACCAAAGCAGAGTTGTTTGAGATGGCGCGTGAAAACAATCTGCTAATCGCGCCAATCGCCACGATCGATGACGTGCGCGCGAACCCGCAGTTTATCGCGCGTGATTACTGGCAGGCCGTCGAGCATCCAAGTGGTGTTTCGCTCACCTACCCGGGACCCTTTGCCCGTTTCAGTGCGCAGCCAATCAAATACCGGCGTCGTCCGCCGATGCTGGGTGAGCATAATCGCGAGATTTATATGGATGAACTGGGCTTCCGCGAAGATGAGATCGCTAAACTCTCTCGTCAAGGGAATGATCTGATGAGTGCTCGCGGCCCGCTTGCCGATGTCAAAGTGCTCGACTTCATGTGGGTGCTGGCCGGTCCGGGAATCACGCGCGGCTTGGCCGACTACGGCGCGACCGTCGTGCGGATCGAGGCGACCTCGCGCACCGATCCGGTCCGCACTGTCGGGTCCGTTCCAGGATAATCAGGTCGCGCAGGAAACCTCCGCTCTGTGGTGGAATAACAATGCCGGCAAGCTCGGCATGACGCTCGATATGAGCAAGCCGGGCGCCCGCGCGCTCGTAATCGACCTCGTAAAATGGGCGGATGTCGTCACCGAATCTTTTTCGCCCAAAGCGATGCGGGCATGGGGACTCGATTACGATTCGCTACGGAAGATCAAGCCTGACATCATCATGATCAGCAGTTGTCTGATGGGGCAGACCGGTCCCCTCTCGCGCTTCGCCGGATTCGGTAATCTGGCCGCCGCGATGTGCGGCTTCTACAATCTCGTCGGATGGCCGGGGCGAACTCCCTCAGGTCCCTTCAGCGCCTACACAGATTATATTGCACCACGCTTCGGACTGACGGCAGTGATGGCCGCGTTAATCCATCGCAAGCTTACCGGCGAGGGGCAGTATATCGATCAGGCGCAGGCGGAATCGGCGCTGCATTTCCTTACTGTCCCACTGGTCGATAGCGCGGCTAACGGACGGGCCTACACTCCGATCGGCAATATCGCCACAGATTATGCGCCGCATGGCGTCTATCCGGCGTTCGGCGACGACCGTTGGATCGCAATTGCGTGCCGCACCGAGGATCAGTGGAAGGCGCTCTGCACTGCTCTTGAAGCATCTGTCTTGGCTGCCGATCCGCGCTTCCATACGTTCGCCGACCGCCGGCAAAATTGTGAACAGCTTGATACGGCGCTTGGACAACTAACGAGTCGGCTGGAAGCGTACGCAGATCGAACACAAGTTGCAGAGCGCATCGACGTTCCGGCTCATGTCGTCCAGAATACCTTCGATATGGCCGTCGATCCGCAACTGGCCCATAGAAAGCATTTTGTCGAAGCGGCGCACGGCACGCTCGGTAAGACCTGGATTGAGAACTCGCGCTTCCGGCTCTCTCGGACGCCCGCACAAGTCGAGCGCGGCGCGCCGGCCCTTGGCGAACACAATCAATACGTACTTGAGCATATCCTGAAATACGACGAAGACAAGATTGCCGCAACTGGTGGTCGAAGGCGCAGTCGGCTGACAGGCTTTTCCGAACTTGCCGAACAAGCCGCTAGCAATCGCAAAGTACAAAACTCGACCGAAGAGTCGATTAATCGGCAATTTAACCAACCGGACAGTTGATTATCGCTCGTTCAAAATGTGATCAGCGGTTTGATAATCCCGTCGAGCTTCTTGTCCATCATCTCGAACGCCTGTTCCAGTTGATCGAACTTGAACGTATGAGTGGTCATCCGCGTCGGGTCGAGGCGGCCGCTCTGGAGCAGGCGCAGCATCCGTTCCATCCGCAGCCGCCCGCCCGGGCATAGCAGAGTGCGGATAGTCTTCTCGGCCATTCCGACGCCCCAATCCAGTCGCGGAATTTCCACGAAGTCACCCTTGCCATGATAGCCGGCATTGGAGATAACTCCGCCCGGCTTAGTTACTTTGATCGCATTCGCGAAGGGTTCATTGCCGCCCAGTGCTTCGATTGCGGCATCAACGCCGACTCCGCCGGTTGCCGCCATAATCCGCTCAACGGCGTCTTCGCGCTCGTGATCGATAATCAGATCAGCGCCATAGGAACGCGCGAGTTCCTGACGCTTCGCCACTGAATCGACACCAATAATCAGTCCAGCTCCGCGCAGCCGCGCTCCCGCGATCGCCATCAGCCCGACCGAGCCGAGAGCGAAGACTGCAACTGAACCACCGATGGGAATATCGCCATTCTCTGCGGCTTTGAAGCCGGTGGACATCATATCGCAGCAATAGACCGCCGCCTCGTCGGAGACCTCGCGCGGTATTATCGCGAGATTCGCATCGGCGTCATTGACGTGAAAATATTCGGCAAAGGTGCCGTCCTTGACGTTGGCGAATTTCCATCCGCCGAGCGCTGCGCCGGATTGGGATGGAAAGCCGGCCTGCGAGGCCGGGTCACCCCAGTCCGGCGTGATCGCGCCGACTACGACACGCTCGCCCGGTTTGAAGCGGGTGACCGCGCTGCCGACCTCGTGAACGATGCCGACTGCTTCATGTCCCAGCGTGAGATTTTCGCGCGGGCCGATCGCGCCATGAACCGTATGTGCGTCGGAGGTGCAGATGAGCGCCCGTGTCGTCTTGATAATCGCGTCGTTCGGGCCGGCTTTGGGGATCGGCTTTTCGGCAAAACCGACGCGGCCAATACCTTTCATCACGAACGCCTTCATTGATTTGCCTCTCCGGCGGGTTTTCGATCACTAAATGCCGCCCAATATGATACGTACGGTTCGCAATCGACAACGCGTTTCTATAACTCGCCTGCCGCGAGCGCCTTTTCGAGCGCGCCGATATTGACCTCATGACCTTCAGCCATTACGTGCAGGAACGCGTGCAACGTCTGGTCGCTAATCGCAGGCAGTTGCTCATTGATCTTCCGAATCACCCAGCGCTGGCCGCGATTGAGCAATTCCAGCTTGCCTTTGAACTCCGCAACGGCGCGTACCTTCTCGACGAAGTCGCCGGTCTTGTTCGAGGGATTTCCGCCGAGTCGCCGTACATGAGCGGCTAATTCACCCGCAAAGTAACCTTCATCATGACCGACTTTTTTAAGCATTTCGCGTAATTCGAGCGAATGCGCCTGACTCGTCAATTCATGCAGCACGCGTCCGCCCGCCCGCTCCGCTTCACCGAGCACATTCAGAAAGTCCTCGAGTTGTTGGTCCATAATAATTCTCCCAAACACTGAGTACTCTCAGGTTACCACAGCGCTACGACCGTCCGTGAGGGCGCGCGAGCTTTACATGGCTGGAATCACGGGACAATACGCCTGGCCGAAATAGCCGCTGCGGGCTAGTGCCTGCCGCGTCATCTGTAGCAGCGGTTCCAGCGCGTGAGGCGGGCGCCAGGAAGCCTCACTATACAGCCGACCGCTAATCAGCCGCATCCATGGACTCACCTGAGCGGGCAATTCGACGATCTCTGCCGGAGCGTGCGGATCGAGCTTCCCGAGCCGTTTTGCTTCCCCCAGAGCCGCGTCGAAATCGCCGATGCGATCGATCAATTTGACTTGCAGCGCTTGTGCACCGGTCCAGACGCGGCCCTGCGCGATCGCATCCACCTGCGCGACTGTCATTTGCCGCTGCTGCGCAACCAGTCGAACAAAATATTGATAAGTATCGCCGAGAATCTGATTACGAAAAATTAGCGCCTGCGCCGGAGTGAAATCGGTGAACGAATCGTACATATCGGCGTTCTGTCCATGCTGGACCACTCCGCTATTGATCCCCAGTGCAGTCGCCGCGCCGGAAATATCAAATTTGCCGCCCAGCACGCCAATTGAACCGGTTATGGTGCCCGGATCGGCGAACAGCCGCATCGCCGGCGTCGCCACCCAATAGCCGCCCGAAGCCGCATAACTGCCCATACTCACGATCACCGGCTTCGCGTGCGCGCATTGCTGCACCGCGTGGCGGATCAGCTCAGAGGCGATTACCGACCCGCCGGGCGAGTCGATCCGAAAGACGACGGCTTTGATCGAACTGTCGTCGCGCGCCTGCTTGAAGGCGCTGACCATTTCATCCGAGCCCATCGAGGTCCCGCCCGGCGACAGTATCGGATCGTAATCGCTTTCGCCGCGTGCGATCGCGCCCACACCATAGATCACTGCGATCCTGCCGCGCTTGCCGAAGCTCCACTGATGAGGTCCGACGTAATCGTCGGAATTGATCAGCGCATGTTGTTCGCCGCGATAGGATTTCACGCGGCCATTAAACTCATCTTCGTATTCGAGGCGGTCGAGCAGATGCGATTTCAGGCCGTCCGCCGCGGTCAGCGGCGCGCGATCGATAATTCCCCGGATCGCGTCGGGCGTCAGATGGCGATGTTGGGCGGTCTCATTGACGATCTGATCAAACATGCTGCCGGCCATCGCTTCGTCTTCCTCGCGCTGGGCAGGCGTAAAGTCGGTCTGAGTGAAGATATTGGCCGCGTCCTTATATTTCCCGATCGCGTCGAAGACCGGCTTGACCTTGATCCAGTCGAGCAGGCCGCGCGCGAACATCTCGCGCAGATTGACGCCGAGCAGGTTCATCTCGCCCTGCGGCATCATCGAGACCTCGTCGGCAGTGCTCGCGACGAGATAGGGTAAATTGCCGAAGCCAGCCTCCCCGGCAGTTTCCATATAAGCGGTGACCCATTTGCCGCGCGCATGAAAGGCGGCAATCAGATCAGATAGTTCCTGCGCCTGCGCCAGCTCCATCGTCGGATCGAAAATCTTGATCGCGAGTCCGACGATCCGCGGATCGTCCTTGGCGCTGGTCAGCGCCTGTCGAATCGAACTCAGCGCGTTGCTGTTGGACGGCCAGAGCCCAAAATTGGATTCGTCGGCGCGCTCTTTCAATGTCCCGTCGAGTTCCAGAACGATTACCGAACCGGATCGATAGCGATGTGCGATAAAACGGCTGATCGCGATTATCAGCAAAATAATAATTATGAAGGCCGCCAGCTTGAGCAGTCGTCGAAACCATCTTCTGAGCATCTTGCTCTCCCGTCTTCTCCTTGATGCTAACTAGAAAGCCGCTACTCGCGCGGCTTGCAAGCGCCAACCGGAAACCGAATCATAGCGAACCATATCGGTCGAGCCTGAGCCAGCCACAATTCTCAACAGCAGCATGCCACCCTCGTCGAACGAATCAGCCGTCGCGAAAGCTCAACCGCCATTTCTCAACGAGTCGCCAATCGGAGCGATCCACTATCGAATCATCGCGTTGTGCTTCGCTGCGTGGAGTTTCGATTTTTACGATCTGATCCTTTACTCGTTCCTGCTGGCGCCGATTGCGCGCGATCTCCATCTCGATAATACGCAATCGTCGCTCGCGCTCGGGTTATCGCTCGCGATGACTGCGATTGGCGGTGTGGCGTTCGGGTTCTTGGGCGATCGCTATGGTCGCAAGCCGGTGATCATCACAACCGTTCTAATCTATGGCTTGGGAACGACGCTCTGCGGACTATCGCACTCCTTGTCGTCGTTGTTGATGTATCGAGGCTTTACGGCATTGGGTATCGGCGGCGAATGGGCTGCCGGGCAAAGTTTAATCGCCGAGAGCGTACCGGCTGAGCGGCGTGCGCGTTATGCCGCATATGTTCAGGTCGGCGCGCCACTGGGCGGTTTGTTTGCCGCGATTCTCGGCGGTTACCTCGAGCCGCATATCGGCTGGCGCGCGGTATTCGAAATTTCTGCGCTTCCCGCCTTTGCCGTGGCCTTCGCCGTCTGGCGCTGGATGCCGGAAAGTGACGTCTGGCTTCATCATGCGACTCGCCGCTGGATGAACGTGAACGATCTGCGCGCACTCGAAGCTTATCGCACCATTGTCGCCCTTCTCTTCGTAATCCTGCTGGTCAACTCGGAAGCCTATTGGTTCACCTACACCTGGATGCCGACCTATTTGCGCATTTCGCGCGGACTCGGACCTCAAGCCAGCAGCGCTCTGATGATCCGGATGCAATGCGGGGGCATCCTCGGCTATGCAATTTTCGGCTGGCTGGCCGATCGCTTCGGCCGCCGCCCAATCCTATGTCTATTCGGGATACTGATGGCGCTAGGAGTGCTGCCGCCGACGATTCTGTGGGGTTGGGCCAGCCGCACGAGCGGAGTCCTTTCAGCGGCGTTTTTCATCGCGGGTACCGGCACCGGTACCTGGGCGGGCGTCGGCCCAATGATCTCGGAACTATTGCCGACGAAAGTCCGCAACGCCGCGCTCGGTCTATTGCTCAACCTCACACGGGGAATTCAGTTTTTCACGCCACTGGTGATTACGTGGCTTAGTCCCCGGATGGGTTTTGCTGCGACGCTCGCGCTAGGCGCGATCTTCTCAGTGATCGGAGCGTCGCTGGTCTGGCTGCTGCCCGAAACCCGCGGCCGCGCAATCACGTCGCTGGACTGATTTATGGCTGCTATAGGAGCTTTCTTAGATGACATGTAGCTCGCTATGCTCAGAATCTGTTGGACTCCACAGCGCCTGACAGAGGAATCATGCTCCGACGGTTTTGGGACCGCATATCGACGTTCATCCGGCCGGATGAGGTCCAAATCGAGCCGTCTCGCCGATTACGACCCGGAGAATGGCCAACTGATCTTGAAAATTCGAGCCTCGGCTCATGGACGAACAGTACAAACTTTCCCGCAGCTCAATAGATGGATCAAAAGGAAGAATTGAGGATCGCCGCTTTGTAATTCCACAAAGCCGGAGGGCGGCCTTAACGGAGCTGTGTAAAGAGTTCCAATGGGACGGAGATAGCCTGATAGCTTCGGGCGAAGAAATTCCCTCAAAGCTGGAGTCAATTCCAAAGTCGCTTCTCCTGGAAAAGACGCCGCGTGCGCGTGCAATCGTCGTGGAAACTGCACCGGTGTGCCTCGCAATCAGCATCACAACCCCGGATTCACTTGCACTTCGTCCTACCTGGACTGACAAACATGGAACTCCACATGTCCTAGCGCTCGCGACTCTCAAGAGTGGTAGGACAATTCGCGATGGCGCGACCTTCTATCAGATCAAGCCTTGGCCGGCGAATGCCGTAGATGGAATTAGCGACGATGGCCTCCTGCGGCATCGTGGCGAGATAGAAACAGTAAAGTCCTTCGCGGAGACTTCGCTATCTCGGCTCAAGAGTGTTGCGAGTGTGGAGTTGTCGGATTCTGCGGCGAGATTACTCGAATCATCAGTAAAACCGCTTGCGGCTAAAGTGACGCCCAGCGCCGATTTTGCGGCCGGCGAGCTGAGTCTGAAGTTTCAACAATCGGATCACTTAAGTGGTAATGACTCGCTTATTGCGCCGGACAAGCTCAAAACGCCCTGGCTCGATGGCGATCATTTCGTAAAGCTCAACGAGGCTGGAGCGACACTCCTGCATCGACTGGAAGCAGAATCGCCCACCGAAGCCGACGGCAAGTTGATCTTTCGTGGCGGTGCAGTTCCAAGTGCGCTCGAAATTCTTCGTGGGAATCCCGCGACTTATCAGTCTCCGTCAGCAGCGGCCGTGCAGCTTCACCCTACCCCGATGGAGCAGCGGACATATATCGATTTGGACGAAGTTGGAAGCCTGATCGTCGAAAATAATTTGCAAACCGACGACGACCGCACGATTTTACAACCAGAGTTGCCCGCTGGCGATCCTCCGAACTGGATTCGGGTTCAGAACGAATATTTTCGCTCGCCCAAACGGCTCGCTCAACCGCCAAAAGCGGGTCGCAAGCTGAGCAAAGGCAAATTCAAATTAGACGATGACGCGATTGCGGATTTTCTCGCTCAGGATCTTCCGGAGCTTCGCCATAATAGCAAAGTCCAAATTACTCCTAAAGCAGCCGAGCTTCGCGTCGTCACTGCTGAGCCCAACGTTCGAACGAGTATAGACCTTGAGGAAGAGGGGAAACTCGTGGTCAGGCCATCTTATCGCAGCGGCAATGCTGACATACCGCACGCCGAACTAAGACGCGGTAATCGCGATAGGAAATACTATCGGCGCGGCAACACTTTCCATCGAGCTGACTGGAACGCGGTACGCAATGTTGAAAAGGCCGTGCAGTCAGCGCATCTCGCCGAGCGCAGCGATGGCTCGTTTGTCGGAGCTGCGCTCAATTTTCAGGAAATAATCAACACATTCTCCCGTCTGGGAATTCTTCATCAAACTGAAGTAGTCAGACGTTATCTCGAGCGGTTAGCCAATTTCTCAGGAATCGAACGCGTCGCTCTTCCGGCCGCACTCAAGAGCGAAACGCAAGATTCGTGACATATCAGCGGGCAGGATACGACTGGCTGGTTTTTCTCAAAAATCATGGGCTGCCGGGAGTTCTGGCAGACGAAATGGGACTGGGGAAAACCCTACAAATTTTACTTGCACTTGCTCATTTCAAGGATCGATACGGCCGGTGCCCCTCGCTCGTGGTTTGTCCGGCATCTCTGGTGCCGAAATGGGTTGATGAAGCGCGAAAATTTTTCGCGGGCTTAAATGCAGTTTCGTACGCCGGACCCGGTCGTAAACACTCTCTCCCCTACGCTGCTCAGCATGCTGATCTGCTTGTTACTACTTATGAAACGCTGTTCCGCGATGTGGACCTGCTTGTTCAAACGAAGTGGCGTTTCATCATTGCTGACGAAGCTCAAAAAATAAAAAATCCAGACAACTCGGAAGGCCCACGCGATTAAAAAAATACCGGCGGAAGCTCGTATAGCGGTGACAGGAACTCCCGTCGAAAATCGTCTTTTCGATCTGTGGGCTATCTTCGACTTTCTTGCCCCCAGTTATCTTTACAAAGCAGGCGAGTTTCGTCGCGAAATTCGCGGATCCGATCGAGAAGCAAGGAAATCGTGAGGCAGCGGAGGAACTGCATCGCCGGACGCGGCCGTTTCTCTTGCGTCGTCTCAAACAGGCAGGCTGCCAAGGAGCTTCCGGCAAAAATCCACAAGCCAATCATCTGCGAATTGACCCCGCTTCAGCGTGATTTGTATCGCGCGGTTGTAGAGAAGAATCTGCCGGCAGCGATCAAGGCGGTTGGAGGGAAAACTATCTCTTTGGGAAATCCCGCAATTTTGGCAATTCTGACCAAGCTCAAGCAGATCTGTAGTCATCCGGGCCTAATCACGGGAGATTTCAAGCCATTATCAAAAGGGCATCTCGGGAAAATTTGATGCCTTTACAGAACTTGCTGATGGGTCATTGTCCAAGGAGACAACGGTGATAGACCGAATAAAATCGTGGGCATCAGTCAATACGTTCATATGGCGGAATACCTCCGCGATTACGTTATCAAGTCTGAAGGAAAAGTGTGGGATTATTCAGGGCGCGGTTCCGCCTGCCTCACGCCATTCACTTTGCCAAGATTTCAACGCAGACCCCGCTTATTTCGGCATGATGCTCACGCTCGGTGCGGGCGGCGTTGGACTCGATCTCCAAAGCGCGAACTTTGTATTCATCTATGATCGATGGTGGAATCCGGCGGTGGAAGATCAAGCTATCGATCGGGTGCATCGCTTAGGGCAGAAGCGCCCCGTAATGGTCTTTACCTTTACGACACGCGGAACAATCGAAGAGAAGATCGAGCGCAAGCTGCTCAGCAAACGCGAGCTTGCCGAATGGGTAGTGCAACCGGACGAGCTGATGCGTAAGGAAGTAACCCGCGAAGAGCTCCAGCAATTAGTGGAGCTTGACGAATAACGATTGAACCGTAGGCACTTCTCTGGATTCAGCTTGCGCTGAAGCGCAAGCTCGGAAGACAATTTGCATCTAGTAGTCTACGACGCTGCCACGCCGGGAGAAAGGGCAGGGTTATCTGCCTCTGAGCAAAGGAGTGCGCGATGAAATTCGGACTTTTCGCGATCAATATGGGCGTCTGTGTCGATCCCACAACGGCCGCGGCGGTGGCGCGTTCAGCTGAGCAAGCCGGATTCGATTCAATTTGGGCCGGCGAACATGTCGTGCTGCCCGATCCTCAGGCGCCCCCATCACCACTGCCTCCGGAAACTCCGATGCTCGATCCTACCGTGGCGCTCACCTTCGTCGCGGCGCATACCAAGCGGGTTCGGCTGGGTACCGGAATTATCATCCTGCCGCAGCGCAATCCGCTGGTGCTGGCGAAAGAGCTTGCTTCACTCGACGTCCTCTCGAGTGGCCGTCTTACTTTCGGGATCGGTATCGGCTATCTCAAGGCGGAGTTTGAAGCGCTCGGCGCGCCATTCGAGAAGAAAGGGCCGCGCGCTGAAGATTATCTCAAGGCGATGCTCGCGATTTGGACGATGCCCACGCCCGAGTATCGCGGCGAATTCGTCTCGTTCCGCGGGATCGACGCCATGCCGAGGCCAGTCCAGAAACCCCATCCTGAGATCGTTTTCGGCGGCCATACCAAAGAGGCCTACAATCGTGCCGCCCGTCTCGCGAATGGATGGTATGGTTTTGGATTGGATGTCACGGCTGCGGCGAAGTGTCTGGAAGGTCTGCGCCGGGCTTGCGAAAAGTTTGGCCGTCGCTTCGACGAGCTTGAAATCAGCGTCACGCCGCTAGTCGATGGGAAGGCCTTCGGCGCGCCGCTGCCGCCTCCTCCTGATCAAGTGAAACGCTATGCTGACCTCGGGGTGCATCGGCTGATCTTCTGTCCGCCAGTGACCGCGCGTGACGCCATCAACCGCTATATCGATACCTCAGCGCAAAGCTTGGTTGGCAAAATCTAAGCGAGCACGCGAGGGCCGAGACTATTGCGGCGGTCCGATTGGAGCGCGGATCACACTGCTATCATCGAGGTAGGTCTCACCGGCGAAACTGGTGAAGTTAAGCTGGCTTTCGATCTGTGCTCCTTGCAATACGAGATAGGCCTTGGCGACCGACGTGCTCGGCGACTCGATATTGCTGACCGGCGTGACGCGCGGAATCGTCAACGCTTCACCAAGTACTCGACCGGCCTGACTGGCCTTCGGCAGCAGGCCAAGCATCACACGGACGGTAGGTGCGAGATCGCTGTTGCCGGTCGGGTTCGCGTCGATGAAATGTCGCCTGAAATCCGGTCCTGCTGCGACGAAAAAATTGCGCAGCTCATACTGCCCGGCGGCGCCATGCATACCCATCCCAGTGGTGAAATGGGCATCCGAATTATCAGCATAAATGACGCCGGCGACTGGCCTTAGCAACACTGAGGAATGATTCTTTACGGCAATTTGACCGCGCGAGCCGAGCTCAAATGCCGGATTGGCAGGGCCTGTCAGTCCATGATTATTCGTGTTTGCGACCTCGCGGAATGAAATAAAAAGATCGGGAGAACGATCGGAATTGTAGATACCAATCAGCTCCTGACTGAAGGTGCCGGGAATCCATCCGAGATTCTTTCCGGACGCTGAGGCGCCCGGCGGCGGCCCTGCGTGCGAAAAGATCGGTCCGCACCAATCTTGCGCTGCGGCGAAATCGACGATCCGCGCGAGCATCGCGCGCCGGGCCTCCTCGCTCGGGAAGTAGTGCGGCGAGAGATAGACCAGGTCGGCGCCGCCATTACGCGCCACAATTATATCTTCACTGCGGCGGCTTTTCTTTAATCCTGCCGTTACCAACAGCTCGCTAAGCCGGACTTCCATCCGGATCGTGGCGAAACCGTGATCTGAAACAACCATCAAATCGGTTTGACGCGCGAGGCCGATCGCGGCGAGTGCATGACGCAGTTGCGCGAGATTGCCGTCCAATTGATGCAGCGCGGCGAGCGCCGGCGCCGTGCCCAATCCGGTAAGGTGCTGAATAAGATCGGGATCGTGCTGCCACAAAACGATTAAGGAGGGCCGGCCGGCGCGACTGGCGGCCTCCGCCGCTGGCAAAGCATGTTGGATCACTGCCCGCGTGTACCATGCATCACGGGCTAGGATTGTAGAAGTGTCGCGCAGATTGATCTTCGGCAGTGATTTTTGATCCCCCGCTATGAACAGAAATTTCGCCGGATCCGGATGTGCCGACGAAGCGCGATCATCGAACAGAAAAGTTGGCCCTCCTTTGCCGATAATCGCAACATAACCGTCCTGATGTTCGAGTTCCTGAGCGAAGCTGACAGCTCCGACCAGCGCGCCATCAAAGCCGCTAGTGCCGTTGAGAGCAGCAAGCGTGCTGGTATGTTCAAGGTCCACCGGCGACATATCCCAGTTGTGCGTTCCGCGAATTTTGTGAGATTCACGGCCTTTGAGGATTTCGCCAACATACATCGAGTTACCCAAAATTCCGGTCGTGCCCGGCGTCGCGCCAGTAGCAAACGCGGCCGCATTTACCATCGTCAGCGTCGGAAAGAGCGAATGATTGTGGGCGAAAACTGTGCCTTCGCGCATCAACGCCGCAAGGTGCGGCGTATCTTTGGGATTGGCCGCGTCCGCTCGCAAACCATCCCAAACAACCAGAATGACCACGCGCCCCGATTGATGCTCGGCCGCTAGCGCCAAATTTCGAAACGGGGGGAAAAGCGCAATCAATAGTGCGGCTACTGGGCCGAACAACCTCATTCAAGTCACTTAAATCGAAGATTAATGTCTAATCAACGATTAGATTGCTTGCGGATTTGCAGCGTCCTAGTAACGCCTTTCAATAGCTAGCGCTGCATGGCTTGAAACAGCATCGGAGCCGCTTCAGACATAATCTCGCCAACAATTTCTGAGAGCGGTTTGCTCGGAATCGCCAGTTTATCGGTCAGGGAGCGCAGAATCGCGAGATAATGATCTTTGGAACCGTCGCTGATCGAGTCGAGCCGGTTCTCCATCACTTCGATATAGCGGCGATGAATTTCAGCAATCGCCTGGTCTTTTGGATTCGAAAAGGTCTGCGTTCGCGCCATAAAAATACTCCGCAGCCCCGTCGTGAGCTGCTCAGAACAGATAACGGCGTGTATGGATACTGATCAAGACGCCGATTGCTGCCATCATCGCAATCAACGATGAGCCGCCATAGCTGACCAAAGGTAATGTGATGCCCACGACCGGCAGCATCCCGCTCGCCATCCCGATATTGATCGCGACTTGCCAGAAGATTATTCCCGTAACGCCGACCGCGAGCAAAGCACCAAAGCGGTCGCGCGCATGTCGGGCAATCCAGGCGCCGCGAGCAATCAGCGCGGTATAAAGGCCCAACAGCAGCATCGAGCCGGCAAAACCAAACTCTTCAGCGAAGACCGCGAAGATAAAGTCCGTAGTCTGCTCCGGCAAGAAGTTCAGGCGCGCCTGCGTGCCCTTGAACAAGCCTTTACCCCACGCGCCGCCCGAGCCGATAGCAATCTCCGATTGAATAATATGATAACCGGAGCCGAGCGGATCAGATTGAGGATTCACAAAACTTACCAGCCGCTCGCGCTGGTAGGGTTTTAGATAATGCCATGCGACCGGTGCTACGAGCATCGCACCCAGCAAGAGTGCTGCCGCCGTACGCCAATTCAAGCCACCAACGAAAATCAAAGTCGTGCTGATCAGAATCAGAATCAAGGCGGTGCCGAGGTCGGGTTGCTTCAACACCAGTCCCGCCGGTACGGCCAGTAATAGGGCGGGGATGATAATATGACGCAGGTTCCAGCCTCCGCGCGGCGGTTCTTCGCGCAGATAACGAACCATCACCAGCACCACCGCCAATTTCGCGACTTCGGAAGGCTCCAGCTTGAGTACTCCCAAATTGATCCATCGCCGCGAGCCGCCGGTGCTATGCCCAGCCACCGCAACGATCGCAAGTAGTCCGATCGCCACGACATAGAACAGATAAGCGTAGGCGCCCAGCGAACGATAATCGAGCAATGCTACTGAGACCATCACGGTTGCTCCGATACCGATCCAGAGCATTTGACGCGTTACCAACGGATCCAGCCCGTGCCGGGTATTTCCCCAGTCGCCGTCAGCACGCTGACCAATCCCGCGCCGGCCAGTCCCAATGACAAAACCAAAACCGTCCAGTCGAAATGAGCAACGATACGTCGGTCAAGCGCGGCCATCAGGTTTAGTCCGCCAACGGATCGACGGCGTAATGCTGACCCGCATTGGGATCCTTGATCGGCGATCCGCCTTGCGGAGGATTCAATTCAAAATACTTTTGCATCACCGCTTTAACGACCGGCGCGGCGGAACTGCCGCCGTGGCCGGAATGCTCGATAATGCAAGCGATGGCAATTTGCGGATGATCCACCGGGGCGAACGCCATGAACCATCCATGGTCGCGATACTGTTCGGGCAAGGCGTTCTCTTTCGTACGTTGACCCTGCGCTTCCTTGACCACCTGTGCAGTGCCGGTCTTGCCTGCGACAATCACGTTATCCATTTTCGCGGCGTGGGCCGTTCCATCGGGCTGATTAACTACGCCAGCCATACCAGCCTTCACCCGTTCCAGAATTTCTCGATCGATATGCACCTGCGATTGAATCACAGGTGGAAAGGTCTTTACTGTCGCTCCGTCCAGAGACTCGAGCTCCTTAACGAACTGCGGTTTATACAGAGTCCCGCCATTAGCGACTGCCGCGGCCATATCCGCCAATTGCAGTGGAGTGACGCCGACATAGCCTTGTCCGATTGCAACTGAGAGGGTCTCCGCCGGATACCAGCGCTCGCCGTAGCGCCGCTCCTTCCACTCGGTCGAAGGGATTACCCCGGAGCGCTCGTTATCAAGATCGATTCCGCTTTTTTTGCCTAGTCCCAACGCATGCGCCCACGCCGCTAATCGATCAACCCCCAAGCGCTGGCCGACGTTGTAGAAAAAGACGTCACATGATTCCACGATTGCGCGATGGAGCGAGATCGCGCCATGACCCTGCTTGCGCCAGCATCGATACTCGCGTCCGCCGAAGTAGATTCCTCCGGCGCAACCGTAAGTCGTGTCAGGCTTCAAGGTGCGGTCTTCCAGTCCAGCGATCGAATCTACGATCTTGAAAGTCGAACCGGGCGGATAGACCCCCTGAATCGCGCGATTCGAGAGCGGATGGCTCGGGTCAGTGGTCAATTCGCGCCAAGTCGCGGTCGTGATCCCTCCGGCAAAGGTATTGGGATCGAAAGCCGGATGGCTGGCCATTGCGAGGATATATCCGGTGTTCGGATCGATCGCGACCAGCGCCCCAGCCCGATTACCGATTGCTTCCTCGGCCGTCCGCTGCAAGTCGAGATCGATTGTCATAACTATGCTGTTACCGGGATGTTCGGGAATCTCGCGTAATAGGCGCAGCCGCCGTCCGACCGAATCAACCTCGATTTCCTGTCCGCCGCTATCACCGCGCAAGCTGGTGTTCCCAGGTGCGCTCAAGGCCGAACTTTCCGATTTCGTCGCCCATTCGATAATCCGGCAGGCGGTTCAGGTCGCGTACCGTGACTTCGCCCACATAGCCGAGTAAATGAGCGGCCAAGGGACCATAGATATAATGGCGACGCGGATTAACCTGCAGACTGACGCCCGGCAATTCGAGCTGATGAGTTTCCAGAGCGACAACTTGCTGCCAGCTTAGCCGTTCATCGACAGTGACCGGATCGAATTCCGGCCGGCCCTGCTCATCCGCCTCGTCGAGCTTCTTCTCGAAGCCGTCCGCATTTAAGAGTTTTTCCAACCGTTGCGTAGTGACGGTCAGATTCGGCGTATCTTCGGGCACGATCATAGCATCGTAAGAAGGCCGGGTATCGACCAATGGTCGATGCCGAACGTCGTAAACCAATCCACGGAGCGCAGGCAGTCGCTGTAACCGGATTCGATTGCGGTCCGACAATTCAGTCAATTCATGATGTTTGATTAATTGGAGGTAGTACAAACGAACTGCGGCCCCCGCAAGTATGACCATCAGGAAAGCGGTGAATCCCGCGATTCGTGGTTCGAGTCGGGGAATCGGTCGGTTTTTAGTCCGAGGCGTGAATCTAGCCACCTATAGTTATCCGACTACTATTTAGCCTCTAGAAGTTTGTGCGCGCAATCCAGCCCACCGGCATAGCGATTTCATCAGCGCGAATATCGAAGGCGCGAACAGGGCCGTAATGCCAGCCTGGATCAGGATTGTCGGCAGCAGCAGTCCAGTGACATCCGGGGACCATCCCGAGCTGACGAGATAGTTCGCATAGTCGCATAGAATCACTCCGGCAAAAACGGCAGTCACACCCACGCCCGATCCGGCGGAGAAGAATCCGCGCGAGAGCCAATATGAAAAAATAAATATCGCGACGAAGATCAGAGCGTTAAGCCCCAGCTGAGTGCCGGCAAAGGCATCCGTAGCGTAGCCGATGCCAAAGGCCATCAGGGCAGCCGCCGCCCGATGATGGCGCAGGCCCAGATCGACCGCGAGGATCAATGCGAGATCGGGCATCAGCATCCCAAATGGCAGGAGGCGCGGAAGAGTGGTCTGGAGCGCCAGCGCGGCGAGCGTCGCGATCGAGAAGACGCCGATCAAGCGCACGTGCTCCTCAATTTGAGGCTTCGACCTGAAGCTCGGGCGGCTTCTCGGTCAAGACCAGCAATTGTTCGAGCTTACGAAAATCCACGGCTGGTTGCACTGCGATATTGAGAAACAAGCCCGGCCCGTCCTGCGAAATGCTCGTCACTTGGCCGATCAACAAGCCGCGTGGGAAAATTCCGTCCATCCCCGAGGTTACGATAGAGTCGCCGGCTTTGATGTCTTCGGAACGATCCACGTATTTCATGATTAGTCCATCATCGATGACGCCGGCGACAATCCCGCGCGCCCGGCTGCGCTGGTCAACCGCGTCTAGCGCTGAGTTATGGTCGTCGATGAGCAAAACTCGCGAGACATCCGGAGCTATAGCGATCAATTTACCGACTACACCGTCGTTAGAGACAACCGCCATATCGCGCCGGAAGCCGTTGCGCGAACCTTCTGAGATGATCAATGTACGTGATACGCCGATTGCGTCGCTGCCGATGATATTTGCGGCAACCGCCTTCGTCTCCATCACTTCACGCAAGTTCCAACAGATCACTCAGGCGGCGATTTTCGTTTTCCAGCTCGGTCATACGTGCCCGCTGACCTTCGAGCTGCGCCAATTGCCGCTTGAGTTGGTCGTTCTCCTGCCGCGTTCCGACCAGTTCGAGATAATCATGGAAGAACCCATTAGCTTCGCCGCTAAGTCCGGAATCGAAAGCTTGGAACGGACGCATCAGCTGGCTCAAAACAATGGCCGGGCGACTCGCCCGCGCGCCGGGCTGCACGCCGGACGAGAGCAGATGCAGCGCGAACAGCAGCAAGCTCCCGCTGATCAGCAACACCCGATTACGCCATAAAAATGAGCTTCTCAAGTCAGTTCCCGCTATCGGGGACGCTCAGGAGATTACGATACATCTTCGGCGCGGCTAATCGACAGTGGCTAGTCTACGGTAACATCCCGCAACAGTGAGAGTTCGTCGAGTACCTTGCCGGCTCCCATAACGACCGCGGTCAGCGGGTCATCGGCGAGCGTCACAGGCAGACCGGTTTCCTCGCGCAACAGCACGTCAAGGTTGCGCAGCAGCGAGCCGCCGCCGGCCAGCACAATACCTTTTTCAACAATATCGGAAGCCAACTCGGGAGGGGTGCGCTCGAGCGCGATCCGCACCGACTCGACCACCTGATGCACCGGCTCCATCAGGGCCTCGCGAATCTCTTCGTCAGTGATCTCGATAATCTTCGGCACTCCGGCGACGAGGTCGCGGCCTTTGATCTCCATGGTCTGAATCTCATTGCCCGGATAAGCCGAGCCAATCGTGATCTTGATCAATTCAGCGGTTCGTTCGCCGATGAGGAGGTTATATTTGCGCTTGATGTGCTGGATGATCGCCTCGTCCATCTTGTCGCCTGCCACGCGGACTGAACGCGAGAATACCACTCCGGCGAGCGAGATGACGGCGACTTCGGTGGTGCCGCCGCCGATATCGACGATCATGTTCCCGGCAGGTTCCGTGATCGGCAGGCCGGCGCCGATCGCCGCGGCCATCGGTTCTTCGATCAAATACACTTCATGCGCGCCCGCCGACTCGGCGGATTCGCGGACCGCGCGTTTTTCGACCGCAGTGATCCCGAACGGCACGCAGATTACGATTCGTGGGCGCACCAGAATCTTTCGATTATGCGTCTTCTGGATGAAATGGCGCAGCATGCTTTCGGTGATTTCGAAGTCGGCGATGACGCCGTCTTTGAGCGGCCGGATCGCGACGATCGAACCGGGCGTTCGCCCCAGCATCTTTTTGGCTTCCGCGCCAATCGCGAGGACGCGCCGGCCGCCGCGAGAATCCTTTTGCACGGCTACCACCGAGGGTTCATTGCAGACGATTCCCTCACCCTTGACATAGATCAGGGTATTAGCAGTGCCCAGATCGATCGCCAGATCGTTCGAAAACCATCCGAACAATGAGCTAAAAGCCACGATTTCGCCTCTTAGATGACCTTTGCAAGGTCATGATGCGCACGTCATCACCGCCCCAAGCCTCAACCCACTAGATTCAGCTTCCCACCCCAGGGCGTAGTACATAGCCGGTGGTTTGCGAATACAGCAGAAGCTAACAGACATAGTTCTATTGAGGCAATAACTCTTTGCGCAATTGCGCCTGAGAAACCGCCTCAATTATGATTGGGGCACGATGTTACAAGTATTCAGGAAGCACGCTTACTCGTGGGGCACGCGCACATTATTATGGGTTTTGATTGGGGCCTTCGTAATTTTCTTCGGCGGCGGACTCAGCTACTTCGCTCAGGTCAGGCCGGTCGCCTCGGTGGATTGCTATACCTACTTGCATCTGTACACCTGGCCCGGCTGCCACAATATTCTTTCCGATGAAGTTGATCGCGAAGCCGGAAATATCCGCAAGGCCGTCCAGAACAGCCGGGGCGCTGACGCGCAGGCGTTATTACAAAGTGTAAACTTGCGTGAAATGGCGGTCGAAAGTCTGATCGAGCAGACGCTGGTCGAACGCGAAGCACATCGAATTGGACTGGTGGTCAGTGATGACGATCTGGCGAAAGCGATCGCATCGCAAGCCGTTTTCCAGGAAGACGGGCGCTTTAACCCCGAGCGCTACGATCAGATTCTTCGCGACAATGGATTAGCGCCGGCCGATTTTGAGAGCGAAACGCGCGGTAAAATCCTCGCTGATACACTGCGCCGCACAGTTACTTCAGCGGTTCAGGTCAGTTCTGACGAAGCGCGCGCTGAATTCAACCGCTTCGGCGAAAAGCTTTCGCTAGCTTATATTGAGTTTCCAGCGGCTAATTTCGCAAAAGGCCGTCCGACCGATCAGCAGGTCGCGGAGTTTTACCGGGATAACAAGGATTCTTTTCGCGAGCCCGAACGCGTCAAAATTGATTTCATTCGCTATGACCCGCTCGCCTTGGCGCCCAAGGAACCGCCCGCCGACACCAGTATCGAAGAATATTACGAGCAGAATCTCAAGACCGAATTTTCCCATCCGGCGAAGATTCACGTTCGACATATCCTGATTCAGGTGGCTCCAGACGCGAGCGCCGCTGAGAAAGCAGCCGCTAAAGCCAAAGCCCAGGACCTGATGCAAAAAATCAAGACGGGCGGCTCGTTCGCCGAACTCGCTAAAGAGAACTCAGATGATCCGGGTTCCCGTCAAAATGGCGGCGATCTCGGCTATATCTCGCGCGGCGAGCTGGTCAAGCCTTTCGAGGAGGTCGCCTTCAGTCTCAAGCCTGGTGAGCTGGGCCTGGCCGAGACGCAGTTTGGCTATCACGTGATCCAGGTCGAGGAGGTCAAAGGCGCGACCGTCGAGTCGATCGAGGAAGCGCGGCCACAAATCGTCAATGCCTTGAAAGAACAGGAAGGCGAAAAGCTGGCACATCAGGACTTGGATCAGGATATCGCGGCAGCCGGCGAAGGTCGCGACTTGAAGAGCATCGCGAGCAAACGCGGACTGGTAGCCGTCGAGACGCCTTACCTGGCCGAGAATGAAAGTATCAAAGGCGCTGAGGACGATCCGAAGCTGGTCAAGGAGGCGTTCTCTCTGCAGCCCGGCGAAACCCGCCCAATTACTCAAGGCCGCTCCATTTATTTGATCAAGCTGATCGATCGCAAAGCTGCGCGAATCCCGCCCCTCAACGAAATCAAGAATAAGGTAGCGGAGACAATGATCCAGATTGGCGCGCGAGACTCAGGCGCGACAGGCGGCTGATAGCTTTGCTAAAGCAAATTAAATCACCTGAGGCATTTGACGCTTTGGCCGCATCGCAGCAACTTCAAGTCAAGACTACCGGAGATTTCACTCGCGCCAGCGGCAATTTGCCGGGAATTGGATCGTTTCCAGACGCGGCCCAAGCCGCCGCTACGATGCCCACTGTTCCGGGCGTCGTCGATCGCGTAATGGAGAACAATGGCAACTCGTATATTTTCAAGGTGATATCGCGTACTCCGCCCAGCGATACTGAATGGAAGATGGTCGAAGCCCAATTCATGGAGCGATTCCTCCAGCAGAAGCAGCAGGATGCCTGGATAAACTTCGTGAGCGGCCTGAAACGCCAGTCGTTAATCGTTGTACATAGCGATCTCATTGGCAACTCGACGAGCAATTCCTGAGCGAAACCAACCCATTCGGCGGCGGTGCTTACCGTCGCGGAGTCTCTATGGATAATCCAGACCCCGACCCGTCTATAGACGAGAAAGACACAAGTGAGTTCTTTTTCGACGGTTCAGGCCTCAGCGCTCTTCTGATTCATGGCCTGACCGGAACACCTTACGAAATGCGTTATCTGGGTGAGCGGCTCGCAAACGCCGGAATCCGCGTTCATGGCGTGCGGCTGGCCGGTCACGGCGGAACGCCGGAGGAGTTAGGAGAGGTCGGCTATGCTAACTGGTATGAGAGCGTCGTAGAGGGCTTCGAACGGCTGCGTACTTACGGCGATCCTAACGTCGTAATTGGCCTGTCGATGGGCGCGCTGCTTGCCGCCCGGCTGGCGAGCGAGCAGCCCGAAGCCGTTGCGGCGATCGTGATGCTATCGTCGGCTTTCTTTTTACCGCCTCGTCAGCGTCTCGTGCTACGGCTGCTGCGGCCCGCGTTGGGACTGGCCGACCGCGTCTATTTTCATAAGCCTGGCGGTTCCGATATCCATGATGGCTCGGCCCGCAGGATCCATCCGGGGAGCCGCCTGATGCCGCTGCGGGCGCCGTTGAATTTGATGGCGTTGAGCGATTACGTGCGCCCGAAACTGGCCGGAATTGAACAGCCCGTTCTGGCGATTCACAGTCGCAAGGATCATGTGTGCCCATTCGAGCGGAATACCGGGTTTCTGATGAGCCATCTCGGCAGCGAGCACAAGCGTTTGATCGCGCTCGACGAAAGCTTTCACGTAATTACGGTCGATAGCGAGAAGGAACGCGTCGCGGACGAGGTGCTGGAATTTGTCACAGACTTCCGTATATCCAGCGGGGCGCGAGCTAGCGAAGGGCGTTAAGTGTAGACCGCGTAAACCGATAATTATGAAGACCATCACCGACTTGCTGGCGAAGGGTATTTCCTCCAGTCCAGCTTTGATTGGAATCGAACCTGAGACCGCAATCACCTATGGTGAATTATGCGAGATGGTGGCACGCTTTGCCGAGCGATTGGCCGCGAGCGGCCTCGAGCCGGAATCGCGAGTGGCGATGGTGCTGCCCAACGGCCCTGAGTTTATTGTTACGTTCATCGCGCTGCTCCAGGCCGGATTGACGGCAGCTCCGTACAATCCAGCGCAAGGCGCAGAGTTGGCGAATCTCTGGCGCGATGCAGGTATTCGAGCAGTAATCGCGGCCACTGATGATCACGCATCGCGTGATACGGCGGCCCAAGTTGGGCTGCCGGTATGGGCATTATCGATCAACTCCAAAGGTCGCGCAGAGCTTGCCGTCGAGACTAGCGCAGGAATCGGTAATCCAGCATCGCCGGCGTCAGATTCGATCGCTTTGTTTCTGCATACGAGCGGAACGACCAGCAAGCCCAAAGGCGTGCCGCTGACGCACGGCAATCTGATGGCGTCAATTGAGAATATCGCAAGCGGCTATCAGCTTGACGCCGGCGGACCGGACGATGCTGGTGATGCCGTTGTTTCACGTGCATGGATTAATCGGCGCGACGCTATCTACACTCTTCTCCGGCGGGACCGTGATCGCTCCACCGCGCTTCAGCGCGAGCCAGTTCTGGCCGCTCGTGAAAGCTCATCGGGCGAGTTGGTATTCGGCGGTCCCGACGATCCATCGGACGCTGCTGATGCGCGCCGATTCAGATGCGCCGTCGAAAAGCGGCTTCCGCTTCATTCGCTCGTGCTCCTCGGCGCTCGCGCCAGCAATGTTGCAGCAGATGGAGGAACGCTTTCAGGTCCCGGTGCTGGAAGCGTACGGGATGACCGAGGCGGCGCATCAGATTGCGTCCAATCCCCTGCCGCCTGCGCCGCACAAGCCAGGCTCAGTCGGTCTTGGTGGGCGGGTCGAGGTCGCAATTCTGAATGATGCGGGGACGGTGCTGCCGTGCGGCGAAGCGGGAGAAGTCGCGATCAAAGGTTCCAATGTGATGCGCGGCTACGATCGCAATCCCGAAGCGAACGCCGCGGCCTTCATCAATGGCTATTTGCGAACCGGCGATCTCGGCGTGATGGACGCCGAGGGCTACGTCAGTCTGATCGGGCGTATCAAGGAATTGATCAACCGGGGCGGTGAGAAGATTTCTCCGGCGGAAATCGACGCGGTCCTGCTGGCGCATCCGGCGATCGCCGAGGCCGCAGCCTTCGGCGTTGCGGACGAGAAGTATGGTGAGGAAGTCGCCGCAGCTGTGGTTCTGCGGGCCGATGCGTCAGAGAAGGAATTACGCGACCACTGTCACGAGCGTCTCGCGCATTTCAAAGTGCCGAAAGCGTTCCATATCGTGACGGAGTTGCCGAAAACCGCGACCGGCAAGGTGCAGCGGAGCGCGCTGGCTGCGAGACTGAGGCTCGCGTCCACATAGGTTGCGACTCTGATCGAGAAACATGGA
Source organism: uncultured Pseudomonadota bacterium (assembly GCA_963831065.1). Taxonomy (GTDB): domain Bacteria; phylum Desulfobacterota; class Binatia; order Binatales; family Binataceae; genus JAJPHI01. The sequence goes on from CAWHOQ010000025.1 coordinate 54,049, forward strand.
CTGGCTACAAATACACCCGGATGAAAACTTTGGCTGCATCGTCTTCTCTGGGTTCGACCCGATCTTCGAAAATGTTTCGTTGCCATTGACGCTCGGTGATTGCTGCATTTCAGGCGAACTACCATTTGCGCTTGACGATTGGTGGCGCGATCAGCTCGGTAAGACTGTGATTGAGCGACTGGAGAAGTATCCAGATTTAGTTCTGAGTTCGAAAGGGTCGGATTCTGACGAGCCGCTGCTGTCATTAAAGCGTGCTGAATGGCTTCTGTGGGGTATTGCAGTAATTGCGGGAATTCCGACGTTTGAATTGGCGCGAGGGATCTTCGGTCGAATCGATGAAAAGAGAGTTCCACTAATAATACACGTGGGTTTTTTCCGCCACTCAGTCGCAGCTTCGGCGTCGACCGAGCAAGATCAACGCGGCGGACTTTTCGCTAGCTGCCCACTTCGCCGAGCGGGTGGAGAACATGTACAAAGAGAAACAACAGAACCCGAAGTCGTTCTGGCGGGCGTTAAGCGGTTTTACTGCCTTCAGAACGGCTGCTCTCGAGCCGCAAGAGGCGGTTCGGCTTCACCAATTTGTCAGGAGCATCGAATCGTTTCTTCCACCCAGTGTTTTCCGTGAAAAATCGTTTGCTGATAAGGCAACGGTTCTTTTATCCGATGTCAATGCCCGCGACTCGCTTTGCGAAATTTACCGGCTTCGCAACAAGAGCGAACACCATATCCATTTTGAAGAAGCCAAACTCTCCGGCAGCGCACCGGCAGAGACCGCGGACCGCCGTACCCGGCAAGCAGAAGCTCTTTGTCGCGAGCTGTACCGACGACTCTTCGTAGGAATGAAGGATTTCCTCAACTGGTACCGTGAAGACTCGTCGATAGAAGCCCTGTGGTCCGATCAATCTTTGGTTGACGCCTCCTGGGGAACACCGTTCGAGCTCGAAAGCGTGAAGTGATAACTGCAGAGAGATGCTGGAGGTGCGCTGGACGCCTCCGCCGGGTCCCGAACGAACCCGCCGTGACATTTCAGGCGGGCAGGGCTAAAAGCTAAGGCATGAACCTCGACTATAGCCCCGAAGAAGAAGCCTTTCGCGAGCGCGTGGGCATCTTTTGCGCGAGAACTTGCCAGCCGATGGGCGACCGAGAGGGGGCGGCTTGCGTCCGGTCGGCATTACGCAGACTGAATTCCTCCGCGACTGGCGGCACATCTGAAGGCGTAATTGCAGATCGCCGGACCGATTCCAAAATTAGAATCAACAACGATAGAAAGATGAATGAACGGGGCGCGCCCGACAGGGCACGCCCCATTCCAGTCAGACGCTAACAACCCGAACCGGAGTTAGCGCATGATCTGCATCAGACCACCCGGGCTGCCATACTTGACGCCGTCCATATAAGCGGCCGGGACGTTGGCGCCGAGATAGGGCTTACGCTGCTGGGGATTACCGAAGCCGGACCAGACGGTTTCGTGGCCATTCTGGAAATCCATCGCCATGGAGGCGACTCCGTCCCATTCGTGGCCGTAGCCGGGCACTTCGCCGGCGTCATTGTAGTACGCGATTGACTTCCACAGCTTGTGGTTCGAGTCGAACAGGTCCACCCAGTTGCCGTTCCAGTGTTCACGATCCGCGTAGACGATGCGGCTGGTGTAGCAGTAACCGGCGGCTTCGCTGGGAATCCGATGAACGTCGATAATCGCGTGATCGCGCAGCTCCCATTTACCCCAGGAGGGCTTGGGGAAACCGAGCGGCATTAGATAGCCGCCGGGCAAGGTATAGCCGTCCTGATTGAAGTGGGCGAGCGTCAGGATGTTGCGATCGCCGAGGTAATCCGCCGTATAAATCGAGGTGCTGCCGTTAAAGCCGTTGGTCTTGGCGTCGTCGTAGGTCCAGTCGAAGCCGAACACCGGCGAGCATCGCGCGGTGCTGGCGAGGCGCAGCGAGCGGCGCAGCGCCGGCACGAAGACGTAAACGTCGGGGAAGGGTTTGGCCTCCTGATCCTTATAGAACATATCGAGCGAGGCGGTATAGCGGGCCTGCTCTGGAGTCGCTTCCATCGACCACTCGGTGTACCAGGTGCCGGGAGCGTAGTTCGGGTCTTGCGGCACTTTCGGATCGGTGATGTAGGAGCTCCAGCGATAAATCAGATCGAGGGTCGTCTGATTCACGTTGCCGTAGCGGTCCAGCGACCACACCGAGGCGATGTTCTCATCCATGTTGGCGTAGACCGAAGGCACGTATGCCCAGAAGACGTTGGCCAACATCTTCCATCCCTTGTTGGGCTCCTGCGGGTTCGGGAAGGGCGTGCCGCCATGAAAGTTCTCGATGACGTAATGGCCGTTCGGCAAGACTTTGACGGAGGTTTGCGAGCCGTATTTTTCGGTGGCGTCGCGCCAGCTTTGCGGCAGGAAGTCATGCTTGGCTGCGCCGACTTCCAGAACCGCGTCCTCGGGCATTTTCCAGATAGTACTTACCCTCGAATAGCTCCTGCATCCCAAGCGGCAAGAACTCTTTGTACTGTTGCCAGTTGGCGGGCGTGATTTTCGTGCCGAGCGGCAAGTCGGGTTGATGTTCGGAGTCCTTCAACCATTGATCCATGGCGCTGCGATCGGTCGATTGTGACCAGCCGAGCGAGGGCAGCAGCGCGATTGTCAGCACTGCGCCCAGGAGATAGGTAAACCATCCTTTCATGTCTGTGCTTCCTCCAAGATAAGTCAGCGCGGCGCTTCGTCATGCTGGAGAGACGCTGCCGCCCTCTCCCTTTATCTTCGCGCCCACGCAGTCTCAATAAACAGGTGTAAATTTCAGCGGGAAGCATGACCGGCGATCACCGAGCCGTGACATTTCGGGCGGGCAGGGCTAAAAGCTAAGCATGGACCTCAGCTACAGTCCCGAAGAAGAAGCCTTTCGTGAACGGGTGCGGACCTTCCTGCGTGAGAATTTGCCGCCCGGATGGATCAATGGCGGCGTCGGTTCGCGCCCGGCCGGCATGACGCAAACCGAGTTTCTGCGCGATTGGCAGCGCCGTCTTTACGAGCACGGCTTTCTCGGGATGGCTTGGCCCAAAGAGTACGGCGGTCAAGGCGCTAGCCAGATCGAGATGGCGATCTTCAACGAGGAGGTTGCTCGCGTCCGCGCGCCGGGCGCGCTCAACGTGATCGGCCTTGCGATGGTCGGGCCGACTATCATGTCGCACGGCACGAAAGAGCAGAAGGAACGCTATCTTTCTAAAATCCTCAGCGCCGAGGAGATTTGGTGCCAAGGCTTCTCCGAACCCAACTCCGGCTCGGATGTCGCATCATTGAGCACGCGCGCCGAACTCAAGGGTGACGAATTCATCGTCAATGGACAGAAGGTCTGGACGACGCTCGCGCATATCTCCCAATGGTGCATGCTGATCGCGCGGACGGACCCGAATGCCCCGAAGCATCGCGGAATTTCGTGCCTGCTGATCGATATGAAAACCCCAGGCGTGACGGTCAAGCCGCTGCGGCAAATGACCGGTGAGGCCGAGTTCAACGAGATGTTCTTCGAGGACGTGCGGGTGCCGCGCGAGAACTTGCTCGGGCCGCTCAATGAAGGTTGGCGCGTCGCGACGACCACGCTGATGAATGAACGCGGCACCAGCGCACTTGCCAGCGTGATGCGCTATCGGATCGTCTTTGACGAGATCGTTGATCTCGCGCGCAAGACGATGCGCAAGGGACAGCCCGCCACCCAAGATCCGCTAATTCGGCAACAGCTCGCGCAGTTCCATGTCGATTTGGAGATGATGCGGTTCACGGCGTATCGCACCTTTTCGAAGATTATCAAGGGAGGCGACCCGGGGCCGGTCGGATCGATTTCAAAGCTGGCGTGGTCTGAGCTCAATCAGCGGATGATGGAATTCGTGATCGCGCTCGAAGGACCGGCCAGCCAGCTTACCCGCGGCTCGGATTATGCGGTGCAAGAGCGGCCGCTGGCAGCATCACTTTATGCGCTCGCGGGCGAATACGATCGAGGCGGGAACCTCGGAGATTCAGCGCAATATCATCGCGGAGCGGGTGCTCGGCCTGCCGAGGTCACGCTAGTTGCACTAGTGGAGCTCTGCACAGGCGAATTCTCACGGAATCGCTGCGCGGAGGTCCTTCGACACGGCTCGCGAACTCGCCGGCTCAGGATGACAAATCAGGCTTGTGCAGGTTTCTTAAGTCCACAATCATGCGGCGGCATAAGGAGAATCACCAATGGCGTTCATGTCAATTGATGATCCGGAGTTCTGGAAGAACTGCCCCAAGGAATTGGAGCTAATCGCCAAGAGCATGGAAGGGACCGGCGGTGGTGTTGCCTACTTCGTGATGGGTGAGCCGAAAGACAATGCGCCGACAGTGGTCGCTCTGCGGATGGCGCCGAATTGGGTTCTGCCGCGGCACGCGCATGATTGTTATCGCTTTGAGATCGTCGTGCAGGGCACGCTCGACGTGGGCGAGCGAATTCTCAAAGTCGGCGACGTGATGGTCAGCGAGCCGAACATCTTTTATGGGCCGCATGTGGCCGGACCCGAGGGTTGCACGACTTTCGAGATTTTCAGCAATCACACGGCGTCGCACGAGGCGATTCTCGATCTCGCGGGTGGTATCGCCAAATTTGACGTGTCCAAGCCCGGCGAGTTCCGCCGCATGATGGAAGCGCAGCAGGCGCGTCGCGCGCAATCTGCTGAATCGTAAAGCAGGGTTCGGTATCTCGCCACTGGTCCTTCCGATGCTTTTGCGCGCCGCGCGACTGACTACTCAGCCTTCATAGGTAAAGGGGGAAAACTGCCCGGTTTTGCCCGTGAGATCGAGCGTGAAACCGTGGTCATTAAACTTGAGCTGCTTGGAGCACGAGACGACACTCGGATGGCCGGGGGCAATTGCGAGTGGATGATTGCTGATCATAACATCTGCGCCACCAGCGCCCTGTAGCGCCTCGATCTCTGATTCGCCGACATTTTAGTATCGTCATGCGGCGCGTCCGGCCGGCCGCATGATAGGCAATTTCAGCGCTCTTAATCCCCAGCACCTTGCTGATCAGAGGATGGATAGCGGCGGGTACCCCGCCTGCCTGCCCGGTGAAAATTTTAGTGAGAGCATCGCCCTGCTGAGCCGAGGCGCGCGAATCCAGATACAAGGCGGCACTCCAGTTTCCATGAGACATGGATCCGGGCGAATGGAACAGAGCGGCGGCATTTAGTCCATCCAGAGAGACATCGCCGAATTTTCCGGACTCGATATGCCATCCACGAGGACGGTGCAATTGCCCTCAGTCGGAGGGCTCAGAAAGATGCAAGGGCAGAGAGTCTCGCAGTTACACGTTTCAAAATAATCGCCTTTGGCTTGCCATTTCGGAGCCATCAGAGTCTCCTTCTCGTTCCGGAGCCGCGAACGGGCATAATTCTCTGAACTTAGCGTTCTCATGGGGCGGTTTCTGGCAGACTTTTAGTCCAAATATCAGCGAACGGAAGCTGATTCCACTGCTCCCCAAAGCTGAAGAGGATTGGGTAAACTAGATTGCGGCTTGATATTATACCGATGTTGCTTTCAATTAAGCCTTGGAGAGGATCAATACAACATCAGATACATTTGATCTTCCATCTCTCGCCACATCAGAACCCTCAAAGAACACATGAGAAACTAGCTCTTAATTGGTGGGGCGGGGACTTCCTGCATGCGGGCGGTGGTGTCGTGGTCGTATTCGAGATGGAGTGCGCGGACGACCATCCCGTGCATCCGCCAAGTCGCGATTACGAAGACCAGCTCCATAATCTGTTCGTCGCTGAAATGACGTTTCAACGCGGCGAAAGTGGCGTCCTCGATCAAATTACGAGCGACCAATTCATCAGCGGCGGCCATCACCGCGCGGTCCGCATCGTCGAACTTGTCTGAGGTTGCCCAGCCCTTGATCGCGTCGAGTTGATCGTCGGAGATTCCGACCATCCGCGCGACCTTGAGATGCTGCGAATACTCGAAGCGGGAATCGCCAACAATTCCGGTGCGCAGGATTGCCAACTCGCGATACCGAGGCTTCAGGATTCGCCCGGGTTGCAGCAGGGCGAATAATGAATCGCGCGACATCTTGAGGATGTCCGGGACCAAGGCGAAAGTCGTCCAGTAGTCGCCGGGCGTGCCGGTGGCGGTGCCGGGTTCGGCTACGGGATCGCGATCGCCGAAGAACTGCCGGTAGATTTCGCGCGTCTCCGGCGGAGCGTCGCGGAGACTTACCTGTTTGAGGCGATTACCCATCGGCGTTCTCTCCTTAGAGAAAGCCTGTACAAGCGAGTTCGGTCGAATCGCTTCGCGCAGGTCCTTCGACACGGCTCGCGCTGCTCGCCGGCTCGGGATGACAAACCAGCATATGGCAGATTCCTTAGCACGTGTAAAAAGCACCCAATCAACGTCGCGTGAATTATGCCGTGGCGATGGCGCCGCAGGCGCGCAGTTTTTCCAACTCGGGCGCGCTGAAACCCCAGTCGCGCAGGGCCTCTTCGGTGTGCTCGCCGGGCTGTGAAGGTGGCCGCTGGATTGCTCCCGGAGTCCGGCTGAAGCGCGGCGCGGGCGCAGGTTGTACGACGCCGTCCTGTTCGACGAAAGTCCCGCGATGCTGATTGTGGGGGTGGTGGGGCGCTTCGGCCATGCTCAGCACCGGCGCGAAGCAGATGTCGCTGCCCTTCCATGATCGAGCACCATTCGTCGCGGGTTTTGGTGCGGAAGAGCGCAGCGACCCGATCCTTCATCTGCGGCCACGACTTGCGATCGTTTTGCGGGGCAAGCTCTTCACGTTTGAGTCCTGACAGCCGCAGAAGCTCGTCGTAGAACTTGGTCTCGATGGAGCCAATCGAGATGTACTTGCCGTCCTTGGTTTCGTACACGTCATAGTAATGCGCGCCGGTATCGAGGATGTTCGTGCCGCGTTCGTCACTCCAGATTCCCGACCCATGCATCCCGTAAATCGCTGTCATCAATGAGGCGGCGCCATCGACCATCGCAGTATCGACCACCTGACCTTTGCCAGATTTTTGCGCTTCGAGGAGACCCGCCACGACGCCGAACGCAAGATAAAGCGCGCCGCCGCCGAAATCGCCGATCAGATTGAGCGGGGGTACGGGAGCCTCGCCGCGACGGCCAATCGAATGCAGTGCGCCGGAGAGCGCGATGTAATTGATATCGTGACCGGCTGCCGAAGCCAGCGGCCCTTCCTGGCCCCATCCGGTCATCCGGCCATAGACCAGTCGAGGATTGCGCGCGAGACAAACGTCGGGACCCAACCCCAGCCGCTCCATCACGCCCGGGCGAAAGCCCTCGATCAATGCGTCAGCTTGCCCCGCCAGACGCAGCACGGCTTCGGTCGCCTCGGGACGCTTCAAGTCGAGCGCGATCGAACGACGGCCGCGATTCAGCAAGCTGTACTTCGTTTTCATCGCGATTCCGAGTCCGGCGTCCGCGGTGCGATCGATGCGCAATACCTCTGCGCCGAGGTCCGACAACAGCATCGCGCACATCGGCGCTGGGCCAATTCCGGCGAGTTCGATCACTTTGAAGCCCTTGAGCGGTCCCATCATTTACCTCACTGGCATGGGGCAATTTTGCCGCACCATAGCATAAGCGCGTCGGGGTAGAGTAACTGCGAGCTGGGTGAGCAGGGAAGAAAGCCGCCGTCCGCTCGCAAAGAGTCTAGCGGGAGAGAGCGGCTGGAGCGGCTTTAGAATTTGGGTTGCTATAGATGATAGCTACAGCATTGAGGAACCGTCCTTTGTGGCCAGCTTCACCGACTTCGGGAGTGTGCTGAGCCTCACCGCCGGCGGTTTTCCCGAGCGGAGCAGCATCGGCGTGATCGACGCCGCCCAGCTTCTGGCGTTGATCTTCCGTAACTACTAATGCGTCGGCGCCGGTTTGACAGGCTTCGCGCCGCGCGAGTCGATTCATCTCATTTCCATCCTCGTCATAGTCGGCTGAGATTTCGACGACTGCGACTTCCTGATACTCAGTATTCGGCAGTGCGGCCAATACCGGCATCGTGCAGTCGGCAGCTTTAGCGGCGCGCGTGCGGGGCGCCAGCCAGCTAATCGTTGCTTCCGGCGGGTCTTTTTGTGACGCGCAACCGAAGAATGTCGCGAGTCCAAGGACCGTTACGAACATCACAACTCTGGAGAATCGACCATGCAGAGCCATCAAAAGGTATTTAGCATCATGTAACATTCTGTAATTCTCGAATGTCGAGTTTATGCTAAAGATCATTCGTTCGCATCGGCAGTAACGAGAGCGGGAATCAAAGGGCCTAGAAGGGTGTCACAGATGAATTTTGGAATCGCCTTGATGTTCCGCAATCCGCCGCCGACCAAGATTCCCTTCACCGAGATCTACCGCAAGCATCTCGATCTGGCGGTCGAGGCCGAAGAGCTTGGTTACGACACCGTGTGGCTCACGGAACATCACTTTGTCGATGATGGCTATTCGCCGTCGTTACTGCCGATCGCGGCGGCTATCGCGGGCCGCACCCGGAAGATCCGGATTGGTACCTTCGTAATTTTGCTGCCGCTCCATAATCCGATCCGAATCGCGGAGGACGCGGCTACTGTCGATATCATCTCCAACGGACGGCTCGATCTTGGTTTTGGCCAGGGATATCGGGTGCCGGAGTTCGCCGGATTCAATATCCAGCGTAATGAACGCGGCCCGCGATTGCAGGAAAACGCCGAAATCGTCCGGCGGCTCTTCACTGAGAAAAAATTGAGCTTTGAGGGACGCTTCAATCATATTGGCGGCGGCGTGACATTGATGCCCGGGCCAGTGCAACGGCCGTATCCGCCGATTTGGCTGGCGGCGCGCGGGCCGAAGTCGATCGCACGAGCCGCGAATCATGGCTACCATCTGATGGGTACTGGAGGCGTCGATCAGCAGCAGATGTACGACGCGGCCCTGCGCGAGGCTGGCAAAAATCCTGTCAATTTCAATATCGCGCAATTACGTACGGTGTTTGTTGCCCCCCGCCGCGACGCCGCGTGGGATGCTGCCGAAGCCGGCGCCCATTACATCATGAGCTGTTATGGGAAATGGTTCACCGAAGCGAATGACTTGCCGGGTGACGCGGCTTATGGAGCCAAGCTGCCGCCGGTCGGCAAACTGCGCAAAGCCGAAACCGCATCGCTGTTCGGTGAGCCTCTGATTATCGGCACGCCGAATGAAGCGATCGCCATGATCGAGGATTATCAGGCGCGCAGCCGGGTGACGCATCTGGTGATGGCGATGGCGCTGCCGAAAACCGACTTTCGCAAGGTTAGCAATAGTATGCGGCTGTTCGCCAGGGAAGTGATGCCGCATTTCCGCAAGGCGAGCCGGAAAGCTCGTCCCGCTCGTGCGCGCTAGCTCGTGCGATCACTATTGCGTGAGGTACGTCGCTCGAAGATGGCTTCGAGGAGGTGCGCTGGCAGCGATGATCCTTGCAGGATTGGCCGCGTGCGCCTCCGCTCCACAATCGACTGATCAGCCAGACACGATGACGATCCAGGGGCAGCCCGTCTCCGCGGTCAGCACGCCGGTCGTTGCACCGCCGGTAGAGATGCCGGTGCAGAGCGGCAATCTCAGTTTGCCATCGGAGCAACTCGGGATTCTTACCTACGACGAACCTTTCTCCCCACGCGCAATCGATCAGGATCATATTGACGAGAAATTGCGCTCGATGGCGATCAACCGATGGGGCAATCAAGTCGATGCCGTGGTGGGAGTGACTACGTCACTCAGCCCTGACCGGAGCGAAGTAACCGTTGAGGCTGAAGGCATCCATGTTAAGAGTGATTGTTCCTTCTGCCGACATGGGGTAACCGCCTCGGCAGCAAGTCCCTGATCGAGAAGTAATCCGAATTCCGAGCCTACTATTTGGGCGGAGAAACCTTCTTCGCGTTTGAGGCAGCCTTGCGACGGCGGGCGAAGACCGCCGGATCTGACAACGGCGAATGCGAATGTTGATGAGACGCGGTTGCCGGCTTGTCTGTCGTCTCGCCGCGCTGCTTGCGCCGGTCAGTGCGCGCGGCAACGGTCTCATCGTATTCGGCGCCGCGTCCGTGCATGTGTGCGGCGTACCGCGCGCTGGATGGCTTATCCATCCAACAGATTTGCATCGGCGCCGGGACTTTAAGCTGGGTCACGTCGTTTCGTGACGGTTCGGAAATTGACGGCTGTTCAGGTGTTGATTTTCCGCCCCGGCCGAAGCTGACCCACGAGATTATCCGGCGCGCCTGTCGGCCACATTCCGGGCACGGATGGCTCTTCGTGGCGGCTTCGCTAATCGGTGCGAGCACCTCGAAGGTGAACTCGCACCTTTCACATTGACATTCGTACAGCGGCATTAAAAATGGCGCTCGCGAAAACTAAACCGGTCCTGCTCAGTCGATCTGATGCGGATGCTCTTTCCAGTCTTCCGGATCGTGAGTAATCCACATCGTCGCGCCCTGCATATCGCGGATAGCCTTGATGCGCTGGATCGATTTGATCGACTGATTCGGATCGACGTCGATTCCCATCGTCGCTCCGCCTTCGACCGCAGCTCGCAGATGGACCGTATCGCCGGTCAGCAGGAACTTGCGATTCGGCAAGTTGACCAATACCGAACATTCACCGGGCGTATGGCCGGGAGTGAGCAGGAACTGGACTGCGCCGTCGCCAAACAAATCAAGATCACCCCCAGCTCGATCCAGTCATAGGCGCGGGTCGGAAGGAAATCATTGAGGATAAACGCCCAGCGCCGATCCGGATCGGGCCAATAGGCGTAACGCAACTCATTCGCGCCCACAAGAAATTTGGCCTTCGGGAAATAGGTCAGGCCGCCGGAGTGATCCAGATGCGAGTGCGAGAGGATCACGTATTTCACGTCGGACGGCTTGTAGCCGACGCCTTCGATCTGCTTGTCGAGCGTATCGGACTTGCTCCATTTGATCGGCAATGCCTGTGCGACCTCGCCCCAGTAGCCCGCTGCATCGTCGATAATCTTTGCGTTGCATCCGGTGTCGAACAGCACCAGTCCTTTGGGATGCTCGATCAGGAATGACGGACAAGGAAGCTGGAGCAGGTCATTGCTGCCACCATGCATCAGCAGCGACGCCGGAGCGGTCAGTTCCGCGCCCGGTAACGCCCACATCTTTTTCGCTTTGCCTTCCGCCATGATGATTCTCCCAAATCGGATTGACGCCGCAGCATCGGCGACCGTGGTGAACCTAGATCGGCCCTTCGCGCAGTGTCAAGCGCGGCTCGGCGCGGCGGCTGAGTTCGCTTCGGCATTCTCAAGTGCTCAGAATGACGGGCGGCCGAACCCGAAATGCTACTTACTTCCGTGAATGGATAGAATTTCTGTGCGAAGCTTCAAAGGTGAGTAGAGCCCCTCCGCTATTCACCACACAAAAAATAAGTGCGGCTGCTCAACAGCCGCTGCTAACTACATTCAACAGTCTCGGATCATGGCGTTTCCAGAACTGGAAGTGTGGAGTATCGGAGGATCGGAAATGCGGAAACTAGGATTTCTGCGGAGACTCGTGGTCGTTTTGGTTTTTGGCATTGCGGTCGGCCTAGCAAACCCCAGTCAGGTGTGGGCCAATAGCGAGAGCGTGGTGTGGAGCTTCGGCGGGCTCGGCGATGGGCTAATCCCTATGCTGAACTGATCACGGACTGGAAAGGCGATTTCTACGGCACCACGCTTAATGGCGGGGCGAATGGCGCGGGTACGGTCTTCAGGCTGACGCGCGCCAGATTCGGCCATGGACAATGGCGCGAGAGCGTGGTGTGGAGCTTCGGCAGCGCCGGTGATGGCGCCAATCCTTATGCCGGACTGATCAGAGACAAGCGCGGTAATCTGTACGGTACAACTCTAAACGGCGGGACCAATGGCGCGGGCACCGTCTTCGAGCTGACTCCATCCAGGCACGATAGAGGGCAATGGAACGAGCAGGTGCTGTGGAACTTCGGCAGCGGGAGCGACGGCGCCAATCCGCAAGCCGGTCTGGTCATGGACTCCTCCGGCAATCTCTATGGCGCTACCCAGAACGGCGGCGACCTGGGCTTGGGCACGATTTTCGAGTTGATGCCGCCCGCGGGCGTCAGATGCAGTGGAGCGAAAGTGTCTGCGGAGCTTAAACGGATTTCCTGATGGAGCGACTCCAAAAGGTGGCCTGATGATCGATCCGCAAGGCAATTTTTACGGAACCACTTACAGCGGAGGAACTTTAGATGGCGGCGTAGTCTTTCAGTTGATGTCCCCCGCGGCCGGTCAGACCGAGTGGAGCTATAATCCATTGGTCTTTTTCGCATCGTCCCCGGATACTGGTGGCCCTTCTTTTCCTGAAGCCAGATTGCTCTATGCGAACGGCGCTCTTTACGGCACAACTACTAGCGATAGTCCGATAAATGGTGGCGCCGTCTTCCAGGTCGCGCCATCGGGATTTCAGGCGGTTAATATAATTTGGGCATTTTCCCCGCCGCCGCTCAGCTTCCCGACTTCCTCCTTTGACGGGGCGTTCCCGGCGGGTGGCTTGATTGCAGACCCGCAGGGCAATCTCTACGGCACGACAGTTAACAGCAACACCGCCGATAACGGCACGGTTTACGAATTGATCAAGCCAGCTTCGGGGACACAGTGGACTGAGCAACTGCTGTGGACTTTCGGCCAGACCGCCAATGACGGCCTGAATCCGTATAGCAGCCTTCTTTACGCCTACGGCAATCTCTACGGCACTACCGCAAACGGCGGAGCCAATGCTGCGGGCGCTATCTTCAGAGTGGCGCCATAGTGGATGCGCTGGTAGACGGTATATACATGAAAATACTGCTGTCCCGATGCGTTGTTGCTATGCGGCAGAATCCTGAATTGTTCGCGCCAGACTAAATTCACGATGACAAGCCAAGAGGACCGGACGGAGACCCGTCCTCTTGGCTTGCACCATAGTCGGCCTTGTGAATATGTCGATCCCAGCTCGGCCATTTCTCCAACGTCATCGCCTACGCCTTCAAATGTGCATTTGAGCTTTGTCTAAATCGGTGATCCCTGCCAACCTTCAGACTGGGTCTGAGCGGCACGTAGCACTCCCTTTTCTGAACGCAGTTCGCAGACTCACTTCCTCGCTCTCTTTGTGGGTCCGCCTGCCGAAGCCTTTACAAACGACAGAGAACCGCGCTACGCGGTGATTATCGGAAGCAAACTCTCAAACGGGCAGGCGAGTTCATGTGCTGCTCGCGCGGAAAGTTAAGAGGACGGGCTGATGGCGCAAGCGAGTAATCGATACAGCGGACCAGCAATCAACGTTACTGCCGGATGGAAATGCATCCAACTGACGCCGCCGAGCGCGCTCTTCGGCGCGAACGGGATGCGGATGGGGCCGGACGGCAAGCTCTACGTCGCGCAGGCCTTCGGCAGCCAGATCAGCGCGATTGATCCGGCGAGCGGTGCGGTTTCAGTCGTCAGTCCGCCTGGCGGACCGATTATCGCCCCCGATGATCTCGCGTTCGATTCAAAAGGCACGCTCTACGCAACCGAGGTAATGAGTGAGCGAGTGTGCGCCCGCTCTCCCAACGGCGAGGTCCGAATCATTGCGGACAATGTCACTGCGGCCAATGGCGTGACGATCCATCAAGACCGCATCTTCATGGATGAATGCCGTCCCAATGGCCGACTCTGGGAACTGTTCCCCGATGGCCGTGCACCCCGCCAGCTCGCGGATAACTTGCCATTGCCCAATGCGCTCTTCCTCGGTCCCGACGGCAATATCTACTTTCCCGTGCTTGGCGAGAATGCAATCTGGCGGATTCCGGTCGGCGGTGGACGGCCCGAGCCCTTTATCAAGGACCTCGGCCTGCCGACTGCGGTGAAAATCAACAGCAAGGGCGAGATCGTAACGACACAGGGGCGCACCGGCGAGATCCTGAAAATCGATCTTCAGAGCGCTACGAAACGGGTTTATGCAAAAGTTCGTCCCGGGCTCGATAATCTGGCGCTCACCGCCGATGATCGCATCTTTATCTCCCATTTCACCGACGGCGGCGTCGCCGAATTGATGCCGGACGGCAGCGAACGCCGCTTGATCGAACCGGGTTTCTGTGCGCCCGCCGGACTCGCGGTCAGCAGCGATGGGGTGCTCTACGCCGCGGATGGAATCAGCATGGCCGCGGTCGATCTCGACGGTAAGCAGCGGCGGGTCGGGATGTTGTTCGATGGCGAATTCCCTGGCTTTGTGCGCGGGCTGGGCGCTGGCGCGGACGGTAATGTGATCGTGACCACGTCGGCCGGCGACGTGACGACCTATCATCCGGTGTCGCATCGGATGACCGAGCACGCCAAGGGCTTGCAGGAACTATACGGCGTCGCTGCAGCCCCGGGTGGCGCAGTCGTCGTTGCGGAAGGCGGCACGGGACGCGTTTTGGTGATCTCGGGAAAAGAAATCAAAACTGCCGCGAGCGGGCTTGCGCGTCCGACCGGAATTGCCGCGGCGTCCGACGGCTCATGCTTCGTGGCGGAGGCCGGAAAAGGGCGCGTCGTGCACGTCAATGGCGGCGTCACGGAGGCGCTCGGCGGATTGCGCGAACCGCACGGCGTGATGCTCGCGGGCGATGATCTCTATATCGTCGATGTGGGCGCGCACGAGCTGATCTGCTTTTCGACCAAGACGCGCCAGCGCAAGACGATCGCGTCGAACTTGCCGGTCGGTTCACCGCCCGGCGTCGTCCCGCATGTGCTGGCGGGAATTCCCGGATTGTTGCCGGGACCGCTCGCGAGTTTCTCCGGAATCGCCCAATCGCGCGACGGAACGCTCTTCGTTTCCGCCGACGGCGAAGGCAGCATCCTCGCGTTCCGTCCAGCCTGAGTCGAGGCGATTCTGAAGAGCCGACGCATTTTAGAGTTCCATGACGCAGGAAATCAGCCTCGGCTCTTTGGACCTCGCCGAGATTATTCGGTCCGGTGAACACGTCGTATGGGGACAAGGTGTCGGTGAGCCGGCATCGTTGATCGAGAAGTTGCTCGAGCAGCGCCATCGGCTCGGGAAAGCCGAAATCTTTCTCGCTGGTGTGCGGTCGCGCCGCACCCTCAAGTCCGGAACATACTGACGTGCTCAGCTTTACCAGCTTCGGCGCGATGGGGAATCTTCAGGCGCTTGCTCGTGCGCGCGCGCTTCATGTTCTGCCGGCGCATCTATCGCAAGTGAATGGCTATTTTGAGAAGAGAATCCTGCGGGCCGACGTAGTCTTCGTTCAGCTCAGCGAACCCGACGAACATGGCATCTACAGCTTTTCGCTGGCCAATGATTTTCAGCAAGCTGCGATGAAGCATGCGCGAGTCGTTATTGCGGAAGTCAACGAGCAGACGCCATGGACCTATTGCGACGGAACGATCACGCCAGCGCGCATCGATTATCTGGTGCGTACCTCGCGACCACCGGTGCAGGTCCGCGCGCAACCGATCAGCGCCACCGAGGAGCGTATTGCGGCGCATATTGCGCGCTATATCGAGGACGGAACGACTATTCAGATCGGGGTCGGCGCGATTCCTGAGGCGGTGCTTGCGCTACTCGGCGATCGTCGTGACCTGGGCTTCCATTCCGGCTTGATCAGCGATCGCGTTGCCGACCTGATGGAACAGGGAATCGTGACTAATGCGCGCAAGCCAATTGATACAGGAATTACCGCTGCTGCGCTCCTGGTCGGCACCGACCGGCTGTACCGCTTTGCCCACAAGAATCGGTCGATCAAGCTCTTCACTTATATGCACACGCATCACGCGGCGGTGCTGAGCCGTCTCGGTAAATTCGTCGCAATTAACTCGGCGATCGAGGTGGACTTGACGGGCCAGGTCAATGCCGAAATCGCGGGCGGCGAATACATCGGGGGCACCGGCGGCCAAGGCGACTTTGTGCGCGGCGCCCAGATGGCCTCAGGCGGTCGCTCGATTATCGCCTTACCATCCACTGCGCGGGATGATTCGATCAGCCGAATCGTCCCGCGATTAGCTGATGGTATAGTAACTACGCCGCGCGGCGACGCGGATATTATCGTGACTGAGTTTGGCGCGGCGGAGTTGCGTGGCCGCTCGCTGACAGAACGGGCCCGCCGAATGGCCGCAATCAGTCATCCCGAGTTTCGCGAAACGTTAGAACGCGAAGCGGCGCGAATTTAATACGCCTCGCGCTCCAATGGGTTCGGCCAACTTTGCTTTACTGATAGGGAAGCTCTGCACAAGCGAATTGTTTAGAATCGCTTCGCGTCGATCCTTCGACACGGCTGCGTTGCTCACCGGCTCAGGATGACAAAGTAGGTTATTCAGAAGGTCCCTATGGCGTACTGAGGGGGCCGAAGGCCGCCTGATTCGCCCCAGCCACTCACCAGCTAACTGGGTTGCTGAACTTGCGATTTGGTCCAAATCACGTCCATATTTCGTTTGCTGCATCGACCAGCAATTCAAGCTTCTTTCGCTGATCTTCAGCGATCAGGAGATTGCCTCCTACGGTACTTGCGAAACCGCATTGCGGACTCAGCGATAGACGGTCGAGATCGACGTACTTTGCAGCTTCATCGATTCCGGCGGCGCAGCGTTAGTACGGCGAATTTGTTTTTCGGCATAAAGCGCAGCGGCTCGAATCTGCCAGCACGCTGATCATCGTATTCGAGGAAGAAGCCATCGACTGCGCATTCGTTGAAGAGCCGTTCGGCAACGGCTTCATAGCCGCCTGCCGCTAACCATCGCGAACGGAAATTGCCGCGGCAAAGATGCATGCCGAGGGTCATCGCCGTCGGCCGTCTC
Organism: uncultured Pseudomonadota bacterium; assembly: GCA_963831065.1. Taxonomy (GTDB): domain Bacteria; phylum Desulfobacterota; class Binatia; order Binatales; family Binataceae; genus JAJPHI01. The sequence goes on from CAWHOQ010000025.1 coordinate 70,836, forward strand.
GCGATAATTCGATTCACGGCGGCGATATACTGGGCTGTTAAGGCGGTCCGGGTCTTCGCCGAGTGCGCGAGTTTGTTCCCGGATCGATGGATCGCAGAGCATCGCCTGCGGCACTTCGTCGATCTGTAGCGCAGTTCACGCCAAGGCTTCCGAGAGCGGCAATTTCGTCTTCATAAATTCGTAGCAGATCTTCCCAGAAGCCTTCTGGATCAGGATAGACCGATTGATCGGCGCAGCGGCCACCCTGAAAGAAATGCATGAAGCTGGGTGAGGGGATCGTCACCTTTGGCGTGCGAACAGTATGCGCACGTACGAATTCAAACTCGCCGGTCGCAATACCGCGCACACGCCGGAGCTTGCCGGCCGCATAACAGGTCTCGATCGGATATTCACGACCTTCGATGTCGTGAAATTTCCACGGGGAGGGCCGGTTGACAAAACCCTCGAGCGCCTCGACCAAGCCGTAAGCCCATGAACTGCGCCGGAACTCGCCATCGCTGATCGAGTTCGAGATCGGCCGTCTCCTGCATCTGAATCGCCTCAACAATGCAGCGGTCCTGCACGGCGCACAAAGCGGCCTCGTCGATCTCATCGAGCGCGCGGCGTTTGGCCGCCATAGTCAGCTCCATAGGACGCAATAAACTGCCTATATGTTCCGCTCGAAAAGGCGGATTCCGTCTGGACTGATCACTCATCTATGCGCACCCTGCGTGTCTGCCCGCGAACGCTTCACAGACTTGACGCGATGGTTAGATTGACCGTCAGGAGTATCAGAAATGAAGGCGAAAGTTATCCCATTGCTGGATGAGTCGCGGGGCGTTCGCGCCGGAGCGTCCGGCCAGCACGATGAGACGGAGATCTTCGACGCCTATTCACAGGCCGTCATTCAGGCGGCGGAAAATATCAGTCCCGCCGTCGTCTATATCGATATTGCTCGAGCCGCCGACGCGTCCGGCCCGGTTGAGAGCCGCGTGATGCGTCCTGCCGGCAGCGGTTCGGGCTTTATCTTTACACCGGACGGGTACGTGATGACCAACAGTCACGTTGTACACGGAGCGGGTGAGATTAACGTTACCACCAACGACGGGCGCCGGATGCGCGCCGAACTGATCGGTGATGATCCGGATACCGACTTAGCGATTATTCGAGTGATAGGGAATGGCTTGCCGACAGCGCCGCTGGGCGATTCGCAGCGGATTCGCGTCGGCCAGTTAGTGATCGCGATCGGCAATCCTTTCGGTTTTCAGTGCACCGTCACCGCTGGAGTAGTAAGCGCGCTTGGCCGCTCGCTCCGGTCTCGTTCAGGGCGGTTGATTGATAATGTCGTCCAGACCGATGCGGCGCTTAATCCCGGCAATTCAGGTGGGCCGCTGGTCAACTCGCGCGGCGAAGTAATTGGCGTCAATACCGCGACGATTATGCCTGCTCAGGGGCTCTGCTTCGCGATCGGGATCAATAGCGCGAAGTTGGTTGCGGGACACCTGATGCATGATGGGCGGATTACGCGCGGATGGATTGGGATCGCGGGTCAGAACACGGCATTGCAGCGCCGCGTTTCACGCTTCCACGGACTAGCCGTTACGAGCGGCGTCACGATAGCGGCGATTGAGCCTGAAAGTCCGGCGGCGCGCGCGGGCTTGCATCCCGGGGACATCCTGGTTGCGCTCGGCGATGCTCCCATCGGCGGTATCGACGATTTACAACGCGTACTGACTGCGGATTGCGTCGGAGCCACGCTTCCGATGACATTGTTGCGCGGCGCCGAAAAGCTGCGGCTGGAGATTGTTCCGGCTGAGTCACCCCGCCGCGGATAATTCAGGGTGATCGGTTTCGTCCTTCCTGTGCTACACTCGCGCGCGTTCAGCGAACCAAAGGGAAGCTAAGGTGGGCTGAACGCGAAATCATAATCTTGGGAGGAACAGATGAAACGGATCATTTCGCTAATCGGGACAATCGCGGCGGTTGCCGTGCTGACGCTGGGAACTAGCTTCACGGCGAGCGCGGCGGGAAACGCGAAAGACGAAAAGCAGATCAAGGATATTGAGCAGAAGATCATCGATGCGACCAGCGCTGATCAGGTGATGAAGTATTACGATAAGAACAATATCGATCTCTACGACTTCCATGCGCCGCTTCAATATCAGGGCGCGACCGCAGTAAATGATGACTTGGTCAATGCCTTCAAGGACGCCCCAAATCTTAAGGGCAAGTTTGTCCAGTTGGTGGTCGTCACCGACGGCAAGATGGGGATGGCGCGCAGCATCCAGCACTTCACCTGGACCGGCAAAGACGGTAAACCTGCCGAAGGCACGTTCCGCGTGACCGATGTGTTTCAGAAAGTCGGCGGACAATGGAAAGTAATCCATTCGCATGTTTCGGTGCCGATCGATCCTGCGACCGGCAAGCCCGATATGAATTTGTCGATGGATTAGCTTCGGCAGCTTTCTGATCCGCATTAGCTGGAGGTGAGAATATGAAGATCGGCGTACTGGCATTCCTGACGGAGCAATCCGGCGATCCCGCCGCGATCGCAAGTGAAGCCGAGAAACTCGGTTTCGAGTCATTCTTTGTCGCCGAGCATCTGTGCTTGCCGACCAGCTATTCGACTTACTATCCACGCTCGAAGGACGGGAAAGTTCCTGAGTTCTATGCGCGCCTGATCGATCCCTTTGTGGCGCTCGCGATCGCCGCGCGCGCCACGTCCAAAATCAAGCTCGGCACGGGTATTTGTCTCTTGCCCGAGCGCAACGTAATCGAGACAGCGAAGATTACCGCCTCAATTGATTTCTATTCCGGCGGGCGCCTGATTCTGGGCGTTGGCGCGGGATGGTTCCCCGAAGAAGCGCAGGTGATGGGAGTCAATTTCGCGAAGCGCTGGCGCCATCTGCGCGAGAGTGTCGAAGCCCTGCGATTGCTCTGGAGCAAGGACGACGTCAGCTACGACGGCGAGATCATCAAATTCCCTTCGATCAAGATTGGTCCGAAGCCCATACAGAAGCCCGGACCGCCGATTCTGCTCGGGGCGCACGATCCGAAGTATGCGATGAAACGTGTTGCGCGTTATGCCGATGGATGGTGCCCTGGTAATCTCAGCGTCGAAAAGGCGCAGGAATGTATCCCGCAGATCAAAAATCTGGCGCGCGAATACGGACGCGATCCGAGCAAGCTCGAATTTTCGGTGCTGCTGATGGGCGGCAAGCCGCTTTCAGCGGAGGTGCGTCAAACAATATGCCGAGGCAGGCGTCAGCCGACTGGTGATTGCGGCATCAGCATCGGCATCCGGTGATGGCGTCAAAGCGGTTCAGGAGGCTGCACCGGCAGTTGAAGGAGGGGCGCGAGCTTAGGCCATAGCAGGAGGAAAGCGCGCAAATTCAGATCCGGTCGATTAGCTCTCGGTGGGCAGTCGCGATTGCTGTCAGGAACTGCTCGACGGTGCGGCCCGGCGGCGGAAGGATTAAACGCCGTACACCGAGTTCCATATAACGTGCCGCTAAATCGCGATCGAGCATCCCTTTAGGCGTGATGCTAACTTCGATCTCGTTAAATGAGCGAGCGTATCTCTTGCAGGCCTCTTTGATGCCCGAAATACATTTTGCAGTCGCGTCCAGATCGAGGCCGTAGCCGTACCATCCATCGCCCAATCTTGCGACGCGACTGTACGCGTGCATCGACTTTCCGCCGAAAATAATCGGGGGATGCGGCTGTTGAACCGGACACGGCTCTGCTCGGACGCCTGCGAACGAAAAGAAGCGTCCTCGAAACTCGGCTCGCTCCATCGACCACAGCGCCCGCATCGCTGCGATCGCTTCCTCTGCGCGCTTGCCCTTGTGATCGAACGGCATTCCGACTGCCGCAAATTCAAAATCGAGATTGCCGATGCCAATGCCGAAGATAAGCCGCCCGCCGGACATTACATCCACAGATGCGAGTTGCTTGGCGAGCACGACCGGATTGCGCAGCGGCAGGATCATAATGCCGGTGCCGAAACGCAGTGTGCGTGTATGTGCTGCGGCGAAAGCCATCGTCACGCAGAGATCAACGAAATCAATTGTCGGCGGCATCGGTGACGACGGAATCTGCGGGTCGGCCAATGCGAGATGCTCGCCGCCCCAAAAGCTTTCGAAACCGGCTGCTTCCGCGGCACGCGCAACCGTCGCGATCGCGTCCGGCGTGACGCAGGGCCGCATGTTCATCCCAAACAGACCAAATTTCATCATTCTGCGCGCCTCGGCTTATCCACTATTTTCATATCTTTTAGAATAAAAGTTCATTAGCGGCGTAACTGATAGTCAGTTGTGTGCGTCAAGTTCAGCAAAAAAGATCCAGGTATGTGGGCTCGGGTAGCTGTCGTAGCGGAGCCCTTAGCGAGAGCTCAGCGGAGCGCCTGTGGCGTGGTCAAGCAGCTTTTCGCAGCATGAGTTTTTTGTTTTCGCGAAGTTCCTCCAGGTTGAGATAGCGCGGCTGCTTGAGCCAGTTCGATGGGTCTTGACGGCCAGGGCCCGAATCAGACGCAAGCAGCTCTGCGCGTTGGGAAAGATTCGCACCACCAGGGTGCGGCGTTTAATTTCCTCATTTAAACGCTCGAGCATGTTCGTGCTCTTGAGATGCTTATGGTGCTGGCGTGGGAAGCGATAGAAGCTCAGCGTTTCTTCCAGGTTCTCCTCAACCCAGGCGGTGAGCCGGGGATATTTGCCTGCCCACCGCGCCAGCCAGGCGGCCAGATCGTTAAGTGCTTCCGCCAAATCGCGGCGGGCGTAGAGCCAGCGCAGTTCTTGCAGGCAATCGTCATCGACTTTGCGTGGTACATAGTCCAGGGCGTTGCGCAGAAAATGGACATAGCAACGCTGCCAGACGGCTTGAGGCAAGACTTCGCGAATGGCCGCCCTAAGTCCCGCATGATCGTCGGAGACCACCAGTTCCACGCCGTTCAGCCCGCGTGCCTGAAGTCCGCGCAGGACTCGCTCCAGCTCGAACGGCTTTCGCGATTGGCGAGCTCGACGCCGAGGATCTGGCGGCGGCCGTCCCAGTCGATACCGATAGCAATCAGCACGGCCTGGCTGACAATCACCACGGCCTCACGCACCTGTTCATAGCGCGCATCGACGATCAGGTAGGGGAAGGCTTCGTGCAGAGGCCGCGCGGCGAATTGGGCCAGGCTTTGGTCCAGGCGTTGATTGATCGTGCTGATCGAGGACGCCGAAAAACTATGCCCGCATAACTCCTCGGTGATCGCCTTGACCTTACGCGTCGAGACCCCTTGCACGTACATCTCCGCCAACGCCGCTACCAATGCGCGTTCCGAGCGCTGATAGCGCTCGAACAGCTCGGTCGAAAATCGTCCCGTGCGATTTTGCGGTATGCGTAGTTCCAGCTTGCCCACCCGTGTGATCAAGCTGCGCCCATAATAGCCAGAGTGATAGCCGTTGCGCCCCACCGTGCGTTCGCCTTTGGCTGCCCCCAGGGCTTCCGTCATCTCCGCTTCCAGTACTTCCTGCAGCGTCGTCCGGATGAGCTGACGCAGAAACTCCCGGTCGTTGCCGGCCAATGCTTTTAAATCGACTTTTTCAGCTTTATGCTTGTTCGTGGTCATGGTGCGCATCCTCGTCAGAGAATTCGGTGACGTTTCGCATCACCCGCATACCATGACCTTCCCTCGCGCGATTTTGCTGAACCTTCAAGACACTACCTGATAGTCCGTGAAGAGCTATCGAGAGCGCGACAGCGATAATAGTTAATGCGATAAGTGTCTTTGCCAAGTCGTCGCGAATCCCATGATTCAGTAGATATGCGAGATAATAGATCGAGCCAATACCGCGAATTCCAAACCACGCGATTAGCGCTCGTTCGGGAATTTGCAGCGGCGAGCCAATCAACCCAATCGCCACAGAAATTGGGCGTATAAATAAAAACAGCAGGAGCAAGAACCAGATTCCGGCATCCATAGGGAAATGGGACAGCGATAATATCGCACCCACCATTGTAACGATTACCGCCTCGCCGATTTGCTCCAGCTGCTCGCTAAAATCCAAAAGTCCCTGCGTGAGATAGGCCTGAGCGGTCTCCGGATTTGTCGCAAGTTCTTTGCGATTGCTCGGTGCTATGGCTACTTCCTGCTCATCCTCGGGCACTTCGCGTCCTCTTTCCCATAATTCGAGATAACGCAGCGAGATACCGGCTGAGAAGGCGGCGAGAAAACCGAACGCGCCACATAGATGGGCAACGCTGTAGGATAACAAAATAAGTCCGGGCACGAGAAAAAGTCCATATCCCAGAGCATGCTGATGCTCACGTCTCAAATGCAGCACATAACTTCCGATGGAGCCGCCTAACAGGGCGCCAATCGCGAGGCCGCCCAGCGTACCCCACAACAGATCGCGAAGGAGCCACCACCATCCGACAGCGCCGGCGTCGTGATTTCCCAAGAGTCCTAGACCGAGGATTATGAAGGGGAACACCGCACCATCATTGAAGCCCGCCTCGCCGGTCAGGCTGAAACGCAGCGGATTCGAGTCGAACGGATGATCCACTTCCACATCGGAAGCGAGTACCGGGTCGGTGCCTGCCAGCATCGCACCAGTCACCATCGCGGCGCCTAGCGGGAGATGCAACAGAAATAAAGAAACGCCAGTGACTAAGCCGACGGTCAGCGCCATTGAGAGGAAAGCCAGCCGCAAGCCAGCTGCCATCGATAGTCATACCAAGGAGCGCGGAGCTTCAGACCGGCAGTAAAGAGTGAAGTGATGAGTACCAGCTCGGCAATTTGCTCAAGGGCCGGAGCTTCTCTAATTGCATCGATCTTGAGTAATCCGAAGCCATGCGGGCCAATTATCCAGCCAACGCCGAGATAAACTATGGCAGTATTCAGCGGAAGCCGCTTTATCCAGGAGCCGGCGATTGTCACTAAGACAAAGACGAGGCCAGCGACAATCATCAGCCAGACAGTTGGGGTCACTACCTTTAACTCTCAAGCGCGACGGGCAGGCGGGAGCTTTCGTCGTCAAGGGTTACTGTTTCATGTGCAATTCCCCCGTCAATGGACGAATTCCGGCATCACATCGCTGGCGAAGAGCTCGATCGCGGCTGGCGCGCCCGCCATGATAAAGTAAGTCATACCAAACTCTTCGATTCGCGAGCGAATTTCGCGCTTCACCTCGTCCGGCGTACCGATCAGCATCGAGGGCGAATTACGCACTGAATCCTCATCGGGAAAGCCCATCGCGCGCGCGGTCGAGGTCACGGCGGCATCCGTCTCGCTCTTATGTCGCGATAAGGTAAGGGCGCAAAAGCCGCTGATCTCGATCTGATCGGGTGATCGTCCTGCAGTAGTCGCGAGTTCATGCAGCGCCGCAATTTTCTGTTTCAGACGCGGCTTGTCGAATTTGACCGTCACTTCCGCGTTGAAGACGCCGCGCGTCAATGGCGGCGCGAGATTCGCAATATCAGCCTCAACTGCACTGATCTCAAGCAGCTTGCGCCCGCTGCCGCCAATCATGATTGGAGGATGCGGCTGCTGGATCGGACGGGGATGGTTATAGGCTTTCTCGATTTTGAAGAATGGCCCGTGATAGGTGGGGACTTCTTGCGTCCACATCGCTTTAATCAATTTTAATGCCTCAGCGAATTGCGCGAGCCGCTGCCGGTTCGTTGGATAAGGATAATCATGGGCGTGATATTCATCGCGCATCCAGCCTGCGCCAGCACCGAGAATGAAGCGGCCGCTGCTGATGACGTCGAGGGTGGACGCCATTTTCGCCAACAACGCCGGATTGCGAAACGACATCGCGGCCATGGCGGGCGCGATCCGCACGCGACTGGTCAGCGCGGCAATTGCACTCAGCGTCGTAAAGCATTCGAGTTGCGGTGCGTCGAGTTTTTGACCGGGTGCAAAAAAATGATCGTTGAGCGAAACGGAATAAAAGCCCAGTTCATCAGCGCGCAGAGCGGCGGTGCGCGCCTGGGCAAAGTCTCCGGTCGGCAGGAAGATTCCAAATTTGATCTGGCGCATCTGAGGATTAACTCCAGTTCAAATGATTCCGTTTGTCACGAACATTCTGTCCGCCGCGGCATCATTCAGTGTTCGTCGAAAGTAAAAGAAAGCCTAATCGGGAGCAAACTGATCGGTCCGAGCATTTTCGATCGTGGAGCACTGAATTTTTTTAATTCAGTTGAACGGAAATCCGCGTTATCGTTGTTCAGGTAGCCGCTGGATCACGTTGGAACGAATGCATCGTTAGAGACGAATCCTGCAAAGCTCTTAAGAGCGGCGCCGATTTGTGAGGGACTGACCCATTGCTGGAGAACTTACTGCTTCGATTTTCTATTGGCGGCTTGAGTCGTCTCTTCGTTTGTAGCACTCGGTGATATCTTGGGGGCCGCGAAGTTTCGCCGGACTCTTAGGTGGTGCGCCTTCGGCGCTCTCGCATTGATATCTCTAATGGTTCATCGCGAAGGCTCGGCATTCGCCTCCATCGAAGGATGCTCGATGATCTTCGGTGCGATAGCTCTCCATATATGCCTATACCTTGAGCCAGCTCGTCGTGCGTTACCAACTAACAGGATGTTGAAAAATTCCTCTTCGACGGGATCGACTACTGGTTTAGCATCTTTATAGTTGAGTGAGGTCGGTGGGGTGAGGAGGAAGAGGAAGATGCGGGGATACGATCGGCCACAGAGGACGATGCTGACCTTGGTGAATCCCGAGCAGCGAGTGCCGGCCAACCATCCGATCAGGCTGATCAAGGAGTTGGCGGAGGTGGCACTCAAAGAACTCTCGCCGCTGTTCGAGCAGATGTACAGCGAAGTGGGCCGGCCCTCGATCCCGCCGGAGCGATTGCTGAAAGCCTCGCTCTTGATGGCGCTGTACAGCGGTGCGCAGTGAGCGGATGTTCTGTGAGCAGTTGGATTACAACCTTTTGTTCCGCTGGTTCCTCGATCTGAACTGGGACGAGCCGAGCTTCGACCATTCGAGCTTTAGCCGCAATCGGGGCGGTTACTGGAGCACGACGTGGCGGGCGAGTTTTTCCGCACGGTGGTGGCGGAGGCGCGCGAGCTGAGGCTGACCAGCGATGAGCACTTTACGGTGGACGGCACGCTGATCGAGGCGTGGGCGGCGCTCAAGAGCTTGCGCCCCAAGGGCGAGGAGCCCAGCGATCGTACGCCGCCGGATGATCCAGGCAATCCGAGCGTGGACTTCCACGGCGAACGGCGCCAAAACGCGACCCACCAGTCGACGACCGATCCCGAAGCGAGGCTGGCGAAGAAGGGCGCCGGCAAAGAGGCCCGGCTCTGTTACACCGAGAGCGTGCTGATGGAGAATCGCAACGGCCTCATGATCGATCTGCGCGTGGGTCAGGCCAGCGGGCGGGCCGAAAGCGAGCAAGGGCTGGAAATGCTGCAAGCGCTTCGCGGCGCTGGCCGGATCACGGTGGCTGGCGACAAGGGCTACGACAAGGCGGCGTTCGTGGCGAGTTGCCGCGCGCTCAAGGTCACTCCCCACGTGGCGCAGAATGAGCGACGGCCGGGCGGCTCGGCGCTCGACCGTCGCACTACCAATTGGCCGGGTTACGCAGTCAGCCAACGAGTGCGCAAGCGAGTCGAGGAGATCTTCGGCTGGATCAAGACGGTCGGCAACTTCCGGCGCACGCGCTATCGGGGCGTCGAGCGGACCAGTTTCGCCGCTTACCTGGTGGGCACCGCCTACAATCTGCTGAGGATCGCAAAGCTTTGTCCCAGCGGATGAATCGACTTGCCAGGAGCCGCATCTGCCATGGCCAACCCGGTAACTACCTGATTTGTAACTCAATACTCACCTGGTCACGCTCATCAGACTAAGCCAAACTCGTGATTCAAACCCTTTAATCAACATCCTGCTAGAGAGTCTGGCGATAGCTTTAGTCGTGTATAAGATATGGTCTGTTAGCGCCGGTCCTTTGAGTCATCGTGTTGAAGTAGCACTGACACTCTGTGCAAGCGCTTAGTCGTTTAATTATGTGGATCACGTGGCGTTTTGTAAGAAATTCGCTCAGGCCGAAAACTCACAGATAACTATTCGCGGGTGTTATAAGAAATGTCCCAGTCGAATATCGAATCCAATCAGCCAACAAATGGGAATTTGTCCCGCAGTTATGGTCGCCATGAGGTGATCGTAATCACTGGAGCTTCCGCCGGACTCGGCCGCGCCACAGTGCGAGCCTTTGCCAGACCGGGCGTTTGCATAGGCCTAATTGCGCGTGGAAGAGAAGGTCTTGAGAACGCGCGTGAGGAAGTCGAAGCGGCAGGAGGCAAGGCGTTGGTCGCGCCTGCTGATATGGCTGATGCGGAAGCGGTTCAGCAGGCGGCAAACGCGATCGAGAGCGAGTTCGGTCCCATAGATATTTGGGTCAATAACGCGATGACTACGATTTTTGCGCCGTTCCACGAAATCACTCCGGCGGAATACAAGCGCGCCACGGAGGTTACTTACCTGGGATTCGTTTACGGCACGATGGCCGCGCTCAAGAGCATGAGGCCGCGCAATCGCGGCGTGATCGTTCAAGTGGGTTCAGCGCTTGCCTATCGCTCGATTCCATTGCAAGCGCCATATTGCGGAGCAAAGCACGCTATCGCCGGATTCACCGATACGCTCCGTACCGAGCTGCTTCATCAAAAAAGCCGTATTCATCTTACAATGGTGCAGATGCCGGCGATGAACACGCCGCAATTCGATTGGTGCAAGGTGCACGTATCGCGTCATCCGCAGCCAGTGCCGCCGATTTACCAGCCTGAGGTAGCGGCTCAAGCAATCGTATGGGCGGCTCATCATCGGCGGCGCGAGGTTTACGTCGGACTCCCGACGGTGATTGCGATTGTCGGCAACAAAATCGCTCCGGGATTAGCCGATCATTATTTGGCATGGACTTATGGATCACAGCTGACCAATCACGTGATCGATCCCGATCGTCCGAATAATCTCTTCAAGTCGCTGCCGGGAGATTACGGCGCTCATGGGAGCTTTAGTAATCGGGCGTATCGAAGCAGCCCATTATTCTGGTTCACCAAGAATCGCCGATGGCTAAGTTTTGGCGCACTCTTCCTCGGCGGTTGCATAGCTGGAAAAAAATTTTCGTAATTCGCTGAGTATACAATCGATCCTTTTTGAAGAGAGCCTATAGGCGATAGTCGGTAATTCTTTCGTTGCCAATCATTACTTCTCAGTGATGCGGAGAATTGGCTCGAAACTGACTACATCATCATAGAGTCTGAATGCCTACTCGCACTGCTCGGATGGCTATAGCTCATGAATAAGAGACTTTCTAGTTCTTGTCTTTTCTCGATTATTTTGGCCCAGAAAATGAATCGATAATGACCGGGAGTATAGCTATGAGCGAAACGGTCAGTGATTTTCTGCTGAAGCGTTTTTATGAATGGGGTGTGCGCCGCATTTTCGGTTTCCCCGGTGATGGCATCAACGGCATCATGGGCGCCTTCAATCGCATGGAGGGTGAAATCAAGTTCGTTCAGGCGCGGCATGAGGAATTGGCTGCCTTTATGGCCTGCGCTCACGCCAAGTTTACCGGAGAAGTTGGTGTTTGCTGCGCGACTTCGGGACCCGGCGCTATCCATCTACTTAATGGACTCTATGACGCCAAACTCGATCATCAGCCGGTGGTGGCGATTGTCGGTCAGTCCGCGCGATCAGCGTTGGGAGGTAGCTATCAGCAGGAAGTTGACCTGATGTCTCTGTTCAAGGATGTAGCGAGTGAGTACGTCCACATGGCGATAGTGCCAGCGCAAATTCGCCAATTGGTCGATCGTGCGATGCGGATTGCGATGGCGGAACGTACCGTCACGGCGATCATCATTCCCAATGACGTGCAGGAACTAAAGGCGATGGAAGTGCCGCCTCGGAAACACAACACCGTCCATACCGGGATCGGCTATAGCGAACCCCTTCAGATTCCCCGTGATCATGATCTGGCACGGGCCGCCGATCTGCTTAATGCCGGCAATAAGGTCGCGATGTTAATCGGCGCCGGCGCCCTCCGCGCGGCCGATCAAGTTCTTGCAGTAGCCGACGTGCTGGGGGCGGGTGTAGCGAAAGCGCTGCTTGGCAAAGCCGCTTTGCCCGACGCGCTGCCGTTCGTCACCGGCTCGATCGGGCTACTCGGCACCAAGCCGAGCTATGAAATGATGATGCAATGCGACACCTTGCTGATGGTAGGGACCAGCTTTCCCTATTCAGAATTTCTGCCCGCCGAGGGACAGGCGCGCGGGGTTCAGATCGATATCGATCCGCGTATGGCCGGACTGCGCTTTCCCACCGAGATTAATCTCATCGGTGACAGCGCCCAGACTCTCGCCGTGTTGCTGCCGCTCCTGAAACGCAAAAACGACCGGAGCTGGCGTGAAAAGATCGAGCACAATGTAGCTGACTGGTGGAAAGTACTGGAAGAGCGTGCAATGGAACCGGCTAAGCCGATCAATCCACAGCGCGTGTTCTGGGAACTTTCGCCGCGCCTGCCGGACGACTGTATTCTTACCGCTGATTCAGGCTCGGGCACTAACTGGTATGCGAGGGATATCAAGATTCGTCAGGGCATGATGGCGTCGCTGTCCGGCAATCTCGCCACGATGGGGCCAGGCGTGCCATATGCAATAGCCGCCAAGTTTGCCCATCCGGACCGGCCTGTCATCACGATGGTGGGAGACGGCGCAATGCAGATGAACGGCGTCAACGGGCTGATCACTATCAAGAAATATTGGAAAGAGTGGCGCAATCCGAAGCTGATTGTGCTGGTGCTGCACAACAACGACCTCAACCAGGTCACTTGGGAGCAGCGCGTGATGAATGGTGATCCGAAGTTTTCTGCTTCGCAGGACCTTCCTTCATTCCCGTTCGCGGCCTATGCGGAGTTGCTGGGATTGCGGGGAATCCGGGTCGATAAACCGGAAGATCTCGGACGGGTATGGGACGAAGCGCTCGCTGCCGATCGGCCGTGTGTGGTAGAGGCGATTACTGATCCTGACGTTCCGCCTTTGCCACCGCATATTACCTTTGACCAGGCTTACCACTTCGCCAGCACGCTGCTCCGTCGCGATCCCAATGAACTCGGTATTATTCGCCAGTCGATGGAGCAAATAATCGGCCCATCGCTGCCGCATCGAAGCTAACGTGATGAAGATTCAGAATGTGACAGCGCCGATTACGCAAGTACGGGCGTCAGCCTACAGCGTGCCTACGGATTTACCAGAGGCAGACGGTACGTTGGCTTGGAATCAGACCACCCTGGTGTTGGTCGAAATCGAGGCGGGAGATGAACGCGGATTAGGCTTTACTTACGCTGATCGATCGACTGCCGTTTTAATCCGCGATTTGCTGGCGAAAGTAATCGAAGGCCAGGATGCAATAAATATATACGGTTGCTGGAATGCGATGGTACATGCCATCCGCAATCTTGGGCGGCCCGGAATTTCTTCGATGGCAATTGCGGCGGTCGATGTAGCACTTTGGGATGTGAAAGCTAAGCTGCTCGGATTGCCGCTGGTAACGCTGCTCGGCGCAGTTCGAAAAAGTATATCGGTATATGGCAGCGGTGGTTTTACCTCCTATTCCATTGAGCATCTTTGCGAGCAGCTTTCCGGATGGGTCGAGCAGGGAATCCCCCGCGTGAAGATGAAGATCGGAAGCGATCCGAATGCTGATCCCCGTCGCGTTGCCGCCGCGCGGGAGGCGATTGGACCCGATGCCGCACTGTTCGTTGATGCCAACGGCGCATACAGTCGGAAGCAAGCGCTACACCTAAGTGAATATTTCGCCGAACAGGGTGTGAGCTGGTTCGAGGAACCGGTCAGTTCTGACGATTTGGATGGATTGCGGCTGCTGCGGGATCGCGCTCCTGCATTGATAGAGATCGCCGCAGGCGAATATGGTTACGATCTCGTTTACTTCCGCCGGATGCTCGAGGCTGGCGCGGTCGATGTGCAACAGGCTGACGCTACGCGGTGCGCCGGTATAACTGGAATGTTAGGAGTCGGAGCATTATGCGCAGCGCGATCCATGCCATTGTCGGCGCACTGTGCGCCATCGATTCACGCCCATCCCGGATGCGCCATAATTCCGATGCGTAATATCGAGTACTTCCATGATCATTCACGCATCGAGCAGATGCTGTTTGATGGTGCGCTTGTACCTAGGAAGGGGGAATTAACTCCCGATCTCAGCCGCCCCGGCTTAGGTCTTGAATTCAAGCGTCAGGATGCCGCGCCCTATGCACTTTGACCGAGTGCCTAGAAGTAGCGCTCATTGGGGGAGCATCAATGGCGAGCGCACTTGTTAGAGCCCCCTTGAAAGTGACTGAGCGTGCGATGCGCGCTGCCCCCACCGGTCCAATTGCCGAGCTGGTCAATATTGCTCATGAAGTTGATGAACGAGTACGCGAGGGCCGATTCCAGCGCTGGATGGCGCTGATTGCGGGATTGTCGAGCGCCCTCAGCGGACTCGAAGTAACTTATGAGCATTATCGCGGCAGCTATAGCCGTCGCGTGATGTACACTCCCGTTATTCTCAGCGGATTACTGACTGTAACTGGGCTCGCCGCTTTTCGGAGCCGACGCGTCGCACGCACTATATTGCCAGCGGTATCAGCTATTACATTGATCGATACTGTAATCGGCTCGTACTTTCATGTACGCGGCATCCAACGCAAACCCGGCGGTTGGCGCTTACCTGTGATCAATATAGTAATGGGGCCGCCGATCTTTGCTCCGCTACTTTTTGGGACCAGTGCCTACATGGGATTAGTCGCCAGCTTTTTGCGGCGCGACGATGCGGAGCAAGCATGGTTGCCGATGCCGGCACATCCTCGGCATCTACTAGGACGTGTTCTTGGCGGAACCGAGTTGATTGGATGGCGGCAGAATCTCCGTGAAGGCCGTTTCCAAAAGCATATGGCAGTGGTTACAGCCTTGTCCGCGGGCTTCAGCGGTTTCGAAGCTGCTTACTCTCATTACAAAAGTAACTTTCGTTACAAGGCACAGTGGACGCCCGTCATTATCGCTCCAACCTTAATGATCGCCTGTATCGGCGCAATTGGAAGTGAAGCGCTCGCCCGTACCGCACTCCCGACTGTTTCAGCTATCGCGATGCTCGATGGTGCGGTCGGCTTTGCTTATCACGCTCGCGGCGTCTTTCGTCGCCCCGGTGGCCGCAAAAAACTATTATATAACATCATGTATGGTCCACCGGTGTTCGCACCTTTGCTACTGGCAGCAGCCGGGTTTCTAGGAGTAGTCACCAGCCTCCTCAGGAGAGAGCGCGGCGCATGAAGAAACGCGAACGCATCTACGCCAAATCTGAATCCGCAGCCTCATGGCCGATGAGTCAACCAGGCTATTACCCGGGATACAGCACACTAGCTCAGCAGAAATTTTGGGATGCGAAAACCCGTGAGGTAGTACTCGCTCGGATTAATCAGGTTCCCGCGATTCGCTTCTTCAATTCAGAGCAGACGCGATTACTTGAGGTGATTTGTAACCATATCATTCCGCAGGAAGACCGGATCATTGCGCGCCGAATACCAATCGTGCCGCGAATCGATGAACGCCTATTCGAGAATCGTCATGATGGTTACCGCTACGAGGATATGCCTCCCGATCAGGAAGCTTATCGGCTTGGTTTGCAGGCGATCGAAGAATGTGCACAGCACCTTTATGCTCGAAGTTTCCTCGATCTAAGTTATCGCCATCAAGATGAAATCTTACGTTCATTGCACGACAATCAACCCGCTGCAGGACATGAGATCTGGACGAAAATGTCGGTGCATCATTTTTGGCTGATGCTGGTAGGGGATTGTGCTGAGGCCTACTACGCGCATCCGTGGGCATGGGATGAGATTGGTTATGGCGGTCCAGCTTATCCCCGCGGGTATATGCGATTAGAGCGCGGCGATCCCGAGCCATGGGAAGTCGCCGAGGAGCGCTATAGCTGGAACGCTCCGGACGAGTCAATTTCGGACATTTATGAGCCGATCCCGAGCGCTATCCAGCGCCATCCGCGAGATCGTCAAAGATAGAGCAAAGTAGTTGAAATCACCTCTGTTTGGTCCATTTCGAGCGCCGCAAACTCCCAACCGCACCTTGGGGCCGATGCAGCGTCTGACTACTCAGATGCGGCGCTTCGGCCAGAATGAAGAAATTGATTATTTGATTATTGGTGCGGGTGCAGGGGGAGGAGTGCTGTCACAAAGACTCACGCGAGCTGGATTTCGTGTCCTTGTACTGGAGGCTGGACCTTTCTGGGACACAGAACGAGACTGGGTGAGCGATGAAGCCGGTTCACATCAACTTTATTGGGAAGATTTGCGCATCACCGGCGGTAACGATCCATTGACCCTGGGCTCGAATAACAGTGGAAAAGGCGTTGGCGGTAGCACAGTCCATTGGGCGGCATTTACCCCGCGACTACATCCTTCTGATTTTCGCACTTATTCCCAAGATGGGGTTGGAGCAGATTGGCCATTCTCTTATGAGGAGCTAAAGCCTTATTACGAGCTATTAGAATTAGAGCTGCCGGTTTCGGGCCCAGCGTGGTTTCCTTGGGGTGATCCGCATGGGTACGCCTTTGGCCCGCATCCGATGGGAGGAATCGGCGATATATTGATTCGCGGCTGCACGGCCTTGGGTATCCCAGTGAGCGCAGGCGGCCCAGTCGGGATTCTGGAAGGATCGCGTGACGATCGTCCACACTGCATCTATCGTGGATTCTGCGTTCAGGGGTGCAAAGTCGGTGCAAAGGCGAGCACGCTGATTACGCATATCCCTGATGCGATCGCGCACGGGGCGGAAATTCGCACGCACTGCATGGTCTCACGAATTCATCTCGGCGCCGATCGGCGGGTCACCGGTGTGACCTACTTTGATCGCGAGGGACGCGAGCATTTCCGTTCGGCTCGCGCAATTGTTGTTGCGGGCTACTCTATCGAGACGCCGCGCTTGTTGCTCAACTCGGCGTGTCCGGGGTTTGAAAACGGCTTGGCAAATTCGAGCGATACGGTCGGGCGATACTTGATGGCGCAAGCGGGCAATGTCGTTTCAGGGTTCTTCGACGAGCTTATTCGGATGTATAAAGCGCCACCGGCCCATGCATTAACCGAGGAGTTCTACGAAACCGATCCTTCCCATGATTTCGCGCGGGGCTTTGCAATTCAGACTGTCGGTCCACTGCCGATTGCGTTCGCCAAGCAAATGATAGCGGCGCAAGGAGCGTGGGGCTGGGGCCTGCGACGCGTGATGATGGATTATAATCACTGGGGATCATTGGGATTGCTCGGTGAGATTCTGCCCCATCCCGACTAATCGGGTCGAGTTGGCCGCGGAGAAGGATCATTTCGGAATTCCCGTAGCTAAGGTGACGTTCTCGCTGCATGACAACGATAAGCGCCTGATCGAATTTGGCAAGAACAAGGTGATGGAAGTGATCGTCGGCAGCAGGGGCAAAAGAGGTGGTGCAAGAGCCCCGCTACGCGCATCTAGTCGGTGCGGCGCGTATGGGTAACGATCCGGCTTCGTCGGTGGTAGATCGGTATGGCCGCAGTCACGATATCGATAATCTGTTCATCTGTGACGGGAGCATCATGCCCACACAAGGCTCGGCCAATCCGGGCCTGACGATTCAGTCGATGGCGGCGCGCGCCGCCGATTACCTAATCGAGCAGGGCGACGCGATTTTCCGCAGCGGCAAGCGAGATATGACGCGTCCGCGCTTCCGGCGCGATCTCTCGCCACCATCAACTTGGGGCCACGGCGCCCCGCGCCTGCGCTAGAGATCACTGCACAAGTGAACTGTTTAGAATCGCTTCGCGGAGGTTCTTCGGATTCCTAACGCAGCTCGCAGACTCGCCTGCTCGCTTCGCGCGGCAGCGCGCTCCGCTAGCTCGGATTCCGGACGCAGCTCGCAGACTGGTTATTACTGGTTATTAAGGCCGCGCGTCGCAGACTCCGCCGCCCCCCTGTGCTCGCTCTGCGCGAGGACGCGCTCCGCTAATGACGGCTCGCGGTGCTCGCCGGCTCAGGATGACAGAATCAGGCTTGTGCAGAGGCCCCTAGCAGCTCGCACCAGAGGTACGCTCGACTAGCTATCCAGCTTGTAAAACCGCGACGGGTTAGCTGTCAGAATATTATGCTGCGCAGCTTCAGATAGTCCCGAGATCGCCTGCTTTATCTGTTTGAGAACCCCTGGATAGGTGCAGTCGAAATGTGGATAGTCGGAACCCCACAGGATATTACGGTCAAAGCCTAGTTCACACATCGCAGCGAGCGTCCGTTCGTCAGGATCAAATGACAAAAAGCAATTCTCGGCGAAATACTCCGTCGGGCGTTTCTTGAGCCAAGGGGCCATCGAAGCCATCTTCTCGTAATGACCATCCATGCGGTCGAGCCAATAGCCGGCCCATCCTACACCCGCCTCAAGGAAGGCGATTCGCAAGCGCGGAAATCGTTCAAGCACGCCTCCACAGATCACGTCCATGCAGGCCGCCTGTTGCTCGAACGGATGGCAGACCATGTGAAACGCGAAAGTATCGTGCAGATAGCGATCGGAACCGAGCGCGGGCATCTTGGTGCCGAAACTCGAATGGACTGCGATGGGAATATCGAGTTCCTGAGCCTCACGCCAGAAGGGATCATAAGCTGGATCGCAGAGCCGCCGGTGATTGTATGGATTAGGACGCACGAAGACCGCTTTGAAGCCCAGTTCCTTCACCACTCGCCGCATCTCGATCACGGCAGCGTCGATATCTTGAATCGGCATCGGGGCGACGCCGAACAGCCGCTTGGGGTAAGCGCGACAGAAGTCCGCCATCCAGTTGTTGTAGGCACGGCAAGCGGCAGTCGCGAGACGCGGATCATCGTGGTCGCCATAGATCAGGTAGAAAGACGGATAGAGAAAGGAGAGATCGATACCTTCCTCGTCGAGCACTTTGACACGGGCTTGGGGGTCCCAACTACCGGGCAGTATGTCTTCCCAAGTCGCCGTGCGGGTGCGCTCGGGATCGAGATAACCGCCCGGAATGACCGACGCGACAATCGAGTCGCCGGGCGCGCGACGACGCTCGCCGTTAACCCAGAATTCGTCTTGTCCGCCAGCATTGCGCCGGACTTGAACTACGCGGTCGCGAAATTCGGGTTCGACGTATTCTTCCCAGAGCTGGCGGGGTTCGACGACATGGCCGTCAGCATCAATGATTTGTGACATTGGAATCAACCTCATGAGTGATCAGGAGCACTGCGTGCGCCGGCAATATCGTCAATTTATTCCGACGCAGCTCGCAGACTCGCCTGCTCGCTCCGCTAGTTGATGGCCGTCAGCATCGATAATTTGTGGCATCGGAGCAACCTCCGTTCTCAAAATCAAATCAACGTCCAGCTAGTGAGATTTGTCAAGGCGCAGAGAGCAGACGAACGACGTAGTCACCAAAAATACGCCCGTCTGGCTCAACTGGACGATTCGGCTTTCGACTGCCGTGCAGATATGCTCAAACTCAATTGAGACGTTCTTATCGCGCTAACGGAGCGATTTCCTATGGCATCAGCGATTAATAAATTAGAAGGCGAGAATCCGATTCTGGTCGAGCACGAGGCGCCACTCGGATGGATAATCGTTAACCGTCCGGAGAAGCGCAACGCTCTGAATTTTCTCGCTTGGCGCCGCATCGTCGAAGCGGTCGAAGAGCTCAACGCCGATCCCGCCGTTCGAGTGATTATCATGCGCGGCGTCACCCGCGAGGCGTTTATCTCGGGCGCTGATATTTCCGAGTTCCCCGGCCATCGCGCGAACGCCGAGCAGGCGCGCGCCTATCGTTCCGCGCCCACTAACGCGACCAACGCGCTGGTCACGAGTCCCAAGCCGGTAATCGCGATGATCGCGGGGATTTGCATGGGGGGTGGCCTGCAAGTCGCGCTTTCATGCGACATCCGGATTGCAGCGCGGGGCACGCGATTCGGCATCCCGGCGGCGCGGCTCGGACTGGCCTATCCGCTCGATGGTGTGTTGAGCCTCTCGCAGATCGCGGGTCCAGCCAACGCCCGCGACATTCTGATATCGGCGCGCACCTTCGATGCGGATGAGGCGCTGCGGATGGGATTGCTCACTCGGCTGGTCGAGCTCGAAGATCTCGAAACCAACGTCCGCGAGTACGCAACGCGGATGGCGGCCAACGCGCCGCTCACGATGACCGCGGCTAAGATGACGATCCGTGAAGGGCTGCGCGACGCGAGCGAACGTGACATCGCCAAAATTGCCGCGATGGTGGCGGGATGCTTCGACAGTGAAGACTACAAGGAAGGTGTGCGTGCGTTTCTGGAAAAGCGTCCGCCCCGCTTTCAAGGCCGATAATTCCTCAAGGAAAAATGATGAGCAACGAAGTCTATTTCAATCCGTGGGACGAGAAGTTTCGGGCGAATCCGTACCCGTCCTACAAGGGATTCATCGGGCGGCCTCCTTATCTGATTAACATGTTCTTTGACGCCATTTTGATCGGCAGCTACGCCGACGCGAAAACCGTCCTGCGCGATCCGGTGACCTTTTCGAGCGACACTCGTTCGATGGATCGAATCGAGGCTTTCGGCGACGCGCCCCGCTTGCTCTTCAGCGATCCGCCGACGCATACGCGCCTGCGCAAGTTGGTCAGCCGGGCCTTCACGCCGAAGCGCATCAAGGACCTTGAGCCAAAAATCCGCGAGTTCACCGATGAGCTACTCAATGCCGCGCAGGTGAAAGGCGAATTCGACCTGATGGCTGATCTTGCTATTCCGCTGCCGGTCAAGGTGATCGCCGAAATGTTAGGCGTGCCGCCGGCTGATTATGAAAAGTTCAAACATTGGTCGGATCGGATAATCGAGTCCGATAATACTTTGCCGGGAACGCCGCTCCCGTCCGATGTTAGCGAAGCCTTCCAGTCGCTCAGGCATTTCTTTATCGAGGAGATCGCCCAGCGACGACAACGTCCGGGTCCCGATTTAGTCAGTGCACTGGTGGCGGCGCGCGACGAAGCCGATGCGCTAACCGAGGAGGAGATGATCGCATTTGCGATCCTGCTATTGCTCGCCGGCAATGAAACCACCACGAATCTGATCGGCAATGGTACGCTGGCGCTGATGCGGAATCCGGACCAGCTCGCGGCATTGCGCGATAACCCGGCGCTTCTGCCCAGTGCAATCGAGGAGATGCTGCGTTACGATCCACCGGCGCAATCCACGGTGCGCATAAGCAAAGCCGATGCGACGGTAAATAGCGTCGAGATCAAGGCCGGGACGCCAGTCTTCGTGGTGCTCGCTGCGGTTAATCGCGATCCAGCACAGTTTCCCAATCCCGATACATTCGACATCAAGCGCGAGCCCAACGATCATCTAGCGTTCGGTGACGGGATTCACTTCTGCCTCGGGGCGGCGCTTGCACGTCTTGAGGGTGCGATTGCCTTCGGCGCGATGCTCGAGCGTTTCCCGCGCCTACATTTGGCCAATCCCAAGGCGGAAATTAAATACAAGGGTTCCTACTTTTTGCGCGGGCTCGACACATTGCGTCTTGCGGCCTGATTAACCCGGCAGTGGATAAATCCGGAGGACCGGACGCTGAGAGCTAGCGGAGTCGCGCCGAAAGCTTCGGCATATCGCGGTTTCATCCGGCGGCAGTTTCCCGCGTTCACGTCTCGCCAGCGTCGCGTCTTTTGGATCTCAACTACCGCCGGCTTCTTCGATAACTACGACGGCGCGCTGCTCAGTCTTGCGCTGCGGCAAATCCAGCGTGGCCTTGGAATCGCCGAAGCCAGTCTGGGCGCGATGCTCTCGGCTATTCGGCTCGGTTATCTCGGTTCGATCCTGATTGCGCCGATGGCGGATGTCTTCGGGCGGCGGCGATTGCTGCTCTACACGATCGTCGGCTACACGATTTTCACGACACTGAGTGCGTTGGCGCCGGGCCGCGCCAGCTTCGTGCTTGCACAAACTTTGGCGCGGGCCTTCTCCGGAGCGGAGGCAACCATCTCCCTTGTCATCTTGGCCGAGGAGATCGACGCCTCAGTCCGTGGCTGGGCGATCGGTTTGCAGGGCGCGCTCGCAATCACCGGCTATGGACTAGCGGCGATCGTGTTCGGTTTCATCACCGTCGTGCCCTATGGCTGGCGCGGCTTGTACGCGCTCGCAGTATTACCCCTTTCGTTAATTGTGCCGCTGCGGCGGATCCTGCCCGAGAGCCGGCGCTTCGAGGCGGAAGCTGGCTTGGGGATCACCGCGCACAACGCGCTCGAACCCGTGTTGGCGGTTTTCAGGGCTTATCCGGCGCGGCTTACGGTCGTATTTGCGGTTTGGCTGCTCTATGCGATGGGCGCTGCGCCCGGCGGGGTTTTTGCGCCCAAATATCTTCAGGAGGTCCACCGATGGTCGCCGGCGGCGGTCTCGTCGCTTTACGTCTTCGGCGGCGCGATTGGCATCCTCGGCAATATCGTCGCGGGCCGGACCAGCGATCGACTTGGGCGGCGCACGATGGGCGTCGCCTTCATGCTCGGCGGCCCGGTTTTCGAGTTCATGCTTTATACCGTTCGCGGACCGCTCGTCAGCAGCTTTTGGATTGCGTGGCTCTTTTGCGATCAGTCGGCGACCACCATTCTTAATGCCTATGGCGCGGAACTCTTTCCAACTTCGCAGCGCGCCGCCGCGGGCAGTGTCTTGACTGTCGCGAAGTACGGGGGAGGCGCGCTGGGCTTGTTGATGGAAAGCCTGCTTTACAATCTGGCCGGCGGCCATTGGACAGCTATTCGCTATTTGCTCACGTGTTGGTTGGCGGCAGCGGTAGTGATGTTTTTCAGCTTTCCCGAAACCGCCGGCCGCGAGCTTGAAGCGATCGCGCCTGACATTGCCGCCGCCAAACCGTTATTCTCGAAATCCAGATGAGGTACTCCGCATCGCGCCGCAAGATTGCATTCGGCGTCTCTTTGATGATTCTCGGCTTGGCGCTGACGGCCTGCGCGAACGATCCGCGCGTCCTGATCGAAGCGCCCGACGGGAAACGCCTCGCCAGCATCAAAGTCGAGATTGCCGATACGCCGTCCGAGCGCGAGCTTGGCCTGATGTACCGTCAGCATCTCGACGAGAACGCGGGCATGATCTTCATCTTTCCTTCCGCCAGCCATCTGACCTTCTGGATGAAAAATACGGAAATCCCGCTCGACATGATTTTCGCGGATGCCAATGGGAAGATCGTGGGAATCGTTGAAAACGCGACCCCATTCTCCGAGGAGTCGCTTGGCGTGGACGGGGATTCGCTATACGTGCTCGAAACCAATGGCGGCTTCGCGAAACGCCATCATCTGCAATGCGGGCGATAACTTGAAATTTGTCGGCTTCACTCCGCACGCCCTGCAATGAGGCTGGCTCATAAAGCCACAGGTACGTTACGTGTTTTGTAACTCTTTTTTGTGCCATTCAAGCGTTCCTACAATCGCCAAAAGGTAGGCGGCTATGAATATCGCCGTGACTATTAGTCCACTAATCGAAATCGGAAAGTGCTGAATCGCGACTCGCGTATATTGATTAACCAAGTAGTAAAGCAGGAGCAGGGCGGCGCAGATGCGGCTTTTGCGATAAATTCCAAATGCCAGACCGAAATAGATTCCCGCATCGATCAGGTTGAAGTAATTCAAGCCGCCGAGCTTGAAAATAGCGCCGATGGCGGTCAGGACTCCCGCGATCGTTGCGGCACTCCATCCCGCAGCAATGAATCCATTTGTCATTTTTTCGTTTATCATTCGCTTTCTGAAGAGAGACTCGCGTCCTGGAAATCCTTATTTAATTGATAAAGTTTGCGCCGATTCGTATTCTGGCACGATCTCTGGTTTCTTCGAATACGCAGGTCTAGCTGATGGGTCTGAAGGAAAACATCGAACGAATCCAACAATTATCGCAGCAAGCCGAATTAGGCGGCGGCGAGGACCGGCTCAAGAAGCAGCGGATGGGCGGCCGCATGACAGCGCGCGAGCGTATCGAATTCTTGCTCGATCGCGGACTCATTCGTCGAGCTGGACAAGTTCAAAACCCATCGTGGGACCGACTTCGGGATGGCCGAGCGCAAAATCCCGGGCGACGGCGTGGTCACCGGCTATGGCACGATCGACGGACGCCAGGTTTGCGTTTTCTCTCAGGACTTCACGGTTTTCGGCGGCAGCCTCTCGGGCGCATTCGCCGAAAAAGTCTGCAAGGTGATGGACCTCGCGGCGAAAATCGGCTGCCCGGTAATTGGGCTGAATGATTCGGGCGGCGCGCGTATTCAGGAGGGCGTCGTTTCGCTGGCCGGCTACGCGGATATTTTCCTGCGCAACGTGCTCGCGTCGGGTGTCGTGCCGCAGATTTCCGCGATCATGGGACCCTGTGCGGGCGGCGCGGTCTATTCTCCCGCGATGACCGACTTTATCGTGATGGTGCGCGATACATCGTATATGTTTATCACTGGCCCGGACGTGATCAAGGCGACCACTCACGAAGAGGTCACGATGCAGGACCTGGGCGGCGCGGACACGCACTCGATCAAGTCGGGCGTTTGCCATCTGGAGGAGCCGGACGACGAGGGCGCGCTGCTCGACGATTCGCGAGCTGCTCTCCTATATGCCGTCGAACAATGCCGAAGACCCGCCGTTCCGTGCCGTCGACTGACGATGCGAACCGGCGCGATGAAGCGCTGGATTCGATCGTCCCCGAGAATCCGAACCGGCCCTACGACATGCGCGAGATTATCATGCGCGTGGTCGATGATGGTCATTGGCTGGAAGTTCAGAAAGATTGGGCGCAGAACATGCTGATCGGGTTCGCGCGACTGGGCGGCTATGCGGTCGGAATCGTCGCCAATCAGCCGGCGTATCTGGCGGGATGCCTCGATATCGATGCTTCGGTCAAGGGTGCGCGGTTCGTGCGTTTTTGCGATTGCTTCAATATTCCGCTCGTCACCTTTGTTGACGTTCCGGGATTTTTGCCCGGCACCGCTCAGGAATATCGGCGGCATTATCCGGCACGGCGCAAAACTGCTCTATGCTTTCTGTCGAAGCGACCGTGCCGAAAGTCACTGTCATCACGCGTAAGGCGTATGGCGGTGCGTACGACGTGATGTCCTCGAAGCATATTCGCGCGCGATTTCAATTTTGCCTGGCCGACGCGCAGAGATCGCGGTAATGGGACCCGAAGGGGCGGTCAATATCGTCTTCCGCAACGAAATTCTCAAAGCCGCAGGACGGTGGCAAATGAGAAGAACCGGCTGGTCGAGGAGTATCGCCAGACCTTCGCCAATCCCTTCAAAGCCGCCGAGCTGGGCTATGTCGATGAAGTGCTGATGCCGCGGGATACCCGTCCGCGGCTAATAAGCTCGTTGCAGCGCGCTGGAGAACAAACGCGAGAAG
Source organism: uncultured Pseudomonadota bacterium (assembly GCA_963831065.1). Taxonomy (GTDB): domain Bacteria; phylum Desulfobacterota; class Binatia; order Binatales; family Binataceae; genus JAJPHI01. The sequence goes on from CAWHOQ010000025.1 coordinate 96,248, forward strand.
AATCCGCCGCGCAAGCATGGCAATATCCCGCTTATAGCGACGCGTTCATCGTTAGATCGGCTCTATTTCGAGCAGCTAAAGTATTAGACTCTGACGACGTTACCGGGAAGAAATGTTCAAACGCATTCTGATCGCCAATCGAGGCGAAATTGCCGTCCGCGTGATTCGCGCCTGTCGCGACCTCGGGGTCGAATCAGTGGCCGTATTTTCCGAGGCCGATCGCACGGCGCTGCATGTGCGCGAGGCCGATTATGCGGTGCCGGTCGGACCAGCGCCCGCAGCGCAGAGCTATTTGAAAATCGATCACATTCTCGACGCGGCGAAGCGCACCGGCGCCGAAGCGATCCATCCCGGCTATGGCTTCTTTTCCGAAAATGCTGGCTTCGCGCGCGCGGTCGAGGCGGCCGGGATCGTCTTCATCGGGCCGCCGCCCGAGCGCAATCGAGAAGATGGGCGACAAGGTTGAGGCCCGCAAGCTGATGGCGGCGGCGGGAGTGCCGGTCGTGCCGGGCTCGCCGGATACGCTCGACAATGAAGCTGAGGTGCGTGCGGTGGCCGCGAAGATCGGCTTCCCAATCATGCTCAAGGCCGCGGCGGGCGGCGGCGGCAAGGGGATGCGCCTCGTCGAGAACGAAAAGGACCTCGGCTCGGCCGTGCGGACCGTCGCAAGCGAGGCAAAATCCTCTTTCGGCGATGGTCGCTTCTATGTCGAAAAGTTTGTCAGCAAGCCGCGCCATATCGAGGTGCAGGTCTTTGCCGACAAGCAGGGCAATACGGTTCATCTGTTCGAGCGCGAATGCTCGATTCAGCGGCGCACATCAGAAGGTTGTCGAGGAATCGCCGTCGCCGTTCATCACACCGGAGATGCGGCGCGCGATGGGCGAGGTCGCGGTCAAGGCGGCGCGCGCGGTGAATTATGTCGGCGCCGGTACGATCGAGTTTCTCGCCGACGCGGATCGGAATTTCTATTTTCTCGAAATGAACACGCGAATTCAGGTCGAGCATCCGGTCACCGAAATGGTCACCGGCGTCGATCTGGTGAAGCTTCAGATCGAAGTGGCGGCGGGCGCACCGTTGCCGTTCAAGCAGAGCGATCTGCGCCAGAATGGATGGGCGATCGAGTGCCGGATTTATGCCGAAGATTCAGCGGCTGGATTCATCCCGGCGCCCGGGAAGAATCGATACGATGCGGCTGCCCGATGGGCCGGGCGTGCGGGTTGACGCGGGCGTGTATGCGGGCGCTGAAGTCTCGGTGTTTTACGATCCGATGATCGCTAAGCTCGCGACATGGGGCAGCAATCGCGCCGAGGCGATCGCGCGGATGCGGCGGGCGCTCAGCGAATTTAGCATCACCGGCGAGTTGTCAACCAATCTCGATTTCCATCAGTGGATTACCAATCATCCGCGCTTTCTTGCGGGAGATTTCGACACCAACTTTATCGCGCAGGAGTATCATCCAACGGTTTGCGGAGAACCATAAAGACCTGACGCAAGTGGCGGCGATTCTCGGAGCGGCATTTATCGCGTCGCGCAATGGCAATCATGCCGCAGCGCTTGCGCCGGTTCCGTCGGCGTTCTTCATGTATCGGCGTGGAAGATGTGGGCCGCGGCGCGAGTGTTTAGGCCGCTAACAAACAGCGCTCCGTGGTCAAGTGAAATGCGACTACGTAGCGACGATCTCGAAGGCGCCGATCACGAGCTCGAAATTGAAGAGACGGCGGCTAATTCGTTGCGCCTCCAGTTTGACGGTAAGCGCATTCGATCTCGACGTGCAGCGGATCGGGGCGTCATCGTTCTCGATCCTGATCGGCGAGCGCTCGTTCGATTTTGATGTTGGACGGCAGAACGACGATCTGATCGTTGCGTCGCGTGGAATTGCGACCCGGGTAACTCTGTCGGACGCTTCACGGCGCTCGCGGGTGGCGACGGATCGGGCGCACGCCGGCGGCAAAGTCGAAGCTCAAAGCGATGATGCCCGGGCGGGTGATCAACGTGCTGGTCAAGGTGGGCGACGAAGTTGCCGCGCAGCAGGGTATCGTCATCGTCGAAGCGATGAAGATGGAGAACGAACTCAAGTCGCCCAAGGCCGGCAAAGTAATCGAGATCAAGGTGACGGCCGGGCCAGACGGTCGAAAAAGGGCGACGTTGCTGGTGGTAATCGAATAGCGAGGGTAGCCGAGGCGACGCATCATGTCCGACAAGACAAACACCATCGGTCGCCGACTCGCGCAGGAGTGGGAGCAAAAGCGAGTCGCCCCGGCGCTCAAGCGCGGCGGCGAGCGCGCGAGCGTTTCGTGACCGGCTCCGGAATCGAGATCAAGCGCGAATACGATCCGGAAGATCTTGAACGGCTTCGACTTTCTCAATGATCTGGGCTTTCCGGGACGAGTATCCGTTCACCCGCGGCGTGCAGCCGACGATGTATCGCGGGCGGCTGTGGACGATGCGCCAGTACGCGGGCTTTGGCGACGCCGAAGAATCGAACCGCCGCTATCGCTATCTGTTCGCCAATGGCCAGACCGGGCTTTCGGTGGCGTTCGATCTGCCGACGCAGATGGGGCGCGACGCCGACCATCCGCTGGCCCGCGGCGAAGTCGGTCGCGTCGGCGTCTCGATCTGGTTCGCTTGAAGACATGGAGACGCTGCTGGCCGAGCTACCGCTCGACAAAATTTCCACCTCGATGACGATCAACGCTACCGCGTCGATCCTGCTGGCGCTCTATCTGGTCGTCGCCGAGCGGCGCGGAGTCGGCTGGGACAAGCTCAACGGAACGATTCAGAACGACATCCTGAAGGAATATATCGCGCGCGGGACCTATATCTATCCGCCGCGCGGCTCGATGCGGATCATCACCGATATTTTCGCCTTCGCCAGCCAGCGAAGTGCCGAACTGGAACACGATTTCGATCTCCGGGCTATCACATTCGCGAAGCCGGCTCGACGGCCGCGCAGGAACTTGCCTTCACGACTGGCCGACGGGATCGCGTATGTCGAAGCGGCGGTGAAGGCGGGCCTCAAGGTCGATGACTTCGCCAGCCGGCTGTCGTTCTTCTTCAACGTGCATAACAATTTCTTCGAAGAAATCGCGAAGTTCCGCGTCGGCGCGGCGACTCTGGGCGCGAATCATGAAAGATCGCTTCAAGGCGCAGGACGAACGCTCGATGATGATGCGGTTCCATGCGCAGACCGCCGGCTCGACGCTGACGGCGCAGCAGGTCGAAAACAACGTCGTGCGCGTCACGTTGCAGGCGCTGGCGGCGGTGCTTGGCGGCGCGCAATCGCTCCATACCAACTCCAAGGATGAGGCGCTCGCGCTGCCGACGTGAAAGCTCGGCGCTGCTGGCGCTGCGCACGCAGCAGGTGATCGCGCACGAGTCTGACGTCACCGATACGGTCGATCCGCTGGGCGGCTCGTATTATCTCGAAGCGCTGACGCAGTGAACTCGAAAAGAAGGCGATGGAGTATCTTGAGCAAGATCGACGACCTCGGCGGCGCGGTCGCAGCGATCGAGCGCGGCTATATGCAGCGCGAAATCCAGAACGCCGCCTTCATCTATCAGCGCGAAATCGAAGCTCAAGAAGCGGATCATCGTCGGGGTCAACGAATTTACCACGGCGGCCGAACCGCCGAGCGATATCCTGAAGGTCAATCCCGCGATTGAGGAAAAACAGCGCGCGCGGCTCGCGCGCATCCGCGCCGAGCGCAATGCAGAATGCGGCGGACGCGCTGCGCTGGCGCAGGTGAAGCGACGGCGCGCGGCGGAGGGCAATCTGATGCCGGCGATTATCGATGCGGTGCGCGATTGGGCGACGCTGGGCGAAATCGCCGACGCGATGCGCGCGGGTGTTTCGGCGAGTATCGTCCGTCGAATGAGGTGTAGACTGAAATTCGCGCTCGTACCGGGGCATGTACTTTCATTGCCTTTGTCCGTCTGAAAAACTGAATCCAAAGATGCTACGTTGGCCAGCCGAAAACGGGGCCTGCTCAGGAGAGACCTACATCGATGGGGCCTTTTCCGAAAGGAGTATTTTTAACCAAAGGCGTCGGACGCCATCGCGAGAAGCTCAACGCCTTCGAGCTATCCTTGCGATCGGCGGGAATCGCGGAATATCAACCTCGTCCGCGTAAAATCGATCTTTCCGCCGGGATGTAAGTTGATCACGTCCGCAGGAAGGGCTAGCGCTATCTGACGCCCGGTCAAATCGTGTTCGCCGTGATGAGCGATAACGCGACCGACGAACCGCATCGGTTGATCGCGGCCTCGGTCGGGCGTGGCGATTCCAGCAGTGTCCAGCTATTACGGCTATCTTTCTGAGCATCATAGCTTCGGTGAGACTGAGCAGAAGGCAGGCGACTACGCGGAAGATCTTGGCCGCGATGATGCTCGCGACGATTCTGGGCGTCGATTTCGATCCGAATTCCAGCTACGACGAGCGCAAGGATATCTGGCGCGTCTCGGACAAGATCGTCTCGACCCGCAATGTCACTCAGTCCGCGATCGGCGATCGTGATGGACTGTGGACTTCGGTCGTCGCCGCGGCGGTGTTCGTCGATCTGCCGAACGGAAAATAACTCTCCTGATTGCACGGGCAAGCGGCCAGACAAGGGATTGTTATAAACGAGTGCGTGACGGGCTGTCATCAAGCCGAGCCTTCAAGGTGATACAAGCGCGAACAGGCGGGACTTGCCGCGATCTTGCGCATCGGCTAAGTCCTAGCGTTTGGTTGTGAGAATAAGAATCCGATAAAAGGTCAAGCGACGATAGCTGTTCGTTCAGACGCTCGAAGTTCCTAAATGGCTTACAAAATCTTAGTTCTCAGAGGTGACGGGATTGGTCCCGAGGTCGTCGGCGAAGCCTTGCAGGTATTGAGGCTTGCGACTCGCGACGCCGGCGCGAAGCTTGACTTCAAGGACGCGCCGATCGGCGGTCACGCGATTGACGCGTTTGGGAACTCACTGCCCGATGCCACTCTCAAACTCGCGAAAGAATCCGATGCGATTCTGATGGGCGCGGTGGGCGGGCCAAAGTGGGACGATCCACAGGCAACTGATCGGCCCGAGCGCGGTCTGCTGGCGTTGCGCAAAGAACTGGGATTGTTCGCTAACGTACGCCCGGTAAAAACCGTGAAGGAATTAATCGGCGCATCTCCGCTCAGACCTGACATAGTCAATGGCGTGGATTTGGTAGTCATCCGCGAGCTGACCGGCGGAGTGTATTACGGCAAGCCTAGCGAGCGCCGGCAGAGCAGCGCAGGCCGGGAGGCGGTTGATACCTGCTTTTATACCGAAGCCGAGATTGAGCGGGTTTTGCGCTATGGTTTTGAGCTGGCGCGCGAGCGACGCAGGCGGCTGACTTCGGTCGATAAGGCCAATGTGATGGCGTCGTCGCGACTTTGGCGGGAAATCGCCACAGAATTGAGCGCGGAATTCAAAGATGTGGCTTTCGAGAGTCAGCTGGTCGATTCCATGTCGATGCATCTAATCCGGCGACCGCGCGACTTCGATGTGATCGTTGCGGAGAACATGTTTGGCGATATCCTGACCGATGAGGCTTCGGTGCTGGCGGGTTCGATGGGACTGCTGCCATCGGCGTCGCTGGGCGAAGACCTCAACTCAGCCGGATTTCGCATTGGTCTTTACGAGCCGATCCACGGCAGCGCACCGGATATTGCCGGACGGGATGAAGCTAATCCGCTCGCTGCGATTCTTTCAGCCGCGATGCTGCTCGAGCATTCGCTCGGAATGCGCTCTGAAGCCGAGCTGATCGTGCAAGCGGTGGAAGGCGTGATCCACGATGGTTATCGCACGCGAGATCTCGGCGCTGGAGCCGGAGGCCGCGTGATGAACTGCACCGCGATGGGGCGGCTGGTGCGCGAACGACTCGAAAGCCTCATACCCGACGCCGATGGCTGATCCCAACGGCCCACTGAGAGTGGCTCTCGTGGGGGCGGCCGGTACAGTCGGGAGTCAAATCGCCGAGCTTATCGCTCAGCGCGATTTCAGTTACGCCGAGTTGCAATCATTCGGCTCGACGATCACGCCGGACACCGACGATCGCGAAACCGCCGAGGACTCCGCGTCAATGTCAGAATTGAACGCGCCAAGTGATCTGGCAGTTTTCGACCTCGCATTTCTAGCTGTCCCGCCGTACGAAGCCGAAGCAATCGTGGCCGCGGCGCCTGGACCGATCCTGATCGATCTGAGCGCCGCCAATCGGTTACCCTCGCCTTTATCGCCGCTGGTCGCACCGGGGTTGACCTCGCGTGAGCAAATCGGCGAACTCAAGCGCGCGCGGAATTTTCGGCGTGCCGCATCCGGCAGCGCAAGTAATCGCGTCAGTGCTGAACGCGACTGAAATCCACTCTGGTTTTGTCGGCGCGGCCATCATGATGAGTGCGAGCACGCGCGGACGGGACGCGATCGCCACGTTGTTTAGTCAGTCGGCCGAAGTGCTTAATGCTCGGCTCAGTCTCGATGACGAGGAAACACAAATCGCCTTCAACGTCTTTCAGCCTTTGGATGCGGATCATTCATCAACTGTAATCGCTGCACAGGTCGGCAAACTCGTCGAGAGTGCTCCGCAGATGGTTGTTCAAATCGTACAAATGCCGGCGTTTCATGGCAGCGCTGTATCGCTGTTTCTACCGTGCTCGTCCGATAGCACCGAATGGGTATCGCGGCTGCGCGCCGCACCTGGAATCATTCTGGTCGAGAACAGCGATGCGTCCACTCTAATCGACGCGGCCGGTCAGGAAGCGGTGATCGTCCGAGTAACCCTCACCCCTGCCGGCGTGGCGTTTTGGTGCGTGTTCGACGCCGCGCGATTAGCGGCCTTATCAGCCGTCTGGATCGCCGAGACTTTGAGCACCTGAACGGGTGCGTCCGGCTAATCCGCTGTATGCATTTTCGGCTCACGCTCGAGTACGACGGCAGTGAGTACGCGGGATGGCAGCTGCAACGCGGCCAGGACTCGATCCAAGGGCGGATTGAAACGGCGCTGGCGCAGATTTTCGGCGAGCCGATTCGTGTCTATGCAGCCGGACGAACCGATGCGGGAGTCCACGCACGCGGCCAAGTTATAACGCTGCGAACGCCGCGCGATTTTCCACCTGCCGATTTGGGTCGTGCGCTCAATGCGTTGCTGCCGCGCGATATCGCCGTGCGTGACACTGCGGTTACAACTGCGGATTTCGATCCGCGCCGCGACGCCCGCAGGCGCGTGTACGAATACCATGTTCTCAATCGCACAACGCGATCAGTCTTCGAGTTTCGCTATAGCTGGCTGGTCCATGAACCACTCGATATCGTCGCGATGAATGCCGCCGCCGCGCAGTTCATCGGGGAGCACGATTTCGCAGCTTTCCGCTCGCTCGGGTCGGAAGAGCAAACCACCATCCGGCGAATCGATCTGAGCGAATGGCGGAAATGCAATGACGACCACCTGATCTATCGGGTTGAAGGAACCGCTTTCCTGCGGCACATGGTGCGGACGATGGTCGGCCTGATGGTGAAGATCGGAAAAAAGCGTATGACGCCGGCGGCCATAACGAACATCCTCAGGTTACGCGATCGCACTTTGGCGCCGGCGGCCGCACCTCCGACCGGACTGTTTTTGATGGAAGTGGGTTACTGAAAACCTACGTCTGATAAGACTTATCGACAGGTGATCTCATAAAATGCCTGTCAGACAGTGGAAAACTATGCGAGCTGTGCAAAATTGGTGTTCTTTTCGAGGAAAAAACTCAATTTTTCAAAATACCTGCTTGCAAATCACCGGATGCTCATTCAGGCTCATCATCGAAAGTCTCTGAAGAGACTGTTTAGGAGGAGGATGATGACGCAGTCGCAAGTCTCCGCTCATCTCGCTGAGAAAGTGGGCATTTCCAAGAAACAGGCGAAGTCCGCTGTCGATGAACTGACTATGTTGGTGGTGAAAGAGCTGAAAAAGCGGGACGGTTCATTGCGCCTCGCCGGGCTGGGCGTTTTTCGCAAGCGCGAGAGCAAAGCCCGCATGGGTCGTAATCCCGCGACCGGTGAGCAAATCAAAATTCCGAAGCGCACGCGTCTGCGCTTCACCGCGGCGAAGGCCTTGAAGGACGCCGTGCTGGGAACGCGTTAGTTTCAGCAAACTCTCTGACAGGACCGGAGTATGCTCTTCGGTCCTGTGACTTTCTGTGCATGCCGAGGAGATTTGGATTAGCTGCGCTCGCAGTTATCCTGCTGACGAGCAGCCCTGCACTCGCCGCTGAGTCAGCCATTTTGACTGTGCCGGATTTTGTCGGCGGCCTATACCCCTTGGCGGCTTTCAACCATAGTGGCTTCTTCGATGCGGCACGTAGATGTCTGGAACAGTTCCCCTTTGTGAAGTATCAGGCTGGCGCCGCCGTGCGGCAGAAAAGTTGTCTCGCCGAATGGATGAAGCAGAATGGCGCGCGTCAGCAAGCGATCACCTTCATGCGCCTGGCGCCGGTTCCCGCAACGATCGTGGAAGTGCGTGATTATGGTCCCGTTGACGTAATTCACGCTGCAATGATGTGGGCGGACGCTTCGGAGGGCTGGGCGCTCGTCGGCAAGTCAGGCGAGATGATTGCACTCTGGAATCCGCCCAGTTTGGACTCCGATGCGAAATACCTGAAGTTCAAGTTGCTGCATCCTGACGCGATCGTCTGGACGGATTCACTAACCTGGCCGCAGATGCAAAACCTGCCAACCGGTGGAACCGAGCTGCTCTTTGGATTCTCGCTCAAAATCTGCCACGCGTGCGCCAGGCTCGGCACGGCCAAGGTCGCATATCAATTCGACCACGAAGGCCACTTTACGGACTTACGGCTGATCAAGATCGTAACCAGCCCGCCACCCTCCTGATCTAGGGCAGCGTTCGAAAGGTGTCCTCGGGGACGCAAAGCCGACGAAGATAATCCCGCCGCGTTCCGCGAATCGAAGAAAGCAAGTGCGTTAGATCGAGCAAAAGAGACCGCTGATTCTTTGCTACGCTCAGAATGACAAATCTTTCTTCAACAGCTTCGGTCGCGGACTCCTTCAGAATGATTGAGGCATCTTCTTTGAAAAGTTATTTAGTCTGACGACTTGTCTCGTAGCTTACGGGCTGCTGCGAGGTACTCGCGAATCCGTACTTCGTACCCACGATCGTTTGGCGCGTAGTAGTTCCGCCCTTCGAGTTGCTCCGGTCGATAAGCCTGATTTGTAACCGCGCCTTCATAGTCATGCGGGTACTGATACTCGGAACCATACCCAAGACCGCCCATCAGCGGAGTGGGTGCGTTACGCAGATGGAGCGGGACGGGCAATGCGCCAAACTCGCGCGCATCCTGACGCGCCGCGAGCATCGCGCGATACGATGCGTTGGATTTGGGCGCGCTTGCGAGATAGGTCACGCCTTGCGCCAGCGGTATGACTCCTTCGGGCAAGCCGACGAAATCGACCGCTTCTTTGACCGAAATAGCTATCTGCAACGCGCGTGGGTCGGCGTTGCCGACGTCTTCCGCGGCAAAGATCACCATCCGGCGCGCGATGAACAGCGGATCCTCGCCCGCCTCGATCATCCGGGTCATCCAGTAAAGCGCCGCGTCGGGATCGCTGCCGCGCATGCTTTTGATGAAAGCGGAGATGACATTGTAATGCTCGTCGCCCGCGCGATCGTAGAGCAGCGTCTTATGCTGCGCGGCTTCGGTCACGTCGGCAGTCGTGATCGTGGTGCGGTGCGCACTGGCTGCGAGTTCGGCAGCGACTTCCAGCGTGCCGAGCGCGCGGCGCGCATCGCCGGCGGCAAATCGGACCAGCTCGGCCTCAGCGTCATCCTCGATCGTCAACCGGCTCGCACCGAGTCCGCGCTCAGGGTCGTTGAGCGCGCGCCGAATGAGCGTCGCAATATTGTCTTCGCTCAGCGGATTCAGCACCACGACGCGGGCGCGCGAAAGCAGCGGAGCGATAACTTCAAAGGAGGGATTTTCGGTGGTCGCGCCGATTAGCGTGATCAGGCCGCTTTCGACATGCGGCAGGATGGCGTCCTGCTGCGCGCGGTTCCATCGATGGATTTCATCGATAAACACCACGGTCCGCTTGCCTTCGAGATCAAGCGTCGCGCCGAGCTTCGCTCACCGCGTCGCGCAGGTCGGCGACTCCGGCCGTCACCGCCGCGAGTGCGATGAAGCGCGCGCCGGATTTCTGCGCCGAGAAGTAGCGCAATAGTGGTCTTGCCGACCCCCGGCGGTCCCCAGAGGATGAGTGAATGCAGCGAGCCGCCCGAGGCGAGTTGGTTGAGCAGCTTGCCCGGGCCAAGCAGATGCTCTTGCCCGACGACCTCCTCCAGGGTGCGCGGACGCATCCGATCAGCTAACGGCTGCGCCGTGCTGCGTTTGGGTTTGAACAGGCCCGGGCTGTCATCGGTTGTCCGCCGCGCCATCAATCGACGATATCACACAACATTAGAGGATGCGGTCCGCCGATTTGCGTTAGCGATTCGCGATGTTCTACTTTTGAGCAACTTTGCTGGTGGACCGGACGGGTGACGGTACCATGATCGTTGGAATCGATATAGGCGGCTCGACCACCGACGCGGTAATTCTCGACAACGGCGAATATCCACGTCGTCACGATCGAGGCTAATGATCCGGTCGCGGCGGCTGCCGGCGCGCTCGGCAAACTGGTCGATAGCTGTTCGCTGCCGCTCGAGAAATTGAGCCGCGTTGCGGCGACCGGTGCGGGTTCGCGCGCGCTTGGGCGAGTCACTGTTCGGATTGCCGGTGATCAAGGTGAACGAGTTCGCCGCGATCGGAATCGGCGGGACTTCGCTGGCGAATAAAGAGAATGCGCTGGTGGTGTCGCTCGGTACTGGCACCGCGATCGTCTCGGTCAACGGCGCTAAAATTGACCACGTGAGCGGCACCGGTCTGGGCGGCGGCACGTTGCGCGGATTATCCCGACACATGCTCGGGGTCTCGTCGCTGCGAAACGCTCGAAGCGATGGCGGAGCGGGGCGACCTTACGCGCGTCGATCTGACGGTGCGCGACATCGCGGGCGGGGCGATCGGTGATTTGCCGCCGGGCACGACCGCAGCCAATTTCGGCAAGGTCGCGTCCGACGCGACCGCCGAGGACAAAGCGCTCGCGATCATGAACATGATTGTCGAGGTCGTGTCGTGTGCTGAGTATCGCGGCGGCGCGTGCGTGCGGTCAGCACGATATCGTCTGACCGGTAAATTGACGCGGATTTTCCGCTTCATGCAACGGACCAAGCGGATGAACTTTGTTTTTGGCGGCGGCTTTATGATTCCGGAACACGCCGATTATGCGACGGCGATCGGCGCTGCGCGCGTCGCCTCGCGCCGGGAATAGCGTGCCGAACGATCGACCGCGCATCTGGGCAGGCGAGTCGAAGGAGACGCGACAGATGCAGTCTGAACTACTGAAGGGTTTCCGGATGCTCGATCTCGCCGACGAGAAAGGCGCGCTATGCGGCAAAATTTTCGCCGATATGGGCGCCGACGTGATCAAGGTTGAGCCGCCGCGGGGATGCTCGACGCGGCACATCCCGCCTTTCCTCGACGATATTCCCGGGCCGGACCGCAGCCTCTATACAATCGCCTACCATGCGGGCAAGCGCTCCATAACGCTTAACCTCGAAGCGGCCGAGGGACGGGAATTGTTTACCGACCTGGTGAAGCAGAGCGACTTTGTCGTCGAGTCTTTCCCGCTCGGCTATATGGATAGCCTCGGCCTCGGCTATGCCGCGCTCGACCAAGTGAATCCACGGATTATTATGACTTCGATTACTCCGTTCGGCGACAAGGGTCCCGGCAAGGACTACAAGGCGGCGGACATCGTGTCGTGGGCGTCAGGCGGAATGATGTTCCTAATGGGCGAGGAGGGACGCCCGCCGTTGCAGATGGCGCAGCCGCAGGCCGGGCTGCATGCCGGTGCAGAGGCGGCGGTTGCGTCGCTGATCGCGCATTATCCTCGCGAGATCGAGGGCCGCGGCCAGCATGCGATCGTCAACATGCAGGCCTGCATCGTGTGGACGCTGATGAACGAGCAGGCGATGCCGCTTCTGCACGGCGATTATCTTGCGGCGCAGCGGTGTTTTTACCGGCGCGATCGGCGGCCGGCGCAAAACCGTTTTCAAATGCAAGGACGGTTACGTGTCAGGCCTGATCGCCGGCGGCGCATATCTGCCTTCGACTAACGCACTGATCGGTTGGATGCAGGAAGAGGGCGCGGCGCCGGACTGGCTGGTCAAAGATGGCGGTTTGAAGGCGCTGACGCCCGGCGCATTCATGACCGCCAAAGCCGAGGCGCTGAAAGAACTGGATATGGCGGAAGCGGCGGTCGAAGCTTTCCTCGCCGCGAAGACCAAGCGCGAAATTTGGGAAAACATTCTGAAACGGCGAATCCTGGCCGCGCCGGTCGCGACGGCCGCCGATATTGCCGCCGACCCGCAACTGAAGGCCCGCGAATATTTCGTCGACGAGGAGCTCTCCGGCTCTCGGTCGCACAGCTCAAGTTACCCGGCGCGTTCGCCAAGTTGAGCGCAACTCCGATCGGACCCGCCGGACCGGCGCCGCGAATCGGCGAGCACAATCAAGAAGTCTATTGCGGCCTGCTCGGCTTGAGTGCGAGCAAGCTCGCTGAGCTGCGAGCAGCGGGAGCGATCTGAAGGATAACGCGATGAGACGTTATGCATTCGAAGGAATCCACGTCCTCGATTTCACCTGGTACGGAGTCGGTCCGGTTACGGTCAAGTATCTTGCCGACAACGGCGCCGACGTAATCCGGGTCGAGTCGCGGTCCGCGGCTCGACGGCCTCCGGCAGGCGCCGCCGTGGAAAGACGCGCAGCCGGGAATCGATAACAGTCAGTTTTTCGCCAGCTACAACACGTCGAAAAGAGGCATCACGCTGGATATGAGTCAGCCGCGCGCACGCGAGATTTTTCTGCGGCTGCTGCCGTGGGCCGATGTGGTCACGGAGAGTTTTACGCCGAAGACGCTGCGCAACTGGGGGCTCGACTACGAGCATCTCAGTGCGCTCAAGCCCGAACTGGTCATGCTTTCGACCTGTATGCAGGGGCAGACCGGACCACATCGCGATTACCCCGGGTTCGGCAACCTAATGGCGGCGCTGTCGGGCTTCTACTACATCGCGGGATACTCGGAAGAGGAATTATGCCCGCCTTACGGGGCGTACACGGATTTCATCGCGCCGCGCTTTGCCGCCTGCGCCCTGATGGCGGCGCTCGATTACAAGCGGCGCACCGGCAAGGGGCAATATATCGATATGGCGCAGTACGAGGCCGCGCTGCACAATCTCGCGCCGGCGATAACTGACTACTTCGCAACTGGCCGCGTGTTAGGGCCGGAGGGCAACCAGTCAGAGCGTTATGCGCCGCATGGCGCCTATCGATGTGCCGACGAGGACGGTCATGAGCGCTGGATTGCGATCGCGGTCGCTAATGACGATGAGTGGATCGTGCTGCTAAAAATGCTCGGAGGCCGTCCCGAGTCGCGTTTCGCTTCGGTGGCCGCGCGAATAAAAGACGCGGGCTCCGTCGATGCGTTGATTGGTGAACTGACGCGCGATCGCAATGCGGACGAGCTTACAGTGGCGCTGCAAGCCGCCGGCGTCTCGGCCTATCCAGTGCAGAATTGCATGGACCTGCATCGCGACGAAAACCTCGAAGCCTTCGGCTTCTGGCATTGGCTCGATCACGCGCACATGGGACCGTCGCCTTACGAGGGTCTGGAGCATCGGCTGAGCCGCACGCCCGGTGAGTTGCGCTCACCCGCCCCGACGCTCGGTCAGCACAACGAAGAGGTATTAGGCGGAATGCTCGGCCTGAGCGCCGCCGAAATCGAGCAACTCAAACAGGACAAGGTGGTATTCTAATAGGGTGTCCCGCAAATAATTTAGTAATAGGCGTCATCCGGCAAGTCATTCTGAAGGAGTCTGCGACCGAAGCCTCCCCTGGAGTAGGCGAAGCCGACGAAGGGAATCTCGCCTGCCTCTGAAATCAGAAAAAGCTAATGCATTAAATCGAGCATAAGAAGCCGCTAGATTCTTCGCTGCGCTCAGAATGACTTGTTGAGGCAGCTCGCGGACTCCCTTCGACAGACTTAGGGCAGGCTGCCTGCTTGGCCCTACTACGTTACGCTTGGCGTCGCTTAAAATGACTTCTTAGACTTATTGCGGAACATAACAGTAGTGTTACGCGCTTAGCTGCGGATGAATGCCAGCAGGTCGGCGCTGAGTTGGTCCTGGTGCGTGCTCGGCAAGCCGTGCGGTGCGCCAGGATAAACTTTTCAGTACCGCGTTCGGCGCGATCTCGACCGATTGTTTGCCGGAAGCTTCAATTGGAACGATCTGGTCGTCGATCGCCCTGCACGATCATGGTCGGGATCGTCATCTTCTTGAGATCCTCGGTGTAATCGACCTCGGAGAACTCGCGCACACAATCATATTGGCCCTTGATACCGCCCATCATGCTTTGAAGCCAGAAGTGCTCGCGGACGCCCTCGGAGACTTTCGCCCCCTCGCGATTGTAGCCGTAAAAAGGCAGCGACAAGTCCTTGTAGAACTGGGCGCGATTCTCAGCAATGCCCTTGCGGATGCCATCGAACACCTCAAGCGGAGTACCATGGGGATTGGCGGCGGTTTTGAGCATCAGCGGCGGCACCGCGCTAATCAGCACGGCCTTCGCGACGCGAGCCGTTCCATGCTTGCCGATGTAATGCGTGACCTCGCCGCCGCCGGTGGAATGTCCTATCAACACCGCGTTTATTATGTCCAGGTGGTCAAGCAACTCGGCAAGATCCGAGGCATACTGATCCATGGTATTATGGTCCCAGGTCTGATCCGAACGACCATGGCTCCGCCGGTCGTGTGCGATCACGCGAAAACCTTGGTTCCCGAGGAATTGCATCTGCCCGTCCCATGCATCGGCTGAGAGCGGCCAGCCATGCGAGAAGACTACCGGCTGATTCTCGCCCCAATCCTTGTAGAAAATTCTTATGCCATCTTTGGTTGTGATGTTGGGCATTTCCGTGTTCTCCAGAAAGCTACGCGTGGGTCGAGAGATACTACGAACGTGCGCGTGGCCGCGTCAGGAACAACCCGTTGGTGCGGCTCGCCGCTGGTTTGTTATCTCCGCGTTCAACTGTTCGATCCCGGCGGACGATGCGACGCCTCGTAGAGGAACCAGGTGCGCCGTTCGGTTTCGTCGATCCATACTTCAAGGAGGCTTGCCGTTGCGACGTCATGATGCTCGTCACAAGTGTTATGCACTTGGCGCATCGCCGAAGTAAGGTGCAGGTTGTCCTCGCGTAGCTCGGCGAGCATATCCTGCGGCTCGACGTATTCGGCGTCATTGTCCATGATCCGCTGCGTCCGTGCGATGTGCCCGATGGACGCAGCGTGATACCCCCGATTTTGCGGGTTCGCTCGGCAATCGGATCAGTCATCGCGAAAATCTGAGTAGCCTGTTCATCGAGCAGAAGATGATAGTCGCGGAAGTGCGACCCGCTCATATGCCAATGGAAATTTTTTGTCTTTAGGTACGAGCGCGAAGACATCCGCGAGCAGACCTGTAAGGGCTGCGCTGATATCGCGAGTGGCATCGGCGGGAAGGTCGCTAATTCCCCAGGGCCGCTCGACTCGTTTGGCAATTTCAGGCTTTTCTGACATTTGCTCTACTCCTTTTGCTGCGGGAAGTCCCGCGCATGTTTTTTTGTTATCGAGATAGGCGTCGAACAACGACGGAAGGATCTAAGCGACGTCCTACTTCATTACGCTGGTCGTGCATCTAAGAGGTTCATGTGCGGCGCGCGTCGGACCGCGGGACGCTCTCAACGGATCAAGTTTCAGTCATGACGCGGAACTCCGTGGTCAAGAGCTCATCGCACTCCAGCCGTCACTCTCCGCCGACTCTAATGTCCGTACATATGGCTCTTACCAGCGCGAGTCAAATTCAGCTAACCCGGCCCATATGACGGAATACCACCGACGGCTTGGTTTTCTGGTCAGCGAACCGACAAGCGCTCTTATTTTGGCTGATGGGGGCTAAGCTACCGTTCGTTTAGTCTGAGATTTGCGAAATCAGACGGTTCATGTTTATGAAACAGCCATGATGCTAAGCAGCTTGCCACCACGTGTTAGACGATGTTCCCTGTACTCATGGCAGAACCGCGAGATCGTACGCGGGCGGGAGTTTCTCCGCGACAAGCGAGACCGTCTCGTCGCGTTCGTCGAGCTTGATTATTCCCCCGTCGCTGAGTGCGCCAAAAAGCACGTGATCGTCATGGGGATCGGCGATTAGCCGCATGACCATCCCGCGCATCGGATGCGGCATGCCGTCGGCGTATGCGATTGGTTTGAAGCTGCTTCCCCGATCCTCGCTGCGGAACAGCAATGCGTCCGCGCCAAGCTGGTCCATCATCCACGTTGCAGGCGGGCCGCCTGCGGCTGCGCAATACACGAGTCCATCGACATTGCGCCGGAGCAGCATCGGAACGGCATACGAACGGCTGAGTCCTCGGGCTTGGGTCCACGATGCGCCACGGTTGGCCGACAGATAAATTCCTTCGCCGGTCGTTGCATATAGCCGCGCGGAATTATCCGGATCAGCGGCGATACAATGGATATCCGCATCGATATTCTGATTCAGCGGCTCGAAGCTGATGCCCCGATCGCGCGAGCGAAACAGGCCCGCTTGCTCGACCGCGACGTAAAGTGTGTTTGAATCGTTCGGGTCGAAACTGATGCATCGAACACGCGGGACATGAGGCGGTTGCGCCGAGGACCAATGATCCCCCCCGGCAATTTCGCAAAGGCCGTATTTTCGCGCAGGGTTCGTCCGCCATCATCGCTGCGAAACAAGCGTGCGTGGGAGGTTCCGACGAGGACTTCCCCATGACGATCAGGCGCTGCGGCTAAAGCCCAAACCTCCTCGTCGCGGATCGAGCCCGGCGTGATATCACGCCAAATGCGGCCACCATCCTCGGAGACCGCGAGGGCGCTTTTACCTCGGGCGCTGCCCGCCTGATTGTTGTGAATCGAGCCGGCATAAAGCAGTCGTGGATCGGAGCAATCTTGTGCGAGACACCATATCGAAGGTGGATCAGCCGAGATCATGCAGGGCGCGCCGCCCCGATGGGGGTCCAAAATCACGATTCCTTTGGCGGTTCCTACACATAGCCGCATGCCCATCACCTCCACGCCAGCCCGCCAAGGCGAGATACTCCCGCCCGCTCCGCAGTGAGCTCTATCCGGCGCGTGATTCTAGCCGCATCAGCATGTGATCGCTACCGGGCCGGTAAGCTGGATGAAGCTTGATCAGATCTTCTGTTCACCGCTTGCGAGCGCCACGTAGCCGAGGAGGCCGATCGCATAAACCGCAGCTATTAAATAGAACGCCGCCGAGAATGATCCTGTGGCCTCGAGAATAAAACCGGTCGCCGCCACGCCGATAATTCCCGGAAGAGTCGCAAACGTATTCGACAAACCCATCAGAATCCCGGCGTAGCGTGGCGCGATATCGAGATGATTCACAATAAAGCCGCCAGTACCCAAACCGGTTCCAGCCAGCGACACGGTCGCCATCGCAACTGCTGCTTGAGGGGAATGGATCAGCGGAAGCAACATGATTGGCGCCCCGCCAAGAATGAAGGCCACAGTCTGGATCAGCTTGCGCGTCGCTCCGACACTCATTCCGGCGCGCCGCAGCCGATCGGCGATCAGACCGGCAATGTTTTGTGTGATGAAGGCGCCGACATATGGAATTACTGAAAAGCTGCCCAACTTTTCCATCGGAACCGCGAAGGTGTGATGCAAATAGCTCGGCAGCCAGAGTAGCAGGATATAGAAGCCAAAATTGTTGCACAAATGCGCGATTACGATTGCCCAGACCGCTTTCTCGCGAAAAATCCTGGTCCACGGAATGGCGCTCGCGAGCTCGATTGCGGGACGATCTGACTTGATCAGCGCGAGCTCTTGGGACGGATGGTCGAACACTCTTCAGGACTGTTCGCCGCCTTGAGTACCCATCCAAGCAGCCAAACCATCCCGCTGGCGCCTGAGAGGTAAAAAACCCATGGCCAGCCTAGATTTAGAACAATAATCGGACTTATCAGCAGGGCGACGACCGTGCCGAATGCAGTTCCGCTAAAATGCAGCGCGATCGCCCGCGAGCGCTCGGACGACAGCGTCCATCGAGCGGCGAGGCTGTGGACCGCAGGAAAATTGATTGCTTCGCCTGCTCCCAACGCAGCGCGGGCCAGAAGCAGTGCGCCAAACGAAAGCGAGGCCGCGGGTGGGGTCAGGAAAGTCGCTGCAGACCATAGCGCCACTCCGGCGGCAAGTACCCATTTTCCGCCGAGCCGGTCGGCAATCCATCCACCAGCATCTGCGGCCAAAGTATCCCAGAAGAATGCCGAAAGAATCAGTCCGCGTGCCGCTGGATCGAAGCCCATATCGTGCGCCAGCGGAATAATCGCGATCGAGATGTTAACCCGATCGACATAGCAGAGCGCGGTCGCGGTCGCGAAGAGCGCTACAACTGTGTAGCGCCGGGGCCACGTTTTACTTTCATTCGCGGGAATCGCAGCGATCGACTCGGAGTCCATTGCGTCGCCGAGCGTGCCGCATTCGGGATCGCTTTACAACCGAATCAGCGGACGGGAATATCCCGTCTGAATGAATATACATTCAGCGCCGAGTGCGTAGCGAATCGTATTGAGGACGTAGACGAAGTCGCGCGGGGAAGCCACTTCGCCCATCGCGGCGACTCGCGCCAGCAGGTCCATCTCAGCGCTCGTGATGTTATGCAGCCGATGCATCCGCTCGTTGCGACGAAATTCATCCCACGCTGAACGCTGAGTTGGATTCGAGGCCGATTCAATCATCGCCAGCGCCGCCGGATTTGCGAGAAAAAACAACTCGCGCCGGTCGAGGCCAGAGTCTCCGCCATCCGTGCGATGACCTTGTCGGACGGATGCCGCTTGCCGGCTTCCAGATGCCCAATATAAGGCGTCGAGGTCTTGATCCGGCGAGCAACCTCGCTTTGCGTCAGATCGAGTTCGGCGGCGCTCGCGCACTATTCGCCAAAGGAAGGCCGTGCTTTGTTACGTGCCATGAGGTTCTTACCCTTTGGCGATAATTTATCCGCGATCTCGGACATCAACGCGTACTGCTATATATTACTCCTAGTTTTATACGTCTTTGGCAAGCTTATTTATCAAAAACTTTTCAGGCCAATTTTGACTGATCGGTCAAGTCTATCCATCTTTAGTATGAGCGCGGCAGTTGCAAGACGTGCTCACTGACAGTGTTCAGAACCATCTCCTGCGAGACCGGCGCGATCTTGGTTAAACGGCATTCGCGGAAAAAACGTTCCACGATCATATTCCTGCATGTAACCGTATCCACCGAGTGTCTGGACGGCGCGGTCGCAGGCCTTGAATCCGGCGTCAGCCGCGCGTAACTTCGCAATATTGGCTTCGGGCCGCAGGGCTCTGCCATGATCGAATAGCCACGCCGCTTTGTGCACCATCAGCTGTGCAACCTCGAGCTTCGAGTAGGAATCGGCGAGCGGATGAGCGATTGCTTGATTCTGTCCGATCGGCCGGCCGAACACGATGCGTTCCTTGGCATACCTGACCGCTCGATCAAGCGCTGAACGTCCGATGCCGACTGACTCCGCGGCGAGCAGGATGCGCTCCGGATTTAACCCGTCAATCAGGATACGAAAGCCGCCGCCTTCCTTGCCGACCATATCTGAGGCGGAGACCTTTAGATTATCGATGAACAGCATGTTGGTATCGACAGCATGACGGCCCAGCTTGTGAAGCTCGCGCACCTCGACCGCGTCGCGATCAATATCGGCAAAGAAAAGCGTCATGCCGTCAGTCTTTTTGGTCACTTCTTCGATCGGTGTGGTACGGGTCAGCAGGAGCATCTTGCTGGATTCCTGCGCTTTGGTGATGAACACCTTGCGCCCATTCACCACATAATTGTCACCCTCCCGGCGGGCGAACGTCTTGATATGAGTGATATCGTTGCCCGCATCCGGTTCAGTTACAGCGAAGGAGACGTGCAGTTCGCCACTGATCGCGCGCGCCAAATAACGCCGCTTGAGTTCCTCACTACCATGCTTGACCAAGGGCATCAGCCCGAACATTCCTAGATGGATCGAGCTGGCGGCATTCATCGCACCGGCATATGCGACTTCGCCCATCAATAGCGCCGTCTCTGTCATGCCCAGACCCGCGCCGCCGTATTCTTCCGGGATGGCGATGCCGAGATAGCCAGCGTCAGCGATTGCTTTATAGAACTCGTGCGGAAATTCGTGGCGTTGGTCGTGCCCGCGCCAGTATTCGTCAGGGAAGCGCTGGCAAAGGGCACGGATGCCGCTTACGATTTCATTCTGTGAGTCGGAAAGGTCAAAATCCATCCTGAGTCCTCCAGGCGCTGCGCCGATCGTGAGTCTGACAATTATTACGCATGGAGCGAATAACAATCCAAGCGTTGCGCGAGCATGAGCGCCTCTCTCGCGGTCGCGATTCTTCTGCTTTTATTTCTCGGGCCAATCGTGCTCGCGCCTGTCGAGCGCAATTTAGAGGCGTACTTCTTTGCGATCGGGTTACTCGCCGCCACGGTCGCCGGGGTCTGGACACCGAAACTTATCGCCAGTGCTTTGCGCGCCCCGATGCTGGTGACGGCTGCGGTCGTGATTTCCGGCATCGCCTTTGGACGCCTCCGCGGGAAAATCGACGATGGTTTTGCCGTCCTCCGGCGCCACATATCACGCCCTGTCCTGACGGCTTCAACTGTGTTTGTAATCGCTTTGCTGTCCAGTGTGATTACCGCCATTGTTGCGGCTATCGTCTTGGTCGAGGCGATCGGGATGCTGCGGCTTGGGCCGCCGGCCCGAAGCAACGTAGCAATCGTCGGATGCTTCGGGATCGGCTTGGGTTCCGCGCTGACACCCGCCGGCGGGCCACTATCAGCGCTTGTGACTACCGCGCTCAATTTGCCAGCGCTTCGACTGTTGCAAATGCTCGGTCCATGGGTGCTGCCTACGACCGCTTTCCTGAGTCTGCTGGCTGGCTTCTTCGCACGCGGCGATTACGATCTCATCGCGGAGGACGCGAGCGTCCGCGAAGGCATCAAGGATGCGCTGCTGCAGGGTGTCCGGATATTCATCTTTGTAGCCGGTTTGGTTTTAGTCAGTCAGGTTTTGGAGCCTTTTGCGCGTCAATGGCTGCCAAGCCTCGGCCAACCAGCACTCTTTTGGAGCAATACTGCTTCCGCCGCTCTCGATAATTCGACACTTGTCGCGCTGGAGGCTCGCGGAGTGGGAATCAAAGGATTGCCTTGGGTGCTGCCGTCATTACTCATTTCGGGTGGGATGCTAATTCCAGGAAATATCCCTAATATCGTCTGTGCCGGAATGCTCGGAATACGAAGCCTGGAATGGGCGCGCCTCGGGATTCCGCTCGGTTTAGCGATGCTGGGCATCGCCTTTGCACTCTTGCGCATAAGCTAATGGGGTGGATCGTGGCCTATCGGGAAATAAAAGTCACTAATTTATTCTTCTTTGTCGCGCATAATGAGCAAACGCAACTTATATGATGGCGAACGCACGACTTAAAACAAAGTCAGATGCCTAGCGGTTGAGCAGGCCGCGTTGTTGCCAGTGCCGGGAACTAGAAGTTCCCGTACCGATTGCGATAAAAGATTCAAGGCAAGGATATGGCCAGCTCTCAAAATGGCCCGGAGGACAACGAGTCAGATGACGCCGAAACAAGTTTTGCAAATGATCAAAGACAAAGGGGCCGTGATGGTCGATATCAAATTTATCGATCTGCTCGGCACTTGGCAGCATTTCACTGCGCCAGTCAGCGAGTTCAAGGACGAAGCGCCATTCGAGGAAGGACTCGGCTTCGATGGCTCTTCGATTCGCGGATGGCAGGCGATCGACAACAGCGACATGCTAGTCATTCCGGATTGCGATACCGCAGTGATGGATCCCTTCACCAAGGACCCCACGCTCTCGCTTATCTGTAATATCCAGGATCCGATCACGCGGGCCGATTATACGCGCGACCCACGTAATATATCGAAGAAGGCCGAGGCGTATCTCAAATCGACCGGTATCGGCGATACTGCTTATTTTGGACCGGAGCCGGAATTTTTCATCTTTAATGGAATCCGCTTCGATACGAATCAGCATTCAAGCTATTACTTTATCGATTCCAACGAGGGTGCGTGGAATAGCGGCAAGGAAGGTCCGAACCTCGGCTACAAGCCCCGTTATAAGGAAGGTTATTTTCCGGTCCCCCCCAACGATACGCTGCAAGACCTGCGCTCCGAGATGGTGCTGGAGATGGAGAAGGTCGGCATCCGCGTCGAAAAGCAGCATCACGAAGTCGCGACCGCAGGTCAGGCCGAGATCGACATGCGTTTCAACTCGCTGACCAAGATGGCGGACTGGCTGACCTGGTACAAATATATTTGCAAGAACGTCGCCGCTCGCCACGGCATGACCGTCACCTTCATGCCAAAGCCGATCTTTGGCGATAACGGCTCCGGGATGCATACCCATCAGAGTATCTGGAAAGGCGAGACGCCACTGTTCGCAGGTTCGGGCTACGCCGGGATGTCCGAAATGGCCCTGCATTATATCGCGGGTATCCTGCATCACGCCCCGGCGATCGCCGCTTTCACCAATCCCGGGACGAATTCTTATCGACGGCTGGTGCCGGGCTTCGAAGCCCCGATCAATCTGGCCTATTCGAGCCGGAACCGATCGGCTTCGGTGCGAATCCCAATGTACTCGCCGTCACCGAAAGCCAAGCGAATCGAGGTCCGCTTCCCCGATCCGACCTGCAACCCATATCTAGCATTTTCGGCGATGCTGATGGCCGGACTCGACGGCATCCAGCGCCGCCTCGATCCCGGCCAACCGCTGGATAAGGACATCTACGCGCTGACGCCTGCCGAACTGGCGGAGGTCCCGAGCATGCCGTCTTCCCTGGAGATGGCGCTCGACAATTTGAAGAAGGATCACGAGTTCCTGCTCAAGGGCGACGTATTCACGGAAGACCTGATCGAAACGTGGATCGATTACAAGTACAACCGAGAGGTAAGTCAGTCCCGCCTGCGGCCTCATCCATATGAGTTCGCGCTGTACTTCGACGCCTGATCCATTTCTGATTCAATCATTCAAACGGGGCGAAGGACCTATAGGTCCTGCGCCCCGTTTGCATTTCGCAAAATGGAATTAGATTTATTCGCAAAATCGAATTATTAGTCCCTCAAGCTTTCGTCCTCGGCAGAGAGGTGATGCGCTTTGTAATCGGCTTGGACCGAAATTTTGCTTATTTTTCAACTACTTACATAGCCTCGATCAATTTATTGTCCTCAGAACTCAGCTCCGCGAACCTGTGGCACAAACCTCGCTCATGCATCCGTCCATGAGTAAGCAGCCAATCGCAAAGGAGAATCTGAAGATGAACGCAATTAAATCGACGGTATCACTGCTGGTGGCGGTCTCCTTGATGGGCTTCGTCATGATCGCGCAGCACAATTATCAGCTGAAGTTTGCGCCCAATGCTGGAACTGCCGTCTCATCGACAGCGGTGTCCGGGGCGGAAACGATAGCTCTTCGATAGAACCCCCGATGAGGCGTGGCGCTCCCCCCTCGCCAAGCCTCATGTCCTGATCGGGAAGTGGCCGGTTCCCCCACGGCCGCTTCCCGATTTTTGTTCATAGCTCTGCACAATCGCCATAAAATCTACTTGCCACGCCGTCCGACCACGAATAGAACTGCGGCCATCAAGATAGTTCCAACATGAGGCGAATATTGTGCCGACTGATCATAATCGCCTGAAAGAGATATTGCGTGAGACCTCATTAAAGTCCGCGCGCGAGCCGATTTTTCGACTCGCGTCGGGCAAGATGAGCCGGTATTACGTTGACTGCAAGCAAGCGTTATCCGATCCGGAGGCGCGTAAGTTGATCGGCGGTTTGGTCGCAAAGATGTTGGAGCCTGCCCGCTTCGACGCGATCTGGCGGACTAGAGCTTGGCGCCTATCCGATTGCGATCTCGATTTCAGACGAAATTTTTCGACGGTCTGAAAGGAAGTTGAGTGTCTTCGTCGTCAGAAAGGAGCCGAAGACCCATGGTATTAAGGATTTAATCGCGGGCAACGTTAAGAACGGAGACCGGGCGCTGATTGTCGAAGATGTGGTGACTTCAGGCGGCTCAACCCTCAAGGCGATCCAGGGAGCACGACAAGCAGGCCTGCTCGTCGAAGAAGTTATAGCCTTGCTCGATCGCGAGGAGGGGAATGGCAGAGCGAGTCTGGAAGCGGAGGGCGTGAAGTTCGATTCGCTCTTCAGACTTTCCGAGTTGATCGATCCTGCCTAGCAGAACGGCCCTCATGTCAGTTGCAGTTGGGTTTTTCAATTGAAAATTGTAATCTGAGCCTTCGGAAGATTCGCACCGACCGGCATCGTTGGAGGTAATTTCGATGAGCGCGACAAACTCCTCAAATGCACGACTCAAAGAACTCTTCGACGCGATGCTGGAGACCGCGCGTCAGTTTATCCGTGAGCACGAGCTCACCCATGCTGAATATCGGCAGGCGGTGGCATTCATGCTCGACGTCGCAGAGAAAGGCGAGATTCCACTGTTCCTTGATGTGCTGCTCGAAGCGACAGTCGATCAGGTGGATGGCGCCGGGCGCGAGGGCACTGCAAGCTCGGTCGAGGGGCCGTTCTATGTACCCGATGCGCCCGCGATGAAATCGCCGGCCATACTACCGCATCGTGAGAATGAGCCGGGAGAGGTGCTGTTTTTATCGGGAACTGTACGAGCGACCGACGGTACACCGCTATCGGGTGCAACCGTTGATATATGGCAGGCGGATGCCGAAGGCGCATATTCTCATTTCAATATTCCGCAAGCCGAGGCTCCCTTTAATTTACGCGCCCGTATCGCCACCGATAAGGACGGGGGTTTTGAAGTTCAGACTTGGGTTCCGGCCTCATACGAGATTCCAAAACATGGCCCGACTGGCGAGATTCTGAAAGCAACCGGACGTCATGCGTGGCGACCGGCGCATGTGCACTTCCGCTTGAGTCATCCGGGATTTCAGACACTCACAACGCAACTATTCGTATCAGATGATCCGTGGATCGATTCGGACGTCGTCGGGGCAGTTAAAGCGCCGCTGGTGATTGATTTCGCCCGTCACGATAAGCCCGAAGAGCTCCGCGAGCGCGGGCAAAAGCGCCCATTCAGGACTGCCAAATACGATTTTGTGCTGGCTTCAGCGATGGCCAAGGCGGCCTGAATTTAGAAGCTCCAAGATTTCCAGCGCAAGCCTCCGACTGCGGTTCGCTGTAAGTCGGCGTTGAACGTGTGCCCTCTGACCGAATAAAATTAAATATCCGCGCGAAGTGATCGACACTTTGCGATACTACGTTTTGACTAAAATCATGCCGCTTGATTCTTTCAATCGAAATATCGACTATTTGCGCATCTCGGTAATCGACAACTGCAATCTGCGATGCGTTTACTGTATGCCGCTGGAAGGCTTGCAGTTTCTCCCTAAGCCCGAGCTGCTGACGCCTGCGGAAATTGAGCGCGTCGCGCGCGCTGCCGTCAGTATCGGTTTTCGCAAAATCCGCCTGACCGGGGGTGAGCCGACCCTGCGCGCCGATCTGCTCGAAATCATTGAGCGACTGAGCCGTGTGCCGGGAGTCGGGGACTTAGCACTCACGACAAATGGATTATTGCTGAACCAAGCTGGCCGCTAAGCTCAAAGCTGCCGGATTGACCCGCATCAATGTTCATCTCGATAGCCTTGATCCTGCTACGGTCGAGCGCCAGATGCGCTGGGGCAACTTTGCGCGAGTCTGGGACGGGATCATCGCGGCTGAACAGGCGGGCCTCATTCCCATCAAGCTCAACTCGGTAGTGACTGCAGGCTACAACGAAGCCGATGTCGTTGATCTTGCCCGCTTGACGCTCGAGCGAGACTGGCACGTACGTTTTATCGAGCTGATGCCGTTGGGCGGAGGCGAGTGCGCGACTCTATCGATCAAGCGCTACGTCTCAAATATTGAGACTCGCCGTCGAATCGAGGCCGCGCTCGGACCGCTCACCGAACTAACCGCGACGGGTTCTTCCGATGAGTCGCGCAATTTCAGTCTGGCTGGAGCGCGCGGGGTTGTTGGGTTTATCAGTCCCGTCAGCGAGCCTTACTGCGGATCATGTAATCGCATGCGGCTCACCGCTGACGGGAAATTCCATCTTTGCCTGCTGAACGATGACGAGCTCGATGTCAGACGAGCGTTGCGTACGACTGAGGGAATCGACGAGATTGCTTCAATTCTCCAACGCGCTGTTTTGGGCAAGCCTACCGGACATCATTTGCTTGAGGGCCGTTCTACGCAAGATCGCTCGATGTACCAGATTGGCGGCTAAGCAGAGCGGATCGAGCAAACCTGTCATGCACGTGCAATAGCGGGTCTTACCATGCCTCTCTGAGGCTATCGAACATTGATGCACGTTGTAATTCGCTGGGTACCCCAGTAGTATCTGATTGCTATTTAGATGGTCTTCAAAGACGCTTAATATCGATACAAGGGCACGATGATTGCTGGCGTGCTCTCGTCCACTGAGTTCATCGTCCTAATATGGAAGTCTCCAACCGCGAGAACTATCGCAACATCTTCGACGCCAGTCCGGATCCAATCGCGATTTCCCGGGTCGCTGATGGAAAATTAGTCCTGATCAATTGCGCTTTCGAACGAGTCTCCGAGTATCAGCGCGAGGAGGCGTTAGGGCGCACTTCCGTTGAGCTTGGGTTGTGGCCGATCGCCGAGGAACGTGAACGTTGTTTCAAATTGCTACAAGCGACCGGCGAGCTGCGCAACCTGGATATGACTTTTCGGAGCCGTACCGGCAAGATTCTTCCCTTCCTGGTCTCTGCGGCCAAGGTTTGGTTCAACGGCGAACCATGCAGCATGACGGTCACGCGAGACGTTACTGAATTACGGAAAGTACAAGCGGACTTGGAAGTTGCTCGCAATGTCGCTGAGTCAGCCTCGCGCTCTAAATCCGAATTCCTCTCCGGCATGTCGCACGAGATTCGCACGCCGATGAACGCAATTCTCGGCATGGCGGAGTTGCTGGCGGAAACCTCGTTAGATGACCAGCAGCGCAAGTATCTCGAGCTGATGCGCAGCAACGGGAATGCGCTGCTTTCCTTGATCAACGACATCCTCGATCTCGCACGCGTCGAGCGCGGCTTACTGAATCTCGAGCTTACCGAATTGGATTTGCAGCAAGTCGTCGACACCACAATCGACTTACTTACCGTTCGCGCCAACGAGAAGGGTTTGCGGCTGGTGAGCCGGATTGCAGAAGAACTCCCACGTGACCGGATTGGCGACCCTCTGCGTCTGCGTCAAATTCTGATCAATCTGGTCGGCAATGCGATCAAGTTCACGCTGAACGGCGCGATTACGATAAGCGTGGAAGAGTCGGACGAGGCCGAAGATGCGCTGCTCTTTTCGGTAGCTGATACGGGTATCGGGATTCCTAAGGATAAGCTCGGAGCGATCTTTTCCAGCTTTACTCAGGCTGATTCCTCAACGGCGCGTCAATACGGCGGTAGTGGTTTGGGCCTCGCCATAGTAACTCGGCTGGTGACCCTGATGGGCGGTCACATCTGGGTCGAGAGTCAGGAAGGGAAGGGGAGTACTTTTTATTTCACCACTCGCTTGCCGCGGCAGGTATCGTCATCGCTGCAGGAGCCAATCGGCTCGCGCGCATCCAGTGCTCTTCCACTACACTCTCCGCTCAGAACTCCCGAGGCGCTTGGCGCGACGCCGCTTACCAACCAAACTGTCCGGCCACTCAATATTCTGATCGTCGATGATTCAATCGACAATCGTTTTCTGTTGAAGTCCTTCCTGAAACGTTTACCGCATAGTCTCACGGAGGCGGATAACGGTCTCAGAGCAGTGGACTTGGCCACTGCCGGGCATTTCGATCTGGTGCTGATGGATATGCAGATGCCGGTGATGGACGGTTATTCAGCGACCCGCCAAATTCGCGAATGGGAAGCCAATTACGGCAGGCCTGCAATGCCGATTGTGGCGCTGACCGCCTCGGCCTTACGTGAGGATGTCACCGCCTGTATGGAGGCCGGCTGCAATTTTCACATCAGCAAGCCGATCAATCGCGCTACACTGCTCGAGGCTATCGCTCGCGCCACACTGGGCGAGACTTTAACTGAAAGGGCTCCAGCTGAAGCTTCGCTCGGTTGAAGCGACTTATGGCTGCCAATCACCAGACATTAGGAATCCCATAATAAGTGACGCGACGATAATCCGCATATTGGTCGCCGAATTGGGCGAGCATCTCAGCTTCTTCGTTGCGCATCCGCCGCCGCATCACAAAAATCCCGACAATCGAAGCAATCACCAGCGTGATAGGTGCGCCGTACTCAAAAGGCCAAGCGAACAGCACGATGAATTCCCCAAGATAGATCGGGTGCCGGATAAATCGATACAGACCGCCGCGCACCAGCGCTGGTGTTTCGTCGGCACTTGACGACGGTGAGAAGAACCCGAGCTGGATGCGAGCGCCAAGCGCGAGCCAGAGCCCGGCGAGCTCGATCAGAAGACCGAGCGCCGCGAGCCATCGCGGAGCTTCTCCGCCATAGATGTAAGTTCGTTCGAAGGGCGCAGCGAAGAACAGCGCCAGTAGCGGAAGTTCATACATGATGCGGCGTGAGAAGCGTTCCCGATCGAGTCCCAATGCAGCATCATCGCGGACCAGCAGATCGGCGCATCGAAACACCGCATACGCCATCAGATAAGCCCCTACATAGCGATGTTCGCGCAGATATTTGCTAATACCCAATCCGAAGGCGACCGCGCCGACAATCGCGATCATCAGCACGATCAGCTCGGCCAATCGGATCGTAAATCCACGCCGATCCGATATAACTCCGATCATCGATGCCGCGCCGGGTGTGACGGGCGCTTTTAGAGAGCCTGTCGGGGCTTTCAGCTCACCGGTTGATTTGGGCAGGGAGATTTCCACTGCGCCGGCATCAGTTAGTTCAGCCGCGCTCATTCTGGTCCTCAGGAATTATTCTTTCGGAGCAGCTTCGGAAGCCAGCCAACAGGTTTGAGAGGATGGTGCGCGGCATTCACGAATGGTTCGCTTCAAGCCATCGTTCCGCATCGATCGCGGCCATACATCCGGTACCGGCAGCCGTTACGGCCTGACGATAGACGCGGTCGGCCACATCACCGGCGGCGAACACACCATCAACGTCCGTGAAGGTCGAGCCGGGCCGCACTTTCAAATATCCGAGTTCGTCGGTCGCGAGCTGGCCTTGAAAAATCGCCGTGTTCGGCTGATGGCCGATCGCGATGAAGACGCCATCGGTCTTGAGATCCATTGCGATGTGAGATTTGAAATTATTGAGTCGTACACCGGATACACCGGTTTTCGGATCGCCAAAGATTTCGTCGATGCCGGAATCCCAGATAAAAGCGATCTTCGGATTCTTGCGCGCACGATCCTGCATGATCTTCGACGCGCGAAGCTGATCGCGGCGATGAACGATTGTGACCTTGGTGCAGAAGCGCGTCAAAAAAGTGGCTTCTTCGATTGCAGTGTCGCCACCGCCGACTACCAAAACTTCCTTCCCCTTGAAGAATGCGCCATCGCAGGTGGCGCAGGCACTGACGCCATAGCCCATCAACCGCCGCTCGGATTCGATTCCCAGCAGCTTCGCCGACGCGCCGGTGGCGATAATCAGAGCCTCGCAGCGGATCGTTTTATCTTCAATCGAGAGTTCGAAGGGCTGGGCGGCAAGCTTCACTGCACTGACTTCGCCCATGATGAATTTGGTGCCGAAACGTTCCGCCTGCTTGCGGAAAATCTCCATCATCTCGGGACCCTGGATCCCGTGTTCAAAGCCCGGATAGTTTTCAACTTCGGTCGTGATCGTCAACTGGCCGCCGGGCGTAACTCCCTCGATCAAAAGCGGGGCGAGATTGGCTCGCGCGCTATAGAGCGCGGCGGTCAGACCGGCGGGTCCTGAACCAAGAATTACCAGACGATGAAGTTCGTCAGTCATGCTGATTGCTCTATGATAAGTACCAAAATAGCAGGTGCGCGCAGAAGCGAACTGGACACGGTGCCGTCATTATATACATGAGGCGGCATCAGCCCGAAACTACGGATCGAATGGCAGACAAAAAAATCTTGACGGCCCCAGGCCGCGACTCGACTCGACTGACTCATCTGGACGAGCGCGGCCGCGTGCGCATGGTCGATGTCGGTGCGAAGGCGGTGACCCGCCGCGAAGCGATCGCGCGAGGCGCGATCTGCATGGAAGCCGCGACGCTGAATGCGATAATAGGCGGCACACTAAAGAAGGGCGAAGCGCTCGCCGCTGCACGAATCGCGGGAATCATGGCGGCTAAGCGGACTTACGAATTAATCCCGTTATGCCATCAGCTTCCGCTCGAAAGCGTCGAAGTTGATTTTCGCCCCGACCACAAAAACTCGAAACTGGAGATCCAGACGCGCGCGATCACGCAAGCGCGGACCGGCGTCGAAATGGAGGCATTGGTCGCGGCCAGCGCCGCCGCATTGACGATCTATGACATGGCGAAGGCGATTGATCGTGCGATGGTGATCGGAGGGATTCGATTAATCCGCAAAAGCGGCGGTCGCAGCGGGGAATTCGTCCGGCCGGGCGAAGCCGACTGGTTGGAGTAAGCTCGCAGCTTCGGAGCGCGCGTGGAACTTCGCGGACGAATTCATCTCAAAGCTGGCCGCGACGGACCAGTGCGCGGCGGCAATCCCTGGATTTTCTCGCGGGCGATCGGCCGAGTTGAGCCGAGATGGCCTGGCCTCCGGCGATGGGGTGGAAGTTCGCGACGCGGGCGGCGATGCGCTCGGCTTCGGCTATTACAATTCCCGGACCACAATCGCGGTTCGAATGATAGCGTTCGATTTCGCGGTTCCACCCGAAAAGATTGTCGGTCATCGACTCGATCAGGCAATCACCTTCAGACAGAAGATCATTTCGCCGAATACCAACTGCTATCGACTGATCAACGGCGAAGGCGACGGCCTTCCCGGTATCGTCATCGATCGCTATGGCGACGCTCTGGTCGTGCAGATACTGACCGCCGGGGCCGAGCAGCTCCGCGACGAATTAATCGATCAGTTGCGGAACAGACTGCCGACAGTTACGACAATCATTGAGCGGAGCGCGGGAGCGGTTCGGCGCCAAGAGGGTCTGAGCGATCGGACCGGCTTACTTTTCGGAGAGCGATTATCCGAGGCGATTGTCGAAGAACGCGGCGTCCGCCTGATGATCGATTTCGAGCGGGGACAAAAGACTGGCGGCTTTCTTGACCAGCGAGAGAATCGTTACCGACTGCGCGAAATAGCGCAGGCTGCGCGTGTCCTCGATGCCTACTGCTACAGCGGCGGATTCGCGCTGGCAGCGCTGGCGGGCGGCGCACGTGAGGTGGTCGCGCTTGATAGCTCTGCGCCGGCGCTCGCATGGGCGCAACGTAATCTCGAACTAAATGGCTATAGCGAGGACCGATGCGTCTTCGTGCGAGCTGACGTGCTTGATTATCTTCGTGCGAATCGCGATCAGTTTGACGTGGTGGTGATCGATCCGCCGCCTTTCGCCCGGAGTATCAAAGATGCTGATCGTGCCAGTCAGTTATATGTCGAGTTGAACGCGCTTGCGATGCGTGCGGTGGGGCGTAGTGGGTCTCTTCTGACCTTCAGTTGTTCGGCGCATCTTGCGGGCGAAAACTTTGTGAGGGCGGTCCAAATCGCGCAGAGCCGCGCGCGACGTACTTTTCGCATCGTTGAGCGGCTCGGACCAGCACCGGATCATCCCGTGCTGCTGGGCCATCAGGAAGGTCATTACTTGACCGGTCTCTTACTTACCGCTTTGGGATAATCGAGTTGTACCATTATGAATAACAGTTGATGCGATGCGCTCGATCAGAGACGATCGATCAGAGTGGAGCGCGATCATCAACTATGAAGCTTGAAGAGCTCGACCATTTTGGCCTTGAAGTCAGTGAACTTGGACGTGCCGAGCGGTTCTATATAGAAGTACTCGGATTGAGCGTCGTGGCGCGCTTCGGCGATCAGGTTCTGCTGCGATGCGGGACCCAGAATCTCGCGCTGTTTAAGGTCGCCCGCCCGCCGCTGAGTTCTGATGAGCGCCGCTCACGCATCAGTTATCCACTCGGAAGGGGTCATCACGCCTTTAAGGTCAATCGCGCGGATTTTCATGAAGCAGCCGAGCGCCTTGAGGCTGCTGGTGTGGAGGTCGCGCCGGTAATCGATTGGGGCGACCACGATTGTCGCTATTTTCTCGATCCGGACGGTAATCTGCTCGAATTCGTGAGCTATCGTTGAGCACCGAGGGCGATTGCCCACCGCCTCGCGGAAGTTTACCAGATATACGCTGCGGCCCGGCGAATTCTATTCCACTTTTAGCCACCGGATTGCGAAAGAGTTACGGCTCTCACCTTGCCTTGGAAAGTTGCGATATATCGCTCGGTTCCGGTGAACTGGTCGGACTGCTCGGACCGAATGGAGCAGGCAAGACCACTACAATGTCGATTATTGCGGGCGTGTTGGAGCCTAATGCCGGGACCGTGCTCATCAACGATCGCGATCTTTCCGCAGACTCGGAGGCCGCGCGGCGACAACTTGGGTTTGCGCCGCAATCACTCGCGCTCTATCCGAGTTTGACCGCGAATGAGAATCTGATCTTTTTTGCCCGGATGCAGGGTCTTACGCGCAGTGCTGCCCGGCAAACCGCTGAGGAACTGCTTGATGATGCCGGCCTGGCGAGCCGTGCCGACGACCTGGCCGGGACCTTCTCTGGTGGGATGAAACGGCGGCTAAACCTGATTTGCGCGATGGCTCATCGACCGTCGCTGCTGCTGCTCGACGAGCCGACGGCCGGAGTCGATCCGCAATCGCGCGAGCTGATCTTTGTGATGCTTGAAAAGGCGGCCGCCAACGGAACCGCATGTCTGTACAGCACGCATTACATGGAAGAAGTGGAGCGTTTATGTAAGCGCGTGATCCTGCTCGACCATGGCCGGATCGTAGGTCAAGGCTCGGTGTCACAACTGATCGCCCAAGCCGGCGTGACTACACGAATTGAGCTTAAGACCCGGATTCCGCTTCCCCCGGACTGGAGTAAGTGTTTGCCGAGTGTGGTTGAGCTGGCTCCCGAGAACGTGGATTCTTCGATAGTCGCACTGGGGCTTAATAGCAGCGATCGGGTTATCGAGATCATCAAGACTGCAGAAGCACTCGGCAGTGGCATAATTGAATTCAATCTGCGACGCGCCAATTTGCATGATGCTTTCATCAAGCTGACCGGCCACGCCCTCCGCGACGATCCGGCTGATGCATGAAGCTTATGGCACGCGCGGTCGGGCTGACGATTGCCAAAGAGTGGCGATTATTATGGCGTGATCGCGTTGGTCTCTTCATGCTGCTGATCGCGCCCATAGCGGTAATCGCCGCGGCAGGCTTTTCGCTCGCGAATATCTATGGCGCCGCGCCGCGCGGAACGGTCTATACAATTGCGGTGCTGGATGAAGATCACGGGATAATTGCTCACGCCGTCATCGCAGCGCTCGACGCGCAACCCGGAATTCGCACCATCGCTGCGGATAATCGCGCGGCGGCACGCGAGTTAGTGATCAAAAATCGACGTGCGTTACTGGCGTTGATTATTCCGCGCGGCACCAGTGCGGCGATCACGCGCGGCGACAATATCGATTTTCTAGTGATCACTGACCCGGTACGCTATCTCCAAACCGTTCGCATTGAGGTCGCATTGGCTGCGTTGTGCCGGCAGATCAGCGCGGAAGCGGCGGCCAGAGCGCGTGCAACGATCGGACTGCAAGCGGCGGCGGCGCGGCGTCGATCTTGCTGAAACCGCTGACCAGATGCGCTCCTTGCACGACCGTTTTGAACAGCTCCGCCGTGAGTTAGTCGTGAGTCAACGGGCGGCGCGCGCAAAGTTTCAAGAGCAACTTAGTAAGGCGAGCGAACGGATGCGCGAGGCACTCGTGCAAGCGGTCAGCGCCGCACTGGCGCAGATCAATCAGCAAATTACCGCAAGCTCGCGTGAGCAGGAGTCGGCACAGGATCAGTTCCACACGTACTTCGCGCAACTAACGGATGCACGGAATCAGTTCAACAATTGGTTCGCGGAGCTTAAAGCTCACGCCGGGCGCCGCGCTTCCGAAATCCCCGCGCCGCCGAAATTCCCGGAGCTTCCGGCCGGTCTCGCACGATTGCTCGATACGCCTCCACCGGCGATTGACTTGCAAGCGAGTGAGTCGCAACTGCTTGATGCGGTGCGGCGCTCGCAGCCGAAAATCCAGCTTCCCACTGCTCCGGCGCGATTCGACCTACCGCCGATGCCTGAGATAACGATTCCGCCTCTCAATCAAGACATTTTAATCCCGGGGAATCTTGGCGTGGTCGAAGAATCCGCTGATCGAAGTCGGGGTGGTACACAATACGGCTTCAACGCTTTTGATCTTCAGGTCCCCGGTTTCGCGATTACTTTTCTGCTGATCGGAATGCTGATCGGGCTGGCGCTCGCATTAATCGACGAACACGACTGGGGTACCCTGACGCGGCTGCGCGCGAGTGCCGCGCCGCTCAATGCGACGCTGATTGGCAAAGTAATCGCGCGGTTCGTGATTGGCTTTGCGCAGCTCGTAATCCTCTTTGCGATCGGGACAGTGGCGTTCGGAATGTCGCTCGGTCCACATCCGGTTGCGCTGCTCGCGCCCGCCGCCGCGATCGCATTTGCCGCCGCCGGTTTCGGCCTGATCGTCGCCAGCGCCGGGCGTACTCGCGATGCCGTCCTGCCGATCGGCGCGATCGTGATAATGACGATGGCGGCGATGGGCGGATGCTGGTGGCCGATCGATTTCGAGCCGGCCTGGATGCAGACCGTCGCGCTCGTCTTGCCGACCACCTGGGCGATGCGCGCGTTTAACGATTTGATGATCCGCGATTTGCCGGCCTCCGCAGCCGCGCTGCCCACAGCGGTTAATCTCGGCTTCGGAATCCTGTACGCTGCGACGGGCGCCGCGTTGGCGCGCCGAAGATTCGCCTGAATCTTGTGAAGGGGGACAAATGGTAGTGCGATGGCTTGGATGCGCGGCAACTTTTCTGGCAATCCAGCTGGTGTTTCTCGATTTCGCGTGCGCCGAGATGATTCACCTCGAGCCGGATACCCTCAATAGTGAGATCAAGGCGACCGTGACCGAGCCGCTCAATAACTTCCGCGATCATCCGACCACCACCGGAACATTTCGGATACTCACCGGCGAGATCGATGGCGACCCGAAGAATGTTGCGGCGACCGGACGCGTCAAATTGATCATCGATGCTACCACTTACGAATCGGGCAGTCTCGATGCGGGACCGCAATGTACTCAGTTCGACTCTCGACACTTCACAGTATCCCTCGATTGAATTCGACAGCACCCAACTGAAGGACGTTCAAATCGTTCCCCAGGGAGACGCGGGCGACGCGACTGTGATCGGAAATCTGGCTTTGCATGGCGTCACTCGCCCGATCAGTGTGCCGGTCGAGGCTTCGCTCAACCCTGACGGAGGATTTACCGCGTGGGGAGAGTTCAGCTTCAATTACACCGATTACGGGATCAAACCGCCGCGTCTCCTCTTCGCGCTACCCGCCGGCAAGGAAGTAAAAATCTCCTTCCGCATCAAGGCGCGACGTTCAGGAGCGCCGCCAGGGCCCACGCCGACGCCCACTCCAACGGGCCCTTCAATGCTCAATGAGCTTTTCGATAAGCTTTTAAAATGAAACGCCGGATAGAAAGAAGCCGCCGCTGTGGCGAGGCGCCCAACTATCATTTGCGGTTTAATTGAGACAGTCTGGAGCTCCAGGCGGGTCGGAATTAATCGCTTAGGGGTCTGATCAATGAAATTCGGATTTTTTTTCCAGATGCCGTGCGACTCCGACCAATCTGAGGCGGACCGTTATCGTGAGACGATCGAGCAGATAATCCTCGCTGATGAACTCGGTTTCAGTACCGCGTGGCTGGCCGAGCTTCACTTTTTCCATCGCTTCTCGATTATGCCGGCGCCGTTGCAGGTGGCGGTCGCGGCGGCCCAACGCACGCGCCGGATCAGGTTTGGTACTGGCGTGGTGTTACTGCCATTTCATCATCCGCTGCGCGTTGCGGAAGAAGCAGCGGTGACGGACATCCTCACCGGCGGACGGCTCGAACTAGGCGTCGGGCGCGGGACGATCGCGGTGCATTTTCGCGGCTATGGCGTGCCGCGCGAGGAGAGTCGCGAGCGTTTCGAGGAGAGCCTCGCGATTATTCGCAAGGCGTGGGCGAATGAATCGTTCTCGTATGAGGGCCGTTTCTATCAGATTCCCGAAGTGGCGGTTGCGCCCAAGCCGTTGCAAAAACCCCATCCGCCGATACGAATCGCCGCCAACAGTCCCGATACTGCCGAATTTGCCGGCGCGAATGGTTATAACGTGATGGTCGCGTCGCCGATCAATCCGCTTCCGGGATTTTTCGACCACGTGCGCAAATATCGCGACGCGCTTGCAAACGCCGGGGCAGGTTCGATGCCGGGCGATGTTGCGGCGCTCTTCTTCGCTTGTACCGCCGAAACTATCGCGCAGGCGCGCGCCGAGTACGAACCCTCGATGATGCATTACTTTCGCACCATCGGAGAGCAGGCGTTATTGGGAGATCAGGGCCAATATGAAGGCTCGTATCAATACCTCAGGCAGGTGCGCGAGCGCGCGCTTAGTATGAAGTGGGACGACATCGATCGCTCGATGGCGGTGTTCGGTCCGCCCGAGGAATGTATCCGGCGGATCAACGCGATCTACGAAGGTGCGCGGATCAATCAGCTCGTATGCTGGTTCAATCCGGGCGGCCGCATTCCCCATCGTGACGTGATGGCGGCGATGGAGCGCTTCGCCTCAAACGTGATCCCGTCAGTGAGATCGCTGGGCTAGGGAATTTCAACACAAACCTGGTTTTGTCATCCCGACCGAAGCGAGTCTGCGAGCGTAGTGGAGGGACCTCCGCGAAGCGATGCGGAGCGCTGCGCGTGGATCCTTCGACACGGCTCGCGCTGCTCGCCGGCTCAGGATGACAAAACTGGGACTGAGTCAAACCAGAAACGTCAGATTATCGATTGCTTCGTCATTGTTCAGCAGCAGGACCTTCTTGAGCACGATCCGGAAGCTGTCACCGGCAGGCCGCAACGTATGCAGCATCCGCGCGGCAAAGAGGTCCTGCCGCGATCGCCGCAGTTCTGCGATCAAGCAGTTCGACTCGACTGCATAATCATTTTCGTTCTCCCGCACCACAAGATTCGAGATCAGGCGCAGGGTGCGCGAGCGTGGTTGCTGCGCCCACGCTGCTCCGCTGGTCAGCCGGTAGATCCGCTCGCTCAAGCGAGCGTGATTATCGTAGATGATCATCGCCTGAAGCGCCGGATCGGCATCATCCGCATTGCACGGAACCCAGTAAAGGGCGTCCTCGGTCCAGAGCGCCAACCACTCTTCGTAACGGTGCTCGTCGAGCAGTCTGGCCTCGAAGCAGAGAAACTCCTCAACGCGCTCGCGCAGGTTTGCCACCGGCGATGCTCCGGCTAGTCCACGGCCATCAGGCGCATCGACTCGGCGTTCTCGGTTTCCTCGTCGCGACCAGTCATCACTCGTTTCCATTCGCGCCAAATTCCGCGCTGAGTCACTTCGTCAGTGACGTGCCCGACGCGCGTGCCATCCGGCTCGCGCCGTTCTCGCGTCATGCCGCGCGACAGGATCACCCATGGATCAAGCTCATTCTTGAGCCCGACCTGCATCCGCTCAAACATCTCGAGATCGTCCGGCGCGCCGAATCCCGCCGGTCCGAAGAAGCTCTCGTGTCCGCGCAGCCGCCATTGATTCAGCTCCGGCTCGACCCCTTTCAGCAGCGTCGGATAGAGATAGACCTCGGTTTGATCGTGAGCGAGCGGGCGCACGACCCTGAGTTGCACGCCGATCATCACGAGATTCGGAAATACCAGCAGATGAGTCCCGCCACTGGTCATAATTTCTTTGGCGCGTTCTTCGCCATAGCGCGCGACCATCGCTTCGCGGTAGCTGTCCCCACCCTGCACGACATTGAGTATCTGTCCGTCTCGATTACATTCGCGATAATCGAGCATCACATGGCCGTGGCCAAAATCGCGGGTGACCGCAATCGAGCTGCCGCCGAAATGGCGCGTCGGCGTCTTGATCCCACGCCGTCCCATCATGCCGAAGAAGGTCTTATGCACGAAATTCGGATGGTAGCCGTCCATCGAATTTTCGATCTGCATCTTCCAGTTGCCGCGATAGCTGTACTTATGAATCCCGCCGCGCGCGTCGATTTCACCGAGCGGCGATAAATCCACGAACAAGATCGATTTGCTCGGCGGCCTTCCCGAGATAGTCCTGAAGGCTCATCCCGGTCCGGCGTGATACTGCCGAAAATGAAACCGCGATAATTCGCCATCCGCGGCAATGGAATCAGTCCGAAATCCTCTTTGCGGAATGAACGATCATAACCTTCGGGATAACTCACCGAGGCGAGCTCGCCCGTCATTGCGGTACATCCAGCCGTGATAATCGCATCGGAAGAATCGCGCATTGCCGCGCTCGATTTGACAGACGGTGTTCGCGCGATGGCGGCAGCGATTGGATAGCAGCCGGACTTCGCCGTCGTCGCTGCGCGCCATGATGATCGGGTAACGGCCGATCCATGCCAGCCGGTAATCGCCAGGGTTGGGGATTTCACTGGCATGGCCGACAAACACCCATCCGCGATGGAAAATCCGGTCTATCTCGTCCTCGAAGACTTGCGGATCGGTATAAACGCGGGAATGAACGCGGTCCTCGTGCACCAGTTCGTCATAAGCGACTGTTCGGTTCGATGGCATAGGGCAACCTCCTTGGGAAAGGAGTACTTCTGCTTTGGGTATCACAAACCGTAGCAAGCGCCCAAGCCGATTGGCAGCTACTTCGAGTCAGAGTAGCTCAATAATTTCTGGGTAACGGAATTAAGCGGCGGCGGTGGCGGGAGCAAGCTCGAAGGCGCCGGGCGCGATCGCTTCGGACGAACGAAGAATTATTTTGACTTGCAACAGGCGTTCGGCCCGTTCGAGTTCCTTTGCGCCGGAATCATACAGATACCGGGCGATGGCTGGATTAACCTTGACCACCAGCATGTCACTGTGCCGATGGCGCGCGGCAGTCCGCTGAATCCCACGAATCACGTCGGCAGAGAGCGTCGGGATGGACTTCACTACGCGCCGGCCTTCGCAGTGGGGGCATGGCTCGGTGAGCATCTCTTCGAGACTCTCACGGGTGCGCTTGCGCGTCATTTGAACCAGCCCAAGCTCCGAAATCTTGAGCATCGAATTGCGCGCCTTGTCACGTTTGAGCGCCTGCGCCAGTATTTCGCTGACGCGTTTGCGATCAGCCTCGCGCGCCATATCGATAAAATCGACAATGATGATGCCGCCGATATTGCGCAGCCGGAGTTGCTTGACGACTTCCTCAGCCGCCTCCAGATTGGTGCGCAGTACCGTGTCGTCCTGATTGCGCTTGCCGACAAAGCGCCCGGTATTCACGTCGATAGCCGAGAGCGCCTCAGCCTGATCAATCACCAGATAGCCGCCCGACTTGAGCCATACCTTGCGATCCAGCGCGCGATCGAGTTGCTGCTCGATTTCATAGCGGTCGAAAATAGGTTCGGGCTCTTCATAAAGCGAGATGCGCGAGCGCAGTCGCGGCATGTAGGTGTGGATGAATTCAAGGATTCGATTGTAAGTACCGGGATCGTCGCATCGGAGCCGTTCGACGTCACTCGAAAAAAGATCACGGACGATGCGCAATGCGACTTCCAGATCGTCATACAGAAGCGCCGGCGAGCGCGACGATTCACTACGCTTGACGATCGAGCTCCAGAGCTTGGTTAGAAACGCCACATCGCGTTGAATTTCACGCTTGTTGACGCCTTCACAGGCGGTCCGCACGATAAAGCCGCCCTGTGGCGGCGTTAGCTCCTTGACCGCAGTCCGCAGGCGCCCACGTTCCTCGCGGCTTTCGATCCGTCGCGAGATGCCGATCCGATTACTGGTCGGCGTGTAAACCAGATGACGGCCCGGCAGCGAGATAAACGAGGTCAGGCGCGCGCCCTTAGTCCCCATCGGCTCTTTCGCGACTTGGACGATAATCTCCTGACCGCGCTTGAGTTGCTGCTCGATTGGCTGATGCACGCGGGGATGCGGGTCGCGCCGCCGACGACCGCGCCGCCGCGGTGCTCCCTCGTCCAGTTCCGGCTTGCCAACTTCAGGCTCGCCGATGGCCGAGTCGGTCAAGTCCACCGCTGCTATCGTGACAGTCTCGTCGATATCAAGTTCGCCTGCGACCTCGGTCGCTTCCTCGTCGCCGACCGGCTCAGTTTCGACATCTTCCTCGCCGATCACCTCGGAAGCTGCGCCGAACCCATCGTCCTCGTTGCGGAAATCCGAGACGTGCAAGAAGCCGGCTTTCTCGAGGCCAATATCGACGAAGGCCGCCTGCATCCCAGGCAGCACCCGCGTAACTTTTCCCTTGTAGATATTGCCCGCGAGTCCGCCGCGCTGATTGCGTTCGAGATAGAATTCCGCGAGCGCGCCGTCTTCCAGCAGCGCTACCCTGACCTCAAGAGCTGAGGCATTGATAACTATTTCACGTTTCAACTGACCGGTGTTCCGTCCGACTAGCGCAGTCCAGCGTCGGGACAGCGTTCTTTAGATGATTAAGAGGCATTTATGCAGAGTCGCCGGTCCAAGGCATTATTAGAATCCTCTGCTGAGGGCATAGCGACTGGCTTATCAATTGATAATACGGAGTGCCTGCAAAGTCCGCAAGGCGACCCCTTGTACGTCAATACGTCAGCGCTCGGACACAATTAGCGGATAAATTGCGGCATGATCTCGGTTGCAAAGCGGTCCAGCGACCGCATCGAAGCATCATTGCTCAGATTGCCCCACGCGAAGGATAGCACGAGGTAATTGCCTCCGCTGCCCTCGAAGAAGCGCCCGACCTGGTCGCGTACCTGACTGGCCGTCCCGACGATTGCGGCCTCAGCTTTCGCGGCGACGCGCAAATCTGGCGTAAAGCCATAAGCGGGCAGGGTGCGGAAGTCCCGCCATAACTTTGTGATATTGTCGTAATACTGCTTATAGGCTGGCGCCGCGATTGAATCGATTTCGCGCTCGTCGGCAGCTACATACGCGTGGCGAATCGCACCCATGATCGGCTCAGTCATGTGCGGATTCGTATCCTGCGGCTCACCTTTATGACGTGCTAAGCTCTTCGCGATACTGCGTGGTCATCCCTTTGACCATCGCGATCGGCCCGAGCCCGACCATATGCATCCCATGGCGGGCGGCAAAGCTCACGCTTTCCGGTGAGGTCACGCCATACCAGAAGGGCGGATTCGGACGTTGCAGCGGCTTGAGCTCCATCGGCGCACGATCGATCCGATAGTGCGGCCCGCGATGTTCCAGATGGTCATTGCGCAATCCTTTGATCAGCGCCGCCAACCCCTCCTCGAAAATCTCCCGCGAATCCATAAACGAGACGCCGTAATAAGCCAGCTCGAAGGGCGACACTCCGCGTCCAACGCCGAGGTCGAGGCGGCCATTGCTCAGATGGTCCAACATGCAAATCTCGCTGACCAGCCGCAGCGGATTATACAGCGGCAGCAGATAGACCAGCGGTCCAAGCCGGATGCGGCGTGTGCGCTGGGTCGCTGCGGCGAGAAACAGCCCAGGCGACGGCGCCATCCCGAGCGGCGTCGCGTGATGCTCGGCGACGTGGTAGCCGTAAAAGCCCGCCGCGTCGTATTGTTCGAGCAGCTTCAGCCGCCCCTCGTAAAGGCCGTCAAGCGAATCACCCGCGCCGCTCGATATGATCGAACACCCCGAACATCGTTTTCATAGTGCGCCTTCTGAGCTACCGCGAGATCGGCATGCCTGATCTGTCATCCTGAGCGAAGCGAGTCTGCGAGCGTAGTCGAAGGACCTCCGCAAAGCGATTCGACATTCTCGCTGATACGAAGCATCGCTAGCCTTTGATCATCTCTACGCCGCCGGTCACGAACGCGATCGCGGTCCCGCCGTGCTTCGATGAGACGGTATGCGTGCATCCGTTCGGACGATAGTTCGCGTTGCCGGTGCGCACCTCGCCGGATTCGTCGAAGTTCGAGCCTTCGAT
The DNA here is from genome assembly GCA_963831065.1 of uncultured Pseudomonadota bacterium. Taxonomy (GTDB): domain Bacteria; phylum Desulfobacterota; class Binatia; order Binatales; family Binataceae; genus JAJPHI01. Next base: position 138,673 of record CAWHOQ010000025.1, read on the forward strand.
CATGAACACCAACTCGTCACCGATATGCTTGTGCAACGGCAGCTTTGCCCCGGCCTCGAAACGCGCCAGGATCGCGCGACGTTTGGTTGCCGGGTCGCTCCAAAACGGCTTCTGTTTGACGCCCGGCATCGCGTCGCTCCACGGAATCTCGCTGAGCACGATCGTCTGCGAGCGGGGCGCATCACCGACTTCTTTCGCCGATTCGACGCCGCCGGTGATAATCGCGAAAACCGTCGCGCCATTCTTGCTGGTCACGCTATGCGTGCATCCGTCGGGACGATAACCGACGCTGCCCGCCGCCACCGTACCCGCCTCATCAGTGATGGACCCTTCGATCACATAGAGGAGTTCGTCGCCGGCGTGCCGATGCATCGGCAGGGTCGCGCCGGGCTCGAACCGAGTAAGCTGCGCGCGCCGTTTGGTCGCCGGGTCGGACCAGAGCAGCTTGGCCTTGATGGTTGGGGTCATCGGCTGCCATTCGCGCTCGCTGACTTCAATTATCTGCGATAGGTTCGCGGCTGCATCGGGCATGATCTTCCTCCGTGCCGGACTTTCCGTCTTATGCGTTGCTAGTCCGGCATGATGGTCGGTGTCAAACAGTGAAGGTGTTTCGCGCCGCCTCTGGTATGTTTTTGTATGTAGTATAACTAAGGTTATACTCCAGTTATGAAAACGGCAGTTTCGATTCCTGAGCCGTTGTTTCGCCGCGCCGAGCGATTAGCCAAGCGGATGCGGGTACCACGCAGCCGTCTGTACGCGGATGCCCTTGAACGTTATGTCGCGGAACGTGAGAAAGACGACGTGACCGCCAGGTTGAATGAGATCTACGATCAGGAGCCTGCGAAGCTCGACCCGGTGCTCGCCGCGCTGCAAGCGGCTTCGTTGAATACCGAAGATTGGTAGTGAAACGGGGCGAGATATGGTGGGCCACTCTGCCGGAGCCGCGAGGTTCAGAACCAGGCTATCGACGCCCAGTACTCATTGTTCAATCCGACGCGTTTAACCACAGTTCAATTCAGACTGTAATTGTGGCGGCCTTGACTTCGAATCTGCGGCGGGCCTCAGCCCCTGGCAACGTGATGTTGCGCAGAAGCGAAAGCCGGCTCGCGAAAGATTCGATTGTGAATGTCTCCCAAATCGTCACTATAGGTAAACAGGCCCTAGTCGAACGCATCAGCCAAATCTCTCAACCTCGAATGCAGGAAATCGAAAGCGGCCTGCGCCAAGTCTTATCGCTCTAGGCATAGAATCGCGATGGTTGAAGTGGTGTGCTCGCGGACACTCTTGATGATATGAAGAGTCGCATGAGGAGCGAAACCGATGAAGCTCTACGAAATCACCGAACCCAAGGGCATCGATAGTCTCAAATTGACCGAGCGTGTCAACTCCCAAGCCTGGACCCGGCGAGGTCCTGATTCGCGTGCGCGCAACCTCGCTTAATTATCGCGACCTCGCGATCGTCAAGGGCGCGCTCGCGCGAATGATGAAAATGCCGCTCGTCCCAACCTCCGACGGCGCGGGTGAAGTCGTCGAGACCGGCCCCGGCGTAACGCAATGGAAGAAAGGCGATCGCGTCGCCGGCATCTTCACCCAGGGATGGCTCGCCGGGCCGCCGTTCGCCGGCATGTACAGCACGGCGCTCGGCGGCGGCATCGACGGGATGCTCGCTGAATACGTCGTGCTGCGCGAAGCGGGTCTGGTGCGGATTCCCGATTATATGAGCTTCGAAGAGGCGGCGACGCTGCCCTGCGCCGCGGTGACCTCATGGAACGCGCTGGTCACCGAAGGCCATCTTGAGCCGGGCGATTCGGTGCTCGTGATGGGCACCGGCGGTGTTTCGATCTTCGCCCTACAGTTCGCAAAAATGTTCGGCGCGCGCGTCATCGCGACTTCCAGCAGCGACGCCAAGCTCAAACGTCTCAAGGAGATGGGCGCATCCGACGTTATCAATTACAAAACCACACCCGAATGGGACAAGGCCGTCCTCGAAGTGACGGGCGGCGCGGGCGTGGATCACGTGGTCGAGATCGGCGGCGCGGGTACCCTGCCGAAGTCGATCAACGCGGTGAAGACGGGCGGCGTCGTCAGTCTGATCGGGATTCTCTGGGCGCGGGCCAGATCGATCCGATGCCGCTGCTGTTCAAGAATGCCCGCATACAGGGAATCATGGTCGGCTCGCGCGAGATGTTCGAGCAGATGAATCGCGCGATGACCGTCAACAGCGTGCATCCGGTGATCGACAAGGTGTTTCCCTTCGAGCAGGCGTGCGACGCCTATCGCCATCTCGAAAGCGGCGCCCATTTCGGCAAGGTCTGCATATCGGTTTGAACTGGCTTTATTGACGCCAGTTATGGGATAGATAACGCAGTAGCTTCCAAAAACTGACTGGCAGGAAGACGAAAAGGTCGGTCTCCTGACTGGAGGAAAAAATGTCCTACGACATAGTTATTCGCAATGGCACGGTGGTCGATGGTTCCGGGCTGCCGCGTTATCAGGCTGACGTGGCGGTCGAAAATGGCCGCATCGCCGCGATCGGCAAAATCAACGACTCCGCGAAAGAAGTAATCGACGCGGAAGGGCATATCGTGTCGCCCGGCTTTATCGACGGCCATACGCATATGGACGCGCAGGTCTTCTGGGACGCGCTCGGCACCTGCTCGTGCTGGCACGGCGTGACCTCGGTCGTGATGGGCAATTGCGGCTTCTCGCTCGCGCCCTGCGCCGAGAAGGACAAGGCCCGCGTCATCCGCAATCTCGAACGCGCCGAGGATATCTCGCCCAAGGCGATGGAAGCCGGTATCAAGTGGTCGTGGACCACTTTTCCCGAATATCTCGACGCGGTTGATCGCCTGCCCAAGGGAATTAACTACGCCTCCTATATCGGCCATTCCGCGCTGCGCACCTACGTGATGGGCGATCGCGCCTTCGACAGCGAGGCCAATTCGGAAGACCTCTCGGCCATGAAGCGCGAGCTGCGCAACGCGATCAAGGCGGGCGCAGCGGGCTTCACCACGTCCCGCAATCGCAATCACGAGACCCCCGATAGCCGCCCAGTCGCGAGCCGGCTTGCCAACTGGAGCGAGGTCCGCGAGTTGGTCGGCGTGATGGGCGACCTCGGCGCAGGCGTGTTCGAACTGGCGCAGGAGGAGATCGAGCGCGATCCGGAGAAGATGCACGATTTCTTCGGGCGGTTGCAGTCGCTCGCGCTCGAAACTCGCGTACCGACCACTTTCGGCGTCGTCTATATGCGCAAATTCCCGCATACGTGGCGCCCCTACTACCGCATGATCGACGAGACCGTCGCGGCGGGCGGCCGGATGCTCGCGCAAGGGACCAGCCGCTGGATCGCATCGTTGCTCTCATTCGAGACTGCAATGCCGTTTGATCGGAATCCAGTCTGGGCGGAAATCCGCAAGCTGCCGCTGGCCGAACAGGAAGCCGCGCTGCGCAATCCCGATTCGCGGCGGCGCTTGCTCGAAGCGGCCCGCGAATATATGGAAAAGCCCGACCGGGCGATCGGCGCGGAGGCCCGCAAGCCCGATTTCAATTATCTGTTCCTGCTCGATAAGCCGCTGCCGCCCTATCGTTCGATCGCCCAGATCGCGAAGGAGACCGGCAAAGACCCGCTCGAACTGATCATCGATCTGGCGCTGGAGAAGCATCTGAAGCAGTTCTTTATCCAGCCGATCGTCAACGAGGATCAGGATGTGGTGCTCGGCATGATGCGCCATCCGCGCTCGGTTGTGACTTTCTCGGATTCGGGCGCGCACGTCTCGCAGATCATGGATTCGTCGATTCAGACCCATCTGCTGGGCCATTGGGTGCGCGAGCGTCAGGCGCTTCCGCTCGAATATGCGATCCGCAAGATCAGCTTCGAGTTGGCGTCGTTCTGGGGCTTGACCGGTCGCGGGATGATCCGCGAGGGTAACTTCGCCGACATCAACGTGTTCGATCCCGAGACGATCTCGCCGACGATGCCTTCGCTCGAATACGATCTTCCGGCGGGCGCACGACGACTCAAGCAGAAATCGGTGGGTATCAAGACCACGATCGTCAACGGGCAGGTGCTGATGCGCGACAGCGAGCATACTGGCGCGCTCCCGGGCAAGCTCCTGCGCGGACCGCTGGCGGCGACTGCATAGCTCCAACTCAAACTGTTTCAAATCCGAGTGGGCGCGAGGATTTCTCCTCGCGCCCACTGCCTTTTATTTGATGTAGGTTTGTACGCTTCGGTTGATTTCGTATATTTAGGACATATACAATGCTACTTGAATGAACTGGGCCGAGCGGCTTGAGAAGTGTGAAGGCTTTCAGTGGGACGATGGCAACTCTGTTAAAATTTGGGAAAAGCATCGAGTCGGGACGGCCGAGTGTGAGGAGATCTTTTTCAATCGGCCACTCGTCGTGGCTGCGGATGAGGAACATTCAGACCAAGAGGAACGCCTCTACGCTTTAGGACAAACCGATGCTGGACGAACGCTCTTCGCAGCGTTCACAATCCGTCTGCGTCTCATCCGAGTGATTTCTGCACGTGATATGAGTCGCAAAGAACGAAGATTCTACTTGTTATCATGAAAAAGCCGATACCGAAGTTTAAGAACGAAGATACCGAGCGCGAGTTCTGGGCGAGTCACGACTCCAGCGACTTTGTGGAATGGCGGAAGGGCCAACGCGTTGCATTGCCGAACCTCAAACCTTCGTCCCAAACAATTTCTCTCCGGATGCCTAAACTGATGCTCGATCGCCTGAAAACGTTAGCCAACAAGCGCGACGTGCCTTATCAATCATTGCTCAAGATGTTTGTCGCGGAACGGCTGAAAGCGGAGCTGAAAGAGTAAGAGTAGCTTAGTGCGATTGACATACTTCGCGGACCAGCTCTGCGCCGCAGAGACCGATGTCGATTTGATAATGATTTGCAGAAACTAAAAAGACGCCTCAATTCGGTTGGCCTATAGAGTTGACGTCGAATGGGCGATTGACATCCGCGCCTCGTGATGGCTAAGTAAATCTTCAAGATGAATCGTACGACTATCAAGACTGTATGGGGATGCTGGCGTTGGCGCGTCGCGGCAAACGCTCGCCCTCCGGTTTCGTAGTCGTTCAGGATTAGACGGATTTTCGAGGCCACGGGCGAACCCCGTGGCCTTTTTCGTTTAGCAAAGATTGCGAACTGAGTGCTGAGAGACGGACGACCCGATAGGAGAGCGCGATGATTACCCCAAGCGAACAGGAGTTCGAGCAACTCGCCGCGCAAGGCTTCAATCTGATTCCGATCGCCCGCGAGGTCGCCGCCGATCTCGAAACTCCCGTCTCGGCTTTTCTGCAAGTCGCGCGCGGCGACTATTCCTTCCTGCTGGAAAGCGTGCGCGGCGGCGAGAAATGGGGCCGTTATACATTCCTCGGCTCCGAACCGTCGCTCGTGATCCGCGCGCGCGACCGCCGGATGGACCTGATCCGTCCGGGCCGCGCCGTCGAATCGCGCTCGGTGGAAAACTCCTTCGAGGAGCTGCGAAGAGAACTCCAGCGCCTGCACGCGCCCGAGCTCCCCGGATTGCCGCGCTTTTTTGGCGGCGCGGTCGGCTTTCTCGCCTACGATATCGTGCGATGCTTCGAGCCGCGTATCCCGGCCAGCGTTCACGACGATCTCGGCGTACCCGACCTCTACCTGATGTTCACCGATACCGTGCTGGTCTTCGACAATGTCCGCCAGACACTCAAGATTATCGCGAATGTGCCGATTGGGGAGTTTGGTTCAATTCACGAAGCGTATGCGAGCGGTCAGGCGCAAAATCGAACAAACGATCGAGCGCCTGCGCGAGCCCGCGATTCCGCCCGCAATGGAAGGACGGCCGCTCAATAATCATACCGATATTCCAATTACATCGAATTTGACCCGTGAGGGTTATATGGCGATCGTCGAGGCGGCCAAGAAATACATCGCCGCCGGCGATATCATTCAGGTGGTGCCGTCGCAACGCTTCGAAGCGCCCCTGACGGCTCATCCGTTCAACCTCTATCGGAGCCTGCGCACGATTAATCCGTCGCCGTATATGTTCTATCTGCGGCTGGGCGATCATACGCTGGTCGGCGCGTCGCCGGAGACGATGGTGCGAGTCGAGGGCCGCGAGATTACGCTGCGGCCGATCGCGGGAACCCGGCGGCGCGGCGCGACCGAAGCCGAAGACCTGAGCCTCGAACGCGAGCTGCTCGCCGATCCCAAGGAGATTGCCGAGCACGTGATGCTGGTCGATCTGGGCCGCAACGACGTTGGCCGCGTCGCGAAGATTGGCAGTGTCAGGGTTACCGAGTTGATGGGAATCGAGCGCTACTCGCACGTGATGCATATCGTGTCGAATGTGGTCGGTGAGCTGAACGACGGGATGGATGCGTTCGACGCGTTTCGCGCGACCTTTCCGCAAGGCACCGTCTCGGGCGCGCCGAAAATTCGCGCGATGGAAATAATTGACGAACTCGAATCGGTCCGGCGCGGCGTCTATGCGGGTGCGGTCGGCTACTTCAGCTACACCGGCAACACCGATACCGCGATCGCGTTGCGCACGCTGCTGGTCAAAGGCAACCGCGTCTATATTCAGGCCGGCGGCGGCATCGTCGCTGATTCAGATCCCGCGGCTGAGTACGAGGAGTCGTGCAACAAGGCGCGCGCGATGATTCGCGCGCTCGGCGCGGCGCGCGCAGTTCGAAGCCGCCGGATCGGAGGTAATCCATCATGAGCACGCGCGTCCTGATGATCGATAACTACGATTCATTCACCTACAACCTGGTGCAATATCTCGGCGAATTGGGCGCGGAACTTACGGTCCGCCGTAACGACGAAATCGATCTCGCGGGAATCCGCGCGCTCAAGCCCGCCGCGATCATTATCTCGCCCGGTCCGTGCACGCCCGCCGAGGCGGGAATCTCTGTCGATGTGCTGCGCGAGTTCGCCGGCGAAATTCCGATGCTGGGCGTCTGCCTGGGCCATCAATGTATGGGCGAGGCCTTCGGCGGCAAGAGTCGTACGCGCCGAGCGCCTGATGCATGGCAAGACTTCGCCGGTACTCCATGACGGTCGCACAATCTTTCGCCGGCCTCTCCAATCCATTCGAGGCGATGCGCTATCATTCGCTGCTGGTGGAGATGAAGCCGATTCCCGAATGTCTCGAAATCAGCGCCCGCACTGCCGAAGGCGAGATCATGGGGCTGCGCCACAAGCGTTATTCGATCGAGGGCGTGCAGTTCCATCCGGAATCGATCGGCACCCCCGAAGGCAAGGCGCTTGCTGCAAAATTTTCTGAACGGCTTGCCGCGATGATCACGACGCGAGAAGCCTTCGAACGCGTGCTCGGCGGACGCTCGCTCGACATGCGCCGAGGCGGAAAGCGTCTTCGGCGAGATTCTCGATAATGTCGTGCCGGAAGTGCTCGTCGCGGGTTTCCTCGTCGCGTTACGGACGAAAGGTGAAACCGCTGCCGAACTGGCCGGCGGCGCTCGCGCGATGCGTCAGCGGGCGCGCACCGTTGAACCTCAATGATGGACGCGTGCTGGACACTGCGGGCACTGGCGGTGACGGCGCCGGAACCTTCAATATCTCGACTGGTGCGGCGCTGGTGGCGGCGAGTGCCGGAGTGCCTGTCGCGAAGCACGGAAATCGCGCGATTAGTGGACGAGTCGGCGCAGCGGACGTGCTCGAACGCTTCGGCGTGCGGCTCGAACTCGATCCTGCGGGCTTGCGCGATTGTCTCGCGCGTACCGGCATCTGCTTTGTTTTCGCCCCAGCGTATCATCCAGTGCTGGCGCGGCTCGCCGGTCTGCGTCGCGCGCTCGGGATTCGCACGATCTTCAACCTGATCGCGCCGCTCGCGAATCCGGCCAATCCGCATTATCAACTTCTCGGCGTGGCCGAGCCGCGTCTGCTGCGCCCGATCGCTGAGGCGCTCGCCGCGCTCGAAGTCGAACATGCGATGGTCGTGCACGGCAATGACGGCCTCGATGAAATTTCCCTGACCGCTTCGACCTCCGTTATCGAGGTTCGACACGGCGAGTTGCGCGCCTACGAGATATCTCCCGAGATGTTCGGATTGCCCGTCGCGAGCGCCGCTGATTTCCTCACTGCCGACGTCAACGAAGCGATGAGCCTGCTGGAACGCACGCTGCGCGGCGAGCCGGGACCGGCACAGGACGTACTCGCCTTGAACGCCGGAGCTGCGATTTATGTCGGCAATGGCGCAGGCTTCTCTGGCCGAAGGGATCGGAATCGCGCGCGAGATTCTTCGCTCGGGACGAGCACTCGAGACGCTCGAAAACCTGCGCACATCAGCAATCCAGCTAAGTCATCGAGCGAAGCGAGTCCGCGAGCGGAGTCAAGGACCTTCGCGAAGCGATGCTCCGGATTTGAAAATGAGCACGATGAGCTCGATTCTCGATAAAATTTTTGCCGCCAAACGCGATGAACTGGCTGAACGCCGCTCACGCGTCAGTCTGGATCAGATGATCGAGGCGGCAAAGCGCGCGCCCGAATCGCGCGATTTCATCGGCGCGCTGCGAACCAAATCTCCGGCCATCATCGCCGAAATCAAACGCGCGTCGCCAAGCAAGGGCGACATTTTCCCCGGACTCGATCCGGCTGCGCTTGCCCGCGACTATGCATCGAGCGGCGCGGCGGCAGTTTCGGTACTCACTGATCGCCATTTCAAAGGCTCGCTTGACGATCTGCGCGCGGCGCGAGCCGCGGTCGAGCTGCCGCTATTGCGCAAGGATTTCATCTTCGACGAATACCAGCTCTACGAGGCGCGCGCGGCCGGAGCGGACTGTATTCTGCTGATCGTCGCGATGCTGCGACAGGACCAACTCGCCGATCTGATGCGCAGTGCGCAGATGCTTGGCCTCGCGGCGCTGGTCGAAGTGCATAATGAAACAGAGTTCGCGCGCGCCCAATCGCTCGACGCGGAACTTATCGGAATCAACAATCGCGATCTGCACACCTTCAAAACCGACATCGCCACTACTGAAGAATTGTTGCGGAATTACTCCGGTACAGCGCTGATAGTCAGCGAAAGCGGGATCGAATCGCCCGCAGATATCACACGGCTCTATCGCGCGGGAGCTCGCGCTTTTCTGATTGGTGAAAGTCTGCTCAAGAGCGGCCAACCGCGCGCGGCGCTCGCGACCCTGATTCGTTCCTTAGAACAAAGGAATAGTGAGTGCGCTCCGCGATGAGTATCCAAGTCAAAATTTGCGGTATCACGCGCGTCGAGGATGCCCGATGCGCGATCGCCTGCGGCGCGGATATTATTGGGTTTAATTTCTATCCGCCGAGTCCGCGTGCGATTTCAGCTGGAACGTGCGCTTGAGATTCGTCAGGCAATCGGCTCGCGATGCGCCGTCGCGGGAGTTTTCGTCAATGCCGCGCGCGGCTATGTCGCAGAACGCGTGCGCGAACTGAAGCTCGATTTCATCCAGTTCCACGGAGACGAAGACGACTGACGCGTTGCAGGGCTGGCCGGTCAAGGTGATCCGCGCATTGCGGCTCAAAGCCGATACGCTGCCGGAGAATTTTCCACATTACGAAGCCGATTACACGCTGCTCGATACCTTCCATCCAACCTTGTTCGGCGGTACCGGATTGAGCCGCGGACTCGATGGTCTGGACACCTATGATCTCAGCCGGGTCTTCATTTCCGGAGGGCTGACGGTGGAGAACGTCGCCGCCGCGGTGCGGCTGCGGCCTTTCGGCATCGACGTAGCGAGCGGCGTCGAGAGCGCGCCCGGAATCAAGGACGCCACCAAACTCAGGAGCTTTATCGCCAATGCAAAGTCTGCCGGATAAACGCGGACATTTCGGTCAGTACGGCGGCCGCTATGTGGCCGAAACCCTGATGCCCGCGCTGTTTGAACTGGAAGCCGCCTACAAGCAAGCGCGACGCGACCCGAAGTTCCGCGACGACCTTACAACGTTTGTCGCGCGAATACGTTGGCCGTCCCACCCCGCTGTTCCATTGCGCCAATCTGAGCGCGAAGCTCGGCGGTGCAAAAATTTACCTCAAACGCGAGGACCTTTGTCATACCGGCGCGCACAAGGTAAACAACACGCTCGGTCAGGCGCTGCTCGCTGAACGGATGGGCAAGGAGCGCATCACCGCCGAGACCGGCGCGGGCCAGCATGGCGTCGCCACCGCGACGATGGCCGCGCTGTTCAAACGACAGTGCGAAGTCTTCATGGGCAGCGTCGATGTCGAGCGGCAATCGCTCAATGTCTTTCGCATGAAGCTGCTCGGCGCAAAAGTCACCGCGTCGATAGCGGCAGCAAGAGCCTCAAGGACGCGCTCAACGAGGCCCTGCGCGACTGGATCGCAACTGTACGAAATACCTACTATCTGATCGGCACCGCCGCCGGGCCGCATCCGTATCCGATGATCGTGCGCGATTTTCAGATCGGTGATCGGCAAAGAGGCGCGCCGCCAGATGCTTGAACATGAAGGCGCCTGCCCGATGTCGTGATCGCCTGCGTCAACGGCGGCTCCAACGCGATCGGGCTCTTCTATCCCTTCATCAAGGATACCGACGTGCGCATGATCGGAGTCGAGGCGGCGGGCCTGGGTCTCAACGGTCCGATGCACGCGGCGACGATCACGGCAGGGGCGGTCGGCGTCTTGCACGGGAATCGCACCTATCTGCTGCAGGACGAAATGGGACAGATTCGCGAGACCCATTCAATTGCCGCCGGACTGGATTATCCCGGGGTCGGCCCGGAGCACGCCTGGCTCAAAGATATTGGACGCGCGGAATACGTCGCCGTGACCGACGCCGAGGCGCTCGACGCGCTCGAAGCTGCTATCCGAGACCGAGGGCATAATCCCGGCGCTGGAAAGCTCGCACGCGGTCGCCTATGCGATAAAGCTCGCGCCGACCCTGCCGAAGGAGCAACTCATGGTCGTCAATCTCTCCGGACGCGGCGACAAGGATATGCAGACCGTCGCGCGCGCTTTCGGAGTGACATCTATGAAGCAGGTCCAATGGCGCGTCGCAGTGGCCGGATCGCCGCCAAATTTCGCGAGCTTGCGTGCGCGCGGCGAGAGCGCCCTGATTCCGTATATCGTCGCGGGCGATCCCGATCTCGATCGCACCCGGCGTCTGGTGCTCGAATTCGAAGCGCGCGGCGCAGACCTGATCGAGCTCGGCGTGCCGTTTTCCGATCCGATGGCGGACGGTCCCGCCAATCAACGCGCCGCCGCGCGCGGCCTGCGCTCGGGCGCGACGCTCCCCGCGATTCTCTCGATGGTCGAGCAACTCCGGCACGAGACCAATATTCCTCTGATCCTGTTTGGTTACTTCAATCCGGTCTTTCACTACGGCTGCGAACGCCTATGCGCGGATGCGGCGCGCGCCGGAATCGATGGTCTGCTGGTCGTCGATCTCCCGCCCGAGGAAGCTGATGATCTGGCTAAGCCGGCTAAAGCTACCGGACTCGATCTCATCTATCTGCTCGCGCCGACCACGCCGGTCGAGCGCAGCCGCGTGATCGCGCAAAACGCATCCGGATTTCTCTACTATGTCGCAGTCACTGGCGTGACCGGCGCGCGGGCCGCTCTGGCCTCGGATCTCGAAACCAATGTGCGCAATTTGCGCGCCGTGACCGATCTGCCGATCGGCGTTGGCTTCGGCATCTCGACCCCCGAGCAGGCCCGCGACGTTGCGGCTTTCGCCGATGCGGTCGTGGTCGGCAGCGCGATTTCACAGCTAATCGAAGCAGCACGTCGCGTCCGATGATCTGGTGACAGGCCGTCGGCGAATTCGTCGGCGCACTGAAAACTGCGTATCCGAGCCGCGAAACCCGTGCTCGCCGAGGCAGCCGAGGTAGATTGAATGGCCGATCGAGCCGCCGCGTCGTCCCAGCCACAAGCAATCCAAGCCCCTCAATCCGCTGATGACATCTGGCTGAAATGCCCCGGATGCCGCGAGATTGCTTTTCGCAAGGAAGTCGAGCGCAACCTCAACGTATGCCCGAAATGCGGTCATCATCTTCGGCTCACCGTCGAGCAACGCCTCGCGATCACGATCGATCGCGGCACTTGGCGCGAGCTCAACGCCGATCTCGCTGCCGGAGATCCGCTCGAATTCGTCGATTCCAAGCCATATCCCGAACGCCTCGCAGCGGCGCGGCGCACGAGCGGCCGTAACGATGCAGTTTTAACCGGCATCGGCAGTATCGAAAGTCACGCGGCGGCTGTTGCGATCATGGACTTCAACTTCATGGGCGGCAGCATGGGTATCGTGGTCGGCGAAAAAATTGCCCGCCTGATGGATCACGCGCTCGCTCATCGATTGCCGGTAATCGTCTTCGCGGCCTCAGGAGGCGCGCGGATGCAGGAAGGTGCGCTGTCGCTGATGCAGATGGCGAAGGTCTCCGCGGCGATCGCGCGTCTACGCGATGCGCGCCTGCCGTATATCTCGGTCCTATGCGATCCTACTACCGGCGGTGTGGCGGCATCGTTCGCCAGTCTGGGAGATTTGAACCTGGCCGAACCCGGCGCGCTGATCGGTTTCGCCGGGCGGCGGGTAATCGAGCAAACCACCAATCAACAATTGCCGGAGAATTTTCAGACCGCGGAATTTCTGCTTGAACATGGCATGCTCGACGCAATCGTGCCGCGCGCAAAAATGCGCTATACGCTCGGCCTGATGCTAAAGATGCTGACGCGTACGGCGAAGCCTAAGTCTGCGAAATCAAAAGGCCGGCAGCGAGCCAGCGACTAAGCAACTCATTGATACGCGCAAGCGGCTCCGCGTCTTCGCACTCACTCGCGATCGCCTCGCACATCGCGGCGAAGATCGCGCCATCCTGCGCAAGTATCAGCGCTGAACGTTCTCCAATGTCCAGCTCCCGATAAAAAACCTGTGATCGCTGCCGCCAGACCAAAATTGTGACCGGTTCGGGCGACGGTGCTTCCCATGATTGGCCTGTTTCGATCGCCCGAAGAATGTGTTCAACGTGCCACTCGCAACCAAGCAGGCGCGCTGCAGGATGCATTCGCATCGCGATCGTCGGCCATTCGGCCGGAGCAATTGCAGCCATCGCAGCGCCGTCAAGTGGGTTTGCGTCAGAACTGTGAAAGCTCTCCAAAAGCGTGCGTTCGAGCCTTGCCAGTTGACTCAGAAAAGGTCGACTCTCGCTAAATGGATGATGCGCCAGGAAGTCTGCCAGATGACGACCCGCATAAAAGATCGATGGCTCGGTCGGCGGATATTCGATCAGATAGCCGGTGATCAGGTTATAGAAGTCAGTCGCGCCTAGAACCGCCAGCGTCGCCGGATAATCTTCCTTGAATATATCGAGTAGCCGGTAAAAATACGCGTCGGCATAAATTTCGAGCCTTTCGTGAGATGAAAGTCGCTCGTCTCCGGCAATCAACTCCTCAAGTCCGCCTGCAATGACTAATGGCTCGTTCAGCAAGCCCTCGCCGACGCCGTTCGGCGCTGTGATCAGCCGATAAAGCAGCGATTGGAGTCGCGCAAGCTCCATCGTTTAAGCCGCCGACTGCGAGGCAGCGGCAACATGCACCATGCGCATCTGCGCCGCCGAAACCTCGGCCTGCAATTCGGCAAATTCCGGGATGTGATCATCCCATTCAATTAGAGTAGAAACCGCGCCGAAGCGTCGTAAGGCATGCTCGTAGAGTTGCCACACCTCGGCATGAATCTGCTGATCATGAGTGTCGAGCAGATGCGTGCCGCAGTCACGATGGCCCGCCAGATGGAATTGTGCGACCCGTTCGATCGGCATCCCGTCGATATACTGCTCGGCGCTGAACCGATGGTTAAATGCGTTTACAAAAACATTGTTGATATCCAGCAGGATGCCGCAGTCTGCCTCTTCTGCAACCGCGGCCACGAACTCCCATTCCTTTAGTACCGAATGAGTATAAGTGAGATAACTGGAGATATTCTCGATGAGTATTCGCTGACCGAGAGCGTCTTGCGCTTCCCGGATGCGCCGCGCTGCGACTCGTACGGCTTCCTCGTTGTACGGCAATGGAATCAGATCATGCAGATTATGCCGTCCAGTCCGCGTCCAGCATAAATGATCAGAAATCCATGCGGGATCGAAACGCCGAGCCAGTTTCGCGAGCGCACGTAAATAGTCAGTGTTCGATCCCTCCGCCGAACCGACCGACATCGAGACGCCATGCAGCACGATCGGATAACGCGAACGAATCTGCTCTAAGACTTCGAGCGGCCGGCCACCCTCAACCATGAAGTTTTCGGTAATGACCTCGAACCAGTCCATCGCCGGCCAGTTCTCTAGCACATAGCTATAATGCTGACGGCGCAGTCCGACCCCCGCGCCTAGTGACGAGAATTTGGAGCGATTCATACTGTATCAATCGAGACCGTGCGACCCTGCTGTTCAGTCGTATCGGCTGGCCAGAATCTGCTATTCGACGTGGCCGCCCTTCTGCGTACACTCACTCGCGCTCGGAGTCATGATCCAGCCTTTACCCTTGCACGAGTTCTGGCCCTTGCAGCTATTGCTGGCGCTCTTGCACGAGCTCAACCCCTTGCAGCTATTACCGCCCACGCATTTGACTTGAGCTCCCGCTCCCCCGTCAGCCAGCAGTGGCTGAGCGGTAAACATCAGGCCCATTGCGGTGGCCAGCATCGCACCCGTGAATGTCGCCTTGTTCATTCTTAGCTCCTTGATGATCTTTCATATTGCGCTTTGCACGACCTACTACGAGAGCCGGTCGCACCAAACCATTTCGACTTAGTGCGGCGAACTCGTCAACCCGTAAGTTCACGCATTCCGCAATGCTCTCCTTTGAGAAGCGCAATTCAGGGCGCCAATCCGGAGCTTGCCGACTCGCGTATCTCTTTCGGCGGGTTAGGCGGATGAGCCAGAAGCATGGTATGGTCCCGCGCGGCGGATCATGGTATCAAACCGCAATCCTCGAGACCGTCGGCTACAATTTGAGGAAGCCGCCCTACCCCATTTCGATACGCTTTATACAGCCGCGCTGCGGCTGACGCGCAATCCTGAAGACAGCAAAGATCTGCTTCAGGAGACCGTCCTTCGGGCGTACAAATACTTTCATCAGTTCGAGCCGGGAACTAATTGCCGCGCTTGGCTGTTAACTATCATGTATAACCTCTTTCGTTCCGCTTACCGCCGGGGGAGTTGTGAGCAACTTGCCATCACCCCCGAAGCGTTTCAGCAAGAGGTTGAGGCGACCAGTGCGAATGCAGACAGTGCCGACGAAAGTCCAGAGGAATTTGTCGCGCGACGGAAGATGGGCCGGATCCTTGAGCGGGCGCTGGCGGACTTACCGAGCGAATTCCGGGAGACGCTGCTTTTAGTCGATGTGCACGAGCTGGACTATCAGGAAGTGGCAATAGTTCTTGATATCCCGCTCGGGACGGTCAAATCACGAGTGTCGCGGGGGCGCGCGATGATGCGGCTCGCGCTCGAAAAAGCGACGCTCATGCGGGGGAAAACAGGTACTTGACAGCGCAATTCGTCGCTCATAGAGCTGAAGTTAACGTTTCAGATGCTTTATAATCCTATTGCTGATGGACTGTAATCATTACGTCGAGAATTTCCTCTCTGCTCACGCTGATGGCGAGTTGCGGGGCCGTGAGGAGCGCCTTGCCGACGCTCACGTCAGCAGCTGTTTGCAATGTCATCGGCGCCTCTCACAAGAACGAGAGTTAAAGCATTTAATTCGGAGTCAAAGCTCTATATTGCGTGTTCCCGCCGATCTGCGGATGGATATTAGAACGGCGTTGGGTGAAGTGGTTGACGCTGAGTTGCTGGCGCAACGGCCAGCCTGGCGCCGCTGTGTTGGGGTTGCGAGGCGCGGAGCCGCGTACGTAGGCAAGTCGGCCCATCGCCATCCCATTCGTTATGCGCTGCCAATTGCTGCGGTTAGTTTGCTGATGATCCTCGCTATAAAGTCGCGAGACTTTCGCTCGATTCCGCTCGTTCCTGCGACGCCAGTCTTCAGCTTAGCGGTGAACAGGTTCGACTCGTCAATACGAGAGTTTGCTCCAAATGTGACGCCGGGTCCTTCGCAGACCGACTCAGACTTCGCATGGGTAATAGATCGGGGCAATTCGAGCAATACTACCGACGAAGCCGACGACCTTGCGCGATCCTATCGTGAAGCCGGCATACCGGAAGACATCTATGACTTTCGCTCAGTTGGATACGGACTCTATGGAGGACGTATCGATCGATCGGCGGATGACTATCCGGCAGCCTACACGTTGTACATCGGAGAGCGGGGCGAAATCCTTAGCGTTTGCGTTCACGCGGCGAATTTTGCGGCTCCCATAGGCGCCCGCTACTGGGCAGGTACGCACACCTTCTATGAGTACCAAGGCCACAGTATCTGCTTGACCTTTCACCCGGCCGGCCATTTTGTCTCCATTCTGGTAAGTCGCGAGCCTGTGACGGCGCTACTGCGCGATGTTACCGGAGCCGATGCCGCTTCATCAGAATTCTAGGATGCTCTCTTTACGCTTGCTCGACTGAGCCGGTGTAACCTTCTCGCCTTCAAGCTGCAATATCTGATCAGGAACTTCGAGAGGCCGCTCGCGGCAAACCTCGTGATCCGTCAGGAGCAGCGCCACAATGACAGAACTAACCGAAGCCCCACCTTCGATAGGGACTGATCCGCGAAATTCGTTTGATCACGAAGTTTTGCGGCACCTCGAGGGCCTCCGTCGGATTGCTTTGCGACTGACCCATAATAACGCCGATGCGAATGATTTAGTGCAGGAGACGGTGCTGCGGGCGTGGCGATTCTTCCATCATTTTCGGATGGGCAGCAATTCACGCGCGTGGCTTTGCGCGATTCTGCACAACAATTTTCGCAACCAATGGCGGCGTCGGGAAGCGGAGCGGACCGCCATTCAGGTGAACGAGTATATCGCAGCAGATTTCGACATGGATTCCGGAGCAATCCTCCACGAGATTGGGCCGGAACGCGAAGTAGGGGAACACCTCACGGGTCATGCGATCGAATCCGCACTCGCAAGCCTGCCGGGAAACTTCCGTTCAGCGTTGATTTTGGTTGATGCTCAGGAATTGGCATATGACGAAGCGGCGAAGGCGCTTGGGGTGCCAATCGGGACAGTAAAATCTCGCGTTTCCCGCGGGCGCGCGATGATGCGACATGCATTAAAAGAGCGGGCCCGCCTCGAAGGCCTCGCGGCGACGCGTCCGCAGCAAAGATATACTCGTCAATGCCGCAATACTCATTAAAGATAAAGTTCCCGACTGTCGGGATCTAATGAGCGGCTGCGACTTTTCCGTGAGTCTTAGGACGACGCATCAAAAACACGACAGGCGTAAGTAAAAAGAATAGGTACGATACCAGCCGGAAATCGTCGAGATACGATAGCACTGACGCCTGTCGCTGTATTTGCAAATAAACCATTCCGAGAAAAGGTTCGGGACCATGACGCAGCAATGACGTGCCGATTCCGGAAACCATCACGGACTGATGCGTGAGGGCGTTCAGGCTGAAGGCGTTGACATGACCAGCCAGATAATTCTGATGAACCTGTGAGTTGATCGAAAGCATCGCGACCAGCACGGCTATACCGATGCTGCCGCCGACCGTACGCACCATGTTGAAAAGTCCCGAAGCAGTACCCATCTGCTCCTTGGGTACCGACGCAAGGCTGAGAGTGGTAATCGGGATAAAGATCAAACCCGAACCGATTCCGCGCAGCAGCCCCGGTAAGGCGATGCTCCAGAAATCGATTTCCGCGTAAAAATTCGCCATGTAAGTGGTGCCAATTCCCGCTGCAATGCAGCCTCCGGCGACCAATAGCCGCGGGTCCATTTTGTTAAACAAGCGTCCGGCGAGCACGATGGACAGAAAAGTACCAATGCTCTGAATCGAGAGGACTTCACCCGCCAATACCGGCGTGTAGCCGGAAATCTGTTGACAATAGAGCGGAATCAAAACGAAAGTCGCATACATCGCGAACATAACGAGCGTTGTGAAGGCCGTGCCCACCGCGAAATCGCGATTATTCAGGACACGTAGATCAACGATTGGCTCGCGCGTGTGCAGCTCGCGGATGACAAAGAAAATCAGGCTCACCACGCCGATAATTGTCATCCAAATGATCACGTGGGAGCTGAACCAATCAAGCCGTTCGCCACGATCGAGCATGATCTGGATCGAGGCTATCCCGAGGACCAGATATGCCAGCCCCGACCAGTCAATTCGCTTGATTCCGCGACGAATATAGGCTGGGTCGTGAACGAAGATCGCTACCATCACTGCGGCGATCACCCCGGTCGGGACATTAATGTAGAAAATCCAGCGCCAACTATAATTGTCGGTAATCCAGCCGCCTAAAGTCGGCCCCATTACCGGCGCGAGCATCATGCCGAGGCCCCAAACCGACATTGCCGTGGCCTGCTCCTCGGGTGGAAAGGTTTCCATTAAGACGGCTTGCGATAGTGGCATCATCGCGCCGCCGCCCAAGCCCTGTAACACCCGGAAAAATACGAGTATTTGGAGATTAGGTGCGGCGCCCGCCGCCAGTGATGAGCCTACGAAGAGCAAAATGCATGAGATGAAAAACCGCTTCCGACCAAAGTACGCGCTGCACCACCCGGTGAGCGGGATGACGATACCATTGGCAACGATATAGGACGTCAGCACCCAGGCGGCTTCGTCAACATCAGCCGAGAGACTGCCGCGAATGTGCAACAGAGAGACATTGGCGATGGTGCTGTCCAGCACTTCCATCACCGTTGCGAGCATCACCGCGACCGCGACCAGCCACTTATTCGTGGGAGCGCGTTGCGGGATTACAGCGGGAGTGACTGGTTCAAGTGCAGCGGCCATCGTCAGCTAATTGAGCTTCTTATCGCACTGATTTGGTAATTCAACTCTATTATGGCTTTTTCTGTCGAAACTACGGGCAAGATTTGCGAGGAAGTATCCCGCAGTCTAATCACGCGTAAACTCTATTGGATAAAGCCCAATTATTTCAATAAGAAACTGTTTCAGAAGTCAAACATCAGCAGATCCAAGAAGGATTTCAGCTACGGCTTACGATGAGTTCCCAGCAAATAAATTCCCGAGGCAAAGGGCGTCGATAGCACCACTGCAATCACTAGTCCCCCAATGACTGCGACTGCCAGAGGCTGCTGCACTTTGGCTCCCGCGCCCAACCCGAGAGCAAGAGGCAAAAGCCCGGCGGCGGTCGCCAAGGTAGTCATCAGGATCGGGCGTAGGCGGATGCGTGCCGCATCGACCAATGCTTCGCGCGGCGAAACAGTGGCGGACTCTTCACGTTCAGCATGATCGAGCAGCAGGATTCCATTTTTGGCGGTGATGCCGGTCACCATGATGATACCCATGAAGGAGGAGATATTAAGCGTCAGGCCGCTCAGATCCAAAGCGACGAAGCTGCCCATTAGACATGCGACGGCGCTCAGCAGAATCGCCACGGCAGGGGTGAGCCGACGGAATTCCCAGAGCAGCACGAGAAACATCGCAACCAGCGCAGCGACCAATACCAGGGCCAGCTGATGGAAGGCCGTTTGCTGCTCGGCGTAAAGGCCGCCGTACTCGAGCGTGACCCCGGCCGGCAGCGTGAGTCCGGCCAAATTAGTTTTGACCCGCGCGATCGCGGTGCCGAGGTCAATATTCTCGACCCGAGCCGTCACATAGACCACCGGGCGCAGCCGCTCGCGGTCAAGCTCGGGACGTTCACCATTGAACTGCAGAGTGATCAGATTTGAGAGCGGGACGAGCCCGCCGGACTGAGTTCGCATCAGGACCTGCGGCAGAAGACTGAGGGTTTTATGAAACTCAGCCGGATAACGCACCCGCACGCCGTAGAGGCGATCGCCGACGCGCAAATCGGTTGCGACCGTGCCGAAAACTACATTGCGCATAGTCGTTAAAATATCATCCGAGCTGAATCCATAACGCGCCGCAGCAGTCTGGTCAATCAAGACTTGCTCTTCCGGATTACTCAAAACGATCCCACTTTTCACCTCCATAATATTGGCCAATGTCCGATCCGGGCCGCGATCGTTTTCGCGGTTGTCCTCGATGGCGCTCTGATCTGCGCCGAATACTTTGATTGCGATCGGCTCAGGAGTCCCGGACAGATCGCCGATCAGGTCCTGCAATACCTGCGAAAATTCAACTTTGACGTTCGGCACCGTGCTCTCGACCCGATGTCGCACGTCGGCCATTACGGTATCGATGCCTCTATGCGATTTGATTTGAGCCGTACTGAAATATCTCCCCGATTGGATTCAGTAAGAAAAAAGCCCCGCTGCGCGCCGGTGCGCCGTCCAAAGGCCGCGACTTCAGGTGTCGAGCGCAGCACGTTTTCAATCTTACCGAGTAGCTGCTGGGTATCGGCCAGTGTACTTTGCGGCGGGGTAATGTAATCGAGAATGAAAGCGCCTTCATCGAGCGCCGGCAAATAATCAGTGCCGATGCTGCGATAGAGCAGAAAGGTTGCCGCCGAAGGCGAGCGCCACGCCAAAGGCGCCAAAATCGGTGCGCGCAAAAAGGGCCGCATCGTCAGCAGGTAAAGCGATTCATCAGTTCGGAAAGGCGACCCGGAGGGCGGGCGGGGCGGCGGAATCGCTCGAGCACGAGTTCCAGTGCCGGAGTGAAGAAGATCGCGAGAAGCAGCGAGACCAGCAATCCACCGCCCAAAGTGAAGGCGAGCGAGCGAAAGAAAACCCCGGTCACGCCCGAAACAAAAATCAGCGGCGCAAAGGCGACGATCACCGTCGCGGTGGACGCGATTAGCGGGCGCAGTAATTCCTTCAAGGCGCCATGCGTCGCCGCTTCACCCGACTCCTCGCGTGCATGGGCGCGATGAATCGCCTCAATCATCACGATCGCGTCGTCGATAAATAGGCCGATACCGGCGGCGAGTCCTCCCAGCGTCATCATGTTGAAAGTCATCCCGCGCCTCTTTCATCACGACAAAGGTAATCGCGATTGTGGAGGGCACGACGATCGCCGCGACGAGCGCGTTCAGGATGCTCCACGTGAAAAGGAAAACTACCGCGACCGCCAGCGCCAGTCCCAGAACGATCGCATCGCGCACACTATTGAAGGATTCCGTGACAAGATTCGCCTGATCGTAGCCAAAGGAAAACTGCACATCGGGATAGCGCGCGTGAAATTCATCGATCAGTGCATGAGTTTCATTCGCGATTGCGACCGTATTGCCATTGGGCTGCTGCGATATACCGACTAGGACGGCGGGGCCTTTTTCTGAACTGGTACGGATGTAATCTTCGACAATGCCGAGTTCGACTCGCGCAATATCGCGAACGTACACTGGCTGACCATTCACCGTCGCGATCGGCAGTGCGGCGAGCTGATCGGCATCGTGCAGGTCGCTGGTGACGACCGTCAAGAAATTCCGGTGAGCGTCCTCTATACGACCGGCGGACGCGATCACGTTAGCTTTGGCCAAACCCGTAACAACATCGGCAGACGTAAGGCTATGCTGAAGCATCCGCGCCGTATCGAGCCTGACGACATATTCCCGCTGCTTCGCCCCAACGAGCTCGACGCGATAAGTCCCGGATATCCGATGGAGGCTGGGGACAAGATCATACTGCGCAATATCGGTAAGGCTCGCGAGGTCGCGACTGGGCGAGCTCAGGCCGACCTCGATTATCGGAAATGTACCACTGGTGAGCAGACGCGCGTCAGTTTTGGCATCCGCTGGCAATCGTGTCTCATTGATCGACGCGTTGAGCAGCTCGAAAGTCTGCACCGGATTACTCGACTCGCTGAACGTGACGTCTATCTCGGCGCTG
The DNA here is from genome assembly GCA_963831065.1 of uncultured Pseudomonadota bacterium. GTDB lineage: Bacteria > Desulfobacterota > Binatia > Binatales > Binataceae > JAJPHI01. The sequence goes on from CAWHOQ010000025.1 coordinate 160,502, forward strand.
CCGCGTGTGGTCGTAGAGCGCACCAAGGTCACTCCGACAACTCCATAAGCGGCTTCCTCGACCGGGCGTGTAACCGTCACGAGCATCTGTTCCGCCGGCAAATCGCCAGCATCGATCAGCACAATCGCACGGTTAAATTGAATTTCAGGAAAGACAGCGCTTGGAATCGATAACGCGAGCAGTGCGCCTAGAACGGAAACAGCCAGAACTCCGAATAGCGCCAGGATCGAATTAGTCCGGCCCATTATTGCGCAAGCGCGACCGTCACATGGAGGCCGTCGGAAATGGCATACCCGCCCGAGGTGACTACGGTCTGTCCAACCGTCAGACCCGAGGTGACCTGCGTGACAGTTCCCGAGCTGATGCCGATCGTCACGGGCGTGCGATGTGCAATTCCGTCGGGGCCAGCAACAAAGACATAGCGGCTGCGCGTCGAGGCGTCTTCAAACAGTGCAACCGTGGGAATCACGATTGCGTCGGGAACATACGAAGTTGTCACCCTGATTTGAGCTGGTGCGCCCGCCTGCTCGATCAGCGCGGGACCAATAAATTCGATGCGCGCCGGAGCGGTAGCGCCGCCCTGATTGAAACTGGGCGAAAGCGCCGCAACACGTGCCGGATATTTCACGCCGGGGTGGATTGGCGAAACGACAACCGCCGGCATTCCGGGGCGAATTTCGCCCAAATTCTCAATTGGTACGGCGGCTTCGATGTAAATACTTTTCGGATCGATCATATCGACTATCGGATCGAGGTCTGCAACCATCTGGCCGCTACTGACGAGGCGCTGCGCAACGATCGCATTCTCCGGCGCAGTAACCGCGATCGCCGCCGAACCGCTATGGCGTTTGACCGCCGCCGCCAGCATCGTAGCGTCGGCCGGATCGAGGCTGCGCGCCACATTGAGACCGTTTTGCGCGGCTTCGGCCTCGCGATTGATAACGTGAGCGACGACTTCCCCTTGAGTGACGCGATCGCCACTCTGCAGAGTCATGGCCGTGCGCTTCCAGCGTATTCGTTTCAGCTTCATCTTCTGCCGTAGAAAAGCCATCCCCCATGCCCCCCAATCTGAGCCGCCTCTTGTAACATTCGTCTGCTTGGACAGCTACGGCCCGCCGTCCTTGTGCGCCTCAGGCTTTCATCATGCCAGACGTCGAGGTCGCATAGCTTCCGAAAAGTGCCGTCGCGATCTGGGAAGTTTGGGAAATGGAAGTGCTCATTGGCCGCGGAACCGGCGGGCGCTTGAAGGTTTGACCCGTCAAGGCAACCCTGGCTGGCAACGTGTTCCATAGTGCGTTTTGAGCGCTGATGCCGGGGGATAGGCCGCCGATCGCGTCGTCGGGGCTCCGAGAATTGCGCGCAATAGAGGGAACCCGCCGGCCCCCGTGAAGTTCGAGCCTCCACAGTTCCACCACAACAGCGGGTCATGCTTGCATGATCCAACATTGAACGGCGGAGTGCTCGGGCAGGCATGGCATTTGCTGCGAAGTCGTTCGCTTACGTTGCCAGGTTCTTCGCCTCCATGTCGAACAAGCTGTCGATAGCCGCCGTCCTCGGTCTCGCGACATTGCCAATTCTGCCACGCGAGGCGGCGTTGGGTGTCGGGAGAGATGCGCACCGTTCTCTGCCGGCGCCAATCGAGCTCGTACATGCCAAACCGGTTCCGGTCCTCGAGGATCCGTCGCCAACCCCGGCATTCCAACTTGCGGCCCGGCGATCGCGAGTAAAGCCGGAACCTCCAGCCGCGGCCGACCCGGAAGCATCTGCTCCGCGCGATAGGGATGCGACAACCCGGAACCGGGATGCCAAATCGGGTGAAGCGCCGTCCTCAAAAACATCCTCCATTTCGCGGCCCGAGGCGGACAGCATACCGCTCCCGCCCAGCCGCGATGCCACGTCATCCAGTGACGCACAGGCCGAACCGCCGAAACCGGATGTGTGGACGGATACTCTGGTGATCGGCGCCTTACGGGAGTGCGTGCGCCTGCTTGGCCCCATCGTGGCGGAGGTGGAGATCGCCGAGCCCGTCAAGCATGAACAGTGTGGCGCTCCAGCGCCTGTCATGCTCCGGAGCATCGGCTCGGGTGCCGACAAGGTCGCGATCAATCCCCCCGCGATGGTGAATTGCGCCATGGTGGCACACCTGCATACGTGGGTCGAAAAAACCCTTCAGCCCGCGGCGCGGGAAGCTCTGGGCTCACCGGTAGCGCGGCTGCGCAATGCCTCAGGTTACGCATGCCGAACGCGGGTCGGCAGTCATTTTCATGCGGACCGCATCAGTGAGCACGCGCTGGCGAACGCGATGGACATCGCCGGCTTCATCACGGCGGACGGCCGTGCCATCGAGGTTTCGCGTCATTGGGGCCCCACGACACGCGATCAGCAGGAAGCTCGCAAGGTGGCGGCAACGCCGCCCGCTGCCGACGAGGGCGTGGCCAAAGACACACTGTCACGCGATCGCAAGACGAGTGCCATCGCCCATGCTGCAGCGGCACAGCAAGCACGCCACAAGAAACCGGTTCAAACCGCAGAGTTAGAGAAGGTGGCTCATGCCACCTCGGATATCAGTTCCGATCCGAATGCAGTTCCGGCGACGGCAGCCGTGGTTGGGCCGGACATCCGCGATAGCATTGAGGCAAAGTTTCTGCGTCGTTTGCATCGAGGAGCATGCGGCGTCTTCGGAACCGTGCTTGGTCCCGAGGCCAATGAGGCGCACCGGGATCATTTTCACTTCGATCTGGCCTATCGAGCCCGCAATGCCTATTGCCAGTAGTGCTGACAATCCTTTGCCACCGCGCGTGGCCGACGCCGCCAATTACATCCCAAGTCAGTACTTGCCCAGGATACCGTCTCCGCAACATGCTTGAGGCCCGAACAGTACGCTGAGCCGCGCCGTAAACGTGTGCATGTGCAGGTCATTGATATCGACATTGAACGGTTGGTTGGGCACCGCACCACCCGTCAGGCCTGTGAACCGATCTCCGGCGAGGCTCACGTAGTTGTATTCCAAACCGAAGATGACATTGCTGATTATGCGGCCCTCGAGCCCGCCGCCGACGGTCCAACCGCTCTCACGGCGGCTCGCTTGCGCCGTTGTTCCGGCCCCTGAGATCGCGTTCAGTTCGACCAGCGAGTTCGCGTACCCCCCCTTGCCGTAAAACAGGTATTGCCCATGAACGAAACCAATTCGGCCGGTGGCCAGGAGCAAATCGGCAGCATCGGTATTGAAGCGATCCGTCGTTGCTGGCGGGAAAGGCCCCGTCACGATACTGCTCATGCGATTGCCGGCATAGGAGACTTCGCCGCCGATCAAGAACTGATGTATCTGATAGTTCAGGCCGAGGTGGCCGCCCCAAAGTGCGCCTGATGCGGACGTGGAGAAATTCTGACCTGCCGTGGTGTTGAACTGTTCAACAAAGGGAAAGCTCCACGTCGGCTCGCTCCAGGCGGCCCCGACGCTGGTGCCGATATAAAATCCGGTCCACACTGCCGGGGCGTATTCGCAGCACGGTGACGCCAGAGGCGGAGGCGGTGGTGGCGGCACGCCGTCCGCGTCCGCCAGTGACGGAGCGAGCACGAACCCGATCGCAAGCAATAGCGCACGACCCCCGCATTCGCGCCCCCTCGATGTCAGCGCTTCCACCTGAAGCCGCAAACTAGCGATTGATGGGCGATTCGTATCGTAAATTCATGGGCATTTTGCATCGATTTACGGCCTGCAGTTGCCGGCGGGTCACCAAGAATGATGAGAGGGACATGCAGACCCACTTCAAGCCTTCGGCCGCGTATCGATGACGCGTCTGGCTTTGCCCTGGCTTCGCTCGACGACGCCCGGGTCGACAACGGTAATCCTTGCCGACACACCAACGATCGCTTTCACATGATGCGCCAGCGCACCGGCGCAATCGGCCCTGGCGCTCCCTTCCGGGCTACCAGGGGCGGCCTCGACCAGGACCTCCATCTCGTCCAGTCGGTCCGCGCGGGTAAGAAGGATCTGGTAGTGGGGTGCTAGTCCCGGAACCTTGAGTATCTGCTCCTCAATCTGAGTGGGAAACACGTTTACGCCACGCACGATCATCATGTCGTCGGAACGTCCCGCGATCCTCTCCATTCGCCGCATAGTACGGGCCGTGCCGGGCAGGAGCCGCGTCAGGTCGCGCGTGCGGTAACGGATGACCGGCATGCCCTCCTTGGTGAGCGTCGTGAACACAAGCTCTCCACGCTCGCCCTCCGGCAGCACTCTGCCCGACACAGGATCGATGATCTCCGGATAGAAATGATCTTCCCAGATGTGCAGCCCATCTTTCGTCTCGATGCATTCATTCGCCACCCCAGGTCCCATCACTTCCGACAGGCCGTAGATGTCGACGGCATGCATGTCGAACGCCTGCTCGATCTCCGCGCGCATGGCATCCGTCCAGGGCTCCGCGCCGAAGATGCCGACTTTCAACGCCGTCGAGCGCGGGTCGCGACCTTGGCGGCGAAACTCATCGAGGATCGCGAGCATGTAGGATGGTGTCACAGTTATGATATCCGGCTCGAAATCGAGAATGAGCTGCACCTGGCGCTCGGTCATACCGCCCGACACCGGAATGGTGGTGAGGCCTAAACGCTCCGCACCGTAGTGCAAGCCGAGTCCTCCCGTGAAAAGGCCATACCCGTATGCATTGTGCAGCCTCATGCCGGGTCTCCCCCCTGCGGCCCGGATGGATCGCGCGACCAGCTCGGCCCACACCTGAATGTCGCCTCTGGTGTAGCCGACAACAGTCGGCTTGCCCGTCGTGCCTGACGAAGCATGCACGCGCACGATTTGGTCGCGCGGCACGGCAAAAAGGGCAAATGGGTAGCTCGCGCGCAAATCCGCCTTCGTCGTAAAGGGAAATTTTGCAAGGTCCGACAGTTGGTGCAGGGTTTCGGGATGAACGCCGGCCTCATCGAACACCTTGCGGTAGTGCGGCACGTTCTCGTAGGCGCGCCGCAGCGTTCTTCGGAGGCGCTCGAGTTGCAGTGCCGCTATCTCGTCGCGCGAGGCAATCTCGATCGGGTCAAGGGCGTTGCGGGCCGGGGTCAGGTCGAGCATCGTCAGGACTTCCCATCCGCAATCAGTTCGCCGGGGATCGTGCGTGTCTGGCCACGAAATTCGGCAATCGTCTCGCCGGACTCCGACTTCACGGTCACGTCGTATATGCACGACCGCTCGCCGCGATGGCGTTCGCGCGCCTCCGCCCGGAGGCGCATCCCGAGACGACCCGGCGCCAAAAACGAGATCTGGCAGTGCTGCGCCAGGGTGCGCTGGTTGCGTGAACTCGATGCGAATGCCATCGCGGAATCCGCTAGCGAGAAGATGTAACCACCGTGGCAGAGGCCATGTCCGTTGACCATCCTGGGGCCGACCGGCATGGAAAGAATGGCGAGGCCGGGCCCCATCTCCTCCACTTTCATCTCCAGGGCGCGGCTGGCCTCGTCTTCCCGAAACATGGCCTCTGCGCTCGCAAGGGCGATCTCTACCGCTGCCGTCATTGGGCTTTGCTCCAGTGAACCTGGCGGCTCGTTTCTCCAGGAATGCGGCAATGCCCTCCTTCGCATCCGGCGATGCGCTGGCCAGTCGCTGCAGGTCGCGTTCAAAGTCGAGTTGCTGCGCCAGCGTGTTGGTTGATGACAGGGCGATGGCGCGCTTTGTCAGGCCCAGCGCGTATGTCGGCGCATTGGCGAGCTTGCCGACGACGGACGAAACCTCGGAATCGAGCTTGTCGTCATCGACGGCCTTCCAAATGAGTCCCCAGGCCTCCGCCTTCTCGGCCGTAAGAGGCTCCGCCAGCATCGTGAGCCCACGAGCACGCGCCGGGCCGACCAGACGCGGCAAGGTCCAGGTGCCGCTCGCGTCGGGAACAAGGCCGATGCGCGTGAAGGCTTGCAGAAAACTCGCACTGCGCGCTGCGAATACGAGATCACAGGCCAACGCAATGTTGGCGCCGGCGCCTGCCGCGATGCCATTGACAGCGCAGACGACGGGCTTCTCCAGCGTCGTGATAAGGCGCACCAGTGGATTGTAGAACTGCTCGAGCCGGCCTCCTGCATCGGGCCCCTCGCTGGGGCGGATTTCCGCGAGGTCCTGACCGGCGCTGAATGCGCGTCCCGCACCTGTGAGGAGGACCACCCGGCACTGAGGATCGCTGGCAGCAACCTCCATGGCAGTCCGCAACTCAGTGTGCATGCCCTCCGTGAAAGCATTGAGCTTGTCGGGCCGGTTGAGGGTCAGCCGCGTTACGCCTCCGCTCTTGATAACCAAGACTGTCTTGTCACTCACGGGCGTCGCTCCGGATGTTACAGTAGTTGCTTGCGTTGTAGCCCGACCGCGCGGCGGCACAAACTGTCGCCCGGCTTGGAATGCCAGAGCCGGTTGTCTATAGTGCCGCCGCAATGGGCCCAGGACAATCCTGGCAACGATCGAGCCGCGCGGGCCGCTCTCCACTGGCAAACGATTTGGCACCGCGATTACCGCGCGGCGGCCATCGGACTGGTTGGTTCCAACGATCTCGGGAGCCGAACACGAATGAGATGCAATTGGCGGCGATGGCTATGGGGCATCATCCCGCTGCTCGTGCTGAGCTGGGTGGCTGTGCAGGCCGAGCACGGCCGGTTGGAGCGCGACCTGACCGAACGTGCCAGAGTGGCCCTGTTCGAGGGCGGGTTTCCCTGGGCGTTGGCGGAGGTCAGGGCCCGCGACATCGTGCTTACGGGGCGAGCGCCTCAGGAGGGTGAACCCGGCAAGGCGGCCGACGCCGTGGCTTCTGTATGGGGCGTCCGCATCGTCGACAATAGAGCCGGACTGCTCGACAAGGCGGAGAAGTATCTGTGGGCTGCAAGTCGGCGGAACAACCGTATCCGCCTGACCGGCTATGCCCCCAGCATTGCCGCACGCCAGACCATCCTCGGAGTGACCAAGGCGAGTTTTCCGGGCTTCGAGATTGTCGACCGCACAACGCTGGCACGAGGCGTGCCGTCGACGGATCAATGGCTCGCGGGTGTCAGCTTTGGCCTCAAACAACTGACCTCCATTAAGCGCGGGGATGTACGCTTCGAGGACCTGCTCATGACCGTGACTGGCGAGGCAGAAGACGTAAGCTGGCTATAGGGCCGTGAAGCAGGCGCTCGCCAACAGCGTACCCAAGGGCATCAAAGTGACGGCCGACGACGTCAAGGCGCCCGTGGTGAGCCCTTCACATGGGCCGCCGCCGCGGCGGCCGGCTGCGTGCTGACCGGCCATGTGACGAACGACGCGGTGCGGGCCGATCTGGTGGCCGCCGCGAAGGCAGGCTTCCCCCGCGCCCTGGTCGTCGATCGAATGCGAGCCCGCCGAAGGCGCCCCGCAAGGCTGGGCCGACGCGGCGGCAGGGATACTGCGCGAGATGGGCGACTCGAGGGAGGCGGCGCGGACATAAGGACGCCCCGCTGGTCGTCTCCGGCGTGGCCGGCGACGCGGCGACGGCCGAGGCGATCCGCGCAACGCTGCGCGGCGCCGTGCCGGCAACCATCAAGCTGAACAATCAGATCCAGGTGAAGGAGCCGCCTCCGACTGCTCCGCCGCCTTCCGTACCCCCGCCATCGTTCGTACCCCCGCCATCGTCCGTGCCGCCCCCATCGTCCGTGCCCCCCCATCATCCGCACGCCCCCGAACCCAACCTCCGCGAAGCCTGCGAAGGCCCGAGTCCCCCCCGACCGAGACCGCCATGCAGCCCACGCCGCGGGATCCGCGCGGCGGAGGCTAAGGCCCTGGTCAGGGCCAAAGCCTGCGAGGAACGGCTGACGAACCTCTCCACATCGGGGCTGATCCTTTTTTCGCTCGCCAGCGCCGAGCTGAGAGCTCTAGCTTGCCAGACGCTCGACAAACTCGCCGAAGCCGCCAAGTCTTGTCCGGATATGCGCATCGAGGTCGGCGGCCACGCCAGCTCAGAAGGCAACGCCGAGCTCAATCAGCGGCTCTCACTCAGGCGCGCCCAATCCGTGAGCTACTTCGTGCGTGCGGGCGTGGACGTGACGCAGCTGGAACCGATCGGGCATGCGCAACGCAACCGATTGCCCCGAATGACAGCGACGAAAACATGGCAAAGAACCGGCGCATCGAGTTCACTGCCGGCCGAAGTAGCGAGGCCGGCGGCGAGGCAGGGTTGGCAGGGGCACATGGACTATCTGGCGTACAAGCTCGTGTGGTGGATGGTGGCGGCGTTCGCGATCGGCCTTGTGATTGGCTGGCTGTCCTGCGGCCGGAAGGAAAGCGACCAGCGATGGGACAACAACACCGGGCAGACTTCGGGGACTGGGTGATGATTGCGTTGTTCGTGCAGACCCTGCTGCTGACGGGAGCAGCTTACTTTGTCGGCGCAGCTCTCGCCTGCCTCGTGCGGCGCACCTTTTATGCCGCTGCACGGCCCGAGCCGGCAGCCGCCCGCCCCGTCGAACCCCTACCCGAAATGATGCAGCGCGCGGGCGGTTCGGCCGCTTCGGACGCGGCCCAGAGCACGGACGCGCTCCACCCAGCAGCCGGCGGTGCTGGTCGCCGCGCCGGTGCCGTCCGAGGAGCCCGTGCCGTCACAGGCGCAAGACCTCAAGCGCATTCGCCAGATCGATGCAAAGACGAGATCGAGCCTCAACAGCTGGGCGTTCGCCGCTACGAGCAGATCGCCGCGTGGATGCGGCCCGACGTCGAGCGCATAGGTCAGGCGCTCGGCCTCGCGGACCGCATCAACCGGGAGAACTGGATCGAGCAGGCCCAGGTGCTGGCCAAAGGCGGCACAACCCATGTCGCGATGCGCGTTGCGCGCGGCGAGGTTGCCAATGCGGTGCCGACGCCGACGAAGGCGACCCACGGGCCCAGCAATACGCGAACGAAGGCGCGCCAACAAACC
>CAWHOQ010000026.1:0-201193 GCA_963831065.1 uncultured Pseudomonadota bacterium
CCACGAAGTTCTTACGTCGCAGGCTGGCGTAGCTGCTGCCGTTTTTCGCGTCGGCAGATGCGGATATAAGCCTGCGCAGATGACACCGGAAGTCGACCTCGCGAGGAGACTCGACCTCGAGCGACGCATATCGCATACGAACAATCGATGATGTCGATCCTGATGGCACTCGGCGGCACATTCGGGCCGCACTTGAGGCTCGGCGCCACTCGCGACGAAATTTTATCGGGATGCGCGCGATTGGACAGTGGAATACGGCATGGGACCCGTTCTTCGAGCTTGACCCAACTTGGACCGATGAGTTCTTTGCGACCGCGATCCCCATGTATAAGAGCGGGGTGCTCTCACATAAGGACGTCGAGCTCCTCAGCATCGCCTGCGACGCATCTTTCACGCACATGTACGTACCGGGGACGCGCCGTCATATCAAGGCAGCGCTGAAGCTCGGTGCGACGATGGAAGAAATCATGGAGGTGCTCAAATTGTGCGTTGCGCAGGGTGTTCAGTCGTGCAATCTGGGAGTGCCTATCCTTGCAGAGGAGATCGCCAAGATTTCAGCCACGCCTAAGGAGCGATAGTTCCGGTTTGACTGGTGCAAAGTCGGGCTCAAAAGTGCGGCCCCCTATGAATAAGCGGCGGCGCAAGAAAAGACAGCGAATCCCTGACGCTAGCGCGACCCACGCCAGACAGTCCGGGTTTTGACCATCATACTGGCATCTGAATACTAAATCGGGTCCGCGCCGAAGAATCTGCCGAGAAGCGGATTTTCCGGACTTTTACGGGTAATGTAGTAGCAAAGCTCAAATGTCCCATTTCTCCAAAGTAGAAATGTCCCATTAGGGTGCGAAAACCGCACTCTGATGGGGAAAAGCATTGATGGGATTATGGGTAATGAGCAGCAAGGAGCTTTCACGGTTTGAAGTTTTGCAATGGGTGCTAGATCGGCGCATGACGCAGCAACATGCTGGGCAACTCTTAGGGCTTACCCGCCGACAGATATACAGGCTGCTCAGCAGCGTCAAGCAACACGGGGCGGCGGGTCTCGTCTCAAAACGGCGCGGCAGAGGCAGCAACAATCAGCTTGCATCTGGGCTCGCCGCTGAAGCCCTGGCTCTAATCCGACAGCACTATGCCGATTTCGGTCCGACACTCGCATGCGAAAAACTGCGGGAACGGCACCAGCTTAATCTCTCGGTTGAGACTGTGCGGAAACTCATGATGGGCGCTGGTTTGTGGACACCCCGTGCATTGCGCGACAAGGCGGTGCATCAACCGCGCACGCGGCGGCAAAGTGTGGGTGAGCTAATCCAGATTGACGGGTGCGAGCATGCCTGGTTCGAGGATCGCGGCTCGCCGTGCAGTCTGCTTGTTTATGTGGATGACGCCACAAGCCGCATCATGGCCGCGCGTTTCGTAGAGGCGGAATCAACCTTCGCCTACATGGAAACGACACGCGCGTACATCGAGCGTCACGGCAAGCCTTTGGCTTTTTATAGTGACCGGCACTCCGTCTTTAACGTCAATCAAACAGAACGCCTGACCGGCGAAGGTGTTACGCAGTTCCACCGAGCACTTGGGCAGCTCGGCATTGAACTCATTTGCGCGAACACATCGCAAGCCAAAGGTCGTGTAGAACGTGCGCATTTAACCCTGCAAGATCGGCTGGTTAAGGAACTGCGATTGGCAGGCATCAGCTCAATCAAAGCGGGCAACGAGTTCCTGGGCGGCGTTTTTATCGACGATTATAATCGGCGCTTTGGGAAAGAGCCTTTTCATCCGGTAGATGTGCATCGACCCGTGGGACAGCACGAGAAGCTGAATGATATTTTCACCATTCAGGAAAAGCGCCAGCTCTGCGGGAACCTGACGTTCCGTTACCAGAATACGGTTTATGCTGTTGAACCAAGCCCGGCGAATCTCAAGCTTAAAAACCGGGCGATAACCGTGATGACAGACTGCGGCGGTAAGATGCGGGTGCGGTACGGCAAAAACGACCTGCGCGTTGTGAAGGACCATCGCCGCCCAAGCCGCGCAGCACCGCCGATGCGGGCAGGGCATAAGGATTTGACGGCTGTAATGAGCCGTTTCTTTCCCGAAGGCGGACGCTTCATCAACCTCTCAATCGAAGCCCCGGTATAGGGAACACCGGCGGCGGCAGATAGCGAGTGAGACATTTCTACTTTGCATGGAATGAGACATCTGTACTTTGGAGCGACAGGTAACCTCGACAATTTGCATCATCCTGTCGAGAGTTGAAAAAACGCGCGCGCGTTTTATAAAAGGTTTAGTCCTGTTTGAGACTTGGAAGTATCGACAAAATGATGAGGATGCCCACACGGCGCAAGGCCGTCCCAATCACGTGATCCGACACGAGTTGGCATGCTAATCGCCGCGACCTTGAATCCCACCCGGCGGCCGGGTCCGCGGCCCTGCGAGCGGTCACGGGGCGCGACTGCTCCGATCGCTACGCTGCGCTGGGGGGCACCATCGCGATTTTGCCCGCGATCGTGTTGTTCTCCATCAGATGCTGCGCCTGGGCTAATTCCTTCAGCGGCAGCACCTTCCCGACGACCGGCTTGATCTGGCCGCGCTCGACGAAGCGCATCGCATCGATCAACTCGCCTTTATTCCCCAGATGCGAGCCGAGATAGTTCTGCTGCTTGTTCCACAACAGCCGGATATCCATATGTGCGTCGAAGCCTGAAGTCGCGCCGCAAGTAACAATCGTGCCGCCCCACTTGAGACACTGCATCGAGATGGGCCAGGTATCGGCGCCGGTATGCTCGAAGACAATATCCGCGCGGCGTCCGCCGGTAATTTTCCGTACTTCCTGAAAGATGTCGTGCTTCTTGCGATGGAGCAGGAATTCCGCCCCGAGCTTGCCGCACAACTCAAGCTTGTCGTCGCTCGACGCGACCGCGATCGGACGTGCGTTGTAAAGCTTGGCGATCTGAATCGCCATCACGCCGAGCCCACCAGCCGCACCCCAGATCAGCACGAAATCACCGGCTTGAATGCGTGCGCGCGTCACCAGCATCCGCCATACCGTTACCAGCACCAGCGGCATCGTCGCCGCTTCGACATGCGACAGATTCTTCGGCTTCGGGAGAGTATTCACCGCAGGAACTTTGCAGTATTCGCCATGAGCACCGTCGAGTGGACCGGTCTGAAAGCCCCAAATCTTGAATTCAGGGCAGAAGAACTCTTCACCGCGGGTGCAGTAGTCGCACTCACGGCAGGAGATTCCGCAATGGACGACAACTTCGTCGCCGACTTTGACGTTATGCACCTCGCTGCCGGTCTCGACCACGACGCCGGCTGCGTCGGAACCGGAGATATGCGGCAGGATGATTTTCATGCCGGGCAATCCGCGCCGCGCCCAGATATCGTTGAAATTGCACGCCGAGGCTTTGACGTTGATGACGACGTCGTTGGGACCGGCCTTGGGATCCGGTATCGGTGTACTTGAGAACGTCGCAGCCGCCATTTTGCTCGAAAACTATCGCCTTCATCCGTTACTGTAATCTTCCTCGGCTTGGTAATCAGAATGCGACTTGGCTCAAGTGAAACAGAAAATAGCTATATGTTTTGCGCGACTTTTGACAAGAATCCTTCTTTCAACCGCTTTTGGCCTATTTACGCCGATAAAACTGACAATCACTCGAATTGCTGAAAGTCTAATGATTGAACGTTCGTTCAGCGATACTGAATCGTGCGGCGCAAACCTAGCAGCACGACGTAAACAAAATTAAGATAGCGCAATTCTCGTTTGATTGAGGACGATCAAAATTCCTCGGCAGGCAAGAATCGGCTAATTCATAACCTGGAGACCAGCACAAAATGTTCATTCTCGACAAAGGCGCACGTTTCGTGATTCCCCGCACCGAGATGACCTATCCCGGTCACAATCTGAAACTCCATCAGAATGCCGCCGACGCGGCCAAATCGCCGGTCGATCACGTGATGGCGGATTTCGAGGACGCCTGTCCCTACGAATTCAAAGGCGAGAAGAGCCGCAAGGTGATGGTCGAGGCGCTGAACACGCTCGATTTCGGCAAAAAAGTCGTCACGGTCCGTCCCAACAATATCCATTCGCCGTTTTTCAAAGGTGATATGGAAGCGATCGTACTCGGCGCGCCGAATCGTTTTCACGGCATCATGCTGCCCAAGACGCGCGGCCCCGAGGAGATCAAGGAAGTCGCCAAGTTGCTCGACGATCTCGAAAAGCGCGCCGGATGGAAATACCGCATCCAGATCGAGTCACTGATCGAGACGCCGCAGTCGCTGGTCAAGGCCTATGAGATCGCCACCGCATCGGATCGGATGGCCGGGCTGGTTTTCGGCATCGCCGACTTCGCGGCCAATCTCGGCGTGCGTGAAATCGTCGAGCGAGCAGAACGAGAACTTCCACTATGCCAAGCAGGCCGTGGTGGTCGCGGCCAAAGCCGCGGGCCTGCACGCGGTCGATAACGTTTATCTGCGGCTATGGCGTAAGGAGGATTCTCCCGAACGCGTCGCCGAACTGCAGCAGCGGCTTGCGCGAGAAGAATCACGGCGCCGCGAACCTCGGGATGGATGGCACCTGGGTAATCCATCCGCAGCAGGCCCCGATTTGCAACGAATGCTACACGCCGACCAAGGAGCAGGTCGAAGAGGCGCGCCGCGTCATTCGCCTGTACCATGAGAAGGGCGGCGGCTCGATGGCGGATCCGAAGAGCGGCGAGATGATCGATGAGGCGACGATCAAAATCGCGCTGATGGACCTCGCCAAGGGCGCGCAGGCCGGGATGGTCGATCAAGCCGAACTGAAAGACTGGTCGGAGAAGAGCCAAGCGATCACCGGCTACGACATCCTCGAACTGATGCGCCGCATCGCTTGACGCGGATCATCGAGCAAGAATGCGCCACCAACCATTGATCCGCCGCGACAATTGCGGAGCAACATCTGAAGAAGCTCCTCATGGGGTCTCGCGGTAAAGATGAATGGTTAAAAAATATATGAGGAAGACTTCGAGATCGCCGAAGGCCGTACTAAGGTCGAAGGAGTCACGATCCTCTACGATCTTAACTGAGCGCATCGTTCGTGGTGCGTTCCGCCGATGGTCCCATCGGCGGTTTTTCAGTGCCTATATTGAATACGGAGAATGGTGGATACTCACCTTCCCATGCAAAACTTACCCGAAGCCGAAGCCATATTCGGTTCACAATACGCCCGACGGCGTAAAATTTGAGAGAGATTGAAAGCGTCGTATCGCGAGACGAACGAGCGCCGCTGGAATTCCCAGCGGCGCTCTGTTCTTGTTACTCGCGCTGACGCTGCCTTACATCAGGTTGAACGCCGCGCGACGTTTTCGCCGAGAACCCCGCGTCGCGCCGTCGTCGTCATCCCGGCGACCATTCCGCGCAACTCCTCAAGGTAATCGCCCGGATGGTCCGGATGCGGATAGTCGCTCGCCCAGAAGAAGCGATCCTCACCGACCAATTGCGTCATCGCCGCGATCGAGCGCTCGTCGGGATCTGCCGAAATGTAGCATTGTCGTTTGAAGTAGTAGGACGGCGCTTCCTTCAGTTGAACCGTGCCGCCAAGCCCGGTATGCCGGTAAATCGCATCACCGCGATCGAGCCAGTAGCCGATCCATCCAGCGCCGGATTCGAGCACCACCACTTTCAGGCGCGGGAAGCGATCAAACACGCCGTACTGGAAAAAGGTCGCAAACGCGTGGCCGACGCCCTGCGCCGCGAACAGATCGAAATACCAATCCGCCCACGCCCATCCCGTCGAATCGCTGATGAATACTGAAGGCCGCCGGTTCCAGACCCGGATGAATCCCGACCGGCACGTCGAGGTCTTGCGCCACCGCCCATACGCGGATCGTGATCCGGATGACCGTGCGGCTTGCGGCTGATCGTGTAACGGCGCGACAAATGCGCCCTTGCATCCGGCTTTTACTGCGCGCTCAAGCTCGCGCGCCGCTTCCTTCGGATCGCCGAGCGAGATATGCGCAATCGGCACCAGCCGTCCGCCTGAGTCGCCGCAAAAATCGGCGATCCATCGATTGTATGCGCGGCAATGGGCGCTCGCGAGCTCGACGTCGAAAAGCTCGGCTTCCCACAGCAGTCCGAGCGTCGGATAAATCACCGACTTCGCCATGCCCTCGCCGTCGAGAATGTCGAGCCGCTCCTTGAGGTCCATCGCGCCGGGCGCGCAACCTGACAGATAGGTGTCCTCGCGACGCCCGGTCGAAAGGCTGTCAAAAGCCGCATGCTTTTCCTTGGCCTTCTCCCACAGCGCCTTGCGGCGTCCGGCGTTGAAATCGCTGACTCGCGAACCCATCTCTTGCAGCTTCTTCATTCCGCCCAGCGAATGCAGCAAAGCCGCGCTGGTCAGTTCGGCTTTTTTGCCGTCGATTTCAAGAAACTCAAATCCATCATCGCCGACGCTGATTCTCGTCGCGCGCTCGCGATAGCGCGGTTCGAGATATTGCTCGAATAGATCAGGCGGCTCAAGGATGTGGCCGTCCGCATCGATCAACAGTTCTTCATGGGCCATTTAATTGCCTCCGGCAAAAGTTTCCGCAAGAACAGATGTGCTGGCGCCCTTGCTTCCTACACCCGCTCGCTAGTTCTTGGCAAGAGTCTCCGTCCGCACTCCAATTTAATATTATCGAAGCCTGGTCAGGTGAGTTTGGAGGTCAGTGTTTTCGAGCACCTCGAATGCCAGAGACAGCATCAATCGTCGTAGCGTTGCCATTCGTGCAGAAAATAAAAAGGCGGTCCAATGGACCGCCTTTGATCTGCGACAATGCAGAATGAATTCGTTATGCCCGCGCCTTGCGCAAATTCCGCCCTGACGCCTGTGATCGCACTGGCGCAACTTTATGATGAGGCATCTTAGGCGCGAAAACTTTGCCCTGAGGCGTCGCGCTTACGCTTACCGGCTTGAGCGGACTCGCCGGTCTGATCTCTTCAACGACGGACTCGACTCCTGCACCGGTTCAGACATCATCACCGGAGCCTCTGGCATCTGTAAGCGATATCCGCCTGACGCTCCAGCGCAGCAATTTTCCGCTCCTTCCATTCCTTGAGTCCGCGCCGCATATATTCCGGATTGATATCGAGCATCTCGCAGACGTTATCGAACGAAAAGACCCAATGCTTATCTTCCAAAGCAATCCATTCATCCGCGTCCCGGAACAGACGCTGTCCTTTGCTGCTGGATGCATCGATACATTTCATAAAACATTCGACAGCGTCTTCCAGCACACTCAGGATCAATCTTTTCTCGCCTTCGAGCAGATGCTTCCGGCGCATCGCCTCGAAGTACTGAATGGGCAAAAGGGTGTCAGGCTCAAACAGCCCCGGCAACTTTTCGTCCAATGTTTCCTTCTCTTGCATTTTTCCTCCGTGATCAACCCGCGCTTCCACCACCCGCACCTCCTTAAATTAAGGACGATTCGCGCCTCGCGCTATTCATCGTCGTCCGCATTCTCCTCGTATAATTCATTCCAAGCCATCTGGATCGCCTCGAGCTTGCTCTCGTTCGATCCGGCTGGATCGTCATCAAATTCGTCGAGATCAATCACCCATTGGCGCAAGTCCACAAACCGGACATCGAGCGGATTAAGCCCAGGATGGTTTTCCGCCAGAGACTTCGGCCAAATCCTCGGCTTGATCCCACTTCAATCCCATTACCACAATCCTCTTTTACAGATCGCTTCAGCGACAATCATGCTCTCAACTGTTCGCTTTCTCGACGGCCTCTCTACCGCATGATCCATGATCCGTTCCGCGAACGGCGTGGAGAGTTCGTTCAACTCCTCAACTAGTCGCGCAATCAGTTCGCGATCGCCGTCGGCACTGCGCCTTCTCCAGCCGCGTCATTGCTTCGATCACGCGCTCGCGCTCCGCGCTCTCGATCAGCTCTGGATATTCTTTAAGCTGCTTTTGAAGCGCAGTCATTATTTGCGCGGCATCATTACGCGCGATTATCAACAGGCGCTGTTCGAGATCCTGCTCGCCCAAGTCGATCGATTCTTCGAGCATCCGCTCAATTTCGTCGTCAGTCAGCCCATAGCTCGGCTTCACGTCCACCGAATGCTCGCGGCCAGTGCGATCATCGCGCGCCGTAACATTGAGGATTCCGTTGGCATCGATTAGAAAGGTTACTTCGATGCTCGGCATACCCGCCGGTTGAGGATCGAGCGGCCCGAGCTTGAAACGCGCCAGACTGCGGCAGTCTTTCGCCAGTTCGCGCTCGCCTTGCACGACATGGATATCCACGTGGGTCTGATTATCCACCGCGGTCGTGAACATCTCGGTCGCGCTGGTTGGAATAGTGGTGTTGCGATGGATCAGCCGCTCCAGCACGCCACCCATCGATCTCGATTCCCAGCGAGAGCGGCACCACGTCGAGCAGCAGCATGATCGCTCTGCGTACCCATCAGGACGCTGGCCTGCACCGCGGCACCAAGCGCAACAACCTGATCGGGATCGATCGAGCACAGCGGCTCGCGTCTGAAAAGCTCACCGACTCGCCGCCGGACAAGCGGCATCCGGGTCGAGCCTCCGACCAGCACTACCGAATCAATTGCCGAGGTTTCGATCCTCGCGTCAGCCAGCGCACGTCGGCAGGAGTCTAAGGTGCGCTCGATAAAAGGAGCTGAGAGCTGTTCGAGTTCTTCACGCGTAAGCTGTCGCTCGATTCGATTGCCATCCTCCAATTCGACTGAGACAACGACCGCTTCGTTATCGCTCAGTGATCGTTTGGCCGCTTCCACCGCTGTACGCGCGCGATTCCATATATCACGATTGGACGAAACTTCGCTCGGCTGATCCTCGAACAACCATGCGATGATCGCCCGGTCGATGTCGTCGCCGCCCAGATGAGTATCGCCGTTAGTCGCGAGCACCTCGAAAATTCCGCCCTTGATATTCAGAATCGAGATATCGAAAGTGCCGCCGCCGAAGTCATAAACCGCGACTCGACCCTCGGCGTTTTTCTGGAGTCCATACGCGAGCGAGGCCGCAGTTGGCTCATTGACCAGCCGCACGACTTCGAGACCCGCGAGCCGGCCGGCATCGCGCGTCGCCTGTCGTTGTCCATCATTGAAGTATGCAGGGACGGTGATGACGACGCGCTCGACTTTCTCGCCGCAGCGCGGCTTCTGCCCGCTTCTTCAACGCGCGCAAAATCTCCGCTGAAATCTCCGGCGGTGTATAACTGCGATCGCCAATCTGGAAACGAACTATCGAACCAGTTTGATCGACGAATTGATAACGCTGGCGGTCTTCGATTGTAAGATCGTTACTCCCTAGACCCATGTAGCGTTTGACTGAACGCACAACAGTTGCGTCGTGGTTTTGATCCTCGATCGAGGCCGCTGCCTGACCGACGCGGAACTCACGATTTGGCAAGAGCGCAACGACCGACGGCAACAGCGCATCACCCGTATCTGGATCGGCAATCATTTGCGGAACCCCATTCCAGCACTGTCGCGATCAGGCTATTGGTGGTGCCGAGGTCTATGCCAAAAATCTGAGTCATCTAATAATTCAAGGAGCTTTTGTGAAGTATATCTTATATTAGCCGGCGGAGAACGTCTTTTGTCAGGCTGCGGCGCGGATGTCAAGAGCTTTCTCGATATCACGTATCAAGGTCTTCAGATAAGCGGTTTTGGCTAAAATCAATTTAAGACGCTCGAACAATGCTTTCGGCGGCTCGTCGCCACCTTCATCAAATGCACGAAAGACCTCGTTCATCTCAATCCGCATTTCATCCAGTTGGACGCGGACCTCGTCGCGACTCGTCTGCAGGTTAGATGATGCCCGCTCGAATTCCTCATTATTTGCTTGTCGAAAATCCGCGATTTGGTCCTGAATCTCGAATACCATCGCTGCTAAATCCGGCGGCACGTGTTGATTATTTTCAGCCAGCTTTTGTCCATTCAACTCGAGCCAGTAGTGACCGCGGGTTGTCGGGTCCTGCAGCGTCCGATACGCGCGGGTCAAAAGCGCAGTCGCACGCAAGCTGGCCGCTCTGATTTTGGCTGAAGCGTTGGCGAAACGGTCCGGATGCACCCGGCGACCGAGATCATGATAATGCTCTTCGAGAGTCGCACTGTCGATTAGAAGCCGGCGCGGCAGGCCAAGCGTCGTGAAGTAATCCAAGTCAGACGCGATCGGCGTCTGGCACTCAACACAAAGCAGGTGCGGTTCCTGGACTCGCTCGCATGATGGACATTGCATCACGGTTTAGACGTTTTCCCTGAGTTCGCGGTTTCATACCGTGAACGATTCTCCACATCCGCAACTACGCTTCGCGTTTGGATTAACCAGGCGGAAGCCCGACGACATCAGCTCCTCGGCATAGTCGAGTTCCGAGCCGTTCAAATAGAGGAAACTCTTCTTGTCCACGATCAGCCGGGCGCCGTCACGCTCAAAAATCTTGTCGCGCTCCTTGACCGAATCGATCTCCATTCGATACTGCAATCCGGAGCATCCACCGCCCACTACTTTGACTCGCAATCCGGAATCCGGCTTGTCAGCCGCTAATTGCTTGATTTTCCCAACTGCATTTTCGGACAGCGTAACCATCGTGCCCTAAGCCCTTTCGACCTTCTTCTTCTCCACTGTCGCCGATTGATCGCTTGGCTGATGCTTGCGCCAGTCGCTGATCGCAGCCTTGATTGCGTCCTCGGCCAACACCGAGCAATGGATTTTGACTGGCGGTAGATTCAGCTCCTTCACAATTGAGCTGTTCTTGATTGCCATCGCCTCGTCCATATGCTTGCCCTTGACCAGTTCGGTAACATAACTGGAGCTTGCAATTGCGCTGCCGCAGCCGAAGGTTTTGAACTTGGCGTCCTCGATCATCCCACTGTCAGGATTGATCTTAAGCTGCAACTTCATCACGTCGCCGCATTCCGGCGCCCCGACCACCCCAGTACCGACGTTTTCCTCAGTCTTTGCAAAACTGCCGACATTGCGTGGATTGCTGTAATGATCAATAACTTTGTCTGAGTAAGCCATCGCTAATCACTCCGCCTTCCAGTTCACCGATTTCAAGTCGATTCCTTCTTTAGCCATTTCATAGAGCGGCGACATCTCGCGCAGCCGATTGACTTCTTTGGTCACCCGGTCAGTCACGAAATCGACCTCTTCTTCCGTATTGAAACGACCAATCCCGAAGCGAATCGAGCTGTGCGCCAATTCCTCATTTACTCCCAGAGCGCGAATTACATATGACGGTTCAAGAGTCGCGGAGGTGCACGCCGAACCGGAGCTAACCGCCACGTCACTGATACCCATCAACAGCGATTCACCCTCGACATAAGCGAAACTTACGTTGAGATTTCCCGGCAATCGCTCAGTCGGATGTCCATTAAGCGACACATCTTCGAGCCGCTCGAAGAGCCCCGCTTGGAGCTTGTTGCGCAGGTCGATCAAGCGTCGCGCTTCCTCGGCCATCTCGGTCTGCGCGATTTCACACGCCTTGCCTAACCCGATAATACCGGTGACATTCAGCGTGCCGGAGCGCATCCCGCGCTCATGCCCGCCACCGTCCATTTGCGCAGTGAGCCTGACGCGGGGGCCTTTTGATCGGACATACAGCGCGCCGACTCCCTTCGGTCCATAGATCTTGTGCGCGCTCAACGAGGCCAGATCGATCCCGTCACGTTCCATATCGACCGGAATCTTCCCCGCCGCCTGCACCGCATCGCAGTGAAACAGGATGCCCTTTTCTTTCGCAATCTGGCCGATCTCGCGAATCGGATGAATTGTGCCAACTTCATTGTTGGCGTACATGATCGTTATCAAAACAGTCTTGTCAGTAATCGCCTTACGCACTGCGTCCGGATCGACCATTCCGTACTGATCGACCGGCAAATAGGTTACGACTGCTTTGCCACTGCGTTCGAGCGCGCGGCAACTATCAAGCACCGCCTTATGCTCGGTCACGCAGGTGATAACGTGATTGCCCTTGTCTTTATAAAACTCGACGACCCCTTTAATCGCAAGATTATCGGATTCGGTTGCGCCACTTGTGAAAATTATTTCCTTCGACTTGCTGTTGATCAGCGTTGCGATCTGATTGCGCGCCTTATCAACGGCTTCTTCCGCTTCCCATCCAAAGCTGTGGTTACGACTCGCCGCATTGCCAAATTTCTCGCTGAAATACGGCAGCATCGCCTCCAACACTCGCTTATCCACGGGTGTCGTGGCGTGATTATCCATATAAATCGGCAGCTTAACCATTACTTTTCGACCGCAGCCTTCATAAATTCCTAATTGTGGACCTGATAAGTATAGTATCCCCTGTCCGGTCAGTTAGTCAATTTTCGAAGTCAGTTTTGTCGAATTGTGGACTTGGTAGGTCTGGTAAAGATTTCGGGCTGATTTGTCAATTTGTTAAGGACGTTCAATTGAGGCTTATCGATTGTTTTATGTTCAGAACGGACCACGATTCTCGCCATCGAACGAGAGCTCCAGCAGCTTCCGTTCCGCTCGAATCGATTTTAACGCTGCCTCGCGCGTATGCTCAAAGTCCCGTTCGATCCATGAAGCAAGTCGCGCAAAAACCTGATCCATGTCCGATTCCATTACCAATTGGTGATCGATGCGGCAGCGTAAGCCGATCCGCTCGATTCCGTCCGATCGCTCAAGTGCGAGTGTCAGTATCAGAGCATCCCTATCCTGCTGCGGCGGCGCAACAGCTACAAGCCGATAAGCACCATGGCCGCTCTGAAAAATAGCTGAGACCAAAGTCGCATCACGCATCAGTTGCGTTTTGATCAGGCAGCGCGCGCTGCGGTGCTCTTGGGGCCGTGTCCGCGCTCCCAAAACAAGACCACGGGGCCCGCAATATAGATCGAGGAATAGGTGCCGGTAATAATCCCGATGAACAGAGTGAAGGCGGCGGGCCGCAAGATCGGCCCCCCTAATATCAACAATGACGCCAAGACTGTGAGTGCAGTGCCGGAGGTGAGTATTGTGCGCGATAGAGTCTCGTTGATCGCGCGGTTCATGATTGCGGCCAATGGCTCGCGCCGTCGCTTACCCGCGTCTTCGCGAATTCGGTCCGACACGATAATCGTGTCATGCACCGAATAGCCAATAACCGTGAGCAATGCCGCTAGAGTCGTGAGATCAAATTCAAGATGGGACAGCACCAATGCCAGGCTCACTACCAGCACGTCATGAATTAAGGCGATTACCGCTCCTGCGCCAAAACTCCAGCTCACACCGCGAAATTGCAGCGCGATATAAATCCCCATGAAAATTGTCGCAAAGGCGACCGCAAGAAATCCGTCCACCCGCAGGTCATGACCAACTTTTGCGCCGACCGTTTCGACGCGCAACACCTCGACCTTATTGCCCTCTGCGGCATAGCTTTGATCGATCGTGCCCTGAATTCGGCTACCAATACTGCCGATATTCTTTACTTTCTCGAAGCGTACGAGATATTGATTTTGCCCCTTCGCGCCGAAGTCCTGTGCCGTTATGTCACCCAAATCGAGAGGCGCCAAGGCCTGCCGGATGCGCTCGCCATTGGTTGGCTTATCGAATTTGAGCTGGACGACGCTGCCGCCGACGAAATCAACACCGTAGTTAAACCCGATGAGGATCAGGCAGACGATCGCAGCAATATTGATCAACGTTGAAAGCGCAACAAAAAAATAGCGCTTGCCGACAAAGTCCAGATTGATATCAGGCGGGATTAGCTGAAGCGACATTTCCCCTTTTTATCTCCAGAATCGGCGAGCCTGATTAACTCACCGCAGGCTAATCACTTGACACGCGTGAGGATTCCCCGTCAATCACGCGCTTCAGCTCAGCAAATTTTCAGTGATCCGGCGCACCGGTCTCAGGCTTGGCAGGCTGCAGCATAGGTCACGCCGCAGCCGTTTTCGACTTAGCGCATTTCTCGCACAAATTATTGAGATTTGCCGGATCCTCTTGCAGCCCTTCATCGAGCGAATGGCAGATCTTCGTGCATTTTGCGCAGATGAAATAGATACCCTCGATAGTCTTGTTGATTCGCTCGCGATTGAGGATTCGGCCTTTGAGCTTTTCAAGCCGAATCCCCAGCAGATCAAAATATTGCCGCTTTACCTTACGCCGGCCTGCTTCATCTTTTGGCAGGTCGCCATCGTCTTCGATTTCATCCGCCGGATCGACGAGACCAGCCAGGAGATCGCGTTTAGGCGATTTAGTCTTGCGTGCCCGAGCCATAGACGGTTATGCCCTCGTCAACGCGTGCGGCCAACGTAGCCGCAGTTCTTCTCGCACACTACATAGAAGCCCTTGCGTCCATATCCGGCGAACAGAGTAACCTTGCCGTCGGCGCCGCAGCTAGGACACATATGGCGATGCTGCGCCTGACCGCCCTTTTCCGCCGTTTTTGCTTTCTTTTCTGCCATTGGACCAATCCCTTAGAATAGATTCCGCTTAATATAATGATTAATCGGCTGCGCTGCAAAAATAGTCCAACATGCTCCGCTGTTCGCAGCTTTCGCGTGAATCGCCGGTTCAGGATGCCATCAAGCTAAGCGCTGCCCCATATCATAGTCAATAGATCGCTGCGTAGTTGCACCTCATTCAGCGACCGTTTAAGCCTTGAACCCACCTTGAAGCACTCACTCAAAGAAAACGATGCCGTCATCTTCATCGATCGCAAGGGGCGCCGCTACCTAAAAATCCTCACGCGTGGCCGCAAACTCTCGATTCGCGGCGAAATTCAAGCTGAAGAGCTTTGGGGTATCGACGACGGGTCCCGCGTCAAGTTCAGTTCTGGCGAAACATTCCTCGTATTACGTCCGACCTACGCCGATCTTGTTCCGTTGCTGCCCCGCGCCGCCCAAGTAATTTACCCGAAGGATACCGGGCCGATGCTCGTATGGGGTGACGTGTTCCCCGGTGCAACGGTAATCGAAGGCGGAGTCGGTGCGGGTGCATTCACTATTGCGTTGTTGCGCGCGGTCGGCCCCGGCGGCCGAGTTATCTCCTACGAACTGCGCGAGGACTTCGCCAATACTGCGCGACGCAATGTCTCGACTTTTTTCGGCGATGCTCCCAATTGGGAATTAAAACTCCGCGACCTTTATAACGGCTTCGACGAAACTGACGCCGATCGCGTCTTCATTGATTTGCCTGAACCCGGCCGCGCCCTCGAAGTGGTCGCACACGCCCTTCGCCCCGGCGGGGTTTTCATCTCTTATGTTCCGACTGCGTTGCAACTCAAAGAAAGTGTTGAGGCCTTGCAGCAACATCCCCTGTTCGCCGAAATCGAATCATTCGAAACGTTGATGCGCAATTGGCATGTCAAGGGAATGAGCGTCCGACCCGTCCATCGGATGATCGCGCACAGCGCCTTTATCATCGTCGCGCGCCGTCTCGCCGGTAATGTGAAAGACGCCGGACCTGATCCCGCACTATCTTTGACGAAAGAAAATGAAGCAGGTCAGGACGAGACCGGCAACGATGAACCCGGAAATGGCGAGGAATGATAATGTTGCCGCTGGGGTTTCGGCGGCTTAGTGGAAATGCACAGTTGTGAACGCGCCGGCAGCGCCTCCCAGAAGAATTAACCAAGCGGAATTCAACCGGAAGCGCAGCAACAAAATCGTGCTGACCAATATTAACGTCAACGTCGTCAGATCGACGACGGCTGCTCTCCCGAGTTGCCAGGTTACTTCGACCATCAACGCAAAAGACCCGGCGTTGATCCCATCAAGAAACGCACCCGCCAATGGCGAACGTCGCAGTCGCTCGAGCATCGGACCGCTGATCGTGACGAGGCAGAAGGCCGGCAGGAAAATGCCCACTGTAGCGGCAATCGCTCCCGGTACACCGCCGAGGAGGTAACCAGCGAAAGTTGCAGTGCTCGAAAGCGGCCCGGGCGTAATTTGTCCGATCGCGATCGCGTCAAGCAATTGCGCTTGCGTCAGCCAGTGAGTTCGCTCAACCAGATCGGTTTGCAAAAACGCTAGCAGCACATAGCCACTGCCAAACATTATCGCGCCAATCTTGAGGAAGATGAGGAAGAGTCCGCCGAGGCTGAATGGCACGGCCGCAATCGCAGCCACTGGCCCGCTTGTGATCACCGGAATCACCGTGGCGCCGAGCGTCCCTTTTATCCGATTGGCCGCAACCGTTACTGCGCCGGCGGCAAACAGCAGGACTATTTCGTTCATTCCTGCGAAGGCCGCCGCGACCGCCATGATTGTCACGATGATAAGTAGCCGAGTCCGCAGCACCGATCGCCCAAGCCGCCAGATGGCCTGTGCAACAATCGCGATCATGACTGGCTTAATACCGTAGAGAATTCCACTGATCTGCGGCATCGATCCGAATTTCACGTACGCCCACGCGAGCGCGATCGTGATCAGCGTGGCTGGTACGACAAAGCTGAGACCTGCCGTCGCCAGCCCAGCCAAACCTGCCCGCCGTTGGCCAATATGCAACGCCATCTCGGTCGAGTTCGGCCCAGGTAGCAAATTGCAAGCGCTGATCATGTCGAGGAAGCTGCCATGTGACAGCCATCCGCGACGCCGTACCACCTCGTCTTCCATCATCGCAATATGCGCCGCCGGACCGCCGAACGCGATCGTGCCGAGCCGGAGAAACAGCATTGTCAAACCGCGCAATTCGCTGCGGCGGCTCTGCCCGACGGAAGCCTCCAGTTGCGGCTCCACGTCGCTAATCTTTCACGGGCGCTAAAACAATAATTTGCCCGCTCATCGCAGGCTGATGACGCAAGCACTTGAAATCGATCAATCCCTCTCGATGGAAGGTGAAGACAAATGAGGTTTTTTGCAGTGGCGGCAACTTCTGATACATCAAAATTTTCAGATCGGGACCCAGCAGCGCAAAATCGTGCTCGTCATCCGGCTGTAAATTCCAGAATTCAATCTGAGTCGGCTGGTCGCGATGCACGGCGATAAAGCTCGGGCTAAACGCATAGACCTCGCCGAATTTGCTGACGGTCTCTTTTGGTCCTGTTTCCTTTACCGCAACCGCTTCAGCCAAAACTGTAATGCTCGCGTCAGCCTCGCCCTGTCGGGTGACAGTCACGACCTTGGCTGCATCGCCGGTCGGCAGAAAGAATGCGCCGCTTCTCGCCGGGGATTCGGTGGCTGAAGCGCACTGGAGAAGGGGGAGGATGCACAGCAGCACCAGCGCCGCCGCACAAACTGCCAGAAATTTCACGATCAATCGCATACCGAACAGAATGCGGCTTTCTTAGGCGCCGCTCAATGAACGATTATGGTGTACAGAGCTTCGCCAAAATCTACTACGATTTTGGACGCTATTTGGAAAAGAAGTTGTCCTGAATCCGAAAGAATTATCAAAGACAATAACTTCGATTCGCCGATAAAGTGATAAATGGCAGTCGAGAACCAGATTATCTCGGCAGGAGTGAGTTAGTCGCTTTGAACCAAATTCCCCGCGGCTTCGCGATCCTATTCAACCATCTGACATATCTCAGCGATTATGTTGTCGCATCCATACGCCCGGCACATGCACAATGCTTTCGTCGCTCGGTTCAAATCGTTACGCCGTGTTGACGGGAGAATCTATTCGGTTACGACTGAGTCGGTCTGGATCGCAATCGGGTCTCGCTCTTCAATAGCGATTAGCGGTCTCAGTCAAGAGCGAAGGATGATCTACGCCAAGCACTCGGCTGTACACGCCTTCGATCTCGGTACACAGGACTTCCCAATCGAAGTTGGCGAGCACCGTGCGATGCCCATTTACGGCCAGCTTCTCCGCTAATGCTTCGTCGCGCAGCAGACTCACAATCGCGCATCCCATCGCGTTAAAATCGTGGTCCGGTACAACCAACGCATCATGCAGATGCGTCACGCCCTTCGCGGCACCATTGAAACAGACTACTGGCTTTTGTGCCGCCAGATAATTAAGCAGTTTTAGCGGATAACCCGGAATGTCCGGACGCGGTATCACGGTGACATCAGCGGCAGCCAGATAATCCGGCAAATCGTCAAGATTCTGCGACTCGACCCAGAGGGTACTATGTGAGACGCCCAGAGCCGCCGCGAGCGCCCAGTTCTTCGGCAGATCGGGTTCATCGGGCAGAGGACTCACGATCATCAGAAGTGCTGTCGGCTCTTCTTTCAGCACGACTTTGAACGACTGCAATAAATAATCTATCCGTTGGAACCCGTTACTAACGCCCGTGTACATCACGAGTTTGCGCGTCCCTACCGAGTACTGCTCACGAAAGCGATCCCGATCCGGATCGGCGAACATCGCAGGATAAATCCCTGGTGGTATTAGCGCCATCCGCGAATTATCAAACCCGCGCTCGCGGAAATAGGTCTCTAATTCCTTTGAAATCACGATTACGAAATCGGGCAGCAGCGGAACAATCCAATCCAGCATCTGCGCCAGCGTGCGGGCAATAAAGGCCGGCCTGATAAAATTGTAAGTTGGTAATTCGTCGCTCATCAGATTGACCGCTTGATATACCAGCGGACGACGGGTGAAGAGCTTTGCGATGAGCCCAATTAATACGCCTTCATAATTATGCGCATGGATTACCTGAATCTTCTCGCGCCGAACTACGCGAATCAGCGTGAAGATCATCATGAAATCAAGAAAGAACTTTTCCCATGCCGGACCCGTATAGGTCCGATTCTGATTCTGTTTACTCCAGCTACGCGTTCGCCAGATTTTGGCGCATCCGACGTCCATGGTGTCATCGCCATTTGGATAGGTCACCACATGGACGTCGTACTCGCGGTCACCGAGGATTTTCGCCAGCTCGCGAATCGACGCGGACGAACCGAAATTGGCCGGGAAGGAACAAGCCGCCACCATGACAACTGAGCGCATACCCCCTCAATCTCCTTAACCGAGATTGCCGACGAGCATATTAGGGGTGGCGAGCGAGAGGTTTCGTAGCGTGGCTTCCAACACGCGTTGTACCGGAATCGACTCCATGCAATGCGGTCTAACGTCGCAATTCCGCAGATAACAAGCACGGCATTCGAGCGGCGTCACAAGCTTTTCCCCCAGTCCATACAGATTGATCTCGGCGGCTGACGTTGGTCCAAAGAAAGCGATAATACGCTTTGCCAACGCTGTAGCCAAGTGCAATCCTAAGGAATCGCTAGTAATAAATACATTACAATGGTCGATAAGTGCAGCAAATGATGAGAAATCGAGGTCTGTCGGTGTATTTTTGACTTTGCTTCGCCTTGATGTAGCAGTAATGCGCAGATTCCGTTCAGTTTCAGAAGGTCCGCCCATCACCATTACACTCGCTCCAATTTGATCCACTAATGCGCGCGCGAGCTCGGCGGTCTGCTCTTCACCCCAGCTTTTGAATCGCCATCTCGCGCCCGCACCTGTATTCAAGGCCACCAATGGCGCGCCAAGACCTTGAGCTTTCAACCACTGATGCGCTTCACGGCGGCTTAATGCAGGAATCCCAATAAATGGCCGAGAGACGGGCTGCGACAACCCTAAACAGCGATAGAGCAGTTCTCCATGGCTGAAAGTATTCTCGCGCTTGAGTTCATTAGCTCGATCAATTCCGCCCGCGCTGGCGGGCCGGAGTAAACCCATTCCAAACCACGGCTCCAAATCGGGAGTGTATTGGCATTGAGAACCATCCCAATATCCGCCTGAAAGCCGCGTCGTTTGTAGCGTCGAGGCGAGCCCGCATGGACCCTCGTCATCATCGAGGGAAATTACCCAGTCATAGCGGACGCGCCTCCACGCTGCCGCCTCAGAACCTTCCATGATGACAACTCGCGCAATCTCTCGGATTTCCTTCGAGTAACGACTGGGCGTCTCTGCTCGTCACCCAAGTTAGTTCCATATCCGGATGTAAATGTCTGAGCGCAGGAAGCAGCGAGGTCGTGCGAACTACGTCGCCAAGCGCGCCGACTTTGATTAATGCGATTTGAGTGGACAAGTACGCTGTTTATAACAGCAGATCATACTTATGACAAGCTAGAAAGTGATTACAGGCTATAGTAGTCGATTTTACTACATAATGCAGCCAATCAGATTTATTGTAGCTTTAAATATGCCTATCAAGTAATTAAATAGCCTGAGAACAAAATGACTGGCTCCCAGACTGTCTATCCATCACATAACAGCAATCAAGCAGAAACGAGGTGATCTTGGCTGAATCGGGAGGGGGAATGAAGGCAAATTGCAAGTCGTACAGCATAACTTTAATAGTTCTGCTGATTTGTACGCTGAGCCTTTTAGCGACGCGCCCGACTCTTGCCGCAGGCAGCAGAATCAAGGGTACTGCAATTCTGAGCGGCGGCGCACCGATAGTGGGTGGCTCGATTGACCTGCTCGATAATAATGGCAAAACAGCTAGTACAACTATCAATGCTCAAGGGCAAATTCAGCATCAAGACCGGCGGCCTTACTGTGCCCTTTCTGCTCAAAGCGACCTCCAAAGATTCGCCTATAACGCTCTATGGCTTCGCGGTCGCAAATGGCACAGCAAATATCAATGTGTACACAGATTTGATCGTCAGCATGGTCTATGCGGCGCTGAGTACGGATTCCAATACTCAGTTCGGTTTGGCTGCACCAGTTCCAGCGGGTCTGTCATCTTCTTCGTTCGGCAACAATTTATATCTGACCTCAACGGCGACGCAGAACCTGATTACCTCATGGCTGCTGGCCGACAAGGTTAAAATGTCCAATTTCAATTTCCTAAATAACAAATTCACAGCCAATAACAGTAAATTCGGCAAGCTGCTCCATGAAACTACTATTAAGACGCCATTGGTGAACGGCATTGAGACCATCGAAGTCGCCGACAGTATCACTGTTCAGGATATTACGTTTACCGGCGCGCCGCCCGTCGGCGGCTCCCTTACCGGCACGATTAGCGGCAACAGCAGCACTTCAATCAATTCCGGTAATCCGATTACGACCACCGTCGCAACGTCGATCCTGGTGAGCAACGAACAAGCCGCAGAATTCGACGCGGTTAATGCCGTGCTCCAAAGCTTTGAAGGGGTCGTCAATAACAAGGGCAAGAAATTGGCCGCAACTGACATACAAGGTCTATTCAATCCCGGATATCTCAGAGGTGGCGAAGACCTGGCGATGACCACTGCGGATTTAGTGACCGGGCTGCGCGGTGAAAATCTTCAGAATATCGGCGTCACTGGAATTAATTCGATCGTGGTAGATGCTGATTCGGCGTTCAATGATCTGAACGTTCTCTACAATTACCAGCGCGGGAAATCGACTGCCGCGCCAATAACCGAAGTCTTTCAGTGTCCGAATCCCATTGGAACCGAAAGCTGCGTCTTCCTCGGCAATCAGCAACTCGCGCAAACTCAGGACGCTGTTCAGCTGAGCATGCTGACGAACTCGACATTAGCGAGTCCGAATGCTCCACCTGCACCCGCGCTCGGCGTTGATGTTCTCGCGCCTGCGGGAACCCTGAGCGCCGTCACCGTCGATGATACAACTCATACATACTTTACGAACAATCCCGTGGCGCTGGCTGATCAGGTCACACAGAGCTTCGTTCCGACTGTCGGAGCACCGCCATTAGCTTATGATCAGGACGAATTCCGTCTCGTGCTCAGCACGTTGAGCGCAATTCCGCCCGCCGGAATGAATTTCAGTATCACGGTGACGCCAATCAGCGGTACGCCTCAGGCGCCGTACGTGACGTCCTTAAGCGGAAGCCCAGGTGAGCCCATTAATCTAATCCAACCGTCTCTGACGAGCGGCAATCATGCGCTCACAGACGCTCCGATCGGCCAAACTGCGACCATCAAATGGGCATTGCCGACCTCTTATCCAGTGCAGTCGATTAGCCTGACAGGTCAGGTGATCGCAACCTGTGGGGTTGCCAGGCAGGTATCAACTGTCAAACCGCTTAGCGCAAAATCTACCTCAGCAATGATCCAGTTCCTCGCACAGGTGTCGAGCCCTAACGATATTCAAGAGGTTGATATTAATCTCGGCATCCTCGGAGTGAACGGGGCGGTTTCACGGTTGATCTATGCCTATGGTCAGTGCTCGTAGCTAAAGACCAGCACTAAATAACTAAACTCTCGGGCGAACGGATTTGCACTCCGTCCGCCCGTTCTATTTTTCATCTCTCATCCACATCGCCTGCGCTGTAACGTTTCTCCATTCAGGACGTAATTCTTACAAGAATTGTGTATAAACATCTAAAGAATGAATTTTATACATTATAAAGCTTCAAAACCTGTCTGAATAAGTGATATCAGGAGTAGACTACAATCGGCATGAGGATCGTTAAATCAGCTTTGTTGAGTATTTTGGCCGGACTTGCATGGGCCGCTTCGGCATCAGCCGTCACCCCGACCTGTGATCAGACATCAATTCGGGCAATCGCGCCTACAAATACTACGATCACTTCGGCGGCCGAAGTCGCGAGCACAGCACAGGAGACCACGCCATATTGCCAAGTGATGGCTTCGATCACGACCAGCAAGGCTAAAGGCGATTTCATCCATTTCGAGGTTGATCTGCCGGACGTTTCGTTTTGGAATCAGCGATTCGAGTTTCGTGGTAACGGCGGCTATGGCGGTGAGCTGGCCTCAGTAGTCGGAGCACTCAACTATCAGACAGACCTGCAGGCGGGATATGCGATGGCGGCTACTGATATGGGCCATACCGCTGTTTCGAGTTCCGGCAGCGCAGAATTATCGAACGCAAGCTGGGCGGTCACTTGTAACGCAAAGAATGTTTGTACACCGAACACACCAGCGGTCAAAGATTTCGCCTTTCGAGCAGTTCACAAATCGACGTTAGCAGCCAAGGCTATTGTGGGCGGCTACTACAATAGCTCGGCTTATCATTCCTATTTCTACGGATGCTCGACTGGAGGTCGGGAAGCGCTAGTCGAAGCGCAGAAGTACCCCTCAGATTTCGATGGTTTGGTCGCCGGGGATTCGGTTATTGGAGATCCCTTCGTCGATTTCAACTGGAATGCGCAAAACTTTCTTCAAAGCGGCGCCTATATCGATCCGACCGTGATCAGCTTGGTCAATCAAGCGGTGATCAACACATGCGCCGACCCGAACGGTCCGGCCGAGAATTTGGTGCTGGATCCCGCTAGCTGTGCTTTTGATCCATCCAATCTCCTCTGCTCGTCAGGTCAAACTTCGGGATGCTTGACCTCTCAGCAGGTCGCATCTTTTAACGCGATTTATCAGGGCGCAGTCGATACGACGGGCAAGCAGCTCTATCCCGGCTACAGTAAAAGCGATCCCGGCGATGATGCTCCGCCGCCGAATACTGACATTTCGTGGGAGAACTGGATCACTGGATGCGCTGATATAACATCACCCTGCACGTATCCATCATTCACAGAGCCAGAGCCTTGGGGCGCCTATTTTATTCCGGGAGCGGAAGCCCCGAGCCAGTGGATTTTCCAGGATCAGTTCCTAAAGTATTTCGTCTATAGCGATCCAAACTATAACTCTCGCAGCTTCGGCAACTTCGATTCAGCCACCGCGAAATTTACCGATCAAGCGGCAATAAATAAAATTACGGCCAAATCGAAACGCTGGGGCGGCGACGGCATGAACACCAATCTGAAGCCATTCACCAAGCTAAATCATAAGTTGCTGATGTACCATGGATGGAGCGATCCGGCGATTTCGCCCTTCCAGAGCGTCAATTACTTCACAAGCGTTCAAAGCGTGCTCGGTAGTTCAACCAGCGACAACGTTCGCCTCTTCATGATTCCGGGGATGCATCATTGTGGCGGCGGGCCGGGTCCAAATATTTTTGATGCGTTAACACCTCTGACTGACTTGGGTCGAGCAAGGCACAGCGCCTGACGGAAATGGCGTAAGCGGCGTAATGGTCGCGAGCCATTACATCGATAATAGTCCAAATCAAGCAGTGGATCGTACGATGCCGCTCTGCTCATATCCTGAAATTGCGACATATGAGGGCCCGGCGGGTGGCCCTAATGGCGCATACAATCTCGCCTCGTACTGGGTTTGCAAGTAATCGCGCGAGCACGCTAGCGGAGCGCGATTTCCCCGCGTACCAAACAGGAGGGACTCTCAGGGGCGCCGCGCAGGATGATCGCCACTCTAATCTCTAACCTGCTTGCCGATACTGTTTGACTCATCCAATGAGTAAACAGTTGACCTAACCTCCTGAGGTCGCGCCTATGTTCTATAAGCCATCATCAATGGTTGAATCGAATCGATTACCGAACTTATAGCGTGTTCAGGAAATTCGCCAGATCAAGCTGATCTTGGGCGCTCAGACCGATGCTGAAACGTTGATTGTAGAAGTTCACCACCGTGGCTAAATCCGGTGCGGAACCATTACGAAAATAGGGCGCGCGCGCGGCCAACCCATGCAGTGTCGGGATCTTGACCTTCTCTAGATCGGAGCATTGCCCGTCGATGATCCCCTCACCGGGATCAGTCGTGAGCGTCTGCGTACCGTCATTACAGGTGAAGGCGAACGTAGGTAGATAGGTTCCAGATTCGAGGATGGAATCTGCCGGATTATCCGTACCGATCCGGGTTAGCATGTTCGGTTTGGAGTTTGAGTTGTTTCCGTTGTTCGGATCATTATGGCAGAACGAGCACGCCACTTTTTTTCCGCTGAGCGCGCCCACGCTGAAAACGCGGGTATTGAAGATCGTCTCTCCTCGATAAACCGACTCGCGCGCTAATGAAACCGGATCGGTGCCGCTGATCGAGCTCCACGCCTTATATAAGGTAAAGACGTTCGTATTAAAGTTGCCGGCCTTGTTATTGTTTTCGCCGTACTGAAATTTCAAGCTCGAGAGATATTGCGGGCTTTCGTTTGCCCCGAGGGCATTGAGAATAGAAGCGCTATTATCGATTGTTTGAGTAGTAAACACCCCTGTTTCAAAGGCAACGATATCGGCGAGCTGTTGACTGGTAGGTGCGGAGGTTCCCTGGGAGTGTGTCAGAACTGCGTCCGTAGCTTGGGCGTTCAATGAGGCCGTCAGGCCGGCGGTTATAGGACTCGGTTCGCGACCATCCCACATAATGGTGCTCTGCGAACCCAGATTGGTGGTGGGCAAAGGCCGACGGTAAACTGAGATACAGGTATAGCCCGCGCCGTACTTCGCCACGCAATCCGCCTGCACGGTCGCGTTCTGCGTCTGACAATTATTGGGATCGGATACCGAGGTCAGCGTGAAGTTCGGCGTTGTTCCCGTGAAGGTCTTGGGCGAGATTGGCAATAGAATCCGTATCAATCCGTAATTGAGCAAGAGATTGCTATTGGAAGGCTGATCCGGACAATTTGCTCCATCCACTGATGCAAATAGCGGATCCGTACCGTTTGTTAGATTGTAAGTATTCTGAATATCGGCAGTGCTCAGGCTGAAGGCATCAGCCGGCTCATGGCACGTTTCGCAGGTCCGTCCGTTAGTCCCGAGACTCTGAAAGAATTCGTTGGTCAGCGGAGTGCTGCCTTTGGGCTGGTAGTTCTCCATCTGTCCCGCAGGATCATTATGTATGTCGAATTTCGGTAGCGTCTGTGCAAAGGCCGACTGATCAATAACTATCGCTCCGCTCAGCCCGATAATTGCCGTCGCAATTATCCATGCGGTACCCGCGCGGGAGTCGAACATTGATCTTTTCCTTCTCATAGAAGGCATCCTTTGCTCAGGACGTTTCTCATACAATTCATATTATTCAAAAGCCATTATGAAGGATAAAGAGTTTTTAAAGATGTAACAAGCAACTAAAAATGTCAAAGACGTCTAAACGCTTCCAGAAAACCAGGCCCGTTAAAAACGGTTCCGGATTACCCGCTTGCGACTACGCTTTAATCCCTCGTTTGACCGCACATCGGACACAAGGCAATGAGCACGTTCGATAACGTTGGCTTGATATGTAGGATGCATTTTCGCTAAAAGTCGCATTTGGTGGCAGAGTTTCAGGCTGATCAGACGAGCAGCTTCGTTCAGCCTGGTGCGTAGTAGTCGGAGGGAAGAATTGGCGAACTGGAAACAAGAAATAGTGCGGGCCGCGAATGCGGAAATGACCGTGGTTACGGGCGGGTCCGGAAAGCCTCTACTGATCCTCCATGATGAACTCGGATATCCGGGCTGGATGGATTGGAACGATCGCTTGGCGGAGAAGCGCTCGCTGATCATCCCAATGCAGCCCGGATTCGGGCAGAGTCCGCGTTTGGATTGGGTGATGAATTATCGCGATCTAGGCGGCCTATACGCCCAGATTACGCGCGAACTAAAGGCGGATCCAATCGACGTAATAGGCTTCTCAGCCGGCGGCTATATTGCAGCCGAGATGGTCGCGGCGGATCCGCGAGTTTTCAACAAAATGGTCTTGGTCGCTCCGATGGGAATTAAGCCCAAAGAGGGTGAAATTCTGGACTTCTTCGAATTTACGATCCGGCGACATCTACGCGCGACGGTAGCCGATCCCGAAGGCACACCCGAGTTTGCTAAAATCTACGGTGGCGAGATGACACCCACTCAATTCGAGGCCTTCGAAGACGCGCGCGCCGAGACCGCTCGTATTGGTTGGGAGCCTTTCATGCACGATCCTAGCCTGCCGCATTTATTGTATGGGGTTAAAACACCAACTCTGCTGATTTGGGGAACACGTGATCAAGTTGTGCCGCGCGGATGTATTGACGCCTATCAGCAGGCGCTCGCGGGCGCGCAGGTGGCGACCATCGAAGGCGTCGGCCATCGACCGGAGATCGAGAACGAGCCGCAATTCTCGCGTCTTGTGAATGAATTCCTGGCAGACTGAGATTTCTGACGACGGCTATATTAGAAGGATAATCCCATGAAGATCGGCTATTTCACCGAGCGGCCCTATCGATCACTGCCCGAAGACGTAATCCTGAAGAATCGCGCCTATTTCGCGGTCTCGAACAGTCATTTCGATCCGCAGAAAGCGTCGGACGATTATCATTATTATCTCGACGAGTATTGCTACGCCGAAGATTTAGGTTTCGATGTAGTCGCCCTTAACGAGCATCACGGCAACCCGTTCTGCATGGGCAGCGTGATGAACGTGGAGGCGGCGATTCTCGCGTATCGGACCAAGCGCGTGAAAATTGTGCTGATCGGCAATCCCTTGCCCACCCTTAAACATCCGTTGCGGATGGCTGAGGAGCTCGCCGAGATCGACCTCATCTCGCGCGGGCGGCTGGTCACGGGCTGGGTGCGCGGGGCCGGGAGCGAGCAGTTCTTCAACAACGCCAATCCGGCTTACAACCGCGAGATGTTCAATGAGGCTCACGACTTCATCGTACAGGCGTGGACCAAACCTGGACCGTGGCGCTACGAGGGCAAACATTTCCATTATCGCCATGTAAACCCGTGGGCGCTGCCGTACCAGAAGCCGCATCCGCCGATGTGGATTCCGGGGGTTATCAGTCCCGAGACCGTGAAGTGGTGCGCTGAGCATCGCTATCCATACATCGGATTGGGCACGATGCTTGGGCCGACTTGTGATCTTTGGGACTATTATGCCGATGAGGCTGCCAAGCATGGCTATCAGGCAGGACCGGAGAATTTCGGCTATCTGATCCCGACCGTAGTGGCGGAGACCGAGGAGAAAGCCCAAAAAGTCGCAGAGAACTTTGTCTATGGCGGAGGGCAGAATGCCTTCTCCGCGCCGGAATTTACAATGCCGCCCGGGTACAACTCGAAGGGCGCAATTCGAATGCTCGCGAAGCAACCGACCGGCAGCTGGCTCGGCGTCAGCGGTGAAAAGCTCGCACAACAACAGCACGGCGGCGGCGAAGAAGAATCGATCGATTATGACGAAGTCAGGCGTAAGCTGCGGGCCGGTCTCGAAAAGGTCAAGCGCAATTACCAGGTGATCGCGGGGACTCCTTCGAGCGTCATTCCGAAAATCAAAGCGATACTGCGAGTGTTGCGACCCGGCGTATTTATTATGTTCAGCGTACAAGGGCCGGTCAGCAACGAAGATCGACAAGCCAGCATGCGGCTGTTCGCGCAGGAGGTTACGCCGGCGTTGCGCGAATATGCCAAGGAGATCGACTTGCCCGATCCCTTTGAGCGCACCCCGGGATCCGTGGCGCTAGCTGCCGGAACCAAACGCGCGCCGGTTGCCGATCGAGCGCCCTTGGCGGAACTGGGATTGCGTTAGCTCGATACCAAAGAAGGTAGGTCCAGCAACTAGGCCGTCTATTTCGCGGGTAAGAACTGCGATTTCTGGACGGGACCGACAGTAGTTCGGGCAACGGCAAATACCACCTGTGGCAGATGCGAGGAGGGACGCTTGAAGTCAAGCGCCCCTCCTATGATTGCGAGCGACTTAGACTCATCGTTGGAGCCGAAATCTAAGTCGGGTCGATCCGGGTGCCTTGCGCTGCTACCAGCAGCCATCGATCGGGTTGCTCGATATATACATGCGTGTAGCGGCTGCCAACGCTGAAGCGCTCCCGGCCGAACCGCATCTGCATGGAAGTACAACCTGTAACCAAGGCCATTGTCCCGCAGGAGCGCACGCGGCAATCGCGCGGTTCGATTTTCTCGAATACTAGCTCGCCGGATTTGATCACATCCAGCAGTTGCACTTTGGAGACTTCTCCACCGCGCATCACATCGATCAGGATAAAGTCCTCCGATAGCAAACTCGCGAGCGTCTCGACGTTGCCAGCCAGCAGCGAGTCGAAAAATTGCCGGTCTATGGCCAATGGTTCCGGTCGATTCATGTGCATCCCGCTTTAGCGCTGATGGTACAGCGGATGACCGCGCACAGTCGTATGAACGCGGCTGAAATGCTCGCCTTCCAAATTGGCGAAATATAGGTCCTGCAGGCCGGGACCACCAAACGCGCAGTTGGTCGGATGATCGAGGCGCTCGCTATTCGGATCATCAATCAGCATGGTCCACTTGCCGCTCTGATCGACCTTCAAAATCTGATTCGCCGGCAGCAGAATTTTGTCCTTAGGGGGATCCTCAGGGCGCTTGGGCTTGCCCGGCAGCGTGACATAAAGGTCGCCGTCGGCATCGAACGCCATCCCATCAGGAATCGCGGGAAAATCTTTCGAGTAGATTTCCGGCTTGCCGAACGTCCCGTCCTTTTTGATCGCGATTCGCATGCAGTCATACCGAGTCGATTCGAGCACATAGACCGCCTCTTCCTTCGGATCGATCGCGGTGCCGTTGGCAATATAAAGTCCCGTCGCGACGATCTCGCTCTTGCCATTCTTGCGGATCACGACAAGTGCACCCTTAGGCGAGGGAGTAATTAATTCCTCCAGCACGTGATTGATATTGTTGGTACTGGAGTTGGAGACGAACAGGTTACCTTCCGCATCGTAGGTCGAGAAGTTCGGCAGACTTAGATGGAGATCGGCGACGCGATCAGCGACCATCGAAACTTTGCCGCCTTGCGTCACGCGTACGACTGCCTCTTTGCCGAGGTCGCAATAAATCAGGTCGCCATTGCGATCCATCGTGACGCCGTTGGGAATCGATCCCTCCGGCAGCTTCGCAAGCTCGTTCACTGTGCCATCCGGCGTGACCTTGTACATGATTCCGTTGCGGCCGCCGCCGAAGACGCAATTATCTTTATCGACCACAACGCCTTCGGCCTTGAGTACGCCGCGGCCAAAGACTTCGATTGCGCTAACTGGAAAAGTTGGCATTAGTTATCCTCCCGAGGTGGTGTCGTTGAATCCATCGCGCACTTTACCATGACGCGCGATCAGAGCGGTAAACCGTGACGCCGAATAAGAGAATTGATGCCAAGGAGATCCGCACGCGAGCGATCAACGCTGACCCGGCCTGCAGCATAGTTATTTCTGACTCGATCATCGAAGGGCTGCTCGATCTGTCCGGCGCGTTGATCCGGTCGCCGCTGGCGTTTGTTGAATGCCGCTTCGAGGCAAGACTCATCCTATGCGACGCCTCGGCCAATTCATTATTTCTGAGCCGTTGCGAGATTCCGGGGATCGACGCCTCTGGACTCCATTTGCATTCTGACTTGCAGCTATGCGACGGGACACGGGTGACCGGACTGGCGCGGCTCGACGCGTCGCGAATCGACGGTAACCTCTCGTGCTCCGGTGCGATCCTCGAAGGCCGCGACCTTGCGCTTACTGCGTATGATGCAACGCTCGGCGGTCACGTAATTATGGGCAACGGTTTCCGTTCCGCCGGGACGATCAATCTACAACGTGCGCGAATCGGCGGGATGGTCTACTGCTCACATGGTTATTTCGAAAACCCGCGTGGGGTTGCGCTCGTTGCCGACGGGGCGAGTATTGACAGTAACGTCATCATGAGCAGCGGCTTCAAGGCGCGCGGCGAAATCAGTCTGCGCGACGTGCGCATCGGCGGACAGCTCTACTGTGCGCACGGAGCCTTCGAGAATCCGGGGAGCGTCGCATTATCCGGCGAACGAATCCGGATCGATGGGCGCGCATTTCTTGGAGAGTGGTTCAATGTCAAGGGCGTTGCGCGACTCTGCGATGCAAAAATTGCGGGCGATCTCTACTGTGTCGGCGGAATTTTCCAGAATCCCGGCGGCGACGCGTTGGATGCCGAACGCATTGCGATCGGTGGCAGCGTGCGGATGAACCAACGGTTCCTCGCGCAGGGCACCGTGCGGCTCGATCACGCGAAAATCGCAGGCACCCTGAATTGCACCGGCGGCAGATTCGAGAATCGCGGCGCTGTCGCGCTGTTGGCAGAAGCTGCGATTATTGGCCGCGATGTGATTCTCGGCAGCGGCTTCCACGCCGAGGGATCAGTGCACTTCGATAATGTGAGCATCGGCGGCGCGCTCGATACGGATGATGCGCGCTTAGACGGGATTACAATCTTCGGCGCAGAAATCTTGAACCTACCGCGCTCACGCTAAGCCAGCATCCGTCAATGTGTTAGTCGCATTACATTTTTCGTTCATGATTTCGGGCTTGAGAAGGCGCTGGGGCGAAGCCCAAACATTATTGAAACTGGAAGTCCCTGACGTGGGGTCTCGTCCTCGCACCCCGGGTATCTACTTATTTTCTTTCTGCGTCAGAGCCGACGTGAGGATCGCGCCGATGACTTCAGCCTCTCGCTGAGACCGCCGTAGCGCCTCATCGCGATCCGCCGAACCCCAATCGCGTCGAATTCCGTCGATCAAAATTTGTGTTCGGCGCAGCACACTGCGCAGCGTCGCCACCTCGTGCCGCAGCACGATATTTATCGATTTTAAGGCCTGCTCTTCACTGCGCATTTCATGGATTTGATCTTGCAATTCGACGATCCGACGCTGCAGCTCGCTGACTTCAGCTGATTGGACTGTCTTAAGCAGTTTGGAAAGCTTCGGACTATCCAGCTTATGTCTCCACGCCACAGAGTAGCAGCGAATCTCACTAATACTCTGAGACCCAAATTAGGACTAATTA
Organism: uncultured Pseudomonadota bacterium; assembly: GCA_963831065.1. Lineage (GTDB taxonomy): Bacteria > Desulfobacterota > Binatia > Binatales > Binataceae > JAJPHI01. Next base: position 31,402 of record CAWHOQ010000026.1, read on the forward strand.
CCCTACTACCATTGTATGATACCAAAACGCGGATACAACTAAGTTTTTTGTAGCAAGCATCCATCGATATCTTCTTTTTAGGTGGTAAACAAAACGCAGTGGAGCCGAGTGCAAGAGGCGGGATTTGCCGACGCGCGGCCAAGATCAGGAGTCTCCGCGGCGCGTCAAGGCGCGCCGCGTATAAGCCTGTCCCGAGGAATGCAAGGCAGAAAAATCCTCGAATCGCGTGCCAATTAGGAGTCCGAAGGATTAGCTCGCGACTTCAAGCAGAACGTTCGGCCTCGCCATTCGCCGGAAAATCGAGCCCTCGCATCTGCTCGTTAAAGATTTTAGCATAAGTCCCGCCCCGGGCGATCAAATCGCCATGACGTCCTGTTTCAGCTACCGCCCCATTTTCCAGCGCAACGATCAGGTCAGCACTGATCGCGCTGCGCAGCCGATGCGCAATCAGGAAAACTGTGCGGCCATCCATCAATCGCTCCATCGCCTCATGAATCAGGTTCTCTGATTCCGAATCGATCGCAGAGGTCGCCTCATCGAGAATTACGATCTTTGAATCTTTCAGAAAAGCTCGCGCCAAGGCCAGCCGCTGTTTCTGCCCGCCCGATATTTTGACTCCGCGCTCGCCGATAATCGTATCGATCCCGTCAGGCAGCTTCTCGACGAACTTGTCTATATTCGCCATTTCGAGCGCCTTCCATAGCATCGCTTCGTTCGCATCATTGCGCGCATAGAGCAGATTGTCGCGGACGCTCGCGCTAAACAGGATGGTGTCCTGCGTCACTAGGCTGATATTCTGCCGTAACGCCTTCAGGGTGAAATGCTTCACGTCTTTGCCGTCGATCAACACACGTCCATCAGTCGCGTCATAGAAGCGCGGAATCAAGCTTGCCAAAGTCGTCTTGCCCGCTCCGGAATGTCCCACGAAAGCGACCTTTGAACCACCGTCAATATGCAAGTTGATGTCTTTTAGGACTTGGCGTCCGGATTCGTCCTGTGCTCCACGATAACCGAACGATAGATTCTCAAACTGCACCGTGCCGTTGCGGACCGCGAATGGACGGCTTAGCGGATGATCGATAATCTCCGGTTTCAAATCGAGAAAACTGAAAATTCGCTCAATTGCTGCGAGTGCGCTCGAAAGTACCACTGAAAGCTGTGCAAACCGCTCCAAGGGTAGGTAGAGAAAGCCAAGGTAAGTAAAAAAAGCGACTAAAGTGCCGAGCGTCATACTTCGATGCATGATCATCACGGCTGCTGCCCAAATCACAATTACCGGAGCACTGCGCGTCAGCAGTTGAATCAGCATCTCCTGCTTCGCAGCCAATTGGATCTTATCAATTCCCCGTGACCGTAGCTGCCGGCTGCGCTGCTCGAACTTGCTAACTTCCTGTTCTTCGCCCACAAATGCTTTGACTGTCACCGCTCCCGCTACCCGTTCGTGAACCTCCCCTGACAGCTCTTCAGTCACTTGCTGCATTCGATGGCTCACCGCTTTGATTCGCGGTGAAAAGTAACGCATGAAGATCACCCAGGAGGGCATGATGCATAAGGCAATTAATGCGAGGCGCCAGTCCAGCATGAACAATGCTGTAACGACGAGCAGCAAGGAGACCCCATCCATCCACACATCGATCAACGCGGAGCTGACGAATTCATTGGCTTGCGTTACGTCGTTCAGCACTCGCGACACGATCGCGCCTGTCGGATTTCGATCGAAAAAGGCATTTGGCAGCCGTTGCAGATGCGCAAATAGGGCACATTGCAAGTCATAGATCAGCCGTAACCCTGCTATTCCACCCCAGTAGTTTCGATAATAGCTGGCGATTGCTTGAACGACGTAAAGGACAAGCAAAAACACGCATAAAGCCTCAAGCTTGTTTTCCGGCGTCGGCGCTTGACCCGCCGCATGAGTGATCGCAACGCACCAACGATTTATTGTTAGATCAATTCCCGACAACGAGGAGTGCGCGGTGAGTAACGCGTCGATGATGTATTTGAATGCGAGCGGAAACGCTAATGGTAACGTAAACTTGCCAATTCCCATCAGCGCAGCCCCTATCACGAATGCTGCATGCGCCCGCGCATAAGACAGAAACCGCATAAGGGGAGCATCGAAAAATCTCGAACCCTCGGATTGCATAAAACAAAAACTCCGGCGCAAAGGTAACTTGATTATCGAAAGGGACTCCCGTCGCAGAACGCAATCGATATGCCCGTCGTCGCGCGTTCTTAAAGATTAGATTGGCTAGCTACTTCGAGATCGCTGGATAAGGAATTACACGAAACCGGTTATTGCCAACCGAAACGGAATAATGAAAAGCTGTCCGGCATCGGCTTCGGACTGCATCGCAGCGCCATCCCCTCTGGATTCGGATTGCACACCGCAAAACGATTGACGGATCTTCATTTTCCTCGCACGGAAAGCCGCCCCGCGTCGAGTATCGTCACGATCATCGCCGCAATCGTCATTCTGCTCATCTACCAGGGCTATAGTCTGTCGATTGTCGGAGCCGCGTCGCCGTGGATCGCAAAGACCTTCTCGCTCGATCAGGCGGCTCTGGCCCGGCTTTTCGCCTGGATGTCGGTATCTGCATTCGGCACGTTGCTGCTATCGCGACTCGCTGATCGTATCGGTCGCCGTCGCGTCATCCTTCTCAGTCTGACTGGCGCACCACTTTGCGCAGCTGGCGCGGGACTGGCGCCGAATCCGCCACTGTTCGCGCTTTCACAGGTTCTTCTCTCGGCCTTTTTAGGTGGTTCGGTCTCTTCCGCGATCGTCTTGCTGGCCGAAGAATTACCCTCCGAGCAACGCGCACGTGGTCAGGCGTTCGCCGCATTCGCCAGTGCGATCGGCGGAGTACTTAGCTACGTCGTTATTCCGTTCCTGCTTCAAAGCGGACATTCCTGGCGATGGTTGCTGGCTCCCTCTGCCGCGGGATTTTTGTTGATCATTCCTATCGCTCGTATGCTGCCCATTGATGCAAGATGGAGCCGCGAGGCTTCGACTGGTTCCGTCAAGGCAAGTCGCTTCTACGACATTTTGCATCCACTTTATCGTCGACGCGCGCTCACCATTCTCGCATGCGCCGCCCTCGACACAATGGCCGGCACGGCAGTGAACGGTTGGTTGTACTTCGAGGCTGTCTCAGTGATTGGCCTGTCGCCGCAAGCCGCCAGCACCCTCGTCGTCGCCGGAATGGTCATCGGGATGCTGGGATTCCCGATCGGAGCATGGACTTCCGAGCGCTTCGGCCGTGTGCCCACGGTCATGTATGTCGGAGGAGCGGCATGGTTCGGTGCGCTGGCCCTCTATTGGGGCTCTGCGTTGAACATAACTTGGCCATTTGCCTTCCTGATGGCCTCTTATGCGTGGTTCAAGATCGGCTCGGGAGTGATGACAGTGGGCGCTAATGCTGCGGCGACCGAGCTTTTTCCTGCATCATTGCGCAGCACGATAATCGGATGCCAGGCAATCATCGCGGCGATTTTTTCTATGCTCGCTCAGATCATGATCGCTGCGTTAATTCATCCACTTGGGGGCCTCACAAACGTAATTCGCTATTTCGCGCTGCTCGGATTTCCCAGCGCGGCGCTCTTTGGCGCATTTATCGATGAAACCCGAGGCGTGCCACTTGAGATCGCGTCGCGCGAGGAAGAATGGGCGAGAGCGAAATCTCTGGCGCATTCCACTGGCGCAAAGGATTATTAGCTCGTTGTGGCAAGCGCGCGCAGTCTCTTCATCTGGAATCCTGATCATGATCTCGAAAGCCCATCCCTTGCTGATCCAGCTGATTTTTCTTATCACGCTAATTCCAAGCAGCGGATTCTGCACGACGCCAGCGACGTCAGATAACTCCCCCGCACGAAATGAGCCTCAAATCACGCCTTCCGCTTCCGCCACCCCGACATCGGCACTTATACCTATCGTTCTTATTACCGGTGGGACCGGGATTGCCCAGGGTACGACCGGCTCGGTTCCTGCCGTTCTCGATACCGCTGAAATCTTCAATCCTGCAACAGGTAGCTTCCTGCCGATCTCTCCGATGACCTCGCCTCGGAATCGTGATGCGGCCGCGCACATCTCTGGCGGCGCGATGCTTATTATTGGCGGAGTAGATACCGTAATGATTCCGGGAACATCATTTTCGGGTCCAGCGATGCCCTGGATTCTTTCCTCCACCGAACTTTTTAATTCCAGAAGAGGACATTTTGTCTCCGGCCCGAAAACTCTCGTCGCGCGTGATCAAGCTACTGCGACCCAGCTTCAGAATGGCGAAATCCTGATCGTCGGAGGGGGCGAAACCACTGCCGAGCTTTACGATCCTGTCGCAAACAAGTTCTCCCTGACCGGCGAGTTGACGATGAGCCGTTATGAACAGACCGCGACCTTATTGGAAAGCGGTCAAGTTCTGATTGTTGGCGGCGGTCCGCAGCTTACGGAGCTTTATGACGCAGAGACCGGAAAATTCACGCCCTCCGGCAGTCTGAACGAAAACCGAATCCACCATACGGCAAGCCTAATCGCCGGCGGCGCCGTGCTGGTCGCCGGAGGAAGTCCCTATACTCGCGGCGCGTCTCTCGATTCTACTGAAATCTACGATCCACAAACGAAAACTTGGCAGCCTGGTCCTAAGATGTGCAGCAGCCGCGCAGGCCATACGGCGACTGTACTTAATGACGGCCGTGTGCTGTTTGCTGGCGGAAGCGGCGACAAGTCAGCCGAGTTATACGATCCAAACGCTCGAAAGTTCTCACTCACCGGATCAATGGTGGAAAATCGTTACGACCACTCGGCCACGCTGATGCCAGATGGACGCGTGCTGCTCGCTGGTGGATGGGATCAGAAATACAACTCATTAGCGACTGCCGAACTCTATGATCCTAAAGATGGGAAGTTCCAGCTTACCGGTAAAATGATGGAATCCCGTGCCGGCCATACAGCTGATCTTATTTGGGTCACGGCACCCATCACATGGATTCAACCCACACCCAGTTCAACGCCGACCGCTACTCCAACTCCTACCGTCACTTCGACTCCTACTCTTACGACGACTTTTTCGGTCACACCTTCAATGATAACGACGATACCAACGCCCACGTCGCGGAGCTCGATTCCGGCGAGCAAAGTAGCAACACCCTGAAAGACGTTACGCCAGCTCTATCTCAACCGCATTCGGCTTCTCTAATGATCCGATCGCGCTTCCTCCGTTATGCTTGCGATGCAAGCTGAACGAAATGGAATCTTTGCCTACAGCTAATTTCTCAATTTTCGTTGGATCAAGACATTCTGGCAGGTCGGTTGGACTCAGCTTGACCTGCTTATCAGCACCCAGGACTTTCAAGCCCAACACCGCCTGTAAGATCATGTGGAAGCTCGATGCTGACCAAGCTTGTGGGTGACAGGCAACTGGATATGGCACGGGCGGAATTCCTTTTTCGCGCGCAAACCCGCAAAAAAGCTCGGGCAAGCTTCCATTACTCAAGCTCACACCCGCATCAAATAGGCCGTTCAATATACTAATAGCAGCAGGATAATTTCCGTATTGAGCTAGACCCCGCGCCGCCATCCCATTATCGTGTGGCCAGACTGATCCATTATGATAACTCATCGGATTATAGCGGCGTTCTTTGGCGCTCAGTGTCCGAATCCCCCATCCCGAGTACATATCGTCTGCGAGCAGGTGTTTCGATAACTCGGCGGCTTGGGTCGAATCGAGCAACCCCGTCGCGAGGCAATGGGCCGCATTCGACGCCATCACTTTGCAAGGCTTCTTTTCGCCGTCCAGAGCGAGAGCTACGATGCCTTCAGGTTCTAGCCAAAAATCCCGGCTAAATGCGCGTCGCAGATTTCGGCCCGCTCTGTCAAACGGTCTGCAATATCTTTGTGTTCTAATTTTTCCGCTACTTCCGCGAGGCACACATAAGCCGCGTACACATAACCTTGTACCTCAGCCAAGGCGATTGGGGGACGGGCCAATTGACCATCCTTATGAGAAATCGCGTCCCATGAATCCTTCCAGCCTTGATTGGCGAGGCCTTTCGGCGTGGTTCTTATATATTCAACATAGCCGTCGCCATCGCAGTCTCCCCATCGCTCAATCCATTCGAGACCGCGCATTGCGTTCGGCCATAACTCTTCGGCCAGTTCGAGGTTTCCGGTGGTCTCGACGCATTGTCCGAATAGCCACAGGAAGAGTGGCGTCGAATCGACGCTGCCATAGTAACGACCAAACGGAACCTCTCCGGTGGCCGCCATTTCGCCATTGCGTACCTCGTGAACGATTTTTCCGGGCTGCTCATCGCGATTCTCGTCGATTTGCGAACCTTGAAGCTTGGCCAAAGAACGAAGAGTATCGACTGCCAGGCTCGGGCTAAACGGCAGGATCGACATCGCAGTAATCAGGCTGTCGCGCCCGAAGAGGGTGGCGAACCATGGAATTCCGCCCATTACGTAGGCACCATGGTCGGTTCGTGCGAACATTGATGTCAGATCGCCGCGCGAGCGGTTTAAGAGTTCATCTAGGGAATGATTGGCGACTGTGATCTTTGACCATTCGGCGTTTATTGCAGCCACCTCGGATCGCCGAGTCTCGATAACGCTATTAAAGTCCGCGTTACCCTTGATATTGATTAAGTCGTGACTTAGCGGTAGCCCTGCGGGAGGATGATCCCGCGTAGCTGCTATCCGGATCTGCATCTCGCGACTCTCCTCAGGCGCTAAATTCAGCGTAAACAGTGCGCGTCCAGCAGTCAGCGATAATGGCTTCGGTTCAAATTGAATCTCAGTTTGTCGTGTGACGCCGTCCAATCCATGATAGCTGAGCTTGACTGAATTTTCGCCGCTTTCAGGTGAAAGGAAAGTCCCTCGTATGCGCTCGTTTAACTCCTCGAACCTCAAATAAATCCGCGAAATCGACTCCGAAATCGATTTGTATCGGAATGGAAATTCCCGACGGGCTGTAGTTGCGAATCTTCAAACAATGAATCAGCAGGGGACCATCCAGCCCCCAGCGGCGATCAACCTGGATTGAATCGCGCGCGAGCTTAATCGCCCCAGTGCGGCTATGCAGGTCAGTGTTGGTTAAATTTGCACAAAGCTCGGCGTAATCGTGGCTGATATATGAATTCAAAAGATGAGGTGGCTTGCTAGCGATGCGAAGCTCGAAATAGTTCAAGGTATCGCGTATCATCATGAAAGAACCCTAGCGCTTCGAGTGGCGCTTGGGGGATGTCCGCAGCTGCGTCGAAAATCGCAAAGCTTTTCGCGCAGCACAGCACGCGTGTTGCGCGCCGCGACGCGAGCGATGAAGCGAGCAGATAAAAATCTGAACCAACCTTAAGCACCGCAGGCGGGCGATGTCGCCGCCGCACCTTTTTTGTGGGCTTTGTAGCAGACGTCTGGCTTTTCTCAGCCATTCTCAGAACTCGCATTGAGAGTTCTTACTGGACTCTCATTTAGCTCTTGAGCTTTTCCATTGCTGTCGCGGAAACTCTTTGTCTTCGCATCAGGTAAAGAGTGCAAATTCTGCCGGGTGGCTTCGATCAACTGCCTATATACTCTTTCATAATTGTCAGCCATCACGGCTACACTGAATCGTTCCTCAAATTCTTTACGACAAGCGGCTCGCGACAAACTCTCCACGTTATTCACGGCAGACACTAAATCATCCACTGTATTTGCAATGAAACCTGTCTTACCGGAATGGATGATTTCCGGTATGGAGCCGCATGGCCGTGAGATAACCGGCGTCCCGCAAGCCAACGCTTCAATCATGGCTAGGCCGAACGGCTCAGGCCAATCAATCGTGAAAAGCAGAGCCATCGCATTACCGAGAAACTCGCTCTTTTCTTGCTCATTAATCTCTCCGATATATTCCACGTCTGGCGGAGCTAGTCGCGGTTTGATCATCGCTTCGAAATAGTCTCGATCTATCACATCGACCTTCGCAGCCATCTTAAACGGAATTCCCGCCCGGCGCGCTACATCGATCGCAATGTCGGGGCGCTTTTCGAAAGAAATTCTGCCTAAAAATGCGAGATACTTTCCACTCTCCGGGGTAAATCGCAGCAGATTATGCGGTAGTCCATGATAAATTGTCGAAACCCAGTTCATCGTTGGTAGTGGAGCGCGCTGGGCGTCGCTGATCGATACTAGAGCTGTATCCGTATAGCGGTGATAAACCGGATGCAGATCTACAATATCAAGCCGCCCATGCATTGTGGACAAAGTCGGCACTTCGGGCATCAACTCCGCAAATGGAAATGTCCAGAAATCAATATGCGAATGAATCACATCGAACTGATGTTTCGCGTTCTCATAGACATCACTAAGCATCGGTAATTGGAGAAATGGGCCATTCGCGCTCTTTCCCTACCAATCTCAGCGCCTCGGGACATATCGCGGTCAATTTCGCTGCAGTCTTGGAATCGCCTGAGGCAAACAAAGTGACTTCATGACCACGGCGGACTAATTCTTCAGTCAGATACGAGACTATGCGCTCTGTACCACCATAGAGCCGTGGCGGGATTCGTTCGAACAATGGGGCGAGCTGCGCTATGCGTAAGTGTTCGGATGAACGTGCGACTTTGGATGGGCTTTGATTAGACATTTTATACTCCTGACCGACTCAATAGGCGCGAGCATTCTGTTCACAGCCATCAGTAACCCACCCAAATTGAAGAAGTAGATAAAATCTTCATTTACGTTCGACTGCAACATTGACAATGGCAGCAATTTTACGCCCGCCGCTCAATCCCCAGAGCCTGGCTTAGGTCTGAACAATCCAGTTTGCAAAGCGGCAGTTATCAGATCACACCGATAAATCAGAAAGAAGAAATCAGTATTGCTCACTAAAAACAGCAAAAATCTTGCCGCAAACTATTATACTATGCGCAATCGCGTTCATTGAACATCGAATAGGCTCTTCATTAAATCGTAAAGTATCGCCATGATTTGACGACTACTGAAAATCTCCGAAGAAATTTCCGAAGTGAAAATTTTGCCGTCGATCTCAACAGGGCACAGGCTTTGCTTGCTGGGAACTTCCAAATTCGGAGAAAGAGCGATTGCGCCAGCCTAAAATCACCCAGCCGGAGATAATCGAGACCCTCATCCCAGCGCGGCTCGACCGGCTGCCATGGAGCCGATTCCATTGGCTCCTCGTAATTGGACTCGGTATTACCTGGGCACTTGATGGGCTTGAAGTCACCCTTATGGGTGCCATCGGTGTGGTTTTGCAAAAACCTCAGGTACTAAGTCTGACTGCCGCGCAGATTGGCGCAGCAGCTTCCGCGTATCTCGCCGGAGCGGTCTTGGGTTCCCTGATTTTCGGCCATCTTACTGATCGATATGGCCGGCGAAAGTTCTTCTTTGTCTGTCTTGGAATTTATCTCTTGGGAGTCGCGGGTACTGCGTCATCTTGGAATTTCGCGAGCATTGCAACAGCTCGATTTATCACCGGTGCTGGGATTGGCGGCGAGTACTCAGCAGTCAACTCAGCTATTGACGAACTTATTCCCGCAAGACTTCGCGGCAGAGTCGACTTGATAGTCAATGGCAGCTATTGGCTGGGCGCTGCCGTAGGCGCAACCTCTACCGTTCTTCTGCTGAACCCCGCGATCTTCGCGCCGAATATCGGTTGGCGAGTCGGATTCGCCGCGGGAATTATCATTGGCGTGATCATTCTTTATCTTCGACGCTTCGTTCCCGAGAGTCCCCGCTGGTTGATCACTCATGATCAAATCGATTTGGCCGAACAAACAATCGCAGGCATCGAGAGAACTGTAGCCGAAGAAACTTGCTTGCCCCTTCCTCAACCGGACGCGGACCAGTCAATCAAAATCCGGGTCAGACATCGCTTTGGGCTGAAAACTGTCTTTGACACAATCATCACAAAATATCGGACGCGCGCTGTCTTGGGTTTCACCCTGATGGTTGCGCAGGCCTTCGTTTATAACGCGATCCTGTTTACTTACGCCATAGTTCTTAACCGGTATTATGGTATATCTGCGGAGCATACAGGACTTTTTCTTCTACCCTTTGCATTCGCCAATTTTCTCGGACCGGTAATTATGGGGCATTTTTTCGACTCTGTCGGCCGTCGGCCTATGATCGCTGCTACATTCAGCATCGCTGCAATCTTGTTGAGTGTGACCGGATTTCTGTTCTGGCAAGGCCGACTAACTACGTTTACTCAGGTCGGATTGTGGACGGTGATGTTCGCCTTTGCGTCTCCAGCAGGTAGCGCCGCCTATCTCACAGTCAGTGAAATCTTTCCGCTGGAGATTCGTGCCTTGGCAATCGCGTTATTTTATTCCTTTGGCACCGCAGTCGGGGGAATCATCGCGCCATGGCTTTTTGGCAGACTGATAGAGTCAGGCTCGCGTGGCGAATTATTATTCGGCTATCTTATTGCGGCCGCATTGATGCTGATTGCCGCAATCGTTGAGATTATCTGCGGAGTGGCGGCCGAGAACCAGAGTCTTGAGAAATTAGCGGCTCCATTGTCCATCGCCGAAGGATAGTGAATTTCCTGCTCCTGATGAACCTACCTGATTTCGGAGTCGCGAAAGTGAGTGGGTCTCGAAGCAATAATCTTCCATAATGCTACTGAGCAAAATATAAGTAGTCCTATAAAAAGCAGTATACCGACATACAAAATATCTCTTTGGCCCATTTCCATGCCGAGGGCCACGAATACGATTGCTGGTAATGCGATTGCTACCGCGATCACGACCGTAAACATTCCCAACACTCCGGCTGGCTGCTCGCGGATTTCCGCTTGCGGGGCCGACCCAGCATGTTCAGGAGGATTTTCTAGATGATCATTTTGCATGAAGCTTCTCCCAGAACGAGATTCCAGAGCGCGACAGCTGATCCGAATTAATGGCTTTCCGTCACGCCGCCGACTCGAACGCAACCGCCATGCCGAATAGATCAATCTCTTAATCAGTTCCGTCGGATCTGCTTTCTATAACTCACAAGCTGAATTATATTGGCGAGCTTACAAGCTATAGTCCCTCGCCCTTTGTGCCTCCTCAGAATGTAGAAATTACTCCAATTTTCCCTTACTGTAGCCCACAATAATCACTTCTTGTTGAGAGCTTGGCATTACTTTTGCTCATGGCTCATCGAAAGTCGCGATGAGCAAGGTAGTGCATATGACGAATGATGCTGGCGGATCTGACGCGCGCGCCGCGATTATTTTAGCAGGCGGGGATGGAGAGCGACTTCTTTCACTGACTCGATTGATCGCCGGAAAAGAAGTGCCAAAACAGTTCTGCTCTCTTGATGGCAAGAAAACTTTGCTCGACTACACGCGCGATCGCGCCGCTCTGATAGCGCCGCAGAGCAATACTGTGATTGTGGTGAATCGCCAGCATCAGCATTTTTATCAGCCGTTGAACCGCGATATTTCGGACGAATGCTTGATTGAGCAAACAGCTAATCGAGGTACAACTCCAGCGATTTTACATGCGGCAATCAAAATTGAACGAAAATTGGGGAGGAACGCTATCGCGACGATTTTCCCCTCGGATCACTATGTTAATAATGATCGCGCTCTCATGCGGCATGTCGAGATTTCCGCGCATGCAGTCAAACAACGCCCGGAGCTAATGGTCATTCTCGGTATAACACCGAGCTATCCCGAAGCCTCTTATGGCTGGATACAGCCTGCTGGTCAGATTGGAGAGTCTCTCGATCAAGCCATCCTGCGGGTTCGACGATTCTGGGAGAAACCAGCGTCGTTTCACGCTGAAAAGCTTTGGCTGGGTGGCTGCTTCTGGAATAGTTTCGTATTTACGGTAAAGATTGGCTTCCTTCTGGATTTAATTAAGATGCACTTGGCGGATCTTTACTCCGAATTCTTACCAGTCATCGATACAGTTGGATCTCGGTACGAAGAAGCTGCTGCGGCGCGCGTCTATAGCCGGATTAGCTCGTCGAGCTTTTCCGACGAGATCATGCCGAAATCGACACGTAATCTTGCGGTGCGACCGGTCAACGATCTGGAATGGAGCGATCTTGGTGAACCACAACGAGTATATCGAACTCTGAAATTAGCCGGTTGGAATCCTCCATGGCTCAAAGAATTCCGCGAAATGGGTGTTCATTTAAGTACTCCTCAACTCTCCGTCCTACGCGCTAGCTGAAGATTGTTGACCTCCTCGCCTTTCGTTGAAGTTTATTAAGTGTGCCGAGCGAAGATCGCTGACGAACTATTCCATGTCATTGCAAAATCTCTCTAAATAATCAGCTATGCCCTGCGCGCCGCCGAGCTGGACCGTGCTCGACTGATAAATTTTGGGCACTATTGACCAGTGCGACGTGAGTGAATGCCTGTGGGAAATTTCCAATTAAGCGTTTTTTCTGCAAATCGTATTCTTCGGAAATTAACCCAACTTCGTTACATAACGTGATTAGTCGCTCGAATAATTTGCGTGCTTCATGGCGGCGGCCCAACAATGCAAGATTATCGGCCAGCCAAAACGTACACGGAAGGAAAACGCCTTCACCTCCGGGTAACCCATCGAGCTCACCTCCTTGTTGAATATATCGTTTGACAAAGCCATCGAATACCAAATCATGCTGAATAGCGTTTACTGTGCCGATAACTCGCGGATCATTAGCTGGTAAAAAGCCGACCAGCGGTATCATTAATAAGGAGGCATCAAGGTCGTGTGAACCATAATATTGAACGAAAGCATTACGCGACGAATCAAATCCCTTGCGGCAAACATCCTCGTGAATAGTCGCGCGTAACTTTTTCCAGCGCGCGAGATCGCCCTCAAGCTTGTGATTTTCTACTGCTTTGACAGCTCGATCCGCAGCGACCCACGCCATAACCTTGGAATGAGTAAACGGTCGGCTTGGTCCACGCACTTCCCATATACCGTCATCAGGTTCTTGCCAGCGGCTCTCAAGACAATCCATCAAGACCCGCTGAACACGCCATGCATCTTCACCGCCAGGTCCATCATAATGTCGGGCGGCTTCAAAGGTATCCATAATTTCGCCGTAAACATCGAGCTGAAATTGCCTATGAGCAGCATTTCCAACTCGCACTGGCGAACTTAGTTCATAACCTCGTAACCATGAGACCTCATATTCGGATAATCGGCGTTCTCCTTTAATTCCATACATAATTTGAAGCTCGCTGGGCTCACCGGCAACCGCCCGTAGCAACCATTCACGCCATGCCGCCGCCTCTTCTGTATAGCCAGCACTCAAAAGCGCGTATAGAGTAAAAGTTGAGTCTCTAACCCAGCAATATCGATAATCCCAGTTGCGCACGCCTCCTATAGCTTCAGGGAGTGAAGTTGTAGGCGCGGCGACAATTCCTCCAGTGGGACTATAGGTGAGTGCCTTTAGAGTAATCAGCGAGCGAAGCCGTAGTTCATGCCAGTCACCTTGTATGTGACAGCGAGAAGACCAGTCATGCCAAAACTTTTCAGTTTCTTCCAATAATTCTAGTGGGTCGCTCTGTTCTGGCGGCTCTTCATGCGATTCATACCAAGTAAAGGTTAATGGGACGCGTTGCTTCTCTGCGATAGTGAACGTCGCATGAGTTCTGAAATCCTCGCCGCGAAGATCGATTTCGGTTCGGAGCTGCACGGCATCCGGCCCCGCAATCGCACGGATTCCAAACTCTTCGCGACGGACCCATGGTACGATTCGGCCATAATCGAAGCGAAACACTGCCTCCATGCGCATTGTCGCAGTCCCTCGCCGGCCTTCTACAATTCTGATTAAGTCAACCCGTGATTGATCCCGTTTGCCTCGTATCGGCATAAAATCGATTACGGCTACGACCGCTCCATCATCAAGTGTAAACTCGGTTTCGAGTATTAAGGTTCTCTTACGATATTGTTGGCGGGAGTGTTTGAATCCACCTTGTGGCGCGATTAGCCAGCGCCCATTCTCGGCATCACCCAAAAGAGCAGCAAAGCATGCACTCGAATCAAATCGAGGAACACAAAGCCAATCGATTGATCCATTGCAACCAACCAAAGCCGCTGTGCGCGTGTCGCCGATTAGACCGTAGTTCTCAATCCGTGAAGCCATAGATAATCAAATTACATCACTTATTCCTAAGTATTATTTTCAGTAACTAACTCGCCGATCGTTATACTAAGAAACGCCGAAACAATTCAGCTTCCCTATTGGAAGCGTACCATTTAATCTAAGTGCAAGGGATGGCAAAGTTGCACCTTACTCTGCATCCAAGACTCCCGCCGAGATCACGATAGGATTGATGCCCTTGGTCAGACAGCGCGCAATGAGCGGGGCAGTCTTTACATCAATGTTGTTCTGATCCGATTAACGTTTCCAAGGAAAATATATGCCTGGACTCTCGCGAAACCCAAAGAGCAGTATCGAAGATAAACCTGTGTTGGGCCACATCGTCATTGAGAATGTAACTCCGCAGATTGACTGCGGACGTTTTCCCGCGAAGGGAACCGTGGGGCAGGCGTTCAATGTCGAAGCTGACATCTTCCGTGACGGTCATCAGATTATTCAAGCAGCGGTGCTGTTCCGACGTGAGATGGACACCAAATTTGACCGAGTTCTAATGAAACTAATTGGCGATGATCGATGGCGCGGCATGTTTATACCAGCTCACAATGTAAGCTATGTTTACACCATCGAAGCCTGGACTGATCGTTTTGCATCATGGCTGTCCGATTTCAATAAGAAAGTGCAAGCCGGCCGTGAGGTCTCGTCGGATCTACGGGAGGGCCTCGATCTGCTAAAGCTCATTACGAATTCGTTGTCGGGAGAAGACGCGCAGATCGTGCGGGAAACAATCTCGACAGTGGAGCGGCTCGAAAATCCTTCCGATGCGGCGCGCTACAAAACTGCTCTATCATTGCTCGCAAGCCCGCGACTTGCTGAGGGTGTCGAACGTCTCGACCGGCATCCAGATGCTATCCGCTATAAACCTCACCTGGTGCTCACCGCCGATCGCGCAAAAGCCCTCTTCAGCGCTTGGTACGAAATGTTTCCTCGCTCTCAATCTGTTGAGGAGCATAAAGCATCAACCCTCAGGCAAGCTGAAAGCCGCCTGTCGGATATCCACGATATGGGATTTGACGTTGTGTATCTTCCTCCAGTCCATCCAATCGGATTCACTAATCGTAAGGGAGCAAACAATTCACTAATTGTCGACGATAGCAGTCCGGGAAGCCCTTGGGCGATCGGCAACTCGTCAGGGGGGCACGACGCAGTTGATCCAGGTTTAGGCAGTATTCGTGATTTCGAGCATTTCGTCACAGCAGCCAAAAATCTCGGGATGGAGGTAGCTCTCGATTTCGCTCTGCAATGCTCGCCGGACCATCCTTGGGTGACAGAGCATCCGCAATGGTTCATGAAACGGCCCGATGGGTCCATCAAATATGCAGAAAACCCGCCTAAGGAATATCAGGATATCTACCCGATAAACTTCGATACGCCAGACCAGGCGAATTTGTTAGACGAAATTCTCCGCATCGTTCTTTTGTGGGTGGAACGCGGGGTAACGATTTTTCGCGTCGATAATCCCCATACAAAACCTGTGAGTTTTTGGGAATGGCTTATCAAACGCGTGCAAGCAGAGCGTCCTGACATATTGTTTCTCGCGGAGGCTTTCACCCGACCCAAAATGATGAAGATGTTAGCCAAGGCAGGCTTCACGCAGTCATATACCTATTTTACTTGGCGGAATACCAAATCCGAATTGATTGAATATCTGACAGAGCTTACGCAAACCGAAATGAGTGACTATTTTCGTCCCAATTTCTTTACTAATACGCCGGACATTCTGCCGCCCATTTTGCAAACTGGCGGACGTCCGGCTTTCAAAAGCCGTCTTGTACTGGCAGCGACATTGTCGCCTTCTTATGGAATCTATAGCGGTTTTGAACTGTGCGAGAATGAAGCCCTGCCCGCTTCCGAAGAGTATAAAAATTCGGAAAAATATGAGATTCGGCAGAGGGATTGGAATCAACCCGGTAATATCCGCGAGTTTATTGCCCTCATCAACCGTATTCGGCATGAAAATCCAGCTCTACAAAGCCTGCGTAATCTGACGTTCTTGTCAACCGACAACCAGCAAATCATCTTTTACCTCAAGACCAGCCCGGATAAGAGGAATATGCTTCTAATCGCAGTTAACTTGGACCCGCACAATCCGCATCATTGTACAGCGTTTGTACCTCCAGAAACTCTCGGGCTTGCCAGTACTCAAGCTTTCCAGGTTACTGATCTAATAACCGGAGCAAAGTATAGCTGGCAGGATCGTAATTATGTACGGCTCGATCCCGCGGTCGAGCCGGCCCACATCCTGCGTTTCGACGGTGTGCTATGAAGCGCTCCGCGAAGGGACCTTCCGATCCGCTTTGGTACAAGGACGCCGTCATCTATGAACTTCGAATCCGCTCTTTTGCCGATAACAATGGAGACGGGATCGGTGACTTTGCAGGTCTGGAATCCAAGCTTGATTATATCCAGGCGCTCGGCGTCAATGCGATTTGGCTATTGCCATTTTATCCTTCTCCGCAACGCGACGACGGGTATGACATTTCAGATTATACTGACGTTCACCCGGATTGCGGCACCCTTGATGATGTAAAGAAATTCATTCGCGAAGCTCATCGGCGCGGCATATATGTAATCACCGAGCTGGTGCTCAATCATACTTCGGATCAGCATGCCTGGTTTCAGCGGGCGCGCCGGGCAGCACCAGGTTCAGTTGAGCGGAATTTCTATGTATGGAGTGACGATCCCCAAAAATATAGTGGCGCGCGCATAATTTTTTCGGATTTTGAGACCTCCAACTGGTCTTGGGATCCCGTGGCCAAATCTTATTATTGGCATCGGTTCTATTCTCATCAGCCTGATCTTAATTTTGATAATCCAGCAGTTCGTAAAGAGGTTTATCAATTAGTGGATTATTGGCTGGGTATTGGCGTGGATGGCTTGCGACTTGACGCTGTTCCTTACTTGTACGAGCGCGAGGGCAGCAGTTGTGAGAATCTTGCTGAGACTCACGCCTTTTTGCGCGAGCTCCGCAGCTACGTAGATCGGCATTATCCCAATCGAATGCTGCTCGCGGAAGCAAACCAGTGGCCGGAAGAGGCTGCGGCTTATCTCGCCCAGGGACGCGAATGCCACATGGCGTTTCATTTCCCGATTATGCCGCGGATGTTCATGGCGATCCGTATGGAGGACCGCTTCCCACTGACTGATATATGGTCGCAAACGCCTGAGATCGATCCGAGCTGTCAGTGGGCTTTGTTTCTTCGAAACCACGATGAATTGACGCTTGAGATGGTCACGGATGAAGAACGTGATTATATGTATCGCGCCTATGCTCACGATGCGCGGATGCGGATCAATCTAGGCATTCGGCGCAGGCTAGCGCCACTGTTGGGAAATAACCGCCGGTCAATTGAACTGATTAATGGTTTATTATTTTCTCTACCTGGCACGCCGGTCGTTTATTACGGCGATGAGATAGGAATGGGAGATAATGTTTATCTGGGCGATCGCGACGGCGTGCGCACTCCAATGCAGTGGAGCGGCGATCGGAATGCCGGTTTCTCGACCGCTAATCCGCAGCGCCTGATTTTGCCAGTAGTTATTGATTACGAATATCATTACCAGACCGTTAACGTCGAAGCGCAAGAGGCTAATCGACATTCGCTCCTGTGGTGGATGCGGCGGTTGATTGCCTTGCGCCGCCGATTTAAGGCGTTCGGCCGCGGTTCGATGGAGTTCCTTACACCCGAAAATCCGCACGTAATCGCATTTCTTCGGCAAGTTGAAAATGAGAGCGTACTGGTAGTTGCTAATCTTTCACGCTTCGTTCAGTACGTTCAGTTGGACCTCAGTCGATTCAAGGGTCAAATTCCTATCGAGCTTTTTAGTCATTCTCCTTTTCCGGCAATTGCCGATGCGCCTTATCTTTTGACACTTGGCCCGCATGGCTTTATTTGGTTCTCGATAGAAGCGCCAAGCGGATCGAGTAATGAGGCGCAATTGGCGGAATACGAGCTCCCCACCTTGGCTCTCAATTCAGCCAACGACGGATTGACTCACGAGCATGTGCGGAGCGCCATTGAGATATTGCTGCCGGGATATTTGCCGCGTTGCCGATGGTTTCGGAGTAAGGCCCGAACTATCGGGAGCACCCGAATCGACGATATGTTGACGCTCGACAGTGGTCTGGAACTAGCTCTTGTGAACGTCGCGTATCCCACTGGAGATGCTGAAATGTACGTTCTGCCGTTGGGTCTTGCTTTCGGTGAAGCGGCACAGGAGGTACGTACAAAGTATGCGCAACAGACTATTGCGCATGTGGTCAGATCGCAGCACGAGCAGCGCAGCGACGGCGTGCTCTTCGATGCGACCGTCAGTCCGCAATTCGCGCAGGCAATGTTGGGAATAGTACGACGGAATCGGCGGCTAAAGACGCAAAGTCGCGAAATCATCTCTACACAGACTAATTCATTTCGTGGGATAACTGCCGTCGAGGGTAATGACCCTGAGCCACACGTCTTGAAAGCAGAACAGAGTAATACGTCAATCGTCTTCGGCGATCGCTTTCTACTGAAACTGTTTCGCAAACTCAAGCAAGGATTAAATCCGGAGATTGAAATTGGAAATTTTCTGACTGAGCACCCACATTCCGGTCAAATTCCCGCTCTGGCCGGCTGGATCGATTATCATACGGGCAAAGCGGATATCCGAAACCTCGCCTTAGTGCAGGAGTTTGTACCTAATCAAAGTGATGCATGGCAATTTACCCTTGCCGAGCTTGGTCGCTTTTTCGAAACCGCAGCTACTCATGCTGAGCCGCCGCTTTCATTTGATAAATCACTCGTAGAGTTGATCAATAGCGAGATCATCGTCGAGCCGCGACTCACCGACTCAATGAATGTCTATCTGCAATCCGCGCGGCTTATGGGTGAACGCGTGGCGCAACTACATTTAGCTTTGATCAGCGACCCGACTGATCCGGCTTTCGCGCCAGAACCGTTTTCGGTGATGTATCAACGATCGCGTTATCAATCGATGCGAAATTTACTGGGACATACGCTGCGCTTGCTGAGTTCCCGTCTTAACACAATCCCTCCTGATCAACGGACGATTGCACAGCAACTGATCGCTCATCGCGATCGCCTCGATGCAGTATTCGATACCTTTCTCAAGCATCGGTTCAACATTGTCAGGACGCGTGTGCACGGCGATCTGCACTTGGGCCAGATGCTATTCACGGGCAAGGACTTCGTGATTATCGATTTTGAGGGTGAGCCCGCCCGCCCATTGGACGAGCGCCGCCGCAAGCGTTCACCCATTCATGATGTAGCCGGGATGTTGCGCTCTTTCGATTATGCGGCGATTTCGGCAATGCGCGAATTTCTCAAGCATGGCGCTCTGGGAAAGGGGACCTCCGTCACTTTAGAGCCGTGGGCCAGACTTTGGACAAGCTATGCGTCGTGGTTCTTTTTGCGCGGATACTTGCAGGCGTCAGGCGACGCTCCTTACTTGCCCAAAGAGACGACCGATTTAAGTATATTGTTGGATGCGTTTGTACTCGAGAAAGCAGTTTATGAACTCGGCTACGAACTCAATAATCGGCCCGAGTGGACGCCAATCCCGCTCATCGCTATTTCACGGTTGGTTCATCTGGAAACGGCACAGGTGCGTAACTGAAGCTGATAGAATCAGACCATCAATACTCTGTATTCGACCATATGGTTATTGTCGTGATGGGAGTTGCAGGCGCTGGCAAGACCACAGTAGGCGGATTGCTGGCGCGCAAACTTAATTGGACATTTCGCGACGCGGACGATCTCCATTCCGCTGCCAATCGTCAGAAAATGCATCGAGGATTGCCCTTGGAGGATCAGGATCGCCAACCTTGGCTGGCCGCCGTTCGTGATCTGATTCAGAGTTGCATCGCGAATTCCGAAAATGCGGTGGTGGCCTGCTCAGCACTCAAGCGAGTGTATCGCGAGGAAATCATTAATAGTCATCCCGAAGTAAAGGTGGTTTATTTGAAGAGTGCGCCAGAGCTTATCAGTGAACGCATCACCCACCGCGAGGGCCATTTTTTCAATCCCAGTCTGTTACATAGTCAATTCGAAGTGTTGGAAGAACCGACTGATGCGCTCATTGAAGATGCCGCGAAGCCTGCCGAACAAATCGCTGAATCAATTGTAGCGCAGCTTAACTTGGTACCTATTTCTCGACGAAGAACAGCTTGAGCTGCTCGATTAGATAGTCCGGACGTTCTTCAGCAATCCAATGTCCGGCGCGTTCAACGAGTCCGCCGCGTACATTTTCGGCCAGCTCCCGCATCGAGTGAAGCGGACTATTGCGAAAGCCGCGCTCGCCGCCGAGCGCCAGCACTGGCATCGTCAATTTCGTTTTGGCGTTTTCTTTGTTGTGATCGATGTCGGTGAAGATTGCGCGATAGTACTCGAAGCCTGCGCGCATCGCACCGGGCGCGGCATAGCATCGAACGTACTCATCGATTTCTTCTTCGGTAATCGCCGTGGGATTGTAGGCGGCGGAACGATAGAACCAACTGAGATACGTGCGTTCACGGCCCGCGACGAGCGCCTCCGGCAGATCGCGTACACTGTGGAAGGCGAGATGCCAAATGCCGCCGCGACGCGTGATTTGCGGGAATTTTTCCCACGTCTCACCCGGAATCGTCACGTCGAGAATTACGAGCTTGCGCACATCACCCGGATGCGCACAGGCGTATGCGTACGCAACCGGACCACCCCAGTCGTGACCCACCAGAAAAATCTTTTCAAAGCCGAGCTTGTGTACCAGTTGATATATATCGTTGGCAACTGTGCGTTTGTCATACCCATTGACCGGACGCGACGAGTCGCCAAGTCCGCGCATATCAGGCGCGATCACGGTGTATCGCTCGGCGAGCGCCGGAATAACTCGGCGCCACTCGAACCACGTCTGCGGCCACCCATGGAGCAGTACGATGGGTTCGCCGTGACCGGCCATGACATAGTGCAGCCGGACCTCATCGAGGAGCGCGGTGTGATGCGCGAAACCCGAATCGTCGATCATTTCTTCTCGGGTTCCCACAGTCGCTGCCACGCGCGGATGCCGTCGGCGACGGTCTTTTGTACCGATTCGGCCTGCTTACGCGCTTCTTCACCAAGATTGGCGGCGTTTCCACCCAGCAACGACTCGGTAGCTTTGCGCAGATTATCGGCCCACGCGTCCATCGGGTTTGCAGAGGATTTGGCCGCGCCACCCGAGGTCGCGAGCCGCCGGACCTCACGCTCCCAAACCTCGAAACCATGCTCGATTGCGGTGATCGCGCCATCCTTACTCATACGCGCGATTCGCAGCCAGTTTTCGATCATACGATCGCGATCCGGTCCGGGAGCCGCCTTGCTCGTCAGATCCTCGACCGTCTTACCCATCGAAGAAATCGCTTCCGCGAAGGCTTCGCCAGCTATGCGGATCGCATCACCTATTCCACCGAGATTGTCTGCCATGATTGCACCTCCCAGTCATTGGATCCCTAGAGATCAACCGGTAGTTCCAGGTATTCGCGATAGATGAAGTCGCGATGCGCGAACAGCTCCGGAGCTGCCGCCTTGGTCACTACCGGATCAAGACAATTGTACATCTTACGGAACGCCGGAGTCATCGTGCACAGATCATCTGGAAGCGGCTGGATTAATGCAGCGAACGCCGCCCAATAGATATCGAGCGCAGAGAGCCGATCGCCGATCAGGAAATGGCTGCCGCGCTGAGATTGGCTTCGGAGCTGCTGCGTTAGCCCGCTCAGGATTTCGGCAACGCGCTGCGGAGCGGCTGCGGCCAAATCGGACGCATAGCCGTATTTATTACCCATAAAGGTTGAGAATTTTCGCGCGGCGTCCGGCAGGTTTGGGTTGCTGAGGCCATCATGCAGGATCATCAGCCGACGTGCCCACCCGAGGCCGTTTTCACCGCAAAGTTCGTTAGCGAGTCCGAACATCCGGGTGCGCTCGGCGAAGTCCGAAGGAATGAGCGCGGGTTCGGGTGCGAGCCGTTCGGCGAGATAAAGCTGATCGATCCAGAGGCTGCGTGGCCGCTCGTCATTATAGATAAAGGCCGGGGCGGTTTCCTGCGCGGTCCATCGGCGCAGCGGCTCGTTCTCAGCGCCGAGTATTTGCCGAACTTTTACGTAAGGAATTTTTTTGACGTGGAGAACGCCCTTGGCAGACTCGCTCCATGGTCCGGGAACACCCGGCGTGAGCACCACGCGCAGCCCGGGCATCCTGATCGCTTCATCGACTTCAACGTAATGCGCCATCATTCGCTCCCTCTTAATTGGTGTTTAGCAGGATGATGTATGGCCGCAAAGCGGTTCCGCAGCGACATCGATGTTTCACGCGGAACATCGCTCGAAGTACCCAGCGATCTTACGAGGAGGACGCATCCCGGCAGTGCCATCGAGTGCATGCCGCATGCACCTATTTCAAAAGCTCCTATAATCAAGCCGATACTGCCGACGCGCTCGGAATAACAGCTGTAAAGCTCGGAATGACATCCCGCGTACTTAAAGTGACGCGTACACCGCTGCGATCAACGCGGCAGGACGGGCGTCCATCAGCGGATCATTGGCCATTTGATTCATCACATAGCCGAACCCGACCTTCGCGTCCGGGTCGGCAAAGCCTAGCGAGCCTCCCGCTCCCGGATGGCCGAACGAATGCGGATTTGGCCCCATCATCACGCCCGGCTGCGACAGCATGAACCCGAGGCTAAAACGAGTGGTCAGCGGCAGCACCGCATCCTGACCTTTCGACTGCTCGGTGTAGCAGCGCTCGATTTCACGCGGGCCAAAAATCTTAACACCATCGACTTCGCCGCCTCGCCCGAGTGCGCCATAAATCCGCGCAAGCGCCCGCGCATTCGCGTGGCCGTTCGCGCCGGGGATTTCGGCGGCGCGCCAGGCACGCGAATTGGTGGTTTCCTGGGCAAACAGCGTTGGCGGGTTGAAAATCGCGTTGTAACTTACCGACGTTGGGTCTTTCATCATCTCGGCGAAGAGATTCTCTTCACCCTCTTTGGGCTCGGGCGCATAGATGATTTCCGCGATACGCGCGTCGAACTCCGGTCCGACGCCGATATGCGCGTCAGCGCCGAGCGGCTTGGCGATCTCGTCGCGGAAATAGGTCCCGAGACTCTTGCCGCTGACGCGCCGTACGACTTCGCCCACCAGCCATCCGAAGGTAATCGCGTGATAGCCGTGCCGCGTGCCTGGATCCCACCACGGCTCCTGACGGGCGAGCTCGGTGGTAACCTTTTCCCAGCTAAACAGCTCGTCATGCTTGAGCGGCGCCCGAATCGCAGCCATGCCGGCCTTGTGATTAAGCAAATAACTGACAGGCATTGAGCCTTTGCCGGCCTGCGCGAATTCCGGCCAGTATTTCGCGACCGGCGCATCGAAATCGAGCTTGCCCTGATCGGCGAGCCGATGCGCGCACATCGCACACAGGCCTTTGGTGGTGGACCAAACATTGACGAGCGTGTCGCGCTCCCATAGGCGCGTCTTCGCCTGATTCGCATGGCCTGCCCATAGATCAACGACACAGCGTCCATCGACCACGATCGAAGTCGCCGCGCCGATTTCGCCGCGTTGCGCGAAGTTTTCCGCGAAAGCGTCACGCACGCGTGAGAATTTCGGATCAAAGGTCGCCGTTGATGGAAACATCTATGGGCATCGAGAGTGCTCCTCGATTTTGCTCTGAAGGTTCGAGAGCTATTCGCTTGTCCAGCAATGCCGTCTAACTGGCCGGCGGTAACAACTTCAATTCCTGAAATCTGTGGAACCATTTGCGCAGCATATCTTCCGTATCGATACAGTCGTGGAACCCCGTCTGACGCGCCTTGATCGTGCTCACCAGCGTCACGCCTTGCGACTTTCCTCCGGTATTAAACACGAAATCCGCCAAATGGAAGGATTCCCGACAAAGGCGTGCATGTCCTCAGGCGCGCGCAGATTGTACTTTGCAACAATCGCCGCGCCAGCTCGTGCAGCTAGTGCTTTGGCATCTCGAGTCGCGAGCGCGTCGGTTGCGGCGGCCCGGCTTTCATGCCGAGCGATTCTCGCGATCGTCGGCCAGACCTCGTCCCACACGAACACATCGCCATTGGTGATATTGAAAATTTCGTTGCGGCAGGCAGGAGTAATCCGCCGCCCATTCCATCGAGCGCGCCAGCAGATCCACATCGACCATCTCGAAGATCAAGCGCGGACCACCGGGATATGAGAGCGGCAGTCCTTTTTCGCGCCGAATCGCCGCATAAACGCCAATTGCCGGAATCACATTGAGATTGCTGCCAACTGCCTCGCCGATCACGAGCTGCGGCCGGAGAATGGTCCACCACCACTGCTGGCCGGGCTGCTTCCCGCGCAAGTAATCCTCTTGAAGCCAGTAGAAATTCTGATGGTGATGGCGCGGGGTGCGCTCGCGTGCCGGAATCGCGATCGGCCCGAGATGAGCTCCATAAGCTTTGGTCCCTTGTAACAACGAGACGTGCTGCAGATTGCGCGTCGTCGCGGTCAGCGGCTCGAACAAATTTTGCAACATGGTCAGATTGACCTGCATCTGCTCGCGATCGAGCCAACCCTCCATTAAGCCGGGTTTCTCATTGACCGCCGCATAAACTAGGTGTGTAACGTCGCTGAGTTGCGAAAACACCTCTGCGCAGCGCCCCTGATCGAGCAGATCAACCGAGATAAATTTCGCGCCGGGTATCGGTTCGGGGACGCGCCGCGATACCGCGACGACCTCGGTGTCCGGCAGCTTGGAAAAATGACGGACGGCGGCATAGCCGACCAGCCCGGACGCGCCCGCAACCAGAACCTTGCGCTTCGCCATCTCTAGTTACATCCCGCTGATCAGCTCGAGAATCGTGCCGTCGGGATCCTTGAAGCACACAACGCCGATTTTCGAGCCGCCCGGTCCCTCAATCTTCTTGAGCGGCGCGAGGAAATCGACCTTTTTGCTTTTCAGCTCTTCGTAAGTCTGGTCGATATCGTCCACGGTGAAAGCGATGCGGCAAATTCCGACATTGTTGAGCGTCGGATAGGGACTGCCCTGCGTCGGCGGATCAATGAATTGCACAAGATCGAGCACCGGTGCGCTGGCGTCGTTCCCCAGCCGCATGAAGACCCCGCGCAGCTTCTTCGCCTTTGAGCCCCAACGCGTCACCTACGCTGGGATCGTCGAGGACGAAGTCATTGACCTTGTTGAAACCCAAGTCTTGATAAAAACGAATCGAGCGCTCCATGTCGCGCACGCAGATATTCACATGAAACAGCTTTTGCAGCATGGCTTGCTCCTATCGTGACACGAGTGCTGGAGGCGGCGGAGGGCCGCCGCTTCCAGCGCTGAGACTTAGTTATTGCGCGATACCATATAACTCGGCGACATTATCGTGTAGGAGCCAGTTCTTCTCCTGCTCGTTCAAGTCGGCCGCGTGTTTCTTGAGCAACTCTTGCGAGTTCGGCCACGTCGAGTCGCTATGTGGGAAGTCATTCGCCCACATTAGGCGCTGCGGATTGCACATATCCTTCATTTTGAAGGCGACCCAGTCGTCCTGAAATGTCGTATAGATGTTTTCGCGGAAGTACTCGCTTGGCATCTTCGAGAGCTTGTCGGCCGTCAGCCAATAGCGATGGCGATCGTAAGCATGGTCCAGCCGGTACATGAAATGCGGAACCCAACCAGCGTCTGCTTCGACGCATGAAATCCGCAAGTTCGGATGGCGCTCGAAGACGCCACCCAGGATGAACATGCCGATGATGTCCTGATTGCCGCGAATGATCGACATAAAGGAATTCATCTTGGGGCCGCGATTGGAAACCGCAATACCCTCGCGCGAGGTCAAAATATGGAAGCTGAGCGGCATGTTCATCGAGATCGAGGCTTCCCAGAACTCGTCGTAAATCTTGCTGTCGTAATCTTCGAGCACTGGAATACCGGGCATCATGATGCCGCGCAGGCCCATCGCCTTGGCGCGCTCTAAATCTTCAATTCCCTCATCAGGCGTGCGCATCGCAGTCTGCCCAAGCCCGAGCAGTCGATCCGGATGCGCGCCGCAGTAGTCCGCGATCCAGAGATTGTAGGCGTCGAAGCAGGCACGCTTATAATCGGGGTCAGGATGATTACAAAGAATCATGCCGACACTCGGATAGATGACTTCGGCCGCGACCCCGTCGCGATCCTGATCGGCCATCCGCGCCTCGGGGTCCCATCCGCCGCGATGGAGTTCGTCGAACTTCGCGAAGCGCGCGGAAGTCGCCAGTTCCTTGGCCGGCACTCCCGCGGCAGCCACGAGGCCCATCGGGATCGTTTGCTTCATGCCCTCGATCACGTAGGTATCGCCGCTATTCTCCTGCCATACGACTCGCGGCGCAGTGTCTTTGTACTTTTTGTCAATGCGCTCTATATAGGTATCCGGCGGCTCCATGATGTGTGAATCGGACGAAATGATCGGCTTCGAGATGATGTTATTGGCCATAAGCTTCGCTTCTCCTTGATGCGTCGATAGCTTTGACTATCGAGTAATGGTCTAGTCGAGTTTCCGCGTTCCGTAAAGCCGCGAGCGCGCCGCCGCTTTAACTGAATCTTAGTTCCATCACGTGCGATATCGTTCCGACCCGATTTGTAACTTGGGCGACGATGGCAAAGCCGAAGCGCTCGTACAATCGTCTCGCGGGATTATTCGCGCGCACGCTCAATACAATCGCCGGACAGGTTGCACGGGCGATCTCAAGCAGATGCCGCAGGAGCTTCGTTCCCGCGCCCTTTCCGATATGTTCCGGCATCGTCGCGATGGCAAGCTCCGGCGTTTCCGCAGCCACGATCCGATAGAGCGGATTTTGCGGCAACATGATCCTGATCCACGCCGCACCAGCCGCTTGGCCCGTGGCGCTAGCGATGCAGCCGAGGTCACCGCGCCGCTCCGTCCAATCCTCGACGTAGTACGCAAGATCGGGATTCGTTGCGCGCGGATTCAGGTGCGACACCATCCTCTTCCATGTGCGCGGCGTAGTAGAGCATCTGCCATAGAAAAGGTTCGTCGCTCTTCAACGCCGGTCGAATCGTCATAGTCCATCAGCTTGCGATCAATGCGCCGCCTGCCGGAAACTTACAATGAGGCCGCTCGTTATGGAGTTCCCAGTCGATTCTTCGGTGATCCGCTTCTATCACGCACACATCTACTACGACGATGCTTCGCGTCCGGCGGCGGCGAGATTGCGCGAGGAGATCGAGAAGCGCTTCGAGGTCGTGATGGGCCGATGGCGCGAGGAGCCGGTCGGACCTCATCCGCAACCGATGTATCAGGTGAAGTTCGACCCTCCGGAGTTCGCGCGAATCGTGCCGTTCCTGATGCTCAATCGCGCCGGCCTGACAATTCTGGTCCATCCCGATACTGCCGACGCCTACACCGATCATGCAGTGAATGCGCTGTGGCTCGGCGAGAAGCTCAAGCTAAATGTCGAGGTCCTGCGGCATATCACGAGCGCCTGACTTGCACATTCGCTTCACGGCGGACCGTCTATTGTGCTAGCCACGAACAGCAGACCATTTAGCTCGAACCCATGAGGGAGGAGACCAATCGATGGCAAGTGAACAACTCAAGAAAGTCCTGGAGATAATCCGGTCGGTGCCGCCGGCTAAGCCCGACACGACGGTCGGGCAGATGCGCGGCGCGATGGAGAAAGTCGCCGAACGCGTCGCACCTGACGTCAAATGCGAAAAGGTCGAGGCCGGTGGCGTGCCTGCCGAGTGGATCGTTGCGCCCGGAGCGGCTGACGACCGCGTGATTCTATATCTGCACGGCGGCGGCTATGTGATGGGCTCGATCAATACGCATCGCGCGATGATCGCTCGGATCAGCCGCGCGGCGAAGGCCAAGGCCCTCGCGCTGGACTATCGGCTCGCCCCGGAGCATCCCTTTCCGGCCGCGGTGGACGACGCAACTGCAGCGTATCGATGGCTGCTCGCGCAGGGTTACAAACCGAATAAAATCGTGATTTCCGGGGATTCGGCCGGCGGTGGCCTCACACTCGCCACCCTGCTTGCCTTGCGCGACGCGAAGACGCCATTGCCAGCCGCGGCCGTACCCATCTCGGCCTGGAGCGACATGGAAGGCACCGGCGCCTCGGTGAAGACGCGTGCGGCAGTCGATCCGATGGTGGGCTCAACCTCGCTATCAGGTATGGCGAAGAACTACGTCGGCAACGCCGATCCGAAGAATCCGCTGTTATCGCCTCTGCATGGCGATTATCACGGACTTCCACCGATGCTCCTGCAGGTTGGCGACGCGGAAATCTTGCTTGATGATTCGACCCGGGTCGCTGAAAAAGCGAAGGCGGCGGGGGTCAAAGTTGACCTTGAGGTGTGGCCGGAGATGGTCCACGTCTGGCACGTCTATGCGAAGCTGCTGCCCGAAGCGCAGCAGGCAATTGATCGGATGGGTCAGTACGTCCAGGAGCACACAGCCTAAGCTCTGAATCTAGCGAGAATTAACAGACGCGAGTCATAGTGGCTCGCGTCTGTTTTTCGATGCTAATGAAATCTTTTACAAAGTCGCGTCAATCAGCCGGACATCGTAGCGCTCGAACTGAGCGTCAGCCGTGATAATTTTGAGGTCTTCGATTTGCGCTTGCGCAATCAGCATCCGATCGAAGGGGTCTTCATGATGACGGGGAAGTTCCGCCGCTGCCAGCGCGTGATCCTGAGTTATTGCGAGTTGATTGATCGCGTTCTCGCGCATTCTCAACGGTAGCCACGCGCCTATAGGTTGCGCTAAACG
Source organism: uncultured Pseudomonadota bacterium (assembly GCA_963831065.1). Taxonomy (GTDB): domain Bacteria; phylum Desulfobacterota; class Binatia; order Binatales; family Binataceae; genus JAJPHI01. The sequence goes on from CAWHOQ010000026.1 coordinate 60,251, forward strand.
GAGCTTGCCGCGAGCCGTTTTTATCGCAATCTCCCAAACGCTCGCCGCGCTCAACCAGACCTCTGAATCGGGGCGGGTGATCAACACCGCCGCCTTCTTTCCAATGCGGCGGCTGCCTTCGGCAATCCAGATCAATATGTGGGTGTCGAGCAGAACGCTCACTTCTCTCCCCAAAGACGTAGCTCTTCATCGGAGAGCGGCGCATCAAAATCGTCGCTGACCCAGATCTTGCCCTTCATCCATCCCAGCTTGCGCGGCTTGCGAGCGGGGGCACAGGGAACGAGTCGCGCACAAGGTTTGCCCGCCTTGGCGATAATGATCTCGGTTCCAGCCGCAGCTTCCTCGACCAATCGCGATAGATGGGTCTTAGCCTCATGCATGTTGACTGTCTTCATAGTGAACTAAGCTTAGTCTGGTTCAAATTGATCGGCAAGTCAGCTTACGTCAATAGCCTTTCGGCAGGCCAAGTAACCGTTCTGCGATGATGCTGCGCTGGACCTCGGAGGTTCCCTCCTCGATCGTGTTGCCACGCGACCGCATCAACCCGTACTGCCAGCGACCATGATCGACCACATATGCCGAGTCTTCCGTCAGCGCCGAATGCGGCCCCTGCAATACCATCGCAAATTCCTGCATCCGCTGATTCAATTCGCTCCACAGCAGCTTCGAAATCGATCCTTCCGGGCCGGGCGTGCCGCCGCGTTGCAAGCGCGAGAAATTGCGATAGGCCAGATACTTCATCGATTCGACGTCGATATAGAACTGCGCCAGCGTGTCGCGAATGACGCGCGGCGCGAGCTTGCTCGAACCCTCGCGCATGACGTGGCGCGCCAGTTCCGCCAAATCTTCGAAGGTATTCTGAAACCGCATCACCATCGCGAGCGATAATGTCGCCCGCTCATTCATCAAGGTGGTCAGTGCGACGCCCCATCCTCCATTAAGCGGTCCGAGCAGATTCTCACGCGGCACCCGCACGTCTTCGAAGAACATCTGGTTGAACTCGGCCTCGCCGGTCATCTGTCGCAGCGGCTGGACCGTGACGCCGGGATTATGCATATCGACCAGCAGGTACGAGATGCCTTTGTGCTTGGGCGCGTTAGCGTCGGTGCGGACCAGCAACATGCACCAGTCGGCGAGATGGCCGATCGAGGTCCAGACCTTCTGCCCGTTGACAACAAAGTGATCGCCATCAAGCACAGCCTTGGTCTGTAATGCGGCGAGATCGGAGCCGGACGCCGGCTCCGAAAATCCCTGGCACCAGACCTCCTCGCAGGTCAGGATCTTCTTGATGTAGCGCCGCTTCTGCTCCTCGGTGCCATGTTCGAGGATCGTCGGACCGCCCATCGAAAGGCCCAACTCATTGAGCGGCGCGGGCGCGCGAGCGCGGGCGACTTCCTCGTTGAAGATCGCACTCTCGATGATCGTCTTGCCTTGACCGCCATACTCGGCGGGCCAGGAGATGCCGAGATAGCCGCCGTCGTAGAGCTTGCGCTGCCATTCGGTTAACCGCTTGACCGTTTCGTCATCGATGGCGAGCGCGAAGCCGCGCTCTTCGATATTGCGGGGCTTGTTGCGTTCGAGCCACTGGCGCGCTTTGGCGCGAAATTCTGCTTGTTCGGGGCTGTCACTCAAATCCATCGTAATGTTCCGAGAGCCATATCGGCTAAGCCTGTTCTAGCGCAAAGTACCAATGTCTTGTAGACAGTCTACGCGGTTTGCGTTACACGCCTCACTGATCAAGATTCTGGCTATGGGTGAATCGTCGATCTATCGCGGCGGATGCCACTGCGGATCGGTCGCTTACGAAGTTCGCGGACCGCTCGAAAATGTGAGCGAGTGCAACTGCTCCATCTGCACCAAAAAAGGCTATCTCCATTGGATCATTGAGCGTGAGCGCTTTCGTCTGCTCACTCCATGGGGAAACTTGGCAACCTACACCTTCAATACCAGGACTGCGCAACATCATTTTTGTCCGCGATGCGGCGTCGCCTCCTTCTATATTCCACGTTCAGACCCCGACAAGATCGACGTCAACGTCCGATGCCTCGAAGATGTCGATGTCGGAAAACTTAGCCGAACTCACTTCGATGGGCGCAACTGGGAGGATTCGATCAAGAGCTACCATCAGTAGCAGTCAGACAAGCAGAGCAGGGAGAGTGGGCCGGTCTGGCGGGAGCTGACGTTATGTCCAAAGTTACAGTACTCGGGGCGGGAGCGTTTGGCACGGCACTGGCCGTTTCGCTGGTGAGCAACGGGCATTCAGTCATCCTTGGGGTGCGGCGTAATGCCCAGCTTGAGACCCTGCGTGCAAATCAGGAAAACAATTATTTGCCCGGCGTCAGATTGCCCAAAGAGCTGGAGCTGAGCAGCGACTGGCCTGCCGCCGTTGCCGAATCACAGATGATCGTGATGGCGGTGCCGTCGCGCTATGTGCGCGCGACTATCGCGCCGATGGCTCACACAATTCCGCCCGGCGCTACCCTGATTAGCGTAACTAAAGGAATCGAGCAGGATTCGTTGCTGACAATGAGCCGGCTGCTGGCTGAACTGGCCCCGCAGGTAAAGCGAATCGCGGTGCTTTCGGGTCCGGGTTTCGCTGCCGAGATCGCGCGCGGCAAGCCGGCCGCGTTGGTCGCGGCGGCAGACGAGGAAACCGTTGCCAGTGAGGTTCAGCGACTTTTTGCGAGTCCTATTATTCGTGCTTACCGGAGCCGCGACGTCCTCGGCGTCGAACTCGGGGGCGCGGTGAAAAATGTGATCGCGATCGCGTCCGGAGTATCCGACGGCCTCGAGTTGGGGGCGAGCGCGCGGGCCGCGTTGATCACGCGCGGCGTAGCAGAGATAATGCGTTTGGCCGAAGCCGCGGGCGCAAAAAGCGAGACCATTGCCGGGTTGGCTGGTCTTGGTGACTTGATCCTAACCTGTACCGGCGACCTGTCGCGTAATCGGCGGACCGGCTTGGCGATTGCCCATCGCGAACCGATCTCAACTGAGGCGACTGGTGCGCCGGTCGCCGAGGGCATCGCCAATGCTGAATCAGTCTGGGCTTTGGCGCATAGGCTTAACGTCGAGATGCCCATCGTGTCTGCGGTCCATCGGGTGCTCTATGAGAAAGCACCCGCGCGCGCTATGGTCGAGGAATTACTCAGCCGGGAATTAAAGGCTGAATTTCAACAATGAAATCATCAGGAGATTGATGGCCGACGAAGCAACCTGCAAGGCTGCCGATTGCAGCCGCGAAGTGATCGCAAAAGGATATTGCCGCAAGCATTATCGTCTCTGGAAAGCGGGCGAAATGCCCAAACCGCGCTATAAAACCTGCACCTTCGAAAAATGTCGCAAGCATCGCTTTCGCGGTAGCTTGTGCGAGGAACATTTCAAAGCTGCACGTGGAGCGAGCGCCGGGGCTGCAACCGCAACACCGGCCGCAGCGTCTGCAGCCGCGAGCTCATAACACGATTGCGGCAGTAGTCACGATTCAATCGCTCTGCCGACGAGGAGCGCGCGATGGCAAAACTGATCATCTCGGGCGCAGGGGGCAAGATGGGCCGCCTGCTCACCTCAATCGTGGTGCGCGAAAAGCTCCATCAGATCGTCGGTGCACTTGAAGCGAAGTCCAGCGAATTAGTCGGACTGGACTCCGGTGAACTGGCGGGCGTCGGTAAAATCGGAGTCTCGGTCACGACGGACTACGCCTCCCTCGCCCACCCCGATACGGTCACGCTCGATTTCACCAATGCCGAAGCGGCGCATGGAGCATCTCGAAGTGGCGGCGGAGGCCGGCGCTGCGATCGTAATTGGCTCCACCGGTTTTACGCCCGAGATGGAGACTCGCGCGAAACGAATCGCGCCGCGTACCCGCACCGTTATCGCGCCCAATATGAGTCTCGGGATCAACGTCTTGATGAAGATCGTCGCCGAGGTCGCCAAGATTCTCGACAATTTCGACGCCGAGGTGCTCGAAATCCATCACAACACCAAGGTTGATGCGCCCAGCGGGACTGCGCTTGCTCTCGGCCGAGCTATTGCCGAGGCTCGCGGTATCGATTTCAAGTCAAGCGCCATCTTCGGACGCGAAGGTATCACTGGCCGACGCTCACCGGAAAGTATCGCAGTTTTCGGACTACGCGCGGGCGATGCGGTCGGCGATCACACGGTATATTTCGGCGGGCAGGGTGAACGGCTCGAACTGACCCATCGCTCGCAAAGCCGCGAGAGCCTCGCGCGCGGAGCATTGCGCGCCGCCGCGTGGATCGAGCAGAGGCCGAATGGCCTCTACTCGATGCGCGACGTACTCGGCCTTTAATCTTCCGCTAGCTCAATTTTCTTATGGGCGCGCAGGGCGGATAGCGCGCCGGTCCGCCCCCGGTTCATCGCGCATTATATCCCAGCGCTCGATGAAGCGCGGCACCACTCGCGGATGCTGCCATTCGTAGAATCCGATGATCGCCGCCAGCGCCAGCACGTTTCCGCCGATGACGTTCCACCAGCCGATCTCCTCGATCGCGCTCTGATCGAGAAACGTGACGAATGCTACGAAGGAGACTTCGAAGCAGGCGAATAGCACGAGCACGCCAATTGCCACCAACGGCTCGTACTCCGATGCTGCCATCGTAATCGAAGCGGCTATCCCGAACATGATAAAGGCGAAAAAGTGCAGCGCAGTATAGCCGAGCACGAGGGCCGCAGTGGGCATTACTGGCCCGGGCTGATGCAGCCCGTTGAAAATGATCGCTCCGAGCAGGGCCGGCGTGTGGAACGGCTGCCCCTTCGCGAGGTCATAAACCAGGAACCATCCTGCGACGATCACTGCGCCGATCAGTCCCGAGATGATTCCTTCGCGAGCCACATCCATCCACGGGCCGAGCAGATTTTCCGCCAGATCAGATTGTCGCCACAAAAAATATGACAACATTGCTCCGGTCGCCATCAAGTTACCGATGATCACCTTCCACCATGGCATCGCGGCCGCGGCCGCCGGCCCAGCTAGTACCAAAAGTGCGATGAAAAACACCTCGAAACCCGCAGTAAATATCAGAAGCGGCGCGAACAGCTCTCTATTGCGCTCCGACGCGTCAATCAGCAGAGCGCCAATCGCGCCGATTAAAGCAAACGCCAAAAAATGGAAGATGCTGTATTCAGCGACCAGCGTCCAGGCGGCCTGGGTCATCACTATCGGCTCGCGAGAGCCGTGCAGCAGCGCCGCTGCCAGCAGCGCCGGGGTCCAGAGTGGACGGCCATTTGCCGCGTCGAAAATGAAAAACCAGATTGCGATTACTGCGCCGCCGATCAGTCCCGCGACGATTCCATCGCCAATGATTCGGACCTTCGAATGCTTCATCGGATCCTCCTTCGCAAGAAAGGAATCACAAATGAGCAGCCGCGGTTCCAGAAAGAAAGGTATAAATCCAGCATTAAGTGTGAGCCGCGGTTGTTCGTTATCTCCCGGCTATGGTGCGAACCAACTCACTGGATCACTGATAGGCTGATTTATTCGCCGCTGCAAGTGCCACGGCACACAAGTGCGCCGTGCCTCAGCGTTGGCTTCAAAGCGCCCGCTATTGATTGATTACGCTGAATGTAGCACGCGAACTGGTGCAGTCCGTCGATTTATAGGCGGTATCTCGTTGTCTTCGCGGCGCGCCCAGCGGAAGAAGATCGCGCTGAAAACGAACATGAGATAGACGCCTTGTCCGATCCACATGATCAGGCCGCCCAAGACCTGGTCTGCCCGAGGGAGTCAATCCAAGTGGATGAGGCCCTTCGGCGTAAAACGTATAGAGCACCGACTCCGCCATTGTAATCGGCGCGGCCACCGCCGTCATCGGGATCATTAGCAAAAATATATACAGAATTTGCAGCGGATATGAGAGACGTGGATATTCCGGCAGCGGACTGAGTAATGGGAACCAGAGCAATACGCCGGTAAATAGCAGAATGGTATGGATGTCGCCGTAGATCGGATGAACATGACAGACGCGATCACATACCAGCGGATAATGAACGAGCGTAAAGATCGAGGAGAAAAACAGGAATGCCACTAGCGGTCGAGTAAAGAACCGGGCGAACGGCTCGATAAAGCGATTGAGCAAAAAGGGTCGCAACATCCAGTCTGGCGTTCCTGCGAGCAGCAAGGGTGGCGCAACGAATACCAGCACCATCTGCTGAAATATATAGACCGAAAAGGATCGTTCCTTCGTCAGTTCATCGAGTGGCCCAATCAGCGCAAGCGCGATACTCAAAACTCCGGCAGCATACAAGGCCGCCTGTGTGCTCGTCGGCAGCCGCTTGAGCCATAGCGCGATTGACGTATAGGCGCCGATGAGGATCGCTAGCGAAATCAGAGTTGAGACATCAGTGTTCAGCATACTCAAGCCGGACTCAGGGCCCCGGATGATGACCGAGATATGAGAATAGCATCGTCAATGACGCCAGAATCAAGCAGGCGAGCATCAACGGGAAAACAAACAGTACGGAAAATACGCGGCTATCGAAATGGAGATGCATATAATAAGCCGCGACCAGAATGAACTTGAAAAATGCCAGCACGATGAGCAGTGGCACCAGAATCGGTTGAAGCGCCTGTACATAGTACACGCCAATTTCCAGCCCGGTCAGCACGGTCAGAATTACCGCTATAACGAGATACTGTCCCGCCGTCGGATGATGCGTCTCGACCAGCTCGTGATGCGCCGGCGCGTGGCCATGATCGACTGCGTGTTGGCTGCTCATGCGCCCTTAACCGTCCTCATTAGATAGACCAGCGTAAAGATTACTACCCAGACGATATCGACAAAATGCCAGTAAAGTCCGCAGAGTTCGACCGCTAGCGACCGCTTCGAACCAAGCTTGCCGAAAGCGCCAGCCACTGCCATCACGATGAGCCAGATTACGCCCAGGAAGACGTGGAAGCCGTGAAAGCCGACCAGCGTATAGAAACATTGGCTGAACAAATTGCTATTGAAAGTCATGCCTTTGTCGAGCCAGAAGTCGCCGAACTCGTACACTTGACCGGCCAGAAAAATGCAACCGAAAAGGGCCGTGCCGATCAGCCAAGTGGTTCCCCACTTGCTGTCATTGCGCTGGAAAGCGGCCAGCGCCAGAACCATCAGCAAACTCGAAGTCAGCAGCACGAAGGTGCTGACCGAGGTCAGCGGAATATTGAGAATAAACGCGTCGAAGGTGCCGAGGCTGCGCGCTTTATAAACCATGTAGGTCGAAATCAAGCTCGCGAAGAATACGCACTCTGAACCGATAAATGCCCAGAGTCCTACTTTGCGATGGTCCAGCGCGAGAAAACTCTCAGCGATCGAATGGGGATTTTCTTCGCCCCACTCGCGATATTCAAATGACATCGCGATCGCGCTGAACAACAGGAGCGCGGCGCCTAGAAAAACCACGCGATACCAGTCAATCAGCACGCCAATTGCCATTCCAAAGATTCCGATGCCGAGGAATAGTGGATATAAGGATGGCAGCGGAATGTGAATCTTGCTCACATCGATCAAGCTTGGCGCAATTACCGGTGGACTTTCCTGCGTGCCAACGGCCTCTACGCTGCCGTACTTGGCAACCCAGAAGGGGTCGCGCGAATTGACTACCGGAACTTCTGCGAAATTATAGATTGGCGGCGGAGTCGGAATCGACCATTCCAGAGTCCGGGCATCCCAAGGGTCAGCGCCCGCGCGCTCGCCCGAAGTAAGACTCCAGTAGATATTCAGGATGAGGGGAATAAACGATATCGCGATTACATACGCATTCCAGGTTTCCCACTTATTCCAGAAATCCCAGCCCATGTTCGGCGCGTAGGTATAGATGCGCCGCGGCATCCCGAGCTCGCCCAAAAAATGCATCGGGAAGAAAGTCGCATTGAACGACCATACCGCTAGCCAGAAATGCCACTTGCCGAGCTTCTCATTGAGCATGCGGCCGGTCACCTTCGGCCAGTAGTAGTAAAGTCCGGCGAAGATCGCGAACAATGCGCCCAATCCCAGCACGTAATGAAAATGCGCGACGATAATGTAGCTGTCGGTCTGTTCGAGATCGATCGGCGGGCTTGCATGCATGACCCCGCTCAAGCCGCCGATCGTGAATTGCAAGACAAAGGCCGCGCGCGAAGAGGAAAGCCGTGGTAAAGCGCAGCCGCCCACCCCACATAGTCGCGATCCATGAGAAAATCTTGATACCCGTCGGAATCGCGATGAGCATCGAGGTAATCGAGAACGTCGCGTCCGCCACCGGTCCCATGCCGGTCGCGAACATATGGTGGCCCCACACGCCATATGAAAGAAACGCGATCAGGATCATCGAGTACGCCATCATCGGATACCCGAACAGCGGTTTGCGCGAGAAAACCGGCAGAACTTCGGAGATTAATCCGAAGGCTGGCAGGATCATGATGTAAACTTCCGGATGTCCAAAGATCCAGAACAGATGCTGCCACAGAATCGGCGTCGCGCCGGCGATGACGCGGTAATAATGCGTGTCGAAATGGCGATCCAGGAAAAGGAAAATCAACCCGACAGTCAAAGCCGGAAAGGCCAGCAGGATTAAAATTACCGTGACCAGCAGCGACCAGATAAACATCGGCATCCGCATGAAGGTCATGCCGGGTGCGCGCATATTGACGATCGTGACGAAGAAGTTCAGCGCGCTCATCACCGAAGACACGCCGAGAACCAGCAGGCCGAGGTCGAAGAAATCGACATTGGGCCCGGGCGTATAATAACGCTCGGTCAGATTCGCATAGCCGAACCAGCCGGCATCAGGCAGCGCTCCGAACAGCCATCCCAGATTTAGAAGAATTGAGCCGAACAAGAAAATCCAGTAACTCAGCGCATTAAGTCGTGGAAATGCGACGTCTCGCGCGCCAATCTGTAGTGGGATAAGAAAGTTCCCGAAGAATCCGGTTTCGATCGGCATGATGACGAGAAAGATCATCGTCAAGCCATGCATGGTAAAGAACTGATTGTAAGTATGCGCGCTCAGAAAGTGATTATTGGCCCTCATCAACTGCGTGCGAACCAGCATCGCTTCAGACCCGGCGAACGCCATCCAGAAGAGCGGCAGTGATGCCGTAGAGTACGGCGACTCGCTTATGATCGATGGTCGTGAGCCAACCGTAAATTCCCCCGCCTTCGAGATAATTGGTTTGCTCAATATGAATTGGTCTTGGTTGCGCAGCCATTGATGAATTCCTATTTGAGGCTTTCTAAATAAGCGACCAGTTCGTTAAGTTCTTTGCCCTTGAGTCCGAGCGTCGGCATGTTTGCGCCCGGCTTAACCTCATCGGGATCTTTGATCCACATCGCCACATTCTCAGGAGTGTTGTCGAGAATCGCTCCCGCGATTGTTCCACGGCTGCCGAAATGCGTCAGATCGGGACCCCGGAAACCATAAGTATATTGCGGAGAAAATCCCGCGATACCCTTGATTCGATGACATATCGCGCATGGTGCGTTGGCGAAGATCTTGGCGCCCGCCGCCGCCGCGCCGGTCTGATCGGCTTGACCGGGTCTTGAAGCTGATGTTTGGTCCAGGCCTCAAAGTCCTCAGGTGTATCTACGAACACACGAAAGCGCATATTGGCGTGAGAGTCGCCGCAGAACTCTGTGCATTGGCCCCAATACTCACCGGGCGTGTTGGCGGTGAGGGTTATCTGATTATTCTGGCCAGGCACAACGTCACGCTTGCCCCCGATCGCCGGCATAAAAAAACTGTGGATTACGTCGCGCGAGACCATCTGAGAAATGAATCTGCCGGTTAACCGGAATATGTACTTCGTCCGCCGTGACAACACCTGAAGATGGATACTGAATTCCCACCACCACTGATGAGCAATGACTCGTACTTCGAGCGTATTCGGTGACCACGTATCGGGTTGCGTCTTGATAATCGTCCGCACCGTTGGGACGGTGATTGCTACTACAATGATGGATGGAATGATGGTCCATGCCATCTCGAGATACACGTCATGATGTTTCGCCGAAGAATCGCCCGGCTCACCGGCGCGTTTGGAGTAAACAAAAAGCGCTAGGAAGAAAACGACGACGACGACGATGAGGATCAGGATGTCTAGTACAGTAACGGTGACGAAAATATCGTAAAACCGTTGCGTCAGATCCGATTTCGGAGTGAGCGTATCGAGTCGATAGTGTACGCCAGCGAGCTGGCGTACATCCCGCGACCGAGACGAACCAGACAATTATTCCTAACGATGCCGCTAACCAACCTCTATTTCTCGGCGCTACCATTATCCAATCCTGTCAACGCCTTCCGTCGCGACGCGTGCAGTAAGTCTCAATCCGGGGACCGCGCAAAGCAAGAAAAGTCCTAGAAATCCAGCCGTTATACACACTTCAATCCAGCCAAATGGAATGTGATACGGAGACCACGACGGAACAACCAAAACATAATTCTTGATCCAGACACCAATCAGCCCCAGGAAGCAGACCGTCCGCAATAGCAGCCGATTTTTCTTGGGTCGTACGCCCATCAAGAAAAAGAAGGGAACGACCCAAATCAGAATCGGCGCCCACCAGGAGAGATATTCCCAAGGCCGATGCCAAAATCGAATGACCAGAAAGAACGTCTCAGTAGGCAAATCGCCATACCAGATCACCAGATACTGCGCGAAACCGAGATAAATCCAAAAGATCGAAAACGCAAAGACCAGCTTGCCGTAATCGTGCAGGACATTGGATCCCTCTAAATGCGTTATCGTCGCCAAGCTGCGAGTGGAAAACCGTTGCGACCAGAGCAGAGAATGCGATCGCGCTCCAAAAGCACATCGCGAACCACCACCAGCCGAAAAGCGTGCTGTGCCACAGCGGCGATAACGACATAATCAGGTCTAACGACAGCAACGAGTAGATGTAGATATAGAGAATACCTACGATCGGCGCGAGACGGCGGATTGCTGGAGGAGGCATCTCAATCGTCGCCGGATCACTCGCCCAATGCGCCGCGTCACGCCGGCGTGATCGTGTGACAAACCAGGCACTACACAGCCCGATCACCAGCAGTGCGATAAAATCGCGGGTGAACAAAAACGGTACATTCAGCCACGCGGCTTTTTTTGCGACTGGATGCGCAATCCAGGGAAAAATATGATCGCGCCCGATAAATATACCCCAAAAGAGCACCAGCCCAAGTAACAAAAAGGGCCAGGCGGCCTCGGCAAGCCGTATATGGACTCCGAAGCGCGTCCAGCGCCCCTGCGTCAGATAATAGCCGCACGACAGCGCTATTCCGCCCTGCGCAATCCCCATGAAAAAGAGAAAATTGACGAGGTAGGATTGCCAAACACGATTGTCTTCGCCCAAACCGATCGCGATAACGAAGCCGATTATACCGACCGCGATCAATGCTCCCGCAATCAAATTAAGGCGCTGCCAGTTTAGCTCAACCGGCGGGCGTATCGGTCTAAGCGCGGCGGCTCCTAGCGACTGGGGTTGATTTTCACTCATCTTCGATCAGACCTCAGCCATCCCCGCGGACGCTTTAAGCCGCCTCCCGCTGGATATCCTCAGCGCCGGCTTCGAGCAGAATCGATTCTACTTTGGCGGTTTCAGCCGGCGCACATCGAACCACCAGACCGAACTTGTCTGCTCCGAAACGCGCGCGATAGCCCGGCGCGGATTCAAACGCCGGCATACGATTAAGCAGAAAAAAGCCAATTACGCCCGAAATCCCACCGATCAGGATCATCAGCTCGAACATGATCACGATGAACGGAGGAATCGAAGCGACGGCCCTGCCGCCGGTATTCAGATTCCATTCGAGTGACGTTCCAACGGTCAACGCGATCGCGCTCAGAAAGCCGGTAATCCCGCCGAGCAGCACGAACCATCGGACGTAACTGCGACCGAGATGCCGCACCTCGGCCGTCGCTTCAAGAATTGGCTCGCTGGGAAAAGGCGCGAACGCCTGAAAATCGTGAACACCGGCCGTGTGCAGCGCCTCGATCCCGTGCGCGCACTCGCCATCGGTGCTAAACGTTGGATACCAATTCGATTTCGCCGCTCATGCCGCCTTCCGATAGGGGTACACTTCGCGCACCGCCTGCTTGAGCTAGGTCAATCCTTCTTTCAACTCAGTCATCGAGACAATCGGCAGAAATTTGGCAAACAGCGAGAAATTCATCAGGAACCAACCGAAGCTGCCGACCGTAATCAGTATCTCGGTCGCTTGCGGCACATAGAATTTCCATTGTGACGGATCGGTGTTAGTCGCCAGCGAGCCGGTGATAATCACGAAGCGCTCGAGCCACATGCCGATATTGACAAAAATCGAGATAATAAACAGCCAGATAGTATTAGTACGAATTCGCGGGCTGAAGAGCAGCAGCGGAATCGCGCAGTTGCAAAAGATCATGATCCAGAACAGATAACCCTGCGGTCCATAGTAACGCTGATGGAAGGTGGCTAGCTCGATTGGATCCTGGGTGTACCAGACCATGAAGGACTCAGTCGCGTACGAATAAGTCATCACGACCGAAGTGAGCAAAACGACTTTGGCAAGATTATCCAGATGCCAGATGGTGATCAGATTCTCCAGCTTCAGCATCCGGCGCATCGGAATCGCGAGCGTCAGGACCAGCGCGCAACCGGAAAAGATCGCGCCGGCGACGAAGTATGGCGCGAAGATCGTGCTGTGCCAGCCCGGCAGCTGGGTCATCGCGAAATCCCATGAAACGACGCTATGGACCGACAGCACCAGCGGCGTGCAGAAGCCGGCGAGCAGTAAATAGACCATCGAAAAATTGCGCCACTGCCGGTCTGTGCCTTGCCATCCAAAGGAAAGAATCGAGTAGAAAGTCCGCCGGAAGCCAACTGCCTTCTCGCGAGCGTTAGCAATATCCGGAATGAGCCCGGTGAACAGAAACAGTACGCTCAAGGTCAAATAGGTGCTGATCGCGAACAGGTCCCAGACCAGCGGGGAGCGAAAATCGGGTTGCAGAAAACGCTCATTCGGATACGGCACCAACCAATAGAAGAACCAGACCCGTCCAAGATGGATCAGCGGGAACAACCCGGCAGTCGCCACCGCGAAAATTGTCATCGTTTCGGCCAGCCGAAAAATTCCGGTGCGCCACCGTACGCGGAACAAAAACAAAATCGCCGAAATCAGCGTTCCCGAGTGCGCGATACCAACCCAGAAGACGAAGTTGGTGATATATACCGCCCACATTGTCGGCTGTCCGTACCCGGTAATATCGAAGGTGTAGTACACCTGATGCATCCACCAGGAAGCGCCGAGCGCCGTTAGAAATGCGCAGAACAGTACCCATAGCCAATATTTGAGGCCGCCGGGAGCAAACGCGAACTGGGCTTGACGGTCAACGTCGATATAACCGAGGTCAATTTGCTTGGTGTCAATCGCGGCCGCCATTTAAGCCTTCCTCTTCTCCCAATACATGCTGCGCAAATAGGTAATCTGCGGCAGCGCATTGAACTCCGGCAACATCGTATAGGTGCGACCCTTATTACTCGTTCCGCCGCTTGACCATCGCGCTGTTCGGATCATTCAAATCGCCGAAACTAATCGCGCGCGCCGGACAAGCCTGCGCACATGCTGTGATAATCTCCCCATCGACCAGCTGGCGCTCCGCCGTGCGCGCGTCAATTTCGGCCATCGTGATGCGCTGGATACAGAACGTGCACTTTTCCATCACGCCCGCGCCGCGCACCGTCACATCAGGATTGAGTTGCAGATTGAGCGGCTCGGCCCATTCGGGCAGAAACCAATTGAAGCGCCGCACCTTGTACGGACAGTTGTTTTCGCAGAAGCGAGTGCCGACACATCGATTGTAAATCTGCGCGTTGAGACCTTCAGGCGTATGATGCGACGCGAAGACCGGGCAGACCGGCTCGCACGGCGCATGATCGCACTGCTGACACAGGATCGGAGCCATATAAAGATTGGGCGAGTGCTCAGCTTGTTCTGCCGTCGGAATGAAACGTTCGATCCGGAGCCAGGACATGATACGGCCGCGATCAACCTCGTCTTTGCCGCCGACCACAAGATTGTTCTCGGCATAACATGCAGCTACGCACGCGCTGCATCCGGTGCATGAATTGACATCGATTGTCATGCCCCACTTATGGCCGGGATAGCTCCAGGGCGCGTACATCTCATAGGGTACGGTCGGTACGTCTGCTTCTTCTTCGCGCTCGATTTCCGGTTTGACGCCGTTCGCCAAATCCTGGACGCTCATCGCCTCGATAATCGAGCGTCCCATCATGTCGCTCTTGCCGAGCGGCGTGACGATTTTGTACTGGCTTTCGGTTTTGCTGGCGCCGACCGGTACGCCCCGCGCATTTTCAGGCAAAAAAGCCCAAAGATTCGCGCCGCGTCCGCTCGCATAGCGCCCATAGGACTTATGTCCTTGACCAATCGGGGCCGCGATTACGCCCGGTTTTACCAGTGGCGTGATATGTACGGGCAAGCGTAGCGGGCCATTCGGAGTCGTAATCTCGACGACATCGATGCCCGCATATAGATAAGTCGACTTATAATGTTCTTCGAAGCCCAGCTTCGCCGCGGTCTCAGGATGAATCTCGGCCCAGCTATCCCAGACGATCTGATTAGTGGGCTCGGGAATTTCCTGCAACCACGGTTTGTTCGCGCCGCGCCCGTCATACAGAAAAGGATGAGGGAAAGCGGCAAGCCAGAGGCTATTAGGATTAGCCGCCGCGAATCGCTGGGCGGGCTGTTTCATCACAGTTCCGCTAAGCGTGACCGATTGCCCTTTCGGCTCCTGAAACACTCCGCCGTCCCGACGTGCCTGATTCCAGAACTCGGTCGCGTTCGAGTTCGATGCGATTTTGCCTTGTAGGTCCTGCCAGGCTGAGCTGATCGCGTCAGCGGCATTCTCCGACTGGATTCCTTGGGCCGACGCAGCGGCGCCCAGATGCGCCGTAGAGATCAAAATGTCGTGCAGCGCCCGGCTGTCGAAGACTGGCTGCATCACTGGTTGACCAAGACCATAGACGCCCGCGCGCGGCGTCGAATCCCGCCAGCTTTCGAGCGCGTGATGAGTGGGAATCAACAGATGCGCGATCGCAGCCGTATCGTCCGGTGTATCGCCCATCCACACAATCATTGGCGCACGACCAATTCCGGCCGCCGCGCCCCACGCTGGAGGCATCGAGTAAACCGGATTCGCGCCATTAGCGACGACCACCACATCGACCTGACCGTTTCCAATTGCTTGTATCGCCGCGCTCGCGTCTTGAGGGCGGGTGAGCGCCTCAGCGGGCGAACCTTCGAGGAAAATCATCGTCCTGCCGATATTGCCGGTCAGCGAGTTAAGCAAGTAGGCGGCGAGATAGGTTTGCGGATCGTCGCCACCGGCCAAGGCCACTGCTCCATCGGCTTGTCCGAACCATCCGGCAATCTTGTTAATTTGTTCTACTGGCACGCCGGAACGTTGGCTGACGGTTCCCGGATCGTAAGCCGCCGCGTATTGCTTGACAGCCTGAACATCGGCTCCTTCATGACGCGCCAGCCAGCCCTGCGAAGCGACGACATTGAGCACGGCCATCGCGATCGCGCCTTCACTACCCGGATTGGCCGCGACCCATTCGTCGCACTTCGCACCCGTGATTCCCATCCGCGGACTCACGTATGCTGAATGTCCGATGGTCATCCCCGCCTTACGCATACGAGGGGTTCTGAACTCAGCGTATTGACGGGTCTGCTCGAGAGGGGAGCCCCACGTCTCGAGAAAATCCGCGCCAAACGAGACGATCGTCTCGGCCTGATCGAGCCGGTAAACCGGCATGTCGCGACGCCCGAAACAGGCCTCCGCCGCGGCCCGCGCCGGTTCCTCATTGATGCGTTCCCAGAACACGACGCGCGACGAGCCATAGGCTTGCGCCCACTGTTGCGTGATTTTGTCGAGAGTTGGCCCCTGCGACCCGCCGATAAACGCGACACGATCCTTGCCGGCCTTTGACGCCGCCGTCAGATGATCTGACAGCATTTTGAGGGCGTCATCCCAGCTAATCTCGTGCAAATTCCCGTCCGCGCCACGTCGCTTGGGTTTGCCGAGCCGATCCGGGTTGTAAAGGCCCTGCAAGCCGGCCTGCCCGCGAGCACAAATTGAACCCTGACTGATCGGATCAGCCGGATTTCCTTCCAGCTTGATCACCCGGCCCTCGCGCACCTTGGCGATGATCCCGCATCCGGCTGAACATTCCGCGCAGGTAGTCGCATAATACGTCGGCACACCCGGGATAACGTTCTCGTCGGGAACGACGTAAGGGATGATCTTCCTGGCGGCCGGCTCACATCCGGGGATCGCTGCTGCGGCTCCCGCCGTAGCAGCAAGCTTCAGAAATGACCGCCTGCTGAGCCCGTCTGACATTAACTTTCCTCGCTCAGTGATGGCAGACAAAACAGTCCTGCGTAGCGCCCCGTTTAGTATGGCAATTGATACAAAATCCCATGTTGATTTCGTGTACCGGCACCACTCGATCCATCGTTTCGACCGGCCCGTGACACTCCTGACAGGCAACGCCCGCCCAAATATGCGGCTTATGCACGAATTTCACGAAATCGGGCAGCGCATATACCCGATTCCATCGAATCTCGAACGGCGGCTGGTGATTATCCGTCCATGGCTGCGTGATGGGCTTGATTCCGCCGAGCAGCCCATTGCCATGGCATCCGACGCAACGCTCGACCGGCGGCACTCCGGATGTTTGAGAGCGGCGCGCGTATTCGTGACAGTACTGACAGGGAATTTTATTGATTCCGGCATGAACGCGATGGCTGAAGGGAATGGGTTGTGTTACGTCCATGCGTGGCGCCCAAGGCCGCTGCGAGAAGCCGACGATAGCGACTCCGGAGACAAAGAGGAGCAGCGCGATTGGAATCAGAATGCGGTTCATCGTTCCCACAGTTCACACCACGGCGATACAACGGCTGGTCGGATGCCATTTCCCGCGAATATATCGCGCGGGCACAAGTAACAGGCTGCCATACTGACGGTCAATGGGGTCTTGCTGACCAACCCTGCATCATCCACACTTTCAACCCTACTGGCGGTACACAAACGAAAGAATTACTAACATTCGCGTGATGCGTCTGCAAGCAGAAGTTATATCTCGCGATCAAAAACCAGGCGACCGCGCTGCTCCGATCAATAGCCATAGCAAGCGCCCCGGATCTTTCCGCGTGCTTTGTTCCGATGGCGTGCGCTATGTCGGGTTTAGCTAGTCTTGCGAGGCAAGAACCCACGCGTGGAGCATGTTTATGAAGATTTCAGCGATTCCAAAAATCATCTCATATCGGTTGCTGGCGCTAGTTCGCGAGATGGCCCCCGTGGTCCTGTTCTTTTTCGTGGTCCTAGGCTGGATTCTTATAATGTTTAAGCTGTTCGTCGCCCAATACGCGATTGAATATTACGCTTTCACCAAGGCCGCAATCGGCGCATTAATTATTGGCAAAGCTATCCTTCTGATGGAATGGGCGGAGGCGGGTCGCCGCCCGAGCCGCTTGCCACGCGCAATTGTCGTGCTCTTCCGCACGATGCTCTACGGCATGGCCGTCATTGCGCTGGGTATTGGCGAGCGAATTATCCACGGAGCCCGCGAGACCGGCAGTCTTCGCCAAGGATTTGCGCTGATGGTGGCTAACGCTAATCTCGAGCGCTTCTTCGGCCTGGTGATTCTTATCAGCACGATGGTCGGCATCTACTTGACGATGGAAGAGATCAGTCACGCGATGGGCGCAGGTGCGCTCCGCAAGCTCTTTTTCGAGCGGCCTGCGATAGCGGTCTCGACCGTTCCTCACCAGCTCCACAGCACACTCTAATCCCGCCTGTGAATAAGCTTTAAGCGATGATGGCCGCGCGGAGGCTAGTTTCGGCAGCCCACCAAGTATGTTACTTTCCTCGTTTGATGAAGCCTTCGGGAGAGTATTTGCTCAGGTGCAGATAAAGACCGCGACGAGACTTGGCCTACTTCCGCCTTATCTCTTTGCCGAGTTGGATCGTCTAAAGCGCGAAGTTCAACAGACCGGCGTGGACGTAATCAGCCTCGGCATCGGCGATCCCGATCTGCCGACGCCGGCCCCCATCGTCGCGGCGCTCCAGCGTACTGCCGAGCTGCCGGTTAACCATCGATATCCCGACTATCAGGGCCTCGATCGTTTCCGCGAGGCGGCTGCGCGATGGTATCAGCGGCGCTTCGGAGTGACGGTCGATCCGATGCGCGAGGTCTGCGCATTAATCGGCTCGAAGGAAGGAATCGCGAATTTTCCGGTCGCCGTGGTCGATCCGGGTGACATCGTGCTGATTCCTGACCCAGGTTATCCGGTCTATTACTCCGGATGCGTGTTCAATGGCGGTGAGCCTTATTTCATGCCGCTGAAGCAAGAAAACGGCTTTATTCCCGACCTCAGTGCGATTCCGGGAGAAATCGCCCGGCGCGCCAAGCTGATGTGGCTGAATTATCCGAACAACCCGACCGCAGCGACCGCTGAACCTGAGTTTCTGCGCCGCGCAGTCAAATTCTGTCTCGACCATAACATCATTCTCGGCTTCGACATTGCCTATTCCGAGATCGCCTTCGACGGGTATCGCGCGCCCAGCGTGTTGCAAATTGATGGTGCCCGTGATTGCGCAATTGAATTTCACTCGCTTTCCAAGACCTTCTCAATGACCGGATGGCGGGTCGGGTTCGCACTCGGCAACGAGCAACTGGTCAGCGCGCTCGGCAAAGTCAAAACCAACGTCGATTCCGGAGTCTTCCAGCCGGTGCAGGAAGCCGCCATTAGCGCGCTCGAAAGCGACGGCGGTAAACTGCGCGAATACTGCGCGATTTATCAACATCGACGCGACCTCATGGTCGAAGCGCTGCGTGGCTTGGGTCTCGAATGTACTGCGCCACGCGCGACCTTCTATCTATGGGCCAAGACTCCTTCCGGCTACACTTCCGCTTCGTTAAGCGAGCGCGTTTTGAAAGAGTCAGGAGTCGTGATCACGCCGGGCTCAGGCTTCGGCAAAAGTGGTGAGGGGTTTGTCCGCTTCTCATTGACAGTCCCCGACGAGCGGCTGAAAGAGGCGGTGGGGCGGCTGAAAACACTACGGTTCTGACGGGGGAGAATGCCCAATCGGGCTTTTGTTGGAATAGGAACCAACCTGGGCGATAGAGCCGCTAATTATCGGCAGGCGCTTGAGCGGATCGCGGCGCTGCCGGCAACCCGCATTGTTCGCCAATCGTCAATCTACGAAACCGAGCCGGTCGGCGATATAAAGGGATCCTTCCTCAACGGCGTAGTCGAAGTCGAAACCGAGATGATGAGTGACGTATTGATGCGGCGATTACTCGCGATCGAGCGTGCGATGGGCCGCAAGCGTACTGCCGGCCGCAAGCCCGCTCGCCGAATACAGCATCGTCCACGCACCATCGACCTCGATTTGCTCTTCTTCAACAACGAAGTTCTTGAGACGCCGGCGCTCACGATACCGCATCCGCGACTGCACGAACGGCGCTTTGTGCTGGCGCCGATGGCGGAGCTAGCGCCTGTGCTGATACATCCAAAATCCAATAAATCGATCTCCGAGCTGCTGGTGAGCCTCAAAACCGCCGCAGCGAGTAACCTTGGCGCGCGCGGACCTCCTCCGTCCGCAATCCACCAGACGGGAGCTTGCGTCACGATGAAATTTTTCATCGATTCGGCTGATCCACGCGAGATTCGTGAAGCCGTGAGCTGGGGACTGGCTGATGGCGTCACCACCAACCCCAGCTTGCTGGCCAAAACTGGACGCCCTTACGCCGATGTCCTGCGTGAAATCTGCGACGCTCTCGATGGACCCGTCAGCGCCGCCGTGGTCGCAACCGACGCCGCCACGATGCTCGAAGAGGGCGAGAAGCTCGCCCGTATCCATCGCAATATCGTCGTCAAATGTCCGATAACACTCGATGGATTGAGGGCGACTAAGGCGCTCAGCGCGCGCGGCATTCGCGTCAACGTCACTTTGATATTTAGTCCGCTGCAAGGGTTGGCCGCGGCGAAATGTGGTGCGACTTACCTTTCGCCCTTCGTCGGACGGCTCGATGATATCGGGCAGGACGGCTTTGGTGCGGTCGATCAGCTGCTGCGAATCCTCAACAACTACGATTATCCGGCACAGGTGTTAGTTGCGTCGATTCGCTCGCCCGGCAGTCTCGTGCGCGCCGCCGAGCTCGGCGCGCATATCGCCACCCTGCCCTTCAGCTTGATCAACCAGATGCTCAAGCATGAACTAACCGACCGCGGCCTCGAAAGCTTCCTCGCCGACTGGCATAAAACCAAGCAGAGAATTTGATCACATGCTCGCCATCAATGATCTGTGATAAATTCAATGGTATTAGATCATGAAATTTGCACGTATTACGATCGATCCGCCGGTATGCACCGGCAAACCCTGCATCCGCGGATTGCGATTTCCAGTCTCCCGCTTGCTCGGTTTGCTCGCTGCGGACGAATCCCGTGAAAGCATCCTTGAGGCTTATCCATATTTAGAAGCGGCTGATATTGACGAGACACTCCGTTATGCGGCGGCTATGACTGAGGATGAAACTATAGAAATCCGGAGTGAAATTTCTCATTGATATGCCCTTGTCGCCCGCGTTGGTCGATTGGCTTTCGGAACGCGGACATGAGGCGATTCATGCTTCGCAACAAGGTCTCGAACGTGCGCCTGACGAGGTAATCATCAAATATGCCATTGACTCAGAGCGAATCGTTATTACTGCCGACCCTTGACTATCCTCGATTAGTGCATTATCAGGCGCGGCCCGCCCCAGTATCATTCTTTTTCATTCAGGTGATTTCAGTGAGCGAGAATCAATCGAAAGCTTGGAGCGATGCTTTTCGTGCGATTCCGGAAGCGGGTTTCCTCAATTCCATTGTCGTTATAGAAAGAAAGAGAATTCGGCGCGCCGCCTGCCCCTGCTAGCCAATGACTCATGATGGTTGTAATGACTAACTTGACTCATCCAATTCGATTCGGGATCCAAACCCCTCAGCAGAATACGACTTGGCCGGAAATCCTCGCGCTGTGGCAAGAGGTCGATACACTCGGCTATGACACCGCCTGGGTATTCGATCACTTTCTGCCGATCTTCTCCGATCCGACCGGGCCCTGCATGGAGGCATGGACAGCATTGTCTGCCCTCGCGATGGTGACGAAAAATGTCCGCCTCGGCACGATGGTCACCGGCAACACGTATCGTCATCCGGCGGTACTAGCGAAAATGGCGACAACCATTGATATCATCAGCGGTGGACGGCTGATTCTCGGAGTCGGCGCAGGATGGTTCGAGCTGGAGCATCAGGAATACGGGATGCCGTTCCGCACGACCGGCGCACGTTTGCAGCGGCTCGATGAGGCGCTCGAAGTAGTCAAGTTATTATGGTCGAATGAGCGATCTAACTTCAGCGGCAAGCATTACGAATTGCACGATGCGAGTTTCAATCCGAAACCGCTCCAGCAGCCGCGTCCGCAATTCTGGTCGGCGCGACTGGCGAGAACATCGCGCTAAAGATCGTCGCGAAGCACGCCGATATGTGGAATTCGTTCGGTACCCCGGAGGTGTTTCGGCACAAAATCGCGATACTCGACGAGCACTGCCGGAATATCGGGCGTGATCCTGCAACGATCGAGAAATCGGTACTGGTCAGCGCGGCCAATAGTGCCGGCCCGTTTGAGATCAGTGATGCGCGCCGCCAGATCGACGAATACATCTCGGCAGGCGTCACCCATATCATCTTTTCGGTTTATCCGAAGGATCGCGAGTGGGTCCGCCGTTTCGCAACAGAGATCAGTCCCGCACTACAAAAAGTAGCGATGAGGATCGCGCGCCTGTATTTTCCAGCCCGCCGCGCTCGCCGAATTACGATTCTCCGATTGAAACTGCCTGAGTCACTCAGGCAACCAAGTGCCCAACGTAACACACTAGGTATTTGCAACATGGCAAGCCCTTTATCTACGGGCCTTTCTGCAATGATGCAAAACTTACCCTTTGTGCAATATGATCGGGGGTTTGTAGCATATGGTGAGAGAGGCCCGTTTTCGTCTTCGAGCATTAGTCGCTTTGGCTGTTGAACCTCGCACCACCCAGCTCTACGACCGCCGCTCCGATGAAATCACCTTCGATGAAGTCGAATGGGTGGGGATTTGAGACCGCAAACGGCTATTGAGTACCGCAAGCCGCACCAGTTTCGCCACTTTAATTAATGAGAATTGGGAAATCTTAACAGTTTCAGTGCGATTTATGGACCTTAACTGTTCGCTACTTTTATCGGCAAAATAGGCCAAGCACCCGAGCGGATACATTGCGAGCAGCAGAGCCATGGTCGTCTTTGGAAAATCGAACGCCTTGCGGAGGGGAGAATCGATACAATGCAGGTGAAACCGGGTGAAATTGATTGCACACCTGACAAACCATTTTGGATTGCAATGGAAATACTTCACCTCGTAGCGAAATGTCGAGTCCATCCAGTAAGCAGTGCCGCGCGCAGATGCCTTTCGTGGACCGGATGATCGCGTCAGCGCGTCGGGACTCTGATGATAGGTTCGCAGCACCTCGTTGACGAAACGTGTTTTGTAGTAAAGCGAAATCTGCGTCCATACGACACCTTCAGGAACGAAGCCGTCGATATCTTCTGGAAATGGAAACTGCCGCATAACGTCGGTACGCTGGAATCCCCATTTCTCGCCGGACATTTTCCATCGGTGCACGATCTCTATCGAATCAGAGTCAAGCCATTCTGCCGCCGGAAATCGCTTTCCAACAAGGCTGCCGTCAGAGTAGGCGCACAGCGCGGTTACCGCTGAAAAATGGGCGCGCTCCGCAATTGGAATATTGTTCCAATGCCACCAGAATCGTTCAAGCGCCGTCGGCACACATTCGTCATCGCTATCGAGGGTCAAAAATAGCGTACCGTGAGCCTCGCGCACCGCGAAATTAGAGGCCGCCTTCTTATGACCGTGCGGCTGCCATAGATAGTTTACTGGGAATTCGGACTGCTCTCGAAAGGTAGATACCAAATCTGCGGTATTATCGCTCGATCCATCGTCAACAATTATCCATTCGAAGTTCTTAAAAGTTTGTTGCTGAAGACTTTTCCAGACCCTGGGCAGCGTATGGGCTCGATTAAATGTTGGAGTAAAGACAGTAAAAGCGTATATTTCCATTTTTACGTACGCCTATTAACCTCAATCTACGAGATTACACCTCAAAATCGAGCTAATTAGTGGTTTGAACGTGTAGTCGCAATAAAAAGCGATAATTTAAATAGAAAGAGTCTAATTTAGGCTATATGAGTATATTTATTATGTTATTATATCGTTTATTGATTAGTAATGGTATTTTAGTAATCAAAGAAGAAGTTACGGCCTTATTAAGCTAAATAAAATTAAAGACGAACAGATATTCATAGTAAATTGGCTAAATCGAGCGTCTGGATAAAAACCAATGGTGCACGTCTACCCCGTCCCTACTGCACCTTCATCGCTCGGGTTCTGCACCGCCGATTGTGGGCTTTAATCCGGCACTTGATGATGCCCTATGGTTTCACGCTTAAGGCGGCGCTTCGGCCGGTCGCGCTTCGCGCGGCGGCTGCCGGCGCCGTGCTCGCCATCGCTGCGGCCAGTTCGAGAGCTTCGCTTAAAGTTTCGCGGGTTTTGGCGCTGTCCGGCTTGCCATTGAGGTAGTTGACCGAATACTCACCGGGTAAGCTGGTGATGAGAATTCCGCGTTGGCGGAATTGATGGGCGACGGCTTCAAAGGGAAGGGGAGAGACTGCCGATCATGGGTGCACGTGGGTTGTACGATGAAAGCGTCGGATATGGATTTGCTTCTCACGCTTGCGCGTCCGCGCAATGTCATAGGCGCTTTGCATCCGCATGAGCGTATCCATCTTCACTCCGAAAGCCTTCTCGATGCCTAGCGCCATGTCGCCGGAGAGGTCGGCCTTGCCGTTAAGCAAGCTGGACAGGGTGGGGCGCGATACCTGAAGCGCCTCAGCCGCGGCGGTCACGGTCAGTCCTGCGGGTTCAATGATTTCGGTGTATATGAAATCGCTGGGATGCGGCGGGTTCTTGATCGACATGGCGCTTGCTTCTGCGGTCAGTGGTAATCCTCGAAATTCACGTCATAAATCTGGCGTTCGGCGGCGTCGATGCGGAACGTCAGGCAGCGATTGCAGATGACGCTCAGGCTCCCGGCGCCTTCGGTCGCCGGTCAGCGTGGGGAGTGCCAGAGATCAGCGTGTGGGGATGGACTCCGTCAGCTTCGCATAACTGGCGCTTACGTTAACCCCTGACGCGCTGCGCCAAAACTTACGCTTTGTGAAACGTCAGAACGTTGGCTTAGAACTGCTTGATTTGTCGTGTCCGGCTTCCGGGCTCTGCGCCTCTTGTAAGGCGCTCAAGTATTCCCCCAAGATCGCGTCCAATCGCCGGTAGAGAAGAGCGTTAAAGCTCTCCGCTCCTTGTCCAATCTGTTCCTGCTGCAAGCTGCGGATGTATTCAAGCCGGGCTTCCGGACGAACCGGAAGCGGCGGATAACTGCCTCGGATGAGAATCAGGTTCATCAGCAGTCGCACCGTGCGTCCATTGCCATCGTTAAAGGGATGAATATCAACCAGGCGGCGATGCGCCGTAAATGCCGTCTCCAGCGTGTTGAGTGCGGTTCCGAGCCACCCGGCGAAATCTCCCATGAGCGCCGGCACCTCTGCCGATGGAAAGCTGTAGCGTCCCGTCTCGGTCCGGACGTAACGGGGCAGGTCTGCATACCGTCCGGCAATCGTCCGGGGCAGACCGCTGCATCACCAATTTGTGCAGATTGCGCACGTCGCTTTCGATCAGTGGCGTTTCCTGCCGGGCTAGTTCGCGCACATACCGGATCGCATCATAATGATCGAGCGCCTCAAGATGATCTTTGAGCGGCTTGCCACCATCGTGATTCCTTGTTCGATGACCAGCGTGGTGTCCACCGGGCTGAGCGTATTGCCCTCAATCGCATTCGATGTGTAAGTCAGCTCGATGTCGTAGTAATGCTCAAGACTGGTGAGCGCCTGGGCTGATAGTGGCCGTAGCTCATCGAGTCGCGTTTTCTTAGCGGCAATCGAGGATAAAAGCTTGTGCATCAAAGATACACCGCTCTTGTTAATTTGCGGCGCTGCTCTCCGCGATCAGCTTGTCGACTTCGACCTTGAGCCGGCCAATCACCTCGTCATATTTGAAGTTGCCGAGCTTGTGCGCTTTGCGCTTGAGATTCACCGTTGTCGGTCCGCACCATAATCCCAAATCCGCGTCGTCGGTTTCGCCGGGTCCGTTTACTCGACAGCCCATCACAGCGATCGTAATCTTGTGTTGCGCTGCGTAGGTGGTCAGCTCTTTGACGTCTTGCGCCAGCTCGACGAATTTTTCGTTCTCGACACGCGAGCATGAGGGACACGAGATGATATTCAGCCCCATGCCGAAATCCGGCACCGAGATGAAAGCGGCCCGCCTGCACGTCTTCGATAATCTTGATGGCCGACCATCTACTTCTTCGTGCTTGCGCTCATTGGGCAGTGTCAGCGACACGCGAATCGTATCGCCGATCTGATCGGCGAGCAGCTTCTCGAAGGCGAGCCGCGTCTTGGTGATGCCCTCCGGCGGCAGCCCCGCCTCGGTAACCCCCAGATGGAGCGGCACATCGGGACGCCGCTCGGCGAAGCGCCGATTCGCATCGAGCACCTTGGCCGGATCGGAATCTTTGAGCGACACGACGAAGCGATCAAAACCGAATTCCTCCATCAGATCACAGTGGTAAGCGGCTGATTCAACGATCGCCGCGAGCTGGTCCCCGGGATATTTTTCGAGGAATGCGGGCGCAACCGATCCACAGTTGACCCCAATGCGAATTGCGAGATCGTGATCGTGCGCGATATCGGTGAGCCATCGCACTTTGTCAGGGATCGATTTCGCTTTCTCTATATGATGCAGATGGCCGGGGTTGTAACGGATCTTGTCGACGTATGGTGCGACTTTGCCGGCAATCTTGTAGTTTTCCTGTAGATCAACTGACAGCGTAACGCCCGCGGGTCTGCGCTCGAATCTCCTTTAAGCGCGGCGACTTCTTTTTCATTATCAAGCGCGATCCGCACGATTCCGGCACCCGCCGCGGCCAGCTGATGCGTCTGCGCGATTGTCTGCATCGATATCCTGAGTTCGCGTCGCACACATCGATTGCACCACGATCGGTGCGTCGCCGCCAACTTCGATCCCGCCAATTCGGATCTTCCGCGTGGTTCCGCTGTTGCATTGATTCGATCCTTTCCCGCTTTAATCCTCGACCCCGAACATTTTTTGCGCCACGCAACCAGACGTAAGCAAGGTTTATCTGAATTATTGTCCTCGGCTTTCTCGATATGGCCCGCCGCTGGATCAGAATTGTAACTGAAAGAGATTCGATGATGTAACAAGAAGCGAAGCAGGTCGATTAGCACCTGGGAGCGAATGAACGCGCAATGAGGCACAGAGAGAAGCTTTTAGGTGCTAATATAGTGGCATGAATTTAGCACTGACGTTCTATAGCAGAGATTGGAGACGCAGATCATAGATAAACCGAATATTAAAATTGCACGTTATAGAAAGTCACCAATCTCTACATACTTGTTTAATTTTAACGTTTTAGATGTTTACAATGCACTGCTACATTTTGGATTATCAACAATTTGGAAGCGAATTAGCCCAATCGGGCATTTGAGCTGAAAAGGGGGGAAGACAAAATGGAGACAACTGCTAAGCCACTCGATACGACCGCTGATTTGGGACTCACCGACATTATTTTGCCGGCCCAATATTTTGGCGCGATGGGCTCTGGTGGCCTTTGTAGCGAGCAGCGCCTGATGCTCGCGGTGCTGGTCGATGCGATTAACGTGCTACAGGGATGGCAGCGGCTGGGCAGCGCGCGCAAACGGCGCGCCTTCGCTGAAGCGGGCCAATGGATCAATACTCGTGGCACCAGCTATCCATTTTCATTCGATAGTATTTGTGATGCGCTCGGCATCGATCCGGAGATCCTGCGCGAACGCCTGAGCGGGTTGACGATGGGTCGGGTCGGCGCTGTACGGTTTGGTCTGGGACGGCTCCGCTTGAAGGAGTCCAGCCGCGCCCAACATATGACCGCTAATCGAGTGCGGCGTCGCACGCGTTCCCGGGTGACTGCCGTTCCCGTCTCGGCCTAAGACGACCTGGGCGCATTCTCAGTAGTCTGCACTGTGCAGGCGAAGGGGAGTTGCGCCTATGGCTGTCAGATTCGTTTCTGCGGTAGCTATCTGAGCCTCCGCTTCGCTCAAATGGCGGCCGAGTCATGCCCGAACACGGATATTTGACTGATGCCCGTGGCACTCCGTATCATTCTCGGCGATACGGAGACTCATCTTTGTGCGAATGCTTGTGCCGCCCGTTGTGCTTCGTCGCGATCTGGATCGTAGGCTAGTCGATTTTTTCCGCCATCAGCAACTGACGGTTTTCCGTCAGGCTATCACCGATTTTTGCCGCTATTACGCCGTCAAACCGGCGCGAATCGAGTGGTATCAGTATATCGATTGGGGCAAAGCAGCCGGCAAAACCTTTGAAGATGGCCGAATCCATTTAATTCATCCTGAAAATTGGAAACGCGGACGAATCTACAAGAGCGAGCGGATGTGGGTGGAAACCGTTTATCACGAGCTTGCTCATTATCTTTTCTGGACCGATGCAGAGCGAAAGGCCGAGGAGTTCACCTTACGTATGGTGCGCGGCTTGAAAAGATTGAGCAAACCGCGCTCGCAGCGACGAGCCTCACAGGTGGCGAAGCGACGAGTATCGATGTCGCAGCGCGGTAACGCCGGACGGCGACGCTCTCCCGGCCGCGCCACTCCGCAACGGCGGCGCGCCAGCCGCAAGGCCGCAAGCTAACGATTTCGCGCATCGATATCGCGCAACACAGCCGAATCCGGATCATGACTCAGAAAACCAACGTGGAAAACCGATGGTGGGTCGAAACCACTTTCAAAAAGCCGCGCCAGACCAAGGCTGAAACCGATTTGCCGCAGCTGCCGGTCGCAATGAGCTTCTATACCGTCGCCAAGGATTATAATCAGGATCGTGCCAAGGACGATTTGACCGACAATAACCTGCGGATTGCGCATGCGGCCAACCCTCCATCGGGCGATTGGGCCTACGTGCCGATGACGGAAGAGCATTATCCAGCCCGGCTCGTTAAACGCATCAAAGAAGAATTTCGGTTACCGCGCGAGGCTCGTGGGATCGTGCTCGATCATGGCCGCCTCCTACGACTACTGATCTGTGGTCCGCAGCTCGAAGATTGGATGATCGACGTGACGCTAGCCGACGAGCCCTCAGTGGATGTTTATGTCTGGAATACGATGCAGCGTGAGCAATTGTTCAAACGAGCCGAGGACGCGCTGAAACAGGCGCGCCGATGGGCAATCAACCTATTGCAGTACCCGCCGCTGCGCGACGAACCCTTCCGCGGCGCCCTTTTGTAACACTTTTAAGGATCGGATTCTTTTCATTAAGTCGTCATGGTAGCGGTCCTTGTTCTGCGCGCGTATTATTAATCGTCCGTCCGGTGTAGCCAAGGCGGATGACACCGAATGGCAGTTTCGTCATCTCCTCGCGAGGCGCGCTCGTTGTCTTTTCGATCAGAAAAGGACGAGTAATGAATAGTTCCAGTAGTTTTCGCGAGAAGATCAATAATACATACTTACAGTTTTTCCAGGTCGCCGAGCGCAAACGTCGTTGGAACGTATTCGACGATATTCCCTGGAATAAGCTCGATAGCTCTAGAAACAGCGAGCGCAAAGCGGTTCGGCTCGAAACCTTCTGCGCCGAAGAACTCTACGTTCCCGATTATGGTAGTAACGGACTCGCGATAACGCGCGAAGTATTCGGCGCGGCCTGGTTCCAGATGTGCTGGAGTTACGAAGAGGCTAAACATGGCCTCGCCTTTCGCGAATATTTGCTTCGATCCGGATTGCGCTCGCAGGCGCAAATCGCCTCACTAGAGACCAGTCTTTTTTCCAAAGCGTGGAGTCTTCCATTCGCTACCACGCGGCAGATGGCCTGCTACGGCGCGTTGCAGGAAAGCGCCACTTATCTCGCCTACAAAGCCCAGAAAGAGCTGGCGCGGGACGAAAGTGACGAGGTTCTCGAAGCAATTTTCTCTTTTATCAGCCGCGACGAGGCGGCTCATGCAGGATTCTACCGAGCACTAATCCAGTTGGAGTTAGACGAGGATCGACCGGGCACGTTAGCTGATCTCGCTTTGGTAATTGCGCATTTCAAAATGCCCGGCGATGGCTTGATTCCCGATTATCAGGAGCGGCTGCGCTCCTCAGGCGCCGGAATCAGTCCGCGAATTTTCGTCGAGCACGCACTCTTGCCGACGCTCAAGATCCTCAAGACTAGCCGCGCCGAATTGCGTGCGGCACAGAAATACTCGCCTGACGTCGAGCAAATATCGATCAACTGAGCGGGCGCCCGCTTTCGAATTTTTCGACCTGAGGAGCTGCTCGAAGCGGTGTTTCCGCGCGCAAGGCTTTGCCGATAATCGGTTGTCGCGCTAAGGTTTGCCGCGCAAAGGAGTGACTCCGATGAAGCGCAGCACCGAACGAATCCTGACGACCCATACCGGCAGTCTGCCGCGTCCCGCCAATCTTCTGCCGCTGCTGCGACAAAAAGAAGATGGCGCGGCGGTCGATCCGGCGGCGCTCGCCGCCGAAGTTAAGGCTGCGGTAGCCGAGACCGTCCGGCGGCAAATCGAAACCGGCATTGATATCGTCAACGACGGCGAGATGAGCAAGCCGTCCTATGCGACCTACGTCAAAGATCGGTTGAGCGGCTTCGAGGGCAGCGAACGTAGCGCGCCGATTCGCGGAGCCGACATGCTCGACTTTCCGGATTATGCCCGCGCCAGCGCAGGCGGGATGGGCGCTTCGGGCGTGCGGATGAAGCGGCCGGCCTGCACCGGGCCGCTCGCCTATCGAGACCTGGCAGCGGTGGATACTGACCTCGCGAACTTCAAAGATGCGCTCGCCGGAGCTAATCCGGCGGAGAGCTTTGTTAGTGCTGCTTCACCCGGCGTCGTGACCTTCTTCCTCAGCAACAAGCATTATCCGTCGCACGAGGCCTATCTGCGCGCGATCGCCGAAGCAATGACGCACCGAGTACGCAGCGATTGTCGCCGCGGGCTTTATGTTGCAGGTGGATTGCCCCGATCTCGCGATGAGCCGTCACGTCCATTACAAGGACCTGAACCTCGCCGAGTTCCGCAAGACAATTGAGTTGCATATCGATGCGCTCAATCAGGCGCTTGC
This sequence comes from uncultured Pseudomonadota bacterium, assembly GCA_963831065.1. Taxonomy (GTDB): domain Bacteria; phylum Desulfobacterota; class Binatia; order Binatales; family Binataceae; genus JAJPHI01. Next base: position 90,626 of record CAWHOQ010000026.1, read on the forward strand.
CGATATCCCTCCGGATCGCGTGCGGATTCATCTCTGCTGGGGCAACTATGAGGGTCCCCACAACCACGATGTTCCCCTGCGCGACATCATCGACATTGTATTCAAGGCGCGCGCGCAGGCGGTCTCTTATGAAGCTTCGAATCCGCGGCATGAACACGAATGGGCGGTCTTCAAGGACGTCAAATTGCCCGACGGGAAAAATCCTGATTCCGGGCGTAATTGATTCGGTGACGAACTTCGTCGAGCATCCGGAGCTGGTCGCGCAGCGAATCGGCAATCTTGCCCGCGTGGTCGGACGCGAAAATGTCATCGCCGGAACGGACTGCGGCTTCGGCACGATTGCCGGCTCATCGGCGGTTGATAGCGCGGTCGCGTGGGCCAAGTTGAAATCGATGGTCGAAGGCGCGCGCATCGCGTCGAAGGAGTTGTGGCGCTAATTTCGGCGAGCCCTCTCTGCTAGCGATCTGAAGGAGACGAGCATGAAACAGAGCACTGAAAGAATTCTGACCACGCATACGGGCAGCCTGCCACGTCCCGATGGATTGCTGCCGTTGATTGAACAAAAAGAAAGTGGCGCGTTGAAAGACGCGAAGAACTTCGATGCGGCCGTCAAGGCGGCGACCACCGCGATTGTCCGCAAACAGATCGAATGCGGCGTCGATATCGTCAATGACGGCGAGGTCGCGAAGCCTTCCTATGCGACTTATCCGAAGGATCGCCTGAGCGGTTTCGGCGGCGTTGCCGAGGGCTTCTTTGGAATCGGCGATCTCGCGGATTATCCCGAATACGGCGAGCGCGTTTTCAGCTCAGAGTCCGGTCTCGACACTCAAGCGGCCCGCCTGTAATGGCGCGGTGACCTATAAAGATCGTTCGGGCTTGGACACCGAGATCGCAAATCTCAAAGCCGCGATCGCCGACGCCAAACCCGCTGAGACTTTCATGAGCGCCGCCTCTCCCGGCGTCATTTCGATCTTTCTCCCCAATCAATACTACAAGACGCATGAGGCCTATCTCGCCGCGCTGTCTGACGCGATGAAGATTGAATATCAGGCAATCCATCAGGCTGGGTTTATCCTGCAGGTCGATTGTCCGGACCTCGCGATGGGCCGTCATATCCAGTTCCCGGACGCTTCCTCGCCGAGTTTCGCAAGAATATCGAGATGCACGTTGAGGCGCTGAATCACGCCCTCAGCGGAATTCCCGAGGATCGCGTGCGCATTCATTTATGCTGGGGCAATTACGAAGGCCCCCACCATCGCGACGTGCCGCTGCGCGACATCCTCGATATCGTGCTCAAGGCGCACGCCGCGGGAATCTCATATGAGGCCTCAAATCCGCGTCACGAGCATGAATGGGCGGTCTTCAAAGAGATGAAGCTGCCGTCCGGCAAAGTGCTGATCCCGGGAGTAATCGATTCGGTCAGCAACTTTATCGAGCATCCCGAACTCGTCGCGCAGCGCATCTGCAATGTCGCGCGCGTCGTCGGGCGCGAGAATGTCATCGCCGGTACCGACTGCGGCTTCGCCACGGTCGCCGGATTCCATACAGTCGATCCGAAGATCACCTGGGCGAAATTTCAATCGATGGCCGAGGGCGCAAGATTGGCATCGAAGGAATTGTGGTAAGCGCCTCCATACGGCACGATCGCTCTGACTATTCTCGCGAAAAGACAAGGGCGGCGCGGAACCGACTCCGTGCCGCCCTTTACGCAATCAACTCGACTGACTGGCTCAGCTGCCGAAGTTGAACATGTCCATCAAATTGCCGATTGCCGGGGCGTTGCTCGGTGCATAAGCGCCTGCGGCCTGCACGGGATTCGGCAGATTATCGCGGCTGGTGGAGGAAATCGGCGATACACCCCAATTCGCCTCGACGAATTTGTCGAACGATACGTGGTCAGTATAGGAGTGCACCATTCCGACGCCTTTCGAGTACGGTGATACCACCAGCATCGGGATACGCGTCCCGTCGCCGAACGCAGTCGATCGGCTGCACATAGCCCGAATCATAGTAGCCGCCGCCCTCATCGACCGTGATCATGATCGCCGTGTCAGCCCAGAGCTGCGGGTTGGCCTGGGCCATGTTGATGATTTTCTTGGTGAAGGATTCGAAAAGCTCGAACTTCGACGACGCCGGATGGCCATCGAGGAAGCCGTCCGGTTTTACAATCGAAACCGACGGCAGCGCATCGCTCTGAATATCCGAATAGAGGTTCTGAATATCCTGATTATGCGCGCGCAATGACGGGATCGGTCATAATCTGCGTCGAGTAAAGGAACGGATCGCAGATGTTACAGAACGAGCTTTGCTCGCCGGTTTCCGTCCCGTTTGCCCAGCCTTCCCCATAGTATTTCCACGAAACGTGGTGATGCGAAAGCAGCTAAGCCGATATTGCGCTGCTTGGTCGGCGGAATCGTGAATTGATCTGAACCAAGCGGCGCCGGAGTGCCATCGCCCAGATAACCCGGATTGTAGTTATTGACTAGGTAATAGGCATTTTTCAGACAGTTGCCGCTATTCCAGACTGTGTATGGCAACGATTGCAGATAGCTCGCGATCGATTGATTCCCGGCTGCGTCGTATCCGAACAGTTGATGTACGAACCGCCGCTATAGCCATCCTGCGTATACCAATTATTAGTACCGGACTGCGGGTCCGGATTCTCGATCTGGTTGGACGGCGGCGTCGCCGGATTGCCGTTGCTGTCGGCATAAAAGAGCGTCTCGCCATAGCCGATCGCCAGATGGTTCGCGCCGGTGCCCCCCTGAATCGCCTGATGATAATTATCGCTCAGCGAATATTGATGCGCGAGTGAGTTGAAATAGCTCATGTCACCCTCTCGCACATTATGAGAAGCCCATCGAGATCGCGCCTTCGTTAGTCGTTTGATCAGTAAATGGAACCGGTTGCGGCTTGCCGTTGCTGCCGGCGCCAATTGTGGTCTCTACCCAGGGAAACAGATCGGCCTGACAACCGCTCGGATTGTTTGGAGTCGCCGTACTGATGCTGCAGTCAAGCTGTTGCCACATTTGAAAGAAACGATGGACCGGGCTGCTGGCATAATCATCGTAAGAGATAAAGGCGGAGATATTGAACGGACCATCGGGGAAATTCTGGGGCGAAGCGCCGAATCGCGTGTCGATCGAATGACTCGGTAAGCCGCTGCCGCCAATCGTCAGCAGACTGTAGTCGCCCAGCGGCAAAGCTGGTTCGACCCCTTCTGCTTCTGAAACTGACGAGAAATATGGATCAGTCGGCGTGCCGTCAGTGTTGATATCGGGCAGAACTGAATACGGAGCAGTCTTCGTCGGGTTTATCGAGTATGTTGACGTATCGCTTGCCTCCCACTGCGCCGCGAGACTGAAGTTCGGCCCCGGAGTGCCGTCGGCATTGACGATGCCCTTCGATAAAAGATTCGAGATAGTCTGGCCCTGATTAGGTTTGAACGTGCCGAACAAATGATCGAAGGTGCGGTTCTCGCCGATGATCAGCACGACGTGCTTGATCGGCGTGGTTGTGGTGGTGGTCTCCGCCGACGACTGGCCGGCCCGCGCCATGCCGGTGGCGAAAACCGCCATCGAAATGCCTGCCGACGCGAGCGCGGTCCAGAATAGACCTCTGCTCCTTCCTTGATTTCTCATTTCTCTATTCCTCCCTATGGAATGGCGAGAGGAGGAGCTATCAGGCGGACATTGCGTGAAAGTTAACGGCTAAGTCGGTCAGCACGAAGAGTTTATTGCAGAAAGATGACCCGCATCGCCCGGCCTGATGAATGCCATTGTTCAGCGGACCGGCCCGCCGATAAACTGAAATCATCAATGGCGAAGGAAAAAACACAGCAGGCCAAAAACGGCTACGACCTGGTCGCTGATAATCGCAAGGCGCGGCACGACTTCTTTATCGAGGAAGCGCTGGAAGCTGGACTCGCGTTGACCGGCACCGAAGTGAAATCCCTGCGCGGCCATCGAGTGAACCTGCGCGACAGCTACGCGCGAGTGAAGAATGGCGAGATGTTCCTGCATGGCGTGCATATCGGCGCCTATGCGCCCGCCGGCCAGTTTAGTCATCAGGAAACTCGCACGCGCAAGCTGCTGATGCATCGGCGGGAGATCGAACGACTCTGGGGACGCGTGCGCGAGCGCGGCTACTCGCTGGTCCCGCTCAAAATCTATTTCAAAGGCGGTCGCGCCAAAGTTGAGATCGCGCTGGCCAAAGGCAAGCGCCTCTATGACAAGCGCGAAGCGATCGCGCGTAAATCCACCCAGCGGGAAATCGAGCGCACGCTCAAAGGCCGCAACCGCTAGCGATTAGTCTTGGCGGCAGCTTGGGTCTTCCGAATATCCTTGACGAACTCGTTCAAGCGCTTCTGCACTGACGCTCGAGACCGCCCAGTACGCGTCACCGCCCGCGTTCCAATGGACGACGTTGTAGCCGTTGTAAATTTCCATAGTCGGTGACGAATCCCGAACCTTTGGTGATGGCCAAACGAACAGATTGATCGGATGCGCCCCGTGCCGATAAACGATCGCCGCCACGGAATGATTGTCAAGGTAATCGAGTCGGCCTCCGATTAGCGGAAAGCCCTGCGCAGCCAGATCCACAACTGTCGGTGAAAAATCGAGCTTCCCCTCAAACCACGGCTTGACCGTGTGCTGGTTCGACGAGAGCACGTCCGTCAGATGACCCGCCATTAGCGAGCGGATATGGTCGGTCACGACCTCGCGCGCAAGGACATCATTCGTGACTGATTGATGTCTGATCAGCCCGCCAAACAGAAGCCCCATCAGCAGGATTGCTGCCGCAGCCAGTCCAGCCCCATACAGCGGCCATCGACGGCGCCTCTCGGGAAGCCGGCTGCCGCCTCGACGGACTCATCGCGCCGATACTGGCTTCGAGCTGCGCTGGTGCGGAGTAATAGAGATCCGCGGCAGCTATTCCTGAGTGTAAGGTCCGCAGCCCCGCCGTCACTCCCGCGCAGGCTGCACAGCCGCGAAGATGCTCCTCGATTTCGAGGCTCCGCATCAAATCGAGTTCGCCGTCGAGATAAGGATGGAGCAGCAGGCGCGCTTCTTCGCAGGTCACGTCACGACTCCATCGGCAGTGTCGTCGCGAGTGCGCGCTGCATCCGTCCACGCGCTCGCGCCAGCCGCGACATCACCGTGCCGATCGGCGCTTCAATAACTTCAGCGATCGCCTTGTACGATAATCCTTCAAGTTCGCGCATGACGATCACCTCGCGAAACTCAGGCGGCAGCTCTTCGATTGCACGGCGGAGCGCGGCGCCGTCTCGGATATTCGCCAGCACAGCCTCTGGGTCGGATGGCTCAGCATCAGAGGAATGCAGCTCATCGTCAAATTCGGTCTCGCCCTCACGCCGTCGATTCCGTTCAAGCCGCGAGTAACATGAATTGCGCACGATCTTGAGCAGCCAGCCCCGGCCGTCCTCGCCGCGTAAGCCCCCGATAAATCTGAACGCGCGCAGGCAGGCGTCCTGCACTGCATCTTCAGCATCAGCTTCGTTGCGCATCAGCCATCGCGCCAGATTGTATGCGGCATCGAGATGAGGCAGCACCGCCTCCTCGAAGCGCCTGTCCTTTCGTAGCAAGGAGCCTTATCTCCCATCCTCGTCCGATACTTCCACGGAAGTAGGACCGTTCACGCAGTCCCTTTATTCCTGCTCATCCGTTCAATTCGCAAGCGGGAATTTATCTCCGGTGGGATGGTCTTATCGCTTGAGCCGCATTGATGCGAGCGATCTGATTGCTCATCGGGCAAGGCGCGCAATCGCTCATGGCGGCTAATCAGATTTCTGCGGAGGTAGTTCGATGAAGGAAAAGTTAGATCGTCGCTCATTTCTGAAAATCGCAGGAACTTCTCTCGGAATAGGTGTGATGTATCAGTTCGCGCCGCTTTTGGCGCGTCCCGCGATTGCCGACCCGCTCGGCGATCTTTACAAGCGCCTGAATGGTGAAGCGCCCGCTCGTTTCACGTTCGCGCAGTTCAGCGATCCCCATGTTGGCTTCGACGGGCCGCCAGACCCGCTCGGGACGCAAGCTTTTGAGAGCGCGGTGCGGCTGATGAATCAGTCATCGCACAGACCCGACTTCGTGATCTTTACGGGAGACCTGACGCATGACGCGCCCACGCAAGAGATTCATGCCGAGCGGATGCGACAGTTCAAAATCATCGCCGCACGCCTCAAAACGCCCAGTCTGCATATGGTCCCAGGCGAGAATGACGCGGCGCTCGATGGCGGCGTCCTTTATCGCGAGTTTTTCGGCGAGACGCATTATTCCTTCGATCATCGCGGCGTGCACTTCGTCGCGCTCGACAACGTCTCCCGCGGCCGTCCCGAGGTCGGCGCAGAACAGCTCGCGTGGCTGAAAAAAGATCTCGCACGCTTTCCTAAAACTGCCCCGATTATTGTCTTCACGCATCGTCCGCTATTCGATCTCAAACCGGAATGGGAATGGTTCACCAGCGACGGCGACGACGTGATGAACCTGCTCGCGCCTTACGAAAACGTGAGCATCCTTTACGGGCATATTCATCGGCACGACGTTCAGCAGAGAGGAAGGATTCGGCATTACGCCGCACGCTCGCTGATCTTCGCCTTCAACGATCCGGCAAATAACGCCGACAAAAAGCCGCAGCCGTTTGATCGAGCGGACCCGTTCAAGGATTTGGGCATCCGTCTCGTCGGCGACGCGCAGCAGCCTGCTCAATCACTGGCAATCGAGGATGTGCAGCTCACGAAATCAGAATTTGGCGGATTATCCGGCATTCAGCAAATGACTAAGGGGAATACCGCCATAGGAGAGTCCAATGACGCAGACTAGGAAGTTACTATTGTTATCGATTGTGTTCAGCAGCATGGCCGCCGTTCTATTTGCACGAGGTGTCCACGCAGATGTCTCACCACCGGAGGTGATCAAAATCACCGCGAGCAAGTTCCAGTTCTCGCCGGACCGCATCGTCCTGAAAAGAGGAGTCGCTACTACGTTACAAATCACTAGCGAGGACGCAACGCACGGTTTTCTGATTCGACCTTTGAAGCTCGACTTAGACCTCAAGCCGGGCAAGCTCACCGAAGTAACGGTCGTTCCCCAGACTGCCGGAACCTTCAAGGCCATCTGTGATCATTACTGCGGTTATGGTCATGGCGACATGAAGATGACCGTCGTCATCGAGTAGCAGGATAAACAAAAAGGACCGCACCTCTATCGAAGCGCGGTCCTTAAACAATCCTTCAGGCTGTTAGTTGACCTGGATCTTAACCGGCTTGGCTTCCGGACGTTTCTCGACAGTCACTTCGAGCACGCCGTCACTGATAGGAAGCCTGCACTTTGTCAGTGGTAGCATCCTCGGGCAGTTCGAAGGCACGCCGGATCGCTCCATAGCTCCGCTCGCTTACATGTACCTGCGCATCATTCGGCCACTCAGGGCGTTTGCGCTCGGCTTCGATGATCAACGTGCCATTTTCGACCCGCACGTCAAAGGCGTCATTCTTCAGGCCGGGCGCCTCGAAATAGAAGCGATAAGTATCCTTCTCTTCAACGACATCGGCTGCCGGCATAATCCGCTTAGCGGTTGTATTGGAATCACGGAGCATTCCGTTCATCCGATCAAACAGCCATCCATTGCCCGTCCAGCCATTTACGTAATTCAGTTCCATTAAGCGATCCCTCCGTCATTACCGTCAGGTTTGATTAGTCGCGCTCCGAAGCATCATTTGCGTCGTCGCGTCTTATGAGAGGAATCTAAGTACGAAATGACAATCGTCAAGTCGCGATGTTTAGGAAGTTCCAGCCCTATGACTAGGACTCTCAGTTGTCTGCCGTTGACGGAGGAGCGCTCGCCCGCGCGACTTCGATTGCAAAACGGCGCGCCATCGCGCGGTCACCCTGTTGTTCCGCGAAAGCCCGCCCTTCTTCAAGCACGCGTAACCGCGCGCGCTATGTTGCCCTTGCCGAGGAAGATGCCTGCTTTGCGGAAAAGCCTCGCGTAATATGCTCCCTTCTCGGCTGGATTCATGGATATTGGCGCGCAGACAGAAACGCTCGATGCAATCTTAGGCGGCACGCTGAATATCGTCCAGCCACTTTCTGGTTATCGCTTTTCGATCGACTCGATCCTGCTCGGAGACTTTGCACAGGTCGCGCCATCGCGATCGGATACTTGAGCTGGGCGCCGGATGCGGCGTGATCGCGGCGATAATCGCGGCGCTTCGCCATCCGCGCGAGGTTGTCGCGATCGAGTTGCAACCACAGCTCGCATCGATGGCTAACCGAAACGCGCAACTTAACCGCCTCTCTAATCTGAAAGTGATTGAAGCTGATCTGCGGGCACGCAAGATCGACGGCGTAGCGCCCGCCTCGTTCGATTACGTGGTCACGAATCCACCCTATCGCGCGCCACTCAGCGGGCGCGAAAGTCCGAATACCGGTCGCCGCCTCGCGCGCGGGGCGGGCGGCGCTGGACTTCAGGATTTTCTCGCGGCGGCCGCTCGTTACCTATGCATCGGCGGCAAAATTGCCCTAATCTTCACCGCGCCACGCGCCGCCGAGCTGATCGCGGAGATGAAATCGCGCTCGCTCGAACCGAAGCGTCTGCGCTTCGTGCATTCGTTCGCGGACAGTCCGGCAAGCACCGTCCTGATCGAAGCTCGCAAAGGTGCACGAGTCGAGGCTCAAATCGAAGCGCCCTTGATTCTTTGGCGACAATCCGGCGAATACACGCCAGAAGCTCTCGCGATCCTGAACGGTAGGACGCTCCGATGAGTTCGGCTGAATTAGGCGTTGCCCTAGCCCGTCTGCTCGAAAAATTCGAGCGCGATACGCGCAACTTCCTCCGGCTTTTCCATCGGCAGGAGATGTCCTCCATCGGGAATAGTAAGCGTGCGCCGCTTCGACGTCCCATCATTAATTTGCTCGCCGAATCCGATACCCGGACTGTCGCTCTTCCCGCCAAACACAATCAGCATCGGTATCTCGACCGCAAGCAGGCGGCTGAGCCCATCGAAATCCCGCGCTGTCTGATAAAGCCGCGCTTCGGTCTCGGGCGAACACTTCAAAATCCGCCGGCCGTCCGCGTCTTCGCGTGTGCCGTATTCGCAATAATCGCGGAGCACGTCGGGCCGCCACTCGGAGTACGGGGGCTTGGCGGCGAAATTCGCGTACATCGCTTCGAGGCTATCGAAGGACGGTTTCCGCTTGAGCGTCCGTTCATAGAGATCGTTGGGCCGTTCGCGCGGATCGGCCGGATCGATGATCACCGGTTCAACCAGCATCGCACTTGAAATTAGATCGGGCCGTCGGCTCGCGACCGCCGCAATCGCGGTGCCGCCTGCGGAATGTCCAAACGCGCGCACCTCTTTCAGTTCCATCTCGACTAGAAAACTTTCCAGCTCATCCGCCGTGCGAAACCATGAAACCTGATTGGGTTCCAGTCGATCACTATCGCCATGACCGGCCTGATCGTAACTGACCACGTGTCCGATCGACTGCAACGCCTCCGCGATTGGCCGATACACCCCCGCCAGAAAGCCGGTCGCATGAACTATCACGATCGGCGGTCCCTCACCGCCCCAATCGAGATAATGCAGTTGCAATCCGTTGACCCGCACAAAGCCGCTCGCCGCTTCTATCGTCGAAATTTTGTTGCTCATCGTATGCAATGATTCTAGGAAAACCGCCGTATCGATAAAACCGCGCGCCTCGCCGAAACCGCGTTGCGCATCCTATGGCTTTCCGCTTAGCTTTTCGGGATGCATCGGCTGACCGTTCGCGGCAAGTATCTCTACGATGGCGAGCAAAAGTTCTTCGCGCGCGGAATCTCTTACGGCCCGTTCACCCCAAACTCGCGCGGCGAGCGCTATCCCGAACCGGAGCGGGCCGACGCTGATTTCGCACTGATGCGTGAATTAGGCGCCAATCTCGTCCGTACCTATGTGCCTCCTCCCTCATGGATGTTCGATCTCGCGGCCAAACACGAATTGCGCATGATGGTCGGGATGCCGTGGCCGTTCCATATGGCATTCCTCGATTCGCCGGAGATGATGCGCGACATTCGCAAAACGATCACCGAGGGCGTGCGCACGATGCGCCAATTTGCCGAGGTGATTTTTGCCTACAGTCTCGGTAATGAAATCCGCTCCGATATCGTCCGATGGCACGGGCCGCACGCGGTCAGCAAATTTCTGCACGAGCTTTATGATCTCGGCAAACAACTCGATCCCGAGGGCCTGTTCACCTACTCGAATTATCCGTCAGCCGAATATCTCGACCTGAACTTTCTCGATCTGGTCAGCTTCAATGTTTATCTCCATCGCGAGGCGGACTTCCGCCGCTATCTGACTCATCTGCTCGCGACAACCTATGACCGCCCGCTGATTCTCAGCGAAACCGGCATGGATACGATTCGCGAAGGCGAGGCGCATCAGGCGGAACTGCTAGCGTGGCAGTCGCGCGCGGCATTCGAGCTTGGCCTCTCAGGATTTGTCATTTTCGCCTTCACCGACGAATGGCATACCGGTGGCGCTGAAATTACCGATTGGGCCTTCGGCCTCGTCACGCGCGAGCGCACACGCAAGCTCGCCTTCGACGCCGTTAGCGCTACCTTCAAAGAGCAGTTGCCTCCGCCGCTGGCCAATCCGCCCGCAGCCTCAATCATCGTATGCGCCTACAACTCCGCCGCGACGCTCGCGCGTTGCCTCGAATCGCTGAAGCATCTCAACTATCCACATTACGAAGTAATCGTGGTCAATGACGGCTCGACTGATATCACTGCTGAAATCACAAAAAGCGCCGACGTGCGGGTCATTTCGATCGAGCATCAGGGATTGAGCGCCGCCCGCAACGCCGGAATTATCGCCGCCCAGCATCGGATCGTCGCATTTATCGATGCCGACGCGGAAGCCGATCGCGATTGGCTTTATCATCTGATTGAGACCATCACGCGCGAGCAAGCGGTCTCCGTGGGCGGGCAGAACTTCCCGCCCGAACCACGATCAGCTCTCGAAGCCGCGCTTGCGAGCGCACCGGGTGGTCCGCGTGAAGTCCGTGCGAGCGATGACGAACTCGATCAGGTATGCGGATGCAGCATGGCGCTCGACAAATCGAAGCTGCCGTCAGCGCCATTCGATCCGGCTTTCACTGCCGCTGGCGATGATGTCGATTTCTCATGGGGCCTGCGTGAGCGCGGGATTAAGCTGGCCTATGCGCCCTCGGCAATCGTGCTCCATCGCCGCCGCTCCACGATTTCGGCTTATCTCACATCAACAGATCGGGTACGGACGCGCAGAGGCGATGCTCGCGCGGAAGTATCCCGAGCGAAGCGGCGCGACTATTTACGGTGATAGTGGCTGGTTGTCGCGATGGTTCGGGTCAGGGCCGCGCGTCTATTACGGCGTGTTCGGTCGCGGCTTGTTTCAAAGCCTCTATCGCGTCGGTGAGTTTCCGCTCGCGATGCAGATTCCGCTGCTGCCCTCATGGGTGATCGTCTCGCTCATCTTATTGCTGGCCGGTCTTCTCACAGGTTCCGCTATCTCGATTATTGGCGCAGTCGGGCTCCTGCTGACGGTCCTCAGCGCCGACCGGATTAGCGTCAATCAGCACACCGGATCGCCCGCGCTTGGATATTCGTTCGCGCATCCTTTTGACGCTGCTGTGTCTGCTCGGTCCGATAGTGCGTAATTTCGCCCGCTTGTCGAAATCCCACGTGTCGCTCGCGAAAGCTTTAAGCCCAACAGAGCGCCGGCAAGCGCGATTTCAAACCCAGGGACGAATCGTCCTGCCGCTCGATGCCAAACCCTCGGACGAGCGCGGCATGGACGATCTGATCGATCGGACGCGATGGGCGCTGGCGAAGCGCGGCGCGCGCGTGACTCGCTCCGACGGCTATCAGCCCTACGATCTCCGGCTGGACACCGACTCGAGCGCGCGCGCCACGATCAACTTCCTCTCCGCTCGCGACGACCCTTTCACGCTCGGATGGAAGCTGCGGCTGGCTTTCCGAGCATCGTTCCGGCTCATCGCGCTTACCATCATCGTTCTAATCGTCACAGCGATTCGTACTCGCCCGGGGTGGCGATGCTGCCTGGGCGATAATTCTGATTCTTGGATGGGCTAAATGTGTTATTAGGCCTCGGTGCCTGGATACGCGATGCGCGCCTGATTGGTCCGCTGCTGGACGTCGCAGTTAAAGAAGCGCTCTCGACCGCTAATCAGGCTGCCCCTGCAGAGCGGGTCTCCGCCTGATGGGCCCTCCCGGACTCTATCGCGAGGTCTTGCGCCGGATGCGCCCGCATCTGCGGACGCTTGCTCTTTGTCATCCTCGCGATCGGCGCGACCAGCCTGATCGAGGTCGCCAAACCGTGGCCGCTCAAGATCGTCATCGATAACGTGCTGCGCGGCGCACCGCTCAAGTGGAACGCCTTTTCAGCTCTCTCGTCCTCCACCTTGCTGATCGACGCATGCCTCGTGCTGGTGGGGCTATATCTCGTGCTCGGCGTGCTCAACGTCGTCACGAATTACGTGACGATTGCGATCGGCCAGCGAATGGTCAACGAGCTCCGCGCCCAGATGTTCGATAATCTCCAGCGGCTCTCACTCTCGTTCCATCGGCGGCGCGAAGTCGGCGACCTGATGGTGCGGATTGCCTACGACAGCATGTCGCTCCAGACCATCGCGATGAATGGCCTGTTCCCCGTCCTCTCGGCGGGCGTGATGCTCGCTGCGATGTTCGTCGTGATGATCCAGATGGATTGGGTTCTCACACTGGCGGCGCTCGGCATCGTGCCGCTGCTGTTTATCCTGATCGCCGGCGTCAGCCACCGAATCGACACGCTCGCGACCGGCGCGCGCGTCAAGGAGAGCCGCCTCTATACCGTCGCGCATCAGGCGCTCGCTGCGATTCACGTCGTACAGGCCTTCACTCGCGAAGCCGAGTCGTTTCAGGAATTCGTGCAATCCAGCCGCGAGAGTCTTAATGAGTCGCTCAAGCTTTACACTTTCCAGACGATCTACGCGGGCGGAGTCAACGCGCTGATTGCGCTCGGCACCGCGACCGTCATCTATATCGGCGCACGCCACGTGATGAGCGGTATTCTCACGATCGGCGACCTGATCGTCTTCACGACCTATCTCGCGTCGCTCTATGTACCGGTCAATCAGCTTTTTCAAACTTACAGCCTGGTCCAGAGCGCGAAGGCCGGGCTCAAGCGATGCTTCGAGCTGATCGAGATCGAACCCGAAGTCAAAGACCGGCCAAACGCACGAACGCTCTCCCGCGTGCGCGGCGAAATTGAGTTCGACCGCGTCGTTTTCGGCTACGATCCGGCAAATCCCGTCCTGAAAGGAATCAGCTTTAAGGCGCATGCCGGCGAAACGATCGCGATTGTCGGACCGAGCGGCGCAGGCAAGACCACGATGGCCAGCCTCGCGATGCGCTTTTACGAGCCGCAATCCGGCGCGATCAAAATCGACGGCATCGATACGCGTGACGCCACGCTCCGCTCGCTGCGTGGCAATATCGCGACGGTCCTGCAGCCGCCACTGGTGCTCGCCACGACAATTCGCGCCAATATCGCGCTCGGCCGACCCAATGCGATCGCCCGCGAAATTCAGGAGGCAGCTCACGCCGCACGCCTCGATTCGCTCATCGCGAAGCTGCCGGGCGGCTTCGACGAAATCGTCGGACAGGGTGGCCATAGCCTCTCCGAAGGCGAGTCGCAGCGCGTCACGATCGCGCGGGCGCTGCTCAAAGACGCGCCTATCCTGATCATGGACGAACCGACCAGCGCGCTCGACGCCGAGACCGAGTCGCTGGTGATGGCCGCGGTGCGCGCAGCGATGCGCGCTCGGACCACGCTCGTAATCGCTCATCGCCTATCCACCATTCAAAACGCAGATTTGATCCTTGTGCTGCGCGACGGAACGATTGCCGAGCAGGGAACTTTCGACCAATTGCTTTCCCGCGGCGGCTTCTTCAGCTACCTCTACAACCTGCAGGCATGGAATAAAGAAGCGGGATAGGCGAAACGCAGTGAAGCCGAGCTAACGAGTCCGCGAGCTGCGTTAAGGATTAAGACGCGCGAGAATAATGCAACCGACAGAGCTCGACCTGTGCTCACGACAGAGAACATTGAATGAGACGTGCAGACAGTTTCTTTTCGCGAGGTGAGTGGATGCTCACGATCGGCATCACCGGCGGAATCGGCTCCGGCAAGAGCACCGTGACTAAAATCCTCGCCGAGCTCGGCGCGCCGATTATCGACGCTGATAAAGTCGGCCACAATATTTATCAGCCCGACGGTCCCGCCTATCCCGAGATGATCGCGGCTTTCGGCGAGGGCATTCTCGCCCCCGACCGCACGATTGATCGCAGGAAGCTGGGACCGATCGTTTTTGGCGATCCGGGAGCGCTCCAACGGCTTAACGCGATCGTCCATCCCAAGATGTTCGCGCGGATGCGTGAGATGGTCGAGCGACTCCGCGCCGACGGCGAACGCAAGCCGATCGTGATCGAGGCCGCAGTGCTGATCGAAGCGAACTGGCAACCGCTCTTCGACGAAATCTGGCTGGTGGTCGCGTCGAAGGAGCGCGTGATCGAACGGGTCGAGCTTGAACGCGGACTCAAGCCCGAGCAGACCGAGGCGCGCATCCGCGCACAGCTTTCCGACGCCGAGCGCCGCAAGCACGCAACGGAATTCATCTCTAATGACGGCACCCTCGAGGAGTTGCGCGCCAAAGTCGTCAGGCTGTGGGAGTCGGCCTCAGTCCGCACGGGATGAGACTACGCCGTCGTCTCGGGCGTCCCTATTCAATGAACGCAGCGCGCAGATTCACCTGCTCGGTCCGAGCGATGACGCTCTCCGCTGACGTCTGCTCGGAATGGATATGAGAGAAGGCCGCGGAGAATACTCGCGGCCTTCTTGTTTCAATCAGTTCAGATTCTTCTTAAAGAACGCGACTGTCTTCGGAAATGCTTCCTTAGCATGCTCCGGATGGTACGACGGACGTTCGTCGCACATGAAGCCGTGGTCGGCGTCTGCGTAGAGCACCACCTCGTCCGACTTGCCGGCCTTATTCAACGCGTCGCGAAATTTATCCACCTCGGCGACCGGGATAAACGCGTCCTTGCCGCCAAAAAAGGCGAGCACCGGTCCTTTCAGATTCGCCGCGTCATCAATCGGCGCGCGACCGCCCGGCTGACCCGCCCGCGTCATCCCGCCGCCATAGAAAGGCGCCGTCGCGTAAACGTCCGGATTGCGCACCGCCGTCAGAAACGCGACTCGACCGCCCATGCAGAAGCCAGTCGTTCCGAATTTCGGCTTAACCTCCTTCTGCCCCTTCAGAAAATTGATCGCCGCGGTCATGTCCGCGACGATTTGATCGTCGGTCAACGAGCCCATCAGTTTGATCGCGCCCGGCAGATCATCATATCCCACAACGTTATTAGGCTGCCGGAAATAGAGATTCGGCGAGATCACGACGAACCCTTCCGCCGCGAATCGATCAGAAATCGCTTTGATATTCCCGTTGAGCCCAAACGCCTCCATCACGACGACCAATCCCGGATACGGACCGCCGCTCGCGGGCCGCGCAATATAAGACGGCATCTGTTCATTGCCGGCAGGTACAGTAATTTCTTGCCGCGTAATTTCCATAGCTTCGCTCCTTGATTTCATTACGGAAGCGGAATCCCTGCCTTCTTTCGCATACGCGCGCGGCGTTCACAAGCATCGCTCGCCGACAGGGAAATTCTACACAAGCCCATTTGTCATTCTGAGCCGGCAGCCTGCCCCGAGAGTAGCCGAAGGAGACCGCTCATCCTGTCATCCCGAGCCGGCGAGCAACGCGAGCCGTGTCGAGGGACCTTCGCGAAGCGATAGTCAAAGAATTCACTTGTGCAGATCTTCTCGAGTAGGCAGCCTGCTCTGAGCCCCTCGAAGGAGAGTCTGCGAGCTGCGTTAAGAATTAGTCCGCGCGAAACATCCTGACCCAGAATGATCCACTACTCGCCCCGCCCAACCGCACTGGATAATCTGCCCTCTCGATGATTCCACTGCGCGACAGCGAAGCCGCACGCCGCCTCGCCCCCGCTACGGTCCTGCTGATCGTGGTCAATCTCGCCGTCTTCGCTTATGAGGTCCGTTCCCCCGCAAGCGGCGGCATCGATCTCGCTCACTACGCGATGGTTCCCGCGATGATCGCGCGTCCCCATCCGCTAGACCGCGAAGCGGGTACTCTCGCGACGCTGATAACGTCTCAGTTCCTCCACGCCGGCCTCCTGCATATCGCCGGTAATATGCTTTATCTGCTGATCTTCGGCCCGGCGGTCGAAGACCGGATGGGCCATCTGCGGTTCATCATTTTCTATCTATTTGCGGGAGTTGTCGCCGGACTCGCGACGGTCGTGATGGGCCCGGGTTCGTGGATTCCGGTAATCGGCGCGAGCGGCGCGATCGCCGGCGTACTCGGCGCATATTTCGTGCTATTCCCGCGCGGCCGAATCACTACGATTTGGTTCTTCCGGTTGATCGAGATTCCGGCGGTTTTCTACCTGCTGGTCTGGTTCGCGCTCCAACTCTATTCCGGCATCGCGAGCGGCGAGAGCGGCCTGCTCACCGGCGGCATCGCCTGGTGGTCCCACGTAGGGGGATTTTTGTTTGGCATCGCGATAGCGCCCTTGTTATCGAGCAAATTGGCAGAGCGAGTCCGCAAAGTTAAACAGGCTCACGAGCTTTGAGGGCTAAACGATTCTAGAAACTAATCAGCTGCCTGTTTTTCATTTCTACTTATTCGTCAAGTTTGTCCTTGGTTTCGCCCGTATTAGGGTTCCAGAGGCAAGTCTTTGTCTGTCCAAAAATCGGTTCGACCGCTTGAATTCCCAGCAATCGTCTTAGATTTGGCGTCATAACCTTGATGTCGTAAACTGCTCCATTAGGCATATAACGAATATCGGCGATTTCTACCTCCTCCTTGTTGCCATTATCGCCCGTATAAATTCCTTTTTCATTCGCGCAAATTATTTCCAACCATCCATCGTCTCCAATACGAAAAATACTAGGGGATTCGGGATTAAGCGATCGTGGCTTGAGCGTCTTGGATATTTCCAAAAGTGCGCGTAATTGCTTTAATTCAGCACCAGTTTCTCGCCGTTCCGCCAAATCAATAGTAACCCTTACCACTGCTGAAAAATTAGCTGCTAGTTGCTGGGTAAGACGAAGACTGCCATTTGTACCGTCAAAAATGCACACGCCTTTCTGTATCTCAGGATTACCGTAAGCATTCACTT
Source organism: uncultured Pseudomonadota bacterium (assembly GCA_963831065.1). Classification (GTDB taxonomy): domain Bacteria; phylum Desulfobacterota; class Binatia; order Binatales; family Binataceae; genus JAJPHI01. The sequence continues at coordinate 107,924 of CAWHOQ010000026.1, forward strand.
TGGTGTGAAAATCGCCGATTCCAACATCGCCTTCTTTTACGCCGAACTCCTCACAAAACGCCTTCCGCAATAGCTGCTGAACGTCAGCTGACAGGTTTAGCTTCGGTATGTGAAGACAAACGCCAGTCGTACGGAAAAACCGGTTGAGACTTCGCTGGTAATACGGCGAGGCTTAGTCATACATATAGCGTTCTTTATTGGGACCCCGGTTTTCAGTAAACCCAGTCACCTGTTCGCTGACCTGCAACTCAGTTTCAACGATAGAGGTTTCCCCTGCGCCAAGCCAAGTTAATATGCCAGTAGGGTATTTGGGGAAAACCATTACTTGAGCAATCCGCGTGGTAGTCCATTGCTTCTCGGGTTTTACTCTGATTTCACCGTTCTTATAATTAAACGCGATCACGCGATACGGACGTGCCATATAGTAGTAGATGCCACCCGGATAGGCCTCTCTCAGGGCATAAGGATATGGCAGTTGACCAAGGCTCTTGCCGAATGGTCCAATGACCTTAAAGTTCGGCTCGACTGCGCTGCGTAGTGGAAATTCCTGATGGGGTCCGCCAAGAGCGATTTGCTTCAACGCATAAAGGTCGCTTTCGACGGCCTCTTTCGGTTCCAATTCATTCTCCAGCAGACGTTTAAATCCTAATGGCAAGCTGTCGAACGGCTGCAGTCGGATCTTCGAGGAGAAGTACCCAACTCAGCCGCAGCGCACAGAACATGTGAGTATTGAATGTATCGGTTATCCAAATACAACCAGTTAGGCTCCAGTGGGCGCTTCACGTAAGATGCCAATCCGCCGTAGGCATCGATTAGATCCTCATTATCAATTATCAGGCACATACCCTCATTTTTGCGCCCGGCTCTCCCTAATCGCTGCCAAAAGGACTTCATTGATGGCGGGGTGCCTAGAAATACTACTACATCGATCTCCCCAATATCGATTCCTAATTCCATCGCGCTAGTAGCGACTACGCCGGTCAGATCGCCATTGCTGAGTGCGCGCTGGATCGCGACCCGATCATCCTCCTCGAAGCCTGCCCGATAAGGCAGTATTGGATAGCTCGTCTCGCCTGTATCGAAACCGTCCTCATCATTCTCGTCGTTAGTATCGATATCTATGGTCAATGGTTGGCTCAGGTGCCGTTGAGTTAACACTACGATCCGCTCTACTAGCTTGCGCGCATCACCAAAGGCGAGAAAGCGAAAGTTTTGTTGGCCAGCCATTTTTGACAATCTCGCGAGAAGATCAGCGATAGCATCGAAGGATTTGCCCGGCCTTCTCTCGGGACAGAGGACAAGTACTTTCTTCTCTGAGACAGCGCTGGTTTCATCTTCAGATCGCAAGCAGACCAGATTGCGACCGGTTAGCTCCTTCGCGAACTTCTCAGGTTCGTCTAAGGTAGCAGTGCTGAGTAACATCTGGGTTCGAGTGCCCGCTACTTCAAATCGCTAAGAAGATAGGCCATGTTGGTTCCGAAGACGCCTTCGTAAGTATGCGCTTCATCTAAAATCAGCAGCGCCAAATTTTGTACTAAATTGGCAATCGATTTTTCACTCAGTGAGCGCATCAGCCACGCTTGCACCACATCAGGTGTCATACAGAGCACACGATTCTGGCGCATAATCTCCAAACGCTGGTTCGTTGATATCCCGCCATCAATTCTTGCAACCTTAATTCCTAAAGGCTGCAGGATTTCTTGCCACTTGCTGAGCTGATTCAGGATTAGAGCTCTGGCCGGATACAATGCGATTACGCGAGCGGACGGATTACTCAATAGAAGGTGAGCGGCGCTCACGATAAACACTAAACTCTTTCCTGAGGCTGTTGACGTTGCTAAACAAACGTCCTCGCCGGACAAAATTGACTTGATTGCACGTTCTTGATGCGTGTAAAGGCCGCCGCCATATCTCGCTGCCAATTGCGCTTTTAGCGCTGGGTGTAGCTCGACCGGAAATGGAGAAAACGAACCATCCCGACCTGGGATACTGACTGAGTCTGAGATTCTGAATCCTGTCAGCGCAACTATTGATTGTATCTGAGCTGAAATCGAGCATCTTCCTTATGTACTTTTTCGCCAAATGCGTCTTATTCTGGTCCAATACCACTATTTGTACGTCTATATCACCGTATAGCTCTTATCACTAGATTAAAGATAGACTCAATGATTTGTTTGATGTTTTCTAGCTATTAGTGATTAATTGGCAGAGGAGATGTGGATCCCCTGACTGTCGATAACTCCTGTGCATCCATTACCCACAGACAGTGGAAAACCTGTGGATTGATGCTGCATAAAAACTAATCGTCGCCGGCCCGCTTAAGTCCGTGCTATTTATCGTGTATCACCGTTCGATACTCGGATGAGGTGACGCAGGCGGCGGTGGCAACAACAAACGATATACTGACGCGGGTTCCTCCGCAGAATCTCGAAGCCGAGCAGTCGGTGCTCGGCGCGGTCCTGCTCGACAACGACGCGATCAACCAGACGATTGAAATTCTGGTAGCGGAGGATTTCTACCGCGAAGCCCATCGCGAGATCTTTCGCGCGATGGTCACGCTGGTCGATCGCAATCAGCCGGTGGACGCGATTACCCTGACTGAGGCGCTGCGCACCAGCAACGTGCTCGAAGTGATCGGCGGACCGGCCTATATCGCGGAGTTGGCCGCGATTGTGCCGACTGCCGCGAATGTCGCGTACTACGCCCGTATCGTCCGTGAGAAGGCGGTCCTGCGCAGCCTCGCGTCGGCGACCACCGAAATTGCTTCCGGCGCTTACGACGCGCCCACCGACGTTGATCAATACCTCGACGAGGCGGAGCATCGCATTTTCGAGATTTCCGAACGCCGCATCCGGCAGGCCTTCCATACGATGCCGGAAGTCACTCGCGCTTCGATCGCGCTGCTCGAACGGCTTTACGAACGCAAGGAACTCGTGACCGGCGTGCCGACCGGCTTCTCCGATCTCGATCGGCTGACGGCGGGCTTGCAGCCCAACGAACTGATCGTGATCGCCGCCCGCCCGAGTATGGGCAAGACCGCGCTCGCCCTGAATCTCGCGACCTACGCTGCTACGCAGGCCGACCCGCCCGTCGGCGTCGCGTTTTTCTCGCTTGAAATGTCAAAGGAGCAGCTCGCGCTCCGGATGCTCTGTGCGGAGGCGCGCGTCGATAGCGCCAAGGCCCGCGCCGGCTTCCTCGGCGAGCGCGACTTTCCGAAACTCGCTCAGGCGGCGTCGCGGCTCTCCGAAGCGCCAATCTACATCGACGACAACTCCGACACTTCGCCATTGGTGCTCAAGGCGAAATGCCGCCGGTTGATGCGCGAACGTAATTCGCGTCTCGGTCTGATTATTGTCGATTACCTCCAACTCATGCGCTCGGCGCGGCCCGGCGAGTCGCGCGAAAAGGAGATCGCGGAAATCTCGCGCTCGCTCAAAGCGCTCGCCAAGGAATTGCGTGTGCCGGTAATCGCACTTTCGCAGCTTAATCGGCAAGTCGAAACCCGCCCCGATCGCCGTCCCCTGCTGGCCGACCTCCGCGAGTCCGGCGCGATTGAGCAGGACGCCGACGTTATCGCGTTTATCTATCGTGACGAGATGTACCATCGGGATAGCAAAGAGCCGGGCGTCGCTGAGGTGATTATCGCCAAGCAGCGCAATGGCCCGACCGGCACCGCCAAGCTGACTTACCTCAGCCAGTACACCCGTTTCGAAAACTACGCGCCGGAAGCCGATATGTACGGTGACGCCGAAAACTAACGTCAACCGAGCTCGCGAACGAGTCCGTCCTTCTGTCATTCTGAGACACTAGACGGAGAGCCGCGGAGCCGAGCAGGCAGCCTGCCTTGAGTCCCTCGAAGGGAGTCTGCGAATGACGTTGAAATTAGACTCTGCGCGGCGAAGAATCTCGCGCCTTCCTCAAGTCGCGATCAAGCCGGTCCACTATCGTCTGAGCTCTTCGTAAACCTACGCGCACGTCGCGCGTCATCACTACCCGCGAGAGCTGCTCGAAACCGATCCTTCGATAAAACGCCTGCGCCTGCTTATTTTCAGCCGTTACCTGCAATTCGACCGTATCGATTTCGCGACTGCGGCAGTAATCATCGACGACGTCGAGCGCGCGCTTGCCCAGTCCACGACCGCGATACTTTTCGATCACGAACAAGTCCGTCACGAGACCCTCGAGGCCGCCGAACTCTAAGTCAAAATTGAAGGTCAGCACGATGTACCCGATCGCCTTGTCGCCATCCAGCATGAGCCAGACGCGACCAAGCGCGCGGCTGTGCAGCAAGCGTTGCAGCGCCTTCTCGATACTCGCCGGCCGGAAGCGAATCCCATCGAAGCGATAGTAAGCGCGAATCAACCTCAGCAGGTCGGCCTGATCTGACGGACGTGCATTGCGAATAACGATCGATGCCGATGCGATATTAGCAATCGAAGGCTTCTTCATCTTTTAATCGTGTGCCGGTTGCGTTGCACTGCCGATGCGATTAGATGGCCATAGCCTACATCTGGCGAACTGGAGGGGGTAACTGCGATGCATCCAACTATAGCGTTTGACACCTTGATCGCGGCTGGCACCTGGTTCGGTCTGAAAGTGCTCGGCGCAATTGCGATCTGGATCATCGGCCGCTGACTGATTCGCTTGGCTAATCGCTTGATCGCGCGCAGTCTGACGAGCCAGCATGTTGACGCCACCCTGATAAGGTATATCGGCTCGATCGTTAATGTCCTGCTCGACATTATCTTGATCGTCGCGATTCTGGGCTTCTTCGGCGTTCAAACTACCACCTTTGCCGCCGTCGTCGCTGCCGCCAGCGTCGCGATCGGCTCGCCTGGAGTGGCCTTCTCGCCAACTTCGCCGCAGGCGTGTTTCTCGTCATCTTCCGCCCCTTTCACACCGGCGATTTTGTCACCGCGGCCGGGGTTACTGGCACCGTCGAGGAAGTCGGCTTGTTCGTGACGACCATCAATGCGCCCGACAACGTTCGCAATATCGTTGGTAACAACAAAATCTTCGCTGACACGATCCAGAATTTCTCGGCCAATCCTTACCGTCGCGTCGAACTCGTCGCGCAGTTAGCGCAATCGGTCGAGCACGGCGACGCGATTTGCCGGCTCAAGGAAGCTCTACCGAAGATTCCCAATGTCCTCAGCGATCCTGCGCCCGATGTCGAGATTCTGGAATTTAACTTCGCCGGACCAGTACTGGCCGTCCGTCCCTATTGCAGCAATAAGAATTACTGGCAAGTCTATTTCGATACCAACCGGCTGATTCGCGAAACCTTCGGCCAAGCCGGCTATCCGATACCGGAGCAGCATTACCATATCCGTCGCAGTGCCTGATATTGATTAGTCATAATCATCGGTCATCATCATTATTACGGAGCAACTATGAACCAATGGCAAATTGGCGGCGTTAAGATCACCCGGGTCGTCGAGATGGAAACCATGTCGAAGGCGACCTTCGTCCTGCCCGACGCGACGCCGGAAAATATCCAGCGCGAACCCTGGCTCCAGCCTCATTTCGCCGACTCCAATGGCCGCGTCCGCATGAGTATCCATGCCCTGATTGTCGAATCCGCCGGCAAGCGCATCGTCGTCGATACCTGCCTCGGCAACGACAAGCCCCGGATGAATCCTCCGTGGAACATGCTCCAGACCTCTTTCCTGACCGATCTCGAAGACGCCGGCTTCCCGCGCAGTTCGATAACCGACGTACTCTGTACTCATCTGCACGTTGATCACGTCGGCTGGAACACGATGCTGGTTGAGAACCGCTGGATCCCGACGTTCGCCGACGCGCGCTACTTGATTGGGCGCAAGGAATGGGCGCACTGGTCCGTCGCTACCGACAAATTCACGAAGGACCCGATTGACGATTCCGTGCGACCGATCGTGGATGCGGGACTCGCCACGTTCGTCGAGGATACTCATCGTATCACCGATGAGGTCTGGCTGGAGCCGACGCCCGGCCATACGCCAGGTCATTTCAGCGTACGGATTTCGTCGCGCGGCAACGACGCAGTTATCACCGGGGACCTGATGCATCATCCGGTGCAGTGCGCGCATCCCGAATGGAACTGCGGCTTCGATTCGATTCCCGAACAGGCGCGCGCCACGCGCCGCGCCTTCATCGAGCGCTATAGCGATCGCCCGATGCTGGTTTTCGGCACCCACTTCGCCACTCCCAGCGCGGGTCACATTGTCAGAGACGGCGCGCGCTGGCGTTTCATAGTGAACAGTTGAGACCGAGTGAGCACCCATATAGCTATCATCGCTCAGAAGGTAGAATCTTTGACGGTCTATAATCAGAATAGACGGCGCCGGACGGGTATCTACTACGATATAGTATAGCTAGTGGGCGATGACCGTCAGGCTGTTACTCGCCTGTGGGAAAGTATCTCGACCCCGCCCTTTCTAACTGAGCATTATCTGCTATCAATAAAGCAGAGCTGGCAGTTCAGACTGAGCAAAGGGGGGTCCTTCGATGAGCATACTAGTGCGTATCGCCCAATCAGGTCAGCGATGGGCGAAAGAGTTTGTTTCGATCGCCTTCGTATTAACTTTACTATTTAGCATTGCAAGAGTTACATACGGCGGCTCGCGTCAGGCGCTCTGGCTCGCGAACTCCGTCGCCGGTCAGGAGAATCCTTCCTGCTTCCTCTCCGTCAACACCGTCGCGGAGTATCTACCACGAGCATTGCAAGCCAGCAGCACGCCGAATCCACATTTGGTCAATCGCAGCCGTGCGCTGAACAATCCGACCGGTCTTTCTTTCGATCACAGCGGCAACTTGTGGGTGGTGAGTGCCATAGGTCCTGCAATTCTGGAGTATAGTCAGAGTCAATTGCGCGCGCTTCGCTCCGAACCATCACCTGTTCCGGTAGCTACAATTACGAGCGCGAGTTTTCAGGCGCCGAACTCGATCATCTTCGATCACGCCGGCAATCTCTGGGTTGCCGACCTCGGATGGTCCTTGAACCCAGCACTCTTCGAGTTCACTCCGGCGCAGCAGGCGACTGGAGGCGACCTCACGCCCAGTATTACGATGACTTCGTTGAGCCTGCTCTCGCCCGGCGGAATGGCGATTGACAATTCAGGCAATCTCTGGGTCGCTAACGTCGATCTCTTTTTACCATTCAATGCGCTGGAGTTTGCCGCTAGTCAACTTGCCGCTGGTGGCCAACAATCGCCGAGTGTTACACTCGGAATCAATGTTCAGGAGCCGATCAACGTAGCCTTTGATCATAAGGGAAATTTGTGGACCAATGATTGGAGTGGTAATCGAGTCTTGATGTTTCAGGCGGCTTCCTTGACCGCCTCGGGAAGCCCTTCGCCCAGCATAGTTCTGACCGCGACGATCTTGCCTGACGGCGAAAGCAGTCTGGCTTCGCCTAACGCCTTGGCGTTCGACGCCTCGGGCAATCTATGGGTTTCGAATTCGTATCCGACTAATAACTGCACCGGCTCACTGGCCGAGTTCACCCCTTCAGAATTGAGCGCGAGCGGCAGCCCGACCCCGGCAAAGTACATCACTGCCGATGCCGCCGGAACGAGCCCGGTAGGCGTCACCTCGATGGTCTTCGGCCCCCCAATCAGATAACTGAGCTCATTCATTTTTGCTGATTGGCTCTCCTCCGCCTAGGGAAGGTCTGCACAAGCCCGATTTGTCATCCTGAGCCGGCGAGCAACGCGAGCCGTCATCAGTGGAGCGCGTTCCCGCGCGGAGCGAGCAGGCGAGTCTGCGAGCTGCGTCAGGAATCTATCGAAGGACCGACGCGAAGCGATTCTAAGAAATTCACCTGCGCAGAGCTTCCCGAAGAGAAGAACCCGCAGAGAGCTTAGCTATTGGCCAGCGCGCGTGAGAGCGCTTTCGCAGTGTAACTCACCAGCGGAATTACCCGCTCGTAATCCATCCGCACCGGACCGAGCACCGCCAGACTTCCCAATTGCGACCCGCCGCTGGCATAAGCGGCGGCAACAACGCTAAAACCGGCCAGGCGCACGTCAAAGTTCTCCGAGCCGATCGAGATCATCGGTCCGTTCTGCTTCAACGCGAGATCGAGCAGATCGAGCAGCGCGTCTTTGTCCTCAAGCGCCTGCAGCAGTTCGCGCAGTCGCGACGAATCCGCGAACTCAGGTTGACGCATCGCCCGCGCGCTGCCTTCCACGTAAAGCTCAGCTGGTCCCGCAGGCCGCATCAGCGCTTCGCCCAGCAATAACGCGCCGCGCATGAAATGATCGTAGCGTGCCCGCTCCTGACGCAGATTCTCCTCGATCCATCCGCGCGCCTGCTCCAGCGAGCGCCCGCTCAACGAGTCCTTCAGATATGCCGCCATCCGATCAAGCTCGGATTGCGTATAGTCGCGCTCGGCAGTCACTAACCGATTCTGTACGTTCCCGGCCGGAGCGACGAAAATCACCAGCACTTCCCGCTCCCGCAAACGCAGGAAGCGCACCTGCTCGATCATCAATGATTCGAGCTTAGGCGCCCTCACCAGCGCCGCCTGACCGGTCATCAGCGCCAACAAACGGGAGGTATCGCGGATAACCGCGTTGAGATCCGGTGGCAGTGTCGAATAATGCAGCTCGATTTGCGCGCGATCCTTAAACGGAATCGCCAGCGTCACATGATCAACGAAGTATCGGAAAGCCTTATCGGTCGGCACACGCCCGGCTGACGTATGCGGTTGCGATAGGAAACCTGCGTCTTCCAATTCTCCTAGCAGATTTCGTACGGTCGCTGAACGCACCCCAAGCGTGTGGCGGCTCGCAAGCTGATGAGAGCCGACCGGTTCCGCACTCGCGATGAACTCCTGCACCGCTGCAAGCAATAACGTATGCTGCCTCTGTGTAAGCTCCTTTGCGTCACTCTGCATCGAGGTGCTTCACCGCCCGAATCCGGATTCATCGTCTCAAATCCGGAGCACACGATTGTCCTATGCGAAGCTGTCCTCATTCAAGTATCTGATCGAGCTTCGACCACAGCTTCCGCGGGACCACTAAGCGACTCGCAATTTCGATTCGACCGTCCTGCCTGCTACCTTGATTGAGTAAATGCCGCGCAAAACAAAAACGCCGAAAGCCCGTCCGCTCTTCGTCCCGATTGTCCCGCAAAATGCAACCTGGCTGGAGAGCGACAGCTACGACCGTCGCGCCTGGACCGATCTGGCTGCAACCGCGCCATCCATCTCGCAGCTTATCGAGACTGGCGAAAGATTGGTGCCGCATTTCGGCGCACTTTTGCAGGACCTCTTCGCCGGACTCTTCAAATACAACCTGCTCTGGATGAAGCCTGACGCAGTCCGCCGCGCCGCGATGCTGAATCGCACCATTCTTGAGCAACTCCTGCCGTCGCCCGCCTTCGAGTTGCTCAAAAACCGCACTCTGCTCGACGAAGATAAGGCGATGCTCGGCGCGCTCGCACTCAGCGAGCAGGTGCTCGAACTGATCCGCTCGGAGAAATTGATCAACCGCCGCGAGATGCTCGATCTCTGGGACTTGAAGCATCAGGAGGAAGACCTCGAAGCCAATGCCGCAGCGATCAAAAACGCGCAAGAGTTGAACGAGCAGCAGAAAAACGAATCGCAAGATGATCCCGCAGAAAACGCCGACTTACAGAAAAAGATCGACGAGTTGAAAGATGCCGCCGCGCGCGCCGCCCGAGTCTCCGAGGCGCGCCTCAATCAGAAAGCCCGCGCCTTCGAAGAGCAACTCAAGCACAGCGATCAGACCGAATTAAAACGGATGCAGCTGCGCACCGCTCAACTCGCCGAGGAGATCGATCGCGCCGCGCAGGATAGTCATGATTTCGGCGCGGAATTCGGCAACGGCGGACGTCAATCCGCCGACGAGCGCCTCGAACTCGGCCGTCGCCTCGCCCGCAATCAAACGTCTCGGCGAACTTGCCCGCCTCGTTGGACGCCTCAAGCAGGACGCCCGCGCGCTCCGCCGCCGCACTCTCGATCGCGGCGTTGCTGAAGCTTATGACATCGAGCGCGGCGACGAGCTGGGCCGCCTGATCCCGGTCGAGTTGATGGCGATGCATCATCCGATCCTGCGCGCCGATTTTCGCCGCCGCCTACTCGAAAAGGAAATCCTCCAATATCGCCTGCGTCAGGACGAGCAGAAGGGCAAAGGCCCGATGATCGTCTGTATTGACGTCAGCTCCTCGATGCAGGGTGACAAGGAGCTGTGGGCCAAGGCCGTCAGTCTTACCCTCATGGATATCGCGCGGCGCAACCGCCGCCTCTTTCGCGCGGTGCTCTTTTCTTCAGGACCCGAGAGCCTCCGTGTGCTCGATCTGAATAGCCAGCGCCGTTATCAACCCGAGCTGCCGAAGGTGCTCGAGATGGCCGAGTATTTCCCCGGCGGCGGCACCGATTTCCAGTCCCCGCTCGATGCCGCCGTCGCGCTGCTCGAAGACAAGAAGCTGAAGCGCGGCGACATCGTCGTCATCACCGACGGCGAGTGTCAGGTCGCTCCCGAATGGCTCGCGAACTTCCGCGAGCGCCGCGAGGAATTGAAGTTCACCGTCTTCGCCGTGCTCGTCGATATTGGTTCTAGTGAACTCTCAACGCTCGCCCAGTTCAGCGATCATGTCACCTCGGTCAAACAACTGACGGTCGAATCAAGCCGCGAAATCTTCCTGAAGATCTAAGACCCGAAAGCCCTTTGCACTAGACATTTGCAACATGGAAAGCCTTTTATTCATGCTGCTTTTCGTCATGGTGCAAAACTTACCCTTTATGAACCGATAAAGTGAAATTTTATGAGTCACAAATTACTAAAGATGGCAGGCGATCCGATCGCGCCGACCAGCGCGATTCAACGGCAATTGTAAAGAGCAAGCATCTCTGCTAGGCCGCCAAGTTGAGCACAGGATAGGAGGCCAACGCTCGGAATTGCAAACGGCTCACAACAAAGCCTAGGGAGGCGATGATTATGAAAGCTCGTTACGTAGTTTTGTTGATCGTGCTGGCTTCCTTCGCAGTAATGCCCCAGAAAGCGATAGCCGGGGGAGAAAGTGGAATTCCGCTTCCGACCGGTCAATTTTCCCAGACTTTTCAGGGGTCTTTTGCCCTCTGCTTAAACCCCACCACCTTCGCCGAGGAATCCTGTAGCACAAGCGGCGTACTTGTCGTTCCGCTAAGCATTCTTACTAATGGAGTGGTCACCGCGGATGCGGCGGGCAACGCTTGCTTGACTCTCGCGGAGGTTGTCTCCGACCTCCCGGTGAACGCTTCGCCTCCAACCGTCATTCCGAATGAACATTCCGTGAGCAAATTGCTCAATTATGATTCCACGACCGGAACCGGTGATGTCTCTTTTATTAACTACACTGGAGGCACATGCAACGGTGCAACTTTCGACAGCACCGGCGCGACCGAAACTGCCAGCGGCACCGATCATTTGGTCGTAACCGATGCTGGGAAAAGGGTTGATTTCCTCATCACGAACGTTACGGACTCCACGGGTGGGATTGGCGACTTTTCCGCGTTCGGGACCTGGCTGAGGCAAACAAGATAACACGCTAGTGCCGGCTCTCGCCGGCCAGCGTTAGAGGTATGGCGCGGCGGCTGACTTTTCGCCGCGCCAGTTTTCTTTTAGACAAAGTTTGTCCGCTAAGGCTCACGCACAAGCGATCGATACAGGGTGGCGCGGCCCCACCTGAACAGGGCGCTACAAACCGCTTTCTTCGACGCAAACTCCGGGTCGGCGTGCAACTGCTTCATCCGCTCGGATTATGTTTCACAAGGAGCCCTATACTGTATGGAAAAAGTGTTTTTGACCATGGCCGTACAGCTCGGTTCAATGCGCGCACTTTAAACCCTTAAAGCACTGAGTCTGTCTCGAATGTTCGGTCAATCTGAATTTTTCAACACCATCGTACCTCTATTTGAAACGCAGAGTGAATGGTTGTGGGCGATACCTCCTTAGCGGAGTTGAAGGTTGCCGTGTCGGAAGAGGGCGAGACGCAGGAGGTCGCGTGTGGTGCTGGATGTGTCACATTCTCCCGATGAAGCTCTCCGACCGAATTGTTGTTAGCGGGCGCCCTGAGCAAAAGATCGGAGTTCTCATCTCTGACTGATGATTTAAAAAAGTGTTCCGAGTGGCTCCACTCTATCGAAAGCGCCGTAGCAGAGTTGTGCGGTCGGTCGAGAAATGTCTACAAAGAAGACACCCTGGATATGATATCGACGGAATCCGGCGATCCAGGAAACACGAGCCCTTATTTTATTCATGGATGCGTAAACGGGGCCCCCGTCACTGGTCTGTAACTCTTATCGGACGCCTAGTCGACGACAAACGCGGGACCCGCTCTTTTGTCAGGTTTCTAAGGAGCATCCAGAAAAACTCACATCCTCCTTCGAGGAAGCACCACGTTGCTCTTTATATTACTGCGATGACGAATTTCTCTGATGAAGAAGCAGCGCGAATCGCGAATCGTGAGTTTAACCGCCTGGTTGGTAGCACGGAAGACTTTCTTCCAAAAAAACAGGTCGAAGCGGACATAGCAACACTGCTTCAAGTTACAAAGCCGATTATACGTTTTCGGCACGGCGAAATTGCACACGTCGATGAAAATCCTTCAGAACAATTGCCCACTTATGAACATCTCGACGCGGGGATTCTTGTCTTAGTTGAATTGCTGCGAAAATAAACTCGCTACTCATAAACGGAGTGCCCGCAGACCCATTTCCGACCATTCAGTATGACTGGCTGGCAATATTTCGTGTTCCGTGGATAGTCGAAAGTAAATAATCAGCGGCTCCTGACCTGACTCTTTGCACGGCTACCCGCCAACGGCTCTGTCAAATTTCGCATAAGTGCCGTTACGTAGACCTCTGAAACGCCTCGGGCGAAACTTACCCTTTGTGAAAAAGAAGTCCGCGATCAGGCTGATGCAGAACACATCGAGTAGGATGACCGCCAATAAGCGCCGTCGCGCGAGGAACTCCCGCAATATCGGCGCGTTATTCGCAGACCTGACTGGGATCGGAATAAACCTCATCATAGGAGTTCAACAAACTCTTCGATTGTCAGACCGGCTTACTCGATGATGCTCTTCAGAGTTCCGCGCTTTAAATCCTTACGATGGAAGGGCACCGTCACGAGGCCGCCTGGCTGCGGTGCCGCAAAAACCTGTGCGAACCAGAACTGTGATCGATGTAGAAACCCGCTCGCAAAAGCGCCCCAATAACCTCTGCAGACGTACAGACAGGTAGACGGGGCACAAGCGTCAGAGACTTTACCGCGACTTGCTCGATGCTCGCAGGAGCGGGTTCGATCGGAATCTCCTCGCCATGCTTGATCAAGCTTTCGAGATAACCGCGAATCGCATCGATCACCGTCGCGCGAGCCTCTTCCAGCGTATCTCCCTCGGTGACCAGGCCTGGCAGTGCTGGGACTGTGACGATATAACCGCCCTCGACCGCTGGCTCGAACACTGCCGTGTACTGATATTCCGCCATGATTGATCTACCTACGCCGTCCGAAAAACTCCTGCAATATCGCCGCGCTCTCCGCTGCCATGATGCCTCCATAGACTTCGATTCGATGGTTCAACCTGCCATCGCGACCGATATCATAAACCGACCCGAGCGCGCCCGCTTTCTCGTCGCGCGCGCCGTAGTAAACTCTCGCGATTCGCGCATTGACGATCACCCCGACGCACATCACGCACGGCTCCAGCGTCACATAGATCGACGTGTCTTCGAGCCGATACTCTCCGAGATGCGCGCAGGCGTCCCGAATCGCCATCACCTCGGCGTGCGCCGTCGGATCGCGCAGCATGATCGGTAGATTATGCCCCGCGCCAATCACCCGATTTTCCCGGATCACGATTGCTCCGACCGGCACTTCGCCCTCGATCGCGCCGCGCTCCGCCTCTTCGAGCGCCGTCAGCATCGCTGCCGCGCCGAAGGTCCCGCGCCGCTGATACTCCGCGATCCGCTCGTCGTACGCGCGCAGCCGCTCCTCGTGATGGTCGTCGCGAAACATCTCAGTCGTTATGATTGACTCTATGGAAACCCGCTACCATCATCAAAACTATAATCCTGTGCGGCGCAACTCCGATGGCTGAAATCGGCGAACTCGAACCTACCGAACTTAAATATCGCCTCGATCGCGGCGATAAACTCACCATCCTCGATGTCCGCGAACCTGAAGAAATCGCCATTGCCGAGTTCCCCGGCGCGATGCACATCCCGATGGGCGACATTCCATCCCGCCTGACCGAGCTCGATCCCGACGCCGACTGGGTGGTCGTCTGCCATCATGGGATGCGCAGTGCGAACGTCGCGATGTATCTCGCACGGATGGGCTTCGAGCGCGTCGCTAATCTCACCGGCGGAATCGACCAGTGGTCTCTCACGGTCGATCTCCGTCCCACGTTACTAGGATCGATCTGGTGTGTTGTCCTGCAAATAGATCCTCTCCGAGCAAAGTTGTCATTCTGAACGGAGTCTGCGGAGTGAAGAATCTAGCGGCCTCTTATGCGCGATCTGCCGCACTCGCATTGTCAAATTTGGCAAAGCTGGCCGAAATTCTTCGATAACAGGACGCAACGCTAACCGGAGCACCCACGATGACCCATCTTGCGGCCGCCATCCAGATGACCACCACCAGCGACAAGGCCGCCAACCTCGACAAAGCCGAGCGCCTGATTCGCCTCGCCGCCGCACGCGGCGCACGACTCGTCGCGCTCCCCGAGGTCTTCAATTGGCGCGGCAAACGTCTCCGACGAGCCCGCCGCCGCCGAAGCCCTCGACGGACCGACCCTCACCCTGATGGCCGGACTGGCGCGCGAGCTCGAAATCCATCTGCTCGCCGGTTCGATCACCGAGCACGCACCCGGCGAGAGCAAACGCTACAACACCTCTGCCCTCTTCGGACCCGACGGCGAGCGGCTGGCCGTCTATCGCAAAATCCATCTCTTCGACGTGGACCTGCCCGGCCGCGTCACAATCAAGGAATCCGACGCCAAGCTCGCCGGCGACCGAGGTCGTCACCGCCCCGACCTCTCTCGGCACGATCGGCCTGAGCATCTGTTACGATCTCCGCTTTCCCGAGCTTTATCGCCGCCTCGCTTTCGCCGGCGCGCGCATCTTGATGATCCCCAGCGCCTTCACCTTTCCGACCGGCGAGGCCCATTGGCATACGCTAATCCGCGCACGCGCCATCGAAAACCAATGCTTCGTCATCGCCCCCGCGCAATTCGGCCCGAACGTCCACGGCTTCAGCGATTACGGCAACTCGATGATTGTCGATCCCTGGGGCCGCGTGCTCGCCTGCGCCGCCGATCAGGAGGGCGTAGTAGTCGCGCCGCTCGATATGGAATATCTTGAACGCGTGCGCCGTGAATTGCCCTCGCTCACTCACGCTCGTCTAAGATGATTCGGTTTGTGCTCGTCTTGACGAGTCTCACGTCAGCGCGTTAATCAGGCATCATCGTTCGCGCGCGAAGAGGATTTACCCTGATGCCCGAAGGACCGCTCGCTGGCTTCCGTATTCTTGATCTCACGATGGTCGTCTCGGCCCGATTTTGCACTCAGACTCTCGGTGACCTCGGCGCGGACGTGATCAAGGTCGAGCCGCCCGAAGGTGATACGACCCGCCGCGTCGGCGTGCCGCGCAAGAACAACGTCGCCGCCGGCTTCCTCGCCTTCAACCGCAATAAGCGCAGCATCGTGATCGATCTGAAAAACTCTCGCGCCGCCGACCTGATCAAGATGCTCGCTGCCAAGTGCGACGCGATGATCGAGAATAATCGTCCGGGCGTTGCCGACCGCCTCGGTATCGGCTACGCCGATATCCGCAAGGTCAATCCCAAAATCGTCTATTGCGCAATCCACGGCTTCGGTCCGAAAGGCCCGCGCGCCAACGCTCCCGCCTTCGATCCCGTCATTCAGGGCTTCAGCGGAATGGCCGCCGTACAAGGCGGACGCGGCGGCAAGCCGGTCGCCGTCCGGATGGCGCTGGCGGACAAACTCAGCGGGATGACCGCGGCGCTCAGCATCGTCGCCGCGCTCCACGCCGCCCGCAATCGCGGCGTCGGCCAGTACATCCGCATCCCGATGGTTGAGGCGATGATGGCGTTTGCAGCCAACGACTCGATGATCGGTTACGCCTTTCCCGAACGACGACTTTCGCGATCAGGCGCCCAAAAGTTTCAGCATCGATCCGTTCCGCACGAAAGACGGGTACGTCACCATCGCGCCGTTCACCGATGAGCAATGGGAGCGCCTGACCGCCGGCGTCGGCCATCCCGAATGGTGGGCGATTCCCGACCGTCGCGAACGCACGATCACCTGCCTGCGCGGCCTCGCTCAGGTCTTCCTCGAGCAAACGATACCGCGCACTGGCTCAAGGTGATCAAGGATGCCGACTGTCCCGGCGGCCCGGTCCATTCCTATGAAACCCTCTTCGACGATCCCGAAGTCGTCGCCAACGATAGCTTCACCACTTACGAGCATCCGCAGGCCGGGCCGGTCCGCACGCCTACTCCCGGATGGCGTTTCAGCGAGACTCCGGCGCGCGTCGCCCGCCGTCCGCCGCTGCTCGGCGAGCATACGGAAGAGGTCCTGCGCGAAGCCGGTTTCGCCCGCACTGCAGATCGAAGAACTGCGCAACGACAAGGTAATCAATTAGTGTCGGCTCGCACTGATGGCTTTCTCGTCGAAAGCACCCTTCAAGTCATTCTGAGGAGCCTTGCGACGAAGAATCTCGAATCAAAGTCCATTGCTCGAATCGAGATTCTTCGCTTCGCTCAGAATGACGGATATTGCGCCGCCAAAATCATTTTGGGAGCCCCACTAATTAACCCCTACGAACCCGAGGATATTTGACCATGGCCGACGGACCGCTAGCTGGTTTTCGCATTCTCGACCTCACTCAGGCGGTCTCCGGACCCTTCTGCACGATGATGCTCGGGGACCTCGGCGCTGACGTGATTAAAGTCGAAGCGCCTACCGGCGACACCGCGCGACTGATCAACCGGCCCAAAAAGAATGGGGTCGGCGCATACTTCCTGATGTTCAATCGGAACAAGCGCGGCATCACGATCGATGTGCGCAAGGAACACGGCCGCGACCTGATTCGCCGCCTCGCCGCCAAGTGCGACGCGATGATCGAAAATAACCGCCCGGGCGTCGCCGACCGCCTCGGCATCGGCTATGCCGATATCCGCAAAATCAATCCCAAGATCGTCTATTGCGCAATCCACGGCTTTGCCCCGAAAGGCCCCAAGGCCGACGACCCCGCTTACGACCCGGTTATCCAGGGCTTCACCGGGATGACGGCGATACAGGGTGGCGCGGCAGGCAAGCCGGCCGCCGTCAAGACCGTCCTCGCTGATAAGGTCAGCGGACTCACTGCCGCGATCGGCATCGTCGCCGCGCTGCATGCCGCTCGCAATCGCGGCGTCGGCCAGTATCTGCGCGTCCCGATGGTTGAGGCGATGATGAACTTTGTCGCCAATGACACGATGGTCGGTTATGCGTTCATCCCGCCCGACGAGTACAAGCACCAGACGCCCAAAAACGGCAGCCTCGATCCATTTCAGACCAAAGACGGTTTCGTCAGCATCGCGCCCTATACCGACGATCAATGGGAGCGCTTGCTCAAGGGCCTCGGCCATCCGGAGTGGTGGGAAGTCCCCGATCGGCGCGAGCGGCTGCGCACCTGCCTGCGCGGCATCGCGAAGCTCTTCCCCGAGCGCGACAGCGCCCACTGGCTCAGGATTATCGAAGAGGCCGACTGTCCCGGTGGCCCGGTCCACAACTACGACACGCTGTTCAGTGATCCTGAAATCGTCGCGAATGAGAGCTTCGCGATTTGGGAGCATCCGCAGGCGGGTCCGGTGCGCACGGTGAATCCCGGGATGCGCTTCAGCGAGACCCCCGCCAAATTCTGGCGCAGACCTCCCGCGCTTGGCGAGCATACCGAGGAAGTCCTGCGCGAATCCGGCATCCCCCGCGAAGAAATCGAGGAACTGCGAAAGGAGCAGGTCATCAACTGATCACTCTTCTCACTCTTAGAAGATTACCTTCTATCTCGCCAATAGCCGGGTCTGCGCCGCAAATGCATAATCGCGAGCAATTGGGTTTCGTGTTCCGACGCACGATAGATTACGGCAAAGGGAAATCTTGGGACTAAATGGCGTCTGATCTCTCTAGCAGGGTGTTGAAAAAGGCCGAAAATTCGACAAATGTTCCAAATCACTGACCACAAAGGCCTTATTTTTCCACTATTTCATTAGTTACCACTGGCCATTCCAAGACTTTTTCAACAACCTGCTAGAGACAGATTGCCGATTGGAACTTTCACAAAGACTCAGAGCGGTAGGTTTTAGAATATGTAGATAACTAAGGTCACGACCGCCTTCTATTTGACTTAATCGTGTGGCCGCTATGGCGTTCCATTCCTGTTCGATCTCGGCGGATGCTTTCCATTTCGCTCTTCGCATTCTAGGCCGCCCTATCAGCTTTTTCAATTTGCTTGACCGTCTAATCACTTCTACCAAGTCATTCGCTACCGCTGAACCAATGCGTCATCCCAACCCGATAGTTCTTTCACAACGTGCTTATGTCCAACTGTGCGGCCAATAGCTATCTGAGCATCGTGGCGACCCGCATTAATTATGGTAAATCGGGCAGTGGGAATGTAGTTAAGGGTAGAATATGTGTAGACATCTGCGCCATCATTGGCGAGCTCAGCAGATAGTTGGGTATCTTGAGGCAGGAAGGTTCGAGTTCGTGCGTTTTTGATTTGTTGCGCAATAAATCCTTTATCTTTTTATCATTAGCCCAACTCATATCTCGGCTGAAAATGACGACACGTTGACCAAGAGAAATCCACTTATAAAGATATGCTTTAATTTCACCGTGGCCCTTGAGTGAAATCGCTCTTCGCGCAGAAAATCGCGGATGCGCAAAATCAAAAAGACGCTTGTGAAAAAAACTGCTGCAACGATAAGAACCGTCTCTTTTTGGGAAAAGGGCCGCCGAGGGTCATGGAACATAAATATAAGGCTTGCGAGCGAGGCGAATGAGCTCAGAGACGTTATGAGTTCAAATATTAACTAATCAAGTCTCTTGTCCCCCTAATTATCCCCTTCCAATGTGCTCTCTAAAACATCTGATTCTACAAAATGCTTGCTTGTTCATCAATGAGGAGTTTTTGACGATTAATAGCAATGGTATGATTTTTGCTGATGCTTAGCCTTTGTTTTAGTAACATCATCGGGCCCCTGCAGTGCGTTGACATTCGACAAAATCATGAAATAAGACAAACCCCCGAAACACGGCGGCCGATGACCACCACCGCAGGCACCTCGCCACCCGCGAGATCGAACGCCCGCTCGAAGAAGGCGGACAGAGTTCTAAGCGCGACAGGGCCTGATAGGTGGGTCCGCAACCTACGTTAAGGGGGAAGTCCAGCACGGGTGAAGAACTACATCCCGCGTCCTGACATCTAATTCCACTATATCTCGGACTATCTATGCCTCCGCCGTCCTTCTTCGGCTACACGTCGATGTTTCACGTGAAACATCGATCGTCGGTAAAGTTGACGCGCCAGGATCAGGACCGAGGCTCCATTCCAGTTGCCTTCCCGCCTCAGACATAGCATAGGAAGGCAACCGGGATTCTTCGCTTCGCTCAGAATGACAACTTAGGCACTTCAGCCAGATCGCGGTCAGAGCATCCCTATCACTAGACCGGCTTGAACTTGACCAGCGTGCGGTCCGGCGTCACATCGTCGAAGAAAACCGTCACCGGCATGCCGATCTTGACGCTCTCGGGCGGCGCTTCGAGATTGGTCGTCATCCGCGGGCCTTCATCGAACTCGACGATCGCGAGCACGTAAGGCTTGTCGCCGAACGAACGGACCGAGGCCCGGCGCACCGACGTGTAGCTATAGACCTTGCCCTTCCCACTAACGCCTGCCACGCGAGTTGATCCGAAATGCAATGCGGACAGCGGTCGCGCGGATAGTAGATGAAGGCCTTGCATCCGCCGCAATGCTGGAGCTGCAATTCATGACGTTTCGCAGCCTCCCAGAACGGGCGGCTGGTCTCGGTCGGTTTGGGCAGGGGTTTGACGTACTCGCTCATCTTTAACGCACCTCGCAGACTCGTTTGCTCGCTCCGCATGAGGACATACTCCGCTAGTCATCGCCGCTCCAGGATCAGGCTCGCTTGCTCGCTCATAATTCCGCCGTTGCCATTGACGAAGGCGAGCGCCGCGTCTTTGACTTGCCGCGCCTCGCCGCGGCCCATCAATTGCCGGATGCCTTCCGTACGTGGCTCATCCCGCCGCCCAATCCAGGCTGGCCGAACGAGAGCTGGCCGCCATGCGTGTTGCACGGAAAGTCGCCCGCGTACGAGAGGTCATGCTCCATCGCGAACGGGCCGCCCTGACCTTTCTTGCAGAAGCCCGCGTCTTCGAGCGTGACCAGCACAGTGATCGTGTAGCAATCGTAGGGACAAACGAGGTCGATATCCTTGCGGTCAATCCCGGCCATCTTGAAGGCGGCATCTGCCGGCGGTCTTGATCGGCGAGTCGGTCAGCGAGGGCGCATAAGTGATCGACGCGTGATTCGAGTACTCGCCCGCGCCGAGCAGCCACACCGGCGGATGCTTCGCGCGCTTCGCGATTTCCGGCGACGCGACGATCACCGCCGAGCCGCCGCTGCACGGGCTGACGATCTCGAACAGATGCAGCGGATCGACGATCATGCGCGAGTTGAGCACGTCATCAATCGTGATCAGCTTGTCGCCGAACGTGGCGAGCG
This sequence comes from uncultured Pseudomonadota bacterium, assembly GCA_963831065.1. Taxonomy (GTDB): domain Bacteria; phylum Desulfobacterota; class Binatia; order Binatales; family Binataceae; genus JAJPHI01. The sequence continues at coordinate 128,722 of CAWHOQ010000026.1, forward strand.
GATTCTTGACGGCGTTCTTGCGCTGATCGACGGCGACCTTCGCCATCTGCTGCGGCGTGGTGCCGTATTCGTAAATATGACGATTCGCGATCATCGCGTAACCGCAATTCGCGCCGATATTTCCGTAAGGGGCTTCGAACTCGCGCTGAATGGAAACCACCGGGACTTTCTGATCGCCCATCTTGTTGAGATCGGCGACGATACACATCACGGCGTTGCACATACCAGCGTCGATCGCGGCCGCGGCTCGCCAGATCATTCCGGCAGCGCTGGCGCCGCCGATATCGACGACATTGAGCATTCGCGGATTGATCCCGAGCACCTCGGCAAGACTGGCGGGATAGATCATGCCGGGATCGGCAAACGGCATCCCGACCAGCAGGCCGTCGAGGTCGCTTTTTTCGAGTCCCGCGTCGGCCAGAACGTCCGCGGTAAGCTGCGCCATCAGCTTGAGCGGCGTGACTCCGGGGGGCGGTTCCTTCCAGGGTTTGAGTTCGGCAATACCAATTGCTGCAGCTTTACCATTAAGACTCATATTTCGATGGCTCCTCGCGATTAGCTTTATCGAAGTAGCACAAAAGGAGCGGGCGCGTGAACGCGAGCGATGGAAAATGTGCGTATCCTTCGGTACGGTAAATCGCGCAAAGGAGCAACGTTTGATGGCGTTTATTATGTGTGACGATCACAATCTCTCGGTCGAAGCCGATGGAATCGAGCCGGCGGTGGCGCGCAAGCTGATGCTGACCGAGCCGCCCGCAAATCCGAGCGCGACCGAGAAAGGAGGTGATCGAGTTCGGCAAACATCATCGCGACTGCAATATCCGAATACTCGCGGATTAGACTTCCTGCAAAGGAGGCACGAGATGAACGTGAAATCGATTCGAACGGTGGCAATCGTCGCAATCGCGATGCTCGCGACCACCAGCGCGTTCGCCGCGAAAGAAGACGATCAGGCGCAGATCGCGGCGCTCGAACAGCGGATCGCGAAGGGCGTCGAGGCGAAGAACGCCGACGCGGTGATGGCGAATTATGCGCCCGGCGACAATCTCATGGTTTTCGACCTGATCCCGCCACGCGAGTACGACGGCTGGACGGCCTACAAGAAGAATTGGCAGGGTGTATTCGATACTTGCGCCAGTCCGATCACGATGAAGATCACGGACCTGAAAGTCGTCAGCGACGGCAAGCTCGCGATCGGTCACAGCCTGCAGCATTTCACCTGCTCGACCGCTAAGGGCGACAAGATCAACATGGTGATGCGCACGACGGACGGCTATCGCAAGACTAACGGCAAATGGCTGATTTTCCACGAGCATAATTCGGTGCCGGTCGATTTGCTCACGGCCAAGGCCGACATGAGCTCGAAGCCCTAAGTTTAGAGGCGATGTCCAACGTCCGTCGTTATGACCGCGCCGGAGGCGCGGAACAGGGGCGGGCGAGTCCGCGAGCCGCGGCCAAGAGTAAAGTTTGCGCCGGTATGTTGACCCGCCCGTGACCCGATCGTTACAATGCGCGGGCGGGGTGGAGCAGTCTGGTAGCTCGCCGGGCTCATAACCCGGAGGTCAGAGGTTCAAATCCTCTCCCCGCAACCAGTAAAAATCAGCTCTCTTATCAATTCTTGGGTACTACCAGGTGACTAAACGGTTTAGGCGCGAGGGCATTTGCAGTTAGGTCGCGCTTAATTCCCATGCCGGCATTTCAGTCTGGATTACAGCGTCGAATTTTCCATAGTCGAACACAAAACCCCCTTGCGGCGTGCGGATCAGGATATCGGAGAGGCGCGCGCCCCAAACAATATCGCGGGCCGCATAAGTATGTCGCGCATAGACGGTCTGCATGAAAGCTCCATCGATGCCAGTCATCGAAACCACGATCTCACCGAAAGCGCCGGCGAGCGCGTCGGGCGAAGCGCCATATAATGGGCTGCCGGACCGAATTGGATGGACCACCGTCCATGAATGCCGGAAGGTGCCGTTGCGGTAGCGGCTGAGCTCGAGGTCGTGGAAGCGCCAAACATCCTCGCCTTCGGCGGTGACTTCGGACCGCGCTAATAATACGTGAACCTGCGCTTCGACGATTTGATTAGTGCGCACATTGGCCAGCCGAAACATCAGGCTCGGCACGCCATCACGTTTGGAAATGACGGCGTAACGGCTAAACCTAACGCGAGCGTTGGGCCGCGAGAACTTGGCGAACATGAGGCCGGTGACCAGCGCGAATCCGATTAGCCCGGTCAGCGCCTCGATACTCATCAGGAGGTGGGCGACCAAGGTTATGGGCGCCATACGGCCATAACCAACCGTCGCCATTGTTTCGATACTGAAAAAGAACACGTCGGCAAACGAACCTTTTCGTGCGTTCGATATTCCGCCATCCAACAAATAGCCGACTCCGAAGATCGCGTTCAGCAGGAAAAATGCTCCGGCGATTTGCAGCAGCAGCGACGGCCATGAGGAGGTCAGCAAATGATGATAGATATCGGCGAAATAACGGTCATTGCGCGTCAAAATCCTCCGGGCTGACGCTCTCAACACTTACGATTTCATTATATTTTCTGATAATTGCCATTCGGATTTGCACCTCTCATCAGCGTCGATGGCGATCTCGGTACATGTGCCGCTAGGCACGCGAGGAGTCAAAGCTCATACCGATGGCCTGCGCCGGTATTCAGAAACGATCCAGCAGTATTCAACGGCCATTCGGAAAATAGGAGGTTTGGAATATGGAAATCGTCTGCTAAGTACCGACAAGCAGAGCATGGCGATTAACACTTGCCGTTGATCGCGGACGATTTACGATGAACTGCCCAAGCGCGATTGGCGCGATCATCTCTCGCGAGGTTGTGCAGTCGGGTCTATAAGGTCCGTGGGCTCACGGCACCCCGCGCGCGGAGTACATTATTGGAGTCACCGGTTGCAATCGACCGTCACTTGTTCGTCGTGATCTGCCCTGAAGGCGGCGATGGATGCTACGCAGCGGGGCCGGGGCACTTCATCGGAGACCGGAGACATCCTCCAGCTCTATCGCTTCCGCAGCTTGGATTCGGCATAAATCCTGCCCGCGTCTTGGGCCTCTTGTTCGACCGTCATCGCAAGGGCGATATCACCGTCGGAATACGAGGTGAGTCCGGCGCTCATCACCCGCATGATCGCATTAACGTGGTCCTTGGTGACCGCCACGGGAACCGAGGGCTTAGCGGCCAACTCAAGGGCCAACTGTTCGACTTCCGCTTCGAGCTGATCGGGCGCAACAACCCGATTAATCCAGCGCCAATCCTTCGCCTCTTCGGGCGTGAACCTGCGACAGGTCAGAATCAATTCTCGGGTTAATGCCGGGCCGATCTCCCGCACCATCCGCGGCACTGCACCCCATGAATAATGTGAGCCGAGATCGACTTCCGGAATGAACATTACGGTATCGGTCGCGACGATGCGCAGATCGCAGGCGATCATCAGCAGCACACCGCCTCCGACCGCCGCGCCATGTACCTGAGCGATGGTGACGGCCTGCATCTGCTCGATTGCCTCGCAGAGGCGAGTACCGATCTGCCCAACGCGGCGGCGATAAAGCCAACTATTTCCGCTGTCGGCTCGCGCCGGAGCGCCCGGCAGCTCCTTTAGATCAGCGCCTGCGCTGAAGGCGCGCCCTGCACCCTTAAAAATCACGACACGTAATTGGCGATGAGTATCGAGCCAATGCACTGCCTCGAGCATCTCGCTCATCAATGTATCGTTGATCGCGTTAAGCCGCGCCGGCCGATTCAGGATGAGATAGCCAATCGAGTCACGAGCCTCGGCAATTAAGGTGGAAAATTCACGCCGCTCAGTTTCAGGCATTTACTTAAACTCCCTTCAGCATCGTAGGGCGCACAATACTCACGCCCTTCCACAATGGCCGATTATCGCCGATTTGATTGTGAAGACGCGAGAAGCCGTGAAAGACTTAAAGCAAGAATCCAGAGATAATTTCTATTGAATCAAGAGAGTCCGCCCAATCGCATCAGGCTAGTTGTTGTGGTTGAGACTACCTTAAATTCCAATACCTCTGCCGCGAATAGCATCGATGCTTCAATCGTTCAGTCGCCGCGTCGGAAGCTGATTCTGTACGCAGCGAATATTGGCGTTGCGATTCTGTTTCTTATCGAGCTTGCGCCGGGCGCGGCGCGCTACGGAACTAACGTCGCCAATCTCCTCTGGATGGCGGGCGCGATACCAATGGTTTTCCTATCGCTGGTGCGCATACCACCGCGTGCGTCGAGGGCTGATGCACCGTCGATTATTGCAACGACAATGATGGTGCTGCTTGCGATACTGATGGTGCCGCAGTCCGCGTCCATGGGACTACTCGCGAGCTTCGGCAAAGCGATTGAACTCTTGGCAGTGATCTTCAGCCAGCTTGCGCGGATCTATCTGGGACGCAGGTTTGGGCTGCTGCCGGCGAATCGAGGAATTGTGCGAGGCGGCCCGTTCCGTATCGTACGGCATCCGATCTATCTGGGCTGGCTGGTGCTATCGATCGGATTTCTGATGGTTTATCCGACAATGCGCAACGCCATAGTCTTATGCTTGACGATTCCGTTCATGGTCTGGCGGATCGTGCTAGAGGAGCAATTATTGAATCAAGATCCCGCCTATCGTGAATATTGCAATTCGACTCACTATCGTTTGCTTCCGTGGCTGTTCTGAGAGCCGGCCGGAGATAGCTACATGCAAAGTTCTGCCGTTACTCTAACAGTCAGTCATGTCAGCATGAGAAGTAACTAACCGTTTATTCCTTCCAAGCCGCGAGCCAGCGGTTTTGTTCGAGCGGTCGATAGTCGGGCAAAATCACTCGCCACGATGCCTGCGGAATTATGCGGGTATGAAAGCCGGAGTCCGCCAATAGCTGGATACATTCAGCCTCCAACTTTTTCGAGTGCGTCTCAATCAGCCAGCGGACTTCGGGCAACTTGTTAAGTGTACGCGCACCGCGCAGAATACGCCCTTCCGCACCTTCAGCATCAACTTTGATTAAACAGGGCGATTGGATAGTTGTTGCGAGAGAGTCGAGAGACATCTCGTCGCGATTACCGGAGTCGCCGACAAACTCACGCCTGAATTCGAGACGCTCAATATTCGCCAAGCCATTGAGTCGCAAGTTCTCACGGAAAAGCGGAAGTACGTCGGGATCAGGTTCGAAGGCCCAGACCTTCTTTGCATTGGTCCGCGCCAGAAAGAAAAGCGTGAACTCACCCTCTGCTACTCCAATATCAATCGCGGTCGCCAGACTGCGCGACAGCCGCTTGATCCAGCGAAAGGTCTCGCGCTCGTACAGTCCGAGATAGAGCTGCGTCTGCGTGCGCAAAGACAGATTCATCACGATGCCGCGAAACGGGCCGGTCGCTATTTTTCGCGGGGAGCGCGCGGACGAGATGTAATGGTTCTTAAGGCGGGTCAGAAGCGTTTCCTGTATCGTTCGTGACGGAAGCTTATCGGTTAGCAGCGACATAGGGTCTCCTTTCCAACTGAGAAGCGGCCTTTCCTAACATATAGCTGAACGCGGCTCCAGGGAGGTTAGATGCCGGGTAAGGCGGGACGGCCTGATATAGAGAAGCGGGATTAACGTGAAACAGGCGATAGCCGCTACTGTGCTGAGCCATGCGATCGCGATTGCCACGATGTACAAGAAGACCACCAGAAGAAACACGCGGCGCACGTGCGTAATCAGCTGAGAGTCCATCTTCTCATCGACCAGCCGTCGGCCGTAGGTCGCATAGCTCCAGTGCAGGTAGCGGGCTACACCGGCAAGACAGAGATTCGCGCCATAAACGGTCGCCGCGAGCGGAAGCTGCTGATTGCGTCCGATTAAGGCAGCCGAGAACGGCACAAAACAAATCGTCAGCAATAGCGCGAGCGTAATTCCCAGATGCATACGATCGGAGCGTCGAATCCAATGCGACTCCATGTGATGGCCGTACCAGAAGATGCCGACGATGGCGAAGCTCACCACGAACGCGATCAACGCCGGCGCCAATTCGTATAACTTCTTTAATAGCTGTGCATCGGTTCTCGCCTGAGGCGGACGAAGATCGAGTACGAGCAAGGTCAGCACAATCGCGAAAACGCCATCAGTGAGCGCCGTCACGCGCGCTGTTCCGAGTCCTTCGCGGATGCCAGAATGCGTCTCACTCATGCGGACACACTCCCAAGCCGGATGATCAGGCGGGCAATTTCGCGGCGAGGTTGAAAAATTCCTGCAAGGTCTGATTGACGCGGTAGAACTTGTCTTCGCGCAACTGGTCGCTGGATTCGAGCCACATCTCTTCGCCGAGCAGCGCGAGCGAATTGAGCGTATGGCGCATCTCCGGACGACCATCACGGACGATCTCAGTAAGCATCCGCTCCCAAACCGTGTGCCGTCCGCACAGAACGAAATCCGGATCCCAAGCAGACAAATCATTGACTGTTTCGGCGCGCACGAGAGTATAACCGTCAAACTCGAGACCGGTCGTCGCCTCGATCTTTTCGCCGGAGTCGTCGAGCACGCGTATAGCGAAACGGACCTCGGCATAACCGAGCCGGCGAAAAGATTCGCCCTCAGCGGCCATCAGGCGACCGAGGGCGAGGAACCAATCAGGATCAGGAAACGACGCCATTATGAAGCGAAGATTTTGGCGAAGTCGGTCGGCAGCATGCATCGCGGACGGCGATCGAGGCCGGCCGAGTCGCAGCGCTGCAGGTACTCATTGACGATTCGCCTCCAGAGCTGGCCCTGCATCTCCATCCCTTTGTCGAAGTGATCGACTCCGCCGCCCATCAGGATGGCCATCGGTTCGACCTGCTCGGGACAGCTAAAAAGCTGGAGCAGGATTTTTTCCGCGTCGTCAAGCTGATCGTGAATCTGACCGGCGATTTCGGGATGGCTTTTGAGCTGTTCCCTCAGGTGGACAGTGCCGAATCCGACATGGCGCGATTCGTCCTGCATGCAGCGGCGGAAGATTTCCTGATCGACGCGACTAGGTGCAATAAATTCGCCCTGGCGAAACATCGTGAGCACAAAGCCCTCGCCGAGGAGATGCAAACGTCCCGTCTGTACCGAAAAGCTCGGTGAATCGAGAATCCGCTTGAGCGATAATTGGCTTAGCGCGCTCGCTACACCCAGTCCGCCGCCGTTGGCCAGTGCGCGCTTGCGGAAGACATCGGTATGGCGCGCTTCGTCCATCGCTTGTGTCGCGAGGAACAATTTTACTTCGAGGAAGTCTTGATTAATTCGGCTCATCCAGCGCGTAGGGGCGTCAGCGGCGATGAACTCGACTTCGGTCAGGAAGGTGCAAAGCTGGCACATTGCGCGTTCGAGATCATCAGGCAGCGGCTTGAGCTCGCCCCATGGAATATCGCGGGCGGAGCTCCATTGACGCGCGACCGCCTCCTCATAAAGTTCCATCGCATTGTCAGCCCAGCACTCGGCTTTGTCATTTACGGTGAAGCCGAGTGAGGGAAGATCCGGAGGAATCATCGCACCGCGCGGGGCCATCGAAAGATGATCGCTGCCTTTTTCGGGCACGACGCCATAGGTACCGATCTCAATATCCTTGAGCCGAAGTCCGAGATTTCCGGGTTTGGCGCGGACGCCCCATTCGCCATGCTGATTCATCCAGCCGAGATCGGGCGTGCCGGTCTCGTACAGTTTCTGCATATAGGGCGATGGTTCGTACTTGAAACGCGCCTCGGTTCCTACTCGTTCTTCGTCCTTGATCTGTACGGTTGGCATATTCAGCTCCTGGGCTTAAATGAGCCCGACGCAAGGCATCCCCCTTCTTAGCGCTGTTGACAGCTTAAGCCAATGTTACGTCAAGCGTCCATAGCTGTGCCGAGAAACCCTGCAAGCAAGTTCTTTGGAGCCGTTACGCTCAGGGCAAGTTGCCAACCTCGAATGACAACTCAGGAGGCTCTTTGGACTTGCGATCTGAGACCGATAGGGCAGCGGGTTGTGAAAGTCTTTCATAACCCGCTGCCCTAATCCGACGCTTTCACTCAGGAACTGGCGGCCGGTTCGACAATGAATTCATCAAGATTGGCGGCGCGCGTCATCTCATAGAATGTTGCGTTCCGGAAGGGAGCGTTCACGACGACGCGTCCGCGAGCGTTGCGGTAGTAGGTCTCCATCCCAGGGTGCGTCCAGACCATATTCGCATGCGCCTGATCGATGCGCTCGTTATACGCGTCATGAACGTCCTGACGGCATTCGACCGCGCCGAGGCCCTGCTGCAACATCTGCCGGAGCAGGTCCATGATGTACCGCATCTGCATCTCGACGACAAAGATGAGACTTCCGCCATGACCCGGTTGCAGATTGGGACCGTAGAGGCAGAAGAAGTTCGGGAAGTCCGGGACGACGCAACCGAGATAAGCTTTGGCGTCGTCATCGTTCCAAACTTCACGCAAGCTGCGTCCTGACCGGCCTCGCAGATCGTAGGCGGTGAGGAAACGCAGAACGTCGAAGCCGGTTGCGACCACCAGTACGTCGGCTTCGTACTCGGAGCCGTCCTTCGTGACAATTCGGTCTGACTTGATTTCGACGATCGGATCAGTGACGAGCTTTACCCGCCCGTTGCGCAGCATCCGGTACCAGCCGTTGTCCATCAGCATCCGCTTGCCGAAGGGCGGATAGGGTGGGACGACCTTATCGAGCAGATCGGTGCGGTCGCCCAGTTCCGATTCGATATAGCGTGTGAAAAGGCTGCGATGCGAATCGTTGATCCGGTTCATCGAGCGTTCCGGATGTTCCCACGTTGGGTCCTTCTGCAAAGCTGCGTGAAAGCGGTCGCCGAAGGTCCAACCGAGGCGCAGCCGGTACCAAACCCGGTAGAGCGGCACTTCATGCAGCAAGAAGCGCAGCGGTTCCGGAATCGGCGTGCGGAATTGCTCATTGGGAGCCACCCAATGGGAGGAACGTTGGAAGATCGTGAGCGACCTTACGATGTGCTGAATCTCGGGACCGGTTTGCATCGCGCTTGCGCCGTTACCGATCATCGCAACGCGCTTGCCCGTGAGATCGAGATTGGCGGGCCACTCGGCGGTGTGGAAATGGGGACCTTCGAACTTATCGAGACCCTTGATATCGGGCATTTTGATGGGATTGAAGATTCCGACCGCGCTGATGAGAACGTTGGCGGTCAGCGTCTCGCGTGAACCGTCGGCCTTCCGTACGGTCACCGCCCAGCGCTGGGCGGCGTTGTCGTAGCTGCCCGACTCGACCGCGGTCTCGAAGCGGATATGTGAACGAAGGTCGAACTTGTCAGCGACGTCCTCCAGATAGGCATGAAGCTCGTCCCGCAGCGCATAATACATCGACCAATCGTAGGGCGCGTTGGCGAACGAGTAGAGATGGTTGGGGGTATCGACGCCAGCGCCCGGGTAGCGGTTGTCGCGCCAGATGCCGCCTAGAGTCGCGCTCTTTTCGAGGATCGTGAAGGGGATACCGGCTTGTTTAAAATTGAGCGCCGCACACAATCCCGACACACCCGCGCCGATTATCAAGACCTCGAAGCCCTCAGGGATTGGCAGTTTCTCAGCGGCCTTATCTCCTCCCAGACCGAGTTCTTCCGCGATGATCGAATCGTATTCATCGAGGATACGCTCACCCATCGCAGAACTCAGCATTTTAAGCCGCAGTTCGCGCGAAGGCTCGGGAATCGCTACCGGCCGTCCGCCGCGCCAGGCCAGGATGGCTTCGAGCGCAGCGGCGCGGACCTCCTCAGCCAGCGGCTCGGGCAATCCGCCGGAGTCGTTGTCGCCCATGCCTCGCGCGCGTCGTGTGCGATAGCGATCGTCGAGCCAGCGCTGGTCGCCGGTCAGTTGCACCAACATCGGCGCGCAGCACGGGGACATTGGCAATCGCGATCGCTTCGGCGAAACGCTGTGCTTCGTCATGATTGGCAACTCCGTTCGATTCAGACATGTTTATCTCCTCTGCTACGCCCCGCACTGCGGTGGCGTGCACGTTAAAATCTCAATATCCAGCGAAGCCCATATCGGTGGTGGCCTGCGCGTCGGGATCGGTGCAGACATTGACCAGCGCCGGTTTGCCGGCTTTCATCGCGCGCTCAATCGCCGGGCGGATGCCATCGGGCTTTTCAACGAATTCGCCATAACCGCCGAGCGCCTCGACCATCTTGTCGTAACGCTGATAACCAAGGTCGCGACCGACATTTCCTCCGGTCTGGCGCGAGGTAAAGCCGCCATTGTTCGATAGCACGACAACGATATTCAGCTTATGCCGGATAGCAGTGTCCATTTCCATCCCGTTCCAGCCAAACGCGCCATCGCCACTCAGCACCACGACCGGCTTGTCGGGAGCCGCGACCTTCGCGCCGATCCCGAACGGAATGCCGACACCCATGCATCCGTGCGGCCCTGCGTTGAGGCTGCCGCGCGCGCTGAAGGCCGGAATCGATTGCCGCGCGAAGTTCAGGATCTCGTGCCCATCGACGACCAGGATCGTGTCGCGCGTGATTACGTCCTTGACCTCGTTGCACAGGCGCAGCGGATGAATCGGCGTCTTATCCGAATGCAGCAGCGGGGCGTTGCGCTCCATGTTCGAGCGATGTTTCGCGGCGAGTTGCGACACCCACGCGCTTTCTTCCTTGGCGTTGAAGCGGCCCTTCGCCTCGGCGGTGAGTTGCTGAAGCACGAGCTTGGCATCGCCGATGATACCGATTTCGGCGGCGCGATTGTGGCCGATCTCGCGGCCATCGACATTTACATTGATGAATTTCGCGTCGGGCGAGAAGCGCGGCGCGCGCAGGAACGAAAGCATCGAATTGGCGCGCGCGCCGATCACGAGGACCACGTCGGCCTCGCGAAAGGCGGTCGAGCGCGCTGCGGGGAACGAGCGCGGATCGTCCTCGGCGATGACCCCGCGGCCCTGCGGAGTGGTGAAGAAGGGGATTCCGGTCGCATCGACGAAAGTCTTCAGTTCCTTTTCGGCTCTGGCCCAGAGCACGCCGCTGCCGGTGAGAATCAGCGGCTTGCGCGCTCTCGGCGAGCAGCTCGATGCGCCTTGCGAATCAGCGTCGGGATCGCCGGCCGGACGCGCATCAGTGCGATAGTTGCCCTCGACCCAATTGATTTTCTCCTCATCGACTTTGCCGGAAAGGATGTCGCCGGGCAGATCGAGATAGACTGGGCCGCGCTTGCCATCGAGCGCCTCGCGAAACGCGATACTGATGTATTCGGGAATGCGATAACCGAGATCGACACGGAAAGCGTTCTTGACGATCGGCTTCATCATCGGCACCTGATCCATTTCCTGGAAGGTGTCGAGGGTCCACCCGCGCATCGGCGCTGAGCCGCCAATCGCGATTATCGGGGAGGCGTCAGCCCACGCGTTGGCGAGTCCGGTTACGAGATTCGCGACGCCGGGACCCATCGGTGCAATACAGATACCGGGCTTGCCGGTAACACGCGCGTATGCGTGCGCCATCATCGCGGCGGCCTGCTCGTGGCGAACATAGATGCCCTGCATGCCGAGGTCGAGACAGGCGCCGGCAGTGCCGCCGGTCGGCCCGCCCATCATGAAGAAGATGGTATCGACACCTTCGCGCTGAAAGCAGCGCGCAATGATTTCTTCGCCGCGTAACGTTCCCATTGATAAATCCTCCACATGGCCCTTCGAAGAGAGCCGCAGGATGGTGGAACAACACAAACATCCGATTGTCAAGGGGACATTCGAGCAAACTGAATCATCAAAATACGAGATTAAGCGATTTATTGAATTAAATAGTTCAGCAATATCATCGCAAATAGCAATGATAAGGCAACACGAAAGTTCTAAAGGCTTATATCCATAGCGGCTGATCTCTACTTACTTCATTGCGCAGTTGAGTAATTGCACCACAACTGAAACTTTTCTTTTGAATGAACAAGTTTTGCGAGTTAAGCTCTCACTATTAGTCGTCGGTCGCATTGGGTCGCGCGAGCGACGAGTAATCAAAAATTTGCAGTTTGAAGAACGAGGGCCGTCAATCACTGATAGTCGGTTTGCTATCAGCGTATCCAGCGGCTGTTCCCAAGATGCTTGAAATTTGCCGAACCAAAATTTACATCGAAGCGGAGGAGAATAATTGTGAAAACCCGAACGATTCGCGGTACGTGGCTTACCGCCGCAGCATTGACTGCTGTAGCATTTGCAGGCTCGGAGGTAGTTCGCGCGCAGTCGGAGGCCATCCCGGCGGCGTCGAGCAGCGCGAGTTCATCGCCATCTAACAGCCCGAGTTCGTCACCTTCAGGTAGCCCCAGCTCATCACCATCATCAAAGCCGAGCGCGTCGGCATCGGCAACCCCCGGGGCAAAGGATCGAATCGTCCAGCAGCGAACCTGACCTTGTTCGGCACTCTGACTCTGGCCAGCGACGGTTCAGCTACTGGTTCAATGAGGGGCTTGAAGGGCTGCAAGGGCAGTAGCGGATTTTTCAGCGGGGAGAGCATCAGCCCCACGCCGGTGCCGACGATTACACCGAGCCCGGTCGGCTCTTCACCGGCAGTCACGCATGCTGCGGCGAGTGGCGCTGCAGGAACTTTGGTCGTCACTACCAGCGGAAGCTGTAAGAGCCCAGCCGCTAACGACGTTTTCGACTTGTTCCCGGTGGCAATAGCAGCTTCGCCGAGCCTTACTCAATCAGGCCACTTTGTCGCTGAGAGTAGCACCTCAACCGGCGAATATATGATTATTGATTTGGGCAATGGATCGATACTGATGACGCTTAACGGCGGAACCAAATAGGAAGACAAGAAAGTTGCCTTGGCCTGGGCCAAGGCAACTTCTAGATGAATCATAGCTTATTTCTATCCTACCGTTCGAACTATCTAATCCCATAAGCTAGTTTGTTTTAGCTGCGTTTCTCGAATTGTTGTTTGCCAAATAGGATTTCCCATGATTTCTTGTCGGGTTTGGCGCCGCGGCTCTTCTCGACTTCTTCTTTCATCACCGCGAGACCCCGCTGGACTGCCGGACGCGCCTCGATCGCATCATACCAGCGCTTGAGGTTCGGGAAGTCCTCGAGATTCTGCCCCTGCCAATGATGCGTGCGCAGCCACGGATAGGTTGCCATGTCAGCAATCGAGTATTCGCCGGCAAGATATCCCGCTTCCGCAACCCTCTTATCAATCACGCCATAGATGCGAGCTGCTTCATTGGTATAGCGATCGATCGCGTACTGAATCTGCTCGGGGGCGTAGCGGCGGAAATGATGAGCCTGACCGAGCATCGGACCGACGCTCGCCATCTGGAACATCAACCACTGGATTACGTCATAACGCTTGCGCGTGTCCTGTGGCATGAATTTCCATCCGCTCTTTTCAGCGAGGTACATGAGCATCGCGCCCGACTCGAAGATCGCGAGCGGCTTGCCGTCCGGACCATCAGGATCGACCATCGCGGGGATTTTGTTGTTGGGTGAGACTTTGAGGAATTCCGGCTTGAACTGCTCGCCTTTGCCGATATTGATCGGGATAACGTTGTAGTCCCATCCGAGCTCTTCGAGCAGAATCGAAACCTTGTAGCCGTTCGGAGTGATCCAGAAATAGAGATCGATCATGACTGGCTCCTTTGAAGATTGCTTTGGCACGTTGCGATGCAGGCCGCAAACCGATCAGGCGGAAATAGCCTCCGGGTCGCCCTTGCGGACGCCCATCAGATAGGCCTCGATAAACGGATCGATATGCGCCATCGAGCACCGCGTTGGTGTTGCCCGCTCTCGACGCCCGTGCGATGGTCCTTAACCATCTGATACGGATGCAGCACGTACGAGCGAATCTGGCTGCCCCACGCGATTTCCTTTTTCTCCTTGCTGAACTTCTCAAGCTCCTCGCGCTTCTTCCGTTGTTCGAGTTCGAAGAGGCGCGCGCGCAGGATCTTCATCGCCATCGCACGATTCTTATGCTGCGAGCGTTCATTCTGGCAGGTCACGACGATGCCGGTCGGAATATGCGTAAAGCGCACGGCAGAGTCGGTCTTGTTGACGTGCTGACCACCCGCGCCTGAGGCGCGAAAAGTATCAATTCGCAGGTCGGCGGGATTGATTACGACTTCGACCTTGTCGTCAATTGCCGGGAAGACGAACACTGAAGCGAACGAGGTATGGCGGCGCGCGTTCGCATCATAAGGAGAAATACGCACGAGACGATGGATGCCGGCTTCGGCCTTAAGATAGCCGTAGGCGTATTCGCCATCGACCTCGAAGGTCGCGCTCTTGATTCCCGCGCCATCGCCGGGTTGAAGGTCGGCGAGATCGGTTTTGTAGCCTCGCCGCTCGGCCCATCGGAGGTAGAGCCGCAGCAGCATCTCGGCCCAATCCTGCGCCTCGGTGCCGCCCGCTCCGGGATGGATCGAGACGATCGCCCCAAGGCGATCGTACTCGCCGCCAAGCATCAGGTGCAGTTCCTGCCGTTCGAGTTCGGAGCGCGCCGCCGAGAGTGTGGCGGCGGTTTCGCGAGCCGCTTCGGAATCATCAAGGGCCTCTTCTTCGGCCATCGAGAAAAAGACCCGCGCCTCCTCCAATGCTTCTTTCAGCCGCTCGTAATCCGACGAGTTGAGCTTTGATTCGATCGTGCTCGTCGAAGGACGGCTTGCGCCGCTTCGGGCCGATCCCAGAAATCGAGCTTGGTGGATTGTTCGAGAAGTTCTTTTTCGCGGGCGGTCAGCTTGGGGACGTCAAAGACGCCTCCCGAGGGCGTCGGCTGCGGGTCTCGAAATCGGTCAATTGGTCACGCATTTCAGCTAAGTATCATGGGTGCTCTCCGGTAGGAATCTTAGTGCCACAATTCTGACATAATTACATAGAGAAACTAATGCAGCAGGTCCGAGCCGGCGGCGCGCCATCGCGCCCATTGACGATCAAGAGACCAGGCACTCGTCGCATGCTCGATCCTCGGCGGGCGGCCGGAAGAGAATCGCGGCAACAAAGCCGGCAATCGTCAGACCGAAACAAATTTCTGCGAAGAGATCGCCGATCTCGGTATAAAGCGTCCGCTCCGGACGCCAATAGACGCGCTCGATTTCAGTGCCGCGGGTGAACAGCGAAGTAGTCGCGCCGTAATTCGCCCATCCGGTTCGATAATCGCGCTGATACCGGTATTCGCCACCCGTACCATCGGAACCTTGGTCTCGACCGAGCGCATCGCCGCCATCGCGAGCAGTTGATAAGGCGCAGAGCTTTTCCCGTACCAGGCGTCGTTGGTGATATTGACCAGAACCTCCGCGCCGTCTTTGACCACGCTGCGAGCCAAGATTCGGGAAAATGCTTTCGTAACAGATCAGAACTCCGAGCTTTGCGCGCTTCACCTGAAATACGGTTTGCTCGATGGCCGGCAAACATATCGCCGAAACCCGAGACCACTCGATTGACGAAAAACCCGAACAGGCTGTCGCAAAGGAACATATTCGCCGAACGGCACGAGCTGAATCTTGTCGTACCAGCCCTCAACCTTCCCGTCGCCGGAGACCAGATACGCCCGATTGTAAAAACCGACGCGATGGTTCTCGACACCCAAAGCCGGCGCGCCGAACAGGATCGGATCACCGGTCTGCTTCGCGAGTCCAAGCAGGCGCTGCCGATAACGAGCGTCTTCGGCGAAAGCAGCAGGATAATGGTCATCAGGCTGGAAGAAAAATGCGGCAGCGGCTTCCGGCCAAACAATCAAGTCAGCGCCGCGCTTAGCCGCATTCTCGGTCTGATCAACGTAAACGCTGAAACTGGAGCCGAGAAATTTGGGGTCCCATTTGATCGATTGAGGTATATCGCCCTGAACCATCGCAATCTGGAGCGAGCCTTGTTCCTGCTCGACTGTCAGTCCGCGAATCCGAAAGATGCCAAAGATGAACGCCGCAGCCATTATCGCGGTCAAAGCACCGAGGCTAATCGCCTGAATTCGCCGCGAGTAAGTTCGCGAGGCGATTACGTAAATCACAGCGTTAGTAAAAATGATCAGCGCCGAGACGCCGTAAACGCCCGTGAACTCGGCAAACTGAATCAACTCAAGATTGCGATAGGCCGCATAGCCCAGCAAATTCCATGGAAAGCCAATCGGGAAATAGGTGCGGACCCATTCGACCGCGGTCCACGCGATCGGCAGCGTGATGACGATCGGAATCGACAGCCGTACTGCTACGAAATCCGCGACCCAGAATGCGGTCGCGGTAAACAGCGCCATCACTCCCGCCAATAACAGCATCGGCAAGATCGCCAAATCAACCGGCAGGCTTGTAAAATTGTGTAAGCGTCTCCGCGATCCAGTACACCGACCCGACATAACAAACGAAACCCTGCAACCAAGCCCAAAGAAACACCCGCCGCGACGCGCTCGCCGGCGATTGCGTACAGGAGCGGTACGAAGGCTATCCAGGCGAGCAGATTCAGGTCGGCTTTCGGAAAAGCCGCGGCAAGCATCAGGCCGCTCAATAAAGCGCAGGATAACGCGCAAGCTTCGGCTCAAAATCATCGATGCAGTTGATCCGAACAGATTTTGCGAGCGGGATTACGCCAGCGCACGGCGGCGCGCCATCAAAGCGATCATAGACTTCGGCCACGTCCTGCCAGGTTTCAACCAGCGCGACTGCGCCTTGAGCAGTAATCGGTAGATCGCCTGATAATCGCCATTCGCGCTCGAAGGTCCAATCGACTTGCGGCGTTCGTTCAAGATCAATTGCGACAACTCTCCAGAGCTCGTCCAAAGGCAAAATCCGCCGTCCCTCTGTCAGTGAAATATAAATCACTGGTCGCGCACCCATTATGAAAGCATAGCGTTTGTCGATCGCGATCGCCGAAAGGTTGATAGCGGCGGCGATTAGCGGGCGTCAGGATTCGGCCCAAATCGGCGATCGGTCCGTCGAAGAGACATACTACCGGATGCTTGCCGGGAATCATCCGGGCAGAGCCGCGAACTTGGCTCTCCCGAAGAATTGTAACGAGATGGTCCAACGCACTGCCGTCGCGCGAAGTCCGCGTGAAATGCGTCAGCATCGCGGATGTTCCGAGTTTGCGTGAGGCCAGGGTCACGATTCGGAGCGCAGGTCGTCATAGAGCGGCACGGCGCGCTTCGCGCGCCGTGCCGCTCTATGACGCAATCGCGCAGTGCGAAGATTGCTTTGGGAGGCGGGTCCGCGAAGCTTTGCGGACTCGCCTCCCAAAGCAGGATCGCTGAGGCGCGCCGCCAGTTCGCGCTCCCGCGCGAACATGGCGGCGCGCCTCGACAGTCGAGCGCTCGTGGTCGTAGCCGAGCAGATGCAGGATTCCGTGAATCAGCAGGGTGCGTAGCCGCGCAGCGGCAGGCACGCGCAGCGCGCGTGCCTGCCGCTGCGCGGTCTCGAGCGAGATGACCACGTCCCCGAGGAGGAGGGGCGGGCGCTGCGCGCCCGCCCCTCCTCCTCGGCTCAGAGAATCGACCAGTTCGACTTCCTCTTCTTCCGACTGCGGGAACGAGAGCACGTCGGTGGATTTATCCTTGCCGCGAAAATCACGATTCAACGTGCGAATTTCCTCGTCGGAAGTGAGCACGATCGAGAGTTCGGCGGCCCCGATCCCGAGAATCGTCAGAAGCCTTGAAGCTTCGTTGCGCAACGCCGTCGCAAACGGACGACCTCGCGTCGACTTCGCATCGCAGATCGACCGGCACGCGCTATCCGGAAATCCCAGGATTGGGGGCGGATTCCCGTGCGGAAGTATTGTCGTTGTTGAACGATTCGTAGGCCGTAATCACGGCCTGCACCAGCCGATGGCGCACGACGTCGCGCTCATTGAAGAAGGACGAAATTGATTCCGGGCGTATTGGCGAGCACGGTGCGCGCCTCTTTCAGACCCGACAGCTTGCCGCTCGGCAGATCGATTTGCGTGATGTCGCCGGTGATCACCGCCTTTGAGCCGTAGCCAAGCCGGGTCAGGAACATCTTCATCTGCTCGGAGGTCGTATTCTGCGCTTCGTCGAGAATGATGAACGAATCATTGAGCGTGCGCCCGCGCATGAAAGCCAGCGGTGCGACTTCGATCGTGCCGCGCTCGAGCATCCGGCGCGCGCGATCAAAATCGACCATATCATGCAACGCGTCGTAGAGCGGGCGCAGATAAGGATTGACCTTTTCTGCAAGATCGCCCGGTAAAAAACCGAGCTTTTCGCCGGCTTCGACCGCCGGACGGCAGAGCACCATCCGCGTCACCTGGTTTTTCATCAAGGCGGCGAGCGCCATTGCCATCGCTAGATAGGTCTTGCCGGTGCCGGCTGGTCCGATTCCGAAAACGATATCGTGCGTGCGAATCGCGTCGATATAAGCTTTCTGATTCAGGCTCTTGGGGGAGATAACGCGCTTGTGCGCCGACACATAAACCGTATCGAGGAAGATATCCTTGAGGTCCGCATTGCGATCGCCGCGCACAATTCGCGTCGCGTATTCGACATCGCCGGCATAGATCGGATAGCCGCGTTTCAACAATTCATAAAGTTCGCCGAGCAGCTTGCCGGCCATCGCTTGTTCCGCATGTCCGCCCGCGACTTTGAGAGTGCTGCCGTTGACTGCCGATTCGCACACCCAAGGCCTGCTCGATCGTGCGCATGTGCGCGTCATGTTGACCGAGCAGCTCGGTGAACAAGCGATGGTCATCGAAGTGGAGTTCCAACGCGTCTTCGGTACGCAGAGTGGAGACAGTGCCGTTCAACCTATCGGTCGTTTCCGCCACGCCATTATTACGATCCATCTTGCCGAGCGATGCTATCGCTTTTGAAGCCGATTGTTAAATCGGCGGGAATTAAGAACCGATTACTGATTCCCGGCGCGAATCAGCGCGACGACGCTGATCGAGCGCCGTCGCGAGTTTCGACGGATCGCGGCCGCCGGCTTGCGCGAAATCGGGCCGACCGCCGCCCGTGCCGCCGATCGATAGGCGCGAGCTGCTTGACGATGATCGCCGGCCTTGACCCGCGACGTAAGGTCGGAGGTAACGGCGACCAGGATTGCGGCCTTGCCATCGCCGAGATCAGAGCCGAGTGCGACCACTGCCGGGCTATGCTTCTGGCGCAGGCGGTCGGCAATTTCGCGCATCGCTTTCGGATCGACGCCGTCGAGCTTGCGGGTAACGACTTTGATCCCGCTCGCCTCACGAATCTGCTCCGCGCCGTTGCCGGACACGCCTTCACCGGCAATTAACTTCTGTTCGAGCACGCGCAGCTTTTTTTCGAGTTCCTTTTCGCGTGCGACCAGCCGTTCAAGGCGATCGAGCGCCGCGGTGTCGCGCGCGCCAAGCTGAGCGCCGATCTCTTCGAGGATCTTTTCGCGTGCCCGGATCGCGTCCAGCGCGCCCTGCCCGGTAAAGGCTTCGATCCGGCGGACGCCTGCCGCGACGCCCGACTCGCCTTGCAGTTTGAACAGCCCGATATCGCCGGTACGATTCACGTGAGTGCCGCCGCAGAGCTCGACCGAGAAGTCACCCATCCGCACCACGCGCACGCGGTCGCCGTACTTGTCGCCGAAAAAGGCGAGAGCGCCGGCCTTGAGCGCGTCGTCATAGGCCATCTCCTCGAACGTCACATTCGGCGTTCTCGCGGATGCGCGCGTTGATTTCCTCCTCGATCGTGGTCAGGTCGTCCGCTGCGATCGGTCCCTGATGGTTGAAGTCGAAGCGCAGGCGGCCGGGCTCGACCAGCGAACCCGCCTGATGGACCTCCGTGCCGAGCGATTTCGCGCAGCGCATAATGGAGGATATGAGTCGCCGAATGATTCCGCATCGCGGCGTCGCGGCGCTCGCGATCGATTTTCAAATGGACACGGCGGCCACGTTCGAATTCGGCGGCGTCGCCGCGCAGGATCCGCCCAAGATGCAGGATCGAGCCGTCCTGCTTGCGCGTATCGAAAACCTCAAGCAGCGCTCCCGATTCGGTCTCGATCACGCCGCGATCGCCGATCTGTCCGCCGCCTTCGGGATAGAAGGGGGTCTCGGCGGTGACGAGCGTGACATTGCCGTTGGTCGGTTTGCGCCGCGAGGACTTCCGAGTCGGCCTCGTAATCGTGGGCGCCGACGAACTGGGAGGGAGCGCCCGCGTTCAGCGCGATTTCGGGCGCTGCGAGATCGTCCTTGCGCGCCGCACGTCCGCGCTCGCGCTGCTCCTCCATCAGGCGATTGAACCCTGCAACATCTACTTCAATTCCGCGATCGCGCAGAATGTCCTGCGTGAGATCGAGTGGAAATCCATATGTATCATACAGCTTGAAGGCCACATCACCGACGAGGATGCGAGGCCTTCCGGCTGGAGGTTGCGCTAGCACAATGTTGAGTAGGTCGAGGCCGCGCTCCAACGTCTCGCGGAAGCGATTTTCTTCGTCAGTAACGACACGGGCAATCTCGAGATCCGCTACTCGATGAGTTCGGGATAGGCAGAACCCATCGACGACCGCACCGCTTGGCAGATCTCACTGAGAAACGGCTTCTCGATCCCGAGCTGCGCGTCCATGACGCACCGCGCGACGAATCAGACGGCGCAAAACATATTCGCGATCCGTGTTGCCGGGGCGAACCCCATCGGCAATCAGAAAACTAATCGCACGCGCGTGATCGGCGATTGCTCGATACGAAACATCGTCCGAATTCGTGTCCGTAAACATAACTGTCCGGATCGTCGTGCTTGCGTGCCGCGCTTGGCGTCGCCGTCTCACTCAAATTCGCGGATCGAACTGATGATCGTCTGAAACACATCGGTATCGTAATTGCCCAGATACCGGCCCGTCTCGAGACTCTGCAGCACTGACGCGACGCGCTCCAGGCCGGTGCCGGTATCGACATGCTTCATCGGCAGCGGCGTCAGCTTGCCCGACGCGTCGCGGTTGTACTGGATGAAGACCAGATTGCCGAGTTCGATAAAGCGCGCGCAGCCATCGACGTTCACCGCGCATTCGCCCGCGCGCGATGCGTGCAGTATTGCGCAGGCTTCCTCGCCGCGGTCGATATGGATTTCCGAGCAGGGACCGCATGGGCCGGTCTCGCCCATCTCCCAGAAATTATCCTTTTCGCCGAACGCGCAGGATTCGATCCTGTGCGGCAGCGCTTTGAAGTTCTGAGCCAAGCCTGCTCGGCTTCGTCGTCATCCTTATAGACGGTCGCCCACAGCCGTTCCGGCAGGAATTTCCCAGACCTTGGTCACCAGCTCCCAATGCCACGCGATCGCTTCCGCCTTGTAGTAATCGCCGAACGACCAGTTCCCGAGCATCTCGAAAAACGTATGGTGATAGCTGTCGCGGCCGACTGCTTCAAGGTCGTTATGCTTGCCCGAGATACGCAGGCATTTCTGGCAATCGGCGACGCGCTTCGCGGCGGGCGTGCGGATGCCGAGGAAGTAATCCTTAAACTGGCACCATTCCGGCATTGGTGAAGAGCAGGGTCGGGTCGCCCTTGGGAATCAGCGAGGCGGACGGCACGATTTCGTGGCCGCGCTCGGCAAAGAAGTCGAGAAACGATTGCCGGATACTGATCGGTGGTCCAGTACATACATAACTATTCTAACGCGATCGCGGTCGGCTCTGCATAGAGCAGGATCGCTTTCTCCGCTTCGCTCCTATCGGAATGACAAAAATAGGGGCGATGCGTTGACGATCGATGTTTCACGTGAAGCATGTAATACTTCACCATGCAGAGTTTCACCGCTGACGCGGCGCGGGGAGTTGCCCAGCTCCGCTCCATTATCCCCTAGTGAGACAAGGAAGAGGGATTCTTAAAGGGTTGTGCTATCGAGCGGGTCAAGCCATCAGGCGAGTGCGCACCAGGTCAACGATAGTCCGGCAGAGCAAAGGGACATCGAGCGGCTTGGTAAGATAGGCGGTAAATCCTCTGGAGAGGGCTTTGACGCGCTCCTGTTCGCTGGCCAGCGCGGTCACGGCAATCACCGGGAGACTGCGCCACGCAGGATTAGTTGAAGAGCGCAGCCGATCAATGAGGCCATAGCCATCCACCTCGGGCATCGAGAGGTCGGACAGGATCACCTCCGGCAAGCCATAACGGAGCGTTTCGAGAACCTTCGCTACCGATCCAACTGCGGTAACGGTCGCTCCGCGACTCAGCAGCACCGAGGTGAGCAAGTCGCAAGCCTCGGGGTCGTCGTCCAGCGCGAGAACATTGATTCCAATCAACGAGACGGCGACTTCATGAATCGGCGGCGGCGTGGGCCGCAGAATTCGCTGAGTGGCGGCGGGTAGGCGAACCATAAAGGTCGCGCCGCGTCCACGCCCCGCGCTTTCGGCGTGGATAACGCCGCCATGCATCTGGATGAGATGTTTCGCGGTGTAGAGGCCCAGGCCGAGACCGCCATGCCGCCGCGTCGTAGAGGCGTCGGCCTGACTGAACTGCGTGAATAATTTGGGCATGAAAGCCGGATCAATACCTTCGCCCTCGTCGCGGACAATTGCAGTGGCGAAGCCCTCGTCCGTGGCGATACTCACGTGAACCTGCTGATTACTGGCGCTGAATTTGATCGCGTTATTGAGAAGATTGGCGAAGACCTGCTGGAGGCGGCGTGCGTCGCCCAGCACGGGTACGGCGGACCGCGGCAAGTCACAGACGAGCTCGATTTGCCGGCTTTCAGCGGCTGAGCGGACCGATTCAAGCGCGTCCCGCAAGGGGTCGCTCAAATCGAGAGTCGATTTCTCGATCTTGAGCTTGTCGCTAATAATCCGGGAGGCATCGAGGAGCTCACCGATCATATCGGCGAGTGCATGGGCATTGGATTCGATCTTCTGGCGTGCCAGCGCGCGCTGGTCTTCATCCTGGGCGTCACTGTTAAGCAAATGGGCCCATCCGAGCACCGCATTAAGCGGGTTGCGCAATTCGTGAGAAACAACGGCCAGAAATTCATCTTTTTCGCGGCTCGCTTTTTCCGCGTTCAAGCGCAACTGTTGTTCCGCCTTAAGCAGCGCCTCCCGTTCGAGCAAGGCAAGCTTTTGATCATGGATATCGGTGTTGGTGCCGATCCAGCGGATGATACGTCCGTGAGAGTCACGAATGGGCATGGCGCGCGAGAGGTGCCAGCGAAATACGCCGTCGGCGCGCCGCAACCTGAATTCGTCTTCCCACCGCTCTCCGGTAGTGAGAGAGGTCCTATAGACTTTCAACCGAGCTTTGTATGATTGTTTAGTACAAATACTACTCTAATATGATCAGGCTCAACTGTCAGCTTTTACGTTCGCAGCCTATTATTCATCGAACGGCTAAATAGTCAATCAATCTGTAAGCACGTTATAATGTGCATATACGCTTGCTTAAAAGATTCGGGCTTAACTTTAATATTACGCACATAAAGAGAATTAGAGCTACCAGCTTAGAGCTGATATCTGACCTAATATAGCTTTAACCAGGCGATTGTTGATTAAATATCGCAGGCAACTTCACTTGAATAATAGGTTCATGAATTTATAAAACTAATTATGAGTACAAGTCACGCGAAAAGCTTTGGCACGATTTAGATTTAGTAAGATTAGCCTTACTCTACTACTCTGATGGCACATAACGTGCGTCTCTCGATTAGTAAATGGCGTCGCGGAGAGAGACGGATGATCTTGCTAGTCGATGATGATTATGAATCATGCGACGCGCTGACGGAATTTTTATCGCGTCGCGGCTATACCGTCCAATACGCTCCGAACGGATATGATGCGCTTCAGTGGCTTGCACGCTCTGAAGTCCTGCCTGCATTGATTTTGCTGGATTTGGTTATGCCAGTACTCGATGGATGGGGTTTTTTGGAAAGGCGGCGTAATGATCCACGATCATGAACTTGCCAGTGGTAATCATGTCGAGCTGCCGTAATGAGATGCAGAGGGCGAAAGATGCAGGAGGAATGGCGTTTGTGGTGAAACCGATCGAGCCTCGAGCGCTGCTGCAGGTTATCGAAAGCTTCGAGCATGCCGAGGCGATCTAACCCTTCGGCGCCTTTCCCATCCTGTTTGGCTGCGTCCCGCCTAATAGGCCTAATGATTCAAGAAACCGTCCGGCTAGTTCAGCCCATCAGTCCTTTGGTCATGCCGCCATCGATCGTGATGTTCGCACCGTGAATGAAGGCGGCGCGTGGCGACGCGAGGAAAAGGATCAGGTCCGCGACTTCCTCGGGTTGGCCGATTCGTCCCAGCGGAGTCATCGAGCGAAACGCCGCTTCCGCAGATTGCCCGGCGTGTGAAGGGTTCAGACCGGCGCGCATCTTGAGCAGCCGTTCGGTGAGAATTGGTCCGGGATTGATGCCGACTACTCGCACCTGATGCTGCGCGCCTTCCTCGGCCAAGGCCTTGGTGAAATGATTCAGTGCGGCGTTGGCTGCGCCGCCGATCGTGTAGGTCGCGCGTGGATTCAGCGCCGCCGCTCCAATGATGTTCACGATTACGCCGCCGCCATCGGCCTTCATCCGCGGGATTACTTCGCGCGCCATCCGCACGTAGCCGAAGAACTTCAGCGTCCAGTCGGTGAGCCAAGCTTCATCGGACAATTCGAGAAAGGAGCCGGTGCGGGCGCTGCCGGCATTGTTGATCAGGATATCGATGCGGCCGAAGCGCTCGACGCATCGGGCAACTACGCGTCGGATCGACTCAGGGTCGGTCAGGTCGGCGGCAATCGTGTCGATACGTTCACGCGCTTCGTGTCCGGCGCTCGCGACGGTCTCGGCGAGAGCCTCCTGACCGCGGGCGCAAATCAGGACGGACGCGCCTTCCGCAAGGAAACCCATCGCGGCTGCCCGTCCAATTCCTTTGCTGCCGCCGGTTATCAGTGCGACTTTGCCGTCGAGTCCGAGTTCCATCGAGAATTCCTCCGTTGAAGGTCTCAAGCGGTCATAGCGCGAATCGAGGAAGGAGGCGAGTTTCGCGGCAGGCAGACGGGAAGCGCGATATTTCACGAGAGACATCGGCAATGGGCGGCGGTTTTCAGGACAGCAGAATTAGGAGTTCCTCGATTGTAAACGCAGCTCGCAGACTCGCCTGCTCGCTTAGCGCGGGGACGCGCTCCACTAGTGACGGCTCGCGTTGCTCACCGGCTCAGGATGACGATTTAGCCTTGTGCAGGAGTCCCTAGTGGGCGGCGGGGGCGGGGCCGGCAGGTCGCTGGCTGCGGAACAACAGGAACGATGGGATCATCAGTGCAGCCATCACCGTGAGCATCCGGTAGATGTCGTTAAAGGCGAGCATCGCGGATTGCTGCTGGATCGTGCCATAGACCATCCCGAGGCTCTGCTTTTGGCCGGTGACCATTTGCGTAGCGAGATTGAAGCTGGGCGAGCCGGGCGCGTGCGCCGACTGCGCGCCCATCCGCCACGCATCGAAGACCGAGAAATGCTGCACCAGATAGGCTTGATGGATGTTCTGGTTATGCACCAGCATGCTGGTCAGCCAGGCGATACCGAAAGCTGCGCCGTTATTGCGCATCATATTGTAGAGGCTTGAGGCGAAGCCCATCCGCTCGCGCGGCACGCAAGTCAGCGCGGCCGCGGAGAGAATCGGGAAGCAGATGCCCAAGCCAAGGCCAAGCACGATACTATCGGCGATAACGCGGGTCATCCCGATCTGGAGATTCCAATGGGACATCCGCCAAAGCCCGATCGACATCAGCGTGAAGCCGACACCGATGAGGCGCTTATTATCGATGCCGCGGCGGGCGATTTGCCCAGTGATCATCATCGAGGTCATCGCGGCCAACGCGCGCGGGGCCATGATCAATCCGGCTTTCCAGGCGGTATAGCCCATGAATTCCTGCAGAAAGAGGGGATTGAGGACGCCGGTACCGAACAGGATAAAGCTGTGCATCACAACCAGAAAGACGGCAGTGGCGAACTGCGGAATCGCCATGAAGCGAAATTCGAGAATCGGCTCGGGGATGCGCAACTCGCGTATGATCAGCAGGAGCGTCGCAGCGGCTGAGACGGCGGTTGCCCAGATCACCCAGTTGGAGTTGAACCAGTCAGCGCGCTCGCCGCGATCGAAGACAACTTGGGCCAGGCCGAGACAGAGGACGAGATAAGTGATGGCGACGTAATCGATCGACGCGCCACGATGGCGAGTGCGCAAGTAGCTGGGGTCGTGAACAAAAGTGGAGACCATCAGGAAGGCGACTGCACCGAGCGGGACATTGATGTAAAAGGTCCAGCGCCAACTCCAGTTGTCGGTGATCCAGCCGCCGACGGTGGGGCCAAGGATTGGCGCGACCATCAAACCGACGCCCCACATTGCCATCGCCATCTGCTGCTCTTGCGGTGGAAAGGTTTCCATCAAGATGGCCTGCGAGGAGGGGATCATGGCCGCACCGGCCAAACCCTGGAGCAGACGAAAGACAATAATCTCGTCGAGCGAGCGCGCTGCGCCGCAAAGGGTCGAAGCGACGACGAAGGTGGCGACCGAAAAGAGGAAATAGCGTTTACGTCCGAAGCGGGCGGAAATCCAGCCGGTCATCGGGATCATCACGCCGTTGGCGACGAGATAGCTGGTGAGCACCCACGCGATCTCGTCCACGCTGGCGGAGAAGGTGCCCTGCATATGGGGAAGCGAGACGTTGACAATCGAGCTGTCGAGAACTTCGAGCGTCGCCCCGAGCATCACGGCTAGCGCGATCAGCCATTTGTGCGGCGCGTGGGGCGCAACAGGAGGCGTCAGCGCGGCAAGATTGGTATCGGGCGTAGCGGCAGCCA
This sequence comes from uncultured Pseudomonadota bacterium, assembly GCA_963831065.1. Taxonomy (GTDB): domain Bacteria; phylum Desulfobacterota; class Binatia; order Binatales; family Binataceae; genus JAJPHI01. Next base: position 155,393 of record CAWHOQ010000026.1, read on the forward strand.
TCGGCGTGATCGAGAGCTAAGTGGAATCGGCGGAGGTGGTCTTGCGCCTGCTGCGAGCAGACGAGCTGCATTGGTTTGAAGGAGCATCGAGGTTGGACGCGAGCCGCTCGCCGAGCCATTGCAGAAATTGGAGACGCTTGCGCCGGAAGCGCGGGTCGGTGGGCGCAAGGCCGGTCGCGAGCCGGGTCATCTGGGGAAAGGCCAGCGGGAAGATCGTGAGGGCGATCATCGAGAGATGGAGCTGGCTAAGATCGAGTCCCGCGGGAATGCGATGATTAAGCTGGGCGCGGCGCAGACGGGCGAGACTGCGTTTGATATAAGTGCGACGCTCGTCCGCATCGACGAGCGGCTCATCGAGAGGGCCGAGGGCTTCCCATTCGAGCAGGCGAACCCATTCGAGGTCGCTCGCGCTGGCCTCATACCAATGGTGAATGGCGCTCGCGAGGTCGTCGGGAGCGGATTCATAGAAAGCGGCGCGATCGTTGAATTTGCGCCGCAGGATTTCGCGATAGAGGTTCTGTTTCGAGCCGAAGCAGTAGAAGATCATGCGCTGGTTGACGCGGGCGCGGCGCGCGATCGCGTCGCATCGCGCGCCGGCGAGGCCGTGGGCGGCAAACTCGGTCAGCGCGGCGGCGAGCAGCCGCTCGCGGGTTCGAGCCAAGTCGCGGGTGCGTTCCATCGGAAATCGAGAGTCATAGTAATTAAGTCAGTGGTTAATACAAGAGACCAGTCCCCGCTTCTGCTCATGGAGCGAGAGGAATCAGGTGGAGTAGAATTGATCGCGTGTGCTAGTTTCCGGCATGCATCTAGCCGCACAAGTCGGATCAATGGAGGGAAATCATGGGCATTATCGACACACAGTCCGGCACGCGAGTTGACGAGATTGCAGAGCAAATCTATCGCATCAGCACGCCGATCGCCGCGATTCCCGGCGGATTTACCTTCAATCAGTATTTGATCGTTGATGATGCGCCATTGTTGTTTCACACGGGAACGCGGCGCAGCTTCGCGACGGTGCAGAAGGCTGTTGCCAGCGTGATGCCGATCGAACGATTGCGCTACGTTAGCTTCTCGCATGTTGAAGCCGATGAGTGCGGCTCGCTCAATCAGTGGCTCGCCGCCGCGCCGCATGCCGTCACGCTATGCAGCCGCATCGCGGCGATGACCTCAGTGCAGGACCTTGCCGACCGCGAGCCCCGCGTCATGATTGACGGAGAAACGCTATCGTTGGGCACGCACACATTGAGATGGTTCGACACGCCCCATCTGCCCCACGGATGGGAAAGTGGTCTGATGATGGAAACTCGCTCAAGTACGCTGATGTGCGGCGATCTCTTCACACAGAGCGGTGACAAACCCGAGCCTCTGACGAAATCCGATATTCTCGGACCGAGCGAAGCGCTCCGCATGAAGCTGTCCTATTACGCCAACGGCAAGGACACCGGAGCCCTACTGGAGAAGCTAGCGGTCGCCCACCCCACCACTCTCGCCTGCATGCACGGAAGCGCCTGGAGCGGTGACGGCGCGGCGCTGCTGCGCGAATTAGCTATCAATCCTCGCGCGGTAGCTCCGGGTTCCGCAGCAGGGTTGCCCAATCAGCGGTTCTTTGAAATCACTGGCAGCATCAGGTACGAGGCGAAGCCTTTTTCATGCATCACGGTTTGCAGCGCGGGACGCATCTCGGAGTCGGTGAAAAGCTCATGCCCGGTATTCGGATTGCGATCGAAGCGTGGGAAGTTGCTCGAACTGACTTCGAGCCGGATGCGATGGCCGGCTTTGAACAAGACCGAGGTTGACCACATATCGATCGTGAACTCATAGACTTTGCCCGGCGTGAGCAGCTTCGGGTCGGACTTCGATTCGCGGACGCGGGCGCGGAGGATGCCGTCAGTGAGGTTCATCGCAGAGCATCCGCACGGGCCGACATCGACGAGTTTGGCAGTGAAATCGGTATCGGGTGCTGATGTTGACGCATAGAGGGTCAGCGCGACCGGGCCGGTGACTTCGAGGTCTTCGGCAAGCGGATCGGTCGAATAGACCAGCACGTCCTCGCGCTGCTCGATCGCGGTCTGATCAAACGCGCCGCCCGGGACGGCGTTGTGATAGCAACAGAGGCCGCCGCCGTTGGTCGGCACCGGATTTAACGGATTGTAGAGAAAGCAATCTGGATGTTCATCGCCGGGCGTGCTGGTATCGAGCGCGCCGTCGCCATTGGCGCTGTTCGCCTTGCCGCGGCTATGGAGATAATAGCGGCGGAATTCGGTACCGGGCAGCGGCCAATCCTTTTCGTCACGCCACTCATTTGCGCCGATCGTATAGATGCGGACCGGATCTTCGTCGGCTGCGCCTCTGCTCTTGCCTTTGAGCCAGCGGTCGAAAAAGTTGAGCTGCTGACCGTCATAATCGATCGACACATAGCCCGACGCGAAAGCCCATATCGGCCTGCCCGACCTGACTGCCGAGCGGGAGCGTATGGAACCAGGGGCCCATCACGAGGCGGGCATTGCGGCCGTCGCCCGCGCCGCGATCGCGCATCCCGCGATAATTGCGGACGGTGCCGCCCGCGAAGATGTCGTACCATCCGCCGAAGTTCAGCGTCGGGACGTTGATCTTCGGGTAGTACTCCTCGATACAGAGCTGGCGCCAGTAGGAATCGTAATAGGGATGTTCGAGCCAGTCGAAGAAGTACGGTGCGCCGGCGCGGAACAGCGGAAAATCGGCGAGCGAAGTCGAGTACATGAACTCGCGCATCGTATCGATCTTGCTCATCACGGCGGCGAGTTCCTTGCGGGCTTCGTCCTTCTCGTCGCGCTCGCGCATCAGGCCGGCGATCGCCACGTTGGTCATCAGCCAACTGACATTGAAGAAGAGCGAAAATGCGCCGCCCTGATAAGTCCAGTTGTCGTGATAGTCGCTGGCGGTGATCGAGGGGACCATCGCCTTGAGCGACGGGGGCGCTTGAGTCGCGGCGAGCCACTGGGTTGCGCCCATGTAGGACGCCCCGAACATCCCGACCTTGCCGTCGGCGAAGGGCTGTCGCGCGAGATGCTCGATAGTGTCGTAGCCGTCCGGCTGCTCATCGACGAAGCAGGTGAAGTTGCCGGGCGAGGCGTAGCGGCCGCGGCAATCGACAAAGACGACGTTGTAACCGCGTTGGGCGGCGCGAATCGGATCGAGCGTGTTGAAAGATATTTGGGGGAATTTTTTGTCGTAAGGCGTGCGATTGAGCAGAACCGGCAGCTTCTCGGGAGTGTCGGGACGGAAGAGGTCGGCCTTGAGGACCAGTCCGTCGCGGAGGGGGATTTCGATATCGCGTTCAAAGATGACTTTCGCGCCCATCGCGGAATCTCCTCGGATAATGCTTCGCTCGATGTTCTGCTTGTAACGCGGGTCGATGGCGGGCTGCAAGGGCGAACGGCGGCGGCATTCTTTTATGAAAAGAATTTAGGGATTCTTCGCGCGACATTTTTGTCATGACGAGGATCGTTGACTCGCTTCGCCCGAAGATGTGGGGACGTAGTGCGCGAGCGAGGCTGGCGCATTCGGAGCGGCGGCTCTATGATGGCGACGGGATTTCAGCCCGGCTCAGGAGGATAGAGCATGCCGCTCGATGCAGAAACCAAAGCATTTCTCGATCAGGCTGCCGCGTCGGGAGCGCCACCACTGGAGACGCTGCCGGTGGCTGACGCGCGCAAGTTTATCCGCGAGCTGTTCGCGCCGGTGACTGAGCGCGAATCCGTCAAGAAGGTCGAAGATCGGACGATCGACGCGGGCGGCGACAAGATTCCGGTGCGAGTCTATACGCCGGAAGGCAAGGGGCCGCTGCCGGTTCTGGTCTTTCTGCATGGCGGCGGATGGGTGATCGGCGATATCGAATCATATGACATCGTGTGCCGGGGATTGGCGAACGGCGCGGGATGTATTGTGGTGTCGGTGGATTACCGGCTCGCGCCCGAGCATAAGTTTCCCGCCGGACCCGAAGATTGCTACGCAGCGGTAAAATGGGTTGCTGAGAATGCGACATCGATAGACGGAGATCCGGCGCGGATCGCGGTTGGCGGCGATAGTGCGGGCGGAAATCTGAGCGCGGTAGTTGCGCAGATGGCGCGTGATCGCGGCGGGCCGTCGCTTAAGTATCAACTACTAATTTATCCGGTGACTGACTATCGACTGGATACGGGGTCATATCGAGCGAATGCGGAAGGTTATCTGCTGACCAAGGCCGGCATGGAATGGTTCTGGAATCTGTATCTCGGTGAGCCGGGCAATGGCGCAAAGCCGTATGCGTCACCGTTGCGCGCAACGAATTTCGGCAATCTGCCGCCTGCATTAGTAATCACGGCGGAATACGATCCGCTGCATGACGAGGGCGCGGCCTATGCCAGCAAGCTCAAAGAGGCTGGGGTAAAAGTTAAACATTCAGATTACAAAGGCACGATTCACGGGTTCTTCACGCTTGGGCATATCCTGTCGCAAGGCAAAAACGTGATGAAAGAGATTTGTCGTGAATTGCGGGAAGCCTTAAATGAGATGAGCCGCTAGGAAGCTCTGCACAGGTGGATTCTTTAGAATCGCTTCGCGGAGGTCCCTCCGCTGCACTCGCGGACTCGCTCCGGTCGGGATAACAAGTGGGGTTTGCTATTTGCGGACGCAACACTAGCACGAGAAAAAAGTAAGGGAGTATCGGTAAGGTATGGCATCAGAGCGGCAACGCGAGATCAAACGGCGGCGCAAGCGGCGCGAAGTAAGACTCAAAGAGCGGATCCGGGAGGCGCGCAGCCACAAAAAGAAGAAGCGCGCGTAAGTTGAGATGTCGTACGAGACGATACTCTACGAAGCAGCGGGCGGGATCGCGACAATCACGCTGAACCGTCCCGACAAGATGAACGCCTATACCGCGACGATGGGCCGCGAGATTGTCGAGGCTTTCCATCGTGCCGATGAGGATCGGCAGGCGCGCGCGATTATCATGACCGGCGCGGGCCGCGCATTCTGCGCCGGAGCGGATATCGCCGGCTTCGCGAATGCGATCGAAGCGCAAAAGGCGCCGCCGTCAGCGGAACGCGGTTCGTCGCGCGAGGGGCGCGAGATGCTCGCGTTTCCGAATCTCGTGCGCACGATGAGCAAGCCCTCGATTGTCGCGATTAACGGCTTCGCGCTCGGGATCGGGATCACGATGGCGCTGCCATGCGATATTCGGATCATGGCGGAAGAAGCTAAGGTCGGATTTATCTTCGCGCGGGTCGGGCTGATGGCGGAGCTGGGTTCGACTTATTTTCTGCCGCGCATGATTGGAGCGTCGCGCGCCGTTGAGATGATGCTGAGTGGGCGCCAGTACACGGCCAGCGAATGCCTCGCGATGGGCTTGGTCAGCGCGGTCGCACCGGCGGCAAATCTGCTCACGAAGGCGCGTGAGATGGCGGCGGAGATCGCGCAAGGCTCGCCACTGTCAGTCGCGATGCTTCGGCGGGCGTTGTTTCAAGGACTCGACGGCACGCTCGAGCATGCGATGGAATTCGAGAACTTCGCGCTCGAACGATGTTCCCGCAGCCCCGAACATCGCGAGTACGTCAACGCGTTTATCGAACAGCGGCAGGCAGATAACAGGCGTACCAGCAACTAGGTCCACGCCGGTCAACTGTCGAGATCCTGCGGGGAGCGGGATTTTGCTCCGCCCCGGCAGAATATATATGATTAGTAAAATGATCTAAGTCATCTATTCTGGAGAGTGACTTTCAGATGGATGACTCGTACAGGAGGCATCAATGGCAATTCGATTAGGGGGCATCGCCCCGGACTTCACGCAGGAATCGACCGAAGGCACGATCCATTTTCACGACTGGATCGGCGACAACTGGGCGATTTTGTTTTCTCATCCGAAAGATTTCACGCCGGTCTGCACGACCGAATTGGGAATCGTGGCGAAGCTCAAGCCCGAGTTCGACAAGCGGCACGTGAAAGCGATTGCGGTGAGCGTTGATGACGTGAAATCGCATCAGGGCTGGATCGGCGACATCGAAGAGACTCAGCATACTAAGATGAACTTCCCGATCCTCGGTGATGCGGACAAGAAGGTCTCGACGCTGTATGAGATGATTCATCCGGATTTGAGCGACACGACCACTGTGCGCTCGGTCTTTGTGATCGATCCGAAGAAGCGGGTGCGGCTAATGATTACTTATCCGCAGAGCACTGGGCGTAATTTCCAGGAAATTTTGCGCGTGATCGATTCGCTGCAGTTGACGGACAATCATTCGGTAGCGACGCCGGGCGACTGGAAGCAAGGTGAGGATTGTCGTGATCGTGCCGTCGCTCACCGATCCGAAGGTGATGAAGGAGAAATTCCCGAAAGGCTGGCGCGAGCTCAAGCCTTATCTGCGAATGACTCCGCAGCCGAACAAGTAATGAGCTAATCGCCGCGACAATGCCCGGTCCGCCGCTCGTGGCCGGGCATTTCTTTAGCAATTTGTAAATGTCAAAAACATTATTTACGAATGCGCAACTGTTGCTTGACGGCCATCGCGAACTGCAGGGTTCATCCAACGTACTGGTCAATGGCAACCTGATCGAAGCGATATCGCGGACGCCGATTACGCTCGATGATGCGAAGGTCATCGACGTCGGTGGGCGAACCCTGATGCCCGGGTTGATCGATGCGCATGCGCACATTACGGGTCTCTCGCTGACTCCGAAGAATCGATCTTATGCGGAGTCGGAAATCGCGGTTGCGTCGGCTAACTATCTGCGCAGCGCCTTGATGGACGGATTCACTTCGCTGCGTGAGGCGGGCGGCGCAGATCATACGATCGCACATCTGCTGGAAACTGGGCAGATCGTTGGTCCGCGGCTGTTCTACTCCGGGCGCGCGCTAACGCAGACCGGCGGTGGCGCAGATTTCCGGACGCCTTCCGAGACGGTCGATCCGAGCGGCCATCCCGGGCCGTATTCGGTAATGTCAATAATCGCCGATGGTGTCGCCGAGGTGCGGCGCGCCGCGCGCGAGGAGCTCCGTAAGGGGGCGGCGCAAATCAAGGTCTTTGTCTCCGGCGGTGTGGTATTTCCTGCCGAAGGGCATGCGACGCGTTATGAATTCTCGCTGGAAGAGCTGCGGGCGATCGTGGAGGAAGCTGCGGCGCGCGGAACGTACGTGATGGCGCATGCCTATAGCGACGAGGCGGTTAAGCGCTGCCTGGAATGCGGCATCCGCTCACTCGAACACGGCAATTTTATCAGTGAAGAGACCGCGGCGATGATCGGGCAGCATCGGCCTTTCTTGACCCGACATTCATCTCGCTGGTGCAAAGAATCGAAAGTGCCCCAACTACCGGGCTGGCGCCGTCGATCGTGGCGAATCTCGAACGAACAGTCGCACGCGGCAAGCAAGTTTATCAATGGGCGAAACAGCATCGAGTTCCGATCGCGCTCGGACTGATCTATGGGGGCCGGATGCGCGGCAGTCGCAACTCCGGGAATTCGCCTTACGCGGCGAATTCGATGATGCCCAAAACGTGATTAGGTCGGCCACGGTGGTGAATGCGGAGCTGCTGATGTATCAGGGTAAGCTGGGGGTAGTTGCACCGGGCGCTTTTGCCGATCTGCTCGTGATCGACGGTGATCCGCTTGCCGACCTGCACGTGTTGACGGACCCACAACGGTATCTAAAGGTGATCATGAAGGACGGGGCGATCTACAAAAACGAGTTGTGATTGCCCCCGATAGAAGTGGCGCCGGTTCAGGTTCGGGATAATAGCGTACTGAGAGATACTGGGCTCGTGGCAAAAGATAACTTGCCCGGGCGGTTTACAAATCGACGTAATGCGCGCATCGATTAGCTGAGGTCAAGATTCCTGATGGCAAATGAAAAGCTTTTCCCCGTAACCGTAGTCGGATCATGGACGCGGCCGGAGTGGCTGGTGCATGCCTTGCGCCGGCGTCAAGCCGGCGAGATCAGCGCCGAGGAGTTCAACCGGATCGCCGATGATGCGGTACTCGCGGCGATCAAATATCAGGAAGACGCGGGGGTTGATATCGTCGCCGACGGCGAGATGCGCCGCGACAATTTCTATTCCTTCGTGGTCGAGAAGCTCTCCGGGATGCGGCTGATGAAGCTCTCGGAGCTGCTCGACTACATGAAAGATCGGGCAGGTTTCGAGGAAATTCTGCGCGGGCTCGACGTGCCGGCCTTCGCGATCAAGAGTCCGATCGCGGTCGAGAAGGTGCGCGGCAACGAAGATGGCATCTCACTAGATGAGGCGCGATTTCTCAAAGCGCATACTCATCGGCAGACCAAGGTGCCGATTCCCGGACCGTATCTGCTGACGCGATCGAGCCTGGTTCGAGGGGCTTTCTGACAAGACCTATCCGAAACGCGAAGACCTGGCCAAGGATGTCGTCGCGATTCTGCGCCGCGAGATCGAAGCGTCTGAAGCGGATCGGGGTCGACTTCATCCAACTCGATGAGCCGTCGATCTCGCAGGTCGTCTATGGCGATGAGGCCGAGCAAACTTTCATGTGCGCGGCGCTCGGTTCGCGCGCCGATCCGACCACTGAACTTGAATTCGCGGTGCGGCTGGTCAACGAAGTGGTCGAAGGAATAAAGGGTGTGCGGTTCGGCGTGCACGTCTGCCGCGGCAATTGGAGCCGCAAGGAAAACGTCCTGCTGAGCGGCAATTACGGTCCGTTGCTGCCGTGGCTGATGCGCATGAATGTCGATCAGCTGGTGCTGGAGATGGCGACGCCGCGCGCCGGCGAGATGGACGTTTTCAAGGAATATCGCAACGAGAAGGAGATCGGGCTGGGCGTGTCGAATCCGCGCACGGACGAGATCGAGAATCCGCGACAGATCGTCGAGCCGGGTCAAGGAAGTGCTGAAGTATTTCGATCCGGAGAAGATTTTCCTCAATCCCGACTGCGGCTTCGGCACCTTCGCCGAGCGATGCGTCAACACGCCGGAGATTGCGTATCGCAAGTTGCAGGCGATATCGGAAGCGGCGGAGCTTTTGCGGCGCGAATACGCCTAACGCTGACATCGAGGATTCTGATCAATGGCGGAAGAAAAAGAACTCAATGGACTGCGCGTCGACAAGATCACGGCGATTCTCGATTCGATGCGCGACGATCCCGAAGTGCTCAAAGCGGTCACCGGACCGTGGAAATCGCGCGTCGTATGGCAGGGCGGCTTCAAGGCCAAGGCCTACATGCGCAAGCACTCGGTGCAGATGGACGAGCCGGACGGACTCGACGCGAGCGACTCGGCGGCCAGCGCGCACGAACAACTGCTCTCGGCGATGGGTAGCTGCCTGACCGTCGGATACGTGCTCAACGCGACCAAGCGCGGGGTCAAGATTCACGATCTCGAAATCGCGCTCGAAGGCAATTTCGATAATATCCTTAAGTGGGCGGGTCACAGCCCGGCAGGAAATCCCGGCTATCCGACTGTGAAGGCGAAATGCTTCGTGCGCGCCGATGCGGACGAGAAAACCTTGCGCGAAATCTGGCAGGCCGCGGTCGACGGCTCGCCGGTGACCCAAACCGTCGCGCGTCCGACGCGGATCGAGACTGAGTTCGAGAAGGTCTGAGGCTCATTTCGGCAGCGAACTCGCGGCTTTTAGATACGCCGCGAGTTTGTCGATCTGCGATGTCAGCCACGGCATCGCACGCATCAGATGGGTGGCACGTTTCGGATGATATCCGGGCGGATAACTCTCTATGGATCACAAGATCTGAGCGTCGTCGTATCAGCGCAGCTATGTTCCCGTCAGCTTGTTGTTAAGCAAAGACGGCGACCGATGCGGAGTCCTGATCCGCATCAGCCGCCGCCTCTCGCCTTGTGGCCAGTTGGTCGTTAAGGAACCAGTGCGAAGACCCTACCCGTGCCACCTGAGTACCTACCACTGTCTGGATCGTCCCGAGGATCGCTCCCTTATAAGGGAGGAGGCTGGACGCTGTATAACGTCGGTTGAGGTGAACTTGTGAAGATCAGTTTCAGTCCAGGCCCCGCCGGGCGTGGCCGGCGGTGTCAGAGAAAAACGCGCTGCCAAAAACCCCGGCCCCACCATTGGACCCCGCCGACGTGGTGCCATAGACAACCCCGTTTCGGCCGAGAACGAGGCCGGATTCGGGAGCGATTCCGTCGGCATAGCCGCCGGTGAAGGCGTAAATTGGATCTTTCGTCCAGACTCCACCGGCGTCGGCTGGAGGAGTAAGGGTGAAAACCGTGCCGCACCCGACAGTACCTGGACAAGGCGGTTGATTGACGGCCCCGCCATCTTCGGTCGTCCCATAGAGGACGCCATTATAGCCAGAACCAATCACGCCTGATTGTGGATAATCGCCGTCTGAATTGCCGCCGGCAGTAAAGAACATATATGAAGTTCTTCCTCCACGGGTCGCTGCTCCGCGATGGCGGTATAAGTGAGAAAACTGTGCCGTTGTTGTTGGTGCCGCCGTAGGGACGTGACGCCATAGAGCACACCATTTTTCCCGATGATAACCCCTGCTACGGGCCGGGACCGTTTAGTTCGGAAGGACCTAAAGGTGGCGAACCTGTAGAGGACGCTTTCGGTCCAAGCTACCGCCCGCTACCGACGGCGGCGTCAGGGAGAACACTGATGCCGCAATCAAACTCCCGCCACAACTGGCGCCCCCGCCCAGCAGGTGTCGTTCCATAGAGTACACCGTTTTTGCCGATAGCCAGACTCGCGTCAGGAAAGGCCCCGTTATTATCGTAGGATTAAAGGCATGGAGAATCGGATAACGTCCACTTTCCGCCAGCAATCACCGGCGGCGTAAGGGAGAAAATTGCACCGCACCCCTTTTCGCCCATAACAATACAGCTAGCATCGCTACCCCCCACTAAGGTCGTGCCATAAAGTACACCATTTTTGTTGATAGCCAGGCCAGCTAATGGAGCATTGTAGCCCAAAGGATTCGTGCTGCTCGCAAAATCAAATAAGACCCTCTCAGTCCAAAGGCCGCCGGCGATGCTCGGAGGAGTCAGCGAGAATACGGTACCCTTGAGGTCCGTTCCACCGCCAGCTCGTGCCATAGAGCACGCCATTGTGGTCTGAAATCAGTCCGGAAGATGGATTCGCGCCATCGCCATTCGTACCGGTAAACGAATAAAGGGTTTATAATTAAGTATGGTAGCGTAGCTCAGACTAAAAGAGCTAAAGAATGCAATAGACAATATGAACAGTCCAAGAGACCGATGTGTTGTCGGACTGCACAGTTTGGCCATAATGAAACTCAAGACAGTTTCGCTCAATAGACAATCCATAAATCTCCTCAAGATCGTCTATTAAGATTGATATATCTCAATTCGATTGAGCTTCAAGCTAAATTTGACTTTCATCCGCAATATCGAAGACAGTAAATAAGCTCAATAGCACTTGTTGGCCAGATTCGGCAAGATATATCAAGATCGCGGTGCGTGGCGGGTCAAGGTCATCGCGCGCATTAGATTGAGTTGTGCGGCGAGGATGATAGCCAGGCGGGTCGGCATGATGGAGGACGCGAGCTTCAATCGATGCGTGCGTAGCGAGTGCCGATAATTGGTCCAACTGAACCGTCAAGGTTGGGATTCGGATTGTGGCATGACGCACAATTGATCAGGTACACGCGCCGCCCTGAGCGACGCGATCAGAGGGGCTGATTGGTTGAGGCGGCTTAGCGCATCCGGCGCACAAGACGAGCAACGCCGCAATGATGGCGGTGCAATGGGCGCGCAAGCGCCATCAGACTGCGGACGATAATTCTTAGAAGGATTAGAAGACGAGAGAGGAGGCAGTTTTCCTCTCTCGTCGCGTTTCAAGGCTATTTCAGATTGGCGGAAGCGAAGTCCCAGTTCGCGAGATTATTCAGAAAAGTCTCGACGTACTTTGCGCGGGCGTTGCGGTAATCGATGTAATAGGCGTGTTCCCAGACGTCGCAGGTGAGCAGCGGAGTCTTGCCCTTGGTGATAGGATTCTCGGCGTCGTGGCTCGGCTCGACTGAAACGGAGCCGTCATTGCCGGCGACCAGCCAGGCCCATCCGCTGCCGAACTGCCCGACGGCAGTTTCCTGAAACTTCTTCTTGAATGATTCGAAATCGCCGAAGGCTTTTTTGATTGCATCGGCGAGCTTGCCGCTCGGCGTTCCGCCCCCGTTGGGCTTCATCGAGGTCCAGTAAAAGCTGTGATTCCAGTGTTGCGCGGCGTTGTTGAAAATTTTGCCCGGCTCGGCAGTCTTGACGATCTCGTCGAGGCTGGCATTTTCGTACTTGGTGCCCTTGATCAGATCGTTGAGCGTATTCACGTAGGTCGCATGATGCTTGCCATGATGGAATTCAAGGGTTTCCTTCGAGAGGTGCGGCGCTAGTGCGTCGATCGGATAGGGAAGATTGGGTAATGTGAAGGCCATAGTTAGCATCCTTTCTTGCCGAGGCGGCGGAGCGAATCGGCGCTCAGCCACTTTTAGTTTGAGAGTTCAGCGCCCAGTGCAGCGACGGACAGCTTCGGAAAAGATATGTACGAGGCTAACGCCGGAGACAAATCGTTGCAAGGTTGACGCGACAACGGGAGATGGGCGGTTTTCGAAATTCCCTTCGGCTACGCTGAGAGCAGGCTCTCGCGCGCCAGACAAATTAGAACGCAGCTCGCTAGCTCCCCTTCCAGGGACTCAGAGCAAGCTCTTCGAGAACTTAGGGAGGCTGCCTGCTTGGCTCCACTCCGTTCCGCCTGACGGCGTCGGAATGACAAAGGAGAGAATGCTTACAGTTCGCGGCGGCCGGAAAGCGCACTCGAAAGTGTGGCGGCGTCGCTATATTCGAGATCGCCGCCGGCAGGAAGTCCGCGCGCCAGCCGGGTCACTTTGAGCTCAGAGGTTTTCAGGATTTTTGCCAGATAGAGCGCGGTCGCCTCGCCCTCCACAGTCGCATTAGTGGCGACAATCAGCTCGCGGATAGCTCCGGGCGCGAGTCGCGTGAGCAATTCCTTGATTTTAATGTCATCCGGGCCGATGCCGTCGAGCGGCGCGATCGCGCCATGTAGTACGTGATAGACGCCGTTGTAGCTGCGCGCGCGCTCAATCGCCATCAGGTCGGCGGGGCCTTCAACTACGCAGATGACGTCATGCTCGCGCGCCGGATCGCTACAAATCACGCAGAGCGAAGTATCTGAGAGGCCGAGGCATTCGGCGCATAGGCCGACTCGTTCCTTCATCTCGAGCAGAGCCTCCGCAAGAGCGATCACTTCGTTGCGAGGGCGATTAAGGAGATTGAATGCAAGACGTGACGCGGTCTTTTCGCCGATTCCGGGCAAGCGCGAAAGTTCCCTGACCAGTCGGGTCATCGCCGGCGGCAATCCGTCGTTACGCTTGAGATTGTCAGGCATCGGTGTCGGCGAGCGACTTTAGTATGGCGCTTCAGCTACGTCCGCCGAAGATGTTGGACAGGTTGATCCGGCCAATGGCGAAAGCTTGCTCATCTCCTGATTGACCATTTCCTGCGCGCGGCGAAGCCCTTCATTGACCGCGACAGTGATGAGGTCCTGCACCATCTCGCAGTCGTTGCCGGCGAGCAGAGCCGGATCAATCTTGATGCTGCGAATCTGCATCCCGCCGTCGGCGACCACCTGCACCATTCCGCCGCCGGAAGAAACTTCGACGGTCTTGGCCGCAGCCTCCTCCTGCACCTGCTTGAAGTTTTTCCTGCATCGCCTGCGCCTGTTTCATCACCGCGGAAAGATCAACTGGGGGAAAATCAAATTGCGACATCGGGGGACTCCTCGAAAGATTGTGAAACGATTATTTTTTCGGAGTTGGAAGTTCTTCCAGGGCGGCGTGAGTGCGCGGAGCTGCGCGGACTTCAACCAGTCGCGCCTCGAACTCATTGAAGATGCGGCGGACGACCGGGTCCGCGAAGAGGGCCTGCCCAGCCTCTGCCGCGTCACGTCGTGGATCACTGCTCACGGATATCGGTTCAGCGATAGCGGTTCCAGCAGTCTCCTCCGGGATTGGCACGGGCGGCGCGGTCTCCGCGATTGATGAAGCGGGTGGCTCGACCGAAGCTGCCGCGGTAAGTGTCGGAGGCCGCAACGGATTCCACGGAGCGGCCGCTAGCGACTCTGACCTGGATTCGGCGGCCATAAAGCTCGCTGGCGAGTTCAGCGATCGCGGTGCGATTATCGCTTAGATAACGGATGTAGATATCGTTACGTGGACTCACGACTATCGTGTCGCCCGCGAGACTCAATCCAGCGCCCTGCTCCATAAAGCCAGCCAAGGCAGCGCGGCGCCCGCGGATAAATTCGCGCAAGTCAGGGAGGTCCTGCTGATTACCCGAATCGAGATTTGACGCGAGCGGTGCGGACTGCGCCGGCGCAATCGGTGCAGCCCGGGGCGGGGCTTGCGCCTTGACCTCACCACGGAGCGGGATGCGGCGTGCGCCTGAGTCGCCGGTTTCCCCGGCGGCGAGACGCGTCTCGCCGCCCGCCGAAACCGGCGGGGATGACGTGGCGGGAGCGGGGGTGGGCGGCGCCGACGCGCCGCCGGACCCCGCGCCCCCGATCGCTCGCAGCAGTTCGTCGGCGTCGATCACCGGCGCCAGCGAAGCCATCCGGATCACCGCCATCTCCAGCAGCAGATCAGGATAGGGCGAGCGGAGCATTTGTTCCTGCGAGGCGGCCATCAGGTGGAATAGCCGCATCAGATCGCGGCTGCTGGGTGCGGCCGCGAGACGGCGTCAATTCCAGCGCTTCCTGATCGGGCAGATCGGCCAGCGGACTTTGCGCGCCATTGCTCCCGGCAGCTTCGGCGAGCGTCAGATTCCGCAGGGTTTCGAGAAGTCGCGCCCCAGTGCTTCGAGATTGGCGCCGCGATCATGTAATTCGCGAACGTGCGCAACGCCGAGGCCGCATCCTTGTTGAGGATCGCCTCGGCCAGCGCGATAACCCGGCTACGGCTGGCGACGCCAAGAATGCCGGCGACTTCGCCCTCCGCGACCTTCCCGTCGAGCGACGCGATCGCCGTTTCGAGCATCCGTTCGGCGTCGCGCATGCTGCCGCCGGCTTCGCGCGCAATCAGGCGCAGCGCCGCATCGTCGGCTTGGGCTCGCTCGAATGACGCAAGCTCCTTCAGCCGGCAAAGATCGTGCGAACGGAATCCGCCGAAAATCGTAGCGCTGCAGCCGCGAGAGGATCGTCTCGGGCATCTTCTGCGGCTCGGTCGTCGCCAGGATGAACTTGACGTGGGCGGCGGCTCTTCGAGCGTCTTCAGCAGCGCGTTGAAGGCCTGATCGGTAAGCTGATGGGCTTCGTCGATGATGTAAATCTTGAAGCGGTCGCGAGCGGGCCGGTAGCTCAGGTTCTCGATAATTGCGCGCGCATCGTCGATTTTGCGATAAGTCGCGCCGTCAATTTCGACCACGTCGAGCGCCGCGCCCGCTGCGTATTTCGAGACAGGCGGGACATTCGCCGCACGGCTCGGGGGTCGGCCCCTTATCGCAATTAAGGCAGCGCGCAAGAATCCGCGCGGCGGTGGTTTTGCCGACGCCGCGAATCCCGGTGAAAAGAAAGGCATGCGCGATCCGGCCGCCGCTGAGGGCTTTGCCCAGCGTCCGTGTGACGTGCTCCTGGCCGACCAGCTCGCCGAAGCGTTCCGGCCGCCATTTGCGCGCCAGTACCAGATGCGATGAGGGAGTCGCTGCCATCGAGCGAACGTCGTCATCGAAATCGTCCGCGCAGATCCACGGAATTTCGCATCCGCCCGTCGATGATAGCCAGGCACCCCTGCGGCACAGGGCGACAGCCGGTACCGTTGCTTCCTTCCGGACCTGGCGGGGTTCGCGGCCTTCCCTTGCGCAGGACCCGGCTATCAGCGGCGGGCAGGCTCGTCTAAGCTTCTACTTCAAGAGCCCGAATCCAGGTCGAACATCGTGACGGCTGGGCCGTCTCAAATCAACCGTTCGCTCCGCCGATTTTCATGAGATTAGCACAACCGCCCGCTCCCAGCCTCGTCCCGGAAATTCGGCTGATCGCAGGCGTCAGGTTGTTGCCAGTTAAGGCGCCGCCAGCCTGGGATCGTCCGCTGTCCTGCCACGGTAAGTAACTTAACATGAGGCGCGTCCTGATCGTGCTCAATAAGGACACCCGCTCATATGATATTCACCTGACGCCTTCCGCCTCGTTCAAGGACTTAAACAATCGCACCAATCCCTTAGCTCCGCGTCATTCAGAATAAACTTCGGGCCGTCGCGAATTATGCCAATCCAGATTTGAATCGTTCCAGTGCCGTATGGATTACCAATTGAGCGCTTGGCTGGCCGTGCCTGCACTTGAGGAAAGCCGTTATGGAATTTGGCATCTGCGTCGATACGCATATCGATAAATGGGACCTCGTGCGCTACGCCGAGGAATTGGGCTACGAGCGAGCCTGGATTCCCGATTTTCAAATGATCTGGTCGGATTGCTATGCGGTGATGGCGCTGGCGGCGCAAGCCACCCAGCCGAATCAAAATCGGCACGGGCGTCTCCATTCCGGGGACGCGGATTGCGCCCGTCACCGCCCATTCGATTGCCACTATCAACCGTATCGCTCCCGGGCGTATCTTCCTTGGCATCGGCACCGGCCATACCGCAATGCGCGTGATGGGACAGGAGCCGATGCCGATCAAGGAGTTTCGCGAATACCTCCGCGTGACGCGCGCGCTGCTCCGATGGCGAGGCGGTCGAATACACCTATCAGGGGCCGCCACGCGCGAGATCCAGTTCCTCCATCAGGACCTGCCACTTCATCGATCTTGAACTATCGCGTTCCGATTTATGTCGCGGCGAATGGTCCCAAGGCCTGCGCAACGACCGGCGCTTTTGGTGATGGATGGATCACCGCCGCGGGTTGCCGGATGAAAACGCGGGCGAAAATGACCCTGATCAAGGGAGGGCGCGCGGAAAGCCTGTGAGCAAGCCTGCCGAATCCGTTTCTCACGACAGTCCTCGTTCAGCGTGGATGCTCCTGCGGCCCGGCGAAGAAGCGACTGATGATCGCGTGAATCGAAGAGACTGGCTCCTGGGTCACGGCGATCCTGCATTTCGCCTATGAAATCTGGGGGACAGATGGGCAAAAAGGACGCGCTGATTCCGCCCGCCTTCGCTCAAATCTGGGGATCAGTATCTAGACCGCGTCAACGATTATGTCAACCTGCCGCTCGGATGCCTCGCTTCCGCCAGATTCATGACGGCCATTGCACTTATCTGCAGCCGGCCGAGCGTAAATATTCGTCACGCCCGAGGCGATTCGAAGGGTACTTGCGTGGTCGGCACACCGGAGGAAATTGCCCGGCCCAATTGCGTGAAATGGAGCGCGGCGGCATCGACGGCATAAGCCTGCTCCCGCCCGCCGAGTATCAGCGCAAGGTCTTTCGCGACTTCGCCGAAATGGTGATGCCGCTGGCTCCGCTGAGCCGTCGCCAGCGTGGTTACGAGATTTTTGCCGGGTCGTCGCGGGGCATGCGGTGACTGCGATTCCCGATCGTGATGGATGAGGGGAAAATCACCGTCGGGTTTAGTCCAGATGACCTGCGGAGAAAGCGCCTGCCGCTGAACCTCGAAAAAGGCCGCGGCGCGTATCGAAGCCGCGGCGGCGCGGGGGAGCGGGCGTCATATGCCTGCAGGAATTGTTTCGCTCACGCTATTTCTGCCAGACCGAGGAGAATGCCGTTTTCGATCTCGCCGAGCTAATTCCCGGTTCGAGCGACTGAACCACCTCGGCAAAAGTGGCCAGGGCCCGCGGAGTTGTCAATCATCGCGCCGATTTTCGAGCGGCGGGCGGGCGGGGGTCTATCACAACTCGTCGGTCGTGATTGACGAAACCGGTGGATATCGCGGGCCATTATCGCAAGATGCACATCCCGGATGATCCGGGCTATTACGAAAATTTTTATTTCACTCCCGGCGATCTCGATTTCAGCGCACATCGCAGCGAGCCGCGTGCACCCTCGGCATGCTGATTTGCTGGGATCAATGGTTCCCGAAGCGGCTCGCCTGACCGCTTTTGAGTGGCGCGCAGATACTTTTTTATCCCACCGCGATCTGCTGCACTGGGCGACATGTGGACCCCCCATGCGCAAGCGGCTGCAAAGCGGGATGGGAAACCGTCCAGCGCGGCCACGCGATCGCGAATGAGGTTTTTGTCGTCGCGGTTAATCGCGTAGGCGCCGAGGGCGCAATCGAATCCTGGGGCAATTCGTTTGTCGCCGATCCCTCGGTGAGGGATCGCGCGCGCGAGTATGCCGTCAATGAGGAGACACTGATCGTTGAATGCGACCTCAGCCCGATCGAGGAGACCCGGCGCAACTGGCCATTTCTCCGTGATCGGCGGATCGACGCCTATCGGCGATCTGACCCGCCGCTTCCGCAATTAAATGTCCAGTTCGGCGTTACCAATTTTCGCGCCGCATCGGCGCCGGCTCGCGTAACTATCGGATGCCCGCTGAATGGGAGCCGCATTCGGCGACTTACCTAGTATGGCCGCACAATCTCGATACGTGGCCGGGAAATTCGCAGCCG
The DNA here is from genome assembly GCA_963831065.1 of uncultured Pseudomonadota bacterium. Classification (GTDB taxonomy): domain Bacteria; phylum Desulfobacterota; class Binatia; order Binatales; family Binataceae; genus JAJPHI01. The sequence goes on from CAWHOQ010000026.1 coordinate 173,932, forward strand.
ATTCCACTGGCCTTCGCGCAAATGGCCGCCGCCATCGGCATTTCGAACCGCTGCGCATCCTGCTCAGTGATTTCGGCGAAGCCCCGCCGTAAGCGATGGTGCCAATGATAGTCGATGGCTTCAACGCCGTTCGGCGGGTCTGCCCGAATAGAGCGAATTGAGTATTTGTGAAGTTCCAACCAATGATTCCTGGATTCGCGATCATGGGCCGATTTTCGTCAACCGCTACCGGCGCTCGGCGCCGGGCCTGGCCAGATCGCACTCGACTGGCGCTTCAATTCGTGGGGCGAAAAATACGGCAGCATACGACCTCGATGATGTCGTACCGCTGCGGCTGGGCGAACTTTATGATTTTGCCGGTGATCGTGACCGGAATCGTGCTCGAAGGCGGCTCCATCGAGGTGAACGGCGAAGGTTCGCTGCTCACGACCGAATCCTGCCTGCTCAATCGAATCGTAATCCGGGTTGACGCGCGCGAGATCGAGGAATATCTGCATCTCTATCTCGGCGTCAGCAAGATTATCTGGCTCGGTGATGGCATCGCGGGTGACGATACCATGGTCATGTCGATGACCTCGCGCGTTTCGTCAGTCCTGATACGATTGTCACCGTAATCGAGCAGGACCCGCGGACGACAAATTATCAACGTGCTGCGGGAAATCTCGTGCGGCTGCAAGCGATGCGCGATCGCGCCGGACGTCCTTTCACATCGAGACTCTTCCGATGCCGCCGCCGCTCTATTATGACGGCACGCGGCTGCCCGCCTCGTATGCGAATTTCTATATCGTCAACGGTGGGATCATTATGCCGTCGTTCGATTGCCCCTGCGGACGCGATAGCGGTCGTCAACGCTGGGCGGCTGTTCCCCGGCCGCGATGTCGTGGAAATCCCTCGAGTGATCTAGTGTGGGGCCTCGGCGCGATCCACTGTCTGACACAACAGCATCCGCGGACCTCGCCCAACTAATCGCGTGTTACAATGATCAGCCACCCGCTCGCTCGATTATTATCCTCTGCTCGCGCAGGGTGTTGAGCCTCTCGTCCGAGTAGCCGCAGAGTGTCCCCAGCAACTCGCCAGTATGCTCCCCGAGTCGCGCGGCCGGGCCGGGAATCTCGGGCGGGGTCTTCGAGAATTTATGCGGCGACTTGAGCATCAGCATCTCGCCGCCGTTTGGCGCTCATCCTTTCGACCATCCGTCGGACTCATAACCGGATCATTGGCGAACTGCCCAACCGAGAGCAGCCGCGCCGCCGGCAATCGCAGTTCGTCAGCGAGGATTCGGATCGCCTCGTCATCGTTCGGCAGGGTCGCGAGCCATTCCTCGATGATCAGCTTGAGCATCTCCTGATTTTGCGTCCGGCCGCTCATCGACTTGAACTCCGGCGGCATCAGCTCCTCGCGCCCGATCCGCTTGATCATCGCCTCCCATTGCGGCTCGGTGAACACGCCGATTCCGATATAGCCGTCCTTGCCTTGAACACGCCATAGGGAAATGCGCCGGTGCTCTAGCGTGCCGCCGCGCTGCGGATCGACCTCGCCGTGCGATCGCGCTATAGGCCGCGAGCTGCCAGTCGTGCGAGTTGAACACGCAATCGACCAGGGCCAGATCGATATGCTGGCCCTCGCCCGTGCGTTCGCGATGGAACAACGCCGCGCTGATCGCGCCAAAGGCGTTCACCGCGGTCATATGATCGGCGATCGCGGAGGCAGGATAGACCGGATGGCCGTCCGGCTCGCCCATCATATGCAGCAGCCCGCCCGCCGCGAGAGCGACGAGATCGTTGCCGATCCGAGGCGCGTAGGGACCGTCCTGTCCGTAAGTGGATACGGAGCACATCACGATTTGTGGATTGACCGCCGCGATATCGTCATAGCCGAGGCCATAACGGGCGAGCACGCCCGGCGTGTAGTTCTGAAAGAATACGTCGGCAGTCTTCGCGAGGTCCTTAAGGATCGCCGCGCCTTCGGGCCGCTTGAAATCGATACAAATGCACTTCTTGCCCCGATTATGCATCGAGAAGTATGCGGTTGGCGCGCCCTTCGGTCCGTCGTTGGCGCTGAATCGAAGTGTCCGGCTGCCCTCGCCTTTCGCGGCGGCTCGACCTTGATCACCTCGGCGCCAAGATCAACAAACAATCGCGCCGCGACTGGTCCGGCCAGATATTGCGTCACATCGAGGATTCGGATGCCGTCGAAAATCTTTTTTGCCATCAGTGTGAACCTTCCGCAGAACAGGTCGCGGCCCGTGCGCCGCCCTCTTTCCATAGCGCGTCGGGATAGCTAAGTAATAGCGGAATCAACCGCAGGAGAGAGACCGTATATGCGTCGCGCCAAACCCGTTCGTTCCGCTCTATTCGTTCCCGGCAATCGTGAGGACCGGATTCGTAAAGCGCCCCGTTTTGGCGCGGACGCCCTAATCCTCGATCTCGAAGACGCGGTGGCGTTGCCGGACAAACCGAATGCGCGGCCGGTGGTGCGCAAGATGGTCGAAGAGCTGGGCAGCGCGGGCCAAACGATGATGGTGCGAGTCAACGACTTCGAGACCCAATTCACCTGGGCCGACCTCGACGCGATCATCTGCAAAGAGCTTTACTGCGTGATGCTGCCGAAGGTGACCGGCCCCGAGGACGTGAAGCGCGCCGACACAATTATCGAGTTTCTCGAACGCAAGCACGGGATCGAAGTCGGCACGGTGCTGATCTATCCGGTGCTCGAAACTGCTCAGGGGATGCGCCAAGCGTATGAAGTCGGAATCGCGTCGCCGCGCGTCGTGCATATGGGCGGTCTGACCGGCAAGGACGGCGATATCGCCCGCGCAATCGGTTTCCATTGGACCCCCGAAGGACACGAGGCCTTTTACTACATCTCGAAAGTGCTGCTCGATGCGCGCGCGGCTAACGTGCCGTATCCGATGGGCGGGCGCGGATGGTGGGATATCCAGGACCTCGACGGATTACGCAAAGAAGCCATCCTGACCAAGAATTTCGGCCACATGGGAATGCTGCTGATTCATCCCTCGCACGTCGCGATTGTCAATGAGGTTTTCACGCCGACCAAAGAGGAGATCGCGCACTGGCAGGAGCTAATCGCGGCGGTCGAGAAATGCGAGCGCGAGGGCAGCTCGGTCGTGACGTTCAACGGGATGATGGTCGATACGGCGCATCTGAAGGTCGCCCGCGATATGCTCAAGTGGGCATCAGAGCTGGGAGTGGCATAAAGATGCTTGACGTTCCAGCGGCTTTCGTCTTTATTTCGCCTCAGGGGTATGTTCATGGCCGACCGCAGTACGATTTAATGGACGGATGCTACTGGAATCCGGTTCGCGGGTGCACAAAGATCAGTCCGGGTTGCAAACATTGTTACGCTGAGACATTCGCTGAACGATCTCGAGGGGTGCCGGGACACCCTTACGAGCAGGGATTTGATCTTCGGCTTGTCCCTGAAAAGCTGAACGAACCATTCCGATGGAAGTCGCCGCGAAAAATTTTTGTAAATTCGATGAGTGATTTTTTCAGGATGGTGTGCCAACTGAGTATATCGTAAAAGTCGGTCGGGTAATGGAGTCTGCGAATTGGCATACATACCAGGTACTAACGAAACGCCATGAACGGATGCACGACTTGCTCTCGCACGATCTGCGTTGGATGTCGAAGTTAGATCACGCATGGTTTGGCGTGAGTGTCGAAGACCGGGAATATGGTTTACCGCGAATCGAATTACTCCGCGCGACGCCCGCCCGCGTGCGCTTTCTCTCTATCGAGCCTCTGCTGGAGGATTTAGGATCGATCGATCTAAGCGGAATTCATTGGGTGATTTTGGGCGGCGAAAGCGGACCCGGGGCCCGCCCTATGAAGGAAAAATGGGTATGGTCGATACGTTCCCAATGCAAGGAGCAGAGCGTTCCGTTCTTCTTTAAGCAGTGGGGTGGTGTCCGCAAGAAGGAAAACGGACGAGAACTCGGCGGCCGTACGTTCGATGAACTCCCTAAAGACTTCGTCTTCGATTTAGGAGTGGACGTGCATGCATGAGCTTCCGCAGGTGGGACCTTGGGCTCGCGAAAAACTCGACCACCTTCGGAGGTATTTAGTTGAATACACCAAGATCCTGAGTAAGCAGCCTTGGTGTGAGCAATATATCTACATCGATGCGTTCGCCGGCAGTGGGAAAGCACTATTACGTGAGAACCGAAAAAACGATCCCACTAATGCCTTCCTTGACTTGGGACGTGAATTCAGACTCGACCCAGAAGATGCGACAAATTCTAGATGTTCGCCACGAGTTGCTTTAGACATTGAACCCCCATTTACTCAATATGTATTTTTGGAATTGAATAAACAACGACGCGGAAATCTTGAGAGCGCTGGCGGATGAATATCGAGTTAGTAGAAAAATTCTCGTCGTCGAAGAAGATTGCAATGCCTATTTGTGCGACAAATTAGTATCGCGAGATTGGAAGAAGCAGCGAGGTCTGGTGTTTCTCGATCCATACGGAATGCACGTACCCTTGGGAAACAATCAATCGCATCGCGAAAACGCGCGCGCTGGAAGTGTTCTTGAATTTTCCAGTTGGAATGGCGATCCAGCGGCTTCTGAGACGAAACGGTAGTTTTCAGCTAAAGAGCGTGCAAAGCTTGACGACTACTTTGGAGACAAAGGATGGTTTGACGTAGTTTATTCTAAAAATGCTACGCTATTCGGTGATGAAGCTTCTAAAGCGGAAAATGCCGCACAAAATCTCGTAAAGTGGTATCGAAAACGATTACAGCTTGCATTCGGATATGTGTCGCGCGCTTACTTGATACGCAATACTGCGAAGGGTCACCTTTACTACCTGATCTTTGCCGGACCGAATCCCACTGGCAAAAAAATCGCTGATCATATCCTGATGGGAGGACATAAGGTCTGAGTCAAAATATCGGTGGTCTCGCACCACAGCGGGAGCGGCGGTACTCATCAGAGAGACGCTCCACGGCTGCTTCACTTGCGATTCCCAGTTGACTACCTTTATTATGCGTATGTATTAGGAGCGTTTTCCACATTGCTTCAGCGCGAGGTTTGAGACTGCAAGTGCGCGGACTTTGCTTTGGTATTGAACTGTCCTGAAGATACTTACTCAGTACTTACCGGCTTCGTGCTCGTCGAAGTTCCAGGCCTCGGATGATGAGCCGGTGATTCTCCAGCGCGGCATCACGATTTTCGGATCGTTGGTCGCCTCGTAAAGGACCTCGCAGGGTAATCCGATCGCGGCTTTAGAGTCCTCGTCGGTCAGGACACCTGCGACGCGCGTGACAGTGCCGTCTTCTTCCTTGCAGTCATCCAGCTCGATAATCGCGACGACATAGGGAACCGTGCCGATAAATGCGCCCACGATTGGCTGTTCGACTACAACATAACTTGAATGACGCCTTTGCCCGCCGTCTCGAACCATCCGAGATCCATCGAGGAGCACTTGCCGCACGCGGGAAAGGTCGGCGGAAAGAATTTATGGCCGCAGCGCTTGCATTGCCGGACAAGATACTTGTGCTCGCGCGTCGCGGCCCACCATTCCTGCGTATCGAAATCGGGGATGATGCGGAGCTTGGAATAGTCAATTGTAACTCGGCATCACACGATACCCCGCAGAATCAGACAGCTCGCCATGTTTTCGTAACCCCACGCCATCCCGCAGCAGATATGCGCCTTCTTGACCTGGCGGCAGCCCGCCTTGCGATCGTAAGTATGCTTGCCTTCGCGCCCATCCGGGACAGGCGTCGTCGGCGCGATGGCGCAATTGGCGGACGTTTTCGATCACCATCTGGACGCCATGCGTATAGCCTTCGGACAGATGGCCGCCGGAGAGATTGCTCGGCAACTCATGATCGATCTGCAAGCCGGCCGCCCTTGACGAACTCGCCGGCCTCGCCCGGTCCGCAGAAGCCGTTGGCCTCAAGCTGGATCAGAGTAGTGAAGGTGAAGGCGTCGTAGCAGGAGACGAAATCGACGTCGCTATGGCTGATTCCGGCCATCCCGAACGCCCGCTTCCATCCATAATTTCCCGCGACGTAATGGATAACTGGTCGCGAGTAGTTCCACTGCGGATTATCGGTCATGGTGCGCGCGTAGCCGCCCATGATGAAAACCGGCGGATGGCGCAAGTCATAGGCGCGCTCGCGAGACGTGACCACAATCGCCGCGGAGACATCGGTCTCCTGACAGCAGTCGAGCAAGCGAAATGGCTTCACGACCCATCGCGAGCGCTGATGGTCCTCGATTGTGATCGGCGTTCGATGGCGCGCCTTGGGGTTGAGACTTGCGTGATAGCGATGGGCGACTGCGATCTCGGCAAAAGCCTTAGTGGTGCATCCAGTATCGCGCAGATAGCGCATCGCGGACATGCCGAAACGCTGCGCCGGCGTTGTCCATCCCCATCCCATGTTGAACTGATTGTCGCCGTCGGCATTCGCGACCGGAATCGGGCCGCCGGGGACCTGACCGCCCATGCGGCGTCCCGAGCGCCCGTTCATCGAGCGGAAGCATACGATTGTCTCGGCGTAACCGGCTTCGATCAGACCAATTGCGTGGGCAACCAACGCTTCGGTGCTGGAACCACCGCCGAAGATATCGAGCGAATAGTTAAGCCGCATCCCGAGCGAGGTCGCGACGTGGGCGGCGCTGGTCGAGTCGCCGATCTGATAGCTGGTCATGCCATCGATATCGGAGGGTTTCAGGCCGGCGTCGGCGACGGCCTTGCTGACGGCCTCACACGCCATCGAGAGCGTGGTGCGGTTCGACGGCCGCATATGCGGCGTCTCACCAACGCCGACGATGCAATATTTATCTGTCAGTGCGCCCACGGTCCCTCGCTCTCACTCTGCGTGCGCAGTGGAGGACGCGGGCGGCGGAGCGCCGCCCGCGTCCTCCACTGCGCGATTCTCCGATAGCTTGGGGTGGAGTGGCGTGCGTCCGCACGCCACTCCACCCCAAGCCTACATCGCGACTAGTCGATCCGCTGCTGGAGCTCGATCGTATTGCCGTCCGGGTCCTGCACCCAAACCTGCTTGCCGACCATCTTCTGCTGCTCGGGCGTAAGATTCAGCTTGGCCATCATCACCGCGGCATCGAGGAACTTGACGCCCATCGCATCGAGGGTGCGCTTGGTCTCGTCGATATCATCGACCTGGATGGCTATATGCGGGCCAGTCGGGTCGATCCCTTTGTGACGCTCGCCACCAATCAGATGAATCGCATTTTCGCCCACGCCGTACCATTCGCCCGGTATATTGATCTTGGGACGCGGAAGCTTTTTCAGCCCAATCACTTTCTCATAGAACTCGCGCGACTTATCAACGTCCGTAACGTTGACTGCAACGTGATTGAGTCTGCCGGTTTTGATCATTGCTGCATCTCCGCTGTGGCAATTTTGGCCCTGTTCCGAGTCGGAGCACGGCGCCTGTTACGCTCTATTAGTGCAGTTAGGTCGCGCGAGCAAATAAATCAGTGCACCTCAGCTCCGCCTGCGATATTCAGGGCGACCCCCGTAATATTGTCGGCCTTGGCGAGAAAGACTACGGCCTCGCCGATATCGTCGGGCGTCTGCTCGCGTTTCAGAAAGGTATTCTGCTTCGAGACTTGCGTTAGATTGTCGCCACTTTCGCCGACGCCGAGCAGCCCCGGGATTTTGTTCAGCACGTCGGTCCACATCGCGGTGCGCAGGAATCCCGGGCATACCGCATTGACGCGGATATTTGCCGGACCGAGTTCTTCTGCCAACGCCTGCGTGAAGGCGACGACAGCGAACTTGCTCGCGCAGTATGCGGCGACCCCGCCATAACCTTTCTTGCCTGCGATCGACGCCGTGTTAATGATCGCGCCTTCTTTGTTCTTGATCAGATAGGGAATGCAGGCTTTCGCGCAGAGAAACGGGCCTTTCGCGTTGACCGCCATCACGCGATCCCATTGCTCCTCCGAGAAATCGATGACCGGGCCGACTGCGATAATTCCCGCATTGTTGACAAGAACATCGATGCTGCCGAGTTGCTGCGCGGTCTCCGCAGCCATCCGCTCGCAATCGGCAAAGCGGGTCACATCGGCGAGAATCGGAACCGCTTTGACCTCCTTGCGCCTCACCTCCTCGACCGTGCGCTGTAGCTCGGTCTGAGCCGCGAGATTATAGGTCAGCGCCGGATCGCTTGGATTACCGAGATCGACTAGGGCGACGTTCGCGCCGGCCTCGGCCAGTTTCAATGCGATCCCGCGGCCGATGCCGCGCGCCGCGCCGGTTACAACTGCGTTCTTGCCTGCTAAGTCCATCATAACCTCCGTATTCCGGCGAGCTGAGCCCAGCCGAAAATCGCAACCTAGCATGAGTGTCAGCGAGCGTCGCGCCTAAGGAGCGTTCAATTTGAAGCATGGCAATGGAACGTGGTACGGCTGGACCCGAGTCTTTTGAAACTAGTACCGCAGCGCATCGGATTGCGAGGGACTGATGAAGATGAAAGTGAAGCAGCTAATTCGAATGCTCGGCTTCTCCGCTAGCCTCTTGATTATAGCCCTGAACGTCTGCGCTATCGCCGCTGATTCTGCGCCACCGACTATTCCTTCCGGTACGACGATCACGATGGCCAACTGGCAGCAGTACAAGTCCTTCATGCCAGACGGCATGATCGAACTCTTCGAGGGTAAGTATTTCTGGAAGATGCCGCAGGACGTGCAGATGGAAATCGGTCCGACCGTAATTCATCCGCTGCCCAGGAATTATCTCGCCGCAACCGAGAAGTATGCTCCCCAAGTGCGGCTGGTCGAACTACCCAGCGGAGGACTGTCGCTGGAGAATTACCATGGAGGTATTCCATTTCCGAACCCGGCCGAACCCCACAAAGGATGGAAACTGCTGGCGAATGTCTGGTACCGCTACATCCCGCATTTGATCGTCGATACCTATGGCTCGGGGTGCGCGATTGATAGCACTGGCAGCGCGAACTGTCAGGCCTATGTCGGGGTGAAGCGGCAGTTAAGCTATAACACCGATTCCGACGCGCCGCCGGAAGCAGCCGGTCCGGACGCTCGCTACTTCACCGAATGGTTCATGACGCTTGAACCAGAGCAGGACCGTTATACCGCCTATCTGACGGTGAATTATGCCGATCCCGCCCGCCCCGAGGGCGCTTATGTTTTCCTGCCGTCGTTGCGCCGTTATCAACCTATCTCGAACGCCGCTCGATGCGCCGAGAGCGCCGGCCTTGATCAAACTTATGAAGATTTTCACAACGGTCTCGATACCAACCTGACCGAGCTTGACGTCGAGAATATGGGCCATCGCAAGATCGTTGCGCTGGTGGACGTCAGCCCCCTACGGCCCCCTTCCCTGGTGACGTCGATATGCCGCTGGGCTTCCCGACACCGAAATGGGGCAAATGGCAGGTTCGCGACGTGGATGTACTCGGTATCAAGAAAATCCCGTCAAAGGCGAAAGGCTATTGCTATGGCAAGCGCGTGATCTACGCCGATAGCCATTTCGCTTACCCACTCTGGGAAGACATGTGGGATTCGAAGATGCAGCCGTGGAAATTCGCCGGATTATTTCCGCTGGCGGTCGATGTACCCGGGGTGGGGATTGTTAACAGTGCGGCGCTGGATGTCGAGGTCTTCTGGGATATCCAGCGGAACCACGCCACGTTCGCCAGCGAGCCGACGCGAGGGCATCCTTATTATGTCAACGGCCAAGCGCCGAAGGAGTACAACGACGATGCGCGCTACACGACTCCGGCAGGATTCAATCTGATCATGCGGTAATCACTCCATTGAACGTAATGGTTCACTGTGGAGTGATGGTGGGGGCAGATTTGACAACGCGTTGACGCGGCGGTTACGCTTTGTTGTGCCCGCCTCGTCGTCAAGTTTTATCAAGCCAGAGCAAGGCGTATCCGCTTCGGTAATCGCGCTGATTCCGGCGCGCTTTAACTCCTCGCGATTGCCGGGTAAGGCGCTGGCTGAGGTGCGCGGCGTCCCGATGGTCGTGCGAGTTTGGCGGCAGGCCACGCCAGGCGCGCTCGCTCGACGCAGTGATCGTCGCAACTGATGATGAACGGATCGCGAAGGCGGTGCGCGGCGCGGGCGGCACGGTCGAGATGACTTCCAGCACGCATCAGAGCGGCACCGATCGGATAGCCGAGGTCGCGCAAAGAATTCCCGCGGATATTTATCTCAACGTACAAGGCGATCTGCCATTTATTGCGCCGGAGGACCTCGACGCGCTGGTCGCGCCGATGCGATCGCCGATGCGCGATCCCGATGGCGACGCTGGCCACGCCGATCGTGAGCGCCGACGAATGGCGCAATCCCAATATGGTCAAAGTCGTATGCGACGAGCACGGTGACGCGCTCTATTTCTCGCGCAGTCCGATTCCGTTTCGCGCGTGATGAAGTTGGCGTGCCGCCGAGCGCGCTGCGGCATATCGGAGTTTACGGCTATCGCCACGATTTTTTGCTCAAATTTGCGACGTGGAGTCCAGCCGCCTCGAACGAATCGAGAAACTCGAACAATTGCGCGCGATGGAGCGGGGTTATCGCATCCGTGTGGTAAAATCGGTTTCACCTTCACTCGAAATCGATACGCCCGAGGATCTGGCGCGTGCAAGGCGGCAGTCAAACTTAGCGGGAGGTGACGTGACGTGCAGCGATGGTAAAACCAAGTTCATTTTCGTAACCGGCGGCGTGGTCTCATCGCTGGGTAAAGGGCTCGCGGCGGCATCATTAGGCGCGCTGCTCGAAGCGCGTGGCCTGCGCGTGACGATGCTCAAGATGGATCCCTATATCAATATCGATCCGGGCACGATGTCGCCGCTGCAGCATGGCGAAGTCTTCGTAACTGACGACGGCGCAGAGACGGACCTCGATCTCGGCCATTACGAGCGCTTCGTGCAGACCACGATGAGCCGGCGGAACAACTGCACGACCGGTCAAATCTACGACACCGTGATCCAGAATGAGCGGCGCGGCGAATATCTGGGCGCGACCGTGCAGGTGATTCCGCATATCACTGACGAGATCAAACGCCGCATCCTGCTCGCCGCGGAAGGCAACGATTTCTGTATCGTCGAGGTCGGCGGCACAGTCGGCGATATTGAGAGCCTGCCGTTTCTCGAAGCTATCCGTGAATTTCGCTGGGACCTCGGTCGCGAGAATGTTTTGTATGTTCATCTCACGCTCGTCCCATTTATCCCAGCGGCGGGTGAGCTCAAGACCAAGCCGACCCAGCATAGCGTCAAGGAACTGACCGGATTGGGCATTCAGCCCGACATTCTTTTGTGCCGATGCGATCGCCCGCTGGAGAAGCGCTTCAAAGCGAAAATTGCCCATTTCTGCAACGTCGAAGAGAACTGCGTCATCGCGGCCGAGGATGTGGCGTCGATCTACGAGGTGTTGCTCCGCTTCAATGACGAGGAGTTCGATCAACGCGTAACTCGAAAAGCTGAATATCTGGACCGGTCAGCCGAATCTTGCGAAATGGCGCAGACTGGTGAAGACCGCGCAGAATCCGAAAATCACAGTCAATATCGCGGTAGTCGGCAAGTACGTGAACCTGGTCGATTCGTACAAGAGTCTCCATGAGGCGATTGCGCACGGGGCGATCGCCAACGAAGCTCGCGTACAGATCGATTATGTCGACGCCGAGGAGCTCGAAAAGGACGGCGCGGCGGCGGAACGGCTGGCTTCAGTTGATGGCATCATTATCCCGGGCGGCTTTGGCGATCGCGGGATTGAAGGCAAAATCAACGCCGTGCGCTTCGCTCGCGAAAGCGGCGTTCCGATTCTCGGTATCTGCCTCGGACTCCAGATGATGGTGATCGAGTACGCGCGCAATATCCTGGGCCTCAAGCGGGCGAATTCGCGCGAGGTGGACGCCAAAACGCCCGATCCGGTAATCGACCTGATGGATGCGCAGCGCGAAGTCGATAAGCTCGGGCGGCACGATGCGTCTTGGGGCATATCCATGTGCGATCGCGCCCGGGTCGCTCGCCGCGACGCTCTATCGCCGCAACCGGATTTCCGAACGGCATCGCCATCGCTACGAAGTAAATAACGCTTATCGCGAGCCGTTGGAGAAGGCGGGACTGCGCGCGACCGGTACGTCGCCGGACGGCGCGTTGGTAGAAATCATGGAGCTGCCCGGCCATCCATGGTTCATCGGCTCGCAGTTCCATCCGGAGTTGAAGTCGCGACCGCTCGAATGCCATCCGCTGTTCCGCGGGTTGATCCGTGCGGCCATCACGCGTAAGGCGGCGCGCCCGATCGAGCGTTCGAAGGTGCGCGAGCTGCGCTCAGCGTCGTGAAGATCGGCGAAGTCAAAGTCGGAGAGGTGGTTTTCGGCGGTCCGCGACCTAGCGTTAATCGCCGGACCATGCGTGATCGAAAGCGCCGAGTCGTCGCTACGCCACGCCGAGCGGCTGCTCGCGAATTTCACGTCAGACCGAAATACCGATCGTTTTCAAATCTTCGTTCGATAAGGCGAATCGCACCAGCCATGCATCGTTTCGCGGCCCGGGAATCGAGGAAGGGCTTAGAATTCTGGAGAGGGTGAAAGATGCGACCGGCCTGCCGGTCATCACCGACGTGCACGAGTCCTCGCAGGTCGCGGCGGCTGCCAGCATCGTTGATATTCTGCAAATTCCCGCGCTGCTTTCGCGGCAAACCGATCTGATCGTCGCGGCGGCCCAGACCACTGCGCCGTCAATCTCAAGAAAGGGCAGTTCCTTTCGCCGTGGGAGATGCGCGCAGTGGTCGCCAAAGCTGCCGAAGCCGGGCAACGATCGATTAATGGTCACCGAGCGCGGCTTTTCATTCGGCTACAATAATCTGGTTTCCGATATGCGCTCGATCGTGATCATGCGCGAGATTCGGTTTTCCGGTGGTCTTCGATGCAACCCATTCGGTGCAGCTCCCGGGCGCCGGCGGTGACGCGGTCCAGGCGGCCAGCGCGAATTTATCGCGCCACTGGCGCGCGCTGCGGTTGCTGCTGGCGCGGACGCGGTATTCATGGAAGTTCACGAAGATCCAGACCATGCATTGAGTGATGGTCCGAATTCCTTTCCGCTGGACCTTCTGCCTAAATTGCTTAATGAGCTGAACCGCTTGCGCGCGGTCATTTGGAACTCCGACGAATCAGCTTAAGCGCCGGTTTACAGTAGAAATCCCTACTGATAGCTTTCGCTGGCTTGGAGGCAGTCTGTGAGTCCTCGACAGATTGCAAAGCTGTTAGGCGGATTAGGCGCCTTCGTTTTGGGCGCCATCTTGCTCGTCACGATAATCGTGGTGCGCCATCGTGATGTAGGTAAGAAATTGGCGTCCACCGTAATCGGTATCGCGCCAGGTGCGCTTCTGCACGCGCATAATTTCCATTGGACTCAGATGAAAGGGGATCAAAGCCAGTGGGTGCTCAAAGCGCGCGATGCGAGCTACTCCGATGACAAAACCAGCCTTATTCTGGTCAAGCCGGAACTCACGATGATCGCCCAGGACGGGAAACACGTTGATCTTTCAGCAAATTTAGCCAAGCTTAAATTAGACCGTAATCACATAACACAGGCTAATATGAGCGGTGGTCTCGTCGTACATTATGGAGATTTTGTGCTGGCGACGGATACCGCAGAATTTGAGCCCGACCGCGATCGCCTCAACGCACCCGGCGCAGTTCAGATCAAAGGGCAGGATTTGACGGTCACAGGAATTGGGCTAATCGGCCATCCCAAGGCGGAGATTTTCGAATTGCAGAAGCAGGTAAATACTGAGATTACTCCGAGGCAGAAGAGTGATAGCGCGAAAGTTTCCTGAGGCTCGGCCAACGCTGCCACAGTTCGGGCTCTCATTCCATATATTGTTGCTCATCGTTATTTGTATTGGATCGATTTGTATTGGGTCGAGTGGTCGAGGCCATGCCCAAGAGCTTCCGGCGCACGCAGGGTCCGGCGCTGCGACCATTAAATCTCCATCCAAAGCGTCACCTGCTACCGGAGATCACTCCAATCCCAAGAAGGACTCGATGGATCAGTCAGGCGACTTACCGTTCGGCTCGTTCGAGAGTTCGCGCAATCGCGGCCCGGTAAATATCCAGTCCCAATCTCTGACGATGAATTACAAGGACGATACCGTCCTGTTTCGCGGCAATGTACATGCGACTCAGGCGGATGGTCAGCTCTCGAGCAATACGCTTAATGTAAAGTACGGTAAAGATTTCCATGAAGTGCAGGAAATGACTGCGGACGGCAATGTACGCATCAGCCAGGGGTTGCGCTGGTGCACTTCCGATCATGGTGTGATGAATCAGGCGCTGCATACGGTAGTATTGACTGGCGATCCGGTTTGTCATGATGCGAACGATCAAATCAGCGGAACCAAGATCACGGTCCATCTCGATACCGGCAAAAGCGAAGTTGAGGGTGGAGTCAAAGCTGTGATCTTCCCTCGCGATAGCAAAACTCGCGATAATAAGGCTGCGCCGGAGAGCAATCAACAGCCGGCCTCTTAGTTATGGCGATCGAGACTCGACTCAATCTGGACATGCGGCTGCGGCAGCAGCTCGTGATGACGCCGCAGCTCCAGCAGGCAATCAAGATCCTGCAATTATCGCTTCCTGAGCTGGAAGTTGTCGTGCAGAACGAGCTTGATTCCAATCCGCTACTTGAACCACTGGATATGAGCGTCGCGGAAACTGCGGCCAATGCTGATAACAGCGCCGAGTTGGCCTCGACTGAAGGCGAGCCGCTGCCGGCCGAACCGGAGCCCGGTACGGTGGACCCAACCAGTGAATGGGAGCCTGAACCGGTCGAACAGCCAGTCGAGTCGGCTACGGTGGAAGCGCCCGATGCGGCGGCGGAGGTCCAGGACCCCAGCCTGGATCGGCTGGATTGGCGCGAATATCTCGAAAACTATTCGAACAACTGGCAAGACGGCGAAGCCTCGAACGATGACGAGCGGCGGCAGACGCTCGAAAACACGCTCACCCGCCGAACCTCGCTCGAAGACCATTTGATGTGGCAGCTCAGGCTGTCGAACCTTGATGCCGAGGGCCAGCGAATCGGCGCCACGATTATCTACAATCTAAGCAACGACGGCTATCTCGAAACCTCCGTCGCTGAACTGGCGGCGCAGCTTGAAATTACTGAGGCACGCGTCGAGCAAGTGCTCCGGCGCGTGCAGAGTCTTGATCCACCCGGGGTCGGTGCGCGCGATCTGCGTGAGTGCCTGTTTGCCCAGCTACGTAATCATGGGATGGAAGAGTCGCTGGCGGCGCGGATCGTACTGAAGCATCTGGATTTACTCGAAAAGCATCGTTATGCCGAGATCGCGAAGGAACTCGCAATTTCGCTCGATCTGGTGCGGGAAGCAGCCAAAACTATCGCGCTGCTGGAACCGAAGCCGGGCCGCGATTACGGCGGGGCCGAGCCAGCCTATATTGTGCCGGACGTTTATATCCAGAAAGTTGGTGACGATTTCGTCGTCACTCTCAATGAGAGCGCCGTGCCGCGTTTGCGGCTAGCGAATTATTATCAACGGGTGCTCAATGACGGCGCGGTGGCGGCTTCGACCAAAGAGTATTTGCAAGAGCGGATGCGCTCGGCGCGCTGGCTGGTCAAATCGATTTTTCAGCGGCAACAGACTATATCGAAGGTGGCCAATTCGATCGTAAACTTTCAGCGGGCGTTCTTCGAACATGGCATTA
Source organism: uncultured Pseudomonadota bacterium (assembly GCA_963831065.1). Classification (GTDB taxonomy): domain Bacteria; phylum Desulfobacterota; class Binatia; order Binatales; family Binataceae; genus JAJPHI01. The sequence goes on from CAWHOQ010000026.1 coordinate 189,629, forward strand.
GTCATCTGAAACCGCTGGTGCTGAAGGACGTCGCCGAAGATATCCGGATGCACGAATCAACGATCAGCCGGGCGACCGCCAACAAGTATGCTCATACGCCGCAAGGCATTTTCGAGCTTAAGTTTTTCTTCACTTCCGGGGTTAAGGCCGCGGACGGCGATGATGTCAGCGCCGAAACCGTCAAGGAGAAGATGCGTGCGCTGGTTGCATCCGAGCCGCCCGACAATCCATTGTCGGATCAGGCCATCGCCGGACTTTTAGGCCGAGATCAAATTAATATCGCACGCCGCACAGTGGCCAAGTATCGACAGGCCCTCGGCATCCTGCCGTCGAGCCGTCGCAAGAAGCTCTGATATATCTGATATATAGGAAGAGGTCAGAGTATGAAGACCAAACTGAACGAAGGAAAGCGGACTCGCGCAGTAGCACGTAAGACTCGTCGCTCGAGCCTGAAGGCGCAATTGCCCACACCGAGCATTACTGTTACCTTCCGCCATCTCGAACCGACCGAGGCGATCCGCTCCTATGCCGAGCGCAAGTTGGGACGAGCGACGCGGTTTCTAAAGCGCGCCTGTTCGGTCCATCTGATCCTCTCAGTCGATAAGTATCGACATTACGGGGAGGTGACTCTTAAATCTGGACATCTCACCATCGCGGCCCAGGAAGAGACGCAAGACCTTTACGCCGTTATTGATGGATTGACGGACAAGGTCGGCCATCAGTTGCGCAGCTTTCATGGCCGAGTCGAAACCCGGAAGGTGCGCGGATTATCGGCTAGTGAGGTGCTGGCGGTGGCTGAGGAGCGCTGATTCCGGGCGCGATGCTAAGCGAATGAAGATTACCGAAATTTTCGCCCCCGACCTCATCCTGGATCAACTGAGCGGCGAGGCTAAACCTCAGATACTTCAGGAATTGGCGGCCAAACTCGCCGCTAATCATCGCGAAATTGATGTGGCCGAACTTAACGCCGTACTCAGTGAGCGCGAGCGGTTGGGATCAACTGCGATTGGCGATGGGATCGCAATCCCGCACGGCAAGATTCGAGGAATCAAACAGATCTGGGGGGTTTTCGGCCGCTCTTTGCAGGGAGTTGAGTTTGATTCGTTGGACGGCAAGCCGACTTTTTTGTTTTTCCTGCTGGTCGCGCCGGAGGACTCCGCAAGCCTTCATTTGAAGGCTCTGGCACGGGTCTCCCGGCTGTTCAAGGATAGCTCATTTCGTGAACACTTGATGAGCGCGCGCGATGCGGCAGAGATCTACCGGCTCATCGTTGAAGAAGACAACAGATATTAGTTCCGCGACCGAGTTTGGTCGTAGATGGGTCTCGACTTATGGGTTCAAGCGCGGTGCCGCAGTTGTGCCGACTAGCTGATGGCGTCGAGCAAGCGTTTTCCGAAGCCCAGTAAAATTCTTCCGGTTGCATTGCGCGGGAAAAAAGCTTCCCGCCAAGCGACCCGACTCATCATAGTCACTGGCGTAGCCGGCTCCGGACGGTCGTCGGCAATGCGGGTGCTCGAGGACCTCGGATTCTATTGCGTAGATAATCTGCCAGTGGCGCTCGCCCCGAATGTCGTACGGCTGGCGGCGCATCGTCCGGAGGGCGATCGCATAGCGCTGGGGATTGATCCGCGCGAAAGACTCTTCTTCCCTGAATGGCCGCGCGTTTTTGCGGAACTCGAACATGAAGGGTTCGTCCCTGAAATACTGTTTCTTGATGCTACCGACGAGGTGCTCGCGCGGCGCTACTCCGAAAGCCGGCGACCCCATCCCTTGGCGACAGCAGGCATGAGTATCGGCGATAGTATTCAGCATGAGCGGCTGGCGCTCGCCGAGATGCGCGAGCGCGCCACTCGGTTGATTGATACCACAGTGTCCACGGTGCACGAATTACGCGAGCTGATTACCGCGGCGGTGATGGGCGCGCGGGACGGCGACCGGATGGCGATCGCGCTGGTGTCTTTCGGCTATAAATATGGCCATCCGGTCGGTTTGGATCTCATGCTCGACGTCCGGTTTATTCCTAATCCTTTTTTTGTTGCCGAATTACGGGCACTCGACGGCTTGGACAAGCGGGTCCACGATTACGTGATGTCGCATCCCGAGGCGCGCCGTTTCGTTGCTGATACGGCCAAGTTGCTGCAATTCCTGATTCCGCTCTATCGCCGCGAGGGCAAGAGCTATCTTTCGATCGGCCTTGGATGCACTGGCGGACGCCATCGTTCCCCTGTGCTGGTTCGGGAGCTCAAGATAAGTCTTGAGTATTCCGGTCTGACGGTGCAAGTTCGCGATCACGATATCGCGCGCTGAGCCGAATCTAAGATTGTTCATCTAGCCTAAACGAAAAATCGTGAGCTCTATATAGTGAGCGGGGCGCAATCCTTATTGCGCGGATTCGAAGGATTGCGATGCGTTGAAAGTCGTCCGGCAACAGCATCAACCAGGAAATCTATGTATAAGTGAATTGTTCAAGGATCGCTGCGTTCTTCGACTTCGCTCAGGATAAACTCCGGTCCCTCGACACGGCTCGCGTTGCTCGCCGGCTCGGTATGACAGATCAGATTCATGCAGAGGTTCCATAGAGGATAAGAATCAATCGCAGCTTGCAGTAGCGCGAAGGATAGTGGTACCTGAAATTGCGGTCGAGCGCTGATTCAGACCGTCCGCTCGACCAAACGAAACGGAGGCAACTCATTTGGATTTTGGTTTTTCTGAAGAGCAAGAGATGTTGCGGGACGCAGCAAAACGCTTCCTTGCTGACAATTGTTCAACCAAATTCGTTCGCCAGATGATGGCCGACGCAACGGCACATGACCCGGCGTTTTGGCAAAAGCTGGTCGGTCAGGGCTGGCCTGGACTGCTGATCCCCGAACAATACGGCGGCACGAATGGCGCCTTTCTCGATATGACAGTGATTGTGGAAGAGATGGGCAAGGCGCTACTTCCCGGTCCCTTTTTCGCTGCGGCATTGCTCGGTGCGCCGACCTTTATCGAAGGAGCCTCTGAAGCGCAGAAAAAAGAATTCCTGCCAAAGATAGCTGAAGGCAAATTCATCGCGACCGTTGCGCTGGCAGAGGCCGCAGGAAGGTTTGACGCCGGCGGAATCGAGCTGAAAGCCACGAAAAAGGGTTCGGGATATACTCTCAGCGGTGAAAAATTCTTTGTTCCCGATGCGCACGTCGCCGACGCTTTGATAGTAGCAGCACGCACCGGCAGTGGCTCCGGTCAGGACGGGATCACCCTCTTATGCGTGCCGCGCAACGAGAAGGGAATCACGGTCACCCAGCTCAAAACTGTCGATATGACGCGCCGGATGTGTCACGTCAAATTTGATAACGTTCAGGCTGACACGATCATCGGCAAGGAAAACAATGGATGGCCCGTGATGAGTCGCGTGCTCGATATTGCGACCGCCGCGCTTTCGACCGAGATGGTAGGAACCGCACAAAAAGCGCTGGATATTGCGGTCGAATACGCCAAAACGCGTGTGCAATTCGGCAAACCGATCGGCTCGTTTCAGGCGATCAAGCACAAGTGCGTCGATATGATGGTGGCGGTCGAGAACGCACGGTCGCTCACCTACTATGCTGCCTGGACGGTCGATGAACGCGTCGCGGAAGCTCAGACCGCCGTGCCGATGGCAAAGGCATACGCGTCCGATATGGCCAAGAATGTAACTTCCGAGGCGATTCAGGTGCATGGCGGGATTGGCTTTACGTGGGAACACGACATGCATCTTTACCATCGCCGGGCTTTGGCTGGTGAGGCGAATCTCGGCAACGCGCCGATTCATCGCGAGACTGTGGCAAAGTCGTTATTGGCATAATCGAAAGCCGGTCGAAACGTCGCGGCCGAGAGTTTGATTAAGCCCTCGGCCACACCTCTTGCAGAAAAGCGAGCGGGGTGCGTCCTTTTGGACGCGCCCCGCTGTCAAATCAAGCAAGCTCGATCAGTTAACGCATGATCTGCATCAAGCCGCCCGGGCTGCCGTACTTCACGCCATCGAGATATTCCTTAGGCGCAGTTGATTCCGAGATAGGGTCGCTGCTTGTACTTGTTGCCGAAGCCGGACCATACGGTCTCATGCTCGATTCTGGAAATCCATCGCCATCGACGCGACGCCGTCCCAGCTATTACCGAGATTCGGGACGTTGTCTGCGCCATCATTGTAATAAGCAATCGACTTCCACAGCTTTTTGTTGGAGTCGAACAGATCGACCCAATTGCCATTCCAGTGCTCCTTATCTGCATAGATGATGCGGCTCGAGTAGCAATAGCCGGCCGACTCGCTTGGAATCCGGTGGACGTCGTCAACTGCATGCTCGCGTACTTCCCATTTGCCCCACGAAGGCTTGGGGAACCCAAGCGGCATCAGATAGCCGTCCGGGAAAACCGCGCCGTCCAGGTTGAAATGGGCGAGCGTCAGCAGCTTGCGATCGCCGAGGAAATCACCAGTGTAGATCGAGGTGCTGCCGTTGAAGCCGTTGGTCTTGGCATCGTCGTAGCTCCAGTCAAAGCCGAACACCGGCGAGCATCGGGCAGTGTTGGCCAGACGCAGCGAACGGCGCAGCGCCGGCACGAACACGTAGGTATCCGGGAACGGCGTCTTTTCCTGATCGACGTAGAACAGATTGAGCGAGGCGGTGTAACGCGCCTGCTCCGGCGTCTCTTCCATCAGCCATTCGGTGTACCAGGTGCCGGGAGCATAGTTCAGCTGGGTAGGGAAATCCGGATCGGTGATGAAATCGCTCCAGCGATACACGACGTCGAGGGTGGTCTGGCTGGTATTGCCGTAACGGTCAAGTTGCCACACCGAGCCGTAGTTGTTCGGGCTGTTCACATAAACCGCAGGCTGATACGCCCAGAAAACGTTGGCCAGAATCTTCCATCCCTTGTTCGGATCCTGCGGATTCGGGAAGGGAGTGCCGCCATGATAGTTCTGCAGCACGTAATGGCCGTTGGGCAGTACTTCTACCGTGGTTTGCGCGCCATATTTTTCGGTCGCGTCCTTCCAGGATTTCGGCAGGAAATTGTGGATCGTCGGGCCCACATCCATCTCGACATCCTGCGGCATCTTCCAGTAGTAACTGCCCTCGCAACAGCTTCTGCATACCAAGCGGGAAGTAGTTCTTGTACTGTTGCCAGTTGGCCATCGTGATCTTGGTGCCAACCGGCAGGTCTGGTTGCGTCCCAGTGTCCTTGATCCATTGGTCAATTGCGCTGCGATCCGTCGACTGGGACCATCCCAGTGACGGCAGCAGAGCAATTGCCAGCCCTGCTACGAGCAAACGAGACAACTTCTTCATATCGATTCCCCTGGCCGGTTAAGGCCTGACTCCGTTCCATTGAGAAGAGCGAGGTCAGGCAGTTGAGATCCCCAATCTCTCGTTACTGTGGGTGCGACCTCAGCTTATTAACTGAAAAAATCGTGCTGTCAATCGCAATAATTTTGCAACGAGTCAAGCGTAGCCCGCTTTTCGGAGCCGATGGAGCGGCGCGGATGAGCGGCGGAACCATTTCCTCCTTTCTAGTGAGATAAACGACGGTCGCCTGCGAATGGTTCCCTACTGTGCCATCAACCCACCATCGACCGGCATTGGCAAACCATGCACATAGGAAGCACGATCCGAGCAGAGCCATGCGACCGTTTCGCCGATCTCGCTTGGTTCGCCGAGGCGCTTGAGTGGTTCGGCGCGAGCGAGCTTGGCTTCGACGTCGTCCTTACGTTTGAGCAAACGACCGAGCATGGGCGTGCGAATCGGACCCGGACAGACGGCGTTGACCCTGATGTTATGCTTGCCGTATTCGAGCGCAGCAGCGCGGGTCAGTCCTGCGACGCCATGTTTCGAAGCGATATAGGCGGGTAATCCAGCGCCGCCCGCCAGTCCCGCGACCGAGGAGGTATTGACGATCGCGCCGCCACCGCCTTGCGCGAGTATCTGAGTGATCTCCGCTTTCATGCACAGCCATACGCCGGTCAAATTGATCGAGATGACGCGGTTCCAGTTCTCCTCGGTACATTCGTGGATACGGCCACCGCGTCCGTCGATGCCGGCGTTATTGAAGGCGCAGTCGAGGCGTCCATAGGTTTGGACGGCCTTCGCTACCATCGCCTGTACATCGGCATAGTTTGCGACATCGACGCGGGTAAAGCGCGCGTTTGCGCCTGCACTGCGCGCCATCTGCGCGGTTTCATTGCCGGCCTCTTCCTGTAGATCGGCGAGCAGCAGTTTGGCCCCTTCCCGCGCGAAAATCTGCGCGGTGGCGCGTCCAATCCCCGAGGCTGCGCCGGTGATGATCGCAACTTTGCCGTCAAGTATTCCTGCCATTTCATTTTCCTCCGTGAACAAGCATCAGCTAGCGTGGAAGCTTCGCGATTATCAAGCACAGCACTCGTCTATGGCCGCCGCGACATATTGTGGTCGAGAGAACTGCGATGGCGGCTGATTTTTATAAGGAACCGTACTGATGGATTTCGCTAATACTGCGCCGTTGGGAATTGCGCTACTCGGCCTGCTGATGGGGATGCGGCATGCCACGGACCCCGATCATGTCATCGCCGTAACGACGCTCGTGAGCCGCGAGCGGCGTCTGCTGATCGCGAGCCGAATCGGCGTGGTTTGGGGGTTTGGGCACACACTGACTGTGATGGCGGTGGGCGCCTTGATTATCCTGTTTAAGATCGCAATTCCGGTACGGCTGGGTCTTGCGATGGAATTTGCGGTGGCAATCGTCTTGATTTTGTTAGGGGTGGGTGCGACTGCGCGGCTGCTCCAGCGCCTCGCCCGGCGAGCTGGTTTAGCCGGCGGTGGAGATTCGCTGATTGTTCACTCTCATACTCACGCCCATAGCGGACATCCCCATTGGCATCCACACGCTCATCGCGGTTCCGACGCACATGGCATCGACGATCACGGAAGAGATCATTACCTCTCTCCGCCAATGCCGGGCCCATTGTCGGAAGGCTCGATAAGACGTCCGCTGTGGCGGGCGTTCGCGGTCGGCCTGGTGCATGGATTAGCGGGTAGCGCCGCGATTGCGTTGCTGGTGCTCGGTGCGATTGCGCAGCCGGTCTGGGCGACACTGTATCTCGCGATCTTCTGCTGCGGCACGATTATCGGAATGGGGCTGATTACTATTGCCATTGCTGCGCCGATGACACTCGCAGCTGGGCGGCTCGCCGGAATCCATCAGGGAATCGTCACCGGCTCCGGTCTGCTGAGTTTCGGTTTCGGTTTATTTCTGGCCTATCAGTTGGGGGTGGTCGATCATCTTTTCGGTGGGATTCCGCTCTGGACTCCGCAATAGACTGAATTCTGCCCGCAAGCTCGCCAGCGCCGTGGCTCTCATCTATGGTGGGGCGATATCTTGCGATGGGCAATTCCGTATCGCAGCATTCCAAGAACCCATCGAGGAGGACCTATGGCGTTCACGACGATCAATCTTGAAAAACAGGACCGGATCGGCACGCTGATGCTGAATCGTCCCGAGAAGCTGAATGCAATGACCCCCGGACTCATCAAAGAGTTCGCTGAAGCGCTGACCGAAATCGAGCGCGACGCAGAGATTAAGGTCTTGATTATTCGGGGCGCCGGGCGCGCTTTTTCCACCGGTTACGATTTAACCGGCGGATGGGGCGAGGGAAGCTCGAAGCCCTTCACCATCGATGACGACCAAAAATTTCTACAGGGCTATATCGAGCACTGGCTGAGGCTGCGCGACCTATCCAAGCCGGTCATCTCAATGGTGCATGGCTATTGTCTCGCCGGCGCTACGCAGTTGTGCGTCAGTACCGATATGATTTTCGTGGCCGAGAATGCGCAGATCGGTTTTCCATCAATTCCAGCGGGCGCCGGTTATGTGAGCTCGTTCTGGAACTGGATGGTCGGTCCGCATCGCACGAAGTATCTGGCGTTCCTGCCCGGCAGCAGGATTAGTGGGAAAGAAGCCGAAGCAATGGGTTTCGCGACTCGCGCTTTCCCGGCCGAGAGTCTGGAACACGAAACTTACGATTACGCCGGTCGCGTCGCCAAAGTGCCCGCGCAGAAACTTCGGCTGGAGAAGCTCGCGATCAATCGCGCGATGGACTTGCGCGGGTTTCGTACGGCGGTTCAGGCAGCCTCCGAGTTCGACGCGATTTTCCATTTCGGGCCGGGCAACGAGGAAATCCGCGCGGTCCAGAAGGAACGAGGCCTGCGCGGCGCGATCAAGTGGTACGAAGAAAAGTAATCGACGGTGGAATTCTTCGCTTAGCGAATCGCCAGGGCATTGCCCGGAGAGCCGATACCACCGGGAATCTTTAACGGCACGGCGACAAAGAAAAAAGCCCAGCGCCGGTCGGTGCGGCATCGTTCGGCCAGCTTTTCGAAATCGAAGAACTCGCCTAGCGCCAATCCCAGTAACGGCAGCAATCGGCGATGGAGCGAGCCGATCGTCGGATCGCCGGGAATGGTCTCGATAGCAGGGTTATCGCAGCACAGCGCGCCAATGTGGGCGTCCCACAGATAGCGAGCCATCGCTTCGTCGGCGCGCAGACCGACGGCTACAGGAGCTTCGGCGAGTTTCGCTCGGCCGTCACGATCGAGCGCCTTGTATGCACCCACCCATCCAGTGCGGACGCAAAGGATATCGCCGGGCTCAAGGCGGATACTTTGGCTCTGAAGCGCGTGGTCGAGGTCGTCGGCTGTGATCATCGTCGGCGTGAAAGGATTTAGCGGACGTCCTTGCGCGGTCAGCCATCCGGCTACGTCGAGCAGCACGCCGCGACCGGCGACGCCGTGTTCGGCCACGCGATCAATGCTGAGTTCCGTCCGCGCCTCGGTCGGGTCCTGTTTGCGCCCGCCCCAGTAACCATGCTCGCGGCATCGCACGTGCCCGAGCGCGTCCCACTGAGTGGAGCCTTGCGGATAGAAGTTATCGAGACGATCGTCCATCTCATTGCGGTTCAGGGCAAAGACTTCGTGGCGATAATGTTGCCGGCCAAACATCGGCGGGTCCGGCAGATTGAGCGGCAGATCCAGCGAGATCATCTCGCCCGTGCGCACCAGCCCGGCGGCAGCAGCAACGCGCTCGGGTGTCAGCAGGTTGATACTGCCGAGTACGTCGCCATGTCCGAATTCGTCCCACGCATGGCGCATCCCGACTCCGGGTACCTCAGGCAATTGATCGAAAGAACGCAAGGGTTTCATGCGCGGCATCGTATGGGGTCGCAAGAGAACGCTCAAGAAGCATGAACCGGCTCGAGTCCAGTACGTTGGATTACGTGCGGAGCGTTCTTGATATAAAACACGAACTTCGACAAGAGCAGAAGAAAGCATGAATTTTAATTACAGCGTTGCAGATGAAGAGTTCCGAACGGAGTTCCGCCGATGGCTGGAACAGAATCGACAATACGCAGTTCCTGCACTCGGTCCTCTGGCCGACGAGGAAGAGGCGAATTGGGAAGCGACTTTGCATGGCATCGAAAGCTATATGAAGGCGGATGGCTTGGGATTACATGGCCACGCGAGTATGGCGGGCGCGGTGGCAGCCTGATGCAGGAGATCATCTGCGAGCAAGAGCTTGAGGGGATCGGCAGCGGAGTGCCGTTCACCGGTCCCGGGATATGGCTGCTGGGACCAACATTGATCCATTGGGGAACCGCCGAGCAGAAGCAACGTCACCTGGGCAAGGTACTGTCCGGCGAAGAAATCTGGTGTCAGGGCTATTCGGAGCCGAATGCCGGCTCCGACCTCGCCGCGATTCAGACTCGCGCAGTCGAGAAAGACGGATATTTCGTGATTAATGGGTCCAAGGTCTGGACCTCGATGGCGCATCATGCGCACTGGATGTTCCTGCTCGCCCGCACCGATACGAATGCCCCAAAGCATAAAGGGATCAGCTATATCCTGGTTGATATGCGGACGCCGGGGATCACGATTCAGCCGCTGATCCAGATAACCGGAGCACGCCATTTCAATCAGGTTTTCCTCGAGGAGGTGCGCGTTCCCGTCGAGAATCTGGTAGGCGCCAAGAATCAGGGATGGCAAGTCGCGCTGACGACGCTTGCGTTTGAACGTTCGTCGGGTCAGGAACGAATCATGATGGCGCGCGTGCGCGAACTGGCGCGGCTCGCTCAACAGTTGTCGCGGAATGATAGTGCGTTGTGGGACGAGCCGGGCGTCCGTCAGAGAATCGGCCAGTTCGCGGCGGAGGCGGCCGCAATTCGCTATACGGGATTTCGTCAGCTCACGCGACAGCTCAAAGGACTTCCACCCGGGCCGGAAGGATCGATGATCAAACTGAGCGCCTCGGAACTCGGACTCAGAATCGCGGCATATGCGATGGAATTGCTCGGACCCTTTGCGCAACTCGAACGCGCAGACGATATGGCGGTCGATCACGGGATTTGGGCGCGGCGGATGCTCGAAGCGCGCGGCCCGATGATCTATTCAGGCGCGAATGAAATTCAACGCAACATTCTCGGCGAACGCGTGCTCGGTTTGCCGAAAGGCTAAGCAAGGCGAAGCTCAATGAGCGGATGGTAAACGCTTCGCCTTCAAATCTTCGACGAGCTTATCGTAACCGTCGCTGTTGATGATCTTGTTGAACTGGTCTCGATAATTGGCCAACGTGCTGACGTTATCGACCACGATATCGTAGAGCCGCCAACCGCCGGGCGCCTTATGCAGCATGTAATCGACGTGCAGCGGATCCTGCACCATCGCCAGATGCACCTCGCCGTGTACGGCAGCCGTCTCAGGATCGTCATAACTAACCTTGTCTTGCAGGCCGTGTGAGGCGGCCTCGACTGTATTTTGCTGGAGCGTGGTCAGATAGGTCGCCAGCACGTAATCCTCGAACAGCGGGACAAACTGCTTCCGCTGAGCGGGAGAAAGGCTTTTCCAGTGAGTTCCCAAGGCGGAGCGCGCCATGTAGGCGAAGTCGAAATGCTTCTCCGCGATCGCCCGCAGTTGCCGATCATGCTCGGCGGGCGGCAATTGACGATTCGCAAAGATCGGCGCGGCCTGATCGATAGTGGTATGGACCTCGGCCACCGGACCAGTCTCACTCGCCGCAAAGCCGTTCGAGGACAACACGAATATGGCGACGACAGCCGCTGCAAGTATTGCGCGACGCATTTGTAATCCTCCCGCGTAGTGTCCTGAGTTAAAAGTTCGTTGAAGAACAAATGCCCGAGAATGCTCATGTTTTCGCCCAACATATGTCGTGTGTCGTGAATCTCTAACTCAGGACCTAGTGTTGTATCCGATTAATAATTTTTTCAACGAAGAAACGTGCAGCGGAGCAGGCCGAGAGCATCGCCGTTCAAAGCGGCCCTCTGTCAATGCGCAATTAGTGTGCTCGCGCTCCACGGTCGGAGCGATATTTGCTATGCTGGGAGCGATGTATGCTGGATTTCACGCCAGCTATATCGCAAGGAGCGCAAATGGCTAAAGTCAGCCGGGGGCAGAACGGCAGCAGTCAGCTGAAGGACCCGCAATTCCCGAAAGAAATCAAGCTTCCCGACGGCCAACAGACTACCTTTCGGCTGATGACGCCTGCGGATAGGGAAGCAATTCTGAGCTT
>CAWHOQ010000027.1:0-68620 GCA_963831065.1 uncultured Pseudomonadota bacterium
CCTTCCGCTCGAAAAGCGGAATGGTTCTATTCTGCTCGACCGCGCGGCTACTGAAGGAGCTCTTGGGAGGGGCTACCTATCTGGCCGGTTGTTTATAATATAAGCATCATTCATGGAGCACGCTTGTAACTCCATCTGGCCGCGTACAAGCGCGGGGCATGGAGCCGTCGAATTGATCAAAAAAGGCGACGTAGGAAAAGAACGACCGGAGATCAGGGATTATGAGCAGCCAAACCTTGCAGTGAAAATCGCGTTGCTTGAGAGGCTTCCGATCTGAGCGCATTCCCCCTTGTATCTTCAGCATTTCAACGAATTGAGTGAGTCCGGGCGTGAAGGCCGTCCCTGTCCGAGGTTTTCCAGACCGCAAGCAGCGCTTGGTCATCACGCCCGGACATAAGGCGCAGAGGCCCGAACATATATGGACCCAGCCCCGGCGCAAGACCGTCCGCTTTTGATAATGGAGAAACGAGCTTGCTCACATATATCCGGCCTGTTTGTAAGCGATAAGGATCACCTACGGCCCTGATGGAATCCGCGCACTTTCACCTCATCAGTCGCACGACCTCGTGGGCCGGTTCGGGCCTCAGGTTTGGAAAGTGCCGGTTCTGACCGCTTCGCCATCATCGGTTTGACAGTCTGCGCAACTCTGGGTGAGAGCAGTTAAGCGCTGGTTTCTCCCGCTTAGCTTGATGAGGTTTGCGTGCCGCACGGTACGAAGCGGGCGCGGTACGTATCGCCGCGGTTGAGTAAAGCCCATGCCACGCGCGCATTATGGTTAGCGAGCGCGACCGCAGTCACATTGGGACCACGGCGCAGTTTGAGCCGATTGATCCAAAGGGCACGTGGATCCTTACGCCGCCCGGCAGTTCGCACCGCCGCCCGTGCGCCATGAATAAGGAGCAGGCGCAGATAGCGATCACCGCGCTTGCTGATGCTCAACAATCGTTCGCGTCCGCCACTTGAGCGTTGTCGCGGGACCAGACCCAACAGGCGCTCAGTTCACGGCCATGCTTGAACTCGCGCGCATTGCCCACGGCCGCCACCAGGGCTGTCGCTGTAAGTGAACCAATCCCTTCGATCTGCGCCACCCGTTGGCAGCGCTCGTCCTGACCTAAAATCAGGAAATCGATGGTCGCACCAGTGGAATCGATGGCGCGTTAGAGACAACACCAACGGCCCTGGACCCGAATATAGGTTTCATCGACCCGCCAAGATTGATTGGTCGGCTTGAGATGACGGCGCAGGCGCTGTTCCAGTGCGGGACCGTAACGTTGCACCCAACGCCAGATAGTGGTGTGATCTGCCGTAAGCCCGCGCTCAGTGAGCAACTCCTCGACGTCGCGGAGCGACAGCGAGTGCCGAAGATACCAGCGCACGGCACACAGAATCAGCTCCGGAGCGCTCTGCCGCCACTTCAAGATCGTCCGTCGGATGGTCTGCTTCACAGGCTTTTCAGGCTACCAGCCCTCCTTGCCAGACTTGCAACACATCCATGGCGGCTTTGATAAAGCGGGGCGGGAACACGCATCATGCAGGAGCTCTGACGCCGAGCATCTTCCATTCCGGATATGGGGATGCCAGTAATGGCTCAGCGATGCGGGAAATGAGCGGCGGAGGAAGCACGGGTGAATGTTCAGCTATGTGAGGCCGGCGCCCTCGGAGGTAAACACACATGCCGGTCCTAATGACCGAAAGCCGCCGTAACCAGTTCGGTATCGAGGTATTCGGTAATCTCTTTGATCTTGCCGCCGACCACCTTAAAGACCAAGCAGTAGCTATTGTTATAAGGATTCCCGGTTTTGGTCTTGCGGCCGCTCGCGTGCTGCTGGACCACCACATAGTCGCCCTCTGCAATCACGTTGTCCACATGATTACTGCCCATGCTTTCCATCTCGCTGAAAATCGGATGCAGCAACTTATCGATAAGCTCCTGCTTACCATTCATGACGTGCGAATATTTAGTAGTGCCCATAATCGTCCAGCGAACGTCGTCGCTCATCGTCGCGAGCATATCCGGAAGGCTCTTGGCCGCGCCCATCTTGCGAACGATTTCCTTGTTTTCCGCTACTCCCATTGCTCTCACCTCTTGGTTGGTTTGGTTTAAGCTCGCATTGCGATGAGGCGATTTGCAACCATCTTGAAAGCGGGACTTGAAACCCGAGTGCCGCGGCGCGGGAGAATGACCTTATCCACAGCTTGCTCTGTCGATAACTTGCTGGATGAGTAAGTAAGCTTCAAAAAGAGAGAAGACATGATTGTCAAAGATGAACTAAGGCGGTAAACGACTGCCACGCTGTTTCCTTTAACTCAGATTTCCAACTCAAGCAGAAGCTACAGACACAAGTTGCATGGCGCGTGGCAGCGAGCTATGCATCCGCCTCATCTTAAGCAGAAATAATGCATTAAAGCATGGAAGCGGCGAGTTGGTATCAGCAAAGGATAAGCATGCGCCGCATTTTTAATGAACTGCTAGCCTTCTTCGCCTTGACCGATAACAGCTATCCCTTACAATCAAAGCCTTATGGCATTACATGGGAGCAAAACTCGTCAAGGAAACTATTCAATGTCTGTATACCACTATACGGCCGTTTTTGAACCTGCTTATCATGGCGGTTTTATCGTAACTGTACCGGCGCTGGCGGGGCTCATAACCGAAGGCGATACTCTCGAAGAGGCACGCGCAATGATAAAAGATGCCGTGCGGGATTACTCGAAAGCCTCGTGAAGCACGGCGAAGAAATCCCCGTTGAATCCAGTTCCGCTACTATAGAATCTGTCGAAGTGAAGCTAGAAGTCTAAACCTTTCATACTTAAATGCCGCCGCTAGGCGACATTCTCTGCTCTCGATTTTAATATCAGCCGCCGCGCGTTGCGCGCGGGAAATTGCTTGATTTTTTATAGGAGCGCGCGGCGGCTCTGGTAAAGACTGGCGGGAATACGCATTATGCAGGAGCCCTGACGCCGAGCAGGTTGGCCATTCCGGAGGGGGGATGCTCAAGTAACGGCTCAACCATGGGAGGAACCGGCGTCAGGGCGCTAAGCTCACTCCAACTTGCCTACCTTAATCTCGCTTATTCCGACTGCAAGTCAACTATTCTGACATTTAGTGAGCATCGCTCGGCTATTCCGAACACAAGCCTATGAGCAGAAAATCTATACTTACGGTTATCATCGCCTTGCATGGAGACCTCTGAGCGCTAACCTGAAGGGAGGATTGATGGTGAGGCGAAAAACATTAGTTCGCGTGGGAGATGAAAACTCCAACCTGCAAATCAAGCTCGAAGCAAGGTGGGATATGACCCAAGTCTTGAAAATCAACGAAGTCGCCGAATATCTCCGCGTGTCTCCCTCAACCATTTACCGCCTGCTCAAGCGCCGCGAGCTGCCGGCCTTCAAAATGGGCAGCGATTGGCGCTTCAATCTTGAAGCGATTGACCAGTGGCGTTCCCAAAAAGAGACCAGTAATAACTGAGTGGTGATTGCGGAGCAGCGGCAGGCTGCTCAAGCGACCGCGCCGGCGAGCGGCAGCCGGCGTAAACACGCTCCACAGAGCGGCCAGGCTTCTTCGTCCTCGTCGATGACCAGAATTCCTGCAATGGGAGCTTCTACATCACGGCAGATATTGCAAATCAGGAGGCCGCCCGAAGCGCTGAGCTCCGTGCGCAGGGCGCTCATGGTGAGATTATCGCATAGCAGATTAACGTCGATTAGCCGTTCGCTCATCTGGATCCCCCCGCGCCGCTCTCAACACAACTTGTTAGCAAGCGCTACTATCAGATAGCATGAGGCAAGATACGACAATATAGCACAATATGGCCGAATGACAAGCCATGGCCTCGGCAACAAACTTTTATCAATTATTTCGCGCGGATTATGACTGCACTCCGTGAAATGGAGCAGAACCCGCACGCGGGCGATGTTGTCCATCTCATTACGCGGCGCACCAGTGCTACCTATAGGCACTAAAGCAATGCCAAAACGCAGCGTCCGCGCGCCATCGCGGAAAATTCCGACTTGCCCAAAAAAAGCCGTCCGAAGATACTGAATCGAAGAAAAAGAGGGAGGAGAAAATGTCTCAATCAGAACCTTGTCGATATTGTGAAAAAGAGGTTGATAGAGAAGACGGTAATTTCGTGGTTTTTGCAGTAAAGAATAGCTCCTCCGTCCTTCGTAAGTTCGCTCACCTCAACTGTTTTCAAAAGAATCGAGCGGAAGGATGTGTTGCAAGTCTGGCAGGGATGGCTGGTAGCCTGACAGGAAAATGAAGAATGCAACTCGACCGGCCATCTTCAAGTGGCGGCAAAGGGCGCTGGAACTGATTCTGTGTGCCGCGCGCTGGTATCTGCGCTACTCGCTTTCCTTCCGCGACGTCGAGGAGTTGCTCACTGAGCGCGGGCTGGCGGCAGATCACACGACGATCTGGCGTTGGGTACAACGGTACGGTCCGGAACTGGAACAACGGCTGCGTCGGCATCTCAAACCGACCAACAAATCCTGGCGTGTTGATGAAACGGGATGTGTTGCAAGTTTGAAAACGGTGACTGAGACCACCACGAGGGGAACCGGACGGCGAGGTCTCAAGCCGCGAGATCGAAGAGATGGTCGACGAATTGGTTCTGCCGACCGACGTCACCTTGGCAGACCCAGCGCGCCTGTCCCTTGCAGATCATGTGGATGGCCTCGTAACCGGCAATCGTTCGCCGCGCGGCGTCGAACTGACGAAAGCCCTGCTTGGCTTTCACTCGGCGTTTGATCGCGCGATGATCCTGCTCGAGGATGTTGTTCAGTATTGCACCGGTCGATGACGGCACCCGCCGCGTAGGATCGCATCCGCCTTCGCCGCGGGAATCGCCGAGCCGTAGAGCGGGGCCTTGTCGGTATTGATCACGCGCGGTTGCGGATGCGAGGGGTCGCGGAGCGCTTGGCGGAAAAGGCATTGGGCCGCAGCCGCATCGCGCAATACCGACAGCAGGAAATCAATGGTGGCACCGGTGGAGTCAATCGCCCGGTAAAGGTAACACCAGCGGCCCTGGACGCGAATATAAGTTTCATCAACACGCCAGGATTTGTTGGTCGGTTTGAGATGCCGACGCAGCCGTTGTTCCAGTTCCGGACCGTACCGTTGTACCCAACGCCAGATCGTCGTGTGATCTGCCGCCAGCCCGCGCTCGGCCAACAACTCTTCGACGTCGCGGAAGGAAAGCGAGTAGCGCAGATACCAGCGCCGGCACACAGAATCAGTTCCGGCGCCCTCTGCCGCCACTTGAAGATGGCCGGTCGAGTTGCATTCTTCATTGTCCTGTCAGGCTACCAGCCATCCCTGCCAGACTTGCAACACATCCACTTTGCGAACCACGCCGAGAGCGCTAGAGAGTTGTCCCGCGCGATTGAAGTCTATAGTTCCAGTCTTTTTCAGATCTATGAGGGCGCGGATTGCACGCTGATAGTCGATCTCTCCCAAGGCCAACCGCAATTCCATTAACCGCTGTCTTTGATTCAGTCAGTGAGTCCCTTTGGGGGGTGAATTGTCGCTGGCAATTCATTTTTTAAGCCTCCGCAGGTGTGCCATCCGATTCGCGTGTCTTATCGGGACCTGGCTCTAATTGAACTGCGGCATGATCTCATGGGTCCGCCGACACTGGCGCCCGCCAGCCCATAGTGTCTGGCGTTTGGCGATAGCGGTGGCTGGCGGACGGGAGACGAAATGTTCCGTCGTGTAGTTAGAGACCCGGGCGGCCCGGTTAGGAGAGAGAGGTCAGTTGCCGAATAGATCCGCGACGGCTGCCGTTATCGCGGTTCGGAGTTCATCTGCCTGGGCGGATCGTTCACCCCTCTTCCACCCGATTAGAATCGTGTGAGAGGCACGGTCGACCAAGTAATCAGGCGTGGGGCCTTTTGCACATAGATAGCGCCAGGTAGGGGATCGTCTTCCTCATCGTCAAATTCAGCAATCGGCAGTTCGACATCCTCCCATGACGCCGCCGCCTCCTCAAGCCGACGCGTTCCATCGAGCGTTTTAATACCTCGACGGACGATCTCCCCGTCAAGATAAACAAGTCCGCCCTCGCCTCCGCGGTCCAGGTTTACTAAATCGATTCTCAAACCACCGGGCACGTCATCACCGAACCGTTCGTCGACGATCGCGAAGACCAAACTCCTCATTTCTTTAAAGTCGATCATGCCATTGATATCTCAACTCATCAGGTGGACTTGACCTGTGTCCTACTCTCTTGCGAGTAGTTGAGCGGTTCTCATGAGTCCCCCCTACGTGAATGGATGTTTTCGCAAAAATCGGCGGCTAAGCCTGCTAGTACGAGAAAAACAACGTCAAAACGGTATCTTTAATAAGGCTAGCGACGCGGGAAAAGACCAATAAAATAGCAACTCCTAACAATTAGTTCCTCTGGTAGATATAATTGGACAGATTTTAAGCATCAGGTGTTGAGTCTTCTTTTCATTCTTCACGCAATAAACACATAAGCCAAGCCTTTTTTAAGCCCAATATAGTCTTGCCGTGTCTGATGCGTGTAAAAGCAGGTTATTGCTACGTATTAGTGACGGCAAAGAAGCAAGGATGAATCTGTTCGCCATGATTTTAGTGTTGCTCTCATAGACACACTGCAAAAATGCATACGGAGTGATGCGCAATGACAGCGCAACAATCGTTGTCTTGGAAGCGAATATTTTAACAGGGCTAAGAGCCGGCCATAGCCTGCCGAAAGGCCAGGGTAAGATGTCAGTGCGATCGACGTAGTAACTGCTCTAGGAGCAACCTTGCCATTTGTTGACATTGGTGTAACTGCATTTGTGACCGGAGCTGGCGCAGGTGCACTGATATTCGTAGGTGTTATGGCAGTGGGCTGCTTGGCGGCAAACGCCTGTTCTATATTTATGTTAGCAGACTTATGAAGAAAGCTGGCGACAAACTCACAAACTATGCCAAACAACTTGCTGAACAAACAAGTCGCGTAGACTTCGCCTCGAGCACGCAACCAGCTAGTGCTCCTATAATAGCCTGAATGAATGCCCGCGCAGCCGACGCGAGCGTTTCAGTCAAACCGCCGATCGCAGTAAATAAGACCGCTCGCCATCACTGTTGAGGAAGCTCGTTATAGCCTGTGTAATGAGGGTCACAGCCATGCTGACCACGAGCATTATCACCATGTGCCGCTACCACAGCCAAGCCGCCGATCATGCTCAACGCGATTGTCAAAACTGACACGGCTTGGGGATGATGCCGCAAAGACGATCAACCGATCTTTCCCGTCACCCTCCCATTCGCCTTCAGAGGGGAGCGGAAAGTGAACGCCATTTAAATTTCCAAGAGAATTGCTCTCCGGTCGCCACGCTCAACTTCTCCAATAGGTTCTGACCCTCTCAGCGAAGATGCTCAATCAGCCGCGCGGAAGAACGTCGCTAATCGCAGCAGGCCCGAAATACTCACCACAGGCCTCGGACCAATCAAAGGACTTTCAGCCTGTCCTAAATTTCATAGACGTTGATAAAATGAGGCGCGCCATCGAATAAATTGTTGCCGTTTGATCTATATTCTTGCCGCCGCTTAAGCGTTTGAGGAACATTATGACTTGGTGAGACTGCAAATGAAATTTTGCGCAGTCCTAGTTCGAGAATCTGCGCTTCACGCGCGCTGGTCCGCTGTTACGAAACGCGTGAGATGCGATCGCCGCCGCACTGCCCGGACCCCCTTATATTGGTCCATGACCTTATCGCCCGTAGTCAATCAACCGAATCTACGAAAAGATCAGGTACGTCCAGGTAAGATTCGCAAAGGCCTGCGCGGGTTCCGGACGCGCCGGCCAGATGGGTCCGCAGCATCGACCGGAGCGCCAGTGCCTATGTTCCACTAAAAACTGTGCTATCAGCATAATTTGATGCTGACAGCGCAGCTCGACTGTTAAAAACTAGAAGGCGTCCTGGAGCGGATTTTACAGTTAGACCCGGTCGTAACGCGGACGTTCCGCAATTCGCCGCTTCTCCATCTGCTCGTCTTACTGCAGAGCCTGTCACACGCTCTCACCGCCAAGAGTTTGAGGAAAGACCTCGAAGTGGGCGGTCTTGATGCAAATCGCCGCAAGCGCATGCGCTTCGGGGCGCGTCAGCGTCAGTGCACGAGGAGACAAATCCAGTTTGTTTAGCTCGAGCAGACTTGCCATCAGCCGTGGGCGCATGGTGGGAAAGTTTGGCCACTTTTTTTGCGGGTTGCTCATGCTTGTCAAAGAACCGCCGCCAGTAGCCGTTTTGGACCGCAAAAGTGCCGGAGTAGTTCGAGAATCGGATCGTGCTCGGCGGCGTTGGCGGCTTTAGCCAATGCCACCGCGATGGCCGCGCGCAGCTTGGGCGATAGCTGGGCTTTTAGCATTTGGGCTTTAAGCAAACGGTCGTCGGTTTTCAGTTGGTCCCGCGCGTGTTCACGTTCTTGCAGTATTGCTAACGCAGCACGAGCCTGAGTCATCTGTGGGATATCGAGCGCGCTCCACGCAGCTAAACGAGTGTCTGTCCGAACTCGAGCGCGTTGTCATCGCCGCCATACTTGGTCTTGGCAAAATCAATGCAATGGACCTGGACGCGCAGGCGGAGGTCATCGACCGCCGCCTACGCAGTTTCCGGCTGATTCCGGAATTGGATTTCGAGCAACGCGCAGAGTTATCTCCTGGTCTCGTCGGCCGGCCTAAAATCGCCGGTCACGTCATGTTTCTTGACGTTTTCGTCGCCGGGTTCGGTGATGTCCTCATCGCCCTTGATCTCAATTCGAGGCCCTTTCTCCCAAGTCGATTAACGAAATTCGCGAGCTTTTGGCACTATCCGGCGCCATATAAATTGAACGGCTGAGCAGTAGATCATGGTTCAGGGTTAAGGCCATGAGGATAATTGAGGTTCGGACGAACCCTGAGCCAGCGGCTGTTTATCTGGTATCGTCTTATGGTTGCCCATTATTGGGCAAGTCGAATAGATTCTTGACACGAATCTTCCTCTGATGAGGTAACGTGATGGGCAAGCTTGAGGGCAAAGTCGCTGTCATAACCGGCGCTGCCAGTGGCATGGGACGCGCAACTGCGCTGCGGTTCGCGCAGGAAGGGGCCGCGATAGTTGTTGCCGATCTTAATTCGCAGGCAGGTGAAGCAACAGTCTCGGAAATCGCGGCAAGCGGCGGACGTGCGGTTTTTCAACATACCGATGTGGCCAGTGATGCTGGTATTAAAGCACTGATTGATCGCGCGATTCACGAGTTCGGCCGTCTCGACATCACTTATAACAATGCTGGTATCGGTGGGGCGACCGGCCATCTCGAAGAAATCACCGCGCCGGATTGGGACCAAAGCTTCGTGATTCTGACGCGTGCAGTCTTCCTCGGCATCAAGTACTCGATTGCGCCGATGCGCCAAGTCGGCGGCGGTTCTATTATTTCGACTTCGTCGGTTGCCGGATTGCGCGGAGTTGCTGGACTGCATGCCTACAGCGCCGCCAAAGCTGCGGTGGTAAGTCTGACCGAAAGCGCCGCCATCGAACTCGGCCGCGATCGTATTCGCGTAAACTGTATCTGTCCGGGCGGGATTGTTACTCCGCTCGTTTACCGCGGGATGCGCGGCGGCGAGGAGACGGCCCGCAGTAATATGGCGAAATCGCAACCGATTCCACGCGCTGGGCGTCCCGAGGATATTGCCGCGATGGCGCTATTCCTCGCTAGCGACGACGCCGAATGGATTACCGGCACGGCGATGGTGGTTGATGGCGGGATGAATACCGGCAATACCCGGATTAATTTCGGCAGTGGTTTCTCGGGGCCCTCTTTCGAACGTCCCGATCGGACCCATAGCTAATTGAGCTTAGAGGTCCCAAAACATCGCGGTCGGTCCTGTTTCTGAAATGCGCGGATCTTTGCGTTGAGCATCCATTGCCGGGTCATGGCAGTGTTCTCCGTCAGCACCTCCCGGCCGCAACAAACCTCGGCTTTTCTTAATCGCAGATGCCCATATGAACCTCTCATTTCAGTTGGTCCAAAAGACCGGTCTGGTCAGTAACCGCTGTTCGTCTTTGGCACTTATACGATAATTGGCGACCAAGCCGTGACCGCGCGTATGGATTACGTCGAAAGTGGCCAATACTCACTGCGAAAAGCGTGTCAGGTGTGCAAAGCGATCTACCCGCGCTATCGCAGAAGTTAGCGGTAGCTTTTCTCGAGCCGCTCGATCAGATCGTGGCCAAACAGGAGACGGCGTCGACGCTACAAGAAGCCGCTCCCTCGGCGGAGGCACGTGGATATTTCGCTCAGGGAGTTTCATATGAGCAGCAAGGCAAGTATGAACAGGCAGTCGAACTCTTTACCAAAGCTCTCAGTGCTGCACGGCATTATGAGGAAGCGCGCGCACATCTTGAGCACGCATCAGAAGCCGCGGCGCGGCAGTAGATATTGTGGTATGCGTTAGATTCGGTTCGCTCTGACAATCCACCTCCACCTCGCGCTGAAACTGCTCCTGGCGCCCACCGAGCCCTCCGACTTCACGAGCTCGGCGAGCCTGCCGCTATCCAAGCTGGTACCGATCCAGATGAAACATCGTGGTAACGAGACCCGCGTCCTGCTGGAGGGCTGCTCCACGCCGAAGCGGGTCGACTTGCTGTTACTGAAGGCGGTGACCCGCGGCCGCAAGTGGTCGCAGGACCTGCTCGCCGGTCGTGTGCCCTCGGTGCGCGCGCTCGCCCGACGCGAGCAGGTCACGGCGCGCTATGTACGCGAGCTGTTGCCGCTCGGCTTCCTCGCTCCCACGATTGTTGAAGCCATTGTCGCAGGCCGCCAGCCACCCAATCTGACCGTCATCCAGCTGCTCAGACGGCTCGATCTCCCGCTGCTCTGGAGCACCCAGGAGCAGGTCGTCGGCCTTCTGATATCTACCTGTAGCCGGGGAATTAGCGGATCGAACCACCTGAATTGCGCCCGGAGAATTATCGCCAGTTTTCGCCAAGAAGGGCGACCCATCAGAGATCTCTGGTTCCACATGCATAGGGAAAAGCGCGCACACGCGCTGATTTTCCGCAATTCTCCGAAATGCCCCGAAGCTGGCGGACTGGATGGTGGAGCAATTCATTGTGTAAAAGCCAAGACTTAATCTGAGTGCGCGGGAGACCGGCAAGGACTAGACGGTGAGAGTCCGTCGCGACGAAGGAGTAGCGAGCCGCATCGGCCCCGAGTTGTGCGCTAGAATCCGCGAGGATTGCGGCGAAGCGTTGACAAGGGAGTGCGCAGGTCAGCCATTAAGCCGCGAAAGAAGTGATATCCCGGGTGCTGACACCGTTCAGATAGCGGAATGGGCGGTCGCTCTAGCGCGAGCGTTCGACGGCGCGGCGTGGTCGAAGACCTTGGCATGTGCAGACGGTCCTTGCGCGGGAACCGGGAGGCCTCGTGTCTGACCAGCGGGAGTAGCCCGTAATAGTCCGCGTCGGGAAGACGAGGCGACGTAGCCGATGGTGAACGGGCGTGAGGAGTCTGCTCCCGTCAGAGTAGCGAGGAAGCCAGGCGCTGCAGGAGATCTCGCGGTCCCGTTAAAGCCGAACTTTCCATTGGCTATGACGGACGATGTCGCCAAGGAAAGAAGGCCGGGCCGCTTGGATGAGACCGGCCTTTTCCGATTGGTTCGGCGCCTTGAGTTAATTTGCGGCTTTTATCTTGGCAATGACGGTGGGCTTTTGCTGCCGGGTAGCGGAACCATAGCGTTGCTTGAAGCAGGCGCGGCAGCGGGCATCACGGCGCTTGATGAACGACGGCGCCAGATCAGCGCTGCCGCAATAGCGGCAAACCAAAGCCGCAGAAGGAACAGATGCTGCGTTGCGCCATCTACACCCGCAAGTCCTCCGAGGAAGGGCTGGAGCAGGACTTCAATTCACTGCAGGCGCAGCGTGAAGCGTGTGAGGCATTCATCCAGAGCCAGGCAGGCGAGGGCTGGCGACTGGTCAAGACCCACTACGATGATGGCGGGCTGTCCGGCGCGAGCATGGAGCGGCCCGCGCTCCAACAGCTGCTGGCCGACATCGCCGCGGGCCTGGTCGATGTGATGGTGGTCTACAAAGTCGATCGGCTGACCCGCGCGCTGGCGGACTTCGCCGGGCTGGTCGAGCTCTTTGACCGATGTCAGGTCTCGTTCGTGGCGGTCACCCAGCAGTTCAATACCACCACTTCAATGGGCCGGCTGATCTGAACGTGCTGCTGTCCTTCGCCCAGTTCGAGCGCGAGGTGATCGGGGAGCGCATCCGCAACAAAATTGCGGCTTCCAAACGCAAGGGGCATGTGGATGGGCGGGGTGCCGCCCATCGTCTACAACGTATTCGAGCGCCGTCTGGTGGTTAATCCAATCCAGGCGACCGTCAGACAAATCTTCGAGCGATATCTCGAACTCGGCTCGGTGCGGCGCCTGAAGGAGCACCTCGAGCAGCGTGGCGTGGTTTCCAAGCTGGGGGTAGCGAAAAATGGCGTGCGCTGGGTGGCTGTGCCTTTCTCGCGGCGCCCTCTACAAACTGCTCGCCAATCTGCTTTACAGGGGCGCGATTCGTCATCGGAAAGAATGTCATCCCGGACAGCACCAGGCGATCATGGAGCGGGAAGTATGGGGAAAGGCGCAGCGGCAACTGTCCAATCACGCCGTTCGCCGGGAAGCTCTTCGCTGAAGCTGGCAGACCGCTGTGCGTAGCGGGCGCGAGCAAGGAGCAAGTTGCCGTCATTGACCGGTCCAATATTTGAACAACATCTTGGAGTAGGACCATCGCACGATCAAATGATGCGTAAAGGCCAAGCAGGGCTATCGTGCGTTCCAAGCCGCGCGGCGAATGCTCGCCGAATACGAGGCGATACACATGATCCGCAAGGGGCAGGTGCGGCGGGTCAGTGACAATAATGTTCGCCGACAGAATCAATTCATCCACCGGCTGTTCGACTTGGCGGCCTGAGCCCTCGCCGACCAGTGATCCGCGAGTTTCGTCAGGGCTTTTCAAACTTGCAACACTTCCAGCGCTCGGCTATCGCAGCCCGTGGCAATTCTGCGGCTACAACTTCAACTCGTGGCTTGATTTCAGCGGTGCACTACACACTCCCCGCCACCACAGGCGTTCTCATTCGGCCGCTACCGAAATAGTCGAATCTCCGCCTTCGAACACGTAGGGCTCTAGCGTCGACTGCGCCGCGATGCGGTGCTTGTGCCACTTGCCGCCGCCGTAATAGGCGAGGCTGCCCGGCGCCGCGTTGCCGTGGCCGTTGTAGTAGGAGAGGCAGTCGCGCAGCGGCGCGGTGCGCGATGTCGGCCTCGCGGCAGTGCTCGGCGTACGCCTCTTCCGGCTCCTTGCGGACGTCGACGACGCGCGCGCCGCGCTCGCGCATGGTCTGCAGCATCCACACGACGTAGTCGCCGTGCGCGTCGATCGCGTCGGTGAAGTTGAAGCTGCCGCCGCCGCCCTGCGGGCCGGTGACGATGAACAGGTTCGGGAAGCCGTGGCTGTGCAGGCCGAGGAAGGTCTTGGTGCCCTCGGTCTGCCACTTCTCGCTCAGCGTGCGGCCGTCGCGGCCGGTGATCATGTTGAAGGTCGAGGTGCGCCATCCACTGGAAGCCGGTCGCGTAGATCAGCACGTCGAGCGGATACTCGACGCCGTCGTGGACGACGCCGCGCTCGTTGATCTCGCGTCACGCCGCGTCGGCGCGGTGTCGACCAGGTGGACGTGCGGCAGGTTGAACGTCGGCAGGTACTCGTCGTGGAAGGTCGGCCGCTTGCAGCCATACGGGTAGTAGGGCTTCAGCGCCGCCGCCGTCTTCGGGTCCTTGACGATCGCGTCGACGCGCGCGCGGATCTGCTCCATGATGCGGAAGTTGGCGTCGAGCTGCTTCTGGATCAGCTCCTCCGGGCGTCAGCTCGCGCTCGTGCTTCTTGCGCTCCTTGAAGTCGGCGATCTTGCCGGCGAGGTAGTCGTCGTTGGCCTGGATGGCGGTGCGGCCGGCCGAGATCTTGGCGAAGCGCGCGCGCCGCGCCCGCGCCCAGCCGGGCTCGTTGGCCCAGGTCTGCGCGCTCCTCGTCGGTCGTCGCGCGCTGGTCGCGCACGTCGATCGATGGACGGCGTGCGCTGGAACACGTAGAGCTCCCCGACGATCTTGGCGAGCTCGGGGATCGCCTGCACGGCGGTCGCGCCGGTGCCGATGATGCCGACCCGCTTGCCGTCGCAGGTCGACGTTGTAGTTCCAGCGCGAGGTGTGGAACGACTCGCCCTTGAACGTCTCCATGCCCTCGATGCGCGCCAGCTTCGGCGTGGTCAGGATGCCGTTGGCGAGGATCACGAAGCGCGCCCGCATCGCGTCGCCGCGATCGGTGTCGACGGTCCAGCGGCCGGACGCCTCGTCCCACGTCGTCTCCTCGACCGTGGTGTGGAACAGGCAGTGGTCGTAGAAGCCGAACTTCTCGGCCATGCTTCTGGCAGTATTCGAGGATCTCGAAGCCCGAGGCGAACTTCATCGTCGGGACGTAGCCCATCTCCTCGAGCAGCGGCAGGTAGCTGTAGGACTCGACGTCGCAGGCGATGCCGGGATAGCGGTTCCAGTACCAGGTGCCGCCGACGTCGCCGCCCTTCTCGCAGAAGCGCACGTCGGTGAAGCCGGCCTCGCTGCAGCTTGTGCCACAGCAGCAGCCCGGCGAAGCCGGCGCCGACCACGAGGATCTCGCACTCGTCGGTCAGCGCCTCGCGCGGGATCGGCGGCGCCGAGTAGACGTCCTCCAGGTACTTGCGAACTCGCCTTCCATCGGCCATGTAGTCGGCGGCGCCGCGGCGGGCTTCCTTGAACTCGCGGTACTTGGCCTGCTCCTCGGCGTTGAAGGTCGCGCCGGCCGGCAGTTCCGGCAGCGTCTTCAGCTCCTCGATCGGTGACGACCGAATAGCCCTTGCCGGCGATCTTGTCGGACGCCTTGGCCGCGCGCGTGTTGAAGACTTTCAGGCCTGTTTCGGGGTCGATACGGACTGCTTCGTTCATTCGAGTTCCTTGTGAGTTCCTCGTCGGTGAGAGCGTTACTCTAGCGAAGATCGCGCCTTTACGGCGGCGACATCCCCTTACCCGATGTGCTGGGCTTGGTCAGCCCTGGCACTACGACAGTTCGGGGAATACTTAATACTGTTCAATATGCTGAACGATATTCCACGTCGTAAACACCGTAATTCGTATGGCCCTGTGCGTCAAGACAGGTAGCTACTTGGTAGTGCCCTCTAGGAAGAGTCCGGCATTAGGACGGGATCAGATCGTCGGATCGCGCACCAGCACGCCCTTCGCATATAACGCCTGAATCCGCCCGTCGCTCAGATTGAGGTAATCGCGCAACACGCGCTCGTTGTCTTCGCCGAGCCGTGCTGAGCGCAGTTCCGTCCTATCGGGCCAAGCCGAAAATTTCACCGGCACTGCCGGAATCGCCACCTTGCCTAACAAGGGATCCTGTACCCATCGGACGGTCTTCCGCTCGTTCAGATGCGGATGGACGACGGCTTCATTAACGGTTAAGACCGGAGCGCACGGCACCCGCTCCTTGTCCATCGCGGCAATCGCCTCGTCGCGCGTCGGAAAGCTCGCGAGCCATTGCTCGATAATCGTCTGCAGCTCAAAGCGATTGGCGTGACGCGCCCGCGCGCCCTTGAAGCGTGGATCACTTGCTAATTCGGGCTTGCCCATCGCACGCACCATCTGTGGCCATTGATGCGGCGTGATCAAGATCATCACATATTCGTCGTTGCGATAGCGAAAAACGCCCGCCGGCCCCGGACCATCGGCCTGGGAGCCGGCGCGTTTCGGCCGCACTTTGTCACCCGCCAGCGCGATTTTCGGCACGTTCAACTCGTGCATATGGAAGTAGGTGTCAGTGAGCGAGGCATCCAGATACTGTCCTTCGCCGGTACGTTCGCGATGCAGCAGTGCGGCGCACACCGCCATCGCTGCCGCCACTCCGGTCGAGACGTCGCCGATCGCCATCCCGATCACCGCCGGCGCGCGGTCTGGCTCGCCGATCCCGTCAGTAACGCCCGCATAGGCTTGGCCGATAAGATCGTAGCCGGCCTTGTCTGACAGCGGTCCGGTCTGTCCCGCCATCGAGATCGAACACATAATAATACTAGGATTGATTTTTTTGACATCGTCATAGCTAAAGCCGAGCCGCTTGATCACCCCTGGTGCGAAGTTTTCGACCAGAATGTCGAACTTCGGGATCATCGAGATCACGAGATCGCGCGCCTCGGGCTGCTTCATGTCGATCGCGAAGCTGAGCTTACTGTGGTCGTGCTGCATATAATATGTGCTGTGGCTGCTATGTTCGGTGGTGCGCGGCTTTAAACCCCAGTCGCGCACGCGGTCACCGCTCGGCGCCAGCTCGATCTTCACGATCTCCGCTCCCAACTCAGCCATCAGCCGCGAGCAAGTCGGCCCGGCGACGTATTGCGTAAAATCGAGTACGCGGTAGCCTTCGAGCATCCTGGGCTTCGTCATTGTGACATTCTCCCGAAAAGGAATGGCCCTTTGTCGCGCTCGATACAGCCGACGATGAGCGCGAGGCCAGCAGATTCGCGTTCGTTAGCACGTCACATATCTACATGACAACCTGGCTTGCACAGCGGGTTTGATCCTGAGGTTCTAATTCGAAGCGATGTAGCCAATGCTGATGAGGCCACGCGCGCAAAACTCGTCAGCGCACTTCTCTCCAGTCGGATGCTATCCGCGCTAGATTTTGCTAGATCCCTCTGCCAGGTATGACCGGAGGATTCCCAAGCCACCGCTTCTGGCTCTTGCAGTATTGCTCCATGAGGGAATGGCCACTGGCGTAGTTATGACGAGGAAACGCCCGGGAGCACACGCGAATGGCAGGATAAAGCCCAAATTCTCCAAGACATACTGCTCCCACCCCATCCTGTCGGAATGTTCCGACGGTCGATGGTGAATTATCTGATTTCTTGCCACAGGCGCGGATTTTCGCGAGATTACGTCCCGTGATGCCAGGGCGCCATATTCTGACCTGCAATCGACGGAGTTAGACCTTTGTTTAAACGTGTCCTGATCGCCAACCGAGGCGAGATCGCCATCCGCATCGCCCGCGCCGCGTCGGCGCTGGGCGTGGAGTCAGTCAGCGTCTATGCCCCGGCCGACGCGCTTGCGCTGCACACCCGCGTCGCTACCACGTCGCACGCACTCCGCATCTCACAGCGGAGCGATCCGGTGCGCGCCTACCTCGACATCGAGGCGTTGATCGAGGCCGCCAAGAGACTGGCTGCGACTGCGTGCATCCCGGCTACGGCTTCCTGTCCGAGAATCGCCGACTTCGCGGAGCGATGCCTCGAAGAGGCCGTCGCCTTCATCGGCCCGCGTCCCGAGACGCTGGCGCTGTTCGGCGACAAGACCAAGGCCCGCGAGCTGGCGCGCTCGCTCGGCATCCCGATCGTTGCCGGCAGCCCCGATGCCCTGGCGAACGCCGACGAGGCGATCAGCGCTGCCGCAGCGATCGGCTATCCGGTGATGCTGAAGGCGGCCGCGGGCGGCGGCGGTCGCGGCATGCGCGCGCGTCGCAGGCACGACGAGATGGCCGCGGCCTTCGCCCGCTGCCGGAGCGAGGCGCCGGGCCGCGTTCGGCGACGGCTCGGTGTTCGTCGAGAAGCTGGTCGCGCGCCCCCGCCACATCGAGGTGCAGGTTCTGGCCGACACCGCACGGCAACGTCGTCCACCTCTACGAGCGCGACTGCTCGGTGCAGCTGCGCAACCAGAAGGTGGTCGAGATCGCCCCGGCGCCAGGACTCGAGACCAGCCTTGCGGCAACGCATCCTGGACGACGCGATCCGCTGGCCCGGGCGGCCAACTACGTGAACGCCGGCACGGTCGAGTTCCTGGTCAGCCCGGAACGCGGCGAGTACTTCTTCATCGAGTGCAATCCGCGCATCCAGGTCGAGCACACCGTCACCGAGCAGGTCACCGGCGTCGACCTGGTCGAGGCGCAGTTCCGCATCGCGGCCGGCGAGTCGCTGCAAAGCTCTGGGGATCGCCGAATCAAGGCGCTCTCGGAGCGCCGCGCGGCTATGCGGTGCAGGCGCGCATCGTCGCCCGCGGCGCCGGGACCATCACCGCCTACAAGGAGCCGACCGGCCCGGGCGTGCGGGTCGATTCCTGCGGCTATCTCGGCTACGCGCCGCCGCCGCAGTTCGATCCGATGTTCGCCAAGGTGATCGGCGAGTCGAACTCGACCGCATCGTTTGCCTCGGCGCTCGACCGTACGTTGCGCGCGCTGGACGAGTTCCAGATCGCCGGCCTGCCGACCAACCTCGGCCAGCTGCGCGCGATCCTCGCGCATCCGGCGGTGCGCGCCGGCGATGCCCGCACCACGCTGTTCTCCGAGCATCCCCGATCTCACCGCGTCGACCCAACGCAGCGCGCGGCCTCAGGCTCGCTGGCGCTGCTCGAACAGCAGGCGGCGGCGCTGCGCGGCGGCAAGGCCGCGCATGCTTTATCCAGCGCGCAACCTGCATCGCCTGGCTTGACCGTGCCGGACGGCGAGGAAGGGGTCGAAAGCCCGATGGCCGGCGCGGTCGTCGAAGTTCCAGCGAGGCCGGCGCGACGGTCGCAGCTGGCGACGACGCTGATGGTGGTCAGCGCCATGAAGATGGAGACCGCCGTCACCGCGCCCTGCGCCGGCGTCGTCGCCGCGCTGGGCCCCGCGAAGTCGGCGGCACGGTCGCCGCCGGCCAGATCGTCGCGACCATCGCTCCATCGAACCGACGCAAGCGATGCGACGGCGCCGCGCAATCTACGGCGACGACACCTGGGCGCCGATGCTGGCCGAGGTGCAGGCGCTGCAGGCGATCGCCCACGCCGCTTCGCGCCCGACTCGAAGGACCCGGGCGTGGTGCGCCAGCGCAGCCGCGGCAAGCTGACCTGCCGCGAGCGGATCGACCTGCTGCTCGACGCCGGCAGCTTCCGCGAGGTCGGCAGCCTCGCCGGCTTCGCCGGCTACGACGACGACGGCCGGGTCGCCGGACTTCACGCCCGCCAACCACGTCGGCGGCTGGGGCAAGATCGACGGCCGGACCGCGGTGGTCTGCGCCGACGACTTCACCTCGCGCGGCGGCCACGCCGACGGCGCCATCGGCGGCCAAGAGCGGCCACCTCGACCGGCTGTCGCTCGACTTCGCATGCCCCTCGATCCGCCTGCTCGACGGCTCGTCCGGCGGCGGCAGCGTCGCCGCGATGGTGCCGAAGCAGCAGAACGCGGGCGAGAGCGGCGCGCAGGAGAGCTCCGGCGCGATCACCGCCGGCCGGCCGCGCGTGTCCGGCGGCGGCGGCTCGTTCCTGCCCGGCCACCTCGGCAGCACGATGTATCGCCGAGCAGCTGGCCAAGTGCCGGTGGTCAACGTGCTGCTCGGCAGCGTCGTCGGCATCGGCGCGGCCAAGGCGGTGCTCGGCCACTTCTCGGTGATGGTGCGCGACATCGCCCAGCTGTTCGTCGCCGGCCCGCCGGTGGTCAGCCACGCCATGGGCTACGACATCACCAAGGAGGACCTCGGCGACTGGCAGCGTCCACTGCCGCAACGGCTCGGTCGACAACCTGGCCGAGACGCGAGGAGGAGGCGGCCGCGATGACGCAAGCGGTTCCTCTCCTACCTGCCGTC
Organism: uncultured Pseudomonadota bacterium; assembly: GCA_963831065.1. Taxonomy (GTDB): domain Bacteria; phylum Desulfobacterota; class Binatia; order Binatales; family Binataceae; genus JAJPHI01. The sequence goes on from CAWHOQ010000027.1 coordinate 19,670, forward strand.
CAGCGGTCTACGAGGCGCCGCCGGTGCTGACGCCCGACCCGACCGATCCCGCCGACCGGCGCGAGGAGGAGCTGTTCACCATCATTCCGCGCAAGCGCACCACCACCTTCGACATGCGCCGCGCGATCCGGCTGATGGCCGACAAGGGCTCGTTCTTCGAGATCGGACCGCTCTGGGGCACCGACCAGATCGTCGGCTTCGTCCGCTTCAACGGCTATCCGATGGGCGTCATCGCCTCGGACAGCCGGCACATGAACGGCGGCGCGCTGACCGCCGACGGCTGCGACAAGCTCACCCGCCACCTCGACCTCTGCGACCTGTTCCACCTGCCGATCCTCAACCTGATCGACAATCCGGGCTTCGCGGTCGGCCTCGAGCACGAGATCGCCGGCACGATCCGCAAGGGCGGCGAGTGGATGATCGCCTTCGCGCAGGTCACGGTGCCGATCTTCACGGTGCATCATGCGCCGCTAGCTTCGGCGTCGCCGGCAACAACTTCGCCACTCCGCGCAGCGGCGCCAGCGCGCGCGTCGTCTGGCCGGCGGCCGACGTCGGCGGCATCCCGCCCGAGGGCGGCATCGAGGCGGCCTACAAGCGCCAGCTCGCCGAAGCCGCCGACCCGGCCGCGCTGCGCGCCGAGATCAACGCCCGCATCGAAAGCGCCCGCGGCCCGATCGGCCCGCTGAACCGCTTCCAGATGGAGGAGATGATCGACCCGCGCGACACCCGGCGCTGGATCTGCGAGTGGATCGAGAACGCCTATCGCATCGTCTCTCGACCCGCGTCACTGGTACCCCGAAGCATTCAATTCAGACCCTAGCGTTAAGAGCGCCAGATCTTGCGGCCCTTTACCGGCACGTCGGTGATCATTGTGGCTCTTACTAGCAAGTTTGAGACGATTGTCTCTGCGTGAGGTGGACCCCGAAATTTAGACCACTGGCTAAGGTGGATGATCCTTGCCCCCTAAGATGCCGGCCATAACGGCCCGGCCGAGGAGGCAGAAGATGTCGACGAATCGACGGAAACACGATCCGGCGTTCCAAGGCCAAGGTCGCAAATCCAAGGGCGCTCAAACGCGTTGCCGAATGGGTTGATAGATGGATTCCGGTAAGGGAACGTTGCGGGAGATGGAGCGCCTGGCGAAGGTGGTGGTCGGCTGAAACGATAGCATAGCTCGGCTGTTTACTTCACCGATGGCCCGCTTTCAAATGGATAGGGGCCGTCGGCGGAAGTGGCGTGAAAGCTTGCTGTAACCGAAATGCGCGCCAGCTTTCGGAGCGAACCATATGTGGATGAAAACCCGCATTCGCGCAGCCCTTAAGTGATGCAATGTTATCACTTTTTACGTATGTCGACGCCCAGCGGGCACCCAGCTCTAATCCCTTCTCCGCGATTTCGGCCATTGCGGCGCTCATGATTCCTGCGCCCCGGAACCGTTTGAAAGTGTACGCAAATTCCAGCAGCACGGTGTCTTCGCCATAATCCGCAAGTTCGCCTTTGAAATATGGGATCAGGCGGTTTTGTTGATCCGCAGTGACCAACCATTGCATATAGCAGATGGAACCATCCGAAGTTTGAGCTACGTAACAGGTCGGGATGTTGGCCAGCAGCACAGGCAATCTGCGTGGCCGTTCCTCCAGGATTTGCTCCATATCGCGGGATTCTATTGGTCGTATGTGGAAGGAGATTTTTGCAACCGGCCGAGTTGTCAGAGGAATTGCGAGATCACGCCGCAGCAGATAAGAGGCGTCTTGGGAATATACTCGATGAGCCAATTCGCGGAATATTTCCGAAGTCTCACGGTTCCGCATCATGAGCAGCGCCATCCTGGCTTTAACTCTAATGTCTAGACCAGCGCGCTTGGCAATACGTAGGTCGCGAGGATCTCGAGAGCAATTGGCAGTCATGGAAGCACCTGTGCGAAGACGTGAGCATCACAATTGAGGGATCTAACCACAGTATGAACTCGCTTCTCACAATTGGAACGCAATCGCAGTTCTATCCAGGCTGAAGGCGAATAAGCCATTGTGACTATTTACGCGAGCAGCAAAGTTACAATCATTTTAGATTGAACCAGCGACTTCATCTGCCGGTACTCATCTATTGCCATACTGCCAAAAAAATACTCTTCACCAGTTTATTCATTTTGCTATCTACAAACAATGAATACAGTTCCGCGGATCGCCAATCCAATTGCTCTCCAAGTCAGAACGGGCGTTCGTCAGTTGGCCGGACGACCTGTTCTCGGGCTGGGTATGGTCGCCGGGCGAGTTGACGAAGCGGGAAGGGTCCGATAAGCGGTCGGTTAGGTGTCTGATTCAGCGGCTTTCTGTCACCGCTGTTAATTGGAATCCCGCGCTTTTTTTCTCTCTGATGCATTCGAGGTACGCTTTTTAACGCCGTTTCACGAAGAGCAACTAACGGAATTGCGGAAATTGGAGCCCGCAGCGAAGACGCCTTGCGCTAGTTGGTGGACAGCTGCCGCTGGTGTGCGGTCAATAAGGGCTGAGGCGCGCAGTAATCGTCGAAATGCTACTCGGCGTCTCATCCCGAAGCTGGTCTCGTGAGATTTGCGATTCGATCTTCCGATTTCTGGTGCTTACAGCGCACCTCGGCTTTTGATGCGGCTTGCAATGGAAGCGGAAGATGTGGGCTGGGACGGCTGTTTTCTGTGGAATCACATTCATATGGCGGGCCAACTCCCACGGGCGATCCATGAATCGCGCTGGCCGCAATCGCGGTCGCGACCACCCGGATACGACTCGGTCCATTCGTTATGCCGATCTTTCGGCGTAGTCCATGGAAACTTGCGCGCGAGGCGGTTAAACAGCGAAGTTCTTTTTATCCTCGAAGCGAGAACCCGTGGTTATGCACTGCTTAAAAATTAACAATTTCTTCAGCCATTTGCCGTGCAGCGTGCCCTGTACCCAGACCGACAGGAGCATTTATTGAATTTCCGCAGCATGTTGGAGCATTTCGCTAAATGGCGTCACTAAGGTTTATCACAACTGGACGCGAATTGTGCGGGCGCAGAAAACTCAAAAAATCAGATATATGGCGGATGTCCCAGTCACGAGCGAACCCGTCTCTATATTGAATTCCCTGTTCAACACGGGAAATACACGGGTGCGGCCCAGCGAAGCAGCAGCACCTGAGGCGCCTTGTCTCCCTGTTCGGTAATCACTAGGGGCGGATCCGACTGAATCTTGATTGAAGGATAGCGTTTAGCGCTCTCGGCGTCGGGGATATGGGTGCGGGTGACACACCCGGAGGCCACTGCATCGCGACGGTTCTGGACTCCGGGTCAACCGAGGCGATCGGCATATATGAGCCCGGATCAATCTTGAAGGTGGATGGCGCGTGCCGATGCAGTTGAGCCCATCATCGAAGGCCGGAATAGGAAACGTCAGAGAGTCAGGCGGGACCACGAAGTCGCATCCCCCGGCCGCTTGGATATTCAACCAGGCGTCAAGCAGGCCGACGATATCCGTTGGTAAATCTTGCCGGACGGGGGCACAAATCATCCTTTTCTCTGTGACGTGCACGACATTGATGAGGTCCAAGGACTCCGACGGCAGCGCTAGATGCCCGATGCTCTGATCGCGCCAGCGTACCGGACGCTTGATCATGGGCAGCAACCAGACCACTGACTCGCCATCCCAGGCTCCAAATGCCCGCCCGGCGTCTCGGCTCGTCTCGCCCAGATTGAGGCTCCCGCCTAAGGTTGGCAGCCAGACTTGAGTGATCTGCATCTTTCCTGTCACACGATCGGTCACACGAAGAATTTACAAACGTCTTTCAGCTAAAACAATGGCATGGAGCTACGTAAGCACCGCCTCAGTATCGTGTACAAACCACTGGACGCGGTCAGACCAAATCCCCGCAATCCCCGGCGGCACCATCATCGGCAAATCAGGCAATTGGTCCATGTCATCGAGCGGCTCGGGTTTAACGTACCGCTCCTCATCGATTGCGACGGCAATCTGTTGGCCGGGCACGCTCGTTATGAGGCAGCGCAGCGGCTCGGATTGAGCGAGCTGCCGACGATTCGTCTCGAACACCTCGACGCCCATCAGGCCCAGGCCTTCTTGCTCGCGGATAACCGCTTGGCTGAGCTCGCGGAGTGGGACGAGGAGCTGCTCGCCGCGCATTTAAAAGAATTGACGCTCGTACTGGACTTCGAGGTCGAGCTCAGCGGCTTCGACATGGGCGAGGTCGATTTGCGGATCGAAAGTCTGGAAGCAAAGGCCGACGCCAAACCCGAATCCAGCTGATACGCTTCCGGAGAATCTGGCCGAGAAGGAAGCGGTAACCCGAGCAGGCAATCAGTGGCTATTGGGTGAGCACTTGGTGCTGTGCGGCAACGCGCTGCAGGAGAGCGACTACGTGACCCTGCTCAAGGGCGCGCTGGCCGCGATGGTGCTTTCCGATCCGCCGTACAATCTCCCGATCGCGGGCAACGTCAGCGGCCTCGGGCGCATCAAGCACCGCGAGTTCCTGATGGGTTCAGGCGAGCTGAGCGACGCGGAGTTCACGCTGTTTCTTAATCAGGTGTGCTCGGCCTTCGCACGCCACAGTCGGGATGGCGCCCTCCATTACCTTTTTATCGATTGGCACCATCTCATTGATTTGCTGACCGCAGGTCGAGCCGCCTACACGGAGCTCAAGAATCTAGCGGTCTGGGTCAAGAACGCGCCGGGCATGGGCAGCTTCTATCGCTCCCAATATGAGTTGGTCGCCATCTTGAAGTCCGGTCATGGCCGGCATCGCAACAACATCGAGCTCGGTCGCCACGGGCGCAATCGCAGCAACGTTTGGAACTATCCGGGTATCAACTCGGGCGGCCGCGAGCGAGGAAGGCAGTCTGCTGGCGTTGCATCCAACCGTCAAACCAGTCGCCCTCCTGGCCGACGCCATTATGGACTGCACGGCCCGGAACGACCTCGTCCTCGATGGATTTCTCGGTAGCGGCTCCACGGTGATCGCGGCTGAGCGGACCGGTCGGCGTTGTTACGGAATGGAACTAGATCCTTTGTACGTCGACACCGCGGTGCGCCGCTGGCAGAACTTCACCCGCGCGCAGAGCCGCCATGCGGTCACCGGCCGTCTCTTCGATGATATCGCTGCTGGGCGGGAGCAAAACCATGGACGATGAGAAGCCATCGGGTGAGCCGGTGCCCGATACCGATTATGCGGTCGGCTACGGCAAACCGCCACGTGCGACGCAGTTTGTGAAAGGTCAGTCGGGCAATCCGAAGGGGCGGCCCCGCGGTTCGAAGAATCTCTCGACCCTGCTGGAGCAGGCGCTCGACGAAACGGTCACGATCCGGGAGAGCGGCAGCCGCCGCACGATCTCCAAACGCGAGGCGATGGTCAAACAACTCGCCAACAAGGCCGCGTCCGGCGATCACAAGTCGATCCAGCTGCTGGTCGCATACTTGCAGCGGGCTGAAGCCCAACCCGACCCTTCCAGCGCCGCCGCTGACACCCACTTTGAACCCGCCGAAGAGGCGGTCATCGAAGGCATCCTCGAACGGCTGCGCTTACCTGCGGCAACTACCGATTTGAACAAGGAGGATATCCCTAAAAATGAACCTTAGGCGCGAGGAATATAATGCGCTTCTGGGCGCCGACTTCTACGCATTCATCGAACGGTCGTTCCGCCAGTTGAATCCCGAAACTGAGCTGTTGCGTAACTGGCATCTGGAGATGATCGCGGCCAAGCTCGAGGCCTGCCGGCGCGGTCAACTGCGCCGCCTGATCATCAATGTTCCGCCCCGCAATCTCAAATCGCATTGCGCGTCGGTCGCCCTTCCCGCCTGGATTATGGGCCACAATCCGGCCGCTCAGGTCTTGTGCGTGAGCTATGCCCAGGATCTCGCCGACAAGCTCGCGCGGGACTGTCGCAGCTTGATGATGAGTGGTTTCTACCAGCGCCTGTTTCGCACCCGGCTCTCTCCCCACAAACAATCAGTCAACGAGTTCGTCACCAGCGCCGGCGGTTATCGCATGGCGACCTCAGTCGGCGGGGTGCTCACTGGACGCGGCGCCGACTTCATCATCATCGATGATCCATTAAAGCCGGTTGAGGCATTGTCGGAGACGCTCCGGCGCAACGCTAACGAGTGGTATGACCATACCCTCTATAGTCGGCTCAATGACAAGCGTACGGGCTGCATCATCGTTATTATGCAGCGTTTGCATGAAGACGATCTGGTGGGTCACGTGCTCGAGCGCGAGGGCTACTTGGACTTGACGCGTTTTCATAGACGGTGTTGGGGGAAAAGCAAGAAGGAGGTCCCCAATGCCACAAACCCATCCACCCTATGCGCCGGAGTACCGGCGCCGCATTATTGAGTTGGCGCGTGCGGGCCGTAGCATCGATCAGCTGGCGCGCGAGTTCGAACCTTCGGCCAACGCGATCCGCCAATGGGTCAAGCCGGCCGAACTCGATGAAGGGCTGCGCAGCGACGGCTTGACCACGACCGAGCGCGAGGAACTCACGCGGCGGGAGAACCGGGTGCTGCGCGAAGAACGCGAGATATTGGCAAAAGCCGCGGCCTGGTGCGCTCAGGAGACCGGCGCGCCGCCGTCGCGTTCCAATTCGTAAGGGCTAACCAGGCCATGCATCGGATTACAACCAGGTGCCGCACGCTGGGGGTCTCCCCTGGCGCTTACTACGCGCGGCTCAAGCGCCCGCTCTCGGCGCACGCCCGGGGTCTTCGACTTCATCAAGGGGTGGTATAACCCGCATCGCCGCCACTCGGCGCTCGACTATTTGTCGCCCATCAATTACGAGAGGAGTCATCTGCCGGACACTTTGTACCGCAGCCCCACACCGTCTACTGAAACGGGGTAACTCCAGTTCTGCGTGGACGAGAAGACGGCGGTTCAGGCGCTCGATCGCAAAGACCCGGTGCTGCCGCTGTCGCCTGGACGCGCAGAACGCCACGGCTTCGAATACTTTCGCCACGGCACCTTGTCGTTGTACGCGGCCTTTAACACCAAGACCGGCGAGGTGCTGGGCAAGACCGCCGAGCGCCATACCTCCGCCGAGTTCGTCGCGTTTCTCAATGATCTCGTGGTCAATCAACCGCGAGGCAAGGAGATCCATGTCATCGCCGACAACCTCTCGGCGCACAAGACCAAGCAGGTTGATGCGTTCTTGGCAGCGCACCCGAACGTTCATCTGCACTTCACTCCAACGTACTCCTCCTGGCTGAACCAAGTCGAGCTCTGGTTCGCCAAGATCGAACGCGACGTAATTTCCCGCGGTGTGTTTACCTCGGTGCTGGATCTGAAAAGGAAGCTCATGCGTTACATCCGCCAGTACAACACTCAGGCCAAACCCGTGAAATGGAAGTACTTCGATACATCACGTCGAATTACTCCCGATTCAATCGTTACAGTCCACTAGACGCGCCGACTTCGGCCGTAGGCCCACCCGCACAATGCGCTCATCGAAATCACGCCGCCCGTGGAATCTCTTGGTGGCGATAAATCGAAGAATCAAGATAACATCTTGCAGTGATAGGTGAGGAGGCCTCCGATGGACAAGGCGTGGGAACTCGAACAACTACGCGCAGTGACGGAAATAGCGGGCTTGAATCCTGCCAAGGTGCTCCTTCCCGAAAGCCAGCAGGCGATCGTTGGCGCGATGCGCTTTCATTACCTCAACTGGAGTACGAATGGGCACCCGATTCTTTTTCTCCACGGCGGCGGAATTAATGCGCACACCTGGGATGTCGTCTGCCTGATGCTGCGCGAGCGCTATCGATGCGTTGCGCTCGATCAGCGTGGCCATGGCGACAGTGAATGGTCGCCCACCATCGATTACAGCGTCGACACCCAAGCAAGTGACGTCGAGGGTTTCATTGAACAGCTCCACCTCGATAATCCGATCCTGGTGGGCCAATCGATGGGCGGCTTGAATTCGATAGCCTATGCAGTACGCCATAGCGCGACGATGAAGGGCTTGGTGGTGGTCGACGTAGGGCCAGAAATCAACTTAGCCGGTACGCAGCGGATCAGGGAATTTTCGAGCACACCTGAACTCGAGTCGCTCGAAGCGTTTCTTGAGCGTGCCGTGAAGTTCAATCCGCTGAGGGATCCGCGGACATTGCGCCGGAGTCTCTTTTATAACCTGCGGCAACTGCCAACCGGCAAATGGTCGCTCAAGCACGACCAGCGGCGCGCGTCAGAAGAGGCGTCGCATATCGCAACCGACCAGCGTGAGCGACTCGCGCGCGAGTTATCGAGGATCAGCTGTCCGACCCTGATTGTACGCGGAGCAAAGAGTGACGTGCTGTCAGACGAGGCAGCGGCGAGATTCGCCCACATGTTGCCGCACGCCCGGTGGGTACGGGTTGAGAATGCCGGCCATAATGTCCAGGGCGACAATCCACGCGGCCTGCTCGACGCGATGGCTTCATTCCTACGCGAATTGGGCCTCTGATAAGTTGACGGCGACGTTCTACTGACTCCGCTCAGAGCGCAAATCAGCTTCGTCGCACGGTTAACGTCACGCTTAATTGTTTATGAACCAGATGAGCAGTCCAACTATGACCAGAATGATCATGAGATCAAGGAGAGTCCGGGTTCATCCATAAGCGACCTGGGAGTTGCTGGGAGCTGCAGACCTCCGACGATTAATCGAATCTTTTCGGCTGGCAAACCCACTTTATGAAGCAGGCTATCCATCAAATTCATATCGATACACGTGGCAAGGGATTGTATGACATTACTGAGCCTATCAAACGCTGGATTAACGAGCAGGCGCTGCGCACGGGCTTGCTGACTATCTTCGTTCAGCACACCTCAGCCTCACTTACAATTCAGGAAAATGCAGATCCCGATGTGATACGTGATCTGAATGATTTCTTTGCCCGCATTGTGCCTGAGGATGAGCGCCTATACAGACATGCGACTGAAGGCGCCGACGATATGCCTGCCCATATTCGCGCTGCGCTCACGCAAACACATCTCGTGATACCGCTGCACCAAGGCAGGTGTGCGCTCGGGATGTGGCAAGGCATTTATCTGTTCGAGCATCGCATCGCCGCCAAGCAACGGAGTGTCATTTTGCACCTGCTTGGCGAACCATAAATTACCCCTTCCGCTCAATCCCCGCCCCATATCTTGCCAGATGAGAAATACTGGCAAGGCGTTTACTAAAAGTGGGAGATATGTGGGTGCATGCCATGCATACGTGCCGAAGTTGGCAGGGAAGTCTCGTCCGCCATCGCCTGTTTGATCGATCAAGTCAGTAACGCGCGGCCTAGGGCATCACACCGGTTTACGACCCAGTCACTCATTGCTAGCTTACGCATTCAGATGATGTGCCATCGAGGCCGAGAGCTTCGGCGCGGAGCACTTGCCCGAATTTGAGCAAACCAGAGGAATCGAGATTGGAATCCGCACAGCGTATCCAGTTCGCGTTCACCAAAGAGCAGGAGCAGTTCCGTGGGACTGTCCGGCGCTTTCTGAAAGATAAATCGCCAACGACCGAGGTCCGGCGCCTGATGGAGACCCCCGAGGGCTACGATCCCGCGGTGTGGCGGGCGCTCAGCGATGAACTGCTGCTGCCGGGAATCCATATACCCGAGAAATATGGCGGTGGGGGCTTCGGTATGGTCGAGCTCTGCATCGTCATGGAGGAGCTGGGTCGAGCCTTGCTATGCGCACCATATTTCTCGACGGCGGTGCTTGCGGCCAACGCGATCATGAACGCGGGGACCGAGGCGCAGAAAAAAAGTTTGCTGCCAGACATCGCACGTGGGAATCGACTCGCAACTCTAGCCGTGACTGAGTCAGACGGCGATTGGGACCCGCAGAGAATCGAGCTCGCAGCCACTCACGATGGGCGATGGCTATCGACTTGAGGGCGTCAAAAGTTATGTCGTGGACGGACACATCGCCGACCTGTTGATCGTAGCAGCGCGGGTGGCGGCCGCGTGGAGATGTCGCGCTGTTCACGATTGCCGGCGATACGCCGGAATCGAACGACGCTTGCTGAAGTCAATGGACCCGACACGCAAGCTTGCGCGTATTGATTTTCACGGCGCGCAGGCCCAGCTACTCGGCTCGCTGAATAACGGTACTAACGCCCTTGCACGGACTTTGGATCAGGCTGCAATCGCGCTCGCTAACGAGATGATTGGCGGCGCCCAGGCGTTGTTCGATTCGATGATGACTACATAAAGGTACGGGTACAATTCGGGCGCACGATCGGCTCGTTTCAAGCGATCAAGCATCGTTGCGCCGACCTGTTGCTCGAACTTGAGCTGGCCAAATCGGCTGTCTACTATGCCGCACAAGCCGCCGCAGTGGATAATCAGGAATGGCCGGCACTTGCGTGCATGGCCAAGGCCACGGCCTCGGAGGCTTACCTGCGTGCCGCAATCGAATGTATTCAGTTTCACGGCGGGATCGGTTTTACCTGGGATAACGACACCCATCTATGGTTCAAGCGCGCGAAGAGTTCCGAGGTGTTCCTCGGCCAGCCCAGTTATCATCGGGAGCTGCTGATGCAGCGTTGGGGAGTTTGAGCGATGAGCGAAATTAACGAAGCCGAAGTGCGCGCCGAGGTACGAGACTGGTTGCAGGCCAACTGGAATCCGAAACTGTCGCTGATCGAGTGGCGCAACAAACTGGCCGATTCGGGTTGGGGCATGCCGCAGTGGCCTAAAGAGTGGTTCGGCCGCGGCCTGCCAATGAGGCTCGCACCGATTGTGGAAGAGGAGTTTGCCGCAATCGGCGCGGTCGGCGTCGCCAGAGCCGGAATTCGCTTGCTGGCAGCGGCTACTTTATTGGAACACGGGACAGACCTGCATAAAAAGAAATTCCTGCGCCGGATTCTCACTGGCGAAGATACTGGTGCCAATTATTCAGTGAGCCCGGCAGTGGTTCGGACCTCGCCGGCGTTACGACGCGTGCGGATTTTGACGGCGACCGATGGATCGTCAATGGTCAGAAAGTGTGGACTACGAGTGCCCATCATGCTGATTACGGAACGTTGCTGGCGCGGACCAATTGGGACGTCCCCAAGCACGAGGGGATGTCGTATTTTATCCTCGATCTTAGACAACCAGGCGTCGATGTACAGCCGCTCAAGCAGATGAACGGCCACGCCTCTTTTAATCAGGTGTTCTTCACCGACGCCAAAGTTCCGCCCGAATATCTGGTCTCTGAAGTGGACCAAGGCTGGCAAGTTGCAGTGACGACTCTCGCTTATGAGCGCCGGTTGGCTGATGGGCTGCGCACTCCCGCCCGTCGCGGCGCGTCGGTGGGACGCATCTATGAGGAGGAACGAGCTGAGCTGGCCACGGCGATGGAGCCCTACAAGTGGTATCCACAGCGCGCCGGGCGCGTGGACCTCGTCCTTGATCGTGCGCGGGAGACCGGAACAAACAAGGATCCGAACGTACGCCAAGAAATCGCCAAGCTGATGACTATGGCGCGGTCCGCCGAATGGACTGCGCGTCGCGCGCGGGCCGCTCAACGAGAGGGACGTCCGCAAGGTCCCGAGGGCTCGCTCGGCAAGCTGGCCGCCAGCAATGTCGCCCGTGCAGCCGCGCGCGTGCACACGCTCATCACAGGCACAGCTGCGATGCTCACCGGCAGTGAGAGCCCGCGCGACGGAATCATTGCGGAGATTCTTGTGTCGGTGCCGGCCGTTTCTATCGCCGGCGGCACCGACGAGATTCAACGCAACATTATCGCGGAGCGCGTGCTCGATCTTCCCAAGGAGCCGCGTTTCGATACCGGTCCATTCCGCAATGTGCGCAGAAATTAGGCGCTTGAGAGAGGATCAATACTAAGACTGCGTTTCAATCGGAGTAACTTTTAAGTCCGCCGCTGCCGACTTCGGGCTCTAGTGGGATATCAGTGGACAGGCACCACCACGTGAGAATCCCACTATCTTGCCGAGCGTATCCAAAGTCGCCTGAGAGTTCGAATTAACCGCCCTCCACATCCAGTCCTACCGTTTCATGCTATTTCGGAGGATTGCGAAAAATCCACGCGTTTGCACGTGATTATTCGCTCAGAAGGAAAGCTGCCGCGCCTACCGATATTGATTTCATCACGATTGCGGCTGAACGGATTGCAGTAGTCTTTCGAAAGGACCTGCAGCGAATCGAAGCCCACTCAGGTCGTGCGGCATAGCGTGTCGACTCCACCGACCACGGCCGCGTCGCATAGTTCGCTGCGATAAGGACGCGTACAGTCTGCGTGCCGCAAAGCTACGCGCCGAGGCAGGAGAAGGCCAGGTCGACTGATACGAAGCGTGGGCGCAGTTGAGCGGCACGCCGGTCAAGCTGCAGGTGTTCGCGCTGCGCAGTATGGTGAGCGGCGCGGCTTTCCATCGCGCGTATCATCGCGCCATCCAGCAAGCCTTTCTCGAAGCCCACGAGCATGCGTTCCGCTATTTCGGCGGAGTTTTCCGGCTGCTCAGGTACGATAACCTGAAGAGCGCGGTGAAGCAGATCCTACGCGGCCATCGGCGCGAGGAGACCACACGGTTCATCGCCTTCCGCTCGCACTGGCGTTTCGCCAGCGACTTCTGCACGCCGGCGCAACTCCACGAGAAGAGCGGGATTGAAGGCAAGGCGGGTTACTTCCAGCGTAATCACTGGCAGAAGCCTCCTCGCGCTCCAGGTCGGCGACGCCGCGCCCGGCTCGCGCCAATTCGACGATTCACCGCCGGTATTCCGGCGCTATGGTGGATGAGTTCTAGGGCAGATAAACCTCCTTGTGCTTTTTTCCCCAACACCGTCTACTAAGCCGGTCAACTTCAGGAATCAGCTGATCGTTATCTAGGGTCGTTCGGGATCTTCCGTTCGGTAAACTTGATCACCATTCCGAACGCATCCTCGCGATCGATCATGAGCGAACCCGCATCTTCAGTTACTCGTTGTCCCTTGGACCGCAGATGCTCTGCTGCGCGCTTTAAATCCCGTGTCTTGAAAGTCACGGAGTAGATTCCCTCGCCTGCCTGCTTCAGATCGACGGCTTCCGGACTCGTCGGCGACAGCGGTTGCACGGCTTCGATAACCGTGTCCGCGCCGACCGCATAGAACACGCTCCGTTTCTGTCCCGGCGTCTCCTCCTCGTGAATCGGCGTACCCCCGAGCGCCTGCTCGTAAACCTTGCGCGCGTCGTCCAGATCCCGGAAGAGCATCGTCAGATGTGACGCGCGCTCAATCCCGAGTGGATGCTCGTCGCGCGCAAAAGCGGCCGACCACCCGGGCTGCAGCCGCGGGTCGATGAAGAATTTCGGCACCGCCGCGAACTCAAATGCGGCATGGGTATCCTGGGGATGCGTCCACACCGCGCCGTCCTTGGGCGACGGCGTGGTGATCGCATTTCCCACCATGTCGAATAGCCTGATCTGCCGCTCGCTGAGTTTTGAGCAGGTTACCGCCAGATCATCCACGTACCAGGCGATCGAATGAAAATGCTGCCCATAGCGCGAGTAGAACTTGCCCAGGGCTGACTTCTCCCAGCCGGGCGCGCGGCGAATTGGTTGCGCGGGCTCCATCACGAAATCACCGATCAGAACCAGCGACGCCTTGCGCATCGCAGCTTTCATCGTATTGCGGACGAACCGCCGCACCGCGAAAACCTCGTCGTACCAGCCGTCAACCGCATCCAGATCGCTGACTACATGCAGCAGATGAAATTCCTTGCCAACCTTGAACATGCTCTTCTCCCTAAATTGACCGGGCGCGACGGTGCATTTGTTGCACCACAGTGCGAAGGCCATTCATTAAAAGCGCCAACTCGCCCGACGGCGCTCGACGATGACATAGAGGGCGATCAGCGGATAGTCCAATTGAATCGTAAGCTCGCTATTTTGGACACTGTCGGCTGGGAAACCAGCCTCAACCTGCAAATCGTCATTACGAGTCGGTACATTCGAGCGCGCGATATCGAGGCTGGCCGACGCGCCAGAACATCGAAGCGTGGCAGGTCATCATCGAGAGCCATCTTCGAAGCGGCGTCGAGCCAGAACCCTTGAGAACGTTGCTGGCCGTCCGGCACTGCTCGGTCCCCGCTCTGAGAAGCGCAGCTCCTTCAAGCCGCGCTTCTCGCTGATCAGTTGGATGCCATTGCCCAGTTTCGGGCGTCTTCTCCCTGTGCATAACGCATGATGCTCTGGGACGGATTGCGATTGACCAGCGGGCGCAAATAAAGCGGATGCTTCATGCTGCGCACTTCGTGCTCGATGGTAAACAGCACTTTGCCAGTCTCAGGATCGATAATGTCCTGGAATCGATACTGATGCTGATCGCTCTCCTGGATGATCAGGCTCTTCGCAGCGAGCCGGCGATGCGGACCTGAGAAATCATTGATGTAGATCTGAATATGATGCTGATCGTAGGGCTGAATCGGCCGGTCGGTCTCCCGGAAAAACAAATTCTGCCCGGTCCCGGCAGTGACACAGGCGAAGCGGCCCTGGGAATCCTCGAGCGGTGCTGCTTGCGCACCGAGAATCTGTGAATAAAAGCGAGCGATTCCATCGGCCGTTCCTGTCGGCACATCGAACTCTACGTATGGGATACCCACCGCCATAGGGCCGAAGCGCTTATTTGGCGCAAAGCAGCGGATGCGGTTGCCCCATGGACAGAGCGCCTCAATATGACCATCACGTTCATGGAATTCGAACCGAGTACCGGCAAGTGCCTCGCGTACACGGTCCAGGCGCTGCGGCAGAGTCTCATAGTCCGAGACCACCAACCCTACATGCCCGCGCAGCACTTGGGGTTTGCTGGTGGGAAGATGAAATTGTTGGCGGCCCGCATTGACCCACATATTGGCCGGACCCGTCATCATATATGGATCGCGTGTCAAGCCCAGTCCGTTGATGTAAAACAACGCGGCTTTCACTTGGTCGGGAACAGTGACATTCACATGTTCCAGCGCGACAATATTGCCGAGGTCCTCAGCGGTCCGATCATAGGTCTTCCCCCGCTGTGTCAACATTGCCATGCCGCCCGGAGCGTCAAGGGCTGCATCTCCCGTTATGCCACGAATCCCTGCCGGTTGCCGGGACGACATGGTTGCAGCGCCTTGGCCGTTCCCGGCTGCGCACATCTCTGTCATCTGCTGTGCGAAGAGCTCGTCCGAGATAAGCCCTTTGCGATAAGCCTTAAATAGCTGCCGCACCTCAAAATCTTTGCTTGCCATAACTCGCGCTCCTCCAAAGCTGAGAGTTTCCAACGAATGCCATAAAACATCTATCTCTAAGCGCAACAGACTTCAGCATATCCTCGCATGCTACAAGTCGAACTGTTGCCCACCTTCACGCCTAGAATATGCGCCCAGCCATAGCCAATAGCCAAGCCGTCGAACAATTGATTCACGGTGTGTCTTACTAAAACCCTATCCGGCGTGGCTGGACGCGATCTGAACTTGCCCTGCGGGTCTGCTCATCTCGGGTCGCGGCGCGCACCGGCGTACTTGATCGAGCTCGACGCCGCGATGATGGTCGCGTCCACGATGGCGCCTGCGCGCAACAACAGTCAGCGCTCTGCACCTCCGCATCCGCCGGTCCATCGATTACTTTCTAGCTGAATTAATTAATCTGTGCAGAGCTTCCCTAGCAGAGAATAGCGCTGACTGATTTAACTTTGTCTTTCTCACAAATTAGGAGATTCCCGATACAAATGCCTACACTTCAACTCCGCCAATCTCAGTTGAGTAATAGCGTTCTTCTAAGATAACTTGACTTTTGCTATTCGGAAATAGCTCTAGTTAATCAAGTATATAATTCTCAGTATCAACGTCCTTGCTTGCGTTCCGATAATAGTCTAATTACATAACCACTAGTTAGCAGATGCTTGACTGTTTGTGAGCTTTTACGAACGGTAAGGCAGCGCGCGTTGCGGACCGCTGATTTTAGCGGAGCTGGGCGACTAGCGTAGTGGGCGCCACAAGGATCGCGCCGAGGCGATCGGGGGACTGCGAGCGTGAAGCGAGCAATCCGGAAGTGCGGGGTGAGCGGATGGTGGGGCATCCTGATTGCCACATTGACGCTTTTGCTGACTCAGGCAAAGCCCACCTTGGCCTCTACTTACGTCGTCTATATCCCTCTTGACGATCCAATCTATACCGAGCTCGACACGCTGGACGGGCTTGGACTGCTTTATACATATCTCGAAGAGATCAAACCGATCAGCCGAATTGAAGCGGCGCGCTTAACAGTGGAGGCAGAGGGAAATTACCGCCGCTCGGATATTAACAACGAGTTAGCGCGCTCATTGATCCACGACCTACGAGAGGCACTGACACCGGAAATAAGCTGGGTCGAGAGCAATCGAGAGGATGGGCCTCCGACGATGCTCAAGCCGGTCGATCGTGTCGAAGGAGAATATGTATTTTCGAGTGGCGACCGGCGTTTTTGGCTAACCAGCAATACCGCCGGCATCCACGCTCGAGAAGAAGCTCCCTTGATGTCGAACGCCGACGGGATGCCGATCGCGTCGGGCAGCAACGAAATCGTGCGCGCCAGCGGATGGGCAGGGCTCGGGGGCTTTTTCACAGTTTATGGTGAACCGGCGATTGCCGGGCCGATCACGCATGGAATGAATGATTCGGATCGGGTGCGGCTGCTGGACGGTGAAGCAGTGCTCAGTCTCGGGAATTGGGCGTTTTCCTTCGGGCAGGAGGAGATGTGGTGGGGAATTGGACATTGGGCGCCATTAACCCAGGGCGATAATGCCGCACCGATTACGGCAATCCGTGTCCAGAACGTGCATCCGAAGATGCTGCCGGGGATTTTTCGTTATCTCGGACAGTACCGCAGTCAATTCATATTTGGACAGCTCGAAGGACCGCGCCCATTTCTCCATCCCTGGATTTTCGGTCATATCGCGAGTTTCAAGCCCTTGCCGAATTTTGAATTCGGGCTGACGCGAACGATCGCGTTTGGCGGCCATAACAATGATCATTATGGAGTCAGCGGTTTTTTTGGCCGTCTGACCGGTATCGCGACCGGCAATGCGCGATGGTCTGGTTCAACTGCTGGTTACAAACTCTGACCAATCGACTTCGGTCCAGCGGGTGAGCATTGAATCGATCGCGAGTGAAAAGGAGTTACTTCACCCAGCGGGGCGACAATTCGATGAAATTTACATCGCCGAGTCTCTTCTCACGCACTCCCTCGCTAGATTACCTCGTAAATCAATTACTCAGTCGAAACAAATCGATTATTTTCGCTCCAGCTCTAATTGATTTGAGTCTGTATAACTGCCGATTATCCAAGTTGGCCGGGAGGCCATTGCTCACGATCGGAGGAACGGGGTTTACACCATTAGCATGCAAGACCAAGCGTATCATTGATGTAATCGGTCCCGTTCGTATTGATAGCACGATCAAGCCCAATATTAATGGCTCTGATGATATTACTCAGGCTGATCTAGTCGCAGCCCGGTGCTTTTTCGGCAGAAGCGCGTCGCGGTGGTGCCGGCAAGCTATTTACGCTTTTCAAGTTCAGGACAATGCAGCGTGATGCCGAGTCCGCTTTAACGTCAAATCCCGAGTTGTATCGCGAATACGTTAAGAACAATTACAAACTCCCGCTATCGAAAGATGTTAGAGTTACCCGGCTAGGGCGTTTTCTGCGCGCATCGAGCCTCGACGAATTACCACAACTGTTCAACGTACTCCGCGGCGATATGAGCCTGGTGGGCCCGCGTCCAGTGGTTCTCGACGAAGTTGAGAAGTTTGGTGCTTTCGCGCCTCTTATCTTATCAATTCGACCGGGATTAACCGGTCTTTGGCAGGTCAGCGGAAGAAGCTTGATTGGCGACTACGATGACCGCGTCAGGCTCAATGCCGAATATATCCGCGACGGTTCGATTATCCGGGATTTCGCGATCATTGCGAAAACGCTGCTTGTTGTCCTCAGGATCAGGGATGCGGGTTGGGAACGCGAGATCCCCGAGACCATCGAAGAAATAAGTTCTGAGCAATCTTTATCGGTTAACGATGGCGCTGCGATTGGGCCGCAATTTGATGGGAAACGACCAACGGCTGATCATCACGCTGGAATCTACGGACTCGGTCCTGAATATACGAGTCGGCCACTGTGGCGCGGCCGTGCTGCCGTAGATGCTCGATCCAGCTATCGACCACGTAATACTCGACATACCGATTCAAGCGGGTGACATCGAAAAAGAGTCCCCATGAAACTGCACCATCGCGCAGCCGGATGGTGCGCAGACCGAGCATCGCTTCTTCGAATTCAGGTGCATGCGCCGGGTCGATTGCATATTCTATCGTAACCAGCACTGGGCCGCTTTCGTTAGAGATGTTCGCTTCCAGCGTAGGCGCCGGCCGAGTGGGGAGCGGATCAAGCACCATGTCGCGAACCGCTGCGAGCCGATAACGCAGCATCGAAAAAATTCCAACGACCAGAGACCGCCGCAATGATCAGTGCACTGCGTACGCTCCATCGTTGCGCGATTACGCCCCACAGCAGCGCGCCCAGCGCCATCCCGCCCTGTACAACAATTTGATAACAGGAGAGCGCACGACCCTGTACCCATAAGGGAACTGAGAGCTGCGCCGCGACATTGATTTCGGCCATCGCCATGACCCAGGCGGCTCCGCCGAGCGCCATCGCAAGATATGCGAGTAGCTGGCTGTGTACGATCGCAAGTTCGGCGGTAACAAGTGCAAAAATTCCTGACGCACCAGCCACGATAGCGTCGTTCGAAAAGCGTCCACTCAGTTTGGGGAGGTAGGCGCCTCCGGCGACGGCTCCTGCGCCAAAGCATCCGAGAAGAATGCCATAGCCGGATGCTTCCATGTTGAGCTCGTATCGCGCGATCAGGGGCAAAACCGCCCACATTGCGCTGCCGCCAATGATAAAGGCTCCGGTGCGGACCAATACTGCGCGCAACGGCGGTGCGTGACGAACATAGCGGAGCCCAGCACGTATCGCGCTGAGAACGCGCTCTGCGGGCAACAGCCCGGGATTGTGCTGACGCTTCCATCGATACAGCACGATCATGACGCCCATGAATGACAGCGCGTTTAGAAGAAACGTCGCGCCGACACTCATCAACGAGATGACCAATCCACCGAGCGCGGGACCGACCGCTCGTGCGAGATTGAAGTTGATGCCGTTCAGCGCGATCGCATTGGCCAGGTCCTCGCGCGGAACGACTTCGGGCACGATCGCTCTGCCAGGCCGGCGCGTTAAGTGCTGCTCCAATACCGAGCGCGAAGCTCAAAACCAGTAGAGCAATCGGAGTCGCGGTTCCGGTGAGAGTCAGGATTCCGAGCAGCCCGGCTGCAAGCAGCATCCAAGCTTGCGAGAACAGCAACAGGCGACGACGATCCACGATGTCGGCCAAAGCGCCAGCTGGGAGCGCTAGCAGGAAAATTGGCAGACTCGAAGCGGTCTGAATTAGCGCAACCATCAATGCCGAGGATGACAGCGAAGTCATCAGCCATGCGGCTCCAACGTTTTGCATCCAGGTGCCGATATTCGAGGCTAACGCGGCAATCCAAATTGTGAGAAACAATGATTGGGTTAATGGGCGCCATGCCGAGGCCACCTTGTCTGTATCTGTTGCGGAGTCCAGTCGGCGGGGACCGCCGTATGCGGGAAAACTAGCCATATAAATCGTTTGAAAAATCCAGGACGTAATCTCGCAGGCAACTCTTAGCGAAAGAGTCAACGAGCGGTCCAGAAGTTTATCATTGCGGTTTCATCGGCGAAAACCGAAGTAAAGGTAACGGATCAGGCGGAGGCGGACGCGCCAATTGGAACCGGGATGGCAGGCTCTTCCGCGTAAGCTGTGCAAGCCAAGGCCATTACTGCGCCGATCAAATTGATCGCGATGAATAGCTCGAAAGCTGCTGAATAGCTACCGGTTAGATCGAAAATCCGGCCCGAAACCAATGGCCCGATCGCAGCGCCAAAAGTCTGCGCCAAACCGGCCAGACCAGAAAGCAACCCGAACCGTCGCAAGCCAAGCGACTCCGCAGTCAGCAGCGGCAAAAGCATCAGCGGCGCCGCAACGGAAACTCCATAGAAAAAATGAAAATACCGATCGTGGCGGGATGTGCGATGTAGAAGATCAGTGCGACACCGATTGCCTGAACCGCAAAATCGAGCGCCAACGTTTTCCGCGCAGTTATCCGATCAGCTAGTAATCCCATCGCGACCTTACCCAACGCGGCAAAGCCAAACACCAGACTCATTACTAACGCGGCGTTGGCTCGGCTATAGCCAATCCCTTCGAGATGCGTGACGAGATGGATCGCCGTGCCGGTTGCGGAGAAAGCGAAGCAGAAATTCGCCCCCGCGATCATCCAAAACGAGCGTGCACGTAGCGCCTGCCGCAGCTCAAAGCCTTTAAGCCGATCAGCGCTCTCCGCGACCGTCAGCTCGAGCTTGCCCGGTGGCCGAGTGCGCACAGTGAGCACAATGATCGGGGCTGCCACTGCAATCATTCCGATCCCGATCGCAAAGTAAGCGGCGCGCCAATTCCATTGTCGCAGGACATAGCCAGCCGCCAGCGTCATCACCATGCCGCCGGTCGTTGAGCCGGCATTGGCGATGCCCATAGCTATACCGCGTCGAGCATCGAACCAGTTCGCAATCACCAATGAAGCAGGCAGCACGGTGCCCGCGGCGATCCCGAGACCGAGGACGAGATAGGCGGCAATCAGTGCGTTCAGCCCGTTGGCTTCGCTGGCGATCAGAAAGGACAAGCCTGCTGCAAGCGCGCCGACGACCATGACTCGGCCGGCCTCGACCCGATCAATCAGCCATCCGACCGGCAGGATGAAAATTCCCGCGGATAATGCGAGGACACTGGGTAAGATCGAAACTCGCTGGTGACTCCAGCTCGGGAAAGCTCTAAGCAGAGCTGGAAGAAAAACTGGAACAGTATTGTAACCGCCACCGAAGACCAGCAGCAGAACCACAAAGAGGCCCGCCACCATGAACCATCCGTGGCGCTCGGTTTGATTCATGCCGGCAGATTCAAACAATTTGCGTGGCTTGTCCACCGTCGGACGAGCCTTGCCGGAAGCTCTTGGTATGATCGGAGCTCGCTACGGCCCTAGCTGGATATAATCAGACGGGCTGGTTGAAACGCTCCAGCTTATTGTACAAAGTCTTGGCGCTGACACCGAGTACCTCGGCAGCGCGCGTCTTGTTGCCTCCGGTAAACTCGAGTGTGCGCATGATCATTTCTTTTTCGACATCGTCGAGCGTCGAGCCAAGCTGGATTTTGATAAATCCCTCTTCGCGCGGATTGGCGATGCGGAAATCTTGCGGCAAATCGTTTTTCCGAATTACGCGGCCTTCGCAGACGATCAGCGCGCGTTCGATCACATTTCGTAGTTGGCGCACATTGCCCGGCCACGGATGGGCGCGCAAGGCGTCCAGCACTTCGTCGTCAACGCGATCGACTTCCTTTTTATTCTGTTCCGCGTAATGCGTGAGGAACATCCGTACCAGTTGCGGCAGGTCTTCGGCCCGCTCGCGAAGCGGCGGTAATTGGAGCGTAAAAACATTGAGTCGATAATACAAGTCCGCGCGCAACTTGTTGTCACGCACCGCTTGCTCGATATCACGATTGGAGGCGGCGAGCACGCGCACGTCGAGCGGCAATTCCGCCGTTCCACCAAGTCGGCGGAGCTTTTGATCCTCGATCACGCGCAGCAATTTGGCCTGCAATTCGACCTTCATCTCAGTCAATTCGTCGAGCAGCAGTGTCCCGCCATTCGCCAGCTCGAAACATCCTTCTCGCCGCCGATCAGCGCCGGTAAAGGCGCCGCGCTCATGACCGAACAGTTCACTCTCCATCAGGGTTTCCGGGATTGCGGCGCAATTCACCGGAACATAAGCCCCACCGCGCCGAGGCGACAATTCATGGATCGTGCGCGCAACTAATTCTTTGCCCGTCCCGCTTTCTCCGGTGATTACGACGGAAGCAGACGATTGGGCGAGCCGTTCGATAGAGGTGATCACCCGGCGCATTGCGAGCGATTGCCCGAACAAAGGTCCGAGTTCGCCCACGTTTGCAAGTCTGCGGCGAAGCGCCTGATTCTCTTCGCGCATTTGAACGTTCTCAGCAAGATTCTTCAGGATCTGGCGCAGATGAGGCGGATCGACGGGCTTGCGTAGATAATCCAAAGCCCCAAGTTTGATCGCTTCGACCGCATCAGGAATTTCGCCTTGACCGGAGATCATCAGGACCGGCAAGCGAATGCCCATGCCGCGTACATCGCGCAACAATTCGAGACCGTTCTTACGCGGCATTCGCAGGTCTGCAATCAAAATGTGCGGACGAAAGGTGCTGATCAGTTCGAACGCTCGCTCGCCATCCTCGGCGACTTCGCCCTGGAAACCCCAAGCAGCGAGCGACTCGCGCCACTCCTGATGAGTGGAAACGTCATCTTCAGCAACCAGAATCCGTGTATCATTCGCCATCGACGCACCTTTCTGAACTCAATAGTGGAAGGCGTACTCAGCAACACCAATGCCTAAATCAAGTTTGACGTGGCAACGAACATTATGGACCAATCTGGGCAAGAATTACATAACTGTGTAGAATTTTCTTAGCGAGAAGCTAAGTGCGAACGGCGATGCCCGTCTCGCGTGCATCGATGAGCTTCGTAATGCTATCTCATAGCCACTCAGTAGAGGACAAGCATTCATGAAACTGGCACTTACTATCGGCTATTCGGGTGCAGAACTTCGGCTTCCGATCGAGCGGATCATCCGAGCGGAGAAACTAGGCTATGACGCGGTCTGGACGGCTGAGAGCTACGGCTCGGATGCGGTCAGTCCACTCGCATATCTCGCGGCGGTGACCAAGCGTATCCGGTTAGGTACTGGAGTGATGCAGCTCGCTGCACGTACAGCAGCTAATGCGGCGATGTGCGCGGCGACCGTTGATGCGCTCGCGGGTGGAAATCGGTTTATCGCTGGACTCGGGGTTTCAGGTCCGCAGATTGTCGAGGGATGGTATGGCGAACCTTGGGGACGTCCGTATTATCGCTTGCGCGACTACGTCAGCATCATGCGCAAGATACTGCTCCGCGAGACGCCGGTATCGTATTCCGGAAAAGAAATATCACTGCCCTACAAAGGTGCAGGATCGAGCGGGCTCGGCAAGCCGCTCAAATCGATCCTCCACATGAATCCGAAGATTCCGATCATGCTCGGTGCAGAAAACGAATCGATTGTCAGGTTGTGCGCCGAGCTATGCGATGGCTGGCTGCCACTCGGACTGGTTCCCGGAACTTTCGACCGCTACCGCCCGTGGCTCGAAACCGGCTTTCAGCGGGCCGGCAATGGCAAATCGCTCAAGAACTTCGAGATTTGTCCGATGCTGCCTGTCGTAATCGACCGTGACGTGCAAACCGCGCTCAATCGGATGAAGCCGGACATCGCACTATACGCGGGCGGGATGGGTGCACGGAACAAGAATTTTCATAACGATCTGATGATTCAGCAGGGTTTTCCGGAGGCTGCTGCACGGATTCAGGAGCTTTATTTGGCCGGACGCAAAGAGGAAGCGACCGCCGCAGTGCCGGACGAATTGTGCGACCTGCGTGCGTTAGTCGGCCCGCCCGATCGCATCCGCGCGCGTTATCGCGCTTGGGAAAATTCAGGTGCGACTTCGTTGATCGTCCGTACTGGTCAGGATCAAGCGATCGATCTAATGGCGGAAGTCGCCGGCCTCGAACCCGCTTGAAGCGAGATTAATTATGCAAGTTAAAGAACTCGGCCATGTAGTGCTCTATGTTCGAGACCTTGCTGCGTCACGCCATTTTTACGGCGAATTGCTCGGATGGACCGAAGTGGCGAAGTACGGTGATTCAGTCTCTGCGTATTCTTCCGGGCGCACTCATCATGAATTGCTGTTGATTCAGGTCGATCGCGACGCGGCGGCCATTCCCAGCGGCCCCCGCGTTGGGATGTATCACTTTGGCGTGAAGATCGGCGAAACCGATGATGAATTGCGTGCGGCGCTCGAACAAGTGCGGAGCGCCGGCGTGCCGATTGTCGGAATGACTGATCATGGCGTAACGCACAGCCTGTATATTCAGGACCCGGACGGCAATGAGCTCGAACTCTATATTGACGTCCAGCCGGAAGCGTGGCGCGCTAATCCGGCTTCGGTGAAAATGACGACGCGCCCATTGCATCTGTAACTGAGAGGGAAACGAATTGATGAAGTCGCCCCACTTCGATACGCGCACTTCTCATCCCGAAATGGAGCGGACGCGCGCTGCCATCCGGGAATTTCTGGCTTCCGATCCAGCTACGGCTGAGCCTCACGCTGATTGCTGGACGCACTTCGATGCGGAATTCAGCCGTACGGCTAGGTCATGCCGGCTGGCTCGGGATGACCTGGCCGAAGCGCTATGGCGGAGGCGAACGCAGTTCACTCGAACGCTACGTGGTAGTTGAAGAACTGCTCGCCGCAGGTGCGCCTGCCGCCGCTCACTGGATCGCCGAGCGGCAGATGGGTCCGCAATTGTTGCGCTTCGGCACCGAAGATCAGCGGCAGCGCTTTCTGCCCGCAATTGCGCGCGGTGAATGCTACTTCTCGATTGGCATGAGTGAGCCGGAGACCGGCTCTGATTTAGCGAGCGTGAGGACTCGCGCGACCCGCACCGGCGATAAATGGGTAATCAATGGGCGGAAAATCTGGACTTCCAATGCGCACCTGTCGCACTTCGTCCTGATGCTCTGTCGTACGGGTGACCCCGCCGGACGGCAACAGGGACTGAGTCAATTGGTGGTCCCGCTCGATTCGCCGGGCATTTCGATTCGCCCGATCGTGAATATGGCAGGCGCGCACGATTTCAACGAAGTCTTGTTCGAGGACGTGCAAGTCCCGGCTGACGCGCTGGTCGGCAATGAAGGCGCGGGGTGGACCCAGGTGCTCAGCGAACTGGCATTTGAGCGCTCCGGCCCCGAGCGTTTCCTCTCATCGTTTGTGTTGCTGGAGGCTTTTGCCGAGTGTGCGCGACGCGAACCGACACCGGAGCGCGCCGCGCTGATTGGCTCATTCACCGCGCGATTGGCGCCGCTGCGCGGGATGTCAATGTCGATCGCGGGCAGCTCGGACGCGGCGAATCGCCGGTTTTCGAGGCTTCATTAGTCAAAGAGATGGGGTCGCTGTTCGAGCAGGATATCGGCGAGAAGCTATTAGAAGCAGGTGGAGATACAGGCTGATCCGACTTCAAATGACCGCTTCTCGCGATTGCTGGCCGAAGCGGTTCTGCATGCGCCGTCCTTTTCGATTCGCGGGGGTACGCGCGAAATCTTGCGCGGCATCATCGCGCGCGATCTGGGGTTGCGCTGATGAGCGAGATCACGCTGATCGAAGACACCGCGCGTCGCACAATCGCCGACGCTCTGACGCCCGAACTGATCGAGGCAGCCGAGCAAGGTTCGTGGCTGCCGTCAGTGTGGGCGCGGCTCGAAGAGCAAGGGCTCTTGCAGCCCACTCTGATCGCTGGCGGCGATAACGCAACGGATGCTCTCGAAATCGAGGCGGCGATTATCCGCGCCGCATCGATCACCGCGCTGCCATTGCCGCTGGTCGAAACCGCACTGGCGGGCTGGTTCCTTGCACAACAAGGCTTCGAAGCTCCTGCGGGACCGCTGTCGATCGCATCATTTGGCGCTGGGGAGGAACTGACTATTCAAGCCGAACGCGTCAGCGGGCGACTTGAGCGAGTGCCTTGGGGACGTGATGTGAAAGCGATCGTCGCGCTCGCGAGCGGACGTTTGATGCTGCTCGATGCAAAGGCCGCTGATATAACGCACGGAACAAATTTCGCCGGCGAACCGCGCGATACGCTGGTCTTCAAAGATGCGCAACCGCTCACCGCGGGACATCCGATTGATCGGGAGCTGATGCTGGCTCGAAGTGCGGCGGCGCGCGCTGTTCAGCTAGGCGCGGCGGCCGCGCGAGCCTTGGAAATCACCGTCGAATACGCCACTCAGCGCAATCAGTTCGGCCGGCCGATCGGAAATTTTCAGGCGATCCAGCATCAACTTGCGGCGGCAGCGGGTGAAGTCGCCTCAGCGCGAGTCGCGGCGCAGCAAGCCTATCTCGCGATTGCCGCAGGAACAAACCAGTTATTTGCCTGCGCAGTCGCCAAGGCCCGCGCCAACGACGCGGCTGGTGTGGTCACCCGCACCGCTCATCAGGTGCATGGCGCGATCGGCTATACGCGCGAGTATCAGTTACAGCGCTATACTCGCCGGATTCAGGCCTGGCGCGGCGAGTTCGGCTCGTCCGCATTTTGGTCGCGCCGCCTCGGCGAGATGGTCCTCGCGGAGAAGGACCGTTCATTGTGGGAGATCATCACCGCCGGTATCTGATCCGCACGGCTCCAATTTTGCGCCGCAGGTAAAGCTACCTTATTACGGCGCTCGCGCTTTGCACTTTTGCTTCGAGCGGATGTACCCTCGCGCAAAGGTCGAGGACCGATCGCCCGCTTCGTGGCGGTTCGCGCTGTTGCAGGAGGGATTGGAATAGATGAACGCATCGACGCATATGCTCGCCGGCTACAAGGTTCTGGATTTTACCCAATACGTTGCCGGCCCTACCATCACCAAATTGATGGCGGAGATGGGCGCGGAGATTATCAAGATCGAACTCGCGCCGGGCGGCGATCTTTCGCGCAATTTTCCCTACATCAAAGACAAGCGCAGCGCCTACTACGTGCAGCAGAATCGCGGCAAGCTGAGTTTCTGTCTCGATATGAAAACGCCCGCCGCTAAAGCAATCGTCCGCGAGCTCATTCCGAAAGTCGACGTACTGACCCAGAATTTTGCGCCCGGCGTGATCGGTCGGATGGGCTTTGATTACGAAACCGTACGACGCCTGAATCCCAAAATCGTGATGTGCTCGGTATCGACTTTCGGTCAAACCGGTCCTCTCGCCACGAATCCGGGTTACGATTTTATCGGACAGGCTTATGCCGGCGTGACTTCGCTCAGCGGCGAGGAAGGCGGCGACTACTATCCGCCGGCGCTCGCGATCGGCGATGTTTCGACTGGCGTCCACGCATACGGCGCGATTATGACTGCGCTGTTATATCGAGAGCGCACTGGCGAGGGACAGCATCTCGATATCTCGCTGCTCGATACCTATTTCCATTATCAGGACATGGCGGTCGAACTGGTTACCGCCAGCCACGGCAAAGAACGGGTGCGGCGGATTGGAAACCATATCAGCGCGCTGTCGCCAGCCGGAATTTTCAAGACCAAAAATGGCTCGCTCTGGATTTTCGCCTTTCAGAACAATCATTGGGCGAGCCTCTGCCGCGTGATCGGCCGCCTCGAACTGAGCGAAGATCCGCGTTGCCTCGATAACACCGATCGCGTGGCGAATCGCGCTCTCGTCAACGGAGCGATCAATGACTGGTTGATGACATTGCCGAACCGAGATGCGGCTATCGCGAGCTTGCGCGAGGCTCACATCCCGCACGCGCCCATCTTAACTGTTGAGGAAGCGATGGCGCATCCGCATCTGCAGGAACGCGGAGCGGTCCGCACCATTCATGATCGGCTCCTCGGCGATTTTCAGATCCCAGGCGTGCCGATGCGTTTTTCAGGGTTTCCGGAATCGCTCGAACTCGAAGCTCCGCTGCTTGGAGAGCACAATCGGCAGGTGCTGTCATCTTATCTGAACTACTCCGACGCGGAGATCGCACGTCTCGAAGAGGAGAAGGTTCTGTGCAGCGCACCTTACTGATCAGCAGGTACTGAGCAGGATCGAGGAGCAGCGGAAAATTTTATGGACATTCCCGAATTGGCGCGCAAAATCCAACTGCTCGAAGATTTGGAAGCGATCAAAACCCTCAAGCATCAGTACTGTGCCTACTGCGACGACAGTTACAATGCCGGACGGAATCGCAAGCCTGTTCGTCGAAAATGCAGTATGGGACGGCGGCAATTTCGGTCGATGCGAAGGGCGCGAGGCCATCCGCAAATTCTTCGAGGGCGCGCCCAAGACGTTGAGCTTCGCCGCCCATCAGGTGATGAACCCGATCATCAAAGTTGACGGCGACCACGCCACCGGCGAGTGGAAGCTGCTACAGCCGTGCACGCTGGAAGGCAAGCACGGGGCATCGGCGATGTGGCTGATCGCGAATTATCACGACGATTATGTCAGGACGCCCACCGGCTGGCGATTCCAGAATCTCCGTGTCGAGATACTATCCTTCGCACCGCACAAGGACGGCTGGTCGAAAACCAAAGTCGAGCCCTGATTCGGGCAACGCGCAAGCACGAGCCCAGTAATTCAGCTCTATATTTGGCGGCAAAATCCGGTCAGTTTCGCGTGGCCGACTCGCCGGATAACATAGCTACGCAATGGTCCAGAGTACTTCGGGTTCAGCTGCGCGAATCGCGCTCGTGACGGGCGGTGCGGGCTTCATCGGATCGCATCTGGTGGATTCATTGCTTGCGCTTGGGCTGCGCGTGCGAGTGCTGGACAATTTTGTCACCGGTCAGCGCAGCTATCTCAACCCAGCCGTCGAACTGATTGAGGCTGATATCCGCGATGCCGTCTCGATTAGACCAGCCTTCGAAGGGGTCGATTGCGTTTTTCATACGGCGGCGCGGCCACGCGTGATGTTCTCGATCGAGCATCCGCTCGAAGCCCATTTGACCAACGTCATCGGCACTTTGAACGTATTGCTCGCTGCGCGCGAGGCCTGCGTGCGGCGCGTGATTTATTCCGGTTCCTCATCGGTTTACGGCAATCAAGCTACGATGCCGCTATGGGAGTCGATGGCGCCCAATCCGCTCAATCCATACGCGTTACAAAAGCTCACCGCCGAACAGTACGTGAGGATGTTCCATCAATTGTACGGGATGGAAACCCTCACCCTTCGCTATTTCAATGTCTATGGTCCGCGGATGGCGACTGAGGGCGCTTATATAACCGTGATCGCGGTCTTCCTCGACCAGCGTCGCCGTCGCCAGCCGCTGACGATCCATGGCGATGGTGCGCAAACTCGCGACTTCACGCACGTGCGTGACGTAGTGCGCGCCAATCTGCTCGCGATGGATTGTGCGATCGCCGATGGACGCCCCATCAATGTCGGTCGCGGGCAAAGTCTCAGCGTCAATCAGGTTGCGGCAATTTTTGGTGGACCGGTGATTCATCTGCAGCAACGCCCCGCCGACGCACGTGACACCCTCGCCGATATCTCGCTCGCTCGCGAGGTCCTCGGATGGCAACCGGAAGTTGCCACTGCCGATGGCATCCGCGAGCTGATGCGGCATCGGAAGACCAAGCGATCACTGATGCATTTGGCGTTTAATTCGCGCTATGCGATTGGCTCGCACTTCCGGTTTGAATTTCGACTGTAGATTCGCGAATAAGGCGGCGCTCTGCTGACGAGATTATCTCATTTCGCATGGCTGCGCCGCAGCGATGCTGATCATTCCGGCGAGGTAATCTTCGAGTTCGACAATAAGTGAGCGCTGATAATTATTTCGGGCTTGCGCTTCGCGCGTTAGCGAGCCCGGCAAAGGCCCGCTCGATCAGACTCGTCAATACGCGATCCGAATCGAAATACTCACGCGCAATTTGCCGTGCGGCGCGAGCATGACGCTCCGGCGCAATCGCCACGTTGTCGATCGCAGAGCATGCCTCGTCGGGATTCGAGAAACTCAGGACTCCTTCGCCGGTGGGAATCGCACAGCCGAAGCCGGTATCCTGCACGATACTTGGGACACCCAGGGCGAGATAGCAGGCGCTGCGGCACGAGAACCATCCACTACGGCTCTCGACATAGGCATTCTTCGCCACGCTCCATTCGCCGAAGGAATGCGCGAGATAATCACGATAGCTCCACGGATTACCGGAGACCTCCGGCGCTTCGATCAGACGCCATCCGTTCGCACGCAACTGATCGCACGGAGCTTTCCCGCTAATCGCAATTTCAAGCGGCAACTTTGAAATCGCAGGCAGATGCATGAAACGCAGCATCTCCTTACTCTTACCGGCATAGGTGACGCCTTCGACAGTCGGACCTTTTTCGGCTGGTTCCCATGACATAATTGTCGTCAGCACGGGACGGCGAGCCGTAATCGGAATTTCCAGCGCGGGACCGCTGAAGCATTGCGCTACGATCGGTTGGCGAGTGGGAAGCCAGTTGAAGAGCATTCGCGGAATCCGGCAGTCCGGCGCACCGATATTCTCGCCGAAAGTGAAATGAACGTCATGAGCACGCATCACTTCGACGCGCTTGCGGGCTAATGCATCGGCGTCGAGTCGCCCGCCCGTGTAATCCGGGATGCTCGCTTGCGTGAACATCGGATCGCTATCGATAAACGCCAATCGTCCCGCAGCGTAGTATTCATCGCGCATCTCACATGAAGCCGAAATATGCACGAACAGGTCGGCGCTGCGGCAAAATTCGACGACTTGTTCCCAGCTATTTCCCCAGCACTGGCCGCGCGGGTCGCGAAAGAACCATCGCCCAGCTAAGGCATCATCAAGTTTCCGTACCTCACGCGTAAACCACTCGGCATTAATTGCGCCCGACTCGACAAAGGTCGCTTGCGCCGGGTCATAACACCATTTGCCGCTATCTTCGAGATACAGGACGTCGTGGCCGAGGCGCGCGAATCCAAGTGCATATTGTAAGTAATCCCAAAATACTCCGCCCATTGGATAGGTTGCGGCTAAGCCGGTCGTGACAATTCGCAGCTTTGAGATTTTATCCACCGGCGATACGCGTCAACTCCGAAGACAGCTTCTCGATCGCCTTGCGGCGCTGACTGAGCTGGGCTGCCTCCTCATCATTCAATTCGGCGAGATACTTTTTGCGGTCGGGCAGCCATAGCACCGAACGATAGGGAAATCCCTTACGCACTTCCGGATAGCAGTGATCCGCAATCAATCCTTCCAATGCGGCTTCCGCAGTGGCCTCGTGGAGGGTCCCATCTTCACGCCATAGCAGCGCCGCCGCGGCGCGAATTCGCGCAGTGCGACGCAACTGCGGAACATCCTTCATCCGCCGAATCACTTCTTCCGCGAGCATCCGATCGTCGGGATTTTCGACGCCCAACCATCGATGGGACCTGACGCCGGGCGCGCCATCGAGCGCATCCACTTCAAGCCCGCCATCATCCGCTAAAGTCGGGATATTCGCTTCGGCAAAATAGAAGGCTGCCTTGCTTCGCGCATTCTCCATGAAATTTGAGCTATCTTCCGGCGCTTCGCGCTCAATTCCCGCCTGGCGCAACGATATCGGTCGCAGAGCGAAATCACTTAATAAAATTGGTATTCGGCGAGCTTGGCCGGATTAGTCGTGGCGATGAGTAATTCCTTCATTCGACTTTATCCGCTCGACCTTATTCAATCATCGGCCATGCGGCAGATAGCTGTACTGTAGTTGCGCGCGCTCTCGATGCTCCTCAATTGCCAACTCGATTAGTCTATCAATCAATCGTGGCAGCGGCAGGCCGCTCGCTTCCCACATCTTTGGATACATGCTGATCGAGGTGAAACCCGGAATGGTATTGACCTCATTGACGTAGAGTTCGCTCAAATCATCGCGGGCGAGAAAATCAACCCGCGCCATACCCCGCAACGACAACGCCTTGAAAGCTTCTACCGATATGTCGCGAATCTTCTGCGCGATATCCAAAGGCAGGTCAGCGGGAATCCTGACCTCCGATCCTTCAGCATCCAGATACTTCGATGCGTAATCATAAAAGCTGTGCTGTCCTTTCACCACGATCTCGCCGGGAACCGACGCCTCCGGATAGTCATTACCGAGCACTGCACACTCAAATTCACGTCCGGCACATGAAGCTTCGATCAGTATCTTCCGATCGTACTGGAAGGCATTCTCGAGCGCGGCATTTAGGCCGCGACGATTCGCCACCTTTTCGATTCCGATGGACGAGCCCAATGCATTAGGTTTCACAAAAACCGGATAGCCCAGTTGCATCGCGAGCCGTTCTGCGAGCTTGGAGTCATCAAAGACTTGACTCCTAGTCAGCGCAAAATAGCGTACCACCGGGATGCCCGCATCGCGCATCAAGCGTTTCTGCGCGTCTTTGTCCATCCCGATCGCGGAACCCAGCACACCTGCGCCGACATACGGAATGCCCGTCAATTCGAGCAATCCTTGCACTGTGCCGTCCTCGCCATACGTTCCATGCAGCACCGGGAAGACCACGTCGAGCGGCCCCGGTAACGATAGTCCCTCGCGGGATCGAGCGCCGTTCGAGCTGCTCATCGAGATCAATTGACGGCTGGGATTCGGCGGCAGACTGACTGCCAATCCTCTGTTGCCGAACGCGCGGAGCTTTGGCGATGTGAGCCGCAGCAGCTCGGTAGCATTATGGGGAAGATACCACTTGCCGTCGCGCGCCGATTCCGATCGGCACGACTTCGTAGCGCGCCGGGTCCATCGCTGACATCACTGTCTGTGCGGAGCGCAGGGAAATCTCGTGCTCACCGGAGCGGCCACCGAACAACACACCCACCCGCAGCCTCTTTGCCCGTCTCATCGGGGCTGATTGTGCCACGGCGTATGTTGAGTTTCGATATGATTGCTGAACACGACGAAAAAATTATGGTCGTGCGAAGTCGGCTAATCGTTGCGAACTTTACGGGCGATAATTCGGAGCCTCTTTCGTGACGATCACGTCGTGAACATGACTCTCGCGCTGGCCCGCATCGCTTATGCGAATGAATTTCGCGCGATGGCGCAAGGCCGCCAAATTCTCCGCCCCCACATAGCCCATCCCAGCTTGCAGTCCGCCAACTAACTGCTCGATATTTGTCGCCAACCCGCCGCGATGAGGTACGCGGCCTTCGATCCCTTCCGGCACCAGCTTGTTTTCAGCCACGTCGCTCTGACCATAGCGGTCGCGCATCCGCTCGGTCATCGCGCCAAGCGAACCCATCCCGCGATAAAGCTTGTAGGTTCGTCCTTGATACAGGATGGTCTCGCCCGGACTTTCTTCGGTCCCTGCGAAGAGTGAACCGATCATCACCGTCGATGCGCCCGCGGCGAGCGCCTTGGTAATATCGCCGGAAAAACGGATTCCACCATCAGCGATCAGCGGAACACCGCGCGGCTCCGCCACCGCTACGCAATCCAGAATTGCGGTGATTTGCGGTACGCCTACTCCGGCGACCATTCGGGTAGTACAGATCGAACCGGGTCCCATACCGACCCGCAATGCATCGGCTCCTGCATCGATCAGCGCCTTCGCCCCTTCAGCCGTGGCGATACTGCCGGCGATTACGTCGACCTGCGGAAATTCACTCTTGGTTGCGATCACCGCATCGATTACATTGCGTGAGTGCCCATGCGCCGTATCTATGCAGAGTGCATCCACCCCCGCCCGGCATAGCGCCGCAGCGCGCTCGCCGCGCTCCGGCCCGACTCCAATCGCTGCGCCGACCCGTAAGCGGCCCATCGAATCTTTGCTCGAATATGGATGGCGCGTGGCTTTATCCATATCCTTAACCGTGATTAGCCCGCGTAATCGATCATAGTCATCGACCAGCGGCAGCTTCTCGATCCGATGAGCTTGCAGGATCTCCTTAGCCTGATCGAGGCTGATTCCGGGTCGCGCGGAAACAACCTTGGTGGTCATCACCTCACGCACTTGCCGGTCAAGCCGCCGCTCGAAGCGCAGATCGCGATTGGTCAGGATGCCGACCAGCCGTTCATTCAATACTACCGGTAGGCCCGAAATCCCGTATCGCTGCATCACTGCCAGCGCATCGCCGATCGGTTGATCAGGATGCACGGTCACGGGGTCCGCGACCATCCCACTCTCGAATTTTTTCACCGCCGCCACTTCCGCCACCTGTCGTTCGATCGGCAAATTGCGGTGGATGAAACCCATTCCGCCGAGTTGCG
Source organism: uncultured Pseudomonadota bacterium (assembly GCA_963831065.1). Classification (GTDB taxonomy): domain Bacteria; phylum Desulfobacterota; class Binatia; order Binatales; family Binataceae; genus JAJPHI01. The sequence goes on from CAWHOQ010000027.1 coordinate 53,576, forward strand.
CGATCGCAATCGCGACCCGCGACTCGGTCACGGTATCCATCGGGCTGGAAAGCAGAGGGATTCGCAGCTTGATTCGCGGGGTCATCAGAGTCGAAACGTCACAGCTTGACGGTAAGAGATCGGAATACTGCGGCAGCAAGAGAACGTCGTCGAACGTCAGGCCTTCACGAAGCTCCTGGTACGGCATCATTCTTCTCCTGAATCATCGAGGCCCACGAGAAGCTCGCGGGCCTCGATGATAATTTCTGAATTAGATAGGAAAACGCGTGTAAGGAGCGCCATATCTGTATCTAACAGATGTGCCCGAGATTCGCAATTCAGCTTCCCGCTTACACCTTTGCCGCTTAGTTTTCAGGGTACAAAAGCAGCAAATCCTGACCGAGCGCCCTGACCAGGAATCGCTGGACTTCAGCGACGACTCGCTCGAGCGCGCGCCCACCCACGATCCAATGGCCACGACCCTTCAGCGTTACGACTGGCATCATTAGGGAGCCGGCGAACGCGCTTACCAGCTCATGAGGTGCGAAGATGTCCGAATCGCCCGTGATGATTAGTCGCGGGGCAGCATTCTTGGCGCATTGTACTCGTCCTTTTGCTATTTCATTCATCACAGCGGAGGTGCCGTGCTCAAAGCCTTTGATGAGCGCTTCGCGATGAAATGGATCGGCGTCAGCTATGAACTCGAACAGAGTCCGTCCGGACGGCGGCCGTAATGGGCGACCAAACCTCTCCGCGATGCGATTGCGCAGGTCACTAACCAGTGGCGAGCGGAATCCCGGAACTATTGGCGCAAGGCCGATACCGGCTCGGATCGATGATTGCCCAGCCAACTTGAGAGCGATCAAGCCACCCAACCCATGGCCCATCAAGATCACCTCGCTACCGATTGTGCTGATAGCTTCGAGAGCGAGCCGAAGCAATTCTTCGAACGTCGCTTGCGGCGCAGCCGCTGCATAAAGGTCAAGCGCAAATACCCGCCATCCGATACTCGCCAGGTAACCGGCAAGCAGCGAAAGATGCGTTGATGTTGCAAACAATTCGGGAATCAGAACCAATGGCCAGGCGAACTTAGCAGTGGATGCTTCTTCTGCGCGCGCCTTCACTCGCCCAAGCGTGAGATACATAGCTTTATGGCGAAATGCGATCCGAATCGAAAGAAAGGCCCCCTTAAAAGAGGGCCTTCCCGTTGTTACGAGGCCTATGCGCCTCGGCTCATCTTTGCAGCAAGCCCGGTATTACGCCCCCGTCATCAGGACGGTGGGCTGCCGTGAATGACTACTTCTTTTTGGTCGGTTTCTTCGTAGCTTTCTTCTTCATATCGCTTTTCAGCCTGGGTTTGGACTTAACAGCCTTTTTAGCACCGGGCTTTTTGGCAACTGGCATACGTACCTCCTCAAGGGTTGCTGCATTTCGATGAGCACCAGAACTTATAATACGCTCTCGATATTCCGCATTATAGAAATGCGTTATGCCAGAATCAAGAGATCAATACAAATTTAGAAAGAAATTCTAAAGTTTAATTTATCTTGGTTAGAATTGGTCTTTTTAATAGTAAAATAACGTTAAATATTAGCGCAGCTTGAATCAAAAGTGCCTGTGCTTTACATCTCTGACATGACGAGTCCGATTTTTATTCTTCGCCGATACTGGTCCAGCCTAGTCATGGCGGTTATCTTGATCGCGCTCGTGGTAAATTGTTTGTTAGGACCTGAAGGTCCTTTGGACCTGATCATGCTCACAAATCGAAGAGCCAAGTTGACCGTACAAAATGCGCAATTAGCTAGTGAAAACGCTGAATTGGAACAAGAAGAAGCTAGATTGCAATCAGATCCAGTTTATATTCGCAAGATGATCCGCAAAGAACTGGGATATTCGCGCCCAGATGAATTCGTCTATCGCTTCCGTACTCCCGAAGCGCCGCGATAAGCTTACTCCACTGGATTCGGGATGGGACAAAACGTTCTAAGGATTATACGTTTCGCCTTGCCACTCGGCGCGATTGCGCTGGCCGGATGTTTGGGCGGTGAGATCGAAGCGAATAAGCAGCAACTCGCACAACAGCAAGTCCAGCTTGATCAACTCAAACAGCAGATCCAGGCCCTGCAAACTCAACAGGCATCATACGACACAACAGGAACGGCAACGGCCGGTTCGTGCGACGAAGCGTTGATGCGCGAGGCGACATATAAAGGCGGCCAGCGCTTTGCCACTGGTGATTTCACGCATGCGCTTTCCTATTATCAGGACGCGATTACAGCTTGCCCGCAGAGCGCTCGCGCGCATCTGAACCTGGCCCGGACCTATGAGGCGGTTGGTGATCGCGCGGGGGCAATAGCCCAATATAAGCTCGCTGCCGCGGCCACGGGTTCAGAGAGTGATCCGGCCACTGCTGAACAAACTCGGGCAGCACTCGCGAGATTGCACTGAAATGCGAGAGGGAAATTCGATGGCCGGAATTTCAGGAATGTCTCGTGGGCGATGGGTGAAAAGCCTATAATCGAGCTCAGCAGGAGGCTGCTGAAAACTATATCTTTGGAGTTCCCGATTGTCCTTTTCGATCGCGAGCCGTTTGGGATTATGATCAATCCAATGCTGGAGAAACGTTCGATCGCAGCTGGACTAAGGAGGAAAACGTAGTCTCGCTACGGCACGGATGTTAATCTCGACAAGCTCAAAACCGTTTCTGCGATTTTTTAGCAAATTATTAATCAAACGATTTTGACTGAAACTTCTGCAAACCCTACCTCTGCCGACCCACTGCGCCGGCCAGTCCGGATGCCGCGACGGCTTGCCATCCTGAGCGCCGGTGGGGATGCGCCCGGGATGAACGCGGCGATTCGCGCCGTCGTGCGCACCGCGAATGGCACCGGGATCGAGCTGATCGGCGCACAGCGGGGATTTATCGGCCTGATCTACGGCGATTTTGTCCCACTCACTAACCGGTCAGTATCGAATATCATTCAGCAAGGCGGGACGATTCTCGAAACTTCGCGCGCGCCTGAGTTTTCGACCGAGGTCACTCGCGCGCGTGCCGCCGAAAATCTGCGCTATCGCGCAGTAAATGGTCTGATCGTTATCGGCGGCGACGGCAGCCTAGCCGCGGCTCGCGCCTTTGCCGCGCAGAGCCAGATGCCGGTGATGTTCATCCCGGCGACGATCGATAACGACGTGCCGAATACCGATAACTCGATCGGCTTCGACACGGCGGTCAACACGGCCCTGCAGGCAATCGATCGGATTCGTGACACGGCTTTTGCCAGCGAACGGCTATTTTTCGTTGAAGTCATGGGCCGCGATTCCGGATTTATCGCGCTGTCGGTTGCGATCGGGGGCGGTGCAGAGGCGGTCGTAGTGCCGGAAATACCATTCGACATTAACGACCTCTGCCAGCGTATCGAGGAAAGCCAGCAGCGCGGCAAGCGTTCCTCAATAATAGTGGTCTCCGAGGGGCCGCGTACGGGCGGAGCAATCGCGATCGCCAACAAAGTTACGGATCTACTCGGAATGCAGTCCCGGATCGTGGTGCTGGGACACATTCAGCGGGGCGGAGCACCCACTGCCCGCGATCGGATGCTGGGAAGCCGGATGGGGGCGGCAGCCGTGCGCGCCTTTTTGGATAATCAGCCTTCCTCGCTAGTTGGAGAGGCCGGTGGCCGGATCGTTTATGTGCCGTTCGAGCAGGTCGATGCGGAGCCGCGCAAGCTCGAACCGGAGTTAATTCAGCTAGTTTATACGCTCTCCATTTAGCATAGATCGCATTTACCGTTCACAAAGAATCAAAATCTTTGTGGCCAGGGAACCGAAACTCTCATAGCGGCGTTTACTATTCGAGCGCTGTGACGCGTGAAGGTGAAACAGCATGAGTTCACGGTTTTGCGCGGTTTCGAGCATCTCGACAGTTGAAGACAGCTCGGAGTTGGTTCTCCCGTGCCAATATTACGATCTTGGTGGCGGTTACGAGTTGATGGGCGAGCAGCGTTTGATGCTTGCTCTGTTAACCGACGCCATCAACGTCTATCAGCGGGGCGCCATGTCCGCGGCTACCCGCGCTCGGCGTCTCTTCGCTGATGCTGATCAATGGATTATGTCCGATCGCATCGGCAATGGCGCATTGAGCTTCGAGACAGTTTGCGACGCCTTGGAGATCGACGCTGCCCGACTAAGGCGGCGGCTAATTAACTGGAAGCACACGATTCGACGCCAGTGCGCGACACAAGCATCCTCGCGCTTGCGTTTGCGCATTACGCGCCGCGAACACCATTCGAGCCATCGGCGCGGCCGCCCGCCCGCCAGCGCGTCCGCTCGATCCTGAACGCTAAACGACCATGCCGCTTATGCGGTCTCGTTTTCCCACCATCGCTGCTGCAAATTAACTCTTTGCGACTGCCCCATACCTGAGCTACATGATGGATTGATAACGCGCGCTTGTCGCTGGAGGGCTCGGGTGAAAGACATTTTTAGCATTGAGGGTAAAGTCACGATCGTGACCGGTGGTGGTACCGGAATTGGGATCGCGATCGCCCGCGAATTCGCCGTGCGCGGCGCGCCGGTGCTGATCGCGAGCCGCAACGCCGATCATCTCGAACCCGTGCGCGACGAAATCCGCAAGCTGGGTGGCAACTGTGAGATGTTCGTAGTCGATGTGCGTGACGCGGCCAAATGTGACGAAATGGTTGCTGAAGCGGTCAAGCACTTTGGCCGCCTTGACGTGATGATCAACAATCATGGCGGCAGCATCACCGCGCCGAGCTTAAATCTCTCGGCGAATGCGTGGCGAGCTGTCGTATCGATCAACCTCGATGGAACTTTCCTGTGCTCAAAAGCCGCAGCGCGGCAATTCATCGCGCAGAAGAGCGCGGGTTGTGTTATTAATCTTTCATCCACTTCAGGCGTGCATGGCTCAGCCACGATGCTGCCTTATGCGGCATCCAAAGCAGGCGTAATCAAATTAACCGAGTCGCATGCAGCGGAATGGGGCCGTCATGGGATTAGAGTCAACTGTATCGCGCCCGGTCCAGTAACGACCGAAGGCGCCGCCGAACGCATTTGGCCGAATGAAGCTGTCAAGGAGATGATGCTGCGGTCACGCGCGCTGGGGCGCTTCGGCACGGTCGAAGACGTCGCCTATCCGTGTATCTTTCTCGCTTCCGAAGCCGCGGCATGGATGAGTGGCGCAACGATGGTAATCGATGGAGGTAACATCCGCGCTGCCGATATCGTCCATCTGGGACTCTAGCCTGAGATGCGCGATACTATTGAAATCGGACCTCTTCATGGCGGTTGGCACGGATAAGGCGGCTACCGCCTCAGAGACGCGCTCCTTTTTGGGTGTTGAAGAGATCCAGTCATTAATGAGCGGGGTCAACTGGCATTCGACCCCGCTCGGCCCTCCAGAGCGATGGCCTGAGCCGCTGCGCGCGATTATTGGCAATCTGCTAGCTTCGCGCCTCCCGTTTCTGATCATGTGGGGGCCCGAGCTGTTGATGCTGTATAATGATCCTTATGCCGCTTTGATTGGTGACAAGCATCCTCGGGCTCTCGGACGTTCCGCGCGCGAGGCATTCCCTGAGATCTGGGACGTTATTGGTCCGATGTTCGAAGGGGTCATGCGGACCGGCGAGGCGACCTCCTGCCAAGATCAATTGCTGAAATTGCAGCGGCACGGCTTCACGGAAGAGTGCTATTTCACCTTTTCGTATAGCCCGATGCGCGATGAGAAGGGTCGAGTCGCCGGAATTCTCACCTTAGGCGTCATCGAAAGTACCTCGTACGTTCTCAACCAACGACGGCTCGAGGTGCTGCGCAAATTCGGCGAACGAGTGCCGGCACTGTCCGCCGGTACGAGCGCAGCAGAAATCTGTACGTGGTCAGCCGAGACCATAACATCCAATGCCTACGATGTTCCGTTCGCTTTGATCTATCTGCTTGAAGTGCATGAGCGGCGCGCAACGCTTTGCGCCAGAGCCGGGATTGACGCGGATTCCATGGCGGCGCCTAAAGTAATCGCGTGGAACGCAGATGGTAATTCTCCTGTTTGGCCTGTGTATCAAGCAATTGAGGGTCAATCGCCCTGCATGGTTGAGCTACCGGCTGCAGTTCAAGTTCTAAGCCCTTGGAAAACTCCCCTTACCTCAGCCTACGTTACGACCGTAATAGGCGCGGACGGTCCGGCGGCTGTGCTGATCACGGGCCTGAGTCCGCATCTGCGGCTGGATGAAAATTATCGCGGTTTCTTAGAGTCCATCAGCGCCGATCTCGGAGTAGCGCTCTCGAATACCCGTAACTACCGCGCCTTGGAGGAAGTTCGCGAGCGATTGAGCATAGCAACGGCGGCTGCCGACTTCGGAGTGTTCGATTGGGACTCCGAGTCAGACACCAATACTTATGATCAGCGCTACCGCGAAATCTTTGGCCTATCCCCTGACAGTCCGGGAATGACGCTCAGGCAATTCTCGTCAATGACGGAACCCGGCGATAGTGAGATTTATCGAAATTTGGTGGCCGCCGCCCTACAGCATGGAGAGCTTCACGCCACTCTCCGCTTCCGCCGACTCGACGGCGAACGGCGCTGGTTGGAAATTCATGGAAAAACTATTCCACCCTCCCCTGATCGCGGCCGCCGCATCGTTGGTGTGGTCCGTGATATCACTGGTCCCAAGCGCGATGAAGAACGTCTGCTCGCCAGCGAGAATCGCTACAAAACACTAGTTGATGCGTCGCCTGATGGCATCTTGATTAATCGCGAAGATCGCGTGGTTTTTGCCAATCGGGCCTTTGCGGAGATGATCGGGGCAGGCGATTATACCGAACTGCTGGGGCGTAATCCGTTTGATTTCCTGCACCCTGATTATCACCAGGTCGCTCGTCAGCGAGCCAACCATCTACTCGAAACCGGCGAAGCCAATCCGCCGCTCGAGCAACAGTTCGTACGGCTCGACGGCAGAGTTATTGACGTTGAGGTAATCAGCACGCCGTACGATACTGCTGAGGGTCGCGCGATTCAGTTATTAATCCGGGATATCACTACACGTAAACAGGCCGCACTCGCGCAGATGCGGCTGGCCGCGATCGTTGAATCCTCCGAAGATGCAATTGTCGGGAAGAATCTCAGCGGTTACATTCTAAGTTGGAACGCGGGGGCGGAGCGTATTTTTGGTTATACCGCCGAAGAAATAATCGGGCGTTCGATCCTGACAGTCGTGCCGCCGGAACTGGCGCATGAGGAAGCCGAAATTCTTAGACGGCTTGCACGCGGCGAGCGGATTCAAAACTTCGAAACCGTCCGCGTACGCAAGGGCGGCGAGCGCTTCCCAGTCTCCCTGACGATCTCTCCAATCAAAGACGAGCACGGCAGAGTAATTGGAGCTTCCAAGATCGCGCGCGACATCACTGATCGTAAGCGCATCGAGCGCGAGCGGGAGGAGCTGCTCAGACGGGAGCAGGCGGCGCGTTCGCAAGCGGAAGAAGCCAGTCGTATCAAAGACGAGTTCCTCGCCACCATCTCGCATGAGCTGCGCGCGCCACTGAGCGCGATTTCCGGCTGGGCTCATCTATTGGGAACCGCCTCTCTCAAAGATTCCGATCGCGCACATGCAGTTGAGGCAATCCAACGCGGCGTGCAATCCCAGACGCAATTGATCAACGACTTGCTCGATGTATCACGCATCGTCGCCGGCAAAATGCGTCTTGATATACGCGCGCTCAAGCTGGTGGATATAATTGAACAGGCGATTGACACTGTGCGGCCGGCGGCAGACGCCAAACGGGTCCGCTTGCAGGTAATCCTCGATCCGAGTGCCGAGCCGCTCTCAGGTGATTCCGATCGCCTGCAACAGGTCTTTTGGAATCTGCTCTCGAATGCGATCAAGTTCACTCCGGCGGGCGGACGGGTCGAAGTCCGCTCGGAACGGATCAACTCACATATCGAAGTTACGGTAAGTGACAGCGGCATTGGCATCCGCCCCGAAGTGCTGCCGTTCGTCTTTGATCGTTTTCGCCAAGCCGACTCGACTATCACGCGCAAATTTGGTGGACTCGGTTTGGGATTGGCAATCGTGCGCCATCTGGTCGAGTTGCATGGTGGAACGGTAACTGCCGACAGCCGCGGCGAAGGACAGGGAGCCACCTTTATCGTGCGACTTCCAGCCGCCGTCGCTAAACATTTGTTACTCGATCCCAATCGGGTCCATCCGAGCGCTGGCGGCGCCACTCCCGGCGGCGCTCCCCAACTTGACGGCTTACGCCTTCTGGTGGTCGATGACGAACCGGGCACGCGCGAAATCATGGAGGAGATTTTGCGGCGCGCCGGAGCCGAGGTCCGCGCGGCTGCATCAGCGGCTGAAACACTCGAAATCCTCGACGAATGGCAGCCCGACGTGCTGCTCTCCGACATCGGAATGCCAGCGATGGACGGCTATGGGCTGATCAGGGAAATACGCGCCCGTCCAGCCTCCAAGGGCGGGCGTGTTCCCGCCGCAGCGCTGACCGCGTACTCGCGAACTGAGGACCGTCTGCGCGCGCTCTCGGCGGGCTTTCAGATGCATCTACCGAAGCCGGTCGAACCGGTCGAATTGCTTACGGTAATCGCGAGCCTCGCGCGACGCTTCTGATTCAGCCGCACTCATCCCGTTTGATCTGTACAGCAGACTTGTCGTAGCCAAGCATCGCGTGTTATCCGAATCTGCATAAGCGTGCATTCGATTAGCGCGGAGGTCAGCTTTTGGATTTCGGATTCAATGACGAACAGGAGATGTTGCGCCAGAGTGCGCGCGGAGTACTCGAAAAGGAGTGCCCCACGACTCTCGTGCGCCGCCTGATGGAAGATGATCGCGGCTTTGATCCGGCGCTCTGGAAAAAGATGGCCGAGCTTGGCTGGATGGGACTGGTGCTGCCCGAGGAATACGGCGGCTCGGCGTTGAATTATGTCGATTTGGTGCTGGTCCTTGAAGAGATGGGACGCGTCGTGCTCCCCTCGCCTTTTATCTGGACGATGATTTTTGCCGAAGCGATGAAGCGCGCCGGTAGCGACGCACAGAAAAGTGCACTGCTTCCGAAGATCGCGACTGGCGATCTCGTCGCGACGCTCGCCTGGCTGGAACCGTCGGCCAGTTGGGATGCGAGCTCGATTACCCTCGCTGCGCGTCCAAGCGACGTCGGCTTCGTCCTCAACGGCGTCAAACTCTTCATCAATGACGGACATGTCGCCGATTATCTATTGGTAGCGGCTCGCACCGGCGGCAGCGGCGAAGAGGGCATCACGTTATTTGTTCTTGATCGTAATCGCGCGGGAATCGCGGGGACGCCGCTCAAGACGATGGATCAAACGCGCAAGCTGGCCGAAATCAGGTTCACCGATGTGAAGGCGACTAGCGCGGATATTGTCGGCGAAGTCGGCAAGGGATGGAAAACGCTCTCTCAGATAATCGACCGCGGCAAGGTGATGCTCGCCGCGGAGATGGTCGGCGGCGCGCAGAAGGTGCTTGATATGACGGTCGAGTATGCGAAGGTGCGGGTTCAGTTTGGCCGTCCGATCGGCAGCTTTCAGGCCGTCCAGCATAAATGCGCCAACATGATGATCGATGTCGAAGGCGCAAAATCGGCGGTTTATTATGCAGCGTGGGCGGTCAGCAATGATGTCCCCGACGGGCCAGTCGCAGCGGCAGTCGCAAAGGCCGCCGCTTCCGACGCGTTCCGGCGGGTGTCAGCGGAAGGAATTCAGCTTCACGGCGGGATCGGTTTCACCTGGGATCATGATCTGCATTTGTATTTCAAACGGGCCAAATCGTCGGAATTCACCTTCGGCGACGCGACCTATAATCGCGAGCTAATGGCGCAGGGAATTAATCTTTGATTCACGCTAGGCGGAACGAAGTCAAGCCGCGCAGGCAAGTCTGCGAGCTGCATCAAGAATAAAGAGAGCCACACATGCCTATCGACAAGAGTATCATCGGCAAGACCGGCAAACCGTTCACGATGCCGATCGAATGGAGCAAGGTGCGCGAGTTCGCCCGCGCGATCCGCGATCCAAATCCGGTGTAGTTCGATCCGGAACTGGCGAAGAAAGAATGCGATGGGATTCCGGTCCCGCCGACCTTTTTGCAAACTGCGGCTTTTTGGCAGGATGCCGAATCGATGCCGCCGATGCAATTCGATATTCGCCGCATCCTTCACGGCGAGCAGGAATTCGAGTTGTTCAAGCCGATCCTGGTCGGCGACGTTCTGACCGGAACTGCGCAAGTCGCCGAGATTTATCGAGCGTGAAGGCGGACGCGGCGGCAAGATGACCTTTATGGTCACGGAGATCGAGTACAAGAATCAGAAAGGGCGAGAAGGTCGCGATTGCGCGCGTCCACTCTGATCGAAACCGGCCAGGCAGTCAGCGGTTAATACGGGATTTTGTCATTCCGATCGGAGCGAAGCGTCGCTGCAGATGAATCCCTGAAGCATTTATAATTCGAGTAAGGCACTGACTATGGCATCGCAAGATAAAATATGATTCAGTAAAAGTTGGCGACTCGCTTCCGACCATCACGATTGACAACGTCTCGCGTCCGGACTTCGTGCGCTATGCCGGCGCGTCGGGCGATTTCGTCCCGCTGCATTATGATCAGACCTTCGTCGAAGCTGCCGGAATCCCGACGGTCTTTGCGCAAGGTATGTGGACGGCGGGATGCTCTCGACGCTGCCTGACCGATTACGCGGGTGCGGGCAAGGTCCGCCGCTATCAAGTATCCGCTTTTCGCGGCAGGTATGGCCGGGCGACACATTGACCTGCCGCGGAAAAGTCACCGGCAAGACCGAAAAGAATGGCGAGAAGCTGGTCGAAGGCGACGTCGAGGTGGTCAACCAGAAGGGCGAAACCACGGTCAAGGGGAACTTCACGGTGCTCGCCGGACTGATCGGCGCTGCCACGCATCCTGCATCGGAGCTCTCCCTCCGCCTGTAGCTCCGCTTCGATTTATCGCGTGACGCACGCATCGTGAGCGCTGCGCGCAGTCGCAGACCGCATCCACTATTCCAGCGAAGGGAGTAAACTCATTCTCACGATGGATGAGCCGCGTTACATAATCCTCCATGGCCATTTCTATCAGCCGCCGCGCGAAAGTCCGTGGACCGGGCTGATTGCCGACGAACCGAGCGCCGCGCCGTTCCAAACTGGAACGAACGGATTCTGAGCGAGTGCTACACCGCCAACGCGCACGCCCATACCATGGAGGGCCACGTCGCGTTCAATCCGCAACAATTACGAAGCGCTGAATTTCGATTTCGGGCCGACGCTGCATAGCTGGCTGGAACATCATGGCAAGGCGGCCAATCGCGCGATTCGGCTCGGCGAACGAAGTCAGCGCGCGAACGCAATGACGGCCATGGCAATGCGATTGCGCAATCCTACAACCATTCGATTCTGCCGCTGCTCGATCGTCGCAGCCGTGACCTGCAGATCGCCTGGGGTATCCAGGATTTCCAGTTTCGCTTCGGGCATGCCCGGAAGGAATGTGGCTGCCGGAATGTGCCGTTGACGATGATACGCTTGGCCGCAGTCGCTGAGGCCGGAATCAAGTTTGTAATCCTTGGCGCTGACCAGGGTCACTTTAGTAATGACGGGACGCGATGCCGGTCCGTTTGTCTGGCGACGAGATCAGTTGTCCGTCGCGATTTTCCGCTTTCGACCGACAATTGGCCGGCTGGCTCGCCTTCAGCGACGCGTTGCATGACGGATCCAAATTCGCTGATGCCTTGGTGTCAACGGCGCTCGACAATGGCGCCCGGCGCCGCCTTGCTGGTCGCTACTGATGGCGAGACTTCGGGCATCATAAGCGGCACGGCGCTGCCGAATTGGCTCGCACCCTAAGCATCCTCGGCAGCGCGACGGCGTCGTCGTGACAAATTGCGCCGCCTATCTGGCGAACCATCCGGCAACCGGACAATTTCGTCATCGATGGGCCGTCCTCGTGGAGTTGCGCTCACGGCATCGAACGCTGGCGCTCGAATTGCGGCTGCCGCCTCGATCCGCATACGAGCCAGGAATGGCGCGGCGCCGTTTTTAGCGATGCGATGCAATTCGTCAAGAATCATGCCGATACCGTCTACGAGCGTTTCGCGCGCCGAACTGGTGGCCGACCCGGAACGGCGCGTTGCGCGAATCCGCATACCTTCTTTGCCAATCCGAATCCTGCAGCGCTCGAGGAATTCTTCGCGGTCCATAAGATGCGCGACGAGATCGCGCGTGATCGCCTTGTGCGGCTGTTCGAGATGGAACGTGCGGCCCAGGCCGCATTGACCAGTTGCGCATGGTTTTTTGACGATTTCGGCGGGCTCGAAGGACGTGTCGCGCTGCGTGGGCGGCCGCGCGGTCGAGCTGGCGGCCGAGCTCGACGCTCGAGTATCGAGCACGAGACTGCTTCAGCGTCTGCGCGAAATCCATTCAAATCGGCGCGAGACCGGCGATGCCGCAACGCTCTACTTGAGTCTGAAAACGCGCGAAGCACGCGGGAGGGTGTAGATGGCCGGCAATGAAGCTACTGATCGATATCGAGTCGATTCTGCGCGAAGATCGCAAGTTTCCGCCCAGCGCGGAATTCGCGCAGCAGGCGGCAGTCAAGAGGCTCGACGAATACGAAATGCTCTACCGTCGCGCCGAGCAGGATCCCGAAGGCTTCTGGGGCGAATGCGCCCGCGAGCTGGCGTGGTTCAAGCCTTTCGACTCAGGTGCTGGAGTGGCAGTTCCCGTTTGCCAAATGGTTCCTCGGCGGCGAACTCAACGCCTCCTACAATTGCCTCGATCGCCATCTCACCGGCCCGCGCCGCAACAAGGCCGCGCTCATCTGGGAGGGCGAGCCCGGCGATTCGCGCGTGCTCACCTACCAGATGCTGGCGACGGAGGTCGGCGCGCTGCGCCAATGCGCTCAAGAGCCTCGGCGTCGCGCAAGGGCGATCGTGTCGCGATCTATATGCCGCTGGTGCCCGAAGCCGCGATCGCGATGCTGGCGTGCGCGCGCATCGGCGCGATCCATTCAGTGATCTTCGGCGGATTCTCAGCCGAGGCGCTGGTCGACCGTATCAACGATGCCGAAGCCAAGCTCGTGATTACTGCCGACGCCGGATGGCGTCGCGGACAGAAGATCGACCTCAAGCGCAACGTCGACGAGGCGCTCGAAGCGCTGCCCTTCGGTCAACAAATGCCTGGTGCTCAATCGCGTCGGCGAACCGGTCGAGATGCGCCAGGGGCGCGACGTATGGTGGGAGCGATCTGGTCCCGAAGCAAAGCTCCGATTGCGCGGCCGAGCCGGTCGATTCCGAGCATACGCTTTTCACGCTCTATACCTCAGGCACGACCGGTAAGCCCAAAGGCGTCGTCCATTCGACCGGCGGCTATCTGACCCACGTCGCTGCGACGATGAAGTGGGTATTCGATCTCAAGGAAGAGGATATCTACTGGTGTACCGCGGATATCGGATGGGTCACCGGCCATAGCTACACGGTGTACGGGCCGCTCGCGGCGGGCGCGACGGTCGTGATGTACGAGGGCGCGCCGAACTTTCCGAAGGAAGATCGCTTCTGGGCGATAATCGAAAAGTACCGCGTCAATATCCTCTATACCGCGCCGACCGCGATCCGCACTTTTATCAAGTGGGGCGAGTCGTGGGTCAAGAAGCACGACCTCTCGAGCTTGCGACTGCTCGGAACGGTCGGCGAACCGATCAATCCCGAAGCCTGGATCTGGTACCACAAAGTGATCGGCGGCGAGCGCTGTCCGATCGTCGATACCTGGTGGCAGACCGAAACCGGCGGGATAATGATCGCGCCGATGCCCGGGCGCGATCGCCGCCAAGCCCGGCTCCGCCACCCGTCCGCTGCCCGGTATCGCGGCCGAGATCGTCACCCGCGAGGGCCAATCCGGTGCGGCGCCAATCAGGGCGGACTTGCTGGTCGTCAAGCGGCCGTGGCCCGGGATGCTGCGCACGATCTTTCGCGATCCCGAACGCTACCAACAGGCCTACTTCAGCCAAATCGAGGGGATGTATTTCACCGGCGATGGCGCGCGGCGCGACGAGGACGGCTACTTCTGGATCATGGGTCGCGTCGATGACGTGATCAACGTCTCGGGCCATCGCCTCGGCACGATGGAGATCGAGAGCGCGCTGGTGTCGCATCCGACGGTCGCCGAAGCGGCGGTGGTCGGCCGCCCCGACGATATGAAAGGTCAGGCGGTGGTCGCCTTCGTCACGCTCGAGGGCGGGCGCCAGGGCGACGCGCAAGCTGCGCGACGAATTGCGTCAGCACGTCGTGAAGGAAATCGGCGCGCTCGCGCGTCCCGACGATCTGCGCTTCACCGACTCGCTGCCGAAGACCCGCAGCGGCAAGATCATGCGGCGGTTGCTGCGCCAAATCGCCTCGGGCGATCAGACGCTGGGCGATACCACGACGCTCGAAGATCTGTCGGTGCTCGCGAAACTCCGCGATGACGAAGACTGAGCCGGGCACATGAATAAGAGGACGGTTGCGCGAATTTAAATTAGCCAGTACCTACATACCTATCATATTTCGCGTGCCATGACCTAAGCCCGCGAATCGAGAACTCTCGACATTTGGTGACATTCTGTCGAGGGTTGGAAATTGTCATAAGGGCTGGGTATGCGAACTTGGACGGAGCCGCTGTCTGATCTGGATTGGACCAAAGTCCTATAGCTCTGCGGAAGGGACGACTGCCACGCCGCGAGCGCCGCGCATCTGCGGGAGACGGCCTGGTCTGAGCGAGGAAAAAAGGTGTCCCTCCAGCAGCGGTTGGAAATGAGTTGGTTTAGCGGTACCCTCCAAGAAATTTTTAAACAGGAGCTTCGTATTTATTTCACAAGCGAACTCAATGCTTCCCGAAAATCAGCAGCCATTGATCATCACAGTGGCGCCGTATGGGCCGCAATGGCTTCCGAGCGACTATCCTGAGGACATTCCCGTAACCTGGGAGGAGCAGACTCAAAAAGCCGTCGATTGCTACAACGCGGGCGCGACGGTGCTGCATTTCCAGGTCAGGGATCCGAAGACCGG
>CAWHOQ010000028.1:0-15184 GCA_963831065.1 uncultured Pseudomonadota bacterium
GAGGCTCATTTCGGCAGCGAACTGGCGGCTTCGAGATACGCCGCGAGTTCGTCGAATGTGATGTCAGCCACGGCATCGCGCACGTCAGATGGTGGCACGCTAAGGATGGTGTCCGGGCGGATAATCGGATGGATCGCAAGGTCTGAGCGTCGTCGTATCAGCGCAGCTATGTTCTCGTCAGCTTGTTGTTAAGCAAAGACGGCGACCGATGCGAAGTCCTGATTCCGCATCAGCCGCCGCCTCTCGCCTTGTGGTCAGTTGGTCGTTAAGGAACCAGTGCGAAGACCCCACCCGTGCCACCCGAGTACCTACCACTGCTCTGGATCGTCCCGAGGATCGCTCCCTTATAAGGGAGGAGGCTGGACGCTGTATAACCGTCGGTTGAGGTGAACGTGTGAAGATCAGTTTCAGTCCAAGCCCCGCCGGGCGTGGTGGCGGTGTCAGAGAAAACGCGCTGCCATAAACCCCGGCCCCACCATTGGACCCCGCCGACGTGGTGCCATAGACAACCCCGTTTCGGTCGAGAGCGAGGCTGGATTCGGGAGCGATTCCGTCGGTATAGTTACCGGTGAAGGCGTAGATCAGATCTTTCGTCCAGACTCCACCGGCTGTCGCTGGAGGAGTAAGAGTGAAGACCGTGCCGCACCCGACAGTACCTGGACACGGCGGTTGATTGACGGCCCCGCCGACTTCGGTCGTTCCATAGAGGACGCCATTCTTATCCAGAACCAATCCGCCTTGCGGATAATCGCCGTCTGAGCCGCCGGCGAAAGCATATATGATGTTCTTCCTCCACGGGTCGCTGCTCCGCGATGGCGGTATAAGTGAGAAAACGGTGCCGTTGTTGTTGGTGCCGCCGGAGGGCGTGACGCCATAGAGCGCACCATTTTTCCCGATGATAACCCCTGCTACAGGCCGGGAGTTTAGTTCGGAAGGACCAAAGGTGGCGAACCTGTAGAGGACGCTTTCGGTCCAGCTACCGCCCGCGACCGACGGCGGCGTCAGAGAGAACACTGTGCCGCAATAATCCCGCCACAACTGGCGCCCCCGCCCAGCAGGGTCGTTCCATAGAGTACACCGTTTTTGCCGATAGCCAGACTCGCGTCAGGAAAGGCGCCGTTATTATCGTAGGCATTGAAGGCATGGAGAATGGATAACGTCCACTTTCCGCCAGCAATCACCGGGGGCGTAAGGGAGAAAATTGCACCGCACCCCTTCACACCCGAAACAATACAGCTAACTTGGCTGCCGCCCTCTAAGGTCGTGCCATAGAGCATTGAACTTGCCCCGAGTTGGTGGACACCCGGGTTAGGCGGCCAATAGCCGCTGATTTCGCCGTTCGAATTCCACCGGGCTCAGGTAGCCGAGTGAGGAATGTCGGCGACGGCGGTTATAGAACAACTCGATATATTCAAAAAGCGCGGTGCGCACCTCGTCGCGCGTTCGCCATGGAACCTGGTAAATGAGTTCGAGCTTGAGGCTGGCAAAGAAACTTTCGGCAACGGCATTGTCCCAGCAATCACCGCGTCGGCTCATACTGCTGCGCAGGCCGTGGCTAGTGAGCTGCTGCCGGTAATCCCCACTCGCGTAAGGGCTGCCGCGATCCGAATGATGAATTAATCCTGGTTGCGGACAGCGTTGCGCCAGAGCCATGCGCAGCGCGTCCAACGCCAGCTTTCGATCGAGCCTTTCGCTCATCGACCAGCCCACTACCCGGCGCGAGAACAGATCGATCATCACCGCCAGATAGAGCCAGCCTTCTGGGGTCCACAGATAGGTCATAGCGGTCACCCATGCGGTGTTAGGCTGGGCCACCGCAAAGCGCCGCGCCAGCAAGTTGGGGCTGACCGGCAGGCCATGGCGGGAGTCGGTAGTGGTCCGATAGCGGCGCTTGGGACGGGCACGCAAACCCTGGAGGCGCATCAGCCGGGCGATGCGCTTGCGCCCGCTGCGCTGGCCGCGCTCGCGCAGTTCCATCTGCACCCGCGGACTGCCGTAGCGCCCGTGGTTCTCCGCGTAGATCGCGGCGATCGTAACCGCCAGGATTCCATCCTGACGAGTTCGCCGCGCTACCGGCCGGCGGCGCCAGGCATAGAAGCCCGCCCGCGAGACCGCTAGCAGCCGACACATCAACGCCACCGGGAAACAGGCCTTCTCCGCAGCGATAAAAGCGAATCTCACGCGCTCTCCTTGGCGAAGAAGGCCGTCGCTTTTTTTCGCGCTCCCTCCGCAGGCGCTGATTCTCGCGCCGTAACTGCCCCAGTTCTTCCCGTTCGCCGGTCGTCAACGCCCCCGTCGGACCACGTCCGGCGTCGATCTCAGCCTGCTGCACCCAGCGCCGCAAGGCCGTCTCGCCCAGCCCCAGCTCCCGCGCTATCGCGCCGATGCTCTTGCCACTGCTGCCAACCAACCGCACCGCTTCGGTCTTGTACTCATCCGAAAACCTCCGTCGCGTGCCCCCGCCGTGATTCTCCATCATTCACTCCTAGCGCACTTTCGTGCTTCGCGGGGTGTCCACTCAACCGGGGCAAGTCCACACACCATTTTTGTTGATAGCAAGGCCAGCAGCTGGAGTGTTGTAGCCCAAAGGATTCGTGCTGCTCGCAAAGTCGTACAAGATGCTTTCAGTCCAAGGGTCGGCGGCGATGCTCGGAGGCGTCAGCGAGAACACGCTACCTTGATAGTTAGCTCCTCCCCCTGCTGTGCCATAGAGCACGCCGTTGTGATCTGCAATCAGTCCGCTAGATGGATTCGCGCCGTCGTTATTCGTACCGGTGAAGGAGTAAATAAACTCGAGATTATGATCTGCAGAGCTAAAACCGACAAAACTGAATAGCCCAATAGCCAATATGAACAGCACGAGACCGATGGGGTGTGCGGACAATCGCTCAGTTCGGCGGGTGAAAGCCTCAATCCGGCAGACGCTAATGGGCATGCATAAATCTCCTCAAATCATCTATTGAGATTGCGTACCTCTCAATTCGATTGAGCTCAAGCTAATTTTGACTTTCACGCGCAATATGAAGAGCAGCGGTGACCTTAAGTAAGATCAGCACAAGCCAGACCGCAAGAATATCAATTCGCGGTGCAAAGCAGGTCAGGTCATCGGGAGCATCAGATCGAGTCGTCCGGCGAGGACGGTAGCCCGGCGGCTCGGTCTGATGGAGGACGCAAGCCTCGATCACTGCGTAGGGAGTGCCGATAATCGCCGGCTTAGCGAATCCGGCGCACAAGACGAGCAACGCCGCAATGATGGCGGCGCAATGAGCGCGCAAGCGCCATCAGACTGCGGACGATAATTCTTAGAAGGATTAGAAGACGAGAGAGGAGGCAGTTTTCCTCTCTCGTCGCGTTTCAAGGCTATTTCAGATTGGCGGAAGCGAAATCCCAGTTCGCGAGATTATTCAGAAAAGTCTCGACGTACTTTGCGCGGGCGTTGCGGTAATCGATGTAGTAGGCATGTTCCCAGACGTCGCAGGTGAGCAGCGGGGTCTTGCCTTTGGTGATGGGATTCTCGGCGTCGTGGCTCGGCTCGACTGAAACGGAGCCGTCGTTGCCGGCGACCAGCCAAGCCCATCCGCTGCCGAACTGCCCGACGGCAGTTTCCTGAAACTTCTTCTGAATGATTCGAAATCGCCGAAGGCTTTTTTGATTGCATCGGCGAGCTTGCCGCTCGGCGTTCCGCCCCCGTTGGGCTTCATAGAGGTCCAGTAAAAGCTGTGATTCCAGTGTTGCGCGGCGTTGTTGAAAATTTTGCCCGGCTCGGCAGTCTTGACAATCTCGTCGAGGCTGGCATTTTCGTACTTGGTGCCCTTGATCAAATCGTTGAGCGTATTCACGTAGGTCGCATGATGCTTGCCATGATGGAATTCAAGGGTTTCCTTCGAGAGGTGCGGCGCTAATGCGTCGATCGGATAGGGAAGATTGGGTAATGTGAAGGCCATAGTTAGCATCCTTTCTTGCCGAGGCGGCGGAGCGAATCGGCGCTCAGCCACTTTTAGTTTGAGAGTTTAGCGCCCAGTGCAGCGACGGACAGCTTCGGTAAAGATATGTATGAGGCTAACGCCGGAGGCAAATCGTTGCAAGGTTGACGCGACAACGGGAGATGGGCGGTTTTCGAAATTCCCTTCGGCTACGCTCAGAGCAGGCTCTCGCGCGCCAGACAAATTAGAACGCAGCTCGCTAGACTCCCCTTCCAGGGACTCAGAGCAAGCTCTTCGAGAACTTAGGGCAGGCTGCCTGCTTGGCTCCACTCCGTTCCGCCTGACGGCGTCGGAATGACAAAGGAGAGAATGCTTACAGTTCGCGGCGGCCGGAAAGCGCACTCGAAAGTGTGGCGGCGTCGCTATATTCGAGATCGCCGCCGGCAGGAAGTCCGCGCGCCAGCCGGGTCACTTTGAGCTCAGAGGTTTTCAGGATTTTTGCCAGATAGAGCGCGGTCGCCTCGCCCTCCACAGTCGCATTAGTGGCGACGATCAGCTCGCGGATAGCTCCGGGCGCGAGTCGCGCGAGCAATTCCTTGATTTTAATGTCATCCGGGCCGATGCCGTCGAGCGGCGCGATCGCGCCATGTAGTACGTGATAGACGCCGTTGTAGCTGCGCGCGCGCTCAATCGCCATCAGGTCGGCGGGGCCTTCAACCACGCAGATGACGTCATGCTCGCGCGCCGGATCGCTACAAATCACGCAGAGCGAAGTATCTGAGAGGCCGAGGCATTCGGCGCATAGGCCGACTCGTTCCTTCATCTCGAGCAGAGCCTCCGCGAGAGCGATCACTTCGTTGCGAGGGCGATTAAGGAGATTGAATGCAAGACGTGACGCGGTCTTTTCGCCGATTCCGGGCAAGCGCGAAAGTTCCTTGACCAGCCGGGTCATCGCCGGCGGCAATCCGTCGTTACGCTTGAGATTGTCAGGCATCGGTGTCGGCGAGCGACTTTAGTATGGCGCTTCAGCTACGTCCGCCGAAGATGTTGGACAGGTTCATTCCGGCCAATGGCGAAAGCTTGCTCATCTCCTGATTGACCATTTCCTGCGCGCGGCGAAGCCCTTCATTGACCGCGACAGTGATGAGGTCCTGCACCATCTCGCAGTCGTTGCCGGCGAGCAGAGCCGGATCAATCTTGATGCTGCGAATCTGCATCCCGCCGTCGGCGACCACCTGCACCATTCCGCCGCCGGAAGAAACTTCGACGGTCTTGGCCGCAGCCTCCTCCTGCACCTGCTTGAGTTTTTCCTGCATCGCCTGCGCCTGTTTCATCATCGCGGAAAGATCAAATGGGGGAGAATCAAATTGCGACATCGGGGGACTCCTCGAAAGATTGTGAAACGATTATTTTTTCGGAGTTGGAAGTTCTTCCAGGGCGGCGCGAGTGCGCGGAGCGGCGCGGACTTCAACCAGTCGCGCCTCGAACTCATTGAAGATGCGGCGGACGACCGGGTCCGCGTAGAGGGCCTGCCGAGCCTCTGCCGCGTCACGTCGTGGATCACTGCTCACGGATATCGGTTCAGCGATAGCGGTTCCAGCAGTCTCCTCCGGGATCGGCACGGGCGGCGCGGTCTCGGCGATTGATGAAGCGGGTGGCTCGACCGAAGCTGCCGCGGTAAGTGTCGAGGCCGCAACGGATTCCACGGAGCGGCCGCTAGCGACTTCGACCCTGATTCGGCGGCCATAAAGCTCGCTGGCGAGTTCAGCGATCGCGGTGCGATTATCGCTTAGATAACGGATGTAGATATCGTTACGTGGACTCACGACTATCGTGTCGCCCGCGAGACTCAGTCCAGCGCCCTGCTCCATAAAGCCAGCCAAGGCAGCGCGGCGCCCGCGGATAAATTCGCGCAAGTCAGGGAGGTCCTGCTGATTACCCGAATCGAGATTTGACGCGAGCGGTGCGGACTGCGCCGGCGCAATCGGTGCAGCCCGGGGCGGGGCTTGCGCCTTGACCTCACCACGGAGCGGGATGCGGCGTGCGCCTGAGTCGCCGGTTTCGGCGGCGGCGAGACGCGTCTCGCCGCCCGCCGAAACCGGCGGGGATGACGTGGCGGGAGCGGGGGCCGGCGGCGCCGACGCGCCGCCGGTCCCCGCTCCCGCGATCGCGCGCAGCAATTCGTCCGCATC
The DNA here is from genome assembly GCA_963831065.1 of uncultured Pseudomonadota bacterium. GTDB lineage: Bacteria > Desulfobacterota > Binatia > Binatales > Binataceae > JAJPHI01. Next base: position 6,116 of record CAWHOQ010000028.1, read on the forward strand.
GAGCACCGGCGCCAGCGTCGCCATCCGCACCACCGCCATCTCCAGGATCAGATCAGGATAAGGCGAGCGCAGCAATTGTTCTTGCGATTCGGCCAGCAGATGAAACAGCCGCATCAGATCGCGCAGGCTGACTTTTTCGGCAATTCGTTTCAGCTCGGCAGCTTCGTGATCGGGCAGATCAGCCAGCGGGCTTTGGGCGCTGTCAGCACCGGGCAGCTTCGCCGCCGCGAGATTGCGCAAAACCTCGAGAATATCGCGACCCAGGGACTCCAGGTTTGCACCGCGATGATGCAGCTCGCGGACGCCTGCAAGCGCCCCGGCGGCATCTTTATCGAGCGTCGCATTCATCAACTCCAGCACGCGGCTGCGGCTCGCGACGCCGAGCAGGCCGGCAATTTCGCCTTCGGTGAGATTGCCGTCGAGCGAGGCCAGCGCCGTCTCAAGCATCCGTTCGGCATCGCGCATGCTGCCGCCTGCTTCGCGGGCGAGCAAGCTCAGCGCGGCGTCGTCGGCAGAGGCGCTCTCGCGTCCGGCAAGCTCTTTGAGTCGCGTCAGGATGGTCGCGAACGGGATGCGCCGGAAATCGTAGCGTTGCAGCCGCGAGAGAATCGTCTCGGGCATCTTCTGCGGCTCGGTCGTCGCGAGGATAAATTTGACGTGCGGCGGCGGTTCTTCGAGCGTCTTGAGCAGGGCGTTGAAGGCTTGATCGGTCAGCTGATGCGCTTCGTCGATGATGTAGATTTTGAAGCGATCGCGCGCTGGCCGATAGCTGAGGTTCTCGATAATCGCGCGCGCGTCGTCGATTTTGCGATAGGTCGCGCCGTCGATTTCGACCGCGTCGAGCGAACCGCCGCTGCGAATTTCAAGACACGCGGCGCAGCTTCCGCAAGGATCGGGAGTCGGACCCTGCTCGCAGTTGAGGCATCGCGCAAGGATACGTGCGCCGGTGGTCTTGCCGACGCCGCGAATCCCGGTAAACAGGAAAGCATGCGCGATCCGTCCACTGCGCAAGGCCTGAATCAGCGTGCGGGTAACATGCTCCTGGCCGACTAATTCGTCGAAGCGTTCGGGGCGCCATTTGCGCGCGAGTACGAGATGCGATGCGGGAATTGCAGCCATCAGGTCTTCCATGCTTCGGTGCGGGAATCCATCCGTCGATGATAGCCAGGCCACCCTGCGGCACAGGGAGTTAGCCGGTACCGTTGCTTCCTTCCGGACCTGGCGGGGTTCGCGACGTTCCCTTGCGCAGGACCCGGCTATCAGCGGCGGCAGGTTCCCTCAAAATCGAAGCTGCTATTAAATTAGCACATCGCGAGGCATTGCAACTCGCGCGCACGTGATTACCGTGCTAATTCCCAAACGCGCGCGACGATCCGTTCATCGATCTGTCGCGTGATTGTTCGAGGAGCTTTCAAAAATGGAATTTGGCGTTTGCGTCGATACACATATCAGTAAATGGGATTTGATCCGCTACGTTGAGGAGCTGGGTTACGATCGCGCGTGGATTCCCGACTCTCAGATGATTTGGTCGGATTGTTATGCGGTGATGGCGCTGGCGGCGCAAGCTACCCAGCGGATCAAAATCGGCACCGGCGTGTCGATTCCTGGTACGCGGATCGCACCGGTGACGGCGCACTCGATCGCGACGATAAATCAGATTGCGCCAGGGCGAGTTTTTCTCGGGATTGGCACGGGGCATACAGCGATGCGCGTGATGGGGCAGCATCCGATGCCGATCAAGGAATTCCGCGAATATCTGCGGGTCGTGCGTACGCTGCTGCACGGAGAGGCGGTGGAATATACCTATGGCGGCGTAACGCGGGAGATCGAGTTCCTCCATCGCGACCTGCACTTCATCAATCTCGACAATCCGATCCCAATATATGTAGCGGCCAATGGTCCGATGGCGTGTGCGGCTGCGGGCGCCTATGGCGACGGATGGATTACCGCCGGCGCCGATGATATCCGGCCCAAGCTGAACCTGATCGAAGCAGGCGCGAAAAAGGCGGGGCGCAAGTTGCCTGATCCATTTCTGACGACCGCGCTGATTACGTCGTGCGTCTTGCGACCGGGCGAGAAGTTAACTGACGAGCGGGTAATTCAGGAGACCGGATCGTACGTTACGGCGATCCTGCATTTTGCATATGAGATCTGGAGCGACCTCGGCAAAAAGGACGAACTGATTCCGCCCTACTTCAGGAACAACTGGGGACGGTATCTCGAACACGTCGCGAGTTTCAGCCTTCCCGAGGAGAAGCGGTTCAGACAGATTCACGACGGCCATTGTACCTATATGCAGCCAGGCGAGGAAGTTTTCGTAACACCGGAAGCGATTCGCGGGACTTGTCTGGCCGGCACGCCCGAGGAGATCGTAGGTCAAATCACCGAGATGGAACGTAATGGCCTGATGGGAGTCAGCCTGCTGCCAACCGCAGAATATCAGCGCAAAGTCTTTCGCGACTTCGCCGAAATGGTGATGCCGCTGATGCAGTAATCGATTCTGCCGCTCGATAATTACTAGTCGATTCCGAACTTGCTGATTGCTATCTGATCAGAGATGGATGCGGGGCGGATCAAAATCGGTCTAATCCAGATGGCCTGCGACCCCGAGCCGCAGCGGAATCTGGACAAGGCAATAATGCGCGTCAAGAAGGCGGCGGCACGCGGCGCGCAAGTCGTATGTCTGCAGGAACTCTATCGTTCGTGGTATCCATGCCAGAGCGAGGAGAACGCCAATTTCGATTTGGCCGAGACCATTCCCGGACCGAGCACGGAAGAACTGGGGCGCGTCGCGCGGGCGCACGCAGTCACGATTATCGCGCCAATATTCGAGCGGCGCGCGCCGGGCGTCTATCACAATTCGGCGATCGTGATTGATCCGCAGGGACAAATCGCCAGCCACTACCGCAAAATGCATATCCCCGACGATCCGGGCTATTACGAAAAATTCTACTTCACGCCGGGTGACCTCGATTTCATGCGTATCGGGGCGAGCCGGCCAATCTCGGCGTGCTGATCTGTTGGGATCAATGGTTTCCGGAAGGGGCGCGGCTGACCGCGATGGCGGGAGCGCAGATTCTTTTTTATCCCACAGCGATTGGATGGACTGCCGATATGAGGGAACCGGTACGCCGCAAGATGTATTCGGCGTGGGAAACGATGCAGCGTGCGCACGCGATCGCCAATGGAGTATTCGTTGCGGCGGCGAATCGCGTCGGCGTCGAAGGCGCGATCGAGTTCTGGGGCGGCTCGTTCGTCAGCGATCCGTTCGGCGAGGTGATCGCGCGCGCGAGTCATGCCTCCGAGGAGACGCTGATCGTCGAGTGCGACCTGAACCAGATCGAGGAGACGCGGCGTAACTGGCCCTTTCTGCGGGATCGTCGAATCGACGCATATGGCGATCTGACGCGTCGTTTTCGCAACTAGCCGTGAGCCGAATCACCATCGCCGAGCGAGCGCGGCTCGCGTCATACCGGATGCCGGCTGAATGGGCGCCGCACACGGCGACTTATCTGGTGTGGCCGCACAATCTCGATACCTGGCCAGGGAAATTCGAGCCGATTCCGGCAATCTTCGCGCAGATGGCGGCGGCGATCGCGCATTTCGAGCCGCTGCGAATTCTGATCAATGATCACATGCGCGCCGAAGAGATCGCGCCATTGATAATCGATGCGCCGACGCCGTTCGGCGGGCCTGCCCGGATGGAACGAATTGAATTTGTGCCGATCCCGACCAATGATTCATGGATTCGCGATCATGGACCGATCTTCGTGAATCGGCATGATGGACGCGGCCAGATTGCGCTCGACTGGCGCTTCAATTCGTGGGGCGAGAAGTACGGCGCATACGATCTCGATAATGTCGTGCCGCGGCGTCTTGGCGAGCGTTATGGCTTTGACGTGATCGAAACCGGAATCGTGCTCGAAGGCGGCTCAATCGAGGTGAACGGCGCGGGCGCGCTGCTCACCACCGAATCGTGCCTACTGAATCGTAATCGCAATCCAGATTTGACGCGCAGCGAGATCGAGGAATTTCTCCATCTCTGCCTAGGAGTCGAGCAGATTATCTGGCTGGGCGATGGCATCGCGGGTGACGATACTAACGGTCATGTCGACGACCTCGCGCGCTTCACCGCCGAAGACACGATCGTCACCGTCGTCGAGCACGACCCGGCGGACGTGAATTATCAGGCCGCTGCAGGACAATCTTATGCGCCTACAGGCGGCCCGCGATCGGCTGGGCGTCCGTTCAAAGTTGAGACTTTGCCGATGCCGCCGCCGCTCTATTATGAAGGCACGCGCCTGCCTGCCTCATATGCGAATTTCTATATCGTGAACGGTGGTAATAATTATGCCGTCGTTCGATTGCCCTCGGACGAGGTCGCGCGTCAACGCTCGGGCGACTGTTCCCGGGCCGCGATGTCGTAAAAATCCCTTCGACTGATCTCGTGTGGGGCCTCGGCGCGATCCACTGTCTGACACAGCAGCATCCAGCGCTTCCCACCAACTAATCGCGCGTTAGGAATGATCATAAACCGCGCTGCTCGATTATTATCCCCTGCTCGCGCAGGGTGTTGAGCTTCTCTTCCGAGTAACCGCAAAGCGTCCGTAGCAATTCGGCAGTATGCTCGCCCAGCGCGCGGCCGGGCCGGGAATCTCGGGCGGGGTCTTCGAGAATTTGTGCGGCGACTTGAGCATCAGCATCTCGCCGCCGTTCGGCGCTTTCATCTTTTCGACCATCCGCGGACTCATAATCGGATCATTGGCGAACTGCCCGACCGAGAGCAGCCGCGCCGCCGGCAATCGCAGTTCGTCAGCGAGGATTCGGATCGCCTCGTCGTCGTTCGGCAGCGTCGCGAGCCATTCCTCGATGATAACTTGAGCATCTCCTGATTCTGCGTCCGGCCGCTCATCGACTTGAACTCTGGCGAGCATCAGCTCCTCGCGCCCGATCCGCTTGATCATCGCCTCCCATTGCGGCTCGGTGAACACGCCAATTCCGATATAGCCGTCCTTCGCCTTGAACACGCCATAAGGAAACGCGCCGGTCCGCTGAGTGCCGCCGCGCTGCGGATCGATCTCGCCGTCGCGATCGCGGTATACGCCGCAAGCTGCCAGTCGTGCGAATTGAACACGCAATCGACCAGCGCCAGATCGATATGCTGGCCCTCGCCCGTGCGTTCGCGATGGAACAATGCCGCGCTGATCGCGCCAAAGGCGTTCACCGCGGTCATATGATCGGCGATCGCGGAAGCTGGATAGACCGGATGGCCGTCCGGCTCACCCATCATATGGAGCAGGCCGCCCGCCGCGAGCGCGACGAGATCATTGCCGATCCGCTGCGCATAGGGACCGTCCTGTCCGTAGGTGGACACGGAGCACATCACAATTTGTGGATTGGCCGCCGCGATATCGTCGATAGCCAAGACCATAACGGGCGAGCACGCCCGGCGTGTAGTTCTGAAAGAACACGTCGGCAGTCTTCGCGAGGTCTTTGAGAATCGCCGCACCTTCAGGTCGTTTGAAATCGACACAGATGCACTTCTTGCCCCGATTATGCATCGAGAAGTACGCTGCCGGCGCGCCTTTCGGACCGTCATCGGCGCTGAAGCGCAGCAAACGGCTGCCCTCACCTTTCGGCGGCGGCTCAACCTTGATCACCTCGGCGCCAAGATCAACAAACAATCGCGCCGCGACTGGTCCGGCCAGATATTGCGTCACATCGAGGATTCGGATGCCGTCGAAAATCTTTTTTGCCATCAGTGTGAACCTTCCGCAGAACAGGTCGCGGCCCGTGCGCCGCCCTCTTTCCATAGCGCGTCGGGATGCTAAGTAATAGCGGAATCAACCGCAGGAGAGAGACCGTATATGCGTCGCGCCAAACCCGTTCGTTCCGCTCTATTCGTTCCCGGCAATCGTGAGGACCGGATTCGTAAAGCGCCCCGTTTTGGCGCGGACGCCCTAATCCTCGATCTCGAAGACGCGGTGGCGTTGCCGGACAAACCGAATGCGCGGCCGGTGGTGCGCAAGATGGTCGAAGAGCTGGGCGGCGCGGGCCAAACGATGATGGTGCGAGTCAACGACTTCGAGACCCAATTCACCTGGGCCGACCTCGACGCGATCATCTGCAAAGAGCTTTACTGCGTGATGCTGCCGAAGGTGACCGGCCCGGAAGACGTGAAGCGCGCCGATACAATAATCGAGTTTCTCGAACGCAAGCACGGGATCGAAGTCGGCACGGTGCTGATCTATCCGGTGCTCGAAACTGCTCAGGGGATGCGACAAGCGTATGAAGTCGGAATCGCGTCACCGCGCGTCGTGCATATGGGCGGTCTGACCGGTAAGGACGGCGATATCGCCCGCGCGATCGGTTTCCATTGGACCCCCGAAGGACACGAGGCCTTTTACTACATCTCGAAGGTGCTGCTCGATGCGCGCGCGGCTAACGTGCCGTATCCGATGGGCGGGCGCGGATGGTGGGATATCCAGGACCTCGATGGATTACGCAAAGAAGCCATCCTGACCAAGAATTTCGGCCACATGGGAATGCTGCTGATTCATCCCTCGCACGTCGCGATCGTCAATGAGGTTTTCACGCCGACCAAAGAGGAAATCGCGCACTGGCAGGAGCTGATCGCGGCGGTCGAGAAATGCGAGCGCGAGGGCAGCTCGGTCGTGACGTTCAACGGCATGATGGTCGATACGGCGCATCTGAAGGTCGCCCGCGACATGCTCAAGTGGGCATCGGAGTTGGGAGTGGTATAAAGATGCTTGACGGTCGCACGATTTTCGACTTTATTTCGCCTTGAGGGACGATTTATGGCTGACCGCAGCGCGATCGAATGGACGGACGCGACGTGGAATCCGGTTCGCGGATGCACAAAAATCAGCCCTGGCTGTAAGCACTGCTACGCTGAAACATTTGCCGAGCGATTTCGAGGCGTGCCGGGGCATCCCTACGAGCAAGGATTTGATCTTCGCTTCGTTCCTGAAAAGCTTAACGAACCATTCCGATGGAAGTCGCCGCGAAAGATTTTTGTAAATTCGATGAGCGATCTTTTTCAGGATAGCGTATCAACTGACTATATTGCAAAAGTTGGGCGGGTGATGGAGTCGGCGAACTGGCATACATACCAGATTCTGACAAAGCGCCATGAACGGTTGCATGCTCTACTCTCGAATGATCTCCGGTGGATGTCGAAGTTGAGCCATGTATGGTTTGGCGTCAGTGTCGAAGATAAGGAATACGGCTTACCGCGAATCAAGTCGCTCCGCATGGCGCCAGCACGTATGCGCTTTTTATCTATCGAGCCGCTGCTGGAAGATTTAGGATCTATCGACCTGAATGGGCATTCATTGGGTGATTCTGGGCGGAGAAAGTGGTGCGGGCGCGCGCCCGATGAAAGAAGAATGGGTATGGTCGATTCGTTCACAGTGTAAGGACAAAGTATTCCGTTCTTCTTCAAGCAGTGGGGTGGTTTTCACAAGAAGGAAAATGGTCGAAGACTCGGCGGACGTACTTACGACGAGCTTCCGACGAGCTTCGACGAAGGTGCTGCCGCGCATGGATGAGCTTCCGGAGGTTGGACCTTGGGCTCGCGACAAGCTTGAGCGCCTCCGAAGGTACCTGGTCGAATATACGAAGATTCTGAGCAAACAATCCTGGTGCGAAAATTATATCTACGTCGATGCATTCGCCGGTAGTGGGAGATCGAGGGTTCGCCAGGGCGACGCGGCCGGTGCGTTACTGAACTTGGGACAAGAATTCAGGCGTGACGAAGAAGCACGGGAGATTTTGGATGGATCGCCGAAGGTTGCCTTAGATATTGACCCGCCATTTTCACACTACATTTTTCTTGAACTAAATAAACGAAGACTCGCGACGTTAAAGTCACTTGAGGCTGAATATACAGGGCGAAGAAGAATCTTCATCAGAGACGAGGAGTGTAATAGCTATTTACGCGACAAACTCGTTAAACGAGATTGGAAGAAGTCACGCGGCGTAGTTTTCCTTGACCCATTCGGAATGCATGTACCTTTGAGTACCATTGCGCGTCTCGCAGAGACTCACGCACTCGAGGTGTTTCTAAATTTCCCCGTGGGAATGGCAATCCAGCGGCTTCTGAAAAGAAGCGGTCGATTTATAGAACGGGAACGCGCGAAGCTGACGGTTATTTCGGTGACCCTGGCTGGTTTGAGATAGTTTATCCGCCAACGACTGGGCTATTCGGGACTGAACGTTCAAAGGCCGACGATGCGGCCGCACGCCTTGTAAATTGGTACCGAGAGCGGCTGAAAGGCGCGTTTGGGTACGTCTCTACAGCGCATCTTGTTCGGAACACAGCTAAGGGACACCTTTACTACTTGATCTTCGCAGGACCCAATGCAACCGGCAAGAAAATAGCCGATTACATCCTCAGGGGAGGAGACCCGGCCTAGCCAAGTGTTTCGTGCGACGGCATCGTAAAATTACCCGCGGGCGCGGCGGTACTCATCGGAGAGGCGCTCGACATCAGCCTCGCTCGTAATTCCTAACTCACGACCTTTGGCGCGAGTGCGCTCCAACAGCGCGTCCCACTCCGGATCATCGGAGATATAATGCCGGAGAGCTTCGCAAAGTACCTCATCGATTGTGCGGTGTTCGCGCAGTGCCAATTCCCGCGCCTTGTGTAACAGGTCGGGCGGCAGGACCACGGAATATTTCGATCAGCACGTCTGACGCCATTTCGAGCGGAGATCATATCATGAAAGCAGTAGTTATTTACGAACACGTTCGCTCTAATTCGACGCGATGTATCGATGCAGTTCCTCGAGTTCGAAGTGCGCCTCGGCGAGGCGTTGCTTGACGACATCGCCGATACTGACGATTCCGATCAGCGATCCATCCTGCACGACCGGCAGATGGCGGATGCGCTGATTGGTCATGATCTCCATCAGTTCGATGATCTCGTCGTCGGGCGCGCAAGTCTGAACCTCACACGTCATCAGTTCTCGCGCGCTTATAGGTGAGTCAAATTCGGCCCGCTCATCTCCGGTGAACTCGAAGCAGCTATTGCTGAACGCTAATCAG
>CAWHOQ010000029.1:0-23896 GCA_963831065.1 uncultured Pseudomonadota bacterium
TCGCCGATCGCGATCGCGAGCATAGTCAGTATGATGCAGATAATTCGACGCGTCGCCCTTATCGTGGCGCAAAATGCAATCCGTCGCGGATTTTGCCATGCCGGGGAATTAGCGGCGAACTAATGGTGCAGAATTTGGCAGTCTTTTGGGCCGCTTTCGTGGTCCGTGAATTGCCTTTAACTTCCCGCATGAAGTTCCTACGCAATTTGCTGATCACGCGGCCACCGAGACAGCCGTCTCACAATTTCATTATCGGCCCGCTGTGCGACACTCCGTTATTTCAGCGCAAGGCCCGGCTATATTATTGCCACATTTGCGATCTGGAGCTTTCTGGTTTGCGGAAGCAAAGTGGCGATAATGGATCTGAACGGTAAACCGATCGCGGAGAGGAGGGCGCGCGCCGCTTTGAAAGCTTTGTGGGAGGCATCTGTCCGGGGCGTTCCGCTAACCCGGCAGAGACTACCCCGAGACGAGACCGCACTCCCGGCCCAACCCCAGTCGCGTTATCCGTCTTCAGACAAGAAAATTTGGCGATCTTCGAAATTTATTAATTGCGAAAGAAAACTTGCTTAGCGCATTGTGAGTAGCTGAGGCTCTGGCGTGCCGATTACGGGCGATTCAGGTTCCATCGCTAACCTGGCGCAATCCGTCTAGATTCGCGTTCCAGACAAACTTAATTATCGCGAAGCCTCCAATGTATCGGACATAGTCCGTACGGGCCGCTTGGTTTTCACTACCTGAAACCGCAGTGATAAACTGGCAAGCTCACATGTAGTGAAGCTCGATGAGAGCTTCGTGGGAGATATTTTCAAGTTCCTCAAGCGATTAATATGGCTAGTTTTCCCGCATACGGCGGTCCCCGCCGGTCGACTCCGCAACAGATACAGACAAGGCGGCGACGGCATGGCGCCCATTAACTCAATCATTGTTTCTCATAATTTGGATTGCCGCGTTAGCCTCGAATATCGGCACCTGGATGCAAAACGTCGGGGCCGCATGGCTGATGACTTCGCTGTCATCCTCGGCATTGATGGTTGCGCTAATTCAGACCGCTTCGAGTCTGCCAATTTTCCTGCTAGCGCTCCCAGCTGGCGCTTTGGCCGACATCGTGGATCGTCGTCGCCTGTTGCTGTTCTCGCAAGCTTGGATGCTGCTTGCAGCCGGGCTGCTCGGAATCCTGACTCTCACCGGAACCGCGACTCCGATTGCTCTACTGGTTTTGAGCTTCGCGCTCGGTATTGGAGCAGCACTTAACGCGCCGGCCTGTCAAGCGATCGTGCCCGAAGTTGTTCCGCGCGAGGACCTGGCCAATGCGATCGCGCTGAACGGCATCAACTTCAATCTTGCAAGAGCGGTCGGTCCTGCGCTCGGTGGATTGGTCATCTCGTTGATGAGTGTCGGCGCAACGTTTCTTCTGAACGCGCTGTCATTCCTGGGCGTCATGATCGTGCTGTATCGATGGAAGCGCCAGCACAATCCCGGGCTGTTGCCCGCAGAGCGCGTTCTCAGCGCGATACGTGCTGGGCTCCGCTATGTTCGTCACGCACCGCCGTTGCGCGCAGTATTGGTCCGCACCGGAGCCTTTATCATTGGCGGCAGCGCAATGTGGGCGGTTTTACCCCTGATCGCGCGATACGAGCTCAACATGGAAGCATCCGGCTATGGCATTCTTCTCGGATGCTTTGGCGCAGGAGCCGTCGCGGGAGGCGCCTACCTCCCCAAACATGGACGCTTTTCGAACGACGCTATCGTGGCCGGTGCGTCAGGAATTTTTGCACTTGTTACCGCCGAACTTGCGATCGTCCACAGCCACCTACTCGCATATCTTGCGATGGCGCTCGGCGGAGCCGCCTGGGTCATGGCGATGGCCGAAATCAATGTCGCGGCGCAGCTCTCAGTTCCCTTATGGGTACAGGGTCGTGCGCTCTCCTGTTATCAAATTGTTGTACAGGGCGGGATGGCGCTGGGCGCGCTGCTGTGGGGCGTACCGCGCAACGATGGAGCGTACGCAGTGCACTGATCATTGCGGCGGTTCTCTGGCCGTTGGAATTTTTTCGATGCTGCGTTATCGGCTCGCAGCGGTTCGCGACATGGTGCTTAATCCGTCCCCACTCGGCCAGCGCCTACGCTGGAAGCGAACATCTCTAACGAAAGCGGCCCAGTGCTGGTTACGATAGAATATGAATCGACCCTGCGCATGCACCGGAATTCGAAGAAGCGATGCTCGGTCTGCGCACCATCCGGCTGCGCGATGGTGCAGTTTCATGGGGACTCTTTTTCGATGTCACCCGCTTGAATCTGTATGTCGAGTATTACGTGGTCGATAGCTGGATCGAGCATCTACGTCAGCACGGCCGCGCCACAGTGGCCGACTCGTATATTCAGGACCGAGTCCGTAGATTCCAGCGTGATGATCAGCCGTTGGTCGTTTCCCATCAAATTGCGGCCCAATCGCAGCGCCATCGTTAACCGATAAAGATTGCTCGGAACTTATTTCTTCGATGGCTCGGGGATTCCGCGTTCCCAACCCGCATCCCTGATCCTGAGGACAACAAGCAGCGTTTTCGCAATGATCGCGAAATCCCGGATAATCGAACCGTCGCGGATATATTCGGCATTGAGCCTGACGCGGTCATCGTAGTCGCCAATCAAGCTTCTTCCGCTTACCTGCCAAAGACCGGTTAATCCCGGTCGAATTGATAAGATAAGAGGCGCGAAAGCACCAAACTTCTCAACTTCGTCGGGAACCACTGGACGCGGGCCCACCAGGCTCATATCGCCGCGGAGTACGTTGAACAGTTGTGGTAATTCGTCGAGGCTCGATGCGCGCAGAAAACGCCCTAGCCGGGTAACTCGAACATCTTCCGATAGCGGGAGCTTGTAATTGTTCTTAACGTATTCGCGATACAACTCGGGATTTGACGTCAAAGCGGACTCGGCATCACGCTGCATTGTCCTGAACTTGAAAAGAGTAAATAGCTTGCCGGCACGGCCGACGCGCTGCTGCCGAAAAAGCACCGGGCTGCCATAGATCAGCCTGAGTAATATCATCAGAGCCATTAATATTGGGCTTGATAGTGCTATTAATACGAACGATCCGATTACATCAATGATACGCTTGGTCTTGCATGCTAATGGTGTAAACCCCGTTCCTCCGATCGTCAGCAATGGCCTCCCGGCCAACTTGGATAATCGGCAGTTATACAGACTCAAATCAATTAGAGCTGGAGCGAAAATAATCGATTTGTTTCGACTGAGTAATTGATTTACGAGGTAATCTAGCGAGGGAGTGCGTGAGAGAGACTCGGCGATGTAAATTTCATCGAATTGTCGCCCCGCTGGGTGAAGTAACTCCTTTTCACTCGCGATCGATTCAATGCTCACCCGCTGGACCGAAGTCGATTGGTCAGAGTTTGTAACCAGCAGTTGAACCAGACCATCGGCTTGCGGAGAATCGCCGATTACGCCAATTTGTTTTCCTTTTACGACAGAGTCGGTGCGGCGGAGCCATCGGTTTCCAAATGGGGCTAAACGGCTGATACCCCAAGTGGTAAGTCCTCCTGCCAGGAATCCCGTCAAGATCATAGATTTGCAACCTTTGCGGGAATTCGATCTTCACTCGTAGATCTCGATTCCCTGAGGTCGCCTCCCCTTTTTCGGTTGTCGCGATGCCTATAAATCAGTTCTTTATTGCTACTTAAGCTTTTATTTGCACACTCAGCTCTAAAATGAGGTCAAGGTTGACTGAATGAAGATATCTGAGATTCTAACTAATTCTAAAGCAGCAGCCAAATCATTTACTGGTATTTTCTGCACCTAAACCATAGATGAGGTCGCTCAGGTCTTTGTTGTTTGCACGTCCAATTTCAGACCGACGGGGAGCTCAATCACGCTACTCAAGATCCCGCAATTCTTCCCGCTCTGTCCTTCTAATAGAAGCGTGGAAACCGCATCGTTGGCGGAACGAATATGCAGAAAACTGTCCGAAATCGATGGGCATCGTTGATTCGCGCCAGCAAGTGAAATGATCGGTATTCCCGCTTTCGGTTCTATCGAACCGGACAAATCGAGACCGCTCGCTTTATCTTCCAGCGACAGCAGCTGGTTCAGGTTTTCGACATTTCCTGCGTAGCGCATTCCGCGCAATCGCCCTCGTGCAACGATCGCAAAACGGTGAATGTCTGCCGTGAAAAGTTGCATTCTCCGCGATAAAGGTCTGCCCGAAATCGACCATTCCGCTGTCGCTGCCGCCTAGATAAATTGCGGGACCGCCGTACGCAATCAAGCTCGATTCGCCACTGATAGTCACTGCGCTCATCGACTGAGAGCCGGTCGCTAGCGGTGTAACATCCCCTTGGATTCCAAGCTCATTCTCATTCGAGAAATACAGTGGGATATCCGCTTCGATATGCAGGTTGTAGGCGCTCCATAACTCAGCGCCATAGTTATAAATTCCGATACGCCCGCTACCATGATTGGCAGACATATCGCTGTACAAATAGATATTAACGTTTTGATATCGGTGATTCTGGGCAAATGGGATTGACTTCGATCGCGCCTCGAAGATCGCAATCGCGGAAGCATTAGGTGCCATCGCTACGATACTTAGTTCACGGAATTCAACATCTTGTGAACCCGAAGTATCGAAGGCCGGTTTCGGTCCTGTCCGGACAATGATCGTCGAACCGTGCGGACCGTGCTGGTCAAATTCACCCAGCTCGTCGCCCGCGAATACCGTCGGTCCGGACCGGTTCACACAATTTATCGGACGAGTAATCAGATAGCGTTGCGCCGTCCCATTATAATAAGCCGGAAGATAAACTTGGGCTCCGCTATCCACAGCTTTCTGGATGGCGGCTGAATCGTCGCTGACGCCGTCGCCCATCGCGCCAAATTGATGTACTTCCGCAACCGTCCGCGCGTTCCGTCCGCCGAAATCCGGTCCAGGCGCTGACATGGTAGGTGACAAACTCGCCGCATTCGTGCAGTAAAGCAAAATGCCGACTGTCGTGGACCAAGCGCCTAATATCCGCCAACCGTCGGACGCCCTCTTCGCTAGAAACCGGCTATTCAGCCGAATACTGTCCATCAAGTAAATGGGTCCCAGACCGGCCTAACCGTTGCGATCATCCAACCACCTCAGCGCTGTCTCGGAGACTAACGCTGGCGACATGTCGCTCATGCATTTCTGATAATCGGGATTGAAACAGTCTAGAGGCGCCTTACGATGATAGACATCGATGCAGGGGCTGCATTTTATTTTCGTAGTGTATAGATAGCTGGCGTGTGGTCCTTCTGGCGCCCAGTGTGCTGGGTTTGACGCCCCAAACAATCCTAAAGTTCTAATACCCAGCGCTGCGCCTAAATGCATAATACCAGTATCATTGCTAATCAGCAGTCGGCACCGCCGCAGTAATGCATTGGTACGTTCGAGCGAGTCCAAAGAGGTGGCGTCCACGCAATTTCCCGAATAGCTCGTCATAAATTTGCTAGCTAGTTCAGTTTCCGTCCTGTGCCGGTTAAAATGACCGTGAGATTCGGCAATTCATCTCTCAGCAAATTAGCCACTTCAACGAACTTCTTTACTGGCCAGCATCGATAAGCCATCCTCTGAGCCGCTCCGAGATGAAGTGCAATTAGGCGCCGACATCTAAAGTCCGGCAGATGCGTTTCCAGCCAATTATCGATCCATTGCTCGACTGAGTCAGTCACCGGCAGCGAAAGCGTTGTAGTAGTTTGACCGAGCACCGGAGCGATCACGTTGCTCAAACGAACAAAATTATCCCAAAATCTGGCTTTATCATCGACTCCTATCGAGTGAGTAAACATTCTTGCGCGGGGGCTTCCATCCAGACCAGCAAACCCAATTCTGCATTTGATCCCGGTAGCTCGCCCAAACGCCGCAGTCAGCATCGAGTAGGGTTCGAAATCGATGAGCGCGTCATAGCCGTCATTACGAATCCGCCGCAGCAGACTGACAGCCTGCCGTATCCCACCCTTTCGCGGACGATAGCAGTAGGTCTGAAAATCACTTGCACACGACAGAGCCTCTATGGTGGAAGGACCGCCCAGTACCCCGATCTTCAGCCTCGGATCGTGCTCGCGCAGATGCTCAATCAGCGAGCGCACCATAACTGCGTCGCCCAGTCCTGAAAGCTTGATCGCGAGTAGCTTACGCGGTGTTATAGCGAGGCTGCTGAGCGGATAGGAAGCTGGTTCCCTGATAGCCAGCTTGAGCAGCTTTTCGAGCAGGCGCATCCGAGCCGTCATCATGGCCGATCGACCGGCTTTCATGTCACGTCTCCACGTCCTTCTAGATACCTGCCTGGTGGAACGCTTCAGAGTTCCAGTAGTAATCCTGGGCACTGAGCAACCGCCGCAAACGAACCGGTAACCTAAAACCGAAGCGCCCGATCTTGTAACCCGCCGCGCGGACGCAGCTTTGCGCGATTGCGTAAGGAATCAAATACGGGGCGCGATGATAAAGCTCGCCCAGCAGTTCCTGTACAAAGCGCCGGCCGCGATCCTCATCTGATTCATCGGCGGCCAGCAATTCGCGATGGAGCCGGCGCATGTAGCCAGTATCGAAATAGCGCCGAAACTCCTGAGTCAGATTGTACCGATGCGAGTGCTTCACTACCGCGTCGGCCACATAGGCAATCCGATAGCCGCGCCGCAACAACAACGCCCCAGCCAAAGTATCTTCTGCTGTCAAAACGGAACGAAAGCCGCCGATCTCATCCAATGCTCGATTGGAATAGGCCGCACAGGTGCTGGAGCAAAAGTAGGTAAAGATGCCATATAGGCTAAGGTCTGCCATTGTTCTTTGATGACTTTCCGGTGGATAATTGAATCCTCGCGCAAATCCTTCCAGAATCCCGGCGCTATCGTGGGGAATCTGGCGTGCATACGCAATTCCGACCTTGTCATGCTCGACCGCAGCTATAAGCTTCTTGAGACTTTCCGGGTCTAGGAAATATGCGTCAGGCGTCATCATGACGACGATCTGAGTACCCAGGACCTTTCGCGCCCGCTCTCGCGTTAGGCCGTGATTAAACTGTTCGCGGGGGATTACCAGCGTTTCTGCTCCCATCGCACGTGCTAATTCGGGCGTTCCGTCGCCTGAACTGGAATTGACAACCAAAACCCGCTGGGCCGCCCCAGACGCGAAGATCGGCGGCAAGCAAAATGGCAAATGATGATGGGCGCAGTGCGTGATGATGGCTATACCGACGCTGGTTTCCAAGTCAGACTTCAATCCTTACCGACCGCGGTGACCGGCTATTAAGCTTTGGGTGTGAGAGCCCGACTAGCGACAGCAGATCAAGTTTGCAAAGCCAATATGCGAGTAACAATGAAGCTGAAAAGACAACCAATTCTTTAGCTAGTTGCAAGGTCGCATTTCCATCAATCACGACCCATAAAACTATCTCCAGATAGACTGCACGCGACGCCGGTCCGAGTGTTGCGCCAAGTTTTCCAAGCAGTCGCCACCCATAAAGCGTCAGCGTTAGCAGACTCGCGCAGCCAACCACTGCGCCGGCGATCCCATCGACTACATAAAATAGTCCAACTAGCGAGGGCGCGATTCCGAAATAATCTACGTATCTCGGAGAAATGTTGAAAATCTCTATATCTATGTATCCGGTCCAACTCCGCGGACCCCAAAAAGCATCCCACGCAGCAGCTCCCAGGGGATGTACATGACGTAAGGTAATCGCCAGCAAAGCCCCCGCTCCGGTCAAACGCAGTACGAGAATCCGGTAGAGATAAGTGATCGCGAGGGGCACCTGTCCAAACTCAAGCAATTGTTGCGTGCTGCTATCTAGTGACGCGCCGATACCCATCCCTTGTGTGCGAAAGGTTCGAAAGAATAGAAAGATAGGAAACAAGGTCAAGCCAATCAGTATCAGTAAGGTGCCTTCCGGCGATTTGCTTTCTGCTCGGCTTCGCACCAGTAATTAACTGCAGAAAGATCAAAGTGACTGTCATGCTGACAAAGGTGCCTTTGCTGGTACGCAGGATCATGTCGGAAAGGGCGAAGGTAAGCAGCATCGCAACGCCAGCAATGATCCAATTGCGCCGATTATTTACGATTGCCAGCTGAATGATAAGAATGATCAGAAGTGGCGCCGTGACCAGACGAACGTAATCAACCACACCTTCGAGATGAAATGGCAGCAAGTCCCGATCACCTGACCCGATAAGATTGAACTTGTAAGCGAGCACCGACGAAACCAGCACGATTAATGCGAATGTGCCGCCTAGTTGCCACAGTGCGCGATCGTCAGGCGCATTATAGCTTGAGCCATTTGGCGCGGTGCTCTGGCTGAAACCACGTTTCAAATAGATGATCGAAATCAGACTCGTTGCTAAAAAAGCGCTAGTCGCCGCCATGTAAGAGTCAAAGTAGGCAGTAATATCGATTTGAGTGATCTTTGTCGGTGCAAAAAAGGCTTCCAGAATCGAGGGATCGAGCACCAGCACGTAAAA
Source organism: uncultured Pseudomonadota bacterium (assembly GCA_963831065.1). Classification (GTDB taxonomy): domain Bacteria; phylum Desulfobacterota; class Binatia; order Binatales; family Binataceae; genus JAJPHI01. The sequence goes on from CAWHOQ010000029.1 coordinate 8,494, forward strand.
CTCGACAAAATATCCGAAAACAAAGACCCACAGGATTACCCAAACTGGCAGGCTATCAGCCAATGGTGCTTTCAGAGCAGACAGCAAGAATCCGCAAGATAGCAACGCCAAAAAAGAGAGCGCGAAGTATTGAAATGCAAAGTCCGGCAGAGCTGTGTAGGTCAGTGCATAGCCTATCGGCCAGACCAAAAGGAACATCCATCGCAAACCTGGAAGACTCATATCGTTTCGCGCAACCAGTGTCGCCGAAGCGGTCATTTACCTGTCTGGACGGCCAGGTTGTCGTGACTCACAACCTCTTCGCCTGGAAAATACTTCCAGACGCCTGTCATGCCTTTCCAGGTGTAAGCACAAGCCGTCGCATGCTGTAGAGGATGATCTTGCAGACTGTCCCAAGGCCCAACGTAATACTCCCCTAGCAGGATTTGATTAAAGGGTTTGAGTCACGAGTTTGGCTTAGTCTGAGAGCGTGACCAGGTAAGTATTGAGTTACAAATGAGGTAGTTACCGGGTTGGCCATGGCAGATGCGGCTCCTGCAAGTCGATTCATCCACTGGGACAAAGCTTTGCGATCCTCAGCAGATTGTAGGCGGTGCCCACCAGGTAAGCGGCGAAACGGTACTCCGTGCCACGCCCCGGTAGCGGGTGCGCCGGAAGTTGCCGACCGTTTTGATCCAGCCGAAGATCTCCTCGACTCGCTTGCGCATTCGTTGGCTGATGGTGTAGCCCGGCCAATTGGTAGTACGACGGTCGAGCGCCGAGCCGCGCGGCTGTCGCTTATTCTGCGCGATGTGGGGCGTGACCTTGAGTGCGCAGCGTCTCGCCACGAACGCCGCCGTGTCGTAGCCTTTGTCGCCAGCCATCGTGATCCGGTGCGGCGACCGGGATGAGACTCGCAGCATTGCCGGCGCTTGCTCGCGTTCGGCCGGTGCCTCGCCGGCACGACGCAGGCGCAGATCGACCACCAGCCCATGCCGATTCTCCATCAGCACGCTCTCGCCGAGATAGAGCCAGCTTGCTTCGTGGCCGGCCTCTTCTTGAACAATCGCGCTTCGGGATCGGTGGTCGACTGATGCGTCGTGATTCGGCGCCGTTCGCCGGGAAATTCGACGGTCGGATTCCCGGATCCTCGGCGGCGTGCGAGCACTGCGCTCTTCGCCCTTGCGGACGCAACCTTCTGAGTCCGGCCCACGCCTCCAGCAACGTCCCGTCGATCGTGAAGTGCTCATGGCTCGACAGCAGGCGCTCGGACGCGCCGCGGCGACCACCGTGCCGAAAAGGCACGGGCGATGTCACCCTCCAGCAGCCGTCCCGATTCTTGGTGAAGGTCGAATCGGCGCAGACCGCGTCGTCCATCCCCAGCTCGACAAACCAGCGAAACAGCGGGTTGTATTCCAGCTGCTCACAAAGCAGTCGCTCACTACGGACCGCGGTACAGCGCCATCAAGAGCGAAGCGTTCAGTAGACGCTCCGGCGGGAATCGAGGGCCGGCCTACTTCGCTGTACATCTGTTCGAATAATGGTGAGAGTTCTTTGAGCGCTATCTCCGCCAACTCCTTGATCGAGCCTGATCGGACGCTTGGCCGGTACTCGCTGCTCGAGATTCACCAAGGTCAGCATCGTCGTCTGTGGCCAATCATATACCCCGCATCTCCCTCTGCCTCTAGCCCATCGATCTCACTGAACTGTAAAGATCCTAAACCAGTAGTCAATCTCGTCGGAGAGGAATTGTTCAACATCCTGCTAGTGTCCAGAGTCATAAATATGTTGAATAATTTGTGAACCCTCGGCGTCTTTCGTATAGGAGGAAGGAGGCTGATGCGGAGCGGGAGACCGATAGCACCATTGAGCCTTCTGGATGAAGAGCGCGAGACGCTGGAGCGTTGGGCGCGGCGGCCCAAGAGCGCGCAGGCGCTGGCACAGCGTTCGCGCATCGTCTTGGAGTGCGCGGCAGGCAAGCCCAATACCGCGGTGGCGCGCAAGCTCGGGCTGACCCACCAGACCGTCGGCAAATGGCGCCAGCGTTTTCTGGAGCGGCGGCTGGATGGGTTGCTGGACGAACCGCGCCCCGGGGCGCCGCGCCAGGTCGGTGACGCGCAAGTTGAGCGAGTGGTGCGTTTGACCTTGGAGAGCACTCCCGCCGATGCGACGCACTGGAGCACGCGCGCAATGGCCAAGCGCAGCGGGCTGAGTCAGACCATGGTCGGCCGCATCTGGCGGGCGTTTGGGTTGCAACCGCACCGAGTGGAAGGCTTCAAGCTCTCCAAAGACCCGCTGTTCATTGAAAAAGTCCGCGACATCGTCGGCTTGTATCTTAATCCGCCGGACCGGGCACTGGTGTTGTGCGTGGATGAGAAAGCGCAGATTCAGGCGCTCGATCGCAGTCAGCCGCTGTTGCCGATGCGCCCCGGACAGGCGGAGCGCCGAACTCCGGACTACCTGCGCCACGGCACCATCAACCTGTTCGCCGCGCTCGACGCCAAGGCTGGCACCGTGATCGGCGAGTTCCATCAGCGCCACCGCGCGGTCGAGTTTCGCAACTTCCTTGAAACCATCGACGCCGCGGTGCCAGGCGACCTGGAGCTGCATCTGATCCTCGACAATTACGGCACCCATAAGACCCCGGCCATCAAGCGCTGGCTCTTGCGCCATCCGCGCTTCCATCTGCACTTCACGCCCACCGGCGCGCTCCTGGCTAAACCTGGTCGAGCGCTGGTTTGCGCTGCTCACCGAAAGGCAACTGCGCCGCGGCGTTCACCGCAGCATCCGCGAACTGGAGGACGCGATCCGCACTTACCTCGAACATCACAACCGCCATCCCAAACCCTTCATCTGGACCAAAACTGCCGACCAAATTCTCGACGCGGTCGCCAGATTTTGTAAACGAATTTCAAACTCAGGACACTAGGGCGAGTCCGCTGCCTGCACCGATTAGCCCCGGCGGATCGGTTTGAAAATGCAGGTTCCACCATTTTTCACTGAAGAACAGCGCCGCATAATTCACGCTTACGGCTTCGTCGATAAAGACATATCCGCCATCAATCAGTCGCCGCCACAAATAGCGCATGCAGTCGTTGAGGCTCGCTTCGAGATCTACATCCAAATATGCAAGCAGGACCGCCTCAGTCAGATGCGGAAGGGTGTCGGCGAACCATCCCTTGACGAAGACGCACGTTTCGATTGCCCCATAGCGAGAGATGTTGTGTTTTACCTCATCCAGCGTCCCGTGAAAGTCACCAGACTGATAGGCCGCCCCTTCGCGATCGGCTGTATCTGCGACTGGTAGACCCTCGAAGGAATCGAAGACATGAAGCTTGCGACCGGTAATCTGACATACTAGCGACAAGCTAGCGGCCGAGCCGCCTTTCCAGCTCCCGCATTCGACTATGATCCCTGGCTGATCCGGGGCGGTCTCCAGAATTTTCAACGCCATGGCCAGAACACTTTTGAACGATGTTCCATTCGGCTGAATGAGGTGCTTGTTGCGAAATATCCGCAGTCCTAACTGCCATCGTCGAGCCCATGTCATTTGATATGCGGGATGGATTCGTGAGGAACAAAGCAGAAAGGCGATACTGAAAGGCACTGATATCAAATAATTTAGTGCGACCAGCGCGCGATAAAATGGATGACTCATTTTATTTCGGTCAGCAAAGTCTTTAATGGTGCAAGTATTTCCGCTGCACCGGCGTCCGTCCGCTTGACGCTAAAATCTCGAAAGCTGCGCCGTACGTTATAGAGCCGGTTCAGCACGGCTCGCGCGATTGTCCCGATGGGTCCGGACGACGCGACCATTGCCAGAGCTGCGGCACGCATCGGTAGTCGAAAGCCCTCGCGTAGCTCCTGGATTGCCGGCTCAATCTCCGCGTGCGCTCCGCGCAGAGCCAACTTCAACATCAACCGAAATAGCCGACTCGCGTTGGCCGTTATTACCGCCGGTTGCAGCTTTTGCCGAGCCTCGGCGTCGATCTCGTACATCGCATCAAGCTTGTTTTCGATTCGACGCATTCCCTCGATCAATTGGACAATGGAACCTGTACTCATCGCCGAACGGTCGTGGATAGTGAAGGCGGCGCAAATTTCCCTGACGAAAACCATCGGCACCCGCGCAAGCGCACGCAGCAGAAAGTCGAGATCAGCCTCCAAACCAACTTCGGGATCAAATATTTCCGATCGATTGCAGTATTTCTTTTCGGAACATTGCTGAAGTCCAGGTGTCGCCCCTTGCAACCCATTGAACGGCGCCTTCGGGTGGAAGATACAGACCCTCACGCCAGCCGTTCATGGGAATCGCGATCAGCCGCCCGCAGGTATCGACGTGTTGTAACAACCCAACGAAAAACATTGCTTCGCGGTATTGGGTCAATGCCGCCAGTGCACGTTCAAAAAAACCCTGGCAAAAGGAAATCATCGTCACTCAGAACATTGAAATAGAGAGTAGCTACTCGCGCGACGCCGAACTTAAAGTTCTCGATCGCGCCGATATTGGCTGGATGGCGATAGTATTTGACTCGTCGATCGCGATCGGCAATATCAAGTGCAATTCGCGAAGTATCATCGCCCGAGGCGTTATCATACACGTGCACTTCAAACTTAGTTACGGTTTGATCGAGAACACTGCGAATGGCGCGCGCCAGCAATTGTGGTCGGCGGAAAGTTGGCAGAACGGTCGTGATAAGCGCCACCAATCGCCTCATCTTCCGGCTTTGCTGAATTGAGCAGGCGATTTCTGTGCTACCAATCGCAGCTCTTCTCCGGCGGAGTCGCGCCAGAAACCGACCGCCCATTCGATCATCTCGGCAACGCGACCATACAATTTCGGAGTCTGCGACATATGGAAGTGGCCCGTATCGCGGATCGACTTGCTAGCGGACAGCACGCCCGCTGCGCGACCCGTCGCCGACGCCACAGCAATCTTGCCGAAGCCGGCTCTTTCGACCAGAGCTCGTAATGATCTGCTGGTGAAGAGATGTAAATGGCGCGGCGAATCGATTGCTACCCAGTGCTTGCCGAACCATCGATGCCCGAGACTCTCAGTGTTGGGCGTATTAACTAGTAAGTGGCCGCCCACGCGCAGGATACGTCGGCATTCGCGCAAAGTCTGCGCCGGATCATACAGATGCTCGATTACGTGATTCATCACCACCGCATCGAACGATTCCGCGGGAAACTCAAGCTCACTTCAGTATTCCCACTTTGGCGCGTAATCCTTTGCTGCGCGTGTTATCCACCGCCCGTTGATCAACGTCGATACCTTCGGCGGACCATCCGGAGTTCTGCGCGACTTCGAGCGTCAGTCCAGCCCCGCAACCGACATCGAGCAGCCGTCCTTTGGGAAAATGTCGCAAATAGCGCATCGGGAAATCAAAATCGCTTCGCTTTGGCGGATAGAAGTCCAATAGCAGAGAAGCAACCTTCTCGACTTGAGTCACAGTGGCGCTGTTGTAGCCACAAAGCCGATTGAGGTAGCCGTCGCGTATAGACTTGAAAAGGCGGCGCGCAAGCGAGCTGCGTTCCGGGTCGGCATGGGTGTAGTAATCCGCGTACAATTTGCCGAGCTCGCTCTCGAGCGGCTTTGGATCGAGCCACATCAAGCCGCATTGCGCATCGGCACAGCGACGAACCGACCATGTCCCCGGCGCAGAAAATAGGCGATCTCGAATACCTTGATAGACTAGGTCGCTTGAACCCCCGCAGATGTAACAGGTCAACGCAGGTGTGGTCGCCACAATCGACTCAGAAGTTGTCCGACGGCGGTTCAAGGTGTCCGTGATTGCCTGATTCCCCAAACCCATCTAAATATCACTCGCTGAGTAATCTGGAACGAATGTTGCGCTGGCGTAAGCGCTCAAGATGCAGCCATTCAAATTCAGGGAGCGCGAAAATACTTGTAGCAATTAGGCAACTCGCGACAAAGATTAATTGGATTGCGAGACTCGCCGGCAAAATCATCGTTATTGCCAGCGCAGCCGTTCCAGCCAAAGTTAAATAGATGGTATTGCGGACATTTTCCGCGATCTCAGGTGCTAACTTAGCCGCTATCCAGAAAAGTGCCGTCGTGTCCCCCAGCACCCTTAGCGTCCACGCGATAGCCGCTCCTTTGATGCCATAGGTCCAGGTGAGCCAGCAAAGAAGGGGGACATATGCAAATAATTCGAGAAGATGCAGTTTTGCAGTCAGGTCAGGCTGATCGAGCGCCTGAATCAAAGCGAACGCTAGCCAAGCTGCTGAGTTGATCAGCATGCCAAGACTTAGCCATTGCATAACCGCCGTGCTTTTTGCGGCGAACGTCGGTCCTAGCCATACATCGAGACCCGATGCGCGAAACCCGCTCCGATTAGTAGAATCGGGAAGATTGCGAATAGGATCGCCTTCGATCCTTTATCGAACAATTCCAGCGCGCGTGCCCGCTTGAGCAGCAGACTCTCGGCCAATGCCGGAAAGAGCACCGCCGTGACCGCGGATGGGATGATTGACAAGCGAAAGAGCAGCTCAAAGGGAGTGGTATAGTAGGCAACTGCGGCGACCGAGATGATCGCGGCGATGAAGAAGCGGTCGGAGTACACCATTATTGGACGGACCACGTTGGAGACCATCACCCATCCGCCGAAACTCATCAATGGCTGCAGCAAGCGGCGCTCCATTACGGACACGATAATAGACCAGGAATGGCGCGCGCGCAGAAGTAAAGTGTGATTATCCAATTGATCAGCCGAACTGCCAACAATGCTATGACGATTGCTACTAGGCTATGCGAATAGGGCAACATCAGCAGAGGGAAAAGAAAGAGCATCGCGCCGGTCGGCAATTCGACCAGATTGATCAGATCGAAGCGCTGCATCGCTGCAAGAGTTCCGCGCAATCCGGCGCTGCTGATAATTACTGGGAACCCTAGCGCCAAGACGTAGCATGAACGAAAAGTTTGGGTGCGCAACTCGGGCGGAATCCTCAATGCATGATCGATTGCGAAAGGCAGCCCGACCGCCGCCAAGATTGCGCCGATCCCACCTGCAGCAGTAATCAGCAACATCCCAGTCCAAAAAAGCCCGGGTACCGCGCTGATACCTGAGATGGCGAGTTTGTCCGCGATCAATTTCGTCATCGCGCGGCCAAGGCCCATGTCAAAGATTCCGAAATAGGTAATCAGTGACCAAATAATCGTCAGAATACCGAAGCGCGCGATACCCAGGCTTTTCAATAATATAGGTATTGCGCCGAGTGCGATTGCGAAAGGCGCAGCCTCGCCGATCAAATTCCAAACGATATTACGCGCCAGATGACTGAACTAGTGGCCTGTAACAGTGACATTGGTATCGGTATTGGGTACTCGTGAAGCGCGCCACGGCCAATTAAATAATGCACCGCGACTTACGCCGCGGCTCGCGCGGCTACTACCATTCTCATTGTTACAGGCCACTAGTTATTGATCCGACCGCGGCGTTGCGCGTGCTGACCAGCGTATTCACAGTTTCGTCTTTAACGCTGTTGGCCAGATCGGGCATCTCGCCACCACTCGATCGTTTGCGCCAAGCCATCGTCCAGCGCGAGCTGCGGTCGCCAATTTAGTATCGAGTTCAACTTTCGTGTATCAGCTGCTAGCAACGGCGGGTCGTCTACCGGCGCTGTAATAGCCCCGAATTCCACCTGGTCCGTAGCACCGAGTAGCATTGCGATCCGCTCGACAAGCTCGCGAATCGAAATCGGTATCCCGGATGCAATGTTGACCCGTGCTTCAAGTTCGCTCGCCAAAGTCGCGACAAAGGCCGACGCAACATAGCTTACATGCATAAAGTCGCGGACCTGCCGCCCATGGCTGCATCGCGCTATCGAACCTTCCAGCAGTGATCGCACGACCGCAGGCACCAGCCGCCGCTCAGCCTCGTGAGGCCCATAAAGATAGAAGATCCTACCCCACGCCGCGCTCAAACCGGCTTGTCGCGCGAACGCTAACAAGACTTCCATCGTGCTCTTCTTGCAGACTCCGTAGAGTGTTGAAGGATTCGCAGGCGTCGAGATCTTCGTTGCAAAAGCCGTAGCGGGAGTCATATTCAAAGCGAAGTGCCGGCGAAGACCGCGCGTTGACCGCCGTGTTCAACGAATAGCTGCGCGAGTTCCAGAGTCGCCTGACACCAGCGCAGATTTTCCAGCGAAGTAGGGTACTTCCCCGGCACCGCATACCACGCGAAGTGTAGTAAATGACTTGGTCTGAGGGCCGCCAGCAGCTCGCAAACTGCATGCGAATCACGCAGGTCGGTGCGATGCCAACTGACGCCGAGGACGCTTCGCCTTCGCTTCCACAACCGTTCCCATGAACCTCATATCCTGCGTCGATTAGTGGCCGCAGCGTATGACGGCCAATAAAGCCGGTCGCACCAGTAACCAAAACCCGCCTCATAAAGAATACAATGGATGGCTCGCGTCCTTGGCAGAAACCACTTCCGGTATAATTGGCCATCTCACCGAGAAAGCCGGATCGTCCCATCGAATCCCGCGTTCGTGTTCCGGACTATAGAATTCACTTACCTGGTATATGACCTCAGTGTTTTCCACGAGGGTAAGATAGCCGTGAGCAAATCCGCCCGGTACATAGATCATTCGACAATCGTTAGCCGTAAGATTGAAACCGAGCCATTCCTTGTAGGTGGGCGAATGCGGCCTAAGATCGATAATCACATCATGGATTGCGCCCTTCACGCAGCGCACGAGTTTGGCTTCCTCTTTCGGAGCGACCTGATAATGCATCCCGCGCAATGTCGCCTTATGCCAATTGACTGAGAGATTACCCTGCGAAACGTCGGGTTTGAGGCCGTGCTCCTCGAATTCCTTGCGGCAAAACGAACGCGCGAAAAAGCCTCGCGAGTCCTCCAGCCGTTTCATCTCGATCATGAAAGCGCCTCTGAGCGCAGTCTCATGGAAGATCATGCATTACTCACATGGGATTCGATCCCATCACGCCAGCGCAGTGAACTATCAAGCGAATCATTTTCAAGCAGTGTCCGGAGACGCGCTAAACGAGTAAAACGCGCTCCCTGAAAATCATTTGCGGTCATCCCGTTGCGTCGGAAGCCCTCGATTAAATGAGCGGCGCCCCGCTGCGCATCCCAATGTGGTTGAAATGCCGGCAACTGAGTTTTGATCTTACCGAAATCTACCCGATAATTGCGGGCGTCCGGACCGCCTTGCGCAGCGTACTCGACTGCGCAATTCGGCAACGCCGTCCTGATGCATTCCGCTAGATCGCGCACTTGATAGTTCTCTCCGTTCACGCCGACATTGAACGCTTGATTGTGGATTGTTGCGGTTGGCGCTTTTAGCACCGTCACGAATGCGCGTGCGATATCTTCGACGTGCACCAGCGGTCGCCAGGGCGTACCGTCGCTCATGATGCGGACTTTGCCGGTAGTAAAACCCCAACAGGCAAGATTGTTGAGCACCAAATCGGCCCGTAGCCGGGGTGAAGCGCCGTAGGCCGTCGCGTTGCGCATGAACACCGGACTGAATCCCGCGCACGCAAGCTGCGATACCTCTTCCTCAGTCCGCACTTTTGATTCGGCGTAAGCGGTCAATGGACGCAACGGCGCATCTTCGTTCAATAAGCCATCGCTTCCTGCGCCATACATGCTGCACGATGACGAAAACAAAAAGCGCTCGACTCCCGCAGCGCGGGCGAGCTTCGCCAGCCGGACTGACGCCCGGTAATTGATATCGAGGGTCAATTCGCGATTGAGCTCGCCCACCGGATCATTCGACAACGCCGCCAGATGGATTATCGCGTCAGATCCTGCGAGATCGGCGACCACGATATCGCGTACATCCTTGCAAATGATTGGGAACGGATAACGCACGGCGCCGAAATCACAACCTGCAAAATAGTCATTATCCAATCCCACTAAGTTGTAACCTTCGTCTTCGAGCACTCTGACCATTACCGAACCGATATAGCCCGAATACGCAGTAATTAATATTCGCCGTATTTTCCTCAACGGTTTATCCCCCCTTGTTCGCGAATTGATTTCTTACTCAACCCACCACGGTGCACACTGCGAGGCCCATAGCGAATTCAGCAGCTCCATCTCGCGATAGGTGTCCATGCACTGCCAGAATCCTCTCGTGTTGATAGGCTGCAAGCTCGCCGCGTTGCGGCCAGCCGGTCGAGCGGGCCTTCTTCGAGGACTGTCCTGCTCACTTTCGATCAACTCGAAGCACGGCCGGCTCGAAGACAAAAAACCCGCCATTGATCCAGCCTTCATCGTCTGCGGCTTTTCGGCGGATGCGACGACTCGGTCGCCATCGATCACCAGGCTCGCCGAAGCGCGACGGCGGGTCGAACGGCCGTCACGGTCGCGAGCTTGCCCTGGCTCCGATGGAACGCCAGAAGGCGACCGAGATCGAGGTCGGCAGACGCCGTCGCCATAGGTCACCATGAACGTCTCGTCAGCGAACGTATCTCCGCAGCCGCTTCACCCGGCCGCCAGTCATGCGTCTCCTCACCGGTATCGACGAGCGTGACCCGCCAGTCATCCCTCGTGACTGGTGCCGTGAATTTCGACCTTGCCGGCGCCCAGTTCGACTCGTCAAGTCCGCTTACGGGTCTGCGTAGTCCAGGAAATAATCGCTTGATTACCTCCCCTTGATAGCCCAGGCAGATCACGAAATCCTTGAAGCCGTAGCGCGCGCATAGATGCTTCATGATGTGCCAGAGGATCGGCCGCCCGCCGATCTCGACCATCGGCTTGGGCTTTATCTCGGTCTCCTCGCGCAGTCGCGTGCCCATCCCGCCCGCCAGGATGACCACTTTGGTCATCCAACGGTCCCTTTCCCTATTTGTGAAGTTCCGCGTCCCTCGTGAAGATAAGCTGGGCCTGCTGGCTAGCTTAGTCGAACTTGGACCGGATTACACGCTCCTCGTAGATTTCTCCCATATACCCCCATCCCCAGCACGCCTCGCTCTACGTATGGCATCAATTACAAACATCAACAGTGCTATCGCTAAGGGCGTAACTAATCCCACTAGCAAGCAATCCATGAGCACTAATGGCCGATAGGGCCAATCTGGTGCGCTCGGCGGATCAATTACAACAAACGAACAGTCCGCCTGCACTTGCGCGAGCCGATTGCGTTTGAGCTGCTCCGCGATCAGTTCGTAAAGCCGATTTAGCAACAATGCGTCTGCAGTTTTGCTTACTTGCTCTTCAATCGCATTGATCGCCAGCGTGGTTGATTGAATTTCACGCTCACGTAACTGAGCGCGAAGGTCGTCGATATAATATCCAAGAACTTTGGCCGCGTGCTCGCGCGACCGGTCGCGCAAACTCAAAGTGATCAGGTCAGTACGATAAGAATACGCTGCATCGAACCGACGCTGCAACGTGCGATAGGCGTCCCACTGAGAATCATGTGGATAAAGTTGCCACTTATAATCAACTAGCAGCGCGGACGCCAACTGATGCCGTTGATGAGACTCGTATTGAAGGCGAAACTATCAAGAATCGCGACGTACTCCTCGGCCTTTTGCGATAACCCCCCACCGAGCATTGCTTCCCCTAGCCCTTGTAATGGAAGTTCGCTGCCCAGCGATAACTGGTGGCCAATCGAGCTATCACTCAAGGGCCGGATAACCGCCGTCGCCTGATACCATCTGGTCATCAGGAAAGTAGTAGCGATGAAAGTCGTGAGTACGGCGCCGATCGTCGCGGCTATAATTAACCGCCAGTGAGCAAGCACTGGTCCGAACTGAATTTCCGGAGCTTCTGGCGTTACACGTTCGCGTTCCGCTTGCCCAATCGGAGCGACCGGTTGCCGCAACACTCGCTGTTGAATATTGGCGCTTTCCACCCCAGCTCCAACTCGTAGTCAAATCAGGCGTTATGCATAAATAGCAACTTTATATCGGGAAATCCAATCTTCACAGACTGCTCGCTAGGATACCTATAATCGCCAATGATGTGACGCTCTGCGATATGATAGTTGTTATTGACTTAGTATATTCAAGATTTTCCAGTGTATTAAATCGTGCAGGTGCATAGATTGTTGATCCAGCCTCGACCGGCTCATTCATGAGGCCCCCGTTTACCACCGCGATCAGCGGAAAATAGCGATCAGGGCTCGACTGGCTGAGGCCCTTTTGCGTGACTACCGAGCCGTCGGGACGCACCAGCATAATATTGTTGAGATCCGCGAATTGAGTGGTTCCGCCGGCACTCGCCACGTAATCTCGCACACGAAGGCCTGGCTTGGTGATGATCGAAGTCGGTTCATTCACCTGTCCGAGTACCGCCACTGATGATGGCCGCGACGGAACGGCAATCGTGTCACCGTTCTCGAGCGTGACGTTGTCAACCGGATCGGTCTGTAGCGCTTCAATCGAACTCAGATGCACTACTACTCGCCCGCTGGCTTGCAGGGTCTGCGACGAGATCAGCACATCCTTAAGTACCGCGAGTGACGCCGTGGTGCCGCTGCCGGCGCCGCCGTTGGACTGCGCTATCGCATTCTGCGCGAGCGCCGTTTGCGCGACTCCTTGCTCAAGCTGGGCACGCGCTGTTTCGAGTCGATCCTGTTCAAGCTTGCGGACGGAATATCGCGTAAAGACGATTCCCGGCGGAAACGCATCAGGCAAGAACCCGCCTGCTCTAAGCAGCAGGTCGCGTAATTGCTCGCCGGGCTGCACACTGTAATAGCCAGGGCGCATCACCCGGCCTTTGACCTGAACCACCCATGGAGAATGCCAATTGCTGGCCTGCTGAATGAAAATCTCGTCGTTGCGCTGGAGTAATGGGCCGAAACTCGCCGAATCATCGGCGGCGCTTACCTCGATCGTTTCGTGCGTCTGGACCGCTCTTTTTCCATCGACGATACTCGTACGGACCAATTCTACTGCACTGCGATCCGCCCCATCACGAAACCCGCCGGCTTGGTAGACGAGATCGCTGACGCGCATATTGTCATACCAGTTATATGAGCCGGGCTTGTTTACTTCTCCCATGATTTTGACGTTCGGCCGCTGCTGAATCTGGGATTTTCTGAGAACCATAAGCCTATCCAGCGGCTGCAAAGGTAAATCTGAATCGGGATAGAACGAGGGCTGCAATATCTTCCCCAGGTCCACCGCTACGACTTGAGTCTGGCGATCAGGTCCAATTTCGCGCTTGATCAGCGCGTAACCGAGAAAACTGTCGCGTTTGACTCCATCGCCATGTTGCAGCAGATCGGAGACTCGCATCCCCGGTTGCCACGCGAATTGGCCCGGCCGATAGACATTTCCCACCAGCGTCACAACGTTGCGTTGATCCATGATGATCGGAAAGACCGTAACCAGGTCGCCATCCTTGATCTGAAAGCCGCGCCAGCCCGGCTCGTCAGCACGGACGTCGATCGCTACCGCCTGACTATGATTCCTGACCCGCGCGACACTGATCCGTTCGCCCGAACTGAACGCGCTAAGCCCGCCCCCTAACTGGATCACCGCATTCAGCGATTCACCGGAAGGCCGCGCCAGCTCATAGATTGCCGGCACTTTCACGTCACCCGACACAGCGACTACCGGCCCGATCACTGGCACGAAGATCACGTCGGCGGGTTGCAGGCGCTCATCACCCGACATATCCCCCGACATCAGCATCCGGTAAAGGTCGACCATCCGGATAGTCGCGCCATTCCGCCGCAGTTCGAGCCGTCGCAAACTGCCGACTTTTGTGATCCCGCCCGCCGCCGCCAGAACATTCGAGACCCGCGAGAGTGAGCTCACGGTATACACGCCCGGCTGGGCGACATTGCCGAGCACATACACCTGCATCGTGCGCAAACGCCCCATCGTTACTTGCGCGTGCGCATTATTGATTTGGCCGAAGCGTCCCTCAATCAACTCCTTGGCTTGCTCGAAATTAAGTCCCGCCACGAAGACCGGACCAATCTGAGGCAGCCCGATCGAGCCGTCGCGAGCAACTTTTTCACTTAAATTCTGATTGATCGCGCCCCACGTCATGATCTTGAGTTCATCGCCAATCCCGATCACGTAATCGCTGCCCACCGGAACGTTGTCCACGGGAGCGAAGGTCGAGACCGGCGATTTGAACAGTGCGTAGCCGTATTGGCGGAGATGCTGCGGCTGCGGCTCCGGCAGAAGCTTGCGCGTACCCACATCATGGAATGACTGCTCGATTTGCGATGGCGCGGGCTTCATCCGCGCGGTTCTGGGATGAGCCGCTTTAGGCATGTTGGCCGGCACTCGCCCCTTCTGATTGAGATCGCGCGGGAACTTCTTGCCCCTTTCCGGCATCAGAACCGCTGGCGCTGCATTAGACCCGGCACTTTGCGCCGGACAAGTCATCAACTCCGAAACCACATCAGGCCCGAGGCCCATCGCCTGACCTGCTGACTGGATCTGATCGGGCGAGACGTGACTTGCGGTGAAGCGATCGCAGAGCGATTCCAAATCCTGCGGCGAAAGCGATCCGCGACTACTATCCGCGACGATCTGCTGAGCTTCCTCTGGCGAAAAGCCAAATCGCTGTTGCAGGACTAAAGTCGGATCCCCCATCTGCTCACGCAAATTCTGACCCGGTGGCGGCGTCAGCAGGTTGGAATTCATATTGAACTCCTGCGCGTAGCTCGCGGTTGCAGCCAGACACAGGATCAAGCCAAATAGGTAATTCAGCCCTTTTAGTGCCCCATTAAGTCGAGCGTTTCTCATTCCTGCTCTCCCGCGTACTCCCACCTGCAATTCGGCTATTTTTGTATTTCATTCGAGGGTCAATGGCGGATGACTGGGCCGCAATCCCAATCGCAAACTGATAAAGGTCCGTAGCGATCCGCCGCCTGAATAATTCAGATGATCGACGTATTCGAAGCTGGCCTCGCCTTTAATCCACACTTGGCCCGGTAAGGGCCATTCGTGCCGACTAAGAAAATGCGCGAAATCCAGCGTCGTCCCGACGCTGTATTCCTTGGTCAGCGATGATCCATAGAACTGCGCCGGATAAGGCTCATTGGTGTCGTAGGTCGGCGCACGATCAGTCAAGAACACGGTCGTTTCCGCGTTGTCCTTGAGCGTAAACCAGCGCTGCAATGATACATCGACCCGGCTGGCGTTCGGTCCCAACGGATCGCCCATCATGTAATTACTGCTGGTGACCCAATACAGCGAATCATCGTGAACTGAGTAGTTCGGCTCCAAGATCGTGTATTCAAAGCGTAGGCTAGTGCGTCCGTCGGCAGTCAGGCGCGGCAGGTAGAATCCGCCCTGATACGAAACCGACAGCAGCGGCATAAATCGGCCGATTCCGGGGATTTCGTACGTCAGGTTATCTTCGCCCATGATCTCCTGATACACGATTAAGCCGCGCAGCTTGGGAAAGCGAAATTTGAGATAAACACCCCCGCGTGAGTTGGTATTGCCGTTATG
>CAWHOQ010000030.1:0-87206 GCA_963831065.1 uncultured Pseudomonadota bacterium
GAAGGCAGCGGTGCCGTATCAGATAGAGCGCAGGACGGAGTTTTATGCGCAAAGGAGATCAAGGATGTGCTGTCGTATCTGCGGGTGATTTCGAATCCGAGTGATAATGTGTCGCTCGACCGGATCATCAATGTGCCGCCGCGGGCGCTGGGGGATACGAGCGTGATGAAGATTCAGGCGTATGCGTCGCAGCGGCGCATGAGTTTGCTGGAGGGGTGCGGCAATTGCAGATTTGGTGCCGGATTTGACGCCGCGGGCGAAAAATCCAGCCATCAAACTCGCCGGCCTCTTTGCGAGCTGGACGCGATTTGGTCAGTGGCGTTTCAGGTTGCCGCGGGCACCACCGGTGGAAGAGTCCAGCCGCCGAGACGTCGGAGCCGCTCAATGAGGATCCGCTGTTCGATGCGGCGTTTGCGGAAAATTCGAGCGAACATGAGGCGTATTCCGGAGAGGATGGAAGAGGTTCCGCCGCAAGCGACGGCCAAACCCGCGTTTCTAATTCCCGGCGGTATCCGCGGTTTGATGGAGCGGGTCGTCAAGGAAGCCAGGCTTTGAAGAAGCAATCAAAAAAGAAGATGCCGGCGACGGCGGAGCAAACCGGCAATGGGACCGCCTGGGAAATATTGAGCGAACTCATAAACGTCGCCGCGGAATTCGATTCGCAAAATCCCGAAGGAACGCTGGATGATTATTTGCAACAGGTGACGCTCGTTTCCGATGTCGACAAGATCAAAGATTCTGGCGGAGCCGTCACCCTCATGACGCTGCATGCGGCGAAGGGGTTGGAGTTTCCATTCGTGGCGATGGTGGGGATGGAGGATGGGTTGATTCCGCATGCGCGGGCGATTGGGTTTAATGCGAGTCCGGATGAGATGGAAGAGGAACGGCGACTCGCATTCGTCGGCATCACCCGCGCCATGAAACAATTGGTCTTCTCCCATGCCCGCTATCGCATGATTCGCGGCCAAACCGAACGGATGATCGCGAGCCAGTTTTTGGCCGAGATGCCCGACGAAGTGTTTGAGGAACTCGATTTGACGGGTGAAGAACCCGAGGCAGGAAGTGGTAGTTATCGCGACGAAGCCTCCTACGGCCGGCGGGCTCAGCAGGAACGCCGGCAATACGAATCCGTCTCTCAACGCAGCCAGGCGGAGGCGATCGCCGGAGAATTCGTCGCGGATCTCTGGTGCACCACCCGCAGTTCGGTTTGGGACGCATCGAAGAAATCACACCCGCCGGGACCATGACCAAAGCCATCGTCGCGTTTCAGGGGATGGGGAAAAAGACGCTGATCTTGCAGTATGCGCGGCTGGAAAAAGTGGATGCGTAGCATCTCGGATCGTTCCGTTCGTGGAATGACCATCACGACGCTGTGGACGGAAAGTGCAATGCCAGAAGCCGTAACGCTGGATATCCGCGGCGAAGAGCATCTTGATTTCGGCGACGACCGGCCTCGTTTACGTGCTATCTGGATACTCACGTTGGCAACTGTTTAGACGGGTCAGATCAAGAATCATCGCGGTCAATACTCCGCTCTATTATAAGGATATTGATTGGATCGGCGTCGTGAAGAAACGCCAGTGGTGGGCTGTGTTTCTCGCGGTCCCGTGTGTTCTTTTAGGAAGTCTATGGACCGTAATATATTTCGGTGAGTGGCGGAGTCGACATTCTGATGGTGTTTTTGCGCTGTCGGCGTTTGGCCTCTTGTGTTGTTTATTCGCGGTCGCAAGTTTCTTGGCATTGCAACGCATTCTCATATCGTCGTCATTCCAATAGACCGAAAAAAAGTTAAGATCAGGCGAATCCTCGGATTATTGAAACAACTCTGTCCGGAAAATGTTCATTGGGCATTGGACAATCGGAGGTCGCTGAAACAGCAACTTGGGATTTATCTTCACGGAAGAATAGGCCGTTTAACCATCGACGTTACGCGATAATCTCGGCCGCCTTTGGGATATATGGAATTTGCAACCTCATTCATTCGTCGTCATTTTATGGGTGGTTAGGGTTCGCGATTGCCGCGGGTATAGCGCTTTAATCCTGCTTTTTAAATCGAAGGCTAAATCTAAGTGATAATGCAGGTCCCCAACCTGGTTACTCCACGTTGAAGTATTTGGCGTCGGGGTGGTGGGTGATTAGGGGCGCTGGTGGATTGTTCGGGGGTGATGAAGTGGGATTCGGTGAGGGCGCAGCCGATGCGTGAGGGGTCGAGGAGTTGGAAGAGTTTGATTTCGTCTTCCAGGTTAGGGCAGGCGGGGTAGCCGAAGGAGTAGCGGCAGCCCTGGTAGCGGCAGGCGAAGAGTTCGCGCATCGTGGATGCGTCGTGGATGGCGATGCCGAGTTCCTGGCGGACGCGCTTGTGCCACATTTCGGCGAGAGCTTCGGCCATCTGGACGCCGATGCCGTGCATGTAGAGGTATTCGGTGTAGTCGCTGGCTTCGCGGAGGGAGTTTTCGTAGAGGCTGATGTCCGGGCCCATGGTGACGCATTGGAAGGCGACGATGTCAGGGCGGAAGTCAGAAGTCAGAAGTGAGAAGTCAGAGGGGAGCGGCCGGAAGAAGTCGGAGAGGCACCAGCGTTTTTTGTCGGGTTGACGCGGGAAGTGGAAGCGGAGTTTTTCCTGGTGGTGGGGCGGCCGGCGACGTCGACTTCGTAGATGACGAGGTCGTTTTTGTCGGCGAAGCAGGGGAAGTAGCCGTAGACGACGCCGGGGTGGAGGAGTTGAGTTCACGGACTTTTGTTTTGATGCGTTTGTAAACGGGGCGGACGGTTGATTCGGTCCATTGCGGAAGTCGTCGCGGCGATTTGTTGCCGGATTTGAATTGCCATTGGCCGCGGAAGAGTGCGACTTCGTCGATGTAGGGAAAGAGTTGGTCAACGGGGATGTCGTTGATGACGCGGGTGCCGAGGAAGGGAGGGGTGGGGATTGGCGCATCGCGGCGTATATCTGAGACGGCGAAATCGGCGGTGCGATGGCCCTTTGGGAATTCCGTCGTCGTTATTGATTTTATCGCCTAAACAGCGGCAATGCTGGGCAATCCGCCGCCGCAGTAAGTCGCTGCGCGGTATCTGTTGATGCCGGTGGCGACGAGCATTTCTTTGGTTTTTCCGGTGCAGATGGCGTCCATGACGCGGAGGCCCTCAAACGCGTCTTTGCCGAAGAAGAGGGGGCCTTTGTAGATGTTGCGGAGGTCGTATTCGACGTATTTGCGCGTGAGGGCGGCGCCGCCGAGGATCACGGGGAAGGCGAGGCTTTGCCGGTTGAGTTCCTGAGATCGTCTCTCATCACAAGGGTGGATTTGACGAGGAGGCCGGAGAGGCCGACGGCGTCGGCGTCGACTTCCTTCGCTTTGTCGATGATGTCGTCGATAGGCTGCTTGATGCCGATGTTAAAGACGGTGAAGCCGTTGTTGGAGAGGATGATGTCGACGAGGTTTTTGCCGATGTCGTGGACGTCGCCTTTGACCGTGGCGAGGACGAGCTTGCCGCGGGACTGGCCATCGACTTTTTCCATAAATTTTTCGAGATGGGCGACGGCGGACTTTCATGACTTCGGCGGATTGCAGCACGAAGGGGAGTTGCATCTGGCCGCTGCCGAAAAGTTCGCCAACGATTTTCATTCCGGCGAGCAGGTGGTCGTTGATGATGTCGAGGGGTTTGTATGAAAGGTGGAGTGGTCGGGATGACACTGCCGATCGCGCGCGATCTGGCGTCAGTGGGAATCCGGGTATGCACGATCGCGCCGGGGACTTTCGACACTCCGATGCTGGCGACCTTGCCCGAGCAGGCACGCAAGGCACTGGGCGCGCAAATTCCATTTCCGTCGCGGCTCGGACATCCGGCGGAGTACGCTGCGCTGGCGCGGCATATCGTCGAGAATGCAATGTTGAACGGCGAGACGATCAGACTAGATGGCGCGCTACGTATGGCGCCGCGCTAGCCAAAACGTCTACTGCGCCGGGATGAGCGCGGGAAAAGCTTGTACCGGAGCATCCGGCCCATGCGCAGCGCCGGGGCTGATTCGGACATGCGATATGTGCGGTAACAAAGGACTGTCTGCGGAAATTGCGGTGATATAGAACTGATTTGGGCGGTGCTCGTCCACCAGTAATAGCATTCCCCCACTAATCATCTTCATCGGCATTTGCATGATGATGCGTTCGCCTTCGAACATAGCAAGTTGCATCGCGAGTTCATCACCAATGATCGCGAGCGGAGCGATATGCAAGATGTGGCCACCAGGAAGATTGAACGCGACTGCCTCGCCGAAATCGGAATTTTCGACTTGCGCCACTTTCAGTTGATAGTCGTTGTAATCGAACATCAGCAATAGGCGATCGGCGATTCCACTAATGGTCAATCGATGATCCATTCTGACCGCAGGTACTCCATTAGGACTGGAGACTACCTCCGGGGAGTAGGTCGCGAGGATCGAATCAACATGAATTCTGACCGGCGGATTTTTCTCTTGGGAGGCGGCATCGCTTCCTGAATTAGCTGCAATCAGGAGGAGGCTGATGATTAAAATCAAGCTAACCGATCGGGGCTGAGGCATAAGATGGGACTCTCGACGCGGCTCGCAGATTCCTGAGCAGGCTGGCAGCATTTCTCGCGCCTACGCGATCAACGCTGATCAGGTACCCAAATGACCGTGGTATCGGTACGCGGCTCGTTCCATACAGCGACCGAAGGACCGGTCCCGCCACCTATTTCGGAAAGAAATTCCTCTGACTCGCGCGCTGCGATTGCGTCAGCGTGCCGCAGTTGGCCGAGCGGACCGCCAGTGGCGTTGACTACGTCCACCCCTTTATTATCGTTCGGCACCCTCTGACTCATAGGGCGATTTGTCATACTATCAGGCTGGGCTTGAGCAACTTGTTGAGCCGCAGGGTGTCGTCCAACATCAAAATTAATTCGTCGCGCATAAGGTTCAGCAACAACCAAAGTAACCATTGCGGCCACTGCTGCTACTCCGGCGACCTCAAGGGCAGAGCCGAAGGCGCCCAGCGACTTCCAAAAATCGGATAGCCGCTCGCGCCACGAACTCCGTGGACTTTTGAGTCTTGCGGTAACGGCTTGAACAAACCCGTCCAGCGATGGAGTCGGTGCGAAAGTACGGAGCGTTTCGCCCAGCGAACGATAGTCATCGAGCGAAGCCTTGCAACTGACGCACTCCACGAGGTGGAAAGCCACCTCTTCCATCTCATGAGGTCCAAGCTCGCCATCATCAAAGGGCCCGAGCAGAAGCCGAATCTTACTGCAAAGAGCCATCATTACTCAGTCCTCACTGAGCTTTATCTCTTATCCAGATCATCGAGGATGCCGCGCAAGCGATCGCGCGCGTAATGAAGACGACTCATCACCGTGCCGCGTGGGCACTGCAAGACTTCGCTGATTTCGTCGTAGGAGAGTCCTTCCACTTCTCGCAAAAGTATCACCGCGCGATGCTCCGGCGTCAACTCTTGCAAAGCATCGTGCAAACGACGCCCGAGCTCGTTGCGCGCGCTTTCAAGGAAGGAATCACCGCGCTCACTCGGCAACCGGTCAAGCTCGTGTTCACCCTCTTCGCCGCGCAGGATCGTGTGACGTCCTTCACGACGGCGGAAATCGATCGAAATATTGGCCGCAATGCGATAAAGCCAGGTCGAAAAGCTCGAACGCGATTCAAATTTCGCCAGGTTTTCGTAGGCACGAATGAAGGTTTCCTGCGCAAGCTCCAAAGCGTCATCCTGATTATGTACCACCGCCATCGCTACCCCTACGACGCGACGTTGGTATCGCTCAACCAGCACCCCGAACGCTTGCGTATCGCCCTTGCGAGCACGCTCAATCAGTTCAGCCTCATTCGCGTCAAGGCGCGCTGGATTACTCAAAAGGTTTAGACGGCTGAGCGGCTAGGAAATTCACGTCTGACGATTCGATTCGTTGATACGGAGCATTTTGATGAATCGGCTATGCGCCATAGCTGCTTACTCTTATTAAAGTCGTTGCAGTTCACTCCAATTTGCACCCGACCTCATTTCAACCCTGATCGGCACTTTGAGGGCTGCGGCATTTTCCATCGCATCCCGCACGATTTCGCAGCAGTCTTGCAGACAATCCTGTCGTACTTCGAGGAGCAGCTCATCGTGCACTTGGAGGAGCATCCGCGCATCAAGCGTATGCTCGGTCAGAGTCCCCGCCAGTCTGACCATGGCGAGCTTGATCAGATCGGCCGCGCTGCCCTGAATAGGGGTGTTCGTGGCGATGCGTTCGGCTTGTGCGCGCGCTCCACCATCAGATCCGTTGAGCTCCGGCAAATAGCGACGACGACCGTACATCGTGGTCACATAACCCTGCTCTCGGGCCATTCGCAGGGTCTCATCGAGGTACTGTTTCACGCCCGGCAGGCGTTCAAAATATCGCTTTATGTATTCTGATGCCTCGGCAAACGGAATCCCCAGCTCACTGGCGAGCCGTTGCGGGCCCATTCCATAGATTATCCCGAAATTGATCACCTTAGCGAGGCGGCGGGCCTCAGTATTGTCCTTGGCCGCACCGAGCACCTCCGCGGCCGTGCGAGCGTGGATATCTTCATTTTGTGCAAAGGCCTCGACCAAAGTCGTGTCGCCTGATAGATGGGCCAAAATCCGTAACTCGATTTGCGAATAATCCGCCGACAGTAGAACGCTGCCGGAGGGAGCGACAAAAGCCCGTCTGATCCGGCGCCCCTCCTCACTGCGTGTCGGTATATTCTGCAAATTAGGTTCGGTCGAACTTAGCCGGCCGGTTGCAGTTATGGCTTGATGAAACGAGCTATGGATTCGGCCGGTGCGTGGATCGATCAGCTCCGGTAAAGCATCGCTATAGGTGGATTTGAGCTTGGCCAGCGTGCGGTATTCAAGAAGCTTTCTTGGGAGCGGGTGAACTGTGGCCAGCTTTTCGAGTGAATCGGCATCCGTGGAAAAACCACTCTTGGTCTTCTTCAATCCCTTCGCCGAAAGCTTCAGCTCATCGAATAGGACTGTCCGTAACTGAATCGGCGAATTCAGGTTGAATTCATGTCCTGTCAACTTGAAGCATTCATCCTCGAGACCGCGTAGCTGCTCGCCGAACTCCTCGGAAATCTTGCGTAGCGCAGCCGCATCAACCGCGATCCCGGTCTGCTCCATCTCCGCCAGCACTCGTGCGACCGGCAATTCGATCTCATCATACAGGCTGCGAAGGTCGTTTTGCTCGAGCTTCTCACATAGAGCGTCCCAGAGATCCTCTACGATGGTTGGTTCCGACGGAATCGGCGAGTTGCCCCCGAGCGGCGCGAGATATTCATGATAGAGGTCGGTCAGCGAGGGCTCCGGCTTACCCGGATTGATCAAAAATCCGGCTAGCATCGTATCGAATTCAACGCCTCGCAAGATCACGTCATAATCGTGCATCAGCCGGAGATGACGCTTGAGGTCATGGCAGGCTTTCGGCGGCAATAGCTCCGCGAACAGCGGTGCGAGCGCACCGATCGCATCGCGATCAAAAACATACGAAATCGGTTCCGATGCGCCCTTGAGCTTTAGAACCACCGCCCCGGATTCATCGCTACCGAGATGAAACGTCAGACGCGATACGCGCCGCAACCGCACGAGCAGCTCGCCAGCTTGCTCACGACTAATGCGAGTCTCGCTGGTGTTAATTTGCGGAGCACTCGCGCTCGATGCCGGCGCCAGTTCTGCGAGCAAGCTACCGAATTCAAGCTCGCGAAGCAGCTCGCTCACTGCCTGATGATCGATACCCGGCCAAGCCATCCCCTCGGAATCGAGCGAAAGCGGTACCGCAGTATCAATGCGCACCAGTTGACGGGCCAACTCGGCGTCTGCGCGATGGTCGAGCAGCACGGCGGGGAGTTTCTTGGGAATTCGCGCCTTGACCTCCGCGATTCGATCGAGTCCGGCGTACAGGCCCTCAACCGAGCCGAAATGCTGGATGAGCGCGGTCGCGGTCTTCTCGCCGACTCCGGGAACACCCTTCACATTATCAATCGAATCGCCCATCAGAGCCATAATCTCGATCAATGCCGCAGGCTCGACACCGAAGCGTTCCCGCACTTCACGGACACCCGTGCGCTTGTCGAACATGGTATCCCAAAGAGCGATATTTGGACCGACCAGTTGCATGAAATCCTTGTCGCCAGTGATGATTGTCACATTGAAACTGTCGTTGGCGCCCTGCATCGCCAGCGTGCCGATTACGTCGTCCGCTTCATAGCCGTCGATCACCAAGCGCGAGATACGGAACGCATCGACTGCACGATGCATATACGGAATCTGTTTAAGCAGATCACTGGGGGTTTCGACGCGATTCGCCTTGTATTCCTGAAACAGGTCGTCACGAAAGGTTTTGGTCGGGGCGTCGAATACCACCGCGATATGCGTTGGACGGGCATCCTTGAGCAGCTTCAGAAGCATCCTGATGAACCCGTAAATTGCGCCGGTCGGCATCCCGCGCGAGTTAGACAGTTGCGGGAGCCCGAAGAAAGCTCGGAAAATATAGCCGGAGCCGTCAACTAGAAAGAGATTGCGTCGCGATGCTGCCACGGACGATCAGATTAGCAGGATCCGCCATGAAAGACGCCGCTTGGCATCGTTTAACTGAATCCCGCTTATGGCAAAATGGCTGTCGCAAATGAATCGCTATGATGTGATATTTCCGCTGAATTTTGGCTTGCCGGCAACCTTGCCGGCGAACCGGGCGATCGCGGCGGGCGCGCTGCAGGCGGCGAAACGGTACAACCTGCCAATCTTTTGTGCGCCCTCCGGGATTTTCGATCTCGGCGATTATCAAAATCTAATCGAGCGTGACTTTCCCGGATACGTTTCTACGGTCAAGCAGGTCGGCGCCTTAGTCGTGATGGCGCAGCAGAGACAATGGAAGAGCGTGTTGCTTGTCGCCGCGCCACCGCATATCTGGAGAGCACTGCGCGACGTTCGCGCCGCCGGCCTGAGCGTGGACGCCGAGCCGTCACTTTACGAGCATCCGCGTTCCGTATGGTATTCGAGAGATTCCGAGCATCGGCAAACGACCTCGTGGTTTCGATGGTGGTTTACGTGGGAATTACCGGCGAGATTAGCCATTATCCTATATCGGCATTATTACGAAGAACGCGCCCAACGCTGAAACACGCTCTCCCATAGTTAGCGCCAATCCAATTTGCGCGACTCGCGCAACGCAACGAAGATTTATATTGACATCAGCGACCGGCGTCGTTTAACTAGGCGATTGTTTGCGCGCTGAATAAGCCTTGTAGGACTGACGTCTGTAATGGCTGTAATCATAATGAAGCTGAGCCACCGAAAAGCGGCATTGAGATGATAGAGGTCAGGAACTTAAGCAAAGCCTACGGCACATTTGTCGCTGTAAAAGGAATCTCTTTTCACGCCGAAAGCGGGCAAATTCTCGGTTTTCTCGGACCTAATGGAGCGGGTAAAACCACCACGATGCGAATTATCACGGGCTTTATGCCGGCGACCTCCGGCACCGTAATAATTGACGGACTGGATATTTTTACCAACTCGCTCGAAGCGCGCCGCCTCATCGGATACTTGCCGGAAAACCCGCCGCTCTACTCAGACATGCGGGTGGATGGCTATCTAAAGTTCGTCGCGAAGCTGCGCGGTGTCCGCCGTTCCGAAGTCGAGGCTGCGACGGACCACATGATCGAAGTATGCGGGCTGAGCCACATGGCGCATCGAATTTGTGGACAACTCTCGAAGGGCTATCGCCAGCGCGTTGGCCTCGCACAAGCAATGATTCACAACCCGCCCGTACTGGTCCTCGACGAACCGACGATCGGACTTGATCCGCGGCAGATTCATGAAATTCGCGAGCTGATTCGTGGACTCGCCGCCAAACGAACAATTGTGCTGTCCACTCATATACTGCCCGAAGTCTCGCAAATTTGCGATCGCGTCGTAATTATCAATGATGGCCAAATCGTGCTCGAAGAACAATTGTCGGAACTGCCGGCCGGCACCTCACTCGAAGACGTTTTTCTGAACGCGATCGCCCGGGAGGGCCATGTGGACGGAGCAACCGCGGAGGAAACTCTCGAAGAAGTTGGAGCCGGCCACTCCGAAGCCTGAAACCAGATGCGCAATACATTAACGATCGCCGGCAAAGAGTTGCAGGGCTATTTTGTGCAGCCCGTCGCCTATGTGGTCCTCACGGTTTTTCTGCTGCTGGGTGGATGGTTTTTCTTTTCGATGCTGCGGCAGTTCGACGAAATGGTCCAGCTTATCCAGATGATGGGTCAGCAGGGCCAGCTCGGACAGATGAATTTGAACACCCGCGTAATTGATCCGCTGCTGCACGATTTGTCTATCGTGTTGGTCATTGTGATGCCCGCGCTGACGATGAGGGTGTTTGCCGAGGAGAAGCGCACCGGAACTTACGAGTTGCTGCTCACTGCACCGGTCCGCACCGGCGAGATTGTCGCGGGGAAGTTCATCGCGGCGGCTGTATTCACTTTGATTATGGTGGCGCTGTCATGGATCTTCCCTTTAATCCTGATGATTTTTGGCGATCCCGAAGTCGGCGTAATGTTCGCTGGTTATATCGCGCTTGCCTTGCTGGCGCTCACTTTTGTCGCCGTCGGCCTGTTCACCAGTTCGCTAACCCAAAACCAAATCATCGCCGCGATCAGCTCGTTCGGCATCCTGATCCTGCTATATGTAATCTCATGGCCTGCCGAAGCCGGTGGTGGAGCGGTCTGGTCGATTCTCAAATATCTGTCATTGCCTGAGCATTTCTCGACGATGGTGCGCGGAGTTATCGATACTGCGGATATTGTCTTTTTTGTGAGTGCGATCGTCTTGTCGCTGTTCCTGACGCAGCGTGCGGTTGAATCGGCGCGCTGGCGCTAGAAATCCTGGGGGAACGGCAGATGAGGCGGACATCGGCGCTTGCAGGCCTGCTCGGGATAGTACTGATTTCGTTTGGCGCAATTGGCTACGCACTAACCAGCGGCGGCTTCGCGCGTCTTTTCATTTTTGTCAATTTGATTCTCGGCGCTTTCGCGCTAATCAGCTGGGTGATTTCAAGCTGGGGCACACTCGGCAGCATGGCAGGCCAGCGGACGACCCGCTATGGCGCGAATGCAGCTATCTATACGATCGCGTTTATCCTACTACTGATTGCGATCAACTATTTAGCTTCGGTGCATCACAAGCAATTCGATCTGACTACTCAGAAAGTATTCAGTCTCTCGCCACAATCAATCAGCGCGGTGAAAGATCTGAAGAAGCCGCTTAAGCTCTACGGCTTCGTTGAGGGTGGTAAAAGCGTATCCGCCGAGGCGTTATATCAGGAATATAGCTATGCCTCACCCAAGGTAAGTTATGAGCTGGTGGACCCGAATAAGCATCCCGAACTGGCGGAACGTTTCAAAGTAACTACGATGAACACCACTCGTCTGCAATATGGTGGCGAAGCAGGTGATGGAACCAACGTCAGTGATTTGAATGAAGCAGCCATCACGAACGGAATTCTTAAATTGGTGAATTCCACTACCAAAACGGCGTGTTTCCTTACAGGCGAAGGTGAAGGTCCTCTCGACGACGCACAAAATCCCGCTGGGTTAAACGAATTTCAGAAAGCTCTCGAAGGCGAGAATTACACCGTCAAAAAGGTAAACCTCGTCACCGAAGCGAAGGTGCCCTCCGATTGCACGGTTCTCATCGTAGCCGGTCCGACACGACCCCTAGTACCGCATGAAATCGACAGTATCACACAGTTTCTCGATCAGGGTGGCCGGATGCTCGCGATGCTGCGGCCTGCGCGACCGGACCGCTCAATCGACGAGACCGCGCTAATCAAGTTATTGGCAGACTGGGGCGTGACCGCTGGAAACAATGCGGTCATTGATCAAGAGGTGCGGCTGTTTGCTGGACCGACGCTCGGTTTGAACCCCACTGTAAATAACTATGGGCCTAGTCCAATTACAGAAGGCTTCGACAAGCAGACGGTTTTTCCGATGGTGCGGACAGTCGATCCGAGAGAGCCGCCCATAGACGGATTAACTGTTACGTCACTGGCGAAGACCTCTGATTCCTCGTGGGCAGAGACTGACCTGGTTTCGCTTTTTCAAAAGCAGACATTCGATCAGGCTGCTGCTAAACATGGTCCGGTGAGTGTTGCTGTTTCGGTCGAGGCAAATCTTGAACAGCTCAAACGTGGCAAAGGAATCGCTCGAATCGTCGTGCTCGGAGATACCGATTTCGCAAATAATCAGTACATCGACAATTTTTTTAACCGCGATTTCCTGATGAACAGCGTCGATTGGCTAGCCGGACAAGCTAATGCAATCACGATACGGCCGCGCACCTTGCGCGCTTCGCGCTTCAATTTGACTATCCAGCAATTCGACGTGGTCTTTGTCCTATCGGTGCTGCTGATTCCCGAGTTGTTGTTGCTGGCTGGGCTTGCCGTATGGTGGGAACGCCGGAACTAGGTTGTCCGGCTCGGTAATTCCGGATGTCGCTGCGCAACACGATCATCATCGTAGTTTTGCTTATTCTGATCGGCGGCTATGCTCTTTACCAGAATCATCAGCCGCCTCCCGAGCAGACGCCGAAGCTTTACACTATTTCAGCGAAAGATATTGAGAAGATCGACCTGCGTTCCCCCGATCGCGACATCGTGCTCGAGCGTGGCGCGGGCGACAACTGGAAAATAGTAAAGCCGATCAAAGCTGAATCTGAGCATATTGCGGTAAATAGTCTCGCCGATCAGATCGCCGGCGTGCAAGTCACCGGTACAGCTGAGGAACATCCATCGAATCTGGCGCCCTTTGGACTTGCCGTGCCTGCAGTAACCGTTACAGTTACCATGAAAGACGGCAAGACTTTGCCATCGATTCTCGTCGGAAAGCAGGCTCCGATCGGGAACTCGGTATTCATCAAAACTTCGGATAAACCAGCGATTTTGCTGGTCGCTAGTTCTTTTGGCGCTGAAGTGAACAAGCACGTTGACGATTTACGCTCGCGCAATGTCTTCTCGATTAAGCCCGAAGATACCCGCAAAATAGTCATTACGCGTAGCGGCGCACCCACTGTAGAGCTCACTCGCGATCACGAACAATGGAAATTCGTCCAACCACGCAATTATCCAGCGGACAATGACGCCGTGAACACTTTATTGCGTGGACTGACTAACGCACGAGTGAGTCAGTTTATCGATGATCACCCCACTGATCTGTCGAAGTATGGGTTAGCCAGTCCGTCAATGACGATCAAACTGGAGGGAGCTAACGGTAAACCCGCACAAACGTTGCAAGTAGGCTTTCGTCAGCCCAACGCCGAGAGCGACGCGACTTATGCTCGTAGCACCGACAGCATGAACAACCCGGTCTATACTGTCACTAATGACGTAATCACTACGGCAAATAAGAGTTTCGACGATCTACGCGATAAGTTGGTGCTCAACTTCAACCCCGCCGACGTCGGTCGCGTAACAATCGTTGGCGGGCCAATCAACGAAACCTTGAATCGTATCGCGAAGGATAAATGGACCATCTCAGCCACCGGCAAAACTGCCACAGCTGAGGCGCCGGTAGTTGACAGTCTGCTTGATCAACTCCATCAGCTAAAGGCATCCAGTATTGTTGCAGACTCGATGAATGATCCAAGCCGTTACGGGATGCTGAAGCCTACCCTCACCATTACTCTGTATGCCGGGAATGGTCGAGAAATCGATACGCTGCGGACCTCGATTCTTCAGACTATAACTAGACCCCAAACTTCGGACGAAAAGCCCAAAACACAAAATATCGGTTATGCGACTACCAGCCGTGACGGAACGGTTTATGAGATCCCGCCGCGGTCAATAATTGATTTGGAAAACACCACGAACCGACTGCACTCCGACGTAGCGGCGGCGACTGCACCGTCGTCCGCTGGTAGCGCTTCGCCAGGAACGCAATCGTCCACACCCGGCGCAGCAGCTTCTCACTAATAAATCCTGATACAAGAAAGCGGGACCACACATTTGTCCGGTCCCGCCGTTTGCGAACTGACAATTGACTTACTTGAGGCCGGCGGCGAACTCACTCAAGGTCGCACTGAACTCGAGCGGCTTCTCAAGTTGATAGAAGTGCGCGACGTCTTTAACCGTAATCAGCTTGGCGCTTGGGATATTGTCAGCGAGGAATTTGTTGGCCGTGACTGGCGTCGCCTGATCTTCTTCTCCAGCGACGACGAGCGTCGGCTTGCGAATCGTACTCAGCTTACTTTTTACATTCCACGCAAACAGGCCATCCGGATCGGCCATCGAAGAATCAAAGACGTGCTTGGGAAAGTTCGATTGAACGGCGAAATGCGCCTTCATTACTTCCAGAATCTCTGGGCGGTCGCGCTTCGACTTGGCCGAAATAGCGCCTTCCATCAGCGCACTAAAGGTTCCCTGGTAATCGGTCCGGAAAGCGGCCGCGGCCTCGGGCGGCATGTTCTCGCCCAGCGCCGTTCCCGAACTAAGAATGAGGTTACCGATAACACGATCAGGAAAATCGAGATTAAACTGCATCGCGATCATCCCGCCAATCGAGTTACCCACCAAAATGGCCTTCTGAATGCCAGCAGCGTCGAGCACTGCGCGCACATCGCTCGCATGCTCTCTGATCGAATAGCCACTGGATGGCTTGTCCGAGCGTCCATGGCCGCGATGATCGATCACTACGACCTGATTGGTCCGTGCAAACGGGAAGATCTGGTAATACCAGATATAGCCATTAGTTGACCATGGATGCAGGAATACAATCGGCGTGCCTTGCCCATACGTATCGTAGAACACCTTGACCGTTCCGTTCTGTGCGTGCGGCATTACTTTAATCCTCCTCCATGTATGCCGCGCCACTATCCGTCTCTCGCGGCTTACTCGTCGGGGTAACACAGGACCGCCCCTGACGCAAATTGATCAATGTTCTCTGAGCTGGGTTCGCAGGCGACTAAATCCCGTTGGTCTCTTAAGATTACGCCGATTATCGCCTTTTCGACTCTGCTCAGCGGGCGTGTTCCTTACTCTGCAACTGATCGAATATATATGCCAGATAGTATTCTGACCTGTCCTTCAGTAGTGATTATCAATGTGTATTTCTAAGGCACGCAATCTTTCGTTAGGGCTTGCACTCCCATAGACCAATAGATAGTTTGTCAGACTGTGAGATTTCGCGGGGGGCCGCTTCTTCTCCATCCATCGTTCTCTGCGACTGTACGAGAGCTAACGCTCTAAGGAATTACTTTGTCCGGATCTGCATTATGGCAGAAAGGACGAAACGACCGATAACTGTTAGTTGCTCTTTAGGCGACAAGTGCAGCTGGGCGCTGATCGGGCCGTAACACAGCCTTCGGGCAAGTTACCGTTTACAGGCCTGTGGCAGCTTTAATCTAAGGGGGGCGCTATGACATTTATTCAAGATACTACGTGACGTCTGTAAAGTCTGAACCGCGCGCTATCATTAGCTAGTCGTCAGGCAGATAGCGTTTCAGGAAATGCTGCTTCGCGAGCCTACGCTCGCATAGCTAATCAACAATCCAGGGGGGGTTGTTATGGCACGACTGCGTCTTCGGACCGCATTCGCTGTGGGATGTTTGGCGATCACTACGATCTTGGTATTTCGTACTCAGGATGCGCTGGCCTGGCAATCCGTCAGGATTACTTCGCCAGCAAACAATGCAACGGTCAGTGGAACTGTATTTGTAAACGCGTCAGTGGGCCCAAAGGTCTGGTGGGCCAAACTATATATTGATGGCGGCGACGGCCCTGTTTCGCCACCATATAGCTTTAGTTGGAATTCGACTACGGTACCGAATGGATCGCACACGCTGACGGTCAAAGCCTTTGCTGAATTCAGTTCGACGCCGCTGAGCACGTCGTCGATCACCGTCACTGTGTCGAATGGCTCAAATCCGGCTTATTTCAGCACGCTCCCGCCACATGCCAGTCTGCCCACCGAGCAGCAATGCGCGTCGTATATTCAAGTGACGCCTGAAACGAATAATGGGAATGCGGCTGGTAATGCGACCACACCCAGCGCTGCTGAATTAAGCAGCTTCGCGGCGCAGCCGTTCTGGTTCACTTATGGGCCGACCTCTTCGTACAGCTCATATACCAACAATGTGGACGGTAACTACACGGGTAGTACCGATATGATATTGCGCTGGGCGGCCTGCAAATGGGGTATTGATGAAAATGTCGTCCGCGCAGAAGCTTGGGTTGAAAGTGGCTGGACTCAGAGCAGCCCCACGTATAGCACGTTATGGCCTCCGGGATGGGGCGATTTTCAATCGAGTTACTCTCAATGTGTGACTCCAGCATGGAACGGCTGGGTGTCGGCAATTGGCGGCTGTTATCAAAGCTGCGGCATTCTTATGACGAAAGTTGCAGATTTTAATGTTTGGCCTGAAGCCTGCGCTGGAACCGCATTCAATGCCGACTTCCGTATGGCGATGGCACGCGCCTGCATGGATGGAAATGGCGAGTCATGGTATTCGGGCGAGACTCCTTCAGCGGGCTATCCCTATTATCCGAATGGTACGACCGACCAGCTTCTGTGGGGTTGTATGGGCGCATGGTACTCCGGAAGTTGGTACGATTCAGGAGCGTTATGGTACATCAGCGCGGTTCAGGGCGTTTTGGCAAGCAAACCTTGGCCATAATCTACGGCACACCGTATTTCCGTATCGATCTAAATAGTCTGCAAACTCCCCACGCGCGCTCCATAATGCAGGAGCCGCGTGGGGAATCTCCATAGTACCGGAAGATGGTTTCGGGTTGTATCGGGTTTATTTCGATAGATGCTCATCATGATTTCCTATTCTATCGCATCTGAGTTCTCGATTCGGTGGATTGAAAACAGGTTCTCCAATAAGGCTTTGCGGTCAGCGAATCGTCGCATCGAGAGTGGAGCGCGCTGAGATAACACGGGAGAATCGAGCAGACTTAGCGTAGGCGCAAGCGACTGATACGATTGATGCGATGAGGCGATGCAAGCTACCCGCAAGGTTGAGCGGGTTGATCCTGCTGGCAGTGGTCGCGCTTGCATTCAGCGCACCCGCTCTTGCAACTCAAATCGAGGTACCAGTCGAGATCGATTATCTGGTATTGGACGCTGCTTTGAAGCAGCGCTTCTATACCGGCGCAGGTGGCCGCGCGGAGTTCTGGCAAGGTCCCGCCAACTGCGGACATCTCTATGCAACCGACCCGCACTTTGGCCAGGCAGAAAGCTACGTGCGGCTCGTCAGTGCAGCAGACGTACAGGCCGCGCTTGCACTTGCGGGGCAGTGTTTGAACGCGATGACCTGGACCGGCAAGTTGTCAGCGGATATGGCTCCGCATATCGAGGATTTCGACCTGAAATTCCGGATTGTTGATATTGAATTCATCAACTCGAACGGATCCATTATTGGCGGAGATGCTTTCGGTTTGGTTAAGGGCCAATTACTGGGCCAGCTCGGAAATTTCTCATACAACCTGCGTCCCTACGTTGAGCGGCTGCAAAAGATCCTCGATAGCGCTCCGTCGGCGGAAATAGCCGCTGAAGTCCGGCCAATCCTCGCCTCGCTAAAACTCGATCAGCAAGTTACCGCCGCTGATCATGGCGTGATGCTTTCATTACAGATGACCTTGCCTGATAATCTATTGAAGCCCATGACAAGCCATCGGATGACCAAGGATGAAAACGCAGTTTGGCAGTCGACCGCATCGGAGATTGAAGTTTTTTTGAAAGATGTAGCGACGCAAATTCAGCCATTGATTGTGGACCCGCAGCTGAGCAGCGAGATCACGGGAATTATTAATGAGAGCCGCGCGCGAATTGCCGTGATGGCCAATACGCCGCCACCGGATGGAGACCCGCTTCCGCAGCTGCGCGATGAATGGCAGCGATTGCGAACCGTGGCCAGAATTGCCGCTTACCGTCAGGTCTTTGGGCCGCAATCCTTAGAAATTCTCGAAGCAATATCAGTCGGCGATGTGATCTTCGCGATCGACCAAAAGGCGCCGCAATTAGGCAGCCGAATCGCATTAGCAGGTTTGCAAGAATTAGTACGCAGAATGCCGCCGCGATCATCTATGCAACCCACACCCGCATCTTAAGTCTATTATGAATGTGGGCGGAGAATTGAGAACATCGATGGGGAAAAGGCAGTGGACTGCTTTTGCGGCAGTCTTGGCGATTACGTTTGTATCCATACTAACTGGATGCACGCTGATCACGCGCGTCTGGCGGCATGGCGGTGAGGAGCAACTGACAAAGGCGCCACCGCCGGAGGTCTCGTCCGGACCGCACGTGATTATCTTCGCCCTGGACGGTGGCGGCCACGATCAATTGATGCAGGCTATCCGCACCGGTAATGCCCCGTTCATCGCTGCTTTGATGGGTAAGCAGGAGTCGAGCGATGGACTGTTCGAACACGCCTATTCTGCACCAAATGTCGAGAGTATCTTGCCGTCGAGCACGGTGGCGGCGTGGTCCTCGATCTTTACCGGCGATCCGCCCGCCTATGACGGCATACCGGGCGACGAATGGTTTATCCGCGAAACGCGGCAGTTTTATGCGCCGGTGCCGGTGACAATCGTCGATACTGCGGATTTCACCAAGATGGTCAGCGATGACCTAGTAGGTAAAGCTCTGAAGTCGCCCACACTTTATCAGTTGATCGGGCTGCGTTCATACGTCTCGCTCCAGATGGTGCATCGCGGCGCGACGCTGTTTACCACGGTCAATCCGTCGGCCTTTACTGGGATGGCGCTGGCTCTGATTAAAGGAGAATTAGCCGGCGATGACGCCGAGAAATCAGTTGCAGGTTCGCTCGATTTGGCGTCGGTGAAAAAACTGACCGAGGCGATCGACGAGCACGGGCTACCGAACCTTCAAGTCGTCTATTTTCCGGGCCTCGATATCTTCACGCACGCAGCGAAAAACCCGCTCAAGTCGCAAATCGGCTACTATAAGCACGTGATCGATCCGGCTGTAGGCCAGGTGCTTGAGCTCTATCGCCAGAAGCACGTGCTCGATCAGACTTACGTCTTGTTCATCGCGGACCATGGACAGACGCCGGTGATGAACGATGGCCAACACGCGATTGGTACCGGCAATGACTCGCCATTTGGCTTGCTCAAAATGATGGGCTTCCGCGTGCGCAAGCCATTGCTTTCGCTCAGCGACTTGCAGAAGGACTATCAGGCAGTGATCGCATCGCAGGGTTTTCTGGAATACATCTATTTGGCGGACCGTTCAACGTGTCGAAAGGATGGCGAGGAATGCCGGTGGGGGCCGTCCGCCGCGTTTCCGGCAAGACGTCCTACCTGTGCTGCGCGCCCTCTATCGAACAAACCGATGGGGTAAACCGCTCCCGCGGCTCAAGGGTACGATTGATCTGATCTTTTCGCGAGTACCAACCAGCCCCGGGAATGACGCGCCCCCATTTGAAATTTTCGATGGGCGAAAGCTGGTGCCGATTCGGGATTACCTTTACGAGCATCCGCGGCCCGACCTGCTCGATCTTGAGCGCCGGATGAAATGGCTCGGTGCAGGTCCGTATGGCGATCGCGCCGGCGACATTATTCTGCTGGCGCGCACCGGGGCGCACGTTCCGATCGTGCGCCGGTACTACTTTGCCTCTGAGAGTCATTATACTTGGCACGGCAGTGCGGACTGGCTAGACGGGAATATACCGTTGATTCTCGCCCGGCAGGCATCCTCCGGTGATGAATTGCGCCGGTTAGTCGAGAAGTTTGAAGGCACGCCGCCCTCGGAACTTGATATCACGCCCCTAGTGCGCGCGCTGTTCGTACGAAAAACAACTTGCCGCGAGTCGGCCAACGCCGCTTGCCCTTGCAACTCAAGCGGAAGAAAATAACGCTAGCGTGAGTCTTCAACACGGACGCGCAGCTTCAGCAAACTAACGATGCGCAAAAATCTTCGTTTTGTGATCGGCGTTGGAACTATGATCGCCGCGATCGGGTATCTTATCTATACCGCAGTGCGAAATACCGCCGAGTACTACCTGACCGTGAATGAAGTGCATCAGCGCGCGCCGGAACTGCAGGGGCAGATGATCCGGGTCGCGGGTCGCGTGCAAGCCGGTAATATCAAGTGGGACCCCGCCACGCTGACATTGGTCTTCGCGATGGCGCAGCCGCCGCCTGATCCTAATCAGCCGCAACTGACCAAGGTAACCGCCAGCGATCCGGTTACACCCGTATCCTTCCAAGTAGTTGCTCAAGGTCAGCCCAAACCCGATATGTTCGCGGCCGGCCGCGACGTGATCGTCGAAGGGCGACTCGAGCCAAACAACACGATCGAGGCGCGACAGGTGCTGACCAGCTGTCCCTCGAAGTACGTCCCCGAAAAAGCTCGCAGTAGAAGTCGATGCCGCTCATCGGACAGCTCGCTCTCGCGCTCGCGCTGATCGTCGCTTTCTATTCGATTGTCGCCAACGTGGTCGGCGCGCGGCGCAATATCCGGCGCTGCTGATCAGCGCCCGCCATGCGGTCTGGGCGATGTGCGCGATGGTCACGGTCGCGGTCGCGGCGCTGTGGGCCGAGCCTGCTGACTAGCGATTTCTCGCTGGAGTACGTCGCCTCTTATACCAGCTACTACGTTGCCGACATTCTATAAAGTTCACCGCGTTATGGGGCGGGCAGCAGGGATCGCTGCTGTTATGGACCTGGCTGCTGATCGATTTTCACCTCGATCGTCGCATTTCAGAACCGCCGGCGTAATCCGGAGATCACGCCCTATGCGCTTGCCGTGCTGGCGGGGGTCGCGATGTTCTTTCTCGGGATGCTGAATTTCGTCACGCGTCCGTTCGATTTGCTGGCAGCGATGCCGCGCGACGGACAGGACTTGAATCCGCTGCTGCAGAACTACTGGATGGCGATTCATCCGCCGTCGCTCTACACCGGCTACGTCAGTGCGAGCGTGCCGTTCGCGTTCGGCGCCGCGCGCGCTGATCACCGGACGCTCGACGACGGCTGGATTCGCACCACGCGCCGCTGGGCGATCTTCTCGTGGTTCTTTCTTACCCTCGGCAATCTGTTCGGCGCGCGATGGGCCTACGAAGTCCTGGGATGGGGCGGCTACTGGGCGTGGGACCCGGTCGAGAACGCCGCCTTCATGCCGTGGCTGGTGATGACCGCCTACCTGCATTCGGTGATGATCCAGGAACGCAAGGACATGCTGAAGGTATGGAACCTCGCGCTTGATCGGAATGGCCTTCGGGCTGACGCTGTTCGGAACGTTCCTCACGCGCAGCGGCGTCATCTCTTCGGTCCATTCGTTCACGCAATCGGGGCTCGGTCCGTACTTCCTGACGTTCCTGATCGTCGTCGTAGTGCTCTACACCGCGCTGTTGATCTCGCGAGTGAAGCGATTGCGCACGCCCGCCGAGTTCGAATCATATCTCTCGCGCGAGGCCGCCTTCCTGTTCAACAATCTGATGCTGGTCGGAATCGCGTTCGCGGTCTTCTGGGGCACGGTCTTCCCGGTGCTGTCCGAGGCGGTGCGCGGCGTCAAGATCACCGTCGGGCCGCCGTTCTTCAACAAGGTCAACGCGCCGCTCGCGCTCGGCTTGATCTTCCTGATGGGCGTCGGGCCGCTGATCGCCTGGCGGCGCTCCTCGCCGCGACAGCCTCGCCCAGAACTTTCGCCGCCCCGGCGATTCTTCGGCGTGGCGACAGGGCTTGGCGTCGTTCTCGCGGGACTGCGCCAATGGTACGTGCTGACGGCGCTTCTCGCTGGCGGCTTTCGTGCTCGGAACGATCGTTGCCGAGTTCCGGCGCGGCGTCAGCGCGCGCCGTCATATGGTCGATGAACCGCCGCCGCGCGCCGTGGTCAATCTGATCGCCAAGAATAATCGGCGTTATGGCGGCTACATCATCCATCTCGGCGTGATTTTCGCTTTCATCGGAATCGTCGCCTCGTCGTTCTTCCGGCTCGAAGTCAAGAAAAGCGTCAAAACACGGCGACAGCTTCGATGTGGGGCCGTATGAACTCGTTTATCTCGGGGTCAAGACCGAGCGAGACGCCGCATCTGGAGAGCGCCCGGGCGCGGGTCGAGGTGATGCGCGATGGCAAGCCGATCGCGATGATGGCAGCCGGCCAAGCTGTTCTACAAGCGCCCGCAGTCAGCCGGCGACCGAGTGTCGCGATTCGCTCGACTCCAGCTAAGTGACCTGTATGTCGTGCTCGCCGGTGTGGACGACAATACGGGTCTGGCGACTTTCCAGGTTTTTCTCACGCCGCTGGTGTTCTGGCTGTGGGCGGGCGGCCTGATGATGGCTTTCGGCACAGTCATCGTGATGTGGCCGAATGTGCGCGAGCGCGCGGCAATCGCCGCGGCGGTGAGCGCGACCGCTCGTTCGGAGTTTACACCGCAAGTGGCCGCGGGAGGTGATTAGCGCGATGTCTTCGCGGCAGTCATCTAGTTTCCTTCGAGGCCGGCTGTTCACGATTTGCGGACTCATGCTGTTGCTCGGCGCGCCGCTGACGTTATTCGGCGCCACCAGGCCAAGTGTCGACTCAGTCGCGGAGGCTCTCACCTGTCAGTGCGGATGCGGACTGACTGTCGCAAACTGTAATCATCCGCAATGCGAGTTTTCTATTCCAGTGCGCGAGCAGATCGAAACGATGATCGCCAAGGGCCAGCGCCCACACGAGATAATCGCGAGCTTCCGCGCGAAATACGGGGAGAAGATTCTTTCTGCGCCAACTACGGAAGGCTTTAATCTTTTAGCTTGGGTGATGCCATTTGGAGTCATGCTGGCTGGAGGCATTGCGATTGTGTTGGTCGCCGGACGCTGGCTTAAACGAAGCTCGTCAGAGAAGATTACTGTCGGATCGGAGCCGAGGGTCACATCTGAACTGCGCGATCAACTCGAAGCGGAAATCCGGGAGAATGTCTGACGTGACGATATGGCTTGCGCTTCTGATGTTGACAGCGTCGGTCGCGTTGTTTGTCGCAGCGCCACTGACGGAAGGCTTGGCCGCGCGTAAAGGCGCTACCGAGCGCGAAGATCGGACGCTCGGCTTGCAACATGATCGGGCGCTCGCGGTGGCGGCGATCCGCGAACTGGAGTTCGATCACGCGATGGGCAAGATTGACGAGGGCGACTTCGCGACGATTCGCGCCACACTCGAAACCCGTGCGTTAGATGCTATGCAAGGGCTCACTCAAGGATTCGACGCATTGATTCCAACGGGCCCGCTCTCGGATAATGCCCAATCATGCAGCTATTGCGGAGCGTTCGTCGCCGGCGATTATCCATTCTGTGCGGTTTGCGGCTGCGCAGTTAACGCCGAAAAGGTTTCATCTCCGGCAACTCGAAGATGAGCGAGCCGGTAATCGAAGCGCGCAATCTCATTAAATTTTTCGGCGACTCGGTGGTGATGCATGGAATTAATCTGGGCGTCGAACCGGGGACCGGTCTGATGATCTGCGGCCGCAACGGCGCAGGCAAATCGACTCTGATCCGAATCCTCGCCGGAATTGCCGCACCGAGCTCAGGCGAAGCGCTGCTCTTCGGCTGTCCGAGTGACCGGCTTGAGCCAGTGCTGCGTCGCCGGGTCGGACTGCTGAGCCATGAGAGCTTTCTTTATCCGAATCTGACGGCGCGGGAGAATCTCAAATTTTTCTGCGATATGTATCGCGTTGCTGGTTCCGAGTCGGTGATTGACGGCTGGATTCGGCGCGTTGGACTCGCCGCGGCAATCGATGAGCGGGTGCGCAGCTTCTCGCGCGGCATGGAACAACGGCTCGCGCTCGCCAGAGCCTTGCTGGCGACGCCCGACGTATTGTTGATGGACGAGCCGTTCGCCGGGCTTGATATGCAAGGTGTGGGGATCACGCAGGAAGTCCTACGAGAGGCGCTGGCGCGCGATTGCGCAGTCGTCGTCACGGCGCATGAAGCGATCAGGCCTGCGAGTTTGCAATTGCGTATCTGCGAGCTGGTCGGCGGGCGACTCAAGGATCGATGCACGCATTCGTGACTATCTTGCACAAAGACCTGCGGCTCGAACTGCGCGGTGGAGAAAGCGTACTGACGCTGATCGCGTTCTCGCTATTGATCCTGATTGTGATGGTATTTGCACTCGATCCGTCAGGCGGTGCGCGCGACGCTGGAACCGCCGCGGGTGCGCTCTGGGTGGCTCTAATTGTAGCCGGTACGATGGGCGCTTCGCGTGTGTTAATCGCGGAACGTGAGAATGGTTGTATCCGTGCCTTAATACTCAGTCCGGTCGATCGAACAACGATCTTCTGCGCAAAGCTCGCCGCAAGCTTTATCTTTATGGCGATCGCCGAAGTTGCATCACTGATTTTGCTGGTATTGTTTTTCAATCTGGAGTTCGATGCTCGCCTGGTAAGATTGAGCGTGTCGCTCGCGCCGGGAGCCTTGGGTTTCGCAGCGATCGCGACGTTGCTTGCAGGAGTGTCAGGGCGGGCGCGTGCCGGCGACTTATTGTTGCCACTGCTCGCGATCCCGCTCTTTGTACCGGCTCTGATCGCCGGCATGAAAGCGAGCGGATTGGCGCTGGCCGGAGCACCGCTGGATGCATCGGCTGAGTGGCTGCGAATCCTTGGCGCGTTTGATCTGTTGTTTCTGAGCGCCGGCTATCTGCTATTCGGGTATGTGATCAGTGAGGATTAAGAAGACATGAGCGGCAAGACCACCGGATCAATTGGATGGTTATCCCTGGCGCTAATGCTCACGGC
This sequence comes from uncultured Pseudomonadota bacterium, assembly GCA_963831065.1. Taxonomy (GTDB): domain Bacteria; phylum Desulfobacterota; class Binatia; order Binatales; family Binataceae; genus JAJPHI01. Next base: position 24,735 of record CAWHOQ010000030.1, read on the forward strand.
GCTCTTCATGGTCTTTGCGTGGGTTCCAACCGAGGCCGACCAGGGAATCGTGCAACGAATCTTCTATTTCCATGTTTCCTGCGCGTGGGTGGCCTTTGCGGCATTTGCCTTGGTCGCGATTTGCGGAATTTTCTATCTATGGTTGGGCCAGGAAATTTTCGACCAAGTCAGTTATGCATCGGCGGAAACCGGCATGATCTTTTGCACGCTGGTCTTGATCACGGGATCGATTTGGGCTCGACCAATCTGGGGAGCATGGTGGACCTGGGATTCGCGCTTGACGACCACTTTGATCCTTTGGCTGCTTTACGGCGGATACTTGATGCTGCGCGCCACGAGCGACGATACGCCTCAGATAGCCCGTCTTGCAGCGGTAATCGGAATCATTGCAGCGGCTGATGTTCCGGTAATAATCGTCTCGGTACGGCTCTGGCGCACCATTCATCCGGCGGTATTGATCACACGCGGAGGTAGTCACGGCCTCGAAGACCCTCGCATGGTGATTACCTTGCTAGTCTCCGTCGCAGCCTTTACGATTTTGTTTCTCTGGCTGCTGCTGTTACGACTCGGAATCTTGCGGGCGGCCACTCGCGCGCGTCGTCTAGCTCGTGAAATAAATCTAATGTATGCAATCGTGAGTCGCTCATAATGGAGCAGCATTTTGATTTTCTGCTCGCTGCCTACAGCATTATTTTTGTCGGGATCTTCTTATATATAGTCTTTATTCGGTCACGCCAGCGTCGGCTCGAAACAGAAATCCATACGCTCGAAGCGAAACTAAGGGAGTTGAGCGAGGTCTCAGTTGCAACACCGCCAGCGGCGAAACGGTCCAGAAATTCGTAAAAGTTGCCAGAATCATCCTCCGTGCGCATCTTCTTGATTGAGACTGCGTGCTGGTAAAGAGCTAGGCGAAAGCCGGAAGAATGAGCCAGTGGGTACCGGTCTAGGATATTGTACAGGGTAAATGGAATTTCGCGATTACTATAAAGTCCTCGGTGTCGAACGCGGCGCTTCCAGCGCGGAAATCAAAAGCGCCTACCGGAAGCTCGCCCGCAAGCATCATCCGGACGTTAATCCCAACAATAAGGAAGCCGAGCAGCGCTTCAAGGAGGTCAACGAGGCTTATCAGGTCCTCAGCGATCCCGAGAAGCGCAAGAAGTACGACGAGCTTGGCGCCGATTGGGAACGTGGCGCGCCTGAGGATGAAGTGCTGCGCCGTTATGCGCGCGCGGGCGGTCAAACTGCCCAAGGCGCAAGTGGAGGTAACTTCAGCGACTTTTTCGAGCGCTTCTTTGGTGGCCTCGGCGGCAATTTCAGTGCTGGGCGCGGTGCTGAATTTCACGAAGGAAATTTCGATTTCAATCAGGGGTTCGCCGGTCGTGGAACTCGAGGCGCGGGTCGCGCACCAAATCTCGAAGCGGAAGCTGCGATCAGTTTACACGAAGCTATCCATGGAACGAAGCGCCGGCTTGAGCTGGTCGCCGAGGACGAATGCGACGTGTGTGGCGGCACCGGCGTCCGGGCTAATCAGGAACGTCGCGGTAACACGCGCATCATCCATTCCGCCGAGCCGTGCGAAAAATGCGGCGGCAGCGGCGTGATCCAGGCACGACGCACGCTGGAAGTCACAATTCCGCCGGGAATGGCCGATGGCGCTCGAATGCGGCTCAAGGGGCAAGGCGGCAAAGGTATCCGCAGCGACCTCAATGGCGACCTGTTCATTACTATTCGAGTCGAGTCGAGTCCGGGATTTGCTCTAATTGGCCGCGACGTTCGTTGCATGCTGCCCGTTTGGGATTACGAGGCGGCGCTCGGTGCCGAGATCACCGCCCCAACCCCTGATAGCAAGGTAGCGCTGAAAATCCCCGCTGGCAGTCAGAGCGGCCGGGTGATGCGCTTACGTGGCAAGGGCCTTCCGCCACGCGGCAAGGAGACGGCCGGTGATTTGCTTTATGAATTACGCGTACTCGCGCCAACCGATCTTACGCATGATGAGCGCGATCTGCTGCAAAAGCTCGCCGAGAGCCGCCGCGCGCGAGGTATTCCCGATCCGCGCGAGGAGTTGACGAGAGGATGAGTCATGGCGCGACGTGCGGCTCACAAGAAAACCATTAATAAGCAAAAACGCCCGACATTATTGCTGGGGCGGGCTGCGCTTTGTTCGATCGGCGGAATTAGTCAGCGACAACTTCTGCTATGGGAGCATGAAAGCCTGATCGCGCCGATAAGCGATGAGGAATCCAGCGGCTCGCACGAACCCCTTTATGATCCAGCGATGCTGGCGCGAGTAAGACTGATTCGGACACTCGCCGAGGATTTGGAAGTGAATCTGCCGGGAATCGACGTAATTCTGAATCTACTGGACCAGTTCGCCCGCTGAGCGGGAAACAGATGAGCGAACGAGCCCTTTTCGCGGTCCTTGGATCGGTCGAAAAAGCGCTGAAACGGATCAATATTTCAAACCACGATACTATCCTGATTAGTCTCTCGGGCGGTCCAGATTCAGTCGCAATGATTCATGCTCTCACTCGGCTGAGAGCACACTTCCAATTCGAGCTGATAGCGGCTCATCTGAATCACGGATTACGTGGCGCTGAGTCTAACCGCGACGAAAGTTTTGTACGGGGATTATGCGCCAGCTTGGGAATCGAACTTTATGTCGAACGCACCGAAAGCCTCAGCACTGCGGCTTCGAATCTCGAAGAACGCGCGCGTGAGTTGCGCTATGAGTTCTTAAATCGCATTGCCGCTCAGATCGGCGCGACCCGGATCGCGCTAGCTCATCATGCGGATGATCAGGCAGAAACCGTCCTAACGCGGCTGTTGCGCGGTAGCGGCGTGACCGGTTTGCGCGCAATGACAGAGAGCGGACCGGGGCTACTGTTCCGTCCTTTGCTCAGGATCAAACGTGCAGCCATTCTGGAATTTCTGCGAGCAATCGGAGCCGAATGGGTTTACGATTCCAGTAACGATTCGATGGCGATCACGCGCAATCGCATCCGTCATCAGCTGATTCCGATGCTCGAGCGTGATTTCGCCCACGGGTTAAGTAATCGGCTGAATGAATTGGCAAGTGAACTAGGCGCGCTTGACGAATATATCACGCAAGTTGCAAGGGAAGAGCTCGCGCATCGCCTGCGGGACGGGACGCTTCAACTAAATGGCTTTGGATCGCTTTCCGAGGTGCTCTCCAATGCAATCGTCCGAGAGTTTCTGAGAAAGCGTTTGGGCCATCTGCGGCGAATCTCACGCGCACATATAACCCAAATCGCACGGGTAATTTCCCGTAATGATAATCCCGCGGCGCGCATTATCTTACCGGGCGGCTTCCAGTTCAGGCGCCAGTACGATCGAGCCGTGATCGAGCCGCGCTCTACCTCAATCACCGCTGAACCATTCCGAATCGTGCTTAAATTGGAAGGACAGACAGTCGTGCCCGGGAATGAATTTGTCTTTGAAGCAAAGCTCAATCCGGCGCGCACGATCCTCGGCGTTCATGATGAACTCGACGCGATGGAAGCAGTTTTCGATCTGGATCAGCTTCGCTCACAGATGCTGATAAGGAATTATCAGCATGGCGATAGGGTTGTACCGCTCGGGATGGGCGGTACCCGCAAGCTGCATGATGTCTTTATTGATCGGAAGCTACCCAGGATGTCACGTCAGACCTGGCCACTCGTCGACAATCGATGATGCAATCCTTTGGGTGCCAGCAATGGTTCGTAGCCGTTTAGCGACAATTACACCTGCAACCAAGAATATCTTTTATTTACGGGCATTTTTGCCGAACATGGGCGAGCTTGTTAGATTGCCCGAAAATCATCCTACGTGCTAGCCTTTTAGTAACAATGAATCAAATTTCACGAAATATCGCACTATGGCTGGTGGTGGTGCTGATGGCTCTGTTGCTGTTCAGGTTTTTCAGCAGCACGCAGCAGCACGCGCCGGAAGTCATTTTTTCCGATTTTCTCAACGACGTCGACAAAGGCCACGTTTCTGAAGTCACGATTCAGGGTAATCAGATCCAGGGTGAGACTTCGGCCGGCGAGCACTTCAAAACCTACGCCCCCAATGATCCGGATCTAGTAAAGACACTGCGTGACAAGGGCGTCAAAATTGCCGCGAAACCGGCCGATGGCGATCCCTGGTGGATGGTGCTGATCGTTCAATGGTTCCCGATGCTACTGCTGGTCGGCGTCTGGATTTTTTTCATGCGCCAGATGCAGATCGGCGGTGGCAAGGCAATGTCCTTCGGTAAGAGCCGCGCCAAGCTGCTGACCGAAAATACTCATAAAGTCACGTTCGCCGATGTCGCCGGTATCGACGAAGCGAAGGACGAGCTCGAGGAGATAATCCAGTTTCTCAAGGATCCTAAACGCTTCACTCGCCTAGGCGGCCGCATTCCCAAAGGGGTGTTGCTGGTTGGACCTCCGGGCACTGGCAAGACGTTGCTCGCCCGCGCGATTGCCGGGGAAGCGGGAGTGCCGTTCTTCTCGATCTCAGGCTCGGACTTCGTCGAGATGTTCGTCGGCGTGGGCGCATCGCGCGTGCGCGATCTATTCGTGCAAGGCAAAAAGCACGCACCTTGTATTATCTTCATTGACGAAATCGATGCAGTCGGACGGCATCGCGGCGCCGGTCTGGGCGGTGGCCACGACGAGCGCGAGCAGACTCTCAATCAGTTGTTGGTCGAGATGGACGGCTTTGAGGCCAATGAGGGCGTGATCCTCGTCGCGGCGACGAACCGGCCCGACGTACTCGATCCGGCGCTGCTGCGGCCTGGCCGATTTGATCGCCGCGTGGTGGTGCCCCGTCCCGATGTCAAAGGCCGCGAGGGTATCTTAAAGGTTCACACCAAACGGGTTCCGCTTTCCGACGATGTCGACGTAATGAAGCTTGCCCGCTCGACGCCCGGTTTTGCCGGTGCCGACCTCGAAAATCTGGTCAATGAAGCAGCCTTGTTAGCCGCGCGGCGCTACAAAGAACAGGTCGAAATGGCCGACTTCGAGCTCGCCAAGGACAAGGTCCTGATGGGCGCAGAGCGGCGCTCGATGGTGATGTCGTTGCAGGAGCGGCGCAACACCGCCTATCACGAGAGCGGGCATGCGCTGATGGCGATGCTGCAGCCGGGAGCCGATCCCGTGCATAAGGTGACGATCATCCCGCGCGGGATGGCCTTAGGCGTCACCCAGCAGCTACCCTTGGACGATCGCTATACCTATTCGCGCGACTATATCATGACCCGTCTGGCGGTGATGTTCGGCGGGCGCGTGGCCGAAGAGCTGATTTTTGAGCAGATGACCACCGGCGCCGGCGATGATATCGAGAAGGCCACCGAGCTGGCGCGCAAGATGGTCTGCGAATGGGGCATGAGCAAGGAGCTCGGCCCGATGACCTTCGGCAGGCGCGAAGAGCAGGTCTTCCTCGGTCGCGATATAGCGCATGCAAAGGACTATTCGGAGCACACTGCAATCGAGATTGACCGCGAAGTGCGGCGTATAGTTGATGACGCGTATCAGAAGGCTCGTTCCCTGCTGACTGATAACGTGGCTATCCTTCACGCACTGGCAGAGCGGCTGCTCGAAAAAGAAGTGGTTGAAGGCGCGGAAGTAGCGGAAATGGTGAAAGCCTATCAAGAAGGCCGCCCGATGAATCCACCGGCTGTGCCCTAGCGATTGCGAGCACTCCACCATCAGCACCGCCGCGCGAGAAAGCGCGAGAACCAAAAGAGGAAGCACCGGTGACTGGGCCACTTCAGCCGAAACCCTCGCTCGCCTGAGATTTCGAGATCGCAAAGGCTGTTTAGCTAGTGCAGAACAGCATTTGCGATCTCTTCTGCAACCAGTATTTTCGCTGCTTCGATATCATCGCCCGGATGGACGACGGCGACCACTGTCATCTCATCCGGTGATCCATTGGTTGAGGCGCGCGCAACAATTACTGTATCGAAGGAACTGGCATCGTCGCGAGGATGGAAACGATCGCCCGGATCGGTGCGATGTACGTACTCATCAACGTCGCCACGATAACCGGCATTGCCCGGCTGTGGTTTGGGGGTTGCTTCGACACATCCGGGCTGCGGAACGGGCTCCTCGGCACACGGAACATCCGGACCTAAATCGCCTTGCGTTTGAAATTGATTCAAGAAGTTCTGCATCGGCGTGTCATTCGGTAGCAGCCGTTGCTTGGCTAAATAACTCGCAACTTCCGCGCGATCAGTTTGACTTCCTGTGTCCCCGAGCGGCGGTGGAGTAGCGCCCGCGGCCTTCAATAGCTTCGCGACTTCTGGATTGCCCGGCGCAAGATGACCCAGCGAGACGCCGGGTTTCAAGAACTGTTGAGACGTGGTCACGGTGACCGCAATAACCGACCGATCGTTCGGCTGAGCTCCCCGCTTCGCAACCTGAAAATCCTGCGTGAGCACGCGTTCGATCGTTGGATCAGTGCAGAATGCGATCAACCCACGATCAGCCGGAACAGTGAGCTTGCCTGATTTCTGAGGTCGTTCCGTTGCATACCCAAATTGGGCGCCAATCAGGAATACGGCCGTAAGCACGATCCACCAGGCTGCGGCGGAATAGTTTGCGCGTGGGCGGGTGGTGCTTTGCGTCACGGAAGCTTTTGATCGAGGAGTTCTTGCACTCGCCCGGCGCGCCAGGTTCGCAGGCGTTCCTCCAATGCTACATCACCCAGCGCAAGCATCGCAGCCGCAAACAATCCGGCGTTTGCCGCACCGGCTTTGCCGATCGCCATCGTCGCGACTGGAACACCTTTCGGCATTTGCACGATCGCCAGCAAAGAGTCCATCCCATTGAGGCTCGTAGTGGGCATTGGCACGCCGATTACCGGCAGCAGGGTCTTTGCCGCTATCACGCCGGCGAGATGTGCCGCTCCACCCGCACCAGCAATGATCATTTTGAGCCCGCGTGCTTTGGCGCCGGCGGCATATTCGAGCGTCAAGTCGGGAGTGCGATGCGCCGACAAGACATTCTTTTCATGCGGAATCTTGAGTTCCGTCATGATTTCGGCAGCGGCCGCCATATACTCCCAGTCGCTCTTGCTCCCCATCACGATCCCCACCAGCGGGGATTCATTTGCAGGCATTCCTGTCGCCTCCTCTATACTGCTACGAACGATCGAGCCTGCTAGTCTGTCCCGATACTGTCAAGCTACACGCGTGACGCTCTGTGAGCCGACAGCGAACCTAAGGTTGATTGGATGGCGACCGCGATTCCACAAAACAGATGCGCTTTCTCCTACGATGAGATCGTTCAGGCAACCGGCGCGAACGATGTCTCGATCCAGCGCTCGCGACATTGCGGGCATCAGTATCGACTCGCGCCTGATTTCGCCGGGGAATTTGTTCGTCGCTTTGCGTGGTATCCGCGATGGCCACGAATTTATCGATGCAGCGGCGCGCGCGGGAGCAAGCGCAGCAATTGTTGAACGTGGACGAGCGATACCCGAGCTACCTTGTTTCGAAGTTGATGACACGTTGCGCGCGCTGGGGACGCTAGCGCGGGCACATCTCGAACGGATGCGGGAGCGTTCTCGCGTTCCAATAATTGCGATCGGCGGGGCTGCCGGCAAAACCACTACTAAGGAGCTTACCGCGTCGATCATGCGCGAGTTACATGGCGAGATCGTCGCGACACCGGGAAATCTGAACAATCTAATTGGCGTGCCGATGACAATTTTTACGCTCGACGAGAGCCATCGCGCGGCAGTGCTGGAATGTGGGACTAATCAGCGCGGCGAAATCGCGCAACTCGGAGCAATCGTCCATCCCGATGTTGCGTTGGTGCTCAACGTGGATGTCGAGCATACCGAGGGACTGGATTCTCTGGCCGGGGTTGCCGATGAAGAAGCAGCGCTCTTCGCGACCGCAGGCTGTGCGGTCGTATCGACCGCAGAAGCACTGTTGCTCGAGCGTCTTCCTGCGAGAATTAAGCGGCTTACTTTCGGGCTTGGCTCAGATAGTGACGTCAGGCTCGTCAGCCGTAATCCTACGGATGATGGCCGTCAGGCAGTTGAGCTTGAAGTATCAGCCAATCTGGTCGAATCGGTCGCGATTCCGCGAATACATGCTTCACTCAACCTGCTCGGCGAGACTGCTGCAATCAACGCTGCGGCAGCAACGGCATCCGCTATCGGCACGTTCGGGCGCAGGCTGCGACGCGACGAACTAGGCGCGATCGGGTTAGCGCTCGAAAGAGTCTTGCCCGTAGATGGACGGTTTCGCTTGCGCGAGCATGGCGGAATCGCGGTAATCGACGATTCATACAATTCCAATCCACGGTCGCTAAGGGCGGCACTCAAAGCCGCGCGCGAGATCGCGGATCGTCGTCAGGACGCGACTGGTGGTCGCCATCGGCGATATGTTGGAGTTAGGAAATTTGTCGCGCGAGATGCACGCGACGGCAATCCGCGACATCTTTGAGGTATGCCCGGACGTATGCGTCCTAATTGGCCCTGAAATGACGGCCGCGGCTGATATAAATCATTTGCCGGATGCGGGCCACCCGCTCGTTCTAGTGACTTCGCCGGACAGTCGTGATGCGGCCCACATCGTCCTGAATCAAGTTCGTCGTGGCGATGTACTGCTGGTCAAAGGCTCGCGCGGCATCGCGACGGAACAAATTATCGCCGTGATGCCGCTGCCTGATTAAATGACTTTGTCGCGCCGCAGTTGCTCGATTTCTCCTGACGGGATGCCCAACAATTCACCGTAGATGCGCTGATTGTCATGACCGATCGCGGGAGCGCCGCGCCAGATTTTACCGGGAGTCTTCGAGAATTTTGGCACGACTCCAATACCCTTCACAGATCCGGTCTGCAAATCGTCCCATTTGATATGCATATCGCGGGCGCGATAATGGGGGTCTTCCGCAATATCCTTCGAGCTCATGATCGGCGCACAAGGCACTTGGAATTCATTCAGGATTTTGACGACCTCGGCAGTGCTGCGCTCCGCGACCCATCCGCGCAGAATCGCATCAAACTCAATCCCCTCAATTGATTCGAGATCATTTCGGGCGTTATCCCATTTTGGCTCTGCCGGATCGTCCGATCGCCCGTAGCAAGCGGTAATAGACATCCGCGATCGCGCCGATCACGACAAAGCCGTCGGTCGTCGCGAAACTGTCCAGCGGCTGAAAGCCCTGCGCCTTGTTGCCTGAACGCTCGCGCACAATCCCTTTCTCGAAATACTCAACCATCGTGCCGCCCAGCGTGCGATGAATCGCTTCATACTGTGCGACATCGATTGATTGTCCCTGCCCGTGCGCCCGGGCATAGGTCAGCCCGGCGAGCGACGACCACAGGGTGAACATCGCGGTCATGTAATCGCCGGTCCACGGTGCAGCGCGCGAGGGAGGATTATCCGGGAAGCCCGTCTGATACATCACTCCGCCGAACGCCTGCCCGACGATGTCATAAGAGGCCCGCGCGACGTAATCCGGATCTCCGTATTGGCCGTACCCCGACACGTGCGTGATGACGAGCTTCGGGTTGACCTTGCGGAGGGCTTCGTCGCTGACGCCCCACTTCGCATAGGTACCCGGCTTGGAGCTTTCCATCCAGATATCGCAGGTCGGGATCAACTTCATAAAGACATCGCGACCAGCTGCCTTCGACAAATCAAGCGTGACGCAGAAAACGTTGCGACGCTCCTGAACCCAGTTGGTCGCGACCGGCGGCGCATCGCCTTTCGAGTCAAGCCGAATCCCGATAGTGCGCCAGCCGGCATCGCCTAGAACAGGTCGCTCGATTTGAATCACTTCGGCGCCCATCTCTGCTGCAAGCTCACCCGCGAACGGTTGCGCGATTAAAGTCCCACTGGAGACAATGCGTACACCCTGCAGCGGGCCAAAAGGCTCAGCGATTAGAGACTTGCCGATCATTCGTCATCTCCCGAAGATTGATTCTTGGAACTTTTCGCATTGGAATAATGCCGCGTTTTGCCACCATGCGGCAACAATGCGTATCAAAGTGACTTTCAACCGGGCGAGCAGGCGGGCTAGCATATTGCTGTGACTTCACGGGAACTAATGCAGTGATTGAGCGAATTATGCAGACCAGCGTGGTCGATAAACGCGAGCTTTATTTCAATGCGATGGCCGGTCTAATCGGCGGCGCGATCGGCTGGCTGCCGGTCGAGATCGCGAGTCACGGGCACTCGCTGATCGAAATCCAGTCCAATTGGTCGCTGTTGGCGGGCTTGGTTTCGATGGCATTGGCGGCAGGCATGATCGGCGGAATGATTATGGCTGCGGAAGACCAGCGACTGGAATGGACGCGCAACACAGGTCTGCGTTTTCTGCGCGGCTTCCTCGTCTGCTTCGTGATCGCGTTGCCGGGGACCCACTACTCAAATGATCTCTTAACGCGATTCTCTCGAGTGGAGGATGGAGCATGGCACATGCCGGATCGTGGAAATGTCGTTATATATCGCCCGCATCGTCGGCTGGACACTGATGGGCTTGAGCGTCGGCGTGGGTGTCGGGATCGCAACCTTTTCCAGCCGCAACGTATTCAAAGGCGCGATTGGTGGATTGCTGGGTGGCTTCATCGGTGGTTTGTTCTTCGATCCAATCGGATCGCTCAGCCATTCCGGATTGCTCTCTCGATTGATCGGCTTTGCCGTGATCGGCCTCGCGATCGGCTTTTTTATCGGTCTCGTGCAGCAGCTGACTAAAATGGCGTGGCTCGCAGTCGAAGCCGGGCGGCTGAAGGGCCGCCAATTCCGTCTGGAGGGGGTCACTATCGGAGTCGGGCGCGCTGAAGAAAATCCGATCGGCTTATTTGGCGATCCGGCAGTGCAGCCACGTCACGCTTTGATCGAACGTCGCAACGACACCTATGCCATTCGGAACATGGCCGTGCAGGCCGGCACGTTCGTCAATGGGAATCGAATCGAAACCGCCGCCTTACACGAAGGTGATAGAATCCAGATTGGTGGCTATCAGTTGAGTTTTCACGTTCGCACCGAGGGGCGCGGAGACCAAAGCGCCCCGCCTCCACCCCCGGTCATGAGCAGATCGGCAACGATTGTGTCGCCTCCTTTAGCCGACGGAGGCGCGCCCTATCTCGCGGGCACTAATGGCGAGCGCCTCGCATTGGAGAAGGCTCTCACCCGCATCGGTCGCGCGCTCGACAATGATATTGTTCTGCAAGATGCCTCGGTATCGCGGCATCACGCCGAAATCGAGCGGCGCGATGGAGCCTGTTTGATGCGCGATCTTGGCAGTCAAAATGGCACCTGGGTGGCAGAAAATCGCGTCACCGAGGTAAGGCTGAATCCAGGCGATCATTTGCGGATCGGCGATGCGGCTTTTACTTTCCATGGCTGAGCGCAAGATAGAACCTCCTCGCTTCTGCTCACGATGCGGCAATCCGATAATCGTTACAGACGCCAGCTTTTGTAAAGAATGCGGTGCGCCGCTGGCGGAGACGGTATGGCTCGATCACGGGATCGGGTGGAAGCCATGGACTGCAATGATGCTCAGCCTGATTCCCGGCCTTGGACATTGGTACAAGGGTTTGCACAAGCGTGCGCTGCTCTGGTTCCTGAGCGTATCGGTTTTTTACGGAATCGCCCTCTCGATTGGTTTGACAATGCATATTATTTGCGCGATCAACGCCGCGCTGGGCGGCGCGATCCGCGACGATGCGCTAAGCAGACGGATTCATGGCGCGCGGCGCGCGATACGATCCGCTACCATGAGCCGCGCCTCACGTTGAGCCAATCATTGCGGACAGAGGGTGCATGATCGCACCGAACACCATAATCGGCGGACGCTATCGCGTGGTGCGCGTGCTGGGCGGCGGCGGCATGAAGATGGTCTATCTGGCGGAGGATTTGCGCCTGGCGGCGCGACATTGCGCGTTGGCCGAAATGGTCGATAGCTTCACCAGTCCCGAGGCGCAGCAGCAGGCAGTCGCCGCTTTTCAGCGCGAAGCCGACATGCTCGCCCGGCTTAGGTAATGAACATATTCCGCGAGTCTTCGATCGCTTCAGCGAGGCCAACCATCACTACCTGGTGATGGAATATATCGACGGCGTCACGCTGGAAGACGAGCTCAAAACAAACGGCGGCAAGCTCGCGCCGGAAGACGTCATTGATATCGCGATGCAGATTCTCGATACACTCGAATATCTGCATGGCCTGACGCCGCCGGTAATCTATCGCGACTTGAAGCCGTCCAACGTGATGATCACCAGTGACGGTCGCGCCAAGCTGATCGATTTCGGGATCGCGCGACATTTTGCTCCGCTCAGCAACGCCACCATGATCGGCACCCAGGGCTATGCGCCGCCCGAACAGTATCGCGGCAAAGTGGAGATACGTTCGGATCTATACGCACTTGGCGCAACGATGCATCATGCACTGTCAGGACGTGACCCGGCTACGGAGCCACCTTTCAGTTTCCCGCCTTTGCGCAAAATCGCTCCGGAACTCGATCCTGCACTAGCTCTGCTTGTAGATCAGGCGTTGGCGTATGACGTCGTCAACCGTATCCCTGATGCCACCGAGTTCAAGCAGCGCCTGATCGAGTATCGCGACGGACCCCGGAGTCCAGCTTCCGCGAAAACAGCCTCACAAGCAGGCAAGCCTCAGCTAAAGCTACCGTTAGAAGTGAGTTCGGCGACTAATCCGGAACCAAGCGCCAGTCGCGCATCAGTTGGTCAACAACTGCGCTCGGCCAGTGCACCGACGGTGGTTACTGTCAATCCGGAAATTAAATGCGCACGCTGCACCCGGATCGATTCCGGCTGATTCCCGCTTCTGCTCGTATTGTGGCGCCCCCTTGCGCGACTCAGCGGCCGCAGCTGCGATTGCCAATGACGCCACGGTGATTCTTTCTCCCGTAGAGGAAAGCGCCGGAACGACATTCTATATCTTCCGCCTCAAGGCGCGTGAGGCGGCGTGAGCGACGCAGCGGGCTACGCCGTCCAACACTGATTATTGTCCTGATCTTTGCCGCCGCGTTCGTCACAATGCGATTGCTCGCGCACTCGATATCGTCCGACAGCGCACCGGCATATCGCGGCAGTACGGAAGCGCCTCACGTTAATGCGTTGCGCCGGTGATGCGAGTGCGGTTGATAGCTTTCCGTGAGGCGCTCGACGACAGGGGATACAATTCGGTTCGGTTTCAGATCGTGGGCAATACAATCGTACTGTGGGGCACTGTACCGGATGAAGTCGGCCCGCGAGAGGGTGCAGCAAATGTGTTTCGGAATTACCGGCATCGATTTGATTCGCGATAATCTCCGTGTCGCAAACACTGATAGCGCGGGCTGAGAGGGAGTTCACGGCGCCACTTTTAACTTGGCGCGATGCGTGTGAAACTCGGATTTTATGCTGATCGATCTTCATGTTCATACGAAATTATCGGCGGACTCGAATGTAGCCGCCGAGAGCTATCTCAAGCGCGGCGGCACGGCACGCGCCTGCGCTCGGCGCAATCTGCTTCACCGAGCATCGGCTATTTCCGGTCGATTCCGCGACGGACGACCAGTACGCCGAGCTCGAGCAACGTTTTGGTATTTTGATTTTCAAGGGTATCGAAGCCGACACTGACCTCGGCCATTTGCTGGTCTTCGGAGTAAATGACGAGTTGCGCCGGCGCTTCGATCTGACTGGCCGGATGCATCGCGCCGATCGTATGCTCGAAGTGGTGCACGCGCAGGGCGGCGTTGCAATCCCGGCGCATCCGTTTCGCGATTCCGGCTATGGTTCGCGGCTCGATTCGTTACTCGCGAAGGTCGGACCGGCCCTGCATACGGTGGAAGTAATCAACGGACAGAATTCAGAGGAGCAGAATGGCGAGGCATTCGCGTCATGCGAGAAGCTCGGGCTTAACGCCGTTGCCGGGAGTGATGCCCATTTCGCGACTCCCAAATGGTTTCTGACTTGTGCTACGGAATTTGATGGCGAAGTCAAAACCGTCGCGGATCTCTGTGCCGAATTGCGCGCTGGCCGGGCCCGTCCGTTTCGGTTCGCGCAAAACTCCAGACCTTCCGGAGCGGAAGAGCAGTGATGATCGCTCGATGGAGAATCGCCGCAATCGCGGCAGTTTGCACGCTAGCCGGATGTGCTGCGTCGATCGGCGACGTTAATTCGCCGGACGCCGCCGCGGCTGAGAAACTGGTCAAGCAGGTCCCGACCTACGATGACGCGCAGCTTAAGCACACTGACAATTACATCCGGGCAGGATCGATCGACGCTTATCTGTGTTTCCGAGCATTAGGTCACTCGTCCGATGACGCGGTAATCATGATTCTTCGACAAAAAGCGCATGACATGGGCGCCAATGGCATCACCGACGTGTCATGTGGCCGTGGCCCAATTACCGGCTTTACTTGTTTGGCGTCGCGCGCATGCAGCGCGACTGCGCTGAGGGTCGTGACGCCGGATGACGCCAGCAACTGAAGCCGCCGACAAATTCGAGTAACTGGAGGTGCGCATGAAATTCGGAACTTTCATCACCAGCCAGCGCCCCGAGCGAATCGCGGCGAATATCCGGAAAGCCGAGGAATGCGGCTTCGAGTCGGCATGGATCGGAGAGCATCTGATACTGCCGACCGAATACACCTCTAAATATCCGATATTCACCCGATGGCCGGTTTCCAGCACCGCCCGACGTTCCCTTTCATGACCCGATGCTCGCATTGGCGTTCGCGGCGGCTGTTACGAAAACCATCAAACTGGCGACCGGCGTTTTCGTGGTTCCACTGCGCAATCCGGTAACGACCGCGAAATCAGTGGCTTCGCTGGACGTGCTCAGTAACGGCCGCGTGATTTTCGGTATCGGAGTGGGATGGTTCGCTGAAGAGTTTGCCGCGGCAGGCGCGAGCTTCACGGATCGTGCCCTGCGCACACGCGAATATATCGAATTGATGAAAGCCTTGTGGACCACCGAGGACCCGGTTTACGAAGGTAAGACCTTCACGGTCAAAGGCGTGCGATTCAACCCCAAGCCGGTCCAGAAACCTCATCCCCCGATTGTGGTCGGCGGTACGAGTGAACTCGCGATTAAGCGTGCAGTACGTTATGGCGACGGATGGTACGCCGTCGCGCGCAGCATGGACGAGACGAAAAGTTTGCTCTCGCAACTTGATCGGCAACAACGCTCGGCCACTCGCACGCGTCCGGTCGAGGTCACTTTAAGCCTCCGCACCGGCCATCCACTGACAATCGACGAGATTCGCGAACTTGCTTCGATGGGGATCGAACGAGTCCTGATCGGATTGCCATTGCGAGCGCTTAATGAGGACGAATTGGCGCAATTTCGCGATCAAATTATGGCGAAGCTGTAAGCTGGCGCGCTGAACGGGAATAATTGGTGAATGTGCCGCTCAGCCCTTGGCGGCAGCGACCGACGCGACCGATGGCTCAGACTGCTCCAGCTCGCGCGCAAAACGCCGCAGCGCGGCAGAATTGCCCGCGGCGATGATCAGGTCATCCGGCTTGAACTGACGCTCAGGCGAGCTCGGAACAAAGCCATCATCAGGATTATCCTGCACAGCGAGTACGCTCACGCCGAATCGAGTTCGCGCATCGAGCTGGCGCAAGGTTTTGCCGATAGCTCCTTGAGGCACTCTCATCCTGGAAACGCGATATCCACTCGCCCAGAAGATATTGGTATCACGGGTCGCCAATGCTGAGACTGATAGGCTTACACGATTGAAGGCGCGGGCGATGTCGTGGCGAGCTACCAATCCGAGATAAGCGCCGCCGTGGACCTTATCGACTACGGGCAGTTCATCCAACGCCTCATACTCCATCAACTGCACCGCCTGATCCAGGTTGGAGTTTAGCGTCAGCACGGGCGGATTCTGCCGACTCAAATCCCAGGCATTGGCGAGAGCACCTAATTCGGTGCTGGTCGCCAGAAGGCCCACCAGGTCCCGCGTAACGATCAAACCTGTTAATCCGCCCTCACGATTGAGGACAGGCAAGGTCGCTTGCGTGGTCTCACCAGCAATGCGTATTACCTCGGTCAGAGATGCGTCAGCGCGCACTGTCTCGGTGTTCCGCTTGACCACTGACGATACTGGCAGCTGTGTCAACACCAGACGATCCCGCCCGATCTCAAGATTCTTTCCCTCGAGCGCCAAGCTATAGGTATCAATCGACTCATGCTCGATCGAGCGTGCTACGACCAGCGCGCCGATACTGCTGATCATCGCAGGCAATACTACCGTCCAATCTCCGCGCGTCATCTCAAAGAGGAGCAGTAAAGCGGTCAATGGCGCATGCGTGACTCCGCTTAGAAACGCGCCGAGACCCACCAGCGCATAGGAACCAGCTGGACCGGTCAAACTGGGCACTACCAAGTGGGCAGCGCCACGGAAGCTCGCGCCGGCCATCGCGCCGATAAAGAATACTGGGCCGAAAACTCCACCCGGCGCACCAACGTTGAGCGAGATTGTACTCGCCACGAACTTTGCAACCATTAGCGAGATGGTCAGATCGAGCGCGAGATGACCTTGTAGGGCGTGCTCGATCGCGGGATATCCATCAGCGAGATTCTGCGGTAGCGGAATTGCTATCGCGCCTACAAGCGCGAGGCCGCCCAATAGGCGCTGCCAAGGTTTAATCTTGAAGCTGCGTATATAGCGTCCTGCGCCATGAAAAAAACGTATGTATGCTGCTGACAAGACGCCGAAAATTAACCCCATCACGCCATACGTGAACATTTCCCAATAATTATCGATAACGAATGGCGCCGGATGGAAAATAGCGTCGGTTCCAGTCAATGCCCGCGAAAGTACGACCGCACTGAAGGTCGCGACCAGTACTAATGTGAGATTGGCTAGCTCGGTCTCGCCCAACAGCACGATCTCTTGGGCGAACATCATTCCGCCCATCGGCGCGTTGAAGGTCGTCGCGATACCCGCTCCGGCGCCCGCAGCAACCAGCACTTTGGCGCGGTCGGTCGAGAGCTTGCGCAATTGCGCCAGCGCCGAGCCGATCGCACCGCCGATCTGCGCGATCGGCCCTTCGCGACCGACCGATGCACCACAGCCCAACGAGAGCGCTGCTCCGATTCCCTTGAGAAAAATCCATCGGCGACGCAACCGCGCGTTACCGAGGTTTACGGTTTCAAGGAAGTTCGGAAATCCATAGCCCAGTACGTCACCTGGATAGAGATAATCCAGCAGAAGCAAGACGCCGCCGCCGCTCACTAGGATTAGCGGAAGCAATAACCTTCCCATTCCAGACCGGACATGCAGCAGACTGCTGGCATGCGTCTGAAAGAGCAGCGAAAACCCTCGTATCAGCTCGCGAAAACCCAAATTGCCGAGTGCTGCCAGCAACCCGACTATAGCTGCAAGCAAAATTAACTGAACGTATTCCCATTGCCGCGGCGGAAGTGGTGCGAGTCCCTTTTCGACCGCAGGAGTGCTCGGAGATAGCGCCATCGCGATCAGAGATTCAAGAAGCGGTGGACTGCTGCGAGGAACTCCGCCAGCTTGTCATGGTGCACCCAGTGACCGGCTCCTCGGAGAGTCTGCAAATCTGAGGTGCGAAACGCCTCAAGCCGGCCATCACGTTCCCAATCGCCTGCCCATGAGGCGTCGCCTCGGACCAACAGCACCGGACATCGAATACGTGACCAAATCTCCATTGCGTCCTTCAAATTGAACAGGTAGGGCGAGGTCGCGCGTGTGTAGTTGTCATACTTCCACGAGAAAGTGCCATTTTCGTTGCGTCGCACTCCATAAATCGTCAGATGATATGCCAGTTCCGGCCCAAGATGCGGATTAGCCTCGCGCATGCGTTCCATCGCCTGTTCGATCGTGTGATATTCACGCGGTTTGCGTTGCGCCAGCGCCAGCATGTCGGTGACCCAACTCTCCATCCGCTCGTGCGCCGGGGTCTCGCGCAGCATCGCCCCCGGAGGTCCCAACCCCTCGATTGCAACGACCGCTCGCACTGCCGTGGGGAACACGCCGGCGCGCTGCAAGACAACGCCTGCCCCGAGCGAATGACCAATCAGCACTACCGGAGATTCCGGATTCAGCGCGCTGATCAATTGGCCGAGATCAAGCACATGATCGGTGATGGAATAACTGCCGCCAATCGCCCAATCCGAGTCGCCGTGACCGCGCAGATCTGGGGCCACGATATGAAAATGATCTCTCAAATCGAGCGCGACATAGTCCCAACTGCGCGAATGATCGCGACCGCCATGCACCAGGATTGCAAGCGGTTTATCGTGATTACCCCAATCCACATAATGCAGTTTGAGTCTTTGTGAATAGAAAAAATGCGAAGTCGGGCCGATAATATCGGACATCCTGCGGCCTCCGTAATGATGGTACTCTTAAAATCTATCTTACCCTGGATTAGGCGCAAAGTGTGGGAATGATCTGCATCGTAATTACCCCTGCACTGTGCCAGCCGCAATACTCAGTTAGACTAGATTTTCGTGGGAAATCCCAGACAGAGTGCGGCGGCGGCTACTATCTTCAGCCGCACGGAAGCGGCGAGGCGTAGGGATATCTGCGCGCCGCGTCCGTATGCTCGAGGTGGGTAGTACGTTCGCCCTAATAATCTGTGCAATCGGCATCTTCTTTTTTCATCTCGGAGCCTATGGATTATGGGAACCGGATGAGGCCCGCTACGCCGAGATCGCACGCGAGATGCTCGCATTGCACGACTATATACTTCCACATTTGAACTACGTGCCGTACATCGAGAAGCCGCCATTATTGTATTGGTTGACGGCTCCTGTCGATGCGTTTCTTTGGCGTCAATGAGTTCGCCGCGCGTCTTCCCAATGCGCTTGCGGCGCTCGTCGGAGTAGTCGCGGTTTATTATTTTGCCTTGCGCGTTTTCGATTTGAAGCGAGCCATCATATCCGGTGTGGTTCTTTTCACCAGCGCGCTTTATCCAATCATGGCGCAAGTACTGACCACCGATATGTTGCTGACCTCAACTATCATGGTCGCGTTTTTCGCATTTTTCCTGCATTGGCGCGACGGTGGTCGCTGGTGCTGGCTGATGTACGTTGCGATGGCGCTCGGAACTTTGACTAAAGGTCCAGTCGCGCTTGCGATACCTTTGATAGTGGGAGCAGTTTTTCTAGCGTGGGAAGGCGATTGGCGCGGCACGCTTGGACGCTTTCACGTGATCCCCGGGCTGGCACTGATCGCGGCGGTCTGTGCTCCGTGGTTCGTCGCTATATCGATACGCCAGCCGGATTTTATCGACTTTTACATTATTGGCGAGCATTTCCGGCGAGTATTCGACGCGAGCTACAGCCATGGCGAACCCTTCTATTACTATCTGCCGGTAATATTCGCGGGCACTTTACCATGGTCGATAGTCGCGTTGGTGGTTCCGTGGCGTGCTCTTGCGCCCAATCCAGCCCGACGCTTCTGCGTGATCGCAGCAACGACTGTATTCATTATCTTTTCAATCGCGAGCGCTAAGCTGATTCCCTACGTCTTGCCGGTATGGGCGCCGCTCGCGGTTGTGCTCGGCGACGGTATTGCTGGTTTGACCGAAATAGACATGAATCGTCGCGGTCTGATAGCGCTAGGCCTGCTGCTCATAATCGCGGGCGCCGGGCTAATCACGATAGCCATATTTGCTGCGCAATTTTCCAGCCCCTATCCGATATTGGTATGGCCGGCGATTGCGATAGCTGGCGTCGTTCTCATCGCTGGTGGATCGCTTTCTACGATTTGCTTTTGGTGCAGGCAGATCGTAGCTGGACTGGCTGCCGTGGCGATCGCGGCCAGCGCAATTTATTTGATTATTGGCTATGGACGCTTGATGGCGGAATCGACGCGTTCCTATGCGCGGCTCGCACGACAAATCGAGCAACGCGCCCCTGATGCCACTCTGATCTGTTATCCCCGTTATATACAGTCGCTACCCTTTTACTGTCATCGACGTATTATTCTGATCGGTCCGGAAACGGAACTTGCGTACGGCGCTAAACACTCTCCTGACGCCAGCAACTTTTTTTTCAAGCACAAAGCTGATCTTTTGCGGCTTTGGGCAGCGCCGCATTCGCCCGTATTAGTACTTGATCGAAACGTCTTGCCGCCGCTCAAAGGTAATCTCGGAAAATTCAATGTGATTGCTGAAGACCGCAAGAAAATCGCGATTAGGCGCTCGGCGTCTCCCGAATCAGACGTCCCTCAACTCGGGCGCAATGAATAAACCCATTTCCGTCGCGAATACTGGGGCGGTTGAAGAGGGATCGCAGCCGCGGCGAGATCGCTCTCGCATTGCATTTGGTCTGCGTGTCGGGCTCGGTTTAGGACTCTTATCAATTTTGTTTTATCTGTATGGCTTTCGCCGTATTACCGGGATTCTGGCGCGTGAACGACTCGAGTTCTTCGTCGCGGCGCTCGCGCTCTATCTTGCCGGTCAGGTCATGTCTGCCTACCGATGGATGTTGCTGGCGCGACTTAATGGGCTAGCTGGTCGATGGCGTGAATATCTCGCCTATTACTTCATCGGGATGTTCACTAATCTGTTTGTCCCGGCCTGATTGGAGGCGACGCGGCTCGTTCGGCTTACCTCGGACTGCGCGAGAATCGCCTCCCCGCGGCCGTGGCCTCAGTCATTGCCGATCGCGGTATCGGCTTGATAGCCCTTTTCTGGTTTGCCTCGCTCGTCATCATGCTGGATGGGCAAACGCCAATTCCGGCAGCGTTGATTCGAGCTACTATAACGATCGGATTGCTTTGCTTAGGCGGTTACATCATATCGCCCTGGCTAGTCGCTCCCCTCCGACTCGTCAGAGGAAGGTTGGGCCGTTTCCTTGATCCGGCCATACCCTACCTGCGAAGGCCGGTCGCTACGATACCGGCGATTCTGTTATCGCTTCTACTGCAAGCCTCGCTTGTGATTTGTCAGTATCTGCTTGCGGTCGGAATGGGCGCGCAGGTCTCACTGTCGGCAGTCATGCTAATAGTGCCGCTCGTAAATGTCGTAACCAGCTTGCCGATAACGCTAAACGGTCTCGGTGTTAGGGAGGGAGCCTACCTGGTTCTGTTTGGAATGGTTCACTTGCAGCATCAAGACGCGATTGCACTCGGGCTGCTATGGTTCGTTGTAACTGCGCTCGGCGGACTGACCGGAATCATTCCTTTTACGATGGAGCCCCTATCTCGCCCGGTCGCGCAATCTCAGGAGTGATATGTAGCTTCAAGTCTGCTCAGGCTTTGTGAGGTCCGAGCATAAAAAGCCCGATTCCGCCAATTAATGTAACTCCTGCGACAACTGCAAAAGCGCCCCACCAAACCCCTAAAACTAAATGCAGGAGCATAATGATCGCTATCGCAGCGCAGACCAGTCCCGAGGCGATCAAGACAAGCGCTATGAGAGCTTTCAGAACCCTATCAACTTCGGTACTTACAATATTACGGACGCTCGCCTCGATCAGATGCAGCTCAGCCTGAATGATCCGCGATACTGAGCCAACCACTTCCGACGCCAACTCCGGCCAATCAGGCAACGGTCGTGGCGGCTCAGATATTGCTCATATTCAATCGTTTCGTGATTTTCCGCCGCCATGCTGCACCTATTCAGTAGTCTTCGCGATTGAGGCGACTGCGGCTCCGATCAGCATACCTGCTGCTAACCAATCAAACCGCCGCTGCTGATCCAATCCAATAAGCAATCCGAGAGCTAAAGCCACTCCCGAAATAGCAATTGGATGTTTCGAAACGATCAACTTTGGAGCAAGCCGCTCCTCGGTTCGTTCCACCTTGGTATTGACCTTGGACAAGGTGCTACGAAGATCGGCCCAGGCTTGCTGAAGCTCGCGATCAATATTTTCCGTTGCGTGCTGCATCTGCTGAGTCATGCTTCTGCATCGCATTCGCGATGGTCTGCGTAACTACGTCACGAAGCGCCATCCGCGCAATCAGGAGGAGCGCCGCTGTACCAAAGCGGGATCGCATACCGCCCCCAATTACAAAGCCCGCAAGGGCCGCCACCCCAATCGTCGCCAAAGGATTCTGTTTAATCTGGGGTGCCAATTGCGACCAAAGGGTCGCGGAGCTCTCATTTCTGCGTGGGCGCTCGGCTGAGCTACTTTCGGTCGAGTAATCCATTTGAATCTACGCCTATACTCTGCGCATCATCCGGGCCAGAACATACCCCACCGCAAACGCCGACATTATTGCAATCCATGGGTCATTTCGCACGAAATCGCGCAGATTCTCTGAGATTTGTCCGGCCATTTTCATTCCGGTGTCGGTATAGTCTCGCGTCGCTTCGTAACCGCGATTCGCATAATCCTGGGCCGCATCACGTGCCCGGCCAGCATAATCCTGCGCGGTATCGCGTGCTTTGCTCGCATAGTCTTTCACCGTATCTGCTGTATCGTTGGCAGTTTTGCGGGCCTGATCAGATGCATTTTGCGCCATGTCGTTGTAGTCTTTGTCGGTCATTATTTCTCCTCCGAGGTAAGCTATAAGAGGCATTAGAGCAGGCTCCGTGCCATCCATATGCTATTAAGAAAGATAGTATTAACGTCTAATTTAGACTTTTGCAGCACTTATGGGCATAGCCCTCAGTATTTTTTGCCGGATTAAAACTGATTGTGTCGAAAATTCCGAGTCTGATGGCGATACCCTTTCGTCATTTAGAATTCCGACCTGACACTTGCAGACCCAGTCGAGATCGCAGACCTTATCGATATGGGAGCGCGCTCCGGAAATAACTATCTCTCATCGATTCGCAAACAGAAGTCCGAAGGCTGGCTTGATGACAAACGAATCGTGGATGTGATTACCCATCCGGTGCTGGTTCGCAATGCTCGCATGATCGCGTCCCTATACGATGCTCAGATTGAACGTCCCGCGGCGATGACTTATCGCATGGACGACGGCGATCGCGTCGGATTCTCATTCATTCAACCTCGAGATGCCGCAGAGGTGCAGAAGCGTGCCATAATGTTCAAGATATGGGCGGAGTCCAGCGCCGGGGCGATTGAGTACTCGCCCGACGCTCTCAATTCCGTCCTGGCGGCGATGGCCGCGGCATCAGAATTCTTTGCTGCCAGCGATCCGCGATTCGCTGAAAATATCCAGAATTTCTATCGCGCAGCACGGCATCACGATCGGTGCATGACCTCGACTCTGATCGAATTCTACCGGGGACACGTGCCGACTCGTATCTCATCGGATATTCAGCCTCTGAAAATAGTTGAACGTGATAGCGAAGGCGTCCGAATCAGCGGCGCAGTGGATTTAACAATGCCGGGGAGTCTGGCTGAAGAGCTGCTCGTCTTGCCCGCGCCAGCGGACGACTCTGCCGAAATTGTTTTCGCGATTAATTGCAATGCGCCCGGACTTCGATTCGTGCATCAGCGATTCCCATCTTCCAATCGATCTCTCTCGGAGAAGCTGGAATGCCTCGCGATTTTTGATCACGTCTCGATACCTAACGAACGAATCTTCCTGTGCGATGACACTGCTCGCTATCGCGCGATGCTCACCGAGACCGACGCTGTCATTAGTCTGCTGCATCACGGTGCGATCAGAGCCGCAGTCATTGCCGAGATGATGGTGAAGACGAGTTCGATTTCAGCGTCGTCCGACCCTGCCCTGGTCACGAAGTGGCAGGAAATCGCCGCGGCGCTGCAATCGTTCCTAAGTGCGGCCTCGGACAATGCTCATATGAATCAATGGGGAGTCTTTGTTCCCGCCCGCGAGCCGCTCGAAGAAGCCTTGGACCTCTTCCGGCGCGTCAGCCGAGACGAGCTAGCGTCAATCGAGATTGGCTGCTCCGCCGCATCTATCGCAACTCGACTGTGATAGCGGCCATAACCCAGATAAATCGCAAAACCCACCACCATCCAGATGACGAATCGAAGCCAGGTTACCTCGCCCAGTCCGAGCATCATCAGGATGCAAGCGCCAGCGCCGAGTAGCGGTACGAGCGGCACCAACGGCGCCCGAAATGGCCGACTGATGTGAGGCTCGACACGACGCAGAATCCAGATTCCGAGGCACACCAGAGTAAAGGCGAACAGCGTGCCGATATTGGTCAGCTCGGCAATCTCCTGGATCGGCACCAGCGCCGCCGTCAATCCCACTGCGATTCCGGTAAGCACGGTCGGAACCGAAGGAGTTTTGAACCTCGGATGTACCCGGCTGAAGATCGGCGGCAGCAGCCCGTCACGCGAGATCGCGTAAAAGATCCGCGATTGCCCGAGCAGCAGAACGATCAGCACCGAGGTCAAACCGGCGACCGCGCCGATTGAAATGATGCCGGCAGCGAAGTTCAGTCCGCGCGTGACGAAGGCGGTCGCCAGTGGCGCATCTACGTCGATCAGCTTGACCGGGACCATGCCGGTCAGCACCGCAGCCACCGCGATATAGAGCACAGTGCAAATTCCGAGCGAGGCGAGGATTCCGATCGGCAGTGCGCGATGTGGATCGATGACTTCTTCGGCGGCAGTCGAGACCGCATCGAAGCCGATATAAGCGAAGAAGATGTAAGCTGCGCCGCGCAGCACCCCACCCCATCCGAGCGGCAGGAACGGCCTCCAATTAGCCGGCCGGACGAAGTAACATGCCGACCACGATAACAGTCAGCACCGCGAACAGCTTGATTCCGACGATGATCGAATTGACGCGTGCGCTCTCGCTCACGCCGACGTAGAGAATCGCCGTGACCACCAGCACGATCAGCAGCGCCGGAAGATTGATGATTGCGCCGGATACCGAACCCGGTGCGTGGGTCAGCGCCGTCGGAAGATTGATTCCCAATCCGGCCAGAATGACCGTCAGATAATGCGACCATCCGGCAGCGACCGCCGCCGACGCAACGGCGTATTCCAGCACCAAATCCCATCCGATGATCCATGCGACCAGCTCACCCATCGTCGCGTAGGAATAGGAGTACGCGCTGCCGGCGATCGGGATCATCGCAGCAAATTCGGCATAGCATAGCGCCGCCATCGCACAGGCAAATCCCGCCAGCACAAATGACAGAACCAGTCCCGGACCCGCATACGATGCGCCGACACCGGTCAAGACGAAGATGCCCGCGCCGATAATCGCGCCGATTCCGAGCAAGGTCAGGTCGAACGCGCCGAGGACGCGCTTGAATCCATCAGCGCTTGGACCAGCCTCGGCGAGGAGCGCGTCGGCGGACTTACGTCGCAGAAACTGAGCGCCAAGCCCCGCCATCCACTCCCCCTCGTTTCTTACCAGGCCACATAGCCACCATCGACGGAAATAGTCGTACCGGTGACGTAGCTTGAAGCCGGGCTTGCCAGATAGATCACCGTGCCGCGCAATTCTTCCGGACGGCCGAGGCGTCCGAGCGGCGTCGCACGCTCCATCCGCTCGCGATTCTGCGGCTTCGCCATCCCGCCTTCGGTGGCTTCGGTTGGAATCCATCCGGGCGCGATCGCATTGACGAGAATCCCGTACTGCGCCCATTCGACAGCGAGTTGGCGAGTCAGATTCGCCAGCCCGGCTTTGGTCGCGGCATACGCGCACAGGCGATAAATCGAGCTCGCGACGAGCCCATAGATCGAGCCATGTTGATGATGCGGCCGGGCTTGCCGGCTTCGATCAGGCCGCGTGCGACGCGCTGCGCGAGCATCATCGGCGCGGTCAAATTGGTCGCGATAGCCGCGTCCCAAGTCGCGCGCGGCAGAGATTCGGCGCGTCCGGTCGGCGAAATGCCGGCATTATTCACCAGAATATCGATGTCGCCGAGCTTGGATTGCACTGCTGCGACCAACTGATCGAGGTCGGAATCGGCCGTAATGTCGGTCTGCACGCCAATCGTGCGCACGCCGTAAGTGGCCGTCAGTTCGTCGGCAAACTTCTCGACACGATCGCCGCGCCGCGCCGCCAACGCCACGTCGGCGCCCGCCAAGCGCCAGCGCATGCGCGCATTCGACGCCAAGTCCTGACGATGCGCCGGTGACGAACCCGATATGTCCCTTGAGCGAGAAGATTTCAGTTAGCGAGTTCATGCCTGATCGCCGAAGGCCTCGGCCGCAGCTTCCGACGCGGCGGCGACGGCGCGATCGATTTCGAGCCGTGAAATTCCGTAGTGGGTCACGGCGCGAAAGGCTGAAGGACCGCGCGCGCCGATCAAAACGTCACGCTCGCGCATCGCCTCGGCGAACTTCGCCGCCTCCGGCGCATCGCCGTCGACATCGAACACCACCATGTTGGTGCGGCGCTTCACCGGACGCACATTGATTCCGGCGACGAGGCCGAAGCCCTTCGGCCAGCGCTCGCGCGTTCTGATGATCTTCCTCGAGCCGATCGATCATCTTCTCCAATGCGACAATTCCTGCTGCCGCGATACTCCCGCCTGGCGCATCCCGCCACCGAGCGCTTTGCGCATGCGCCGCGCTCTCCCGATAAACTCGTGACTGCCACACAATAGCGAACCGACCGGGCAGGCCAGCCCCTTCGAGAGGCAAAATGAAACCGAGTCGGCGGGATGCGCGATCTGCTCCGCAGTGGTTTCGAGCGCCAGCGCCGCGTTGAAGATGCGCGCGCCATCGAGATGAAGCGGCAAGCCGTGGCGCCGCGCCAGCTCCGCGACCGCTGCCATGATGCGACACATCGACGGCAGTGCCCGCGCATAAATTGTGCGTGTTTTCCAGCGCGACCAGGGACGGGCGGCGCGAAGTGCGCATCGGGGGGACGTTCGAGTTCTTCGCACAGTTGATCGAGGTCGAGTTCGCCGCTCTCGATGTTGCGGATCGGCGTGACGACTACGCCGCCAAATGCCGCCGCCCCGCCCGCCTCGTACACATAAGTATGGGCCTGACTGCCGAGAAACGCCTTGGTGCCGCGCGGGCAATGCGTCAGCATCGCGGCCAGATTCCCCATCGTGCCGCTCGGCACGAACATCGCGGCTTCCTTGCCCATCATCTCCGCCGCCAGCCGTTCGAGCCGATTGACGGTCGGGTCTTCGCCATAAACATCGTCGCCGAGTTCGGCGCGCGCCATCGCCTCGCGCATCTCTTCGGTCGGCAGCGTGACAGTGTCGCTGCGGAGATCTATCTTATGGGTCCGGGAACTCATCAATAGTACGACTCAGATTCTTGATGCACCTCGCGAACTCTCATTCTGACGCGACTCGCAGACTTGCTTGCTCGGCTTCGCTGCGCTTCGCCTAGCTGTACGTTCCAGTCCTAGCACTAATCGGGCATGATCGCTTTGACGACTTCGTCAATCGCGCGCTTGCTGTCGTTCTCATCGGTCAGCGACCAGGTGACCGCGACGGTCGCAGCACGCCGAGGCGCGATTCCCTGCCGAATCAGCTCGCCCGCGTAGATCAACAGGCGGGTCGAAACGCCCTCTTCCAGCCCCGACGCCTTGAGATGGCGCACCTTCTCGCCGAGAATCGCGAGCTGCAACGCCATGTCGTGATCCACGCCCGATTCGTGCGCGATAATCTCGACTTCCTTCTCGGCCGGCGGATAGTTGAACTCGATCGTGACGAAACGCTGGCGGGTCGAATGCTTGAGGTTTTTCTGGATGCTCTGATAGCCGGGATTATACGAAATCACCAGCAGGAAGCCGACGTGCGCCTCGATCGTTTCGCCGCGCTTTTCGATCGGCAGAATCCGCCGATGGTCTGACAGCGGATGGATCAGCACGGTCGTGTCCTTGCGCGCTTCGACGATCTCGTCGAGATAGCAAATCGCGCCGCGCCGCACCGCCTGCGTCAGCGGCCCATCGACCCAGACCGTTTCATCGGCTGTGATCAAGATAGCGTCCGACCAGATCGCTGCCGGTCAAATCTTCGTGGCAAGCGACCGTGATCAATTCATTTGGGCCGTCCGGTATGGCCGCTAGCTGATGGGCCATATGTTCGACGAAGCGCGTCTTGCCGCATCCGGTCGGCCCTTTGAGCAGGATCGGCAGACGGGCTTGATAGGCGGCCTTGAAGATTTCGGCTTCGTCACCGATCGTCAGGTAATAGGGCGCGTTGTGCGGGTCGAGATGGCGGACTTCGGCGCCCTCGCGCGATCCCTGCATCCGGCTGTCAAAGTTTTTCAGTTCAATCGCCATCGCTCACCTGTTTGCTCCCTCGAGCTCCGACCCCGCCTTCTTACCCTCTCCCGGATGGGTAAGGGTGAGGGTCACTATCCTAAGAAATGTCGCACGCATCAAGGCGCGCGCGATTTCTCACCCGGATAAAACGCGGACTCGTCCTTCGGTTGGTAAAGGGACCCTCCTTTCGGGTTGTCCTTCACGATCCAATTGCGCGCGAGCAATTCAGCACGTAATTGGTCCGAACGCTTAAAATCTTTTAGGCGCCTAGCCTCCTCGCGCTCGTCGACTGAGAGCGTGCATCAAGGCTCGCCAGCAAAGCAGTATGCCTATAGGTTTTGCCGTTCCTTTATTCTATAGCCTTCAGGAGTGTCCTCGATCACGAAGCCCATCGTATATATCTGATGACGCAGTTCGTCGGCTTTGCTGAAATCCCGAGATTTCCTTGCTTGCTCACGAAGCTGAGCAAGCCTTTCAATATCAGCGCGCCCGCGCGCTTTCGGAGTATCACGATAGTTCTTCAAGTCTAAGCCCAGACCTGGTCGATGTTGAGCAAGCTATTCCAAATAAATCATCGCCTCTTTTGTAAGCTGCGCTGATCATCTCAAGCGCGACCGCTAGCGCCGCGGAGTATTCAGATCGTCGTTCAAGGCGTCGTGAAAGCGATCTCCGATATTCGCTTGGTCCAACTGCTGTCATCATCGCCTGCCGGATTGTCATCATCGCGCGAGCAAACGTATAGAAATAAAGAGATTCTTTTCCGCCGCCCGAAGCGCGTCGATGCTGAACGCTAGTTCAGATCGGTACTTCGCTCCTAGGCAAAACAACCGAAATGCGAGCGGGTTAAAAGCTTCATGAGCAAAACCACCATTATCGACGCTAAGAATCATCGAGCACCGGGAATTTGCCGGCGCTCTTGCTGATCTTCGCCCCTTCCATCCCGACCAAAAACGCATTGTGCACGAAATAGCGCACGAACGGATTGCCCGTCGCGCCCTCGGATTGCGCGATCTCGTTCTCGTGATGCACCGGAATATGGTCGAGGCCGCCCGAATGGATATCCAGCGTCTCGCCAAGATACTTCATCGACATCGCGGAGCACTCGATATGCCATCCGGGATAGCCGCGTCCCCACGGCGAATCCCATTGCATCATGTGATGCGGCTGATTGAGCACCCATAGCGCAAAATCGTGCGGACTTTTTTTGTCCGACGAATGTTCGAGCCGATTCCCCTGCTGCTCGTCAAGACTCTGGCGCGATAGCCGCCCTCGCCCGCCCGGCCCGCGCCATTTCTCCACGTCGAAATAGACGCCCGACGGCGTGACGTAGGCCAGCCCGTTTTTCAGGATGCGCTCGATCAGCGCGATCATATCGCCGACGTGATCGGTCGCGCGGCACAGCAGCGGCGGCTCGGGCAACTCGATATTCAGGCGGGAGCAGTCGCGCTTGAACTGTTCTATATAGAAATTCGCGACTTCCAGCGGCGTCTTGCCCTCGGCGCGCGCGGTCTTCTCGATCTTGTCCTCGCCCGCATCCTCGTCGGAGGTCATGTGGCCGACGTCCGTGATATTCATCACGTGACGGACGTTCCAGCCGTTGAAGCGCAGCGCCCGTTTCAGCGTATCGACGAAAAGATAGGCGCGCATGTTGCCGAGATGCTGCGGCAGATAGACGGTCGGCCCGCACGAATAATATGTAATGTCGGGAGGATTGCCGGGCTTAAGCTCCTCGACGGTGCGGCTCAGAGTATTGAAAATACGAAACGGCTTCACGATGTAATCATCGTGCCACAACCGTTACGCTGAAGTCAGCAATCGCGAGAATCAAGAGGAACTGCCAATATGGAATCCGCAAGTAAAGTCGCAATTATCACGGGCGCAGGCACAGGTATCGGTCGATCGGTCGCGATTGAATTGCTGCGCGACGGTTATGCGGTTGCGCTCGCCGGGCGTCGCCGCGAGCCGCTCGAAGAAGTCGCGCGCGCGGCTGCCGAGTCCGCGCTCGCGCACGCTTGGTCATCCCGACCGACGTTGCCGACTCCGGCCGCCGTCAGCGCCTTGTTCGCAAAAACCAAGGAGGCTTTCGGGCGGCTCGATCTGCTATTCAACAATGCCGGCGTGGGTGCGCCGCCGATCCCGCTCGAAGATTTGAGCTTCGAGCAATGGAAGAAGGTCGTCGATATCAACCTGACCGGCGCGTTCCTCTGCACGCAGGAAGCGTTCCGCATCATGAAGGCGCAAACGCCGCGCGGCGGACGAATCATCAATAATGGCTCGATCTCGGCGCATAGTCCGCGCCCGAATTCCGCACCTTATACCTCGACCAAGCACGCGATGACTGGACTGACCAAATCGACTTCGCTCGACGGACGCAAATACGATATCGCCTGCGGGCAAATCGATATCGGCAATGCCGAAACCCCACTGACCGCCGCGATGAAACGCGGAGTGCCGCAGCCGAATGGCCAGACGATGGTCGAGCCGACCTTCGATCCGGTCCATGTCGCGAAAGCCGTTCTCTATATGGCGAATCTGCCGCTCGACGCGAATGTTCAGTTCATGACGATTATGGCGACCAAGATGCCGCTGATCGGTCGGGGCTAGTATGCCGCCGGTATAGCGCGAAGCCTTGCTGTTATCGAGCGCATGTGACTTCGAAGATCGGCGGTAGTAGATCGATGACTAGACAGATCTTTGCGGTAATAATCGACTGCTCGTATTCACGAGATCAGCGCCTGACGCCTGCTTTCGCCTTCTTGTAATAATAAGTGCCCGCTTCGCTGTCCTCGCCTGCCTCGAGAGGAGCTGCGCATTCATCCGATTGTCGTGTTGCAGCGCGAGTCAGCTTCGCGATCGCCTGCGCCGCTTCCGGGGTTCCCGGTTTGATGAATCCATTATCGGCGCTAAAAACGGGATTGATGCTCGAAACCAGCAAGAGGCCAGCCGCACAAAAGGCTGTTCGCAGTTTCATAGAAACCTCTGAAACATTCGCTTCGTTATGAGCTTTAGAACGCGCGCGACGGGACAAGCTTCACGACGCAATTCGAAATTCTAGCGGCGCGGCGCGCGTGGATTCTCAATCTGCCGGCGTTGCTTGCGCTCCTCCTGAACGATTCGCCACTCGTAACCATCCACAAGCGATTTCCATCCAGCCTCGACCAGATTAGTCGATTTGGCGAGCGTGCTCCATTTCATGCGGCCATCGGAGAATTTCTTGATCGACATAACTTCCGCTTCAGTCGATTCGCCGCTCGCGTGCGCATAAGTCTCGATTACTTGTACTGCTTCAAGGAACGGGAAAGTTTTGAGTAAAGCCTTGCGCAGCGCCAAGTCAAAGGCATTGACTACCCCGACCCCGCGCGCTGCCTCGGTTTGCTCGACTCCGCAAACGCGGATAACGACGGTCGCATCGACCGTCATACGGCCCTCAAAGGAATCGTCGATTACGCGCCGCCGTAAAACCTCAAAAGGCGCAACGTAATCGCGCGAGGTCCTAAGCTCCGCCAGCTCACGCGAGGCTTGGGGCACTTCGGCTTCGAAAAAAATTGACTCATTATCTGCCACAGCCTGTACCTACTGCGATTATCTAGAGATGCTAACCTAGCGCAATCCCAGTTGACGTGCCGCGACGCTCGTTATTCACATGGCGAGGCCGCCATCGACTTGCACGATCGCACCGGTGATGTACGACGCGGCATCAGAGAGCAAGAACGCCGCCACCGGCGCGACCTCCTCGACCTTACCCACGCGTCCCAGCGGAATCATCTCGACTGCCGCCTTGCGATTTGCTTCCGGCATTGCGCCCGTCATATCTGTTTCGATAAAGCCCAGTGCGAGAGCGTTTACTCGCACTCCCATGCGGCCGAGTTCCTTCGCCATCGCCTTGGTCATTCCGACCAAACCAGCTTTAGATGCTGAATAATTGACCTGCCCGGCCATCCCGGACAGCCCGCTAACTGAAGTGACGTTCAGGATAGCCCCACGCTTGGCCTTCATCATCATAAAAGCTACCGCACGCGCGAAATTAAACGCGCCAGTCAGATTAATCCGTATTACCTCGTTCCAATCTTCCTCAGTCATCATCACTAACAGTTTGTCGCGAGTAATTCCGGCATTATTCACGAGACCATCGATTGCACCGAACTCTTTTTTAACCGTATTGACCATCTCGCGCGCGCTTTTCAGATCGCCGACGTCAGCCTTGAAGCCCAGCGCTTTCACTTCCATCGCGGCGAGCTCGCGCGTCAGCTCATCCGCCTGCGTTTCACCCTTAATATAATTGAAGGCGACGTTCGCGCCGCGGCGCGCAACTTCGATCGCGATTGCGCGCCCGATCCCGCGCGTCGCGCCCGTCACGATGACGCTTTTACCTAGCAGATCTTTCAATTTCCGGGCTCACGTACCCGACTGCGGCAGTTCTCAGGTGGGCGCTCGCGATCGATGAATTTATCCAGAGAGCACCGGAGCTCGCGGGAACGGCGGATTACGCGCTGAACGACGATCCGCAACCGCAAGTCCGCGTCGCACGAGGATTATCAAAGCGGAATCCTGCGTTGTGCAGGCCTTCAACGTAATCGAGCGTGGTGCCGGCGATATAAGGCAACGAAACTTCATCGACGAGCACATTCAGTCCGTCGAACTCGCTGACGATATCGCCTTCCTTTTTCTGATCGAAGTTCAATGAGTATTGAAAACCCGAGCAGCCTCCCCCGACCACCGCGATTCGGAGCCCCTGCTCGCTCCCGATCTTCTCTTTGGCGGCCATCTGGCGCACGGCTTCGAGCGCCTTGGGCGTAAGATTCACGCGCGGCAAAATCGAACCACCGGTCTCACTCTGTATCGGCTGTTGGTCCATTAGTTCTGACATCAAATCCCTCCGGAACGCGGCCATGTAAACCCGCTGATGTGATCCTACCTAAAATTGCTTCTTCGCGCATCTAGCTCGGTGGTTTTTGCTGGATTGCAAGACCGAAATCAGCGATTTACTTGATCGGCAGTTTTTCTGATTACGGCATCGGTTTCGCCAAAAATGCTAGCATCGATTCATAGAAAGTGACCAAGCTCGAAAAATCGATCGCAGAGGCGGCCTACGGGTGCGGTTTCGTGATGGTGGGATTTGCGCGATTGCGTCGCCTCACCGGTCGCGATGAGTTCTTTCAAGGTTGGCTCGATGAGGGTCGCGCCGCGGAGATGGGCTGGCTGGCCCGCGACCCCGAGCGCCGATTCGATCCGCGAACGCTCGACCCTTGTCTTCGCTCCGTAATCAGCCTCGCGTTCCCCTATCAAGCTCCCGCGATGCCCCAGATTGACTGGCGGGCCGAACTGCGCGGGCGGATTGCCTCTTATGCTCTCGGGCCGGACTATCACGACGTTGTTCTGGCGAAAGCGCGCGCTGTTGCGGATGTCGTAGCGTCATTCAGTCCCGCAGAGGTGACTCGGGTTTACGTCGATACCGGACCGGTATTCGAGCGCGAATGGGCCGCAGAATCGCGACTCGGATGGTTTGGGCGCAACACTAACTTAATCAACAAGTACCAAGGCTCGTATTTTTTCCTCGCCGAGATCTTCACCAGCATCGAGTTTGACGCGCCGATCGAGCCGTATCGCGATCACTGCGGAACTTGCCGTCAATGCCTCGATTTATGTCCAACCAATGCATTGGCCGAAGGATATCTGCTGGAGCCTCGTCGCTGTCATCTCGTATCTGACGATCGAGCATCGCGGGACGATTCCTCGTGATTTGCGTCCCGCCCTCGGCAACTGGATTTTCGGCTGTGACATCTGTCAGGAGGTTTGCCCCTGGAATTCCGACGCTCAGCGCTCCGCGACTATTGATGATCGTCTGATGCCGTCACTCGTCGAATTGATGACCTTGGATGATGACGCTTTTCGCCGCCGATATGCCAAGTCCGCCGTCAAGCGCACCAAGCGGCGGGGACTTCTCCGTAATGCTGCAATCGCGCTGGGCAATAGCGGGAATCCTCAAGCAGTGCCAATCCTTGCACGCTCACTGATGGGAGAGCCGGACGCCTTGATTCGTGCTCATGTTGCTTGGGCGCTTGGCGAAATCGATGATTCAGCGGCGCGCAGAACATTGCTCAACGCAGATAAGGTTGAGACGAATCCCGAAGTGCGCAACGAGATCGATCATGCATTGAAGGATTTTCGCGCTTGAGCGGCTGCGCACAATGCATTAACTGTTGATCGAGCGATTCATCATGAGCGACACGCGCGAA
Organism: uncultured Pseudomonadota bacterium; assembly: GCA_963831065.1. Classification (GTDB taxonomy): domain Bacteria; phylum Desulfobacterota; class Binatia; order Binatales; family Binataceae; genus JAJPHI01. The sequence continues at coordinate 58,994 of CAWHOQ010000030.1, forward strand.
GAATTCTCGAAGCTGGCTGCCCGCGAACCCATTCCCTTGGCGCGGGGCGCCTTGCTCATCGCCAAAGAGGAGTACCCGGCTCTAAATGTTGAAGAATTTCTTGAGCGCATAGCGGACTTGGCGCGCGAGGCTGCGCCTGCCGTTCAGGCCGGCGCCGACACCATCGAGAAAGTGCAGCTACTGTCCGAGTTTCTTTTTAACAACAAAGGTTTCGACGGCAATCGCGATCAGTTCGGCGATCCGCGTAATTCATTTCTCAATGATGTGCTTGAACGCCGCCTCGGGATTCCAATCACGCTCTCGGTAATCTATATCGAAGTAGGCCGCCAATTGGGACTCAACCTGTTTGGAGTATCGTTTCCGGCGCATTTCTTGGTCAAGGCGGTTGATGATCGTGGCGAATTGATCGTGGATCCTTTCAATGCCGGGGCGATTCTTAGCTTGGACGAGATTCGTGCCCGCCTGACGCAAATTTATGGGCAGCCGGTGGAAATTGACCCGGCGATGCTCAAGGCTGTCGGTGCGCGGGACATTCTGTCGCGGATGTTGCGTAATCTTAAGAATATCTACGCTGCCGCCTCGGATTGGAACAAAGCGCTGAGCACGCTCGACCGGATTCTGATGCTGGATCCGCGCGCGGTCGTTGAGATCCTTGAACGCGGCGGCGTTTACGAGCGGCTCGAATGCTTCGGCCCGGCGCTTGAGGACTTCCGCAGTTTCCTGTCGCTGGCGCCTGATCATCCAGGGGCGGATGCTGCACGCGATGCGGTCGTACGTCTGCTGCGCCAAGTCTCCCGGCTCAACTGAAATCCTCGATATTGCGAGATTCGCGCGAAGCTTTGCCGGAGCCCTCATCGCGCAGCCTTCGCTCCCTCGACTGGCTTAACTTCTTCATGGCCGACGTGCAGACCGGCGTCGGACCTTTCGTCGCCGTCTATCTGGCCTCGCTTCGATGGAATCAGGAGGCGATCGGATGGATGCTGACGAGCGCGGCGCTCGCGGGCGTGCTGAGCCAATCGCCGACGGGCGCGATTGTCGATTGGCTTAGGTACAAACGAGCGTTGGTGGCTATTGCGACGAGCGCGATCGCAGCCGCTGCATTGATCCTGGCATTGTCGCCGAATTTTATCCTCGTAACCCTCGTGCAGATTTTCCACGGCGTCGCTGGGAGCATCGTCGGACCCGCGATCGCTGCAATCACGCTTGGTCTGGTCGGCTATCGACGGATGGGCGAGCAGATTGGCCGCAACAATCGCTTCAATTCCGCCGGCAATGCGTTCGCCGCCGCTCTGATGGGGCTTGCCGGTTATTACTCTCTGCGCATGATCTTCGTGCTGTCCGCACTGCTTTCGATTCCCACGCTGATCTCCCTGCGCACCATTCGCGCTTCCGAGATCGATTACGAACGCGCTCGCGGCGCATCTCGCGACCACGGCGTCGAACGCCCGCAGCATTACTCAGCACTGCTCAAGAACCATCGCCTGATGATCTTCGCTGCGTGCGCTGTGATGTTTCATTTCGCCAACGCCGCAATGCTCCCGCTAATCGGGATGATGCTCGCGCGCGGCCGTTTGCGCGACTCTTCGCTGTTCATGTCAGCCTGCATCATCACGACCCAGATCGTGATTGCGATCATCGCCACGCCGATCGGTAAAGCGTCAGAGCGATGGGGTCGCAAGCCGCTCCTGCTCATCGGCTTCGGCGTACTACCGATTCGTGGCTTTCTTTACACGTTAACGGCGAATCCCTATTTACTGGTTGCGATCCAGATTCTCGACGGAATTGGCGCAGGAGTCTTCGGAATCGTCTCGATTCTGGTGATCGCCGACGTGATGCGCGGTACTGGCAGATTCAATTTTGCACAGGGCTTTGTCGCAACTGCCGTCGGGATTGGCGCGTCGTTGAGCACTGCCGCCGCCGGATATGTCGTGCAGCATTTAGGCTTTTCGGCGGGATTTCTAACCCTGGCCGGAGTCGCTTTGATTGCGCTGGCGATTCTTTCCGTCGCGATGCCGGAAACCAGAAACGACTGCGAAATCCAACCGGAACTATCCAGCTTGGAGACACCGCGATTTCGATAATTCACGTCAGCATCGTTGCACTGATTCTCTGCTTGAGCAGAAGCGATTAGGATGATCGCTCATCACGGAGCGTTTCGCAGAGAATAGTCCGATGGCTGAGAGCTCGTCTTTTGACTTTTTTGCCGCCAGCCGTACAGCGGTTGCCGATACTGAATTGCGGCGCAAGCTTGAAAACGCGACCGGCCGTCACCTGAACCACGTTGCGGAAACTCGTGCCGAGTTTCCGCCTTTCGACACTGAGCGCGATACCGCACGTCGCATCAAAGAAGACGCCATCAACCGATTGGACGAACTGCTCGTCGAATTGAAAAGTCGCCTGGAAGCTAATGGCTGCAAGGTTTTCATCGCTGCCGATGCAGAGGAAGCACGCAATTACATCGTGCAAGTCGCGCAAGATCGCGGCGTGACAAAGGTGGTTAAGGGAAAATCGATGACGACTGAGGAGATCGCACTTAATCCGGCGCTCTCCGCTGTGGGAATCGAGCCGGTCGAAACTGATCTCGGCGAATATATCGTCCAGCTTCGTCATGAGACCCCATCACATATCATCACGCCGGCGATTCATCTGTCGCGCGAGGATATCGGACGGTTGTTTGCGGAAAAACTCGGAATCGACTACACACCGGAACCTGAAAAGCTGACCGCCGCGGCCCGCGAACGGTTACGTTCGATTTTCCTGAGCGCCGAGATGGGCGTGACCGGCGTTAACTTCGCCATTGCCGAAACCGGCACACTCGTACTGGTCGAGAACGAAGGCAACGGACGCTTCTCCAGCACCTTGCCCGACACATTGGTCACCGTGATGGGTATCGAGAAGGTTATCCCGAAACTCACTGATTTGAGCCATTTCCTAGAAGTTCTGGCGCGGACCGCCACTGGCCAGAAGCTCACTTGCTATACCAATTTCATCAACGGGCCCCGCCGCGATGATGACCTCGATGGGCCGCGCGAGATTCACGTCGTGATGCTCGATAATGGGCGCAGCAAAATGCTCGCCGATCCTGTCCTGCGCGAGGCGCTCTATTGTCTGCGCTGCGGCGCTTGTCTCAACGTATGCCCGGTCTATCGACGCATCGGAGGACACGCCTATGGCGTCCCATACTCGGGCCCGATCGGCTCGATTGTCAGTCCTAACCTGTTTGGCTCAGCTGCCGCGCATCTTCCCTTCGCATCAACTCTATGCGGCGCATGCCGCGACATCTGTCCGGTGAAAATTGATATTCCGCGCATCCTGCTCCACATGCGATGGAAGGAAGGACGCGGTGAAGACGCCCCGCTGGTGAAATTTCCACGCGACATCGCTGGCACGCGGCGGGCAGCAAGCAGATTCGCGCGGATGGCGATGCATCCGAAACTGATGCGAGGACTGACTCGGATCGGCGGCCTGCTCGCGTGGCCAATCAGCCGTGACGGCTATCTTCGCCGGATGCCGGGCGCGTTCAAAAATTGGACCCGCACGCGCGACTTTCGCGCCCCGCACTCGAGGAGCTAAGGCGGTTGGGTGATTTTCAAAAAATTGTCGGGAATGTTCGCGCGGCGCTGATCCGCCAGCCGAATCATGAGCCTCATCAATCCAATGGACTCACGCCGCAACCGGCTGGCCTGCCCGCGCTGCGCCAGCTCGAGCTGGTCTCCCAGTTCGGACATGAGCTCGAACGTGTCGGCGGAAAGTTCAGCGGCCTGATTTCGCCGAGCGATCTCTACAATCAGCTCGTCCAATTCGCGCGAGACTCATCGATCCGCAGCGTAGCGTTGGGGGACGGCATCAGTGTAAGTTCCAATCGTATAGCCGAGACGCTGGCGCAGGCTCGCGTTGAGGTCATCCGTACTGATTCCGTGTCCGACGGCAATCGGGCGACACTTCGCGCGCAGATTGCAGCCTGCGACCTCGGCATCATAGAGGCTGATTATGCTATCGCGTCCACCGGAACCTTCTGCGTAGTCGCGAGCAGCCGCCGTCCCAGTTCGCTGACGATCTTGCCGCCAGTTAATTTCATCTTCGTGGCGGCCGATCGGATACTGCCGAGCCTAGCCGAAGTTATCGCCGCCGTCGGACCCGATCGTTTCAGCTCGAATCGCGTCGCTTTGATCACCGGACCAAGCAGGACTGCCGACATCGAGAAGATGATCGTGATTGGCGTCCACGGTCCGAAGCAACTCTATGCGGCGGCGGTCCCGTCATGATTCGTCCGGAGTATTCGTGAAGTGACTGAGGTTAAGTTATTCGCCACTTGCCTGGCCGAACAATTCTTTCCAAACGCGGTTGAGTCCGCCATCAAAGTGCTCGAACGATTGCAGCTTCAAGTGCGTCCGATGCGCGAAGCATTTTGTTGCGGGCAGGCCCCCTTCAACGAAGGATTGCGCGAAGATGCCCTGGGTCTGGCGCGTCGATTTCTCGATTCCTGTGAGCCCGGAGTTCCGATCATTGTCCCGTCCGGCTCATGCTCGAGCATGATTAAGATTTTCTATTCGGATTTGCTTGCGGGCGATCGCGATTTAAGCAATCGCGCCGCCGCAATCCGTCCGTGGATTTTCGAGTTATCGCAGTTTCTCGTAAACGTGCTCAAGATCAAATCGGTCGGGGCGCGTTTCGAGCAAACTGTCGCATATCATCCGTCATGCCATCTGAGCCGCGAGTTGCGGGTTCGCGAAGAACCCCTCCTACTGCTCAGTAACGTCAGCGGTCTGAAGTTGGTTGATTTTCGCAATCCAGAGGAATGTTGCGGCTTTGGCGGGATGTTTTCGGTCAAATTCCCTGAAATCTCGACTGCAATGGCCGAAGATAAAATTGCTCGCCTGTGCGAGAGTGGCGCACAAACGTTGGTCGCGAACGACTGTGGATGCCTGATGCAGCTCGGCGGCGCGATGCATCGGCGAGGCATCAATATCGAGGTCCGGCATCTCGCCGAAGTGCTCGCCGCTCGCTAGCTCGCGCTTCAGCTTAGGCGACCAATCTTGCCAACTCCATCATTTTGTTTGGAAAAGCTGGCGCGGTGATCGAATCTGACTCGATCATCACGCGCCAGCTAAAAGCCCGATTTACAATCGTGCCCGTAATTTTTCGATTCGCCGGTCAACCCGCGACACTACTGTCTGGAGGTCCGGAATTTTAGCGCTGCTTGCGCTTCGGCTCTCATCCGCAATGATTTCGTGCGTTTCATTCCAATGCTCGATCGCTAATTGAGCCCGATAGCCGGCTTGCCGCGCTTGTTCATCAAGTAATCCTATACGCCCGACGATCTCCTCGATCAGTTCTTCGATGGTTGCCAGACGTGCGCCTAACTCCTTAGTTCGATTCCTTCCGCTGGACATCTTTCCCCCTTTGCTAATACAAGCAGCCTTAGTTTATGGCTGCTGATGCACGTACGTACCGGGCGCCGGACATAATGGCCGAAACTGATCATTGCCCAGCGCTTCGGGCGCGGGGCGCAAATCGCCTGAACGACGTTCAAGCCATTCCAGCCAATGATCCCACCATGTTCCTTTATGCTCGGTGGCGGAGGCGAGCCATTCTTCCGGCGTTTGTCCCAGATTTGAATTTGTGAAGTACTTCGCCTTAAAGTTGTTTGGCGGGCAAACCAGGCTTTGTACGTGCCCGCTGGAATTGAGCACGAACTCCGTATGACCGCTGAACAAGCGGGCCGCGTGATAGACCGCACGCCAAGAACAGATATGATCCGTCATGCCGGCCAGCAAAAACATATCATTGTGCACTTTCCGCAGGTCGATCGGAGTGCCGAGCACCTCGACCTGATTGACTTCGAGCAGCGGATTGCGCAGCAGCAGGTCCAAAAATCCTGCATGCAACTTCGCTGGCAAATTGGTCGAATCGGCGTTCCAATAGAGAATGTCGAAGGCTTCGGGATTTTTGCCCATAAGATAGTTGTTAACCCAGTAATGCCACACCAGATCGTTCGGCCTCAGCCACGCGAACGTGCGCCCAAGTGACGCAGCGTCCAGCACGCCGCTCCGGCTCGAGCGTAAGCAGGAGGCTCGCACGTTCTCCTCGGTCGCAAACATCGAGGTCATTGACGACTCTCCCGAATCCAGCGTCGTCACCAGCAGCGTCCCACTGTTTACTCGCCGATCACCGATAGCCGCCAAATGCCCCAGTAACAGCGTTGACGTTATCCCTCCGGCGCAAACCGCGAGCAGATTGACGTCCGGGCTGTGGGTGATTTCAGTAACAGCGGCGATCGCCTCCTTGATTGCCGCAACGTAGTCGTCCAGCCCTCGATCCCGGTATTCGGGACCGGGATTACGCCAACTAATTGTAAAGAATTGGTAGCCATGCGCGACCGCATACTCAGTCAAGCTGCGCTTCGGCGCCATATCCATGACATAGAATTTGTTGATCTGAGGCGGCGCCAACAGCACCGGGCGGGCACGCACCTGTGTTGTCACGGGCGAATACTGGATAACTTCGCACAGTTCTCCACGATAGATCACTGCGCCCGGCGTCGCCGCGATCGTCTCGCCGACCTTGAATGGCCGCTTGTCCACCTGCGACGGCATTCCGCCATTGTTCCAAAGATCGTCGATAAAATTGCGGAGGCCATCGATCAAGCTCCTACCGCCCGTCTCGAAGCATCGCTTCAGCGCCGCGGGATTACCGAAAAGAGTATTTGTCGGCGCCAGCGCCTCAGTCAGCAGCGTTATGGCGAACTGCTGCTGCCCCGAAGCCTTCCAGTTTTTATCCGCGGCTCGCTCCGGCGCGATTAGTTCATGGGTGGTTTTGCGCCATGTCAGATAAGTCTGCATCAGCGCCCGAAAAAATGGATTCTCTTCCCAAGCGGGATCGTTGAAGCGGCGGTCGCCGGAGTCGGGCTCAACGTTCGAAATCCCGGCTGCAATTCGGACGAACTCACTGGACAAGTTTAGCGCCGCCGTCATCAGGTTGGCCGGGTGGCTCATCAATTGTCCAGCCAATTCACTCCATATGCGAATTAAGTCATTGCTGTCCGCCCCAACAAAAGGGCTCGGCCCTAAAATTGACTTTACCGCAGGCGATCTATCTTCGATTGCTAAAGAATCGATATCTTGTGTAGAGCTAACAGTTAATAGTGATTCTAAACGTGCCATATTGCTTGTCTCCATCAATTAGCAAATGAGAAAAAATGACGCAACATGAGACAAATAAACGCTTTAAATTTTGTTTACATCGCATTCTGCTGCTTACAGCAGATAAAGGCTGATGATTGCATCATACTGCTACTATGCAATTAGCCTATCTCCGTTTTGAGCTTGTCCAGCAAGAAACGCAATCAAGGATCCATCCCAACTTCGCTTTCGACTCGCGACCGCAATCGGTAAGCTATGCTGACCGATAGTCACCAGAACGCCGAGAAATTCCCATGAAAAGCCGCTTACAGAACGACCTCAAGACCGCCATGAAATCTGGCGACAAGCTACGCATGATGACTATCCGAGGGGTGCTTGCCGAGCTGACCCGGATCGAAAAAGATGTTCGCCGGCCAGTCAATGAGGCCGAGGTCGTCCAAGTTATCAAACGCGAACGCGCCCGCCGAGAGGAAGCACTCGAATTCGCGCGTAAAGGCAACCGTACCGACCTCATCGATCAAAATGAGACTGAAGCCAAAATCCTCGAGGGCTATTTGCCGGAGGCGCTGACACCCGACGAAATGAAGACGGCAATAGCGACACATCTTGCAGCTGGCCTCACGCAGATTGGTCCATTGATGAAAGCTCTACGCGATCAATTTGGAGCACAGCTCGATGGCAAGCTCGCCAGCGAACTCGTGAAGCAGGCGCTCGCCCCCAAGCCATAGAGGGAAAACTATGCCGCAAATCCAGCCGTTCACGATCGAAGTTTCCGATGAGGTTCTCCATGACTTGCGCGAACGGCTCGCGCGAACCCGCTTTCCTGACGAGGTGCCGAATACCGGATGGGAATACGGGACCAACCTCGCTTACCTGAAGCAACTCGTCGAGTACTGGCGAACCGAATACGATTGGCGCAAGCATGAAACTCAACTCAATCGTTTCACCCAGTTCAAGACCAATATCGACGGTCTTGAAATCCATTTCATCCATGAAAAAGGGCGCGGCCCCAATCCAAAACCGCTGCTGCTTTCTCATGGCTGGCCCGGATCGATCTCTGAATTTATGGAGATTATACCACTTCTGACCGACCCTGCCGCTCACGGCGGTCACGTCGATCAATCTTTTGACGTTATCGCGCCGTCATTACCCGGATACGGATTCAGCGGACATCCGCAGGTGCGCGCGACCAATATCCAGGCAATCGCCGAATTGTTTCATAAGCTGATGACTGAAGTTTTGGGTTATCGACGATATTGCGCGCAGGGTGGCGATTGGGGTTCTGCAATAACTTCCCGGCTCGGGGAAACGCATCGCGATTCGCTTTACGGAATCCATCTCAATCTGCTGTTCGTTGGTGGACGAACCCGGCGCGAAGGCGAACTGACCGATGAAGAAAAGATCTTTCTGGCTGATCTCGATAATTTCCGGCGCGAAGAAACCGGCTACCAGCAAATTCAAGGGACCAAACCGCAGACGCTTGCCTACGGCTTGAATGACTCTCCCGCTGGACTAGCAGCGTGGATCGTCGAGAAATTTCGCACATGGAGTGATTGCGGCGGCGACGTCGAACGCCGCTTCAGCAAAGATCAACTGCTAACTAATGTAATGATCTACTGGATCACGCAGTCGATTAATTCCTCGATGCGCTTATACTATGAAGCGCGCCACCATCCATGGCGCCCCGACGCGAACAAGCGTATTGAGACGCCAACCGCAGCGGCGATTTTCCCGCGTGAGATTCTCAAGCCGCCGCGCGAATGGGCCGAGCAGGCATTCAACATCCAGCGCTGGACTGCGATGCCGCGTGGAGGGCACTTCGCCGCAATGGAAGAACCTAAACTGTTGGCCGATGATATTCGGGCTTTTTTCAGCGGACTGTAATAATGCTCGCGCTTACGGCCCGTAGGGGTTGTAGGGTGGCGCCGAACCATAAGGTGCAGCACCGCTGCCGAAGGATGGCGCATTTCCGTAAGAGGGCGACGAGAAACCCGGATAAGGGTTATATGGCGGCGGTGCGCCAAATGGCGACAGCCCCGGTGAACCGAATGATCCAAATGATCCCGGACCAACGGCAAATCCACCACCTGAAGTCATGCTCAACGCCATCATTCCCAACATCAATAGCGGCGCCATTGAACTAATCGCAGACCCGGTATTCTGCTGCTGGACGTACTGTTGCGCTTCGTTCTGTTGCTGAGTGTAACTGTCAGGACCGGGATAAGACTGCGCAGACGAATCATTACCGGCAGACGCGGCGCCCGGCTCCGAATTTGAACGTGTTCGTGCTGGCGCCATTAGAAGTTAGTAATTGAGGCTCCACTTTGATTCGATTATTCACCGCGATAGACGAATCGCTCAAATACGTGCGCGCTTTCGCTATCGCGTCCTGTTTACCGAAGTCCGAGCCGACAAAGCCATACAGAACGACGCCACGCTGACCGGCCGGCCCATGCATCACCTGGGCACCGACCAGCGGCAGTTTATGTTGCGTCAAATAATCCGACAAAGCCTTACTCTCGGCCGAATCGACCTTGTATCCGGCTGGATCGAAACTTTTTGCGACTGGTGTAATTGCTGGCTCGCTGCCACTGGTGGTGGCTCCGCTAGTCGAGGAACTCGCTCCGGAATTGCTGGAAAATGAATTAGTTGCTGACGGATTGGCGCCCTGCAAAGTTGCGCAACTTTGACCGAGCGTCATAACGGTCGCGAACCAAAGAATAAATGCGCTCCTAATCCAGTAACGCATGAATTGATCATACTCTTTACTATCGAATTCAAATAGCGCCATCTTTTATCCGCAGAGCCGCATAATGGATGGACTCATTTCCGTTGTGCTAACCTACCGTCGAAGCTCCAAACTTGGGAGAGCGACATGAGAGAAAAGCTGCGTCGTAATTCAACACTGTCAATGGGCGCGCGATTTAGTTTCCTCGCGCCTTTGATTTGGATCTCTAGCGCATGCTCGACGCCCGGCAGAGTTCCGATGCAGGTGAACGTCACACAGCTCGCTCCTTATGCGTTCGCCGCAAAATCGCCCGACTGCAATATGCCGGTTATGGAGGGATTACCGCTGATTTCCTATCGGCAGGTCGCAATCGTTGAGGTATGGGCGGACCTTCAGGATGACAAATCAGACGTCCTACCGGCCCTGAAGCGGAAAGCATGCGAGACCGGCGCTGATGCGCTGGTAATAATCAACAGTCAGCATCAGGACATCAAGAATTTTCTCTACCAAGCCAGTCCAAATGAAACTCTGACCGAATCAACCCAGAAAGACGTTTATTCTGGTCAAGGCGAATATATCAAGGAAGCCGAGCATACTCGTCGCGTCGGCGAGCCCGGACACAATGGCTTTTACATCGATGCGGTCGCGATTAACTATACACTTCCCGCCGGAAAGCGATCGACCGGAGGCGCGCACGATATCCTGACGCGTCCGAATGGCTGATGCAGGCTGAATCACTGCTTAGGTCGTAAGTTTGAATTCGCAGCAGAATATGTTTCGGCAAAGAATTGCGCATCCGCAAGATTACTTCTTCGGTAAACTTCGAATTCGAAACTTAGCTGTTGGGCGATGATGTCGATGGTAAAATCGGCGGCGGACTGGAAAATTTGAGCAGCTCGACCAGCTCCATCTGCGGACCTCGTTCATCGCCCTCGTGAACTTCAGTCTTCACCAGTCCAACATTGGGCGCGTACCAATCCTGATAGAGGAGCTTGTTGCTCTTTTTGCTCTTGGCAAATGAGCCGCCCTCATAAATGGCTATTGTATCGATGCGAACGCATCCCGCGTAGCGACCAGCCGGCACAACTACATCCTGAGTTTCAAAGATCGTGCGATGCGACTGCTTGATATCGAAAGCGCCTTCCATATGCCCGAATGGAAAGATCGTGCTTTTCCAGGAAACATCCGGCGTAATCATAGCGGGCATAAAGTTCCCCTCTTCAGAGCGGCCCCATGCCGGTGCCGAGATTTCGTCTTTCGAGTACTCCAAACCCGAAAGACGAGTAAGATAGCCGCCTTTATTTACATAAACGATCGGACGTGAGCCACCCCGGTCAAGATTATAATATTCCTCGACCACTTGTCCGGTCACATTCAACGATGGCACGTACTTGAGTCCGAGCACTTTGTCAGTGATTACATAAGTCGTGCGCTGACTTTTGCTGTTGATCCGATAGCTCCATACCGCGTTCGGTGTTAGCGGGAAAAAGCTGCCGGCCAGAGCCGGATTGAAATGAATAATATTACGTTGGCATCCAGCTATCGGCGCAATAATCGCGATCAAAAAGCATATTGAGAATTTGCGATACATCGCTGTTGAATATCTCCAGTGAATTTCGCCTTTCCGAAATTAACCAATCTAATCGCTTTCCCGCGTTAGACCAAGCCCCCTCTTACGTAAACTAATCAAAGCAGACATTGGTTCCGGCAAAGTAATCGCTTGAAAAGTTACGGCGGATGCTCACTGGAGTCATCCGCCGTAATATCAGCCATGTTTCAGACTGGCACTTATGAAACCGCTGCTCTCAATTCCCGCTCTCTGATCATCGATTTGCCACCGAAGACAAACTTCGGTCGCGCCCACGACAGGTAGCACGGCAGAACGATACAGCCTGCGATCATGTTGGTACCCATCAGGAAGATCAGCAAAGTGCTCATCTGGCTATGGAAGAGCAACGGCGAGAAAATCCAGGGGAAGATACCACCAATCATGACGAGGAACGTGTTAAACACCGCCACGCCGGTCGTACTCAATGCGAGCACGATCGCGTCGTCAACTTCCATCCCGCCCATTACTTCATCGCGTATTCGCGAGACAGTGTAAATCCCGTAATCGACTCCCAACCCAATACCGAGCGAGATTACCGGAATCGTGTCGATCGTGAGGCCAATATCGCGAATATTCATATAAATGAACGCGCCGAAGTTAGCCAGGACGCAGGCCAAGAGGAACATGAATCCAGCGACGAACGATCGGAATGCACCGACGCAGAAAAGCCAAACGACTGCCAGCACAAACGTAATGTTCAGAAAGTCCAGCTGCTTCAAGACGTCATTCGCAGCGAGATATAAGCCCGCGATGCCCGCCAAATATTTGACTTTGACGTTACTCAGGTTCGGATCGGGCGTCACTCGTTCATTCACGAATTGGCCAATTTCATCGCGGATTCGATTCAACGTGTCATACGTATGATCTCGCAGGAGCACGCGAATACAGGTGTCGTTGTTGTTGCGGTTTGAGATGAACCGCTCGAGCTCACCGGGCGCCGAACCATTCAGATACAGGAACCAAAGGTTGCCCGACATCTCCATTGTATCCGGAACTCCCAAATACTTCGGGAATCCGTAATGGAACATCTCGTTGAACGGCTCGGAAACTGTCGAGGAAAACGAGATGACCTGCGCGACCTTCGGATCCTTGAACAGATCGGCGCGCATATCATCGACCATCTTCAGCACAGCAGGGCCCAGCACCGACTGTTTATCCGGATATGACGGGGTAGTGAGAATAACCCAGCCCTCTTCGAGCGGAAATTTGCTGCCCACTTCCGCAATGTCCTGATTGACTTTGGAATATGGCTTGTACAACGGGGTGCCTGCGGTCGAGTACCCAATCTTGCTCTTGATGCCCGCGACTACGCCGTAAATCAAAAATGCCGCAGATCCCCACAACAAGACTTTGCGCAAGACACCTGGACGAGTTGGCACATGGACCAACCAATCGAAGCGCGCCCTCGCCCAATTGCCCAGACCGCTGGCTGAGCCTGCTCTTGACCCGTTTGTGCTTGATTTCCGGGAATCGGCAGATAGCTCATCAGGATGGGCTGGAAAATAAAGACCATCGTGAGACTGCCAGCGAGCCAGACCGTACCGGCCAACGCGATGTGCTGCAGGACGGGAATTCCGCCGAATGAGATGAACACGATGCCGCTGATATCCGCCATAATAGACAGGAAACCCGGCGGCAACATGAAGTCGGTCGTAGCTGAGCAAGCCGCAAACTTATCTCCGAGGCGGTCTAATTCGTCGTGATAACGACCTTGCCACTGAATTCCGTGGCTCATGTCGCGGGCGGTCAAGATGAACGGAATGACCAGCATGACCGGGTCAAAGTCGTAACCCATCAGACCGACGAAACCCAAACCCCATATAGCCGAGAGAGTGCCGGTAACGATCGGCGCCCACCATCGGCTACGCTGTCCGCCGGTCGCCCACAGAATCAGGATCATGATGCCGACGGCGATCAGGAAACAGAATCGTTACTACCGGCTCATAATAGTACCCATACCCGCGGATAATCGGTTCACCGGCGACGTACACCCGGTTGTTAGAATCCTGATACTTCTTGACGATCGTCTGGACCTCATTGAACAACTCGCGATAATCGAGGCCGCGCTCATTGAAGGAAGCCGCGACCAGAGCGCTTTTATTATCGGCACTGACTAGTTGCGAGATCGTCGCCCGATTGGCCATCACTTTTTTCTTCAAGTCCTGGATACCGGCTTCGTCTTTCGGGATTCCAGGAAACATGAACGGCTTGATCAACAGCGAGCCGGGTGACGCGTCGGCGTAACTAACGCGATAAGACGCGAGCGAGAGCACCTCATTGTGATCCACGCCCGGGAGCTTATCCACGTCAGTTTGGATATCGTGAATTTTCTGTAGGGTGTCAGTGTTGAAAATATCGCCGTTCTTGACCTGCACCATCACGGAGAGCGTTTGCGCACCGCCGTATTTGTGCCACTCGCGATAGAGTTGAACGTTAGGATGGTAGCTCGGGAAGAAATCATCGAACTTCGTTGCGATATTGACCTGCGTACAGTAGTAACCGGCAATGGCGCTGACTATCAGCAGGATACCGCCGACAATCGCACGGTATTTAAGGACAAAATCACCAATTCTGAATGATCCGAGATTTACTGAACTGCTTGCCATTGTTTGCCCGCGTCGTCGGTAAGAAGAATTGTTCCGTTCAGACCGACCATGACGCCCTCATTGCCCGATAGCGCGATGTCGCTGAGATCATTAAAAGTGGCGCGTGGCGCTTCCTGCCATTGCCCGCCGATCGGCTGGTAAAAAGCCCGTCCGCCGGTACCACCGGCCCAAACTTTCTTGTTGGCGGCATCCACCGCAACCGCATAGGCACCCACCTGATCGGGTAGTTTGGCCGGCTTCCAAGTCTTGCCGCCATCATTGGTAGTCGCCAACTCGCCCGCTAATCCACCCGCAATACCGTTCTGAGCATCGGTGAAATTAATGGTGAAATATGGACCGATGGTAAAGTCGTTGGTATTACCGCCCGAGACCACCTTCCAGGTCTGACCGCCATCAGTGCTGTTCAAAACTGTGGCGAATTCACCGACCGCCCAACCGGTATTTTTGTCAGTGAAGGTGACGTCGAACAGCGTGATCAGCTTTGGACATTTTATGATTTGCCAGTGCTCGCCACCATCGGCAGTACGCACGATTGTGCCATCAGCACCGACCGCAACTGCGGTTTGATCGTCAAGTAAGAAGACCTTGAGAAGGTTTTTGGGCGTTCCGCTGGTTTGCGCGGTCCACGTGCTTCCGCCGTCCGCAGAGCGCATGACCGTGCCGTTTTCACCGACGATAAGCCCCAGCTTGCCGTCAGGGGTGAACCGAATTGAGTAAAGGTCCCGATCTTGAAAAAGCTGATCGCCGGCGCGTTCATTGAGCGTCGCTTGCGTCCAGCTCTTGCCATGATCAGTCGAGACCAATAACAGCGCTTTTGAGCCCACGATGAACATCGCGCCATCGGGCCGAATCGCCGTGCCAAACAGTCCAAGCCATGGCGGCGCGCCGCTGCGCTTTTGTCCCTCGGTGGAGGCCGGCACGGCTATCGCGCTCAGCGCGATGGTCAATATACCGACTCCCAGCAAGGCCCAGAGTTTTTTGCTGGTTTTGCCTATGTCTCTCAATTCCGCGCTCACCTGCATTTTGCTTCGCCGATTTAGACTCAAAAAAACTTTGAATACATCATCAAGCCCGCAACTCTTGGGGCAGCGCTCGACTCGCATCCAAAGCTGTGCATCGGACTACAACAGGCTTGCGGCAACTGTCAAGTGAACGAACACCGAATCGCTCACATTAGCCGGGCAATCCCGACAGGAAAGTTATAGTTTCGTTTGATTTCCTGATCGAGCCCGGCTCAACTACTTTCCGAGGCCGCAAGAATGAACCGCCGATGGGCGCTGCAATCACTGCGGAGAGAGTTTCGATGGCGAAACGGATTGAGGTGTGCTTAACGTTCGACTTCGACGCTATTTCGGTCTGGCTCGGGACTTTTCACACCCGCTCCCCGAGTGCACTCTCGCGGGGCGAGTTCGGCAAGGTCGGCGCAGAACGGCTACTTGCGATGCTGCACGATTGGCAGCTACCCGCAACCTGGTTCATTCCGGGTCACACTGCGGAAGCGTTTACCGCAACGGTTGAGGCAATCGCGGCGGCGGGACACGAGATTGGTCATCATGGCTATTTCCACGATCGGCCAAAAACGGCGGAGGACGAAAAGCAGGATTTTGAGCGCGCGCTCGACGTGCTCAAACGCATCACCGGGCGCACTCCGGTTGGTTATCGCTCACCGGCGGCGGGCTTGATGCCATCGACGTTGCAATGCCTAGTCGATCACGACTTCCTCTATGATAGCAGCATGATGGGGCAGGATTTCGCGCCTTATTACTGCCGAGTCGGCGATGAGGCACCGAGCGACGGGCCATTCGTCTGGGGTCAACCCACCAATCTAGTAGAAATGCCGTTTACCTGGGGTCTCGATGATTTCCCGATCTTCGAGCACGTCTGGACGCGCAATGGCGTGAATCCGGGCCTCGCCGCACCCTCGCATGTGTACGATATATGGATGGGCGACTTCGATTATCTCTACGAGCGGCTAGGTCAAGGCGTGTATATCCTGACGATGCATCCGCAAGCGATCGGTCGCGGCCATCGGCTGCTGATGCTTGAGCGGCTGATCGATCACATTCGCGATCACGAGGGGGTTGAATTCAGGACGATGGCCGACGTTGCTGCTGAGTTCCGTATTTCGCATCCAAGCGCGCCAAAACTTCCCTGAAGTCGGCTACCGAGCATTCGCCGTACTGATATCGCGCAGCGGATGTTCGCCCTGCCCGCCATTTTTGAACGCGAAGAAATCCAAATCAGGAGTACGCCCGTATATGAGGTAGATTTCTATCGTTCAACATTCATTCCGGGAGGAGTCCATGATGAGAGAGGCATTAACCAAAGTCGCGATCGCGGCGGCGATGTTCGGTGCGACCGCATTCGTCGCGACCGGAGCATCGGCGCAACTTGCGGCGAATCAAACGGCGGGATTTGCGAAGGGGAAGAATTACACCTTCACCTACACCGAACAATATGACTGTGTCGAAGAACCCACCGACGATCTAAACTTCAATACCGTCATGGCTGAGTCCGACCCGCTCGAATTGCAAACGCCAATCTGTCAAGCCGGGGCTAATCCAACCATCGATCCGACCGGCGCCAAAATCAAAACCACGGATAAGATTTACGTTCTAGTACCGATGTTCTCCGTCAATCCGGATACGAATGCAGAGGACGCAATTCCCTGTCCGACTACACTGCCTTCATTCGCGCCAAATCTAGTTAGTGGGGTATCAACTCCGGTCAACGAAGTTTGCGGCACCGCGCTGGGAAACTTCCTGCTAAGCCAATTCGGCAGTATCCCTGACGCGTTCAGAATTCCCAGTAAAATTGACTCCGGAATAACCGTCCAGTGTCCTAATGCGACCGATCCAGCTGACGGCGGCTCTTGCACGATGCACGCCAGCGTGCTCGATGTTTCAGCAGCATTCAAACTCACGGGCGTGAACACGATGGTCCCGCTCGCTAATCACAGCCACATAATTGATACGTCCATCAATAGCAAAAAAGCGATCTGGTGGCAGGTGATCCTCGATCTAGTAAACGATCCCGCCGCGTGGCCGAACTTGACCTCGCTTAAGGCTTTGCGTGCGGCCCAAAACACTCCCACGACTGTATCGGGTGGCACTGGCAATCAAGTCGGGGCGGACGTAACCACCAACTTCTTCCTGTTCTTTGGATCGCAAAAGAACAAGACGGTTAAGGGCGCCACGATGGCGGGGATGCCCGGAATGTAAACAACTTTTGCCTGTCTGCGAAGCGTCCGGCGGAATCCCGCCGGGCGCTTTTTTTATGCGGATACTCTTTTCTAGCTAACGCGCAGGACAATCTTCCCGAAATGCTCGCTTGATTGCATCATGCGATGCGCCTCAGCGGCTTCGCTCAGCGGCAACACTTTATAGATCGGCGGACGGAGCCGTCCCGCTGCGAGCGCGGCAGCAAAATGATTCTCGAAAGATGAAACGATCTCGGCCTTCTCTTCGAGTGAACGGGATCTCAGAGTCGATCCCATAATTTTAAGATGCTGCCGCAGCACCCGCGTCAGATCAATTTCGGCTTTCGCGCCGCGCATCAGACCGATCAGGATCAGGCGTCCATCATGCGCCAGTGAATCGAGGTTCTGGGCGAGATAGGCTGCCCCGATGCTGTCGAGGATAATATCCACGCCGCGCTCGTTCGTTGCCGTTATAATCTTCGGCGCAAACGGTCCGGATTTATAATTGATTGCCAAGTCGGCGCCAAAGCTTAGACATTGCTGGCATTTTTCGTCCGAACCAGCCGTAACGATCGCGCGTGCGCCGGCCTCGGCCAATAATCGGATTGCGGCCGTGCCGACTCCGCTGCCTCCGCCATGGACCAGAACTGCTTCGCCCGCCTTCACCTCACCAAGCATGAACAGATTCAGGAAAGCGGTCAGAAACACCTCAGGCAATGCTGCGCCTTCTTCGTCGCTCAATTCATCAGGTATCCGCATTGCGGAGCCACAATCGACGGCGACCTTTTCCGCGTACCCGCCTCCCGCTAATAGCGCCATCGCACGCTGGCCGATGCGCCATCCTTTGACTTCGGAACCAGTACCGACCACCTCACCTGAGCATTCCAGCCCGAGAATTGGGGATGCGCCAGGCGGCGGTGGATAAAAGCCCTGACGCTGCATCAGATCAACGCGATTCACGCCCGCGAACTTCACTTTTATTAACAGGTCGGAAGGTCCCGTCTTCGGCTCCGGATAGCCGCCAAGTTTAAGTACCGTTTCGTCGCCGGGTTTATCGATAAGAACAGCTTTCATTGTTTAATCTTTCGTTCGCCGCTTCCGAATAAAATTCGCCGGCGCGTTTCAAACGTTCACGGATGAGCGGCGGACTCATTCCCCGTTTGATTTACTCGGGCTTCTTCAGGCCCAGCCGCTCATAATATTTTGCCGGAACCTTGCTCTTATCCTTGTAGATGATGAAGTTGCAATGCTGCTTACCAATCTCGGCTGCCGGCTCGATCACCACGAAAGGTGCGCCGTGCGCCTCGATATCCTGCTTCTCCATAATCGGCTCGTGCGCGCAATAGACCGGAAAATCCTCGCGCCCATAAGTCAGCATCTGCTTGCCCTTGAGCGTCAAGAACGCGTCAGGACCTTCATACTTGCCTTCGAGCACGAGGCGCCCACCGCTGCCGCAGGGACGCATCTGGAGCACAATTTTCTCATCATCTTCTTCGATATGCAGCGGCATCAGATGCGCGCGCAGGCCCGCCACGAACATCTTGAACCGCGCCTTTTGTGCCGCCGCGTCTTCACCCTTCGGCAGTTTTTCGAGATTTGGCATCCACCACGATTTGACTCCCGCGTCCATCGCTTCTTCGAGCACCTGATCGCCGAAGCGCTTACCGATAAAGCTCAGCGTTGCCGCGGCCCAGTTGCGATAGAGGTCGTGCATGCTGAGGAATTCATTATACATTCGTCGCGCCAATTTCTTCGCGCCGTCCTTATCGCCTGCCTCGATCGCTTCAATCACACGATCGACGCTAAGCTTTTCCATCTCCGCGACTTCATCTTTGGTGAGCAATCGTTCCGCCATCGCAATCCCTCATTTGAGCAGTTTCGTCCGAGTCTCGCTGATTAACGCTAACATCGGCAAGCCCCGTGACGATCTCTGCATCTTCAGGCGTTGAAAGTGCCGCATACAGCGATATATTCTCGGCTCAAACAAGCCTGTCTGATATTGAGATGCTTCGCGGGTTAGCGTATTTAATGCCGTCGTACCTTGATGCCGGACTGGAGCTAAAGTCGGATCGGAGAATGCGGTGGAAACCTCTTCGCACGATATCCTGATGATTGGTGGCGGCGGCGCCGGCTTGCGCGCCGCAATCGCGATTGCCGAGTCGATGCCCAACGCGAATATCGCGATGGTCTCGAAAGTCTATCCGATGCGCAGCCACACGGTCTCCGCCGAAGGCGGCGCGGCGGGCGTTGCCGGTGACGACGACACTATCGACGAACATATCTACGACACCATTTCCGGCAGCGATTGGCTCGTGCGATCAGGACGCAATCGAAGCGTTCTGTCAATGAGGTTCCCAAGGAACTGCTGCGGCTGGAGCACTGGGGATGCCCCTGGAGCCGCGAGCCGGCGGCAGAATCGCGGTGCGTCCGTTCGGCGGCATGAAGAAGATGCGCACCTGGTTCGCCGCGGATAAGACCGGCTTCCACATCTTGCACACGCTTTTTCAAACCTCGCTCAAGTACACTGCGATCAATCGCTATGACGAGTACTTCGCAACGCGGTTGCTGGTCGATGACGGCGCGATTCGCGGGGTGGTCGCGATCGAGCTGCGCACCGGGCGAGTTCGCGCGATCATGGCGAAAGCGGTGATTATCGCGACGGGCGGATGTGGCCGCATCTTCCCGTTCAGCACCAACGCCAAGATCTGCACCGGTGACGGGATGGCGCTGGCCTATCGAGCCGGCGCGCCGCTGAAAGATATGGAGATGGTTCAGTATCATCCCACAGGCCTGCCCTTCACCGGAATTCTGATTACCGAAGCGGCCCGCGCCGAAGGCGGGTGGCTCCTCAACAAGGACGACTATCGTTTTCTGCAGGATTACGATCTGGGTAAACCGACGCCGACGCCGGTGCTGCGCAGCATGGAGCTGGGGCCGCGCGATCGTGCTGTCGCAGGCGATCTTCGGCGAGTTCGAGAAAGGCCGCGCGTTTCATGGACCATACGGCGATTACGTGCATCTCGATCTGCGTCATCTCGGCGAGCACAAGATCGAGACGCGGCTGCCAATGGTCCGCGAACTCTGCATGAAGTACGAAAACCTCGATCCGGTACGCGAGCCGATTCCGGATCCGCCCGGTGCAGCACTACATGATGGGCGGCGTTTCTACCGATATTCACGGCGAAACCCCGCTCAAAGGACTCTATGCGGCAGGCGAGGCGGCATGCGTCAGTATCAATGGCGCGAATCGACTCGGCTCGAACTCGCTGGGTGAATTACTGGTCTTCGGCACGCGCGCGGGTCGAGCCGCTATCGAATACGTCGGGAATGGCGCGAAGAGCGGCAATCAAAGCCATATTCTCGCGCTCGCTGCCGACGAAGAACGCCGGCTTGAAGAGAGCTTCTTGCGCAAATCAGGCGGCACTGAGCGGATCGCCAAACTTCGCGAAGAGATGCAAAAAACAATGGAGAGCGGCTGCGGCATTTATCGCGAGCGCAGCTCGTTAATTGATTCCGCCAACAAGCTTCGCGAACTCAAGGAGCGTTATCAGAATATCGCAGTTGAGGACCATGCCCGCACCTTCAACACCCAGCTTACGCAGGCACTGGAGCTCGGTTTCATGCTCGACGTCGCCGAAACGATCGTGCATTCCGCACTGAATCGCGAGGAATCACGCGGCGCGCATCAGCGACGCGATTTTCCCAAGCGCGACGACCAACGCTATCTCGCCCATTCCGTGGTCTTCGCCAGCGCCGAAGGCCCTCCGCGTATCGAATACAAGCCCGTCGTAATTACGAAGTGGCCGCCGGGCGAACGTATCTATGGACGAGACCACTAGTAGGACGTTGAGCAGTAAAAACAGGTGCTTCGCAAAAGGGTAGTACTCGACACTTTGAGAAAAACTGGCTGGCTTCTTTTAGTTCTCCCCTTGGGGAGATTTCAGAGAGGGCCAGACTTAGCTGACAGGACCACGACTTTATGGCCGACATGACTGACGCGATTCAGCGACCAACGACTGAACTTGACCCGGGCGACACGATCATCCTGGAAGTAGCGCGTTTTCATCCTGAACGCGACGACGCGACCCTCATACCAGAGTTTCGAAGTTCCGCTGCGCAGCGACTGGATGGTGCTCGACGCGCTCAACTACATCAAGGACCAGCTTGATGGATCGCTGGCTTTTCGATGGTCCTGTCGGATGGGTATCTGTGGCAGTTGCGGGATGATGGTCAATGGCGTGCCAAACCTGACCTGCGAAACCTTGCTGACGAACTATGCGCCGGGACCAGTTCAGATCGGTCCGCTGGATCATTTCCCGGTCGTCAAAGACCTCGTCATCGAGATGGAAGAATTTATGGGCAAGCTGCAAAAAGTTCGCCCATGGATTATTCGCAAAGACGATTTCCAGCCGACGCGGGAATTCATACAAACGCCCGCTCAGCTCGAAACCTTCAAGCAATACAGCTTATGTATCAATTGTATGCTGTGTTATGCCGCTTGCCCGGTCTATGGTCTTGACCCGTCCTTCACCGGTCCCGCGGCGCTTGCTTTGGCCGAACGTTACAATCTCGATTCGCGCGACCAGGGTTCGCAGGAGCGCACCGACGTTCTCTCGCAGCACGACGGTATTTGGGATTGCACCGTGATCGGCGAATGCTCGGTCGTCTGTCCCAAGCACGTCGATCCTTCACTGGCGATTCAGCAATATAAAATCGCGGCGACTAAGGATTGGTTCAAAACCTGGCTGATGCCGTGGGGAAACAAGTAAGCCGATGCCTCGATACGCCACCTATCAGCCCAAGCTGCTCCAGCCGCACATGTCGCCGTATTGGTACTTCGATCGCTGGCCCTATCTGAAATTCATGCTGCGCGAATCGAGCTGTATCTTCGTTGCCTACTTCGCGGTCGTGATGCTGGTGCAGATTCGCGCGATTGAGCATGGCCCCAGCGCCTATGCGCATTTCCAGAACCTCATGCGTCATCCGATTTTTCTGATCCTCAACGCAATCTCGCTAATCATGATCAGCTTCCACGCGGTGACCTGGTTTATGCTGGTGCCGCGCGTATTTATGCGGCAGCTACTGGATTCTCGGTTCCTGACCAACTCACGGCCGCGCCGAATTATGGCATTTGGCTGGTCGCGTCAGTGGTAATTGCATTATTCGCTCTGAGGTTGATCTGAGATGGCGGCACATCGATCCAATCGGCCCCTCGCGTGGTTGACGTTCGGTACTGGCGGCTTTCTCGTAGCGTTCTTTTTCCCGATTCATATTTTGCTGACGGGATTTCTGGTTCCGCTCGGATTGGTGCCGGATCCGGGTCGTGCGAGTATGCTGCATTTGCTCGAGCATCCATTGACCCAGATTTATCTCGCCGATTCTGTTGATCTTTGCCTTCTGGCACGCCGCTTATCGCCTGCGCGACTTGATCTGCGACATGCTCGATATTCGTCAGCTCGACACGGTAGTCATGGCGCTCTGTTAGGCGCGGCAACCGTCGGCTCGATTGCGACGATCGTGCTGCTCGTGCAGGTCCCATAAGCTCGACGAGCATAGTCTGCTGAGCCGCGAAAAGTATTGATAACACGATTCTCGATTATCGAGATTCGCGAGCTCACCTTTTCCTCGCTACAATCTTGGCCAAGATTGGCGAGAGGAGCTGCACAATGAAATTCGGTCTGCTCTATATTCCTGATTACACGCCCGAGCGCTACAAGTCCGCGAGCCACTATTACGGCGAGATGATGGAGCAGATTCAGTGTGAAGAGGAACTCGGTTTCGACGGCGTTTTCTTCGCCGAGCACTACGTCGGCGGTTATGCGTTCCCTTCCCCGCCGGTCTTCGCCGCCGCGGTCGCCCAACGTACCAAACGATCCGCCTCGGCACTGGCGTGACGCTCCTGCCGCTCAGTAATCCGATCCGCACCGCCGAAGAGTACGCGATGCTCGACGTGCTCAGCGATGGCCGCCTCGACTTCGGTATCGGACGCGGCGTGCTCAAGGCCGAATACGAACTATTCGATGTTGCCGAATCCGAGAGCCACGGCCGTTATCACGAATCGGTCGAAATTATCCTGCAGGCGTGGACTCAGGACACCGTCACTTATGACGGCAAGTACTACAAGATCCGCGACGTCAAGGCGTTGCCCAAGCCGGTCCAGCAACCTCATCCGCCAATTTGGAGCGCCTGCGCGGTAACTCCCGAGAGCTTCACCTTCGCCGGCCATAAGGGCTTCAATCCGATGATCGTCCCATTCGCCTATCCTCGCCACGAGGATTTGCAAGGCGAAGATGAACTATTACTGGTCGGCTCTCAAGGAGGCCGGACACGATCCCTCGACGCGCGAAGTCCTCGGCGTCTATCATCTTTACGTCGCCGATTCCGACGAGGAGGCTCACGCGCTCGCCAAAGGCCACTTCTTCGATTACTGGAAGTTCTTCAGCGCGCTCGATAATCAGGCATTTCAATCCACCGATTACAAGGAATACAAGGGCGGCCTCTCAAAGCTATTCGGCAACTCGACTTACGAAGACCTTGATAAGGGCGACTGCGTAATCTTCGGCACGCCCGAACGATGTATCCAGCGCCTCAAACGCGCCGAGAAAGACTTCCGCCTGACTTATCCGATCTTCGAAGTCAACTTCGGCGGCTTCCCCCACAAAGAAACTCTCAAGTCACTCAAGAAATTCGCGAAGTACGTAATGCCAGCTTTCGTGCGTAGGCGACCGTCGTCAGTACGGAGGCAACAATGGCGCAACGACCGACCAGATTTAGGAGTGTTGCTAAGTCGCCTCGACGAATGCCGTGTAAGCTTTCTGCACAATTCTTCAAGATCTGTCGGTCGCCCGTAATCACCCCTGCCCTGAAAGTGCGGTAAACCGAGTACCGAATCCTCCAGCAATTCAGTTCGGCTAGCTGGGAAACTTTAAAATAGGCTAACGAATCATGGCTAATCCCAATCAGGCCGCGAATCAAACGTAGTCGCGGGTTTCCCGGTCAAGGCTATAATCCTTCATAATCGTGCCGATTCTGCTCGCCATGTTCGCCTGAGTGTCCTGTTTGTGGGGGGGGGGGGGGGGGGGGCCCTCGATGTTTCACAAGAAAGATCCATCGCGCACTATCTCTATTTCCCTTTCGCCTCGGGCAGACCAAAGCCATTCAGGAAGTTGCTGCGCGCCGCCATCGGATCCTTCGCCGTCTCGGCGTTGTAGGCGTTCATGAAGGTGCGGGCGTCCTCGGAGGTCATCACGTCGCGCATCTCGCAGCGTTCGATATATAGTCCCTGTTTCGAGGTCAGATCGGCGCCCAGATAGACCGCGCGCTTGATTGCTGCGATCGCACGCGGCGGACGTTTCGCCAGGGCGCGCGCCCACGACATCGCGAACGGCATCAGCGCTTCCGGCGCGAGAACCTTGTTCACCATCCCAGCCGCTCCGCTTCGCGCGGATGATACACGTTGCCGAACAGCATCACTTCGAGCGCTCCGCCCCGCCCAATCAGCCGCGGGAGCCGCTGCGTTCCTCTGCCACCGGGAAGGATTCCCAGCGCCGCCTCCGGCAAGCCAATCTGGAACGGCCCATCCGCCGCAAGCCGAGGTCGCACGCAAGAGCGTAGCCGCCACCCATACAGTCGCCATTGATCGCTGCGATCACCGCCTGGGCATCAGCATCAGCCGATTCAACATCCGATTACCCCATTTCCACTCCGGAAAGATCCGACCGCATTCGGCATGGGTCCGCCGCCATCGACGCCAGCTCGTCGACGCCGAATGCGTGATGAACTTGCCCTTCCATTCCTCCGGTCAGGATGATTGCGCGGAGTTCAGTGTCGGCCTCGGCCTTGCCGATCAGTTCCAGTAATTCGCCGGCCACCGGCCCGACAAGTAATTCATCGGCGGATTGCTGATCGGTCGAGACCTGAACGTGATTGTGACTGATCGATGCTCAAATGGTTCATTGCGCAAACCTCATCTCGCCGCTGGTAGCTGCGCGCGATACGGCTGTCAAGGCGATTGAGACAAAGACGCGGCGCATGGGCTAGGCTTCGATTACGAATGGCCTCGGAGAGATAAGTCATGAAAGTTGATATAGACCTCAAAGCGGGCTTTCTGCAGAACACTCAAACGCGAAGTTCTCGCGACAGCTCACGCCCGAGGAGCACGCCGATGATCGAGGTTCGACTGGCGAAATGGGCAATAAGCCCGACGCGGTCAAGCTCGGATGGCTCAAGATGCGTACCAAAGAAACTTGGACCAAGCAGCGTTACTCGCGCGAGCTGACTCAAGTGATGAAGAAGCTGTGCACCGAACTCGAAGCCCAGGCGTCAAAGAAGGAATGACTATTAATGTGCGAACGCCGCGAGCCGATTATTGATCACGGCTTCCGCTTCAGTTGCGATGCGGCGCACGATCTCGCGCGCCGGCAGCACCTCGCGCACCAGACTGCACGATTGCCCAGCATACAATGGCAGTCCCTCAATATCACCTTCTATATAGTCAGTCGGCGGCATCACTGAGTAATTGACTAATGGTATTTCAATATCCGCACGCCGTGACTGGGCGCGCACCTCGCCCTCACCCGGCCGCGAGCCAGACGATGGACGTCCAGCCCCTTCCCACTGCTCGACAACCTTCGTCCGCAGTACGCGATGCGGCGCTTCGGGCCATCCGATGTCGAATAGGGTCGTATGGAACGTATCGCGGGCGTTCGCCTCAATGATACGCTCGCGATAGGCCGGATGAGCCGCGGCCTCAATTGAAGCAAGGAACCGCGTGCCGAATACAGCGCCATCAGCACCAAGCGCCAGCGCAGCCGCTAGACCGCGACCGTCGGCAAACCCGCCCGCCGCCACCATTGGGAGATCGCCCATCGCATCGCGAACTTCCGGGATCAGTGCGAGCGACGTGGTCTCGCCACGGACATGGCCGCCGGCTTCGAAGCCCTGCGCCATTATCGCGTCAACCCCCGCATCTTTCGCCCAGCGCGCCTCGTCCGGAGTTCCGCATTGCCACATCACTTTGATGCCAGTCCCCTGCGCCAGACGAATGGAATCGTATGCTCGCGGGCATCACCCCAAAAGAACGTCAGCACCGAC
Organism: uncultured Pseudomonadota bacterium; assembly: GCA_963831065.1. Classification (GTDB taxonomy): domain Bacteria; phylum Desulfobacterota; class Binatia; order Binatales; family Binataceae; genus JAJPHI01. Next base: position 85,371 of record CAWHOQ010000030.1, read on the forward strand.
GAATCGTGCCTGCACCACTGCCTCGACAATCCCGGGGCGCAGAAACGGAACAATTAGGTTGGCCGCTAACGGCTTCGACGTACGCCGCCGCGCATCCGATAACTCGTTATGAATCGCTTCCCGCCCGAACGCCGCTAAACCGACGGTGCCGAGTCCTCCGGCCCCTGAGACCGCCGACGCCAACTCAGCCAGCGCCACTCCACCCATCCCAGCCGAAATGATCGGAAGTTCGATACCGAACAGTTCGCAAATCTGCGTTTTTAACATTCGCGCCATCCGGATGCGAAGAGTATAGATACTGTGAAAAAGGGGTTTTGACCATAGCGACAGCTGATCGAATGCACGCTCTTAAAACCCTCAGCGCGCTTACTCGTCGCGAATGTTCGGTCAGTCCGAGTTTTTCAACAGTATCTATATCTTTCGATACTCTCCCGCTTCCTACTTTGCTAGCCTGAAGGTCACTTTGTGAACACGCCGTTCATCGAGACAGTTGCCGCGCTTGCCGTGAGCGGCGAGGCAATCGCGAAAGTTCCTGCACCGATGGCAGTCGAGTAGCTACCAGTGCCACTACTGACGAGAAAAGAACCGCTAATCCCTCCCATTCCGTTGAAATTGTGCGTGTCGCCCACAAACCCTTGAAGATCGAAATCAACCACGTCTCCTTTCGGCGTTGTCATGTTGAAAAACCCGGCACAACCCGCGAAAATCCCACCTGCACCATTGCTGAGAGGCGCGCTAGTATCACAGCTAACTTCGTAGGTATAGGTGGCATTGCCAAATCCGGTACCGGTCGAAGTCAACGAACCATTGCCGGTGAAGCAGATACAAGACGAAGTTCCGCAGGCGACATCCACACACGACGTGCCAGTGTCCTGACCCGTTCCCGCGGCCCTCAGCGTCATTGCTTTGGGAATCGTGGTTTTTGCCGTCGCATTCTTGACGGCGGAACTATTGGGCAGGCCAGGTTGAGTGATGCTTGCGGCGTGGACCACCCCTGCAGCCACGATGCTGGCTACTAACACAAGCGCTGATAAACGATGTACGATTTTCATAGCGACTCCTCCCATGCAGTTATCTGCCCGGCGAATGGCAATCGTCGTGCCGGAGGAATCAGCTGGATTTGCCGAATCTCGGAAGGATCAGTGCTAAGCGAAATCGATTTAGTGCAAAGCAATCGAGCGTTCTCCGCACAGAAAATGTACTAATCGCGCCTCTCAGAGCTGCAATAGCAACTCAAAATCTCAATTCTTAGCGCCCGGAGAATTTGGGTTCGCGCTTTTCTATAAAGGCCTTAACTGCTTCTTTATGACCTCGGTCAAGCTGGTCAGGGTCTGTCCACCGCCTCGCGATCGAGAATCGTGCGCAGATCGCCGTGCATTGCGGCATTGAGATTCCCCTTCATGTAGCCATATGCGACGCGCTGTGCGGATGCGACCCGATGTGCATACGCGTCAACTTCATTCATCAGTGATGCCGCAGGTACCACTCGACTGACTAATCCGAGGCGCAACGCTTCATTCGCGTCGATCATCTCGGCGGAGAAGTATAGTTCGCGGGCTCCAGCCGGACCGACCAGTTGGGTCAGAAAATAACTGCCGCCCCAGTCACCTGAGAATCCCACTCGCGCGAAGGCAGTACCGAAGCGGGCGGTATCCGCTGCAATTCGAATGTCGCATGAGAGACAGAGTCCAAGTCCTGCGCCTGCTACGGGACCATTGACAGCTGCGATCGTAACGCGCGGTATTTCGTGCAACAATACGGTGACTTCTTCGCCGCGCCGGGTTTGCGCGATCCGCTGTTCGAGTCCTGATGGGTGTGCCGAGCCGTCGTGCCCCA
>CAWHOQ010000031.1:0-12157 GCA_963831065.1 uncultured Pseudomonadota bacterium
GATCCGCGATTATTACGCTCCGTTCGGAGTTGGAGCGCCGCCGCAGCATTACGCCTGGATGGCGCAGCGTTATATGGGAGCTGTACGGGATCACGCACGAGCAACTGGGCGCCTGCGTCGCCGTCGCGATGCGCAAACATGCCCAGTTACATCCGAATGCAGTGATGCGCGGTAAGCCGATGAACTTGGATGACTGACTCGGCCTCGCGCTGGGTGAGTTTCCCTTATCGTCTGCTGGACTGCTGTCTGGAGACCGACGGCGCGGGTGCTTTACTCGTTACCATCGCCGATCGGGCACGTGACCTGCGCAAAAAACCGATCGTACGTGTCAGGGATCGCGTCGGGCCATCCATATCCACCTCATGATCTGCCTAATCGACCGGATATCCTTAAGATGGGATTGCGACTTTTGGCGCCCCACGCGCCTTCGAGATGGCCGAAACGGAGCCGGCGGATATGGATTTTGCCGAGATCTACGACTGTTTCACTGGGCAGATGATGTTGCAGCTCGAATCCGCGGGCTCGTGCGGAGCGGGGCGAGGGCGGAGCGTTCGTCGAAGGCGGGAGAATCGAGCTCGGCGGCGAGCTACCGATCAACACGCACGGCGGCCTGCTCTCGCAGGCGCATAAAGCTCGGGCATGAATCATTTGATCGAAGCAGTTGCGCAACTCCGTCACGAGGCGGGCGAGCGGCAGGTCAAAGATACAGAAGTTGGGATGGTCACCGGATGGGGCGGTCACGGTCATGGCTCTATCGCCGTGCTCCGCCGATGAGTCGGACAATCATCGAACGATCAGGCGAAACACCCTGCAGACTCGCGGCGCTTACCTCTTCTGCGCGGCTATGCTGCGGATTTTTACCAATGGTGTGCGCGCGGAGAATTGCGCTTTCAACGCTGCCAGGATTGTGGAACGTGGCGCCATCCGCCGCGTCCGATGTGCGCCGAATGTCATTCGATGGCTTGGGAGCTGGTCATCCACGGCGGGTAAGGGCACTGTCTATTGCTGGACCGTGGTCCATCAGGCACTCGATGCTGCGTTCGCCAATCAGGTTCCGTACTCGGCTGGCAATCGTTGAACTCGAGGAAGGTCCGCGGCTCGCGACTTGGGTGACCGGCGTGCCACCCGAAAAGCTTTGCCTCGGGATGCCAGTCGAGGTCTGGTTCGATGCCATCGATGATAAGGTCGCGCTACCCAAGTTTAAGCCGCATAATTCCTGAACCAGTGCCGTACCGTCGGGTAGCGACCTGTGTGTGGCGAATCGCTGATTCTGCCACAAAAGCGAGGCAGATCTGCTGCGCGGTTTGTTTCAGACGCCGATCGCTCGCGTGATCGGAATTCGCCACACACAGCCCACCGTCGCCCTTTATCTGGGCTTTCCTGATCGCGCCCGCCGGCTCGGAGTGAGGCGATGCGGCTGGCGGAGCGCCGCATGAATTCGTATGACCTGGGGTTCGTATTCCTTCACGATGGCCGTCTCTATCGGCAGATACGCGACCCAAATGCGCTCCTTGAGAATGCGGCGGCGATGAGCCGCATTGCGAAAGAGAATCCTGCATTTGCGGGCCAAGCTGATGAGCAATCTGCCCAGCGTTGCTAATGCTCGGGAACCGCAAGAAGCGATGGCGTCATGCGTCGAGCGATGGCTTCCAGCGAGGCCACCGGGCTGCGGGTCGTGCGGGCACGAGAACTCAAATTCGAAGCTGAATTTTTCGCCGGCGAAGGACGTATCGCGGAGGCGCTCGCTAAAGTCTCGGCGCGAGGCGCGAAACCGAAGAAGTCGCGCTCTACCGGCCGTGGGTACTGAGACTACGAGGAGACCTGCTCATTCAGGGCGGGGTGCGAGCCGCAGAGGTCGAGACCGCTTATCGCGAATCGATTGAGTGCGCCGAGCCCACGACAACAAGTGGAACGAGTTGCAATCGATCACACATTTCGGGCAGTGGTTCAATACGCAAGATCGTCATGAAGGCTCGCGCGATGCTCGCGGAGATCTACAACTGGTTCACCGAGGGCTTCGACACCGCCGATCTGAAAGACGCCAAGGCGCTGCTCGACGAGTTGAGCACCGAATAATGCGCTGTTCGAAATGCGCGGCAGAAAACCGCGAAGGACGAAAGTTTTGTGCCGAGTGCGGCGCGCCGCTGAACACTCGCTGCCCATCGTGCGGCGCTCAGAACGAGCCGGCAGCAAAGTTCTGCGGTGAATGCGGCGCGGCGCTGAATGCGCCGGTAGCGCCTCCAGCCGCAATAACCCAGCCGTCCAGCCGCGAGGTCGCCGGTGAGCGGCGGCATCTGACGATGCTGTTCTGCGACCTGGTCGGTTCGACCACGCTTGCGGCGCAGCTCGATCCCGAGGAATGGCGCGCGACGGTGGCCGGCTATCAGCGCGCTGCGGCAGAGGCGATCACGCGTTTCGGCGGCGAGGTCGTGCGCTATGTCGGCGACGGGGTCATGGCGTTCTTCGGCTATCCGGCGGCGCACGACAACGATGCCGAGCGCGCGGCCCGCGCGGGCTCGCAATCCTCGAGCGCTCGCGCAGCTCAATCAACAGCCCGCGGCACGTCAAGTTGTCGGTAAGCGATCGGGATCGATTCCGGTGCAGGTGGTGGTGGGTGACAGGCGCGGGCCAGGACGCTCGATGTCTTCGGCGACGCCCCGAATATCGCTGCGCGGGTGCAGGCGGCGGCGGAGCCGGGGACACGTGGTGATCACTGAGGCGACTCATCGGCTGATTTCGGGCTTGTTCATGGTCGAGGACTGCGGCGCGCAGAAGCTCAAGGGCATCGAGCGGCCGATCCAGCTTTATCGCGTGATCCGGCCGAGCGGGATGCGCGGACGCTTCGAAGCTGCGACGGCAGCCGGCGGACTAACGCCATTCGTTGGCCGCGAAGACGAGTTGCGCTCGCTGCTGAGTCGCTGGGAACGGGTGCGCGAGGGCGAAGGTCAGGTGGCGCTGATTATCGGCGAGGCGGCATCGGCAAGTCGCGGCTGCTGCAGCGCTTCCACGAAAGATCGCGGTACGCCCCACACCTGGATCGAAGCGGGCGCGGGCGCCCTCTTCCAGAACACGCCCTTCTATCCGGTCAGTGAGATGCTGCGGCAAATCCTGGGCGGCGGCGCGGCCGAGGACCAGATAGCGCAACTCGCGTCGCGGCTTACGGCGGCAGGTCTCGCGCCCGCCGAAGCTATTCCGCTGCTCGCGCCACTGCTGAATCTGCCGCTGCCGCCGGAGTATCCGCCATCGACACTGTCGCCCGAACAGCAACGTCGGCGCTTGCTGGCGACCCTGGTCGAATGGGTGCTCGGTTCGGCCCGCGCGCAGCCGCTGGTGATCGCGACCGAAGATCTGCATTGGGCTGACCCCTCAACGCTGGAACTGATCCAGCTGCTGGTCGAGCAGGGCGCGACCGCGCCGCTGCTACTGCTCTATACGGCGCGCCCGAGTTCCGTCCGCCCTGGCCGCCGCGGGCCCATCACACCCAAATCAGCTGAACCGGCTGAATGCTGCCAACGTCCGCGCGATAGTCGGAGAGGTAGCGGCCCGAAAGGCGTTATCCGATGAGACCATAGCGACGGTGGTCGAGCGGACCGGCGGGGTGCCGCTGTTCGTCGAGGAGCTGACGCGGGCAGTGCTCGAAAGTGGCGACGGCAGGCTCACGGGTGGCGCGATTCCGGCGACGTTGCATGATTCGCTGATGGCGCGGCTCGATCGGCTGGGACCGGCCAAGGAGGTGATCCAGGTCGGCGCGGTTATTGGCAGCGAATTTTCCTATGAATTGCTGCACGCCGTGCATCCAATGACGGAAGCAGACCTGCAAGAGCGCACTGCGCAGTCTGACCGACGCCGAACTGCTGTATGTGCGGGGCATCGCGCCGGAAGCGACCTACCAGTTCAAGCACGCGCTGATCCGCGACGCCGCTTACGAGGCGCTGCTCAAAAGCCGCCGCAAGGAACTGCATCGGCGGATTGCCGAACGCCAGGAGGCCACATATGGGGAGCGAGCGGGTGAGATCGCCGCCGAACTCGCGCATCATTACAGCAGCGCCAATCAGAACGAGCAGGCGATCAAGTTCTTTCAGCTCGCCGGTGAACAGGCCAGCAACCGCGGTGCGCTGGTCGAAGCTGAACGTCACTACAGCCGCGCGCTTGAATTACTGATTGAACTGCCTGAAACAGAGGAACGCGATCGCCGCGAACTCAAGTTGCAGATTGCGTTTGGTCTCGCGCTGTGGGGCAAGAAAGGCTGGGCGCATACTGAAACGCATCAGGCCTTCACCCGTGCCCAAGTACTGGCGGAAAGGCTGGACGATCTGGAGCAACTGATCGCAGTACTTCATGGTCTGAAGATTTCCGCCTGCGTCAAGGGGCAGGTCCAGCTTGGAGTGGAGCTGGCCCAGCGCGAAGTGGCGCTGGCGGAGCGCAGTAACGATCGCGGACTGCGGTGCGCGAGTCATTATATCTTAGGAAATGCGCTGATCTTCCGTGCACGTTTTGTCGAGGCGCGAGAACATTATGAGCTAACTCAGAGCTAATTCGACGAGACGGATGCGCGACCGCTGCCAAGACTCGCCGCGGGTTATGCCGCAATACTTCCAGTCTGCTTTGTCCATTTGGGCTTTCCCGATCAGGCACGACAGTTAATTCAGTGAATCATTAGCGTTCGCCGAACGGCTCGGGAATTCATACAACATAGCCTTTGCGCATATGTGCGCCGCCACCGGGTTTATAATATTACGCGACTAGCAATCGCTTTCCCGGGAAGCGGACGAGCTGAACCGTGCATCGGACGAGTATCCCTTTTTTACGGGTTACGCGGATTTCTATGCGGGACAGGCATTGCTCATGCAGGGCAAGGTTGAGGAAGGAATCGTGCCGCTGCGCCGGGCGGCGAAATTTTGGGAGCCGATCGGATTCCGTATGACGCGCGCTCTGGAGTTGGAGGCCGAAGCACAGGTTTGCATCAATGAGGGGCGAACCGGTGATGCTTGGGCTTTGCTGAAGGATGCCGTGCAAGAAACGGATGAATTCTTGTGGCTTAAGTCGTCAATGCTAAGAGCACAGGTAAATTTTCTCATTCAGATCGGCGCAGGAGCAGGCCAAATCGAAGCGATTTATCGCGAGGACGTGGAGTTCTCCCGTGCTCACGCTGCGAGATTCGACGAGCTGCAATCTACGACACAGTTCGCAGGCTGGCTCAAGTTGCAGGACCGCACTGACGAGGCGCGCACGATGCTCGCCGGAGATCTATAACTGGTTCACCGAGGGCTTCGATACGCTCGCCCTCAAGGAAGCCAAAGCCCTGCTCGATGAGTTATAAGAGCAAGCCGACGCGTGCTATTAACAAGATAGATATTAGCATGCCTAAGAGCGATTCTTCTTCCGGCGTACACACAGGCGGACCAGTCATGGCGCGGTTTAACCGCTGGTCGTGCGATGGCCGAAGTTGATCATCTTGCTCGCGCTTCTGCTCACCGGCTTCCTGGGTTATGAGACGCGGCATTTCCGCATCGATAGTTCGGTCGAGAATCTCTACAACCAAAACGATCCCAACAAGCAGTACTACGAAAAGGTGCGCGCGCGCTTCGGCAGCGACGACATGGGCGTTATCGGCGTCGTGGCGGAGAACGTGTATACCTCCGGCACGCTGGAAAAGATCCGGCGCATCACCCAGGAGGTGGAGAAGATCGATGGAGTAGGCAACGTTCAAAGTCTCACGAACGTGCCCGATCCAATCGCCGATCTGGGTAATCCTCCTCCACTGATTACCCGAATCCCTACCGATCCCACCGCCCTCGCGGCGCTCAGACGCAAAGTCGCAGACAATCCGATCTACTTGAACGTGGTCTCCCGCGATGGCAAAGGGGCAGCCATCCTCATCTTCTTCAAAGATCAGGTTGGTGACGACGAAGCTTCGGAGAAACGACGGGACGAGCGTCTCGAGGAAATCATCGCGCGCGAGCAGGGACCCGAGCAATTGTACCTCACCGGCATGCAGCACATTACCGTCAATTCGCTGAGACTGATGCGACGGGACTTACGGACTTTCACCCCGCTCAGCCTGGCGGTCATCATGGTGATCCTCGGCTTATGCTTCCGCAACGTTCGCGGGGTGGTCCTGCCTCTCATGTCGGTAACCTGCGGGGTAGTCTGGACGCTCGGCATAATGATGCTCACTGGTGAGGCGATCACGATTGGAACTTTGGTCTTACCGACCCTGCTCATCGTCATCGGCAGCACCTATTCCATTTACGTCATCGCCCAGTACGAAGATGAGATTCTTAAAGGCGGGAGTGCTGGCGGAGATTGTCTTGCGCACACTCTCCCGCGTCACCGTTCCGGTCACGGTCGCCGCGCTAACCACGGTAGTCGGGTTCGCGACGTTGCTGGTCAGCCGGATTGCCACGATCCGCGCTCTCGGGCTTTATGCAGCGATTGGCTTCGTCTGTTTGACCACCGTGGTGCTAACGCTGATGCCCGCGGTGCTGACCCTCTTACCTGTGCCTCACCGCAGAATCGCGAGGAGAGAATCCAATCGTTTGAATGGTTGGCTTGCGCAGGTCGGGAATTTCGACCGGCGGTACCGCGGGCCAATCATGATCGCGGCTGCGCTGCTGGTAATTCCTTGTTTATGGGGGATATCGCGCATTCGCGCCGATTCCAATTTCATCGAGTATTTCCGCAGGTCTTCACCCGTGCGGCAGGCGAATGAGATCATCGGTCAAAAATCGGCGGCACGCAGAATTTCGACATCATAGTCGATAGCGGCAAGAAGGGCGGCGCAATGGCCTTTGATCTCTTCCAACGAATCAAAGGCCTGCAAACCTATCTGGCGAGCTGGCCGGGCGTCGATCAGACCCTATCCATAGTTGACTACAGTGAACTTCTCGACCGGGCGATTCAGCGCAACGGAACGGTGAGAGAACTCGCGGCGTTAGCACAAGCGCAACTCCGTCCGCTTCAAAAATGGGAGTCGCCGACAATCCGCCTGCAAGCTTTTGGCGGCATCCTGAGCAACTCGCAGGGATCGCCCAATTGGTGTACCTGAATCAGCAGCAACAAGGACCGGCAAATTCCTTTGCTGCGGTGCTGAACTCGGATTCCTCGATCGCCCGCATTTTAGTCCGCACCCGTCTGACCAGTTCGAGCGACATCGTACGAGTCGCCGAGGGCATCCGCCGCTATGGCCGGGCGCATTTCCCGCCTGAAGTCAGCGTGCGTCCGACCGGCAGCTTGATTTTGCTCAATGGCGCGAGCGACGACATCGTCCGGGGTCAGATCACCAGCCTGGCTTTTGCCATAATCGTGATTTTCGTGGTGCTGTGGCTGCTGTTCCTTTCGATCAAGGTCGGCTTCTTGTCACTGCTGCCCAATGTTCTTGCGATCCTGTTGTTGTTTGGTGTGATGGGAATCGTGGGCATCACGCTCAACCTCGGCACCAGCATCATCGCGTCGATCGCAATTGGCATCGCGGTGGAGGACGCCATCCGCTACCTGGCTCGCCTGAGTGATGAGACCCGCGCGACCGACGATCAGGAACAGGCGATCCAGAGGACGATCTCAACCGTGGGGAAGCCCATCATCTACGCTTCCACGGCGCTCGGACTGGGTTTCATGGTGTTCCTGTTTTCCAATTTCGTCCCGATTCAGACCTTTGGGTTTCTGACGGCTCTGACCGTGGCTGTGGCGCTCGTCAACGATCTGGTGCTGCTGCCGGCTTTGCTGGGCACCACACGGATCATCACTCTGTGGGATCTCCTGTATCTGAAGTTGGGCAAGGACCCGCACCAGACGATTGGGCTCTTCGCAGGGCTGCGGCCTTCTCAGGCCAAGATTGTTGCGCTGATGGGAGAACTCAAAACGTTTCCACGGGGCGAGGCGATCGTGCGTCAGGGTGAACTGGGCAATGAGATGTTCGTGCTAATTGGCGGCAAGGCCGAAGTGCGCGTCAACCTCAACGGCCGGGCGCGAGTCGTACGGCAATTCAAGCGCGGAGATATGTTCGGTGAGATGGGCTTGATTCGTCGTCAGAAGCGCACGGCCGATATCATCGCGACTGAAGATGTCGAGGTATTGGTGGTGAACGAGCGCTTCCTGAATCGGATGCAGCGACGCTACCCGCGCATCGGCGCGAGGATCTTCTTGAACATTGCCAAGATCCTCAGCGATCGCCTGGAGCAGGAGAGTATTCGCGCTTGAGTTATTCGTCAGCTCAAGCGGCCGCGTAGGGCTCGTCACCCTTCGCGTCTGGCTTCTCTGTAATCGTGAGCGAGCCCGCGCAGCACAGGATGATTGCAAAACCTGACGAATGATTCTGCGTCCGGGGCGGAGAGGTTGAGTCCCAGGTACGCCCGACCGTCCTCGCTCTTCGATAGATGCGATAGATAAAGCGATTTATCCCGTGCGGCGATAACACCGGAAATCAGGCGACCGTCTTTTTAGGGAAGTCGATCTGAGCCCACCGGTTGCCGGTCATGATCGCGCGCTGCGCGACGGACCCCGTCAGATCATGCGGGTAGCCGAGCGAGATTGCGGTGATTTCGTCCAGCCTACGGATATGTTCCTCGCTCAGCTTAAGCGCGGCGGAGGCAAGATTATCCTCGAGCTGGGGACGCGTGCGGGGTCCAATCACCGGAAGAACGCCTTTGGCGCTTACCCAAGCGATAGCGACCTGGCCAGGATTGGCGCCAATCTCATCGGCGATGGCGAAGAGCGTATCGAGCACGGGCGCATTCTTCTCCGGGTCATTGTGGCGCACGCTGCTCTTCAAAGCGGTGGCGCGGCCGGTGACGCCGCCGTTGCGGTATTTGCCCGTGAGCAGTCCGCCGGCCAGCGGCGACCATCCCATTACACCCAGTCCTAGACCCTCCGCCATCGGCAACAGCTCACGCTCAGCGGTGCGTTCGAGCAGATTATATTCGGCCTGAAGGGTGGCGATTGGCGTCCACCCGCGCAGGTCGGCAATCGTCGCGGCAATCGCAACCCGCCAAGCTGGGAAGTTGGAGAGCCCACCGTAGATGATCTTGCCCGCGCGTACGAGGTCGTCGAGGCCGCGCACGATCTCGTCCATCGGCGTCACGCCGTCGTCCATATGGGCGAAGTAGATATCGATGCGGTCCGTCTTGAGCCGCCGCAGGCTGTCTTCGACGGCCTGCACCATCGCCTTACGGTTAGCGCCGAGCGCTGCCAGCGCCGGATTCGCGACAGCGCCGCGGGTAAACTTCGAGGCGATGACGTAATCGTTGCGACTGGGTGCGACAAATTCCCCGACTAGCTTCTCGGACTCGCCGTACTGGTAATTGTCGGCGGTATCGATAAAGTTGCCGCCCATCGCGGCATAGCCTTGAAGAATGCTACGCACCTCATTTGGCTGCGCGCCATAGCCCCACCCGGTGCCGAACATGCCGGCGCCAAGCACCAGTTCCGAGACTCTGAGACCGCTGCGCTCGCCGAAAATTCGATAACGCATCAGATACCCCTGATTATGTCGCGTGCTGCGCGATCCTTCGAGACTTCTGCAATCCTGGCCGGAAGGTCTCCCTTGAGCTTAAAGGATCCTATTTCAGACCGGTCGTCTCGTCTCGATAAGCTCGACATTAGCTGGAAAGGCTATCCAGTGTTGTGCCGATCTCGTCCAGGCGTGCCACTGATGCTTGATCCAGTTCGGTTCATCCAATGTTCCCTGCGCAATTCCACGTGCACCAGGAATATATTCGGCTGTCCATGTCACGGTCGTTCCACAGGTGGGGCAAAATTCCGTTCTTATCCATCGGTCGATTTCATCGGAGCGATACTCATAGGCTTTCAGTGCACCGCTGATCTGAACCGCAACCTCTTCAAAATAGGCGACTTCTCTGAACGCACTGCCGGTCCCTCTCTGGCAAAGCTTGCAATGGCAAACTCCGGCGAGCATCGGCTCCCCCACGACCCGATAACGGACAGACCCGCACAGGCAGCCACCTTCATGTACTTCTGTCATTCAATATCCTCATCCCCCCATAGCATTTCCTCAGGAGCTTTAATCCTGCTCAAAGGTGAATGGACACCGGTAGTGTCTGTCAATTAGTGGAAATAGCGGAGCCTCGTATCAGCGAGCTGGCCATTAATTAGAAGCCTCTTTAGTCAGATTCCCGCCCGCATCCAATCGGCGACTCGTTCACCAATCATGATGCAGGTCAAGTTGGTGTTGGCACGCACGATATTGGGCATCACCGACGCATCGACCACCCGCAGTCCTTCGACTCCGCGCACTCAGCAATACTGATCCACCACCGCCATCGGGTCGTTCGCCGGCCCCATCTTCACCGTACCCACCGGATGAAACAAGGTGGTGCAGTTGTTGCGAATGAAGTCCATCAGCGCAGAATCCGAGTCCACCGTAGCCTGGTCAAGGAGCTGTCCCGCATCGCCCATGATCGGCCCCTGCCATCCTGCAGCGACCGCCGGCTGATGCAAAATCCGCCAGGCCAATCGCATGCCGTCTATCATGCGGCGCATGTCCTCGGGATCGGCGAGATAATTGAGTTCGATATTCGGCTGGTCGTCAGGACTGGCACTGCGCAAGGTGAGCATGCCGCGCGAGCGCGGGCGTTGCAGCGCAGGGAACAGCGAGCAACTTCGGTGGCGTGCCGGGTTCGACGGGAAACCCGGAACATCACCCAATCGACAAGCGGTGTGAGCTACAGCTGCATGTCGTTGAATTCCTTCGAGCCGCTCGCGGTGTAGCGCAGCAGCGCACTCGGGTGGCTGTGATGCGTATCCTCTGAAAGCCGAATAGCCTCGCTGCTCAGATCTGCCAACATCGGAACCCGAGGATGGTCGATTAAGTTGGCGCCTACGCCCGGTGCATCAACCACCCGCGATACCGTGTCGCTCAAGCTCCGCGCGCGGCCCAATCCCGGAACGCATCAGGATGGCTGGTGAAGCGACTGCACCAGCGGAGAGCGTGATATGTTTTCCATAAACCTGCTGCGCCTCACCGCCCACTGCGACCTCAACCCCAACGGCGCGGCCGTTTTCAATGACGACGCGCTTAACCAGACATCCGCCGCGAATAGTTAGGTTCAGGCGATGGCGGGCGGGCCCCAAATAACCGATTGCGGTCGAGACGCGGATTCCGTCGCGTACGTTGCGTGCAACCGGGCCGATGCCGGTTGACTCCGGTTCATTGAAATCCGTCGAATCGGCAAACCCCATAGCCCGACATGAAGCGTGGAAAGCGGTGACCGTCGGATGCCAGTTTGAGCGTTGGGCGCGCTCGATCCAGATCGGACCTCCTTTGCCGTGCACATCGCCACCGAAATCAGCGTCATGCTCCAACTTGCGATAGAAGGGCAAAACCTTCGCGAAGCTCCATTCGTCGTCGCCCAGCGCTGCCCACTCATCGAAATCGGCGGGCACCCCACGAATAGCGATAGAGACGTTAACAGCCGAACAGCCGCCCGTTACTTTACCTCGCGTAAAGGCAATTTCGCGCTGCGGCGTGGCCCGCGCGGTCCAACCCCAATCGTGGTTGACGAGCGAAATCATGGTGCGCAGCAGATCGTGAGGGGTTTCTTCGATCGTGCGATAGTCGGGTCCCGCTTCGAGCAGCAGGACGCTGCGCTTAGAGTTTTCGCTCAGGCGCGCCGCCAAGACCGCGCCTGAGGAACCCGCGCCTACGATGATATCGTCGTACTGCATTTTTCCCCTTTTAACTAGCTGTCATGCAGCTTTCGCTTTAGGGTTAAGTTCGCCATATCGTGCCGTCCATCGATGGCGCAGCCCGATCTGATCGCTACGCAGGAGCCCATAGAATAGCAACAACACGGCATCTTTTCCTTTTTACACCAACATCGAGACATTACCTGAATGGATGCATATGCTTAGCTTCTGCTCGGCTTGGAATCTGGGTTAGAAGAAACAGGAGCCGCGCGCTGCGCACGGATCATGGGTAGTTCAACAGCAGGGATATGCAGCGAAGATTACGCATCACCGGATGGCTTTCTCGCTCGTGTATGGCTACACAAGCTTCAAATGCGCCGGTACATAATTACAAAAGTCAGCCAGAATTTTAAGCCATAGGCGCCCCTCGTCGCTGCGGTTCACGCCCCTATCAGAAAAGCCTTTTTACGAAAGGCTTTTCTATCGTTTCACCACCGTAAGAACAGTGGCAAAA
>CAWHOQ010000032.1:0-38333 GCA_963831065.1 uncultured Pseudomonadota bacterium
GAGGCAGTTGCAGGCGCAGGGGCGGGCAACTCAGGCGCGCGGCTGCCATTGAATCTGGGAGTTGTCCTTGATCGCTCGGGCTCGATGTACGATGAGCGCCGGCTTGAATTCGTCACCGAGGCAGTGAAATTTCTTGCTGAGAGTGCCGCGCCCGAGGACAAAATTGCGGTGGTCGCTTTTGCGGACTCGGCGCGAGTGATTGTCCAGCCCGACCAGATTCACGACAAGGTAGCCGTGCAGCGCGCGCTAGACGATATCGATAATCTCGAGATCGGCGGTGGTACGCAGATGGCGCTTGGGATGCGCGCGGCGATTGACGAGGTCAAGCGGAATCTCGCGCCCAATCGCTTGAATCGCGTCCTGGTACTGACCGATGGACAGACCTATGAAGAGACGGCCTGTATCGACTTGGCCAATCAGAATCGCGGATCAGATGTCGTTCTCGGCGATGGGCGTCGGGGTCGAGTTCAACGAAAAGCTGCTCATGCGAATCGCACAGGATTCCCACGGCAAGTATCATTTTATTGGCAATCCGGCAGAGATCCCGGGGATTTTCGAGGATGAACTGGAGGGCTTGCGCGCGGTGAGCGTTCGCAACGGCAGGATCGAAGTCACGCTATCGCAGGGTGTTCAGATTCGGGAAGCGTTCCGCGCCAGTCCGGAAATCTACAGTCTCGGCGCGCCGCTGATTGGAGGATCGCAAGGTCACTTATGAGATCGGCGATCTTGAATCCAGCGTACCAGGTTCGGTGTTGCTGACTCTGGTCCTGCCGCCGCGCAAGCCGGGTCAGGTGCGTGTCGGTCAATCAGTATTCCATTATGAACTGCCCGGCGGTGCTGAAGGTAGTGCAAACGTCGATATAACAGTGGACTATACGCTAGACCGTACGCTGACGAGCGCCGTAACGGACGCGTGATGAACCTGGTCGATCAGGTTTCGATCGCGAAATTGCAGGCCAAAGCGGAAGAGGAGCTTAAATTAGGCAACGTTGATCGGGCGACGCGTTTGCTCGGCAATGCAATTCAAGGAACGCAACGATTGGGCAATGTCAAGGCAACGCAGGCGCTGGCCGGCTTGATGGATCAGGTTAAGAAGACCCAAACTTTGCAAACCAAGGCCGCAAAGACCACGCTGCTGCAGGCGCAAGCGGTCGTGCGCAAGACTCAGATGCTCGACCCGGAAGCTTTGAAGGATATACAAAAAGGGTAAATAGGTCGCCGGAATTGTCGGCGATAGCAGTAACCGGTAAACATTCGATAAGATATAAATAAGCAGCCAGTGTTTTCGAGGCAGGCGGACAAGGTGCATAGGAAATCATGATCAAATGCGGCGAATGTGGTTACGAGAATCTCGACGGTCTCGATTATTGTGATGGATGCGGCGCCAAGCTTGAATCGAGCGCTGTGAACGAAAACACTGTCTCGACCACTGTTGCGCCTGAGACGCCCCGCTCCAGCGAGCGGCATTTAATCCCCCGAGCCGGCCATGGATGTGGCTCCGCAGCGTCCCGACGCCTCAGGCATGGGAGCGACAGTCGAAAGCTCCTCAGGCGTTTCGGCGGCCGATGTAGCAGCGAGCGAGGGTGTCGGGGCGTCTCGCGCGCCGACCGGCGAGATGAGAACACCGGAGGCGGCGCAGCCTGCGCCGGTCGCGGCCGGAGCTCCGTTCAAGGCCAAACTGACGATTACGCGCGGTACGATTCCGGAGCGGCGTAATCACGAATTCGAATTGGAACCGGGGAAGAATCTGATTGGGCGATGGGATCCGGACTCCGGTTCGTTTCCCGAAGTAGATTTGGATGCGGATGATCCGGAAGCCAAAGTCTCGCGCAAGCACGCGATGATCATAATCGAGAATGGAAAGATCACTGTCGAAGATATCGGCAGCCTCAATGGGACGTTCGTGAATCGTCAGCAGCGGCTTCTGCCAGGGACTGCAGTAGAATTGAAAGATGGCGACGAAATAATCATTGGCAAAACTTTTCTTAAACTGACCGTCAGTCCGATTTCGTAATCTCGCGGGTCCGCGCCGAGTTGGCGCCGGCCCGAAAATCTTCTGATGATTTCGTGATGAATCCTGGTGAGCCGCTCTCCGTCGATCACCTGCTCGACGGCCGTTATCGTATTCATAAGATACTCGGCCAAGGCGGGATGGGACGGGTTTATCTCGCAAATGATACGCGACTCGCCAACCGTCCGGTGGCAGCCAAGGAAATGGTGCTGGGCGATGCGATTCAGGAGAAGAAGGCAGTTGAAGATTTCAATCGCGAGGCGAGTGTTCTCGCCAAGTTGTCGCATCCGAGTATCCCCCAAGTAATCGATTTTTTTGTCGAGGGCGGCCGCCATTATCTCGTGATGGAGTTCGTCGCGGGCGGCGACCTGCAACATCGACTGGATGAACTCGGGCCGAAGGCGCGCATACCTGAGGCTCAGGTTTTAGGATGGGCGCGACAGATTCTCGAGGTGCTGCATTTTCTGCATAGTCAAACACCGCCGCTCGTTTATCGCGATTTGAAGCCGGGCAATATCATGATTGATCATCAGGGCCGTGCGATGCTGGTCGATTTCGGCATCGCGCGTTTCCTTCCGCCGGGCGGTCGCGGAACGCAGATCGGCTCGGTCGGCTATGCGCCGCCTGAACAATATTTAGGTAAGATGGAGCCGCGATCTGACCTGTATGCGCTCGCCGCAACCATGCATCATTTGCTGACCGGGCGTGATCCCCAACTAGAGCCACCGTTCAGCTTTCCGCCGGTGCGTCAACTAGCGCCCGAGGTTTCAGCGGCGACCGCCGCGGTCGTGATGCGCGCGCTTGATCAGGATATTACGAAGCGTCCGGCTTCGGCTCGCGAGATGCGCGATCTATTACCGGTGATGGATGTCGATGCGAAGTCGGTAAGTGTGCAGAACGGAGAGAAAATCAAGGCAGCCCCGTATGCAAAGCCGAGCGCGCAGATGGCGACCATCGTACTCAATCGGCCAGTCGCCGGGGCCAAGGCGCCAATTACCCGCGAGCCGCAGCCAATCGTGGTGGCTAAGCCTGTTGTTCAGTCCAAAACCCCACGGAGTCTGAAACTTCCGATCAGAGCATCCAAGCCGCAGGCGATTGTGTCGGCGACGGCAAAGACCCGCGACCTGAACGTGGCCAGTAAAGCTCCGGCTTCGGCGCCACAGAAGCAAACGGCGAACGACAAGTCAGGGAAAACTGCGGCGCGTATGCGTATCGCTGCCGCCGTGTCGTCGATTCGTGAAGCAATCACCGCCGTGCAAGCTACAAAAGGCATCGCGGCTTCATCGCCTGCAAGCCGTGAGAGCAAAACGGAATCGAATTATCGTGGGAATGGCTCCATTCAACCGTTCTCACGACCCGCGCTGCCGCTTCCCACAAAAAAGCCTCTATCGGGGACCTCCGCGCAAGTAGCTGCCGCATGGCTGAGTTCGGAGGGTGCGCGTTTCGGCTTGAATGGATCGCGGATGGTGATCGGACGGGTTGAAGGCAATGCTGCGGATGGAATCGATATCGACCTATCACAGCTACGGCGCAGCGCCGAACGCGTTTCTCGCCGTCATGCGGAAATTATCAAACAAGGCGTAGATTATTTTATCCGCGACTTGGGCAGCCTGAATGGAACTTATGTCGGAGGGCGGGGCCGATTAGGTCGCGATCAGCTTTACAAATTGCGGGACCGCGATGAAATCGTATTGGGCGGAGCCAAGCTGGAGTTCAGGAGAGGCTAAGCGACGATGATCACCTGTCCTGAATGCGGGCAAGTTGCCTCCGACGACGCAAAATTCTGTGATCGTTGCGGTCAGGGACTGAGCGCCAGCTCAAACAGCGCACGGCCCCTGCTTGTCCCGCTCGAACCTGGCGTGCATCTAGCGGGCGGTAAGTATCAAATTATCGAGCTGTTAAGCCAGACCTCGCGTGAAAACCGCTACCGCGTCGAGGACACGACGGTCAGTCACGAACGGTCCTTTCAGCTTCGCGAACAGCCGTCCCGAGTGGAGAAGATGAAGCATCCTGATTTCAACGATCAGTTGGCTTCGGCTGAGCCGGACGAGGCAGAAGATCCCGCAGGTCCGCGTGCTAAAACCGCCGAACTGAAAGTGCGACCGCAGCCGGCAACCATTAATGGAGATGTGCCGGGCAACTCGCCGGAATTAACAGAAGCCGAACCTGAACGAGCTTCCATCGGCGCAGATCCGGAAGCACAGTCAGCGGACCGCGAGATCAAAGATTCGCCGGAAGGTGCGGCAGGCGAATTGGCGGAAATCCAAGATCAGAACACCATGGCGGCTCCGGTTGAGCTCGATCAGAAAGCTGAGATTAATCCGGAAAATAACGCCGATCTCGGCGAGACGTTCGGGCGCGTGCTGGCGATTGTCGATGACCCTGAAGCATCCCGCAATTCGAGCGCGCGATAAACGGATTCGCCGAAAATGGACGGGTTTATCTCGTCTATAGCGATGAGCAACTCACGCCGCTTGTCGCGTCGCCGCGGCGGTTTGCAGGATGAGCGGAGAATGAAGCACTAGAAGTCGCGATTCAGGTATGCCAGGCGGTCGCGTTTATCCATCGGCGCGGGATGCGGGTAAATGATCATCTGTCCGGAATCGATCGCGTTTGCTCCCGACAATCGCGTCAAGTCTGACCGGCCTCGATTACGTCAGCAACGATAACGAACTGCAGAGCGAGCCGATGTTCAACGACGGCTATACTGCGCCCGAAATCTATCGCGGCAAGCGAAGTGGATAAGCGCGCCGATATCTTTTCGATCGGCGCTTTACTGTACACCTGCCTGACGGGGGAGCGGCTCGAATCCGAGGGCTGGCGCGAGGAAGCCGGACCGATTCGTTTCTATCCGCCACACGTTGTCGCACCTGCACTCGAACAGGCGGTGCGTCGCGCCTTGTCGTTCGATCCGGCGGGGCGATGGCCGAACGTCGATGCGTTCAAAACGGAACTGCTGAAAATCTCGCGGCATGATGCAGATTCGCGCCGCCGCATTGACCGATGTCGGAATGGTGCGCGAGCTCAATGAGGACGCCGTGCTGACGGTCGAATATCTGGCGTGACTCGCAAGTCGAACCGGCAGCGGATATCTCCTCTACGTATCGCCGACGGCATGGGCGGGGCGGAAGCTGGCGAAATCGCGAGCGCGATCGCGGTCGCATCGATTCGTGATTATGTACAAGGTCAGTTTGACGCCGAAAGCCCGGCAAATCCGCCGCAGTTCTGCAAGCGGCGCTCGAGGACGCGAATCGCAAGATACTCGAATAACCGGGCGCATCCTGAGGCTCGCGGCATGGGCTCAACCGCGGTCGCCACCTTGATCGTTCCGCCAGACGCAGCCATCGCGTGGGTGGGCGACAGCCGCGCCTACTTCAGTGAGCCCTCCGGGCTGAAGCAGATCACCAAGGATCATTCGCTGGTCCAGCGGCTGATCGAAATTGGCCAGATCACGCCGGAAGAGGCGCGCCATCATGAACATAAGAACGTGATCACACGCTCGCTCGGGCGCGCGCCAAGCGGACCAGCGGGCGCGGAAGTCACTGGGCTTCGACTCAAGCGCGGCGATCGGATGATGCTATGCAGTGACGGTCTGACGGCGCATGTCACGGACCGAACAACTGAGCGAGATCATCCGGCGCCATGTCGATCCAGATGAGGCTGCGCGCGAACTAGTCGTGGCCGCGAATGCCGGAGGCGGAACCGACAACGTCTCAGTGGTGGTTATATTTGCGGGCTGAAATCGATGGCAGATACGCCGAAACCGCCTGAGAACAGCGGAAATTCCGTCCAACCTACCCGGTCCGCTTGAGGCGGGCAACGTCCTGCAGCGGCGCTACAGGATAGATCGTTTGCTCGGCGGCGGCGGGATGGGCATGGTTTACCTCGCCCATGATCAGCGGTTGTCGAATCGGTCCTGCGCGATCAAGGAGATGGTCGATCACTTCATCGATCCGCAGCAACGGATCGAGGCAAACGACTATTTCGCGCGCGAAGCCGATACTCTCGCGCAACTGAAGCATCCGGCTATCCCCGCAATCAGCGACCGCTTCGACGACCAGAATCGCCACTATCTGGTGATGGAGTATGTCGAGGGCGTAACCTCGAAGAAGAGATCGCGTTCCGCGGCGGTCCCTTGCCGGAAGGCCTTGTAATCGATATCGCGCGGCAGCTATGCGACGTGCTGGCGTATCTTCATGGACTTCAGCCGCCCATCGATTTATCGCGACATGAAGCCCTCGAACGTGATGTTGACCGGGAAGGGCCGGGCGGTGCTGGTCGATTTTGGAATCGCGCGACTGTTCAAGGCCCAGCGCAAGGGCACAATGATCGGAACGCTCGGCTTTGCGCCGCCCGAACAATACCAGGGGATCGCCGATCCGCGCAGCGATATCTACTCGCTCGGCGCGACCTTGCATTATGTCCTGACCGGTCGCGATCCGGAGAAATTTCCGCCGTTCAGCTTTCCGCCGGTGCGCGAGTTGCGTCCCGAGGTGTCGCGCAATCTGGCCGGCGCAATCGATCGGGCGCTCGCGTATGAGATGAACGAGCGGCCGGCGAACATCGCAGGAATTTCGCGACATGCTGCTCTATGGTCGCGGGCTCAACACGGGCGTTGCACAGGTAAGCTCGAAAAGCGGTACCGCGGATTTGGCGCTGCCGCCAACGGATGTCGATCATGGGAGAATCTATGCGCCACCGCGCCCGCGCAAGGTCCGCCGCGGGCGGCGGATCGCCGCGCTGATCGCCTTTCCGATCATGTTGGCAGGCTTGGCGTTCGGCGCGACTTACATCTATCAGGACCCGCAACTGCAAGCGCGATTAGGCATCCAGCCCTTCATTGATAACCTGCCCTGGAAACATCGGGAGCTGGTCGCGGAGGCGCGGCAGCATCCATTAAAATTTGATCAGATGACCCTGGAGCTATCAACCCGATCAGGCGCACCATTGTCGGCCCCTAAGGCAAGTTTTACGGATAGCGAACTGACGACTAATCCTTATCTCAAGTGGGACGCTTCCTTTACCAATGAACTCGCGGGTCTCGGCGAAAATCAGGATGGACGAATTGAGGCGCGTTTCTATGATGCGAGTGGGACGCAAGTCGCTTCCAGCTCTAATCAGCGCTTCATCGGGCCGCAGCAAACCGCAGTCGATTTCAGCGGAGTGGCGCTGATCAGCGGTAATGGCGCGGTCACGCCGGGAAATTATCGCATCGCACTCTATTCGGATGACAAGTTGCTGGGCGAACAGCAGTTTGCGGTGACTGAGGACCTGGCGGCGAAAGCTGCGGAGTTGCGCGCCAAGGCCGAAGCCGACGCATCCGCCAAGGCTGCGGCAAGCGCCGAAGAGACTAAGCGCGAGGAGGATGCCCGCCGGCTCGCCATGGTGCAGGAGAAGATGCGTCATCCGCTCCAGCTTCAGAGTATCGAGTTTCTCAACAGCACCAAGGATGGGACCGCGCTGTCGAAAGCATCCACGGTCTTCAGCGTATCAAAGGTACTGTTCATCGGATGGCGCACGGTTTTCGACAATCGGCTTTATGGTTTGGATGCAAATCAGTATCGGATTGACGCGGCTTACGTCGCGCCTGACGGCAGTACACTGGGAAGTGTCAACGATATTCAGACTGTACAGCGTACCCAGCAGCGCGTGGTATTCAGCGGGCGAGTCGGAAACTCCGCGGGCGGAGCTTTTCTGCCTGGGCAGTACACAGTTAATTTTTATCTGAACGGACAATATTTTGCGCAGCGCAAATTTCGTGTGATCGCCGACGCGGCGCTTCCTTCGAGTGGCGGCTATAGCGGCAGCGGTGGCGGATATAGCAGAAGCACTCTCGGTAGCGCAGGTGGCGCCACCGCCTTCGATGTGCCCACGCTGGCGACTGGTAGGATCGAAGGAATAGGCGGTCACGGCAGCGCCGGAATGGAACTGCGATTGCGGCCGCAGCCGAATGGTTTCCTCGATGGCGAGATGGTGGTGGAACTGGCCGGCTACGGACCCACCTTGCTCCGCGGATTCGTGCGGGGCGACAATCTGCAATTCTCGGTAGCGTATGGAGCAAATACGTTCGATTTTGAAGGCCGGCGCCGTGGCGATAGCATGAGCGGCACCTTTGATGGAACGTCGTCCGGCGAGCACGGCACCTGGTCGGCGCATGCCAATTAAGCGTCGCACTGCGGGCAAGAAATTCTGAGGCTAGTTGAAATGACCCAGAACGAGCAGAAGGAGCGAGTGCGGAAATTTCTCGAAAATTTCAATCACGCTGATCCGGAAGTCTTTGCAGGATTGGTGACTGCGGATTTCACCTTCGAAATCATGTCGGACCTTAAAGAATTTCCCCAAGTGCGTGGACGCGACAACTTTGCGAATGCCGAGAGCGCCGCACTCCAGCGGCTCTTTCCACAAGGACTCAAGCTCAGGCTCGGCACGATTATCAGTGACGGTCCGCACGTGGTAGTTCTGGCGGAAGCTGATACGATCGCGGCGCGCGATCGAGCATATCGCCAGCGTTATGCTTTTTATCTGCGCTTCGAAGGTGATCTGATTGCTGAAGGTCGCGAGTACAATGATACCAATCTCGTGCGAGAGGTTTTTCTAACGTGATTTCGGAGGTATCGGCCAGCGCGTTGAGAGATTGAGCGGCTCGCGCAAAGCCGGGCGGCGGTTGCAATGGCGATTAATGTTTCACGAGAAAAGCTACTCTTCTATGTTGCGGCGGGCGCGCTCGGCGGATTAGGCGCGTGGGCGGCGGCCGAACCGTTCCTCGGTATCCGATCGGTTTTCGCGCGCGATCTGTTGCTCGGCGGAATTATCGGATTATTCATCGCCGCGTTTCTCGCTTCGATCGAAGCCTTGAGTGTAAGCCAATGGCGGCAAGCGATCCGTGGCGCTGAATTCGGAATCGCGATTGGCGCAATCGGCGGCGCGGCAGGCCTCTTGATTGGCGAATTGACGTTCGACGTACTACCGGGCCTGGTCGGACGAATCCTTGGATGGGCGGTGCTCGGACTGCTGGTTGGTCTGGGCGTAGGCTGGGCGACTCGCTCGAATGCGCGGCGACGCAATGGTGCGATCGGTGGGCTGTTCGGCGGCGCGCTTGGTGGTTTTTGCTATCAATTGGTAACGGCGGCGATGCCGCAGGCCCTGGGACGCGCAATCGCGATCATCATCCTCGGCGCGCTGATAGGTTTCTTTATCGGACTGGTCGGCGAACTATTGAAGCGTGGCTGGCTGATGGTGGTGCGTAGTCAGAGCCGTAATGCCCGCGAAGGCCGGGAATATCCGTTGATTAAGCCAGTCACCGTGATTGGACGAGCCGAAGAAAGCGACGTTGGACTTTTTGGGGATCAGAACGTTCTCGCGCGGCATGCGATCGTGCGTAACGAAGGCAAAAATTTTTACGTCAGTCCGACGGCTGGCGGCGAAGTGCTGGTCAATCGGCAACCGATTGCTGGGCGTCATGTGCTCAAGAGCGGCGATCGTGTCGAGATTGGGGGTACGTTATTCTTGTTTCGTGAACGGACGCATACAGCGCAAGACTGAGCGGTGGAGCGCTCGGGTATGGCCTGCGCTGGCTTTGCTTTGCGTTTCGATAATATTTGCCGGATGCGCCGCGCAAAACGAGCAAGGCTCTATGCCGGCGACTTCGTTCCAGACAGTCCAATACTATCCGTTTCAGGTCAAAGGCTACGAAAACAGTTTTCCGGGCCGCCGTGTAGTAGTTCTTACTGCGATTGACGCCCGGCCGGCTGAGACAACCGCAGTCGTAGGCCCGCCGCATGACGGACAGCCTGCAATCGGCATTGTGCTCAACGAGCAGGGTCGTATCGAGCAGCGGATGTACGGTCCCTCGCTTGGAATTCTAGTGCAAGGCGCGATCAGGAAGGCCGCGCAGGAAGCCGGGATGGAGGCTTCGGCGATTTCATTACCGCTCGATACCGAGTTGAAGGCGCGTAATGCCGACTATGTGATTTTGCCGAAGATTCTGCGTTGCTGGGTGATCAAAAAGCGGCTTCCGGACACCCGAGAAGGTCCGTCATGGGCTACA
The DNA here is from genome assembly GCA_963831065.1 of uncultured Pseudomonadota bacterium. Taxonomy (GTDB): domain Bacteria; phylum Desulfobacterota; class Binatia; order Binatales; family Binataceae; genus JAJPHI01. The sequence continues at coordinate 10,059 of CAWHOQ010000032.1, forward strand.
GTCGCGGAGGTTACGTTCGATATCACGGTTTACAAACCACCCTTCAGCGTACCTTTTTGGCAAGGCCAGACCACGGCGACTTACAGCGATCCGCCGCCTGCGATAAATGGCGGCTTGGAGGACCAGACCGAAATCTACGATCAGCCGGGTGAGGTCCTATCTGTAGCTTTGACGCGGGCCGCCGCGGGACTGTTCAAGCGTGATGATCTGCGCAATCTGATCCAGCAGGACACGCTACAAGTTCATTAATCCGGAGACTTCAGCTTTCACCGGCGTTGCACATCCATTAGCCTTGATAGTTATGCGGGCCGCGACAGGGTCACTAAAAGAACCCGCCGCCGCACACGCAATTCACTTCGGGTCGAGGTAAAACCTTATGGAAATTGGATTCGTCGGGCTTGGCAAGATGGGCATGAATATGGTCGAGCGGCTGCGTCGCGATAACCATAAAATCGTTGCTTTCGATCTGGACACTGCCAAGCTGGGCGAGGTGAAATCCTTCGGCGCGGAAGGTGTGAGCACCCTCAAAGATCTAGCCGCGAGGTTGACGCCGCCACGCGCGGTATGGGTAATGGTGCCGGCGGGAGAACCGACCGAGAGTACGATTCGGCAGTTGGCCGAGTTGCTTCAATCCGATGATACGATCATCGATGGCGGCAACACGAATTTCCACGATGATGTCCGTCGTGCCGCAGAGCTGAAAGCGCGTGGAATTCATCATATGGACGCAGGCACCAGCGGCGGTATCTGGGGTTTGAAGGTCGGTTACTGCCTGATGATCGGTGGCGAGGAGGCGATCTTTCGTCGCTATGAACCAGTCTTCAAAACGCTCGCGCCGCCGGACGGCTATGCCTACATGGGTGGCAATGGTGCGGGTCACTACGTCAAGATGATTCATAATGGGATCGAGTACGGTCTGATGCAGGCCTATGCTGAAGGCTTCGAGTGCATGCACAAATCCGATTACAAGCTCGATCTCGCCCGCATCGCGAATCTGTGGGGTCAGGGCAGCGTCGTGCGCTCGTGGCTGCTCGAACTGGCAGCCGACGCACTGAGCAAAGATCCGGCGCTCGAACGAATTAAGGGATGGGTCGCAGACTCCGGCGAGGGCCGCTGGACGGTGCTCGATGCGATCGAAAAGGACGTCGCGATGCCGGTGATCGCGATGTCGCTGTTTACGCGCTTCCGTTCGCGGGTGGACAAAGGATGCCGAGGGCAGCTTCGCCGAGCGCCTGCTAGCCGCGTTGCGCAACGAATTCGGCGGTCATGCAGTCGTCGAGAATCGCGAGTAGGATATGGCGCAATTGACAAATCCTTATTCACGCCGTGAGCCCATGCCGGCCTACTCGAGTAATCACGCGCTGACGATGCCTCCGCCGTCAGTTCCATGCGTGCTGGTGATTTTCGGCGGCGCGGGCGATTTGAGCCACAAGAAGCTCTTGCCGGCGCTCTACAATCTGATGCTCGACGGCAGCTTGCCGGAGCATTTTGCGATTGTCGGATTTTCGATGGAGCAACTCGACGACGAGGCGTACCGCAAGTTCGCCCGTGATGGGATCGAGCATTTCTCCCGGCAAGCCTTCTCGGAAGCCGGTTGGGACCGGTTTGCGCCGATGCTGCATTTTGTTTCCGGCAGCTTCGACCAGGCGAGCGATTACTTGAAATTGAAGCAGCATCTCGAGCAGATCGATCGGGAATACGGAACCGGCGGCAATCACGTCTTCTATTTCGCGATTCCGCCACAATTTATCGATACTTGTTCCAATGGCATGACCAACGCCGGGCTGGTCCATCGGGGAGAAGAGCGTGCACCATTCACGCGCGTCGTAGTCGAAAAGCCGATCGGTCACGATCTGGCGAGCGCTACTGAGATCGATAACCAACTCGCCCGGCATTTCGACGAAGAGCAGATTTTCCGCATCGACCATTATCTCGGCAAGGAAACGGTCGAAAATCTGATGGTGCTGCGCTTTGCCAACGCGATTTTCGAGCCGATTTGGACCGCCCGCTTTATCGATCATGTGCAGATCACCGTCGCCGAGGAAGAAGGCGTCGGTACCCGCGCGGGTTACTACGATCATGCGGGAGCGCTGCGCGACATGGTGCAAAGCCATATCTTGCAGGTGCTATGCATGATCGCGATGGAGCCGCCGCGCACGACCGCTGCCGATGCTGTGCGTGACGCGAAGCTCGACGTTATCCGTTCGTTACGTCCATTCGATGCAGCCAACGTCGAACGCTGGGTAGTGCGCGGCCAATATGACGCAGGATTGATCGACGGGGAGAAGGTCAAAGGTTACCATGCCGAGGAGCATATCCCGCCCAATTCAACGACTGAGACTTTTGTTGCGCTGAAGTGCTTTATCGAGAACTGGCGATGGGCCGGCGTGCCGTTTTACCTGCGCACCGGCAAGCGCCTGCCCAAGCGGGCGAGTGAAATCGCGATCTATTTCAACAGTGTTCCTCGGATTCTCTATAATACGCGCCCGGCGCCGCCGCTCGCGCAAAATGTACTTTTGATCCGGATTCAGCCCGATGAGGGGTTGGCGCTAAATATCATTTCGAAATTACCCGGATCGCCATTGCGACTGGCGCCGGTCAATGTCGATTTCCATTATACGAGCACCAACCCGGAAGCCTACGAAACCCTGCTGCGTGACGTAATGACCGGAGATCAGACGCTCTTTATGCGGCGCGACACAGTCGAGGCGGCGTGGAGCTTTATCCAGAACATCCTCGACGTATGGCAGGAATCGCCGGTCGCGCCGTATCCATACGCGGCGGGTTCGTGGGGTCCAACTGAAGCAGCGGTGATGATCGCGAAAGACGGCCGCGCATGGCGCGCCCCCTAATACCCATAGAGGGGCAATATTGCGATGAATCGTCCGCTTCTCGCCGGTGATATTGGCGGTACGAAGATCCATCTCGGGCTATTTGAAGCCGATGGTCAAGCGCTGATTCCGCAGCGCGATCAGATTTACCCAACCCGCGATTATCCGAGTCTAAATGCGGTCGTGGCGCAATTCCTGGGTAGCGCGACTCGGCTGTCGGCGGCGTGTTTCGGTATCCCCGGTCCGATTATCGGACATGTGAGTCGCCCGGTAAATGTGCCATGGGAGATCGACGAACGCATAGTGGGTCACGCGCTGGGCGACATCCCGACGCGCCTAATCAATGATTTAGAGGCGACCGCTTGGGGTACGTTTCATCTCCGCGCTGAGGAATTGGTCCTGTTGCAAGCAGGCGCGGCAGGCGGCGCTCCGGCGAACCGCGTCGTGATCGCCGCCGGCACTGGACTCGGCGAGGCCGGATTGGTCGCTACGCCGCATGGTTGGGAAGCTATCGCAAGTGAGGGAGGCCACGCTGACTTTGCACCGCGCGGAGCAGAGCAGATCAGGCTGTTGGAGTTCCTTCAGCGCGAATTTGAACACGCCAGCTTTGAACGGGTGCTGTCCGGCCCGGGGCTGCATAATATCTATCGTTTTTTGATGTCGGAAAGCGATGAGCGTGAACCGGAATGGCTTGTCGCGCAGATGCGAGCTGAGGATCAGTCCGCAGTAATCAGTCAGATCGGATTAGCGGGGAAATTTCGGCCTTGCGCGCGGGCGCTTGAGATCTTCGTGGAAATCTATGGTGCTGAGGCGGCGAATCTGGCGCTCAAGTATCTGGCCTTGGGTGGCGTCTATATCGGCGGCGGGATTGCGCCGAAAATCCTGCCCGCCTTACAAAAGGGCGGGTTAATCCGTGCTTTTCTTGAGAAAGGCCGCCTGCGCCCAACCCTGGAAAAAATTCCGGTTTACGTGTGCCTGAATGAGAACACTGCATTAATTGGCGCAGCCCATGCCGCAGCCTCGATGCTCGAAGCTCCGCCAAAGACATACACTTCCCAAAATTTACTAGTCGAGAATCCCCGATGATGTCGGAACGAGTAAGAGAAATTCTCAGCTACTACGATTCGGAAAACGCCGGTGTTCGCGCCAATCTCGCGCGGATGATGAATCATGGAACGCTGGCGGGCACTGGCCGTTTTGTAATTTTGCCGGTCGATCAGGGCTTCGAGCATGGGCCGGGGCGAAGTTTTGCGGTGAATCCACCGGCGTACAATCCGCTTTATCATTTCCGGCTAGCGATCGAAGCCGGCTGTAATGCCTATGCTGCGCCGCTGGGTTTTATCGAAGCTGGTGCGGCGCAATTCGCCGGCGAACTCCCGTTGATTCTCAAGCTCAACAATCATGACGTGCTGCTTGATGAGCACGACCCGATGCCCGCCGTGACCGGCAGTGTAAAAGACGCATTGCGGCTCGGATGTGCGGCGGTCGGCTTCACGATTTATCCGGGTTCCTCGGGGCGCCGCGAGATGTATGAGCAGATTCAAAAAATCGGCGAGGAAGCGAAAGCGCACGGCCTTCCAGTCGTAATCTGGTCTTATCCACGAGGTTCCGGGATCAGCAAAGAAGGCGAAACTGCGCTTGATGTAGTCGCTTACGCTGCACAAATTGCGGCGCAACTCGGTGCTAATATCGTTAAGGTCAAGTTGCCGAGTTCGCATCTTGAAGAACCCGAAGCCAAGAAGGCGTATGAAGCCGCGAAGGTGCCGCTCGAGCCGTTATCAGAGCGAGTGCGACACGTCGTACAGAGTTGCTTTGACGGCCGGCGTATCGTGATCTTCTCAGGCGGCGCGCGCGAGGAAGACACCGTCCTGATCGAGGAAATCAAAGGGATTCGCGCAGGCGGCGGCTTTGGTTCGATTATCGGACGAAATTCGTTCCAGCGCCCGAAAGCTGACGCAATCAAATTGCTGCACGAAATCATGAAAATTTACGCGTCCTGATTCATTCGTTTGTCAAGCGCGACTGACTGAGGATGTCACAAACAGCGTCGTCCCATTGATCCTAAAATTGAACTATGGTCATTAGCTGGGACGGGTAGCTTCCAAAGCCGCCCTAAAAATCCAGAATCGAACGAGGCGTGTGGATTATGAAGGCGATGGTTATGGAAGAGATCGGCAAGCCGATGATGGTCAAGGATTGGCCGGAGCCGAAATGCCCCTCCGACGGCGCGATCGTGCGGGTCGAAGCCAGCGGCATCTGCCGCTCCGACTGGCACCTATGGCAGGGCGACTGGGCCTGGATCGGTTTCAAGCCGCGGCTGCCGGCAATCCTCGGACACGAATTCGCGGGCGTGATCGAAGAAGTCGGCAAAGATGTCAAAACGGTTAAGCCCGGCACGCGGGTGGTGGTTCCGCTCGCCCAAGGCTGCGGCGTATGCGAGGACTGTCGCACCGGCCATTCGAATCAGTGCATGCGCGGCGGCATGACGGGTTACGCGCGTTACGGCGTACTGAGCCATGCCGATTTTAATTATGTTCCTCTCCCTGAGAAGATTGATTTTATTGAAGCGTCTTCGATGGGATGCCGTTACGTAACCGCCTTCCATGGGCTCATCGATCAAGGACAGGTTAAGGCCGACGAAACGGTAGTAGTTTATGGATGCGGCGGCGTCGGATTATCGACGATTCAGATCGCGTCGGCGCTCGGCGCGCGAGTGCTCGCCGTTGACCTGGATGATCGCAAACTGGAACTGGCCAAGCAGGCTGGCGCTACCGACGTAATCAATGGCAAACAGACCGACCCGGTTAAAGCGGTGATGGAGTTGACGCGCGGCGGCGCCGACGTCAGCGTGGATGCGTTGGGCATTGCGGCTACCTGCCGTAATGCGGTTTTCAGCCTGCGCAAGCGTGGCCGTCACGTCCAGATCGGCCTGACCACGCAGGTTGAAAAGGGCGAAGTTGCACTGCCTATCGACCAGATTGTCTTCAAAGAGATACAGATCACGGGTTCGTTAGCGATCCAGTCTTTCCGCTATCCCGCGATGCTCAGTATGGTTGAGCGCGGGCGGCTGGAGCCCAAGAAGCTGGTGACAGAAACGATCCCGCTGGAGAAGGCTTTCGGCGTAATCGAGCAGATGTCCAAGTTTGAAAACGTCGGCATCAGCGTGATCAATCAGTTCTGATCACTGGCTGTCTTGATCCAACGAGATATTCATTTAGACGCCGCAGCGGCAATTGCTACGGCGGCGCGAATATTTGTGTGAGGTAAATCAGATGCGCTACGACGAATATCAACATCTAATCTTTGAGCGTCATCCCGATGGCATCCTGCTGATCACGATCAATCGTCCGGACGTCCTCAACGCCACCAATAACCGGCTGCACTGGGAGCTGAGCCGGGTCTGGCGTGATATCGATGAAGATCCAGAAACCAATGTCGTAATCATCACCGGCAAGGGCCGTGCTTTTTCCGCGGCGGCGACCTCGACATGATCGAGCGAATGAAGGGCAGTCATGCCGATATTTCGCAGGCGATGCGCGAGGCGGGCGATATCGTTTACAACATGATCGATTGCAGCAAGCCGATCATATCGGCAATCAACGGCGTCGCGGTCGGCGCCGGGCTCGCGGTGGCTTTCATGGCCGATATCTCGATCGCGGCGGAGAAGTATGCGTATCACCGATGGTCATCTGCGGCTCGGCGTCGCTGCGGGCGATCATGCGGTGATCATCTGGCCGTTGCTCTGCGGGATGGCGAAAGCGAAATACTACTTGATGACGGCGGATTTTATCGATGGCAAAGAAGCCGAGCGAATCGGATTGGTGAGCCTGTGCGTGCCGAACGATCAATTGATGGACAAGGCCTTCGCGGTCGCGCGGACGCTCGCGCGAGGGCCGCAGCAGGCGGCGCGTTTGACCAAGCGCGCGCTGAATAACTGGCTGAAGATGTTCGGACCAGCCTTCGATGCGTCGCTCGCGATGGAGATGCTCGGGTTTTTTAGCGCGGACGTTGCTGAAGGTCTCGCTGCGGTCAAGGAAAAGCGCCAGCCGACCTTTCCGCATCTCAAGAAGTAGATGCGTGCTGCGGTTTATCGCGCGCCCGGCGCTCCGCTCGAAGTGACGAATGCACCCGATCCGGTAGCCGGACCTGGCGAGATAATCGTGCGAGTCAAAGATTGCGGAATCTGCGGATCAGATTTGCATGCTGCCCGATCGCAGACTCTAAAGATGCCGACTGGCACGATCATGGGCCATGAGTTGGCGGGCGTGGTCGAGGAAGTCGGCGCAAGTGTCGAGTGGCTTTGCGATTGGTGATGCGGTTGCTGCGATGTCCTACGTCGCGTGCGGCGACTGTGCGATGTGTCGTGCGGGTATCGGCGTTCGATGCCTCGCGTCTAAACCGCTCGGCTTCGGCGAATATCCGGGAGGCTTCGCGGAGTTCGTCAAAACTCGGCCGGGGAGTCTCTTCAAGCTACCCGCCGGAATGAGTTTTCGCGCCGGCGCGACGATCGAGCCGCTGGTCGTCGGGCTCCACGGATTGCGCCGGTCGCGCTTCCAGCTCGGCGAGACCTGCCTGATTATGGGCGCCGGATCAATCGGTCTAGTCACGCTACTATGGGCGCGATTCGCCGGGGCCAGCACGATCGTGGTATCAGAAGTACTGATGCCGCGGCGCGATCTGGCGCTCAAACTCGGTGCGGATGCCGCCGTCGATCCGCGCATCCGCAATCCCGTGGCCGAGATGACTCGGCTTACCGGTGCAGGGCCGGATGTCGTGTTTGAATGTATTGGCGAGCCGGGAACGCTTGCGCAAGCGATCAATTATGCGCCACGCGGCGGTCGCGTCGCAGTGCTCGGCGCGTCAATGGAGGACGACGGCTTTGCGCCCGGCTCAGCGATGAGCCGCGAGCTGGATATCTATTTCAGCCTCGGGCTTGAACCGGGTGAGGTTGAAACTGCGATCGCCGCGGTTGCCTCGGAGCGCATCTCCACCGAGGCTATGATTACACATATCGTTAGCCTCGATGAGTTGCCGAAGGCATTTGCAGCGATCGGGGAATCAGGGATTCCCGGCAAGTTGATGCTCGAATTCTAAGTCGCTTGACCGCAAGGACTTCCGGCGCAACCGACTTTCTGGAATACTCTGTGCGCTTTTAATTGAGCAATTTGGGAGGAGCCAAAGTGTTTAAGCGAGTAATACTGAGCGCGGCAAGTTTGATCTTCATTGCGTCATTGTCTCTGGGATTCAGCCCGGTTAATGCTTTCGCCAACAAGGTCGATTGCGGCAAGGTGATGTCGGAGGCAAGTGCGGGCAAGAAGTCGTCAAGGAAATCGCCAAGGAGATGAACATCTCGACCAGCAGTGTTTATCGCTGCAAGAAAAAGGCGGGAGTCTCGGCCAAGACCTCAGATATGAAGACGACCGCCGCCGCGAAGCCCATGGCGACGGCTTCACCAATGCATAAATAAACCGGACGCCGCGGGCCGTCCACAATCATCCGCTCACGGCGGCTATTTCGATGTCGGGAATGCGACCCAGCAGGCGCTTTCGTAAGATTACGTGCATAGCCGCATCGATCGCGGTCCAGGCCATCGCGATTGCTCCGTCGATTACCGCGCGATCAGCTTCGGGCGTTATGCAATGCGCAGTAAATTCCGGCTGATGGTTTACCGCGGGCATCGAATTGATTCCGATCATCGGATGAATCGACGGGACCTTCAGGGAGACATTTCCCATGTCGGTCGAACCGGCGGCCTTCGATAAGTCCGAGCCGCTCGGCAGCCGGAGCAGCATCGATCAAGCTTGCGGCCGAGGGCTGGCGGCGTTAGCTCGATACATCGCGGCAAGATCGTGATCGTGATGCATCTCGGCATAAGGCTTGTCGCCGCCGGTGAATATCGAAGCGTTGCACCGGTTGCGAGCGCGCCAGCCTCGAAGCATCGATGGACTCGCGGGATTAACGTTTCGAGCTTTGCCAGGCTTGCCGCGCGAATTCCGTACTTCGCCGCAGTATGCGCCGGGATGACATTGGGCGCGTCACCACCTTTGGTGATGATGCCGTGAATCCGATCGGTGCTGCGGATATGCTGTCGCAGCAGCCCGATCGCGGTCTGCGCGATCGTCATGCGCGTCGCCGGCATTAATCCCACGCTCGGGGAATGCCGCCGCATGTGCTTCTTTGCCGGTATATGACACATCGAACAGCGCGGCAGCGATGATTGGCGGCTCGGCCATATCCATCGGCGCCGGATGCACCATCATCGCGGCATGCACATCGTCAAATGCGCCGCGCTCAAGGAGTTCGATTTTCCCGCCGGCATTGCAGACTTCTTCTGCAGGCGTGCCGAATAACGTAATCGTCAAACCCGCATCATCAGCGATCTTGGCTGCGGCGATCGCCGCTCCGACGCCCATCGCGGCAATAATGTTATGCCCGCAAGCATGACCGATTGCGGGCAAGGAGTCGTATTCGGCGCATATACCAATATGCAGTGGACCTGAGCCTGCACGCGCGATCACAGCGGTAGGCAAGTCGTAGGCTCCGCGATGGACGTCAAAACCAGCGTCGGCCAGGACTTCCGCCACCCACATCGAGGATTTCTCTTCTTCCCACCCAAGCTCCGGATTGGCGTGGATGCGGCGGCTCAGGCTGATCAAACTGTTGCGCGCTGAATCGATCTTCTCGCGTGCTCCATCCTTGATGTCCATTCTTTTTATGCTCGTACTCCGATAGCTCTGATCAGTGGTGCTGATAACAAGTTGATATGACGGTTCTGGACTGACCCGGTCAAGCTGCGCCCCAGCTGACGAAGTTAATCGATTGTCGCTCGCCTCTACCTTGTGGAAGCTCGTTTGAGATCGCTAAGCCATTGAGCTATGGCAAAATGCGATCTGTGCGAATTGACGGAATATACTCCCTGGTACGCCCGGTTTACGCTCCCGTTCAGATTCACCCTGCTCGATTGTGATTCATGCGACACGCCGATGGCGGTGCTCGGCGAGCATCGCGCCACACCCACCGATGAGGAGCGCCAATTCATGATCGAGGCGTTATCGCTGATTGCACGAAACAAATACGGCGAGGACGAGTTCATTATCGATGGACTGATGCGTCAAATTCCGGACCATTGTCATATGCATGCACGTCCGAAACGCTGGCGCGGTTAACTCGAAAGTCACAGGAATGAGTTCTTTCAAGGATAAATACAATTCCAACCGATCGAGGGAGTTGGAGTAGTCTCAAAGTTGTGATATATGCGCCAACCGGTACTCGTGCCGACCAATCTGGGGAGATTGCCGGATGCACGTACTGGTTTTACTTAGGGAGGTTCTCGGGGGAATGGAAATGACAAACGGCGTAGTCAAGTGGTTCAGCCCTAAAAAAGGCTATGGCTTCATTACGCTGACAGATGGCCAGGAAGTTTTCGTTCATTATTCCGCGATTGATGGCCAGGGCTTCCGCTCGCTTGATCAAGGTGAGGAAGTATCCTTTGAAGTTGCTCAGGGACCCAAGGGTTTGCAAGCGGCCAAAGTACTGACGGCGCTAATTAGTTGCGCCCATCAAAGTCGCTCAGTGGAGCGGCTTTATGTGAATGGCGCGTCTCAATAGAATAGGCGCGCATGAACAGTCTCGCGACGCGCTATGAAGGCGCAGTAACGCCGCGAGTGCGCTGGCTCGGCCTGTTCGAGAAGCACGGGCTGGCATTGGCGGTTTATACCGGATTCATCATCCGCCTCTATCTGAGCCTTACGAACTACTGTATTTCAGGCGATGGCGCAGCTTATATCCGCATGGCGCAGGATTATTATTCCGGTGACTGGCGTAAGCCACTGGGCGCAGTTTTCTCACCGCTTTATCCATTATTGATCGCGGGCGCACACGCGATGGGGTTGGAATGGGAGCTGGCGGGAAATCTAGTTTCGGCGCTAGCGGGCACTGGCGCAATCGTGACCGTATATCTGATGACACGCGAAGCTTTCGAACGCGAGGACCTCGCGCTGGGAGCGGCAGCGCTAACCGCTATTCACCCGGGACTCGCAGCCTATTCGGCGTCCGTGAGAACTGAAGCCGGGTATATCCTATTGACCACCGCTGTGGTTTGGTTGCTCCTGAAAGCGATGCGCAAAGCGAAGCCTTCGCTGGCGCTGCTCGCGGGCGTCGTGGGAGGCATGGCCTATCTCTACCGCACCGAAGGAATCCTCCTGCTCGTAATAGCAACTATCTTTCCATCGACGGTAGCGATCATTTGGCGCATCGGTTCACTCCGCTCTTCAATTATGCTCAGCTTGGCGTTCGGGCTTCCGGCATTTGCGTTTGTTGCGCCTTACGCCGTGATGCTTCACGCGACTACGGGCCATTGGACAGTCGGCCGGGAATTTACAGCAGCTATCATGTACGGAATCGGAAGCTCCGCAAAAAATCCGGCACGGTGGCGTGATCTGGGCTTCTCGGCCAGCGCGTCACCACTCGCAATGTTAGCTGCTTATCCTGGCCTTTACCTTAAAAAGGTTTGCAACGACGTTGTGATGTCATTCTACGGATTTGTTCAGGCTGCGGGCCCGGTGGTGATTCCGTTATTAGCAATCGGGCTTTGGGTGCGAGGGCGTAAGATTCTGAATGCTCCGGGAGAAGTACTCCTAGTGTTGCTGGTTGTCTGCTATTTCGGTGGATTTATCCTGTCGGCCACCGGTGCGCGTTTCATGGTCCATCTGATTCCTTATACGTTTGGATGGGTGATCCTCGGCCTCGAAACTCTGACCATCGAGATGCAACGACTTGCGGCGCTTCGTGGTTGGCGATTATCGCCGATAGTTCCCGCCGTAATCGCGACGCTGATTCTGCTCCCGCAGACGCTATGGCCGATCGGCTATGATATGCGTGGAGTGCGCTATGCTGGCGAGGCGATCGCGTCGGAAAATCCCGCGCGGGGAGCAGTGGTCGCCCGGGACGGACGAGTCGCCTGGTATGCGAACGCGCCGTTTGTGGCGTTGCCGAGTGCTTCCATCCCGAATCTATGTGAGTGGATGAAAACGCAAGAGCACGCCAGTTACTTATTGATCGGCGAACGCGACGAGCATCATTTTGCGGTCTCGCCGGCGACTGCTTGCCTCGATTTCGTCAGGCGTTATCCACGTTACGGAACGGGTTATTACGATCTCTATGCGGTGCATCGCACATCGCGAGAGCAATGACGACTTCTTCCCAAGCGCTGGCCGATCGAGTAGTGGCGATCCCGACGCAGCTTGGTGGCAATCGAGCCGAACGTAATAGCACATCGTCGCCAGTCGAGCTTTCGATCGTCATTCCATTGCATAACGAGGCGCAAGTACTCGACGCGCTTTTTGCGCGACTCCTGACTGTGCTCGCAAGCTTGCGAATGACTTACGAGATCCTCTGCGTCGATGATGGCAGCAACGATGACAGTCTTGAACAATTGCTGCGGCTGCGCGTGACCAGCATCCATCGCTGCGCGTGGTAAGCCTGTCGCGAAATTTTGGTAAAGAGGTGGCACTGAGCGCCGGTTTGGAGCACGCGCGCGGTGCGGCGGTGGTGCCGCTCGATGCGGACCTGCAGGACCCGCCGGAGTTAATCGAAGCGATGGTGGCCAAGTGGCGGGAAGGCTTCGATGTCGTGTACGCGACGCGACGGCGGCGTGACGGCGAGAGCTTTTTCAAACGCGCGAGCGCTCGCTATTTCTATCGCTTGTTTGATCAAATTACAGATTTTCCGATCCCGCGCGATACCGGGGATTTCCGTCTGCTCGATCGGCGCGTGGTCGATGTATTAGTTCGTCTGCCTGAGCGTACCCGCTTTATGAAAGGGTTGTTCGCCTGGGTAGGCTTTCGCCAGACCGCGTTGTTTTTTGACCGGGCCGAACGTGGCGGCGGACATTCGAAGTGGGGTTATTGGCGGCTCTGGAATTTCGCCCTGGATGCCGTCACCTCCTTCAGCTCGATGCCGCTCAAGGTTTGGAGCTATCTCGGAGTCGTCATCTCCGTTTTTGCATTTCTATACGCCTTGTTTCTAGCCGGCCTCAAGATTACGCGTGGCATCGATGTGCCCGGTTATGCGTCAATCATGGTCGCGGTGCTCTTTTTCGGCGGCGTGCAGCTGATCTCGCTCGGTATAATCGGTGAATATCTCGCGCGCACTTACAATGAGGTCAAAGGCCGCCCGCTCTATCTGGTGCGCGAGCGCTGGGGCTTTGACGAGACCGACCAGCCCTAGTTATGGACCCGAGTCTTTATCCGCGGATGGCGGAGGTCGAGGACCATCATTGGTGGTTCGCGGCGCGCCGTCAGATTTGCGACCGGCTGCTGGAACGCTGCGAGCTGCCATCGAACGCGAGCATCCTTGAGCCCGGCTGCGGCACTGGCGGAAATTTTCCGTGGCTGGCTCGGCACGGGAAAATCTTTGCGATGGATTCCGACGATTCGGCGCTGGCTTTCGCCGCCGCGCGCAACAACGCGGAGCTCGCTCAGGGCTCGTTGCCGAATCATATTCCGTTTGGCTCGACCTGTTTTGATCTCGCGGTGATGACTGACGTACTTGAGCATCTGGATGACCCCGCAGCCGCGCTGTGCGCCGTGCGCGCGCGCCTGAAGCCGTCGGGTGCGCTGCTGCTAACGGTGCCTGCGCTTCCGCGGCTCTGGAGCGAGCACGATCTGACGCATCATCATCGGCGCCGCTATCGAATCGACGAACTGCGCGAAAGTCTCCGCAACGCTGGTTTCACACTTTCCTATATCAGCTACTATAACTTCGTCCTGTTGCCCGCGATCGCGCTCGCGCGAACTCTCAGCAAAGTCGCGCGTCGAAGCATTCGCGGAGAGCATGATCTCGTGATGCCGCCGGCGATACTTAATCAGATCTTATTCCATTTATTCTCAAGCGAACGTTATGTGATCGGCAGATTCCGAGCTCCGCTTGGCGTTTCGTTGATTGCTCTGGCTCACGCTTGATCATCTGACGATGTCACATCATCGGTTTCTCGCGCGGACTGTCGCGGATGCCTGAGCGAATCTCGCCTGCACGATTATACCTTGAAGCGGCGGGAGCATTTGCCCTCGCGCTCGTGATCCTCTTGATGCTCGCGCCGAATGCGCCTTTCACTAAGGAGCTCGGCGTATGCGAATCCGGAGCCGTGCGTGACGTGCTGGCGGGCAACCTCATCCTGCCGCATTTCATCCCCGGCCCGATGGTTCATGTTCCGCCATTGTATTGGTGGAGTGCGGCGCTGGCGGTGAAATTTTTTGGCTGGAGCGAGTTGGCGTTGCGGCTTCCGGCGCTCATACCCGCCGCTCTCACCTGCGCGATTATATACGCCTGGGCGACTGCGCGGCTTGGGCGGGAAACCGCGATGTGGGGAGTTGCGGCGCTGCTGTTCGGCCATTTCTTTCTCGATGCGGCGCGTCAGCCACGCATGGATTCGATGCTCGCGATGTTCACGACGGCCGCCATCGTCCTGTTCGATCCATTGCTCGCGACCCGCGATTGGCGATGGGCGCTGGCAGCCGCAATCGCAATCGGGCTCGGATGCCTCACTAAGGGCGTTCTTGGAATTGCGCTGCCGGGATTAGCCGTCGCGCTATATCTGATCGCTCGACGACGATTCATCGATTTGTTCCGCGCTGAGATCGTCATGACATTCGTCGTGGGCCTTGCGATCGGTCTGACCTGGTATGTCGCGGGATACGAGATCGCGGGTGACAAGTTTCTCAAATGGCAAATCGGGATGAATCTGTGGAGCCGCTTTGTTCCGGCGGATGCGGGCGGCGCGAGCTATTGCGTGCATCCTTTCTGGTACTTCGGGCCACAAATCGCCGCGGGCATGCTGCCTTGGAGTCTCTATCTTCCCGCGCTTTGCATCGTGCTCTGGCCGCGACGCAAGGCGGCCCTACCGGAGCCGCTTATTTATGCACTTTGCTGGTTTGCCGCGATCTTCCTTTTTTTCTCCGCGTCGCGCGGCAAGTGTCTCATCTATATCCTGCCGGCGCTCCCACCGCTCGCCTTACTAATCGGCTGGACTATCGCGAAAGCCCACGAGGAAGAATCAGGACCGGTCTGGTTCACGCGCTTTTTTAAGGCGGGCTCGTTGGTCGCAGCGCTCGGCGCGTTACTATTGGTATCAGGTGCAATCGCGATCCTGGTTTATGGATTGCCAATTCATTTGCCCATCAAACTGCATCCGACCGACCGGCGCTTTCTGGAGATTTTCGGCTCGATCGCCGCAATTCACGATTATCGCCTGCTCAATTGGATGGTGGTTTCGGCGCTCGGAGTTTTAGTTATTCTGCTCGGCACGTTTCGTGACCGGCCGTCGCTCGATACGTTTGGCGTTCTGCTGATTGCTGTGGCGGGTGCGCGCTTCTGGTTCGGCGTGATGAATCCGGCGCTCGCGGAACGCGAGACGCTTAAAACCTTCACGCGTGATGTAATGGACGTCGTTCCAGCTAGGGCGTCGATTGGGCATATCGGAATTCAGGATTGCGATCTTTATTTCTACTCGCCGCGCCCGATCACGCCGGTGTTTCATTTCCGCTGCGACGCCCAGCCGCCTTTCCCGCAATATATCGTGCTTCGTAAGAATCGCCTCGATGCGATGCCCGCCGACCAGCGCGCCTGCTTGAGCACAATTCTGATTTCCGAACCGGTCGATAGTAATGGTCCGCGTTTATTGGTCGAGCAGACTTCCGCGGCGCACTAGCTGTTAAACTTGCGCAACGTAGTATTGCGTCCAGAGTGCGAAGCTCAATCGGCCTCGGCGCAGGCGCTCCTCGAGTCGTTGCGAGAACCGCAACCCGGACGCGCCGCCGAACTCGGCAATCAATGGAAGATAAAGTCCCGATTTGAACTGCTCGCGAATCGTGAAGCTATGCGCGGTTAGCGTCCGTATAAGCTCGCGCTCGCTGGTCAGATTGATGTGGCCCGTCTCGAATACCGCTTCGCCATAGATCCTGCGGACCAACTGAATGACGCCCGGCATGAACGCAACTTTGCACGCGAGTTCCATCAAGCTGTGACGCTGCGGTGTGGAGAGCAGCAAAAAGCCGCCAGGTGCGAGTAGCCGGCGAATCCCCGCGATGACGCGATCGGTATCTGGTATGTGTTCAAGCACTTCGCTACAGAGAATCAGGTCGAAACTCGCCGGAAGCAGCTTCGAGTCGGTGATGTCGTCGGTCAGCAATCGCAAATTCGGATGAGTAACAAGCAGGCGTTGTGCGTGATCGAGGTGCGCCTGATCGAGATCGGTCGCGGTCACTTCGCGATAATTCTCGGCCAGCGCGGACAGATAAACCCCTGCGCCGAAGCCAATCTCAAGCGCACGCCCCGGACGCTCCGCCGCAAGTTTACGCAGCTTCGCGATAATCCAGTCGCGTCGCGTGCAATGCAGCCAACGCCGCGTTGGATTGCGCGAGTTGTAGAGCGTTTCGAGCAGTTCCAGCAACTGCTGCTCTGAACTCACCGCGCTTTGGCTGTAATTGGTGCTCGCTGCCATAGGATAGAATTCTTGCTAATTTAATCTGTGCCGCAGCACCATCGAACGCAAGCCGTCCTCGTCAGCGGCGCATTTTGCTGGCTTCGCAATCATGCTTTATTTACACCGCTGCCATGCGGAACGCTGAATTCCAAGTCGCTCAAACGAAGCCTCGCCCGTCGCGGTGCGCCTGAGCCAAACATCTACATCAGCATCGATGCTCAGAGGCGTTGCGGTTTCCTTGCCTACGCGGGCATCTCGTTTGCCCTATTCGGGCGAGCGCTTCTCGGCAACTTCGAACGCTGCCATCTTGGTCTCGGTAACGATCCGTCATTTCTGATGTGGGCGCTGGTCTGGTGGCCGCATGCAATCCGCCACGGACTGAATCCGTTTATCTGCCGACTCGTATGGGCGCCGGACGGATTCAATCTCGCCTGGTCGGGAGGCATTCCGCTGCTGAGTATCGCATTTTCTACCGCTCACCACCATCACCGGTCCCATCGCTACCTACAACGTGCTTTGTCTTATCGCTCCGGCGATCGCCGCATGGAGCGCGTTCATACTCTGCCGAAGCATTGCACGATCCTGGGCGGCATTTATCGCCGGTTATCTCTTCGGATTCTCACCATACATGCTTGGACAGTTGATCGGCGGGCATCTAAATCTAATGTTGGTATTTCCGGCGCCGCTGATCGTATGGAGCACGCTGCTCGCAATCATCACCGGATTTCGCGAGTCAGCTTCGCGACCCTTCTCACCGTATTGTTTGTCGTACAGTTCTTATGCTCGATCGAACTCGCCGCGAGCGTCGCGATTTTCGGTGCGATTGCTTTCCTGCTCGGATGGTATCTCGGTGACAATACCAATCGGTTAAGATTGCGAAGCGTACTCGCACCAATCGTATGGAGCGCGGGCGCTTCGCTACTGGTGCTTTCACCCTATCTGTTCTACCTGTTTCAACCGAACGGACCGCGAACGGCAATCAATTCGCCGGGCGCGTTCTCAGCCGATCTCGCCAATCTGATGATCCCAACCCGGACAATCGAGTTCGGGTTGATCAACGTCTTTCAAGCTATTCGCGAGCCGTTTCCCGGGAAATATCGGCGAGCGCGACGCCTACCTCGGTTTGCCGCTACTCTTGGTTATTTTCCATTACGGCTGGACCCGATGGCGTGAACGCGCTGTCCGCCTCTTGCTCGCGATACTCGTGATTGTCCTGATCTGCGCGCTCGGCCCACGCTTGCGATTTGCCGGATTGACTGGCTTCGGGATGCCGTGGAAGCTCGCGATGCATCTCCCAATGCTTAAAAGCGCATTGCCGGCGCGCTTCATGAACTATGCTTTTCTCATAGCGGCGATCATTCTTTCCCGCTGGCTCGTCGATAACAGAATATCCTTCGCGCTACGCGCCGCTTTCGCAGTTCTGATAGTTGCCTCGATGGTCCCGAATCTCAACGCTGCGAGCTGGATAACTTCCGCCGAGGTTCCGGAGCTTTTCACGCAAAAGGATCGCTCCACATACATTCATGCCAATGAGATCGCATTAGCGATTCCTTATGGAATCCGGGGTGACTCGATGCTCTGGCAGGCCTCAGCGGCATGGATTTCCGGATGGCTGGCGGCTACACCGGAATGACGCCGCGCAGCTTCGAGCAATGGCCGATCGTCAATGCCTTGCTGACATCAACCTATATCCCCGATGCGACCGATCAACTGCTGGCATTGATGGCCGCGAAAGGCGTGGCCGTCGTGATAATCGATGATGCCCATCAGCGATTCTGGAAGCCACTACTATCCATGATTGATTCTGGCGCCTCAGCGCGTAAGCGGAGTTTGGCTGTATCGTCCACGCCGGCCTGATCAGCTTGCTCGCTACTCTGAACCGTTCCGGTCGAATTCGAGCAGCGCAATGCGGTATTGCGTTTCGATGCTCTGCTTGCGGCGGCCAATGCTTATCTTAAAGCCGGCGGCAACCTCGCGACGCTTACGCCGATGCGTGCGCAGCAACTCGGCTTTTGCCGTCGAACTGGGTCACCGATCCCGACGTGCGGACCAATAATGGCCTTTACCTCGGGCCGTGGAATCACGGTCAAGTCGCGGTCGGCGTGGTCGGCTCCTATCCAGCGCTCCAGCCGCTTATCGAGCAGTATAAGAACAAAGCATCAGCGATTTTCTTTCCGTTCCCGAAAGAGCTTTCCGGCACGCCATCAGGGGATACTTTCATGCGTTTGTTGGTTATGACGTTCGACGCGGGCCGGCTGAGCAATTAGCTATTCTTGTTGAACGCGCGACGTTTGTGCCGCGCCCGCATCCGCGCTACAAAAACACGGAATCGCGCATCGCGCAGGAGGAATCAGGATGTTGAAACTACATGGTACGTCGAAATCGCGCTCGGCCCGCTCACTCTGGGCGATTGAAGAGCTCGGCGTTAAATATGAGCACGTTCCGGTTGAAGTTCCCAAGGCCAAAAGCCCGGAAAATTATAAGCTGAATCCGAACGGGCATATTCCGGTGCTCGAAGATGACGGACAAGTGGTCTGGGAATCGATGGCCATCAATCTCTATCTCGCCGAAAAGTACGGCAAGGCTCCGTTTTGGCCTTCAACTCCTGAAGGCCATGCTCAATGCATCCAATGGAGCTTCTTTGCGATGACCGAGATTGAGCCGCATCTCATGGCGTTGCTCACGCACAAGATTTTCCTGCCGCCAGATCAGCGCGACGAAAAGGCCGTGCAGAAAGCGACTGAGGCGTTGAAAGCGCCGCTTAAAGTGCTGGACGACCAACTCGCGAATCGCGAGTATCTGCTTGGCAATGAGTTCAGCGTCGCAGATCTCAATGTCGCTGCGGTCCTCAGCTTCGCGATGCTCGTGAAGCTCGACATGAGCGCCACTCCCAAGGCGCAGGCATGGCTGCAAAAATGCCTCGGACGTGAGGCCAATCAGCGCGTACGCAAATTGGCATAATCTCCGCATTAACCGAGCGGGCTGCCGGAGAACTACTCCGCAGCCCGCTGCTCTTCCGGGGCTTATTTTTCTAACGTGACCTGCAACGCATTGAGATTGCGCGCCATCATATTCCAGAAGGCGATTGCGCCGGTCAGATCCACCATATTTTGCTTGCCGACCAGCTTCTCGGCCTTGCCGTAAAGATCGTCGTCAATCCGTGCGTTCATCGTCAGCTCCTCGGCGTAACGCAGAATTATCTTATCATCGGCAGTGAATCGTGAGCTCGATTGATAGTTGCCGATATCATCAATCTGCTCCTGACTGAGACCGCAAGCCTTTGCGATATCGATATGACGGACAAAGCCATACTCGCAGTTGCAGCGCTTCATCAGCATCAGCACCGCGAGTTCGCGCACCCGCTTATCGAGAGCCGACTGATTCATAAAGTAGTTGGCGAGCGGGAAAACTTTAGTTGCGAGACCCGGACTGTTAGCCAGCGCTTTCACTACATTCGGCGTCTGAATCCCGAATTGCGATTCGAATCCTTCATATAGTTTTTTGAGTTCCGGCGAAGCGGCGTCCTTCTCGATATATTGAACTCGCGGCATTTGATTGCCCTCCAATGTTAGTGCGCGACCGGGCGGTTGGGAATCGAATGTGGCTCGCGCCTCGATGCTTCTTACGCTCGATGATTGCAAACGTCAAAGACGATTAGCTTTTGACCCGATAGCTCGGAGAGGCGTACTGTCGCGATCACGGGAACCTGCGTTCCCGAAGAAAAATCCCAAAGGTAGGTGCAATTATGGGCGCTGCAGAAAACAAGGAAATTATTCGCAACATGTTCGCGGAATTGTCCAAAGGCAATGGCGAAGCCTTCATGAACACGATGGCCGATAATGTTCGTTTTACAATAATAGGCTCGACTAAATACTCCGGCACCTTCAACGGCAAGCAGGAACTCGTTAGCAAGTTATTGGGACCGCTGACGGCGCAATTGGAAGGCGGACTTACAATCACGCCTGACAATCTGATTGCTGAGGACGATTATGTTGCGATGCAAGCACGAGGCAAGTCGAATACCAAGGCCGGCGGCACTTACAACAATACCTATTGTCAGATTTTCCGCCTGGCGAATGGCAAAGTGCAGGAAGTAACAGAGTATCTCGATACCGAACTGGTCACCAAAGCCTTCAAGTAATGGTAGCCGGCTTCGGCGGGCTTATCTCTCCGTCGAAGCCGCTTTTACCGGAATATTGCTTAACGACATTAGCGCCTCTCGCGATCAACCCTCGCCCTTATTCACTAATGCCCCGTATTCCTGGAACGTGATAGTTCCACCCAGTTCCTTTGAAACGTCCTTCTCACGAACGGGCAGCACCTCCTGAACCGCATCGATACGCTTCCACTGCGGCGGTGGCGGCGCTGAGCATCCTTCTTGTGGCGCATACTTGGAAGTCTGGACGCGCTGATACTTGTGAATGTAACGCGGACAGTTGATGAAGATTTCTTCGACGGTTACGCGCACCAACAACTCCGCCCCGCGAAATTCCGCGAGCAACGAATCATTCGGATCAATCCGCGCGACGCCGTGCACCCGTACTCGATGCGGCGTCTCAAAGTCGATGAACAACATCCCGACCTTGTTATTACCGCTAATATTGCCCATCGACAGGAACATGCCGTTGCCATTGTAACTCGGGAACGCGATTGTTTTCGCATCCACCACCCGGATGAATCCTGGCGCACCGCCCTTGTACGAGCAGGTCGGATAACCTCGATGATCAACTGAGCTCAGAAAAAACATGTCGCGCGATTCGATAAACGCCTTATGCTCTTCGGGAATTTCCGCTCGCACGATCGCTTTCTCCACCCAGTCGGCTAGCCGCGAGGTGTCAAACTTCTGCTGTAGAGCCCGATGCTGCTCTCCGTAAATGATGCTCTTCATTCCCACCTCGATTGCTTGCTCCCGATTATCTAAATCAGGCCGCGGCGCGCGCTTGAAGCGGATCGGCATATGCTTAATGCCGGCGATCAAATTTGATTGCAGCCGTTCGACCGTCCGGCCAGTTCGATCTGGTCGACCCGGCTCAGCAGGTCATGCATCATCAGGCGAAGTTCGAGTCGCGCCAGATGCGCTCCGGCGCAGAAATGCTCGCCCTTGCCGAACGCGATATGTTCGTTCGGGTGCGCGTGATGTCGAACTTGATACGGGTCGTCGAAGATCTCCTCGTCGCGATTCCCCGAGGGAAGCCATAACGCCATCCGATCGCCCTCGCGATAGGCTTGCCACCGAGCTCGGTGTCGCGTGTGGCGACCCGTGCAATATGCGTAATCGGACTCGACAAGCGGAGAATTTCTTCAACTGCGGTCGGCAGCAGCGACGGATTCGTTGCTAGCTTCTTCAGCTCAGCGGGATATTGGATCAAGCGCGAGCAAACCACCCGAGATCGCATTGCGCGTCGTTTCCAGTCCACCGACGATATACAGAAAGCCGTTATGGAACAGTTCACCTTCGGTCAGCTTGCGGCCGTTGATCTCCGCGTTGCCAAGCACGCTGAGCAGATCTTCGCCATTGCCGCCGCGCCGTTCGAACGCGAGCTCGCACGCAATACATGCCAAGATTCATCGTCCCTGTTGGCGGGTTTCCAGCGCGGAACCGGATTCGACCTGGTATTCGGGATCCGCAAAGCCGATGGACATGTTACCCCACTTGAACATGTCGGCCCAGTCACCCCGGGGAATACCCATGATTTCGCAGATGAACGCCATCGGCAGCCGCGCCGCGACATCCACTACAAAATCGCACTCGCCACGATCCAGCGCGTCGTTCAAAATCTCCGTCACCAATTTCTCGGCCGGGAGTTGCGTATTTTCCCACTGGACGTGGCAGGAAAAGCCGATTGAACGCACGGCGCATAGCTCCATGCAGCGGCGGATCGGTCATGATCATCATCTGACCGGCGCCCATCATCTCCGGCGTCATCGCTTCCATCTCGCGATTGGCCGGGATGACCAATGTGCGCGTTGATGTAAACAGTGCGGGTTCGCTGAAAACCGCGACGATGTCGTCGTATCGGGTCACCGACCAGAAGCCGGAGCTGGGCACCTTCGTCCAATGCACCGGATCCTCCCGCCGCAAGTGCCGCCATAAAGGATGCGGATCGTTATCGACGAAAAAACCCGGATCGGTCAGCGCACAATCGATATCGATTGCTGAGTTCCCCATAGCTGCGCGTCCCCACGCGCTTAGATAGTGAAGGGTGAGACGGCAACTGCCATCTCACCCTTTGTTACGCTACTGGATTGAGCACTCGCGATCAGCGTCCGGCAGCTGCGGCAGCAGTATAGTTCACCACCGAATCCCGCTTGCCTGAAGCAGGCAGCGGACGGGTACCTGGCATCTGCTCGAACGGTCCGCGCAAATCGAGCTCCTTCGCGATTTCGCGTACCGCCGGCATCACCTCCGTACCGAGCAGCCGGAGTGTCGTCCGTCGATCCTGCACCGTCATCGGACCGTGATGATACCAGAAGGCCAAGATACCCGGACGGAGTGTTTCGAGCAGCGTGCGCAGACGTTTAATTACCGTCTTCGGCGTGCCCGCAATGATCAGGCCCAAGTCGCGCGACGCCTGGTAGTTGGTCTCGATCGTGCTCTTGATCTTCTGGACGTCCACTTCGCCCGGAGTGAAATGCAGAATCTCTGCGCCGGTCCGCGGATCGGTGAACTGCTTCGCAAGCCGCTTGGTCGCTTCTTTCGAGTTGTATCCGGGCGGGAACATCCATTCCGGTCGCGCGAACGATCCGAAGCCGCCGCCATATACGAAGCCCCGTCCCAGCTCGGTCGCCTTCTCTTCGGTCTCTGCTACTACGACATTTTGGAGATAACCGAAGTTTTCCGGTCCCGCCTGATAGCCCATCCGCGCCGCTGTATCCGCATAGAGATTTGACAGCTCAACCGTCGGCTCCAGATTGGTGCATAGCGCGACGTATGGATAACGATGCTCGGCGCACCACACCACGGTCTCGGGGCTAATAAGTCCCGGAATCCAGATTTGCGGACGCGGTTTCTGAATCGGCAACTGCCACGGATTCACGAAGCGATAATGGAAATGCTTGCCCTCGTAACGCCAAGGTCCGGGCGTCGTCCACGCCTTCACGATAAAGTCGTGCGCCTCGTTAAATCGCTCGCGGTTGTAAGCCGGATTGATATTGTTGGCGATCTGCTCGCTGCCTGCGCCGCGCACGAACCCCGGCACCAGCCGCCCGCCCGAGATCATGTCGATCATTGCGAGCTCTTCGGCGAGTCGCAGCGGATCAGCGACCGGCAGCGGATTGCCGAGCAATACGATCTTCACTTTTTTGGTGATGCGTGCGAGCACCGCTGCTTCGACATCCATCACTGAGCCCATGCAGAACGGTGTCTGATGGTGCTCGTTGAGCATCACGCCATCAAATCCTAGTTCCTCGGCATAAATCCGCTCATCAAAGTATTCGTTGTAGAGCTGGCCGCCTCTGACCGGATCGACGAACGTGTTCGGCAGGCCAAAATAGCTACTGCCATTGGCAATGATTTCGTCTTCCGGAACGTCGAAATATGGCCGCTCCGAGAAAGTCATTATATGCATGACGCCATCCTCCCGAGCCTTCGATTCCTGAGCAAACTTTCGCTCGAATCGTTTACTTTTTCAATCTTTTCGCAAGTGGCCGATCAGCCGCCGAAATAGCTGCGCGGATTATCGACGGTCATCGTGCGGATTTTCTCTTCTGTCACACCGCCTTTGCGCAGCGCCGGAAGAATATGCTTGCTGATATGTGAATAGTTCCAGTTCGGCGACGCCTTGATCATCTCCTCTGCGCCATGAGTCATCCGGCCCAGCCAGCACGCAACTGCGTCATGTGACAGCATGATGCGATCGAAACCACCGCCAGCAGTCCGAAGAGCGACGCGAGGCGCATATTGTCCGGGCAAATCGGCTCGATCCCGAAGCGATCAAATCCCAGCCACGCCCCTCGATTAAGGATATCGAAGTATAGCGCATATTGCCGACGCCGCAGGCATGGCCAATCAGCACGCGATTGAAATCCACACCTTCTTCCTCGAAGATGTCAGCGTTTCGCGTTCAAACGGCGCAAGCTCGTTGTTATGACAGAGAATCGGCGCGCCGGTCGCCTTATGCGCACGAGCGGCCGCACGCAGCGCCTTCATTTCCTCTTTCGTGATCTCTTTATCATCAGTCCAGCCCGGCACTCCGCCGGTCGCCGTTTTGATAATTCCTGCCTTGATGCCGGTCTTGCCGATTCCTTCACTCAGCTCACGCACGTAAATCTCGGCCATGTCGTCTGCGCCAATCATCCGCATATGCATCGGGTAGCCGAGCGCTCGTTATATACGCCGGTCGCGTAACAACACGTACTCCCGATTTATCCGCCGCTTCCGCTGCATATTCAGGGTCACGCCCCAGCTCCATCGGACACGGATCGACCATACTCGAGATCCCGAGCCCTTTATCTCTTTGAGCTGCTCGACCACTTCGCCAACTCGCGTTTGCGATCGAAGCCCGCCATATCGAACTCAAATCCCGGCATCCCGGCGGCCAGATGCTCATGGATCAATGTGAATCCCATATTCCGCGGCTCGCATTTCCAGCACAGTATTAATCGACATACGTTCTCCTTGCCCGACGAGGGTTGAGAACAGGTCTAGTATAGCCAGTGGAGTTTGGCGAGTCTGGTGAGTTGAGCCGCGACCGGCTTTCCGCAACGATTGCAGATCATGGAATACAAGACGATTTTGTTCGAGCAGCACGGACCGGTCGCCAAGGTCATCATGAATCGGCCACGTTATCGTAACGCCCAGTCTCGCCTGATGATCGAAGAGATCGATCACGCCTTCGCCGCCGCCAACAATGACGAGAAAGTCCGTATCATAATTCTGGCCGGAGTCGGAGATACATTTTCATCCGGCCACGATATCGGTACGCAGGAAGAACGGGAGGACATGCGGCGGCGTCCCTTTCCGCCAGGCTTGCGCGGCGAGTATGCGCTCTCGCGCTATTTATTCCTCGACAGTACGCTTCGATGGCGCGATCTCGACAAGCCGACTATCGCACAGGTGCAAGGCATGTGTATCGCGGGTGGATGGATGTTCGCCGCGGCGATGGACCTGATTGTCGCCGCTGATGATGCGAAGTTTCTGCCGGCGATGCTGCAGTACTTCTCGATTCCCTGGGATTTGCCCATCCGCAAAGCTAAAGAGCATGTGTTTCGCAGCAAGCTCGTCGATGCGGACAAAGCCTGCCGGCTCGGATTCGTCAATCAGGTTGTTCCGCGCGCTCGTCTCGAACAGGAGACGATGGCGATCGCGAATGAAATCGCCGAGAACGATCCATTCACGGTCCGAATGCTCAAGTGGGCAATCAACTCAGCACAGGATCGGATGGGTTTCAGCGATCAGTCCGCAATGCGCATTCGCATTACATGGTGCAGGGGCTCGGCACACATACCAAGGGCAAGCTTGAGGGCAGGGGTTTCCCCAAGGTAATGCCGGGGGTCGCAGAAGCGCTCAAACAGCAGAAGAAATAAAAACGGGACGTTCCCGCCCCGCTCATAATTGCTTACTCGTCAGTTTGGACTACAGAAGCGATTCGGCTGAACAGTTTTCCATTTGTGCCGAAGCTGCCGGTGCCGGACCGTTAAGCGCCTCACAGGCGTACATCAGCCATTTTGCGCTCGAGAGCTCATCTTGCACATAGAGCTTGAACAGCTCTTTAGTTTCGAGGTCGTCCTTCAAATTCTCGGCGAACTCGAGAACCGGCTTAAAGAATGCCTCAGGATCAGCAGTCAGATTAGCGATATAGAGCAACTTCTGATTATCGGTCATCGCTGGGTCGCTAAGCGTCTCAGTGATCTTGCGGCTGGCTTCCGAGATCGGCGCTTTGCACTCGGCGCCGAGATCCTTCAGGCGGCGCTCAAAAATCCGCGTATGATATGCTTCGCGTTCGGAAATCATCCTGACGCCGCTGCGGATACAATCGGTAGAAAGTGCTTTTCCCATCCGCGGAAAGCCGCTTCGCCGTTGGACTCGCCCGCCCGAAACTGATCGAGCATCGCACAACTGCCTCGCGCTCGCTGCTATAGGTTTTCCCCAACGCCTGAAAACCACGCCCGCCGTTACCGTTGGCGCTGCCATGTCCAGCGCGGCCATTTCGGATTCGAAAGTTGCTTCAGTGATAATTCCGGCGCGATAGGCGCGCAACAGCTGCTTAAATTCGAAGTCGCGATTCATGTTAGAGATTCCTCCAAACCCGAATGGGCATTTTTAGGCCCTACAACGTACTTCCGTTAGCTGGGTCCTGTCAAGCGAGATTGACACCTCGATTGACAGAGTGGTACTTCTGAAAAGACTGGAGAAACGAATGTGTCGTGGCTTGAACCAGTAACTTTACCTAGCCCAATTGTCATTTCGTACCGCTCGAACTGCGGCATTGCGAAGAGCTGATCGAGGCGGTCCAGGACGGCGATCTGTTCAAGCTGTGGTACACCTCTATTCCTGCGCCGGAGACAATGAGGTCAGTGATCGAGCAGCGGCTCGAGCAGCAAACGGCCGGAGCGAATTGCCCTTCGCGACCATCGATAACGCGACTGGAAAAGCCGTCGGCATGACCAACTATTTGAACGTTGATCCGATCAATTGGCGCTTGGAAATCGGTGGCACCTGGTATCGCAAGCGCGTCCAGCGGACCGGCTTCAACACGCAAGCCAAATTGCTGTTGCTCGATCATGCGTTCCAAACGCTGAATTGCATCGCGGTCGAGTTCAGAACGCACTTCTTTAATCATCAGAGCCGGCGTGCGATTGAGCGTTTGGGCGCAAAGCTCGACGGCATCCTCCGCAGCCATCAACTCGCGGCGAATGGCGCCCTCCGGGATACCTGTGTTTACAGTATTATCGCGACTGAATGGCCGACCGTGAAGGCGCATCTGAGCTGGCAACTAACGAAGGCGAGGGATTCGAGATGATCGATGGGTATTCCGCATCCCTTGCAGATCACCCCGCAAAGCGCGCCAATACTCAGTCGTCGGCCAAATGCACTAACTTGAGCCCGCCAAGTCCGTCGATGCTCACGTGGTTATGCGACTGGCGATACTCGACGAGTCCGTCCGGGCCTCGATGCTCGCCCCATTCCAAGAGTTGCGTGCGCTCACCCATATATCCGAACATTGGAATCGCGTAACCACAGATCGGCAATCCGATCCAGTGATACGATCACGATTGCTCGCGTTCCGACGAGGTCTGGGAACCGCGGCAGTAATTCCTCAAAGCGGCGGTCGCCCGATTCGACCGCCTCGCCCCGGCCATACAAGCGAAGGATTTTCGGCGGACCTTTGAACGCACAGAACATCAGCGTGATACGGCGATTCTCGCGCAGATGAGCAATAGTTTCGATTCCGCTACCGGTCAGATCAAGATAAGCCACCGTGTTCGGGTCAATAATCCGGAAGGTGTCGAGTCCCTTCGGCGACAAATTGACGTGACCGTCAAGATCGAGTGGCGCGGTCGCGACGAAGAACATGTGCTGTTTCTTAATAAAGCGAACCAGCGTGTCATCGAGAGATTGATAGGTCTTGCTCATCGTGTGACTACTGACTTGCTAGAAGCGGTCCTTGAGTTCGCGGGCCTTGGCGAAAATCGCGACCCGATCATTGGCAAGTGACGGATCGATTTCTTTAGATTAGCGCGCAATTCATCGTTATCGGTGCGCAGGAATGGATTAATCTGTTTTTCCTCGCCGATTGTTGAGGGAATCGTGTACTTGCCTGCGGCGCGCGCTTTCACCGCCCAATCGTGCTTCGATTTGAGCGCCTGATTGCTTGGCTCAAGAGTTAACGCGAAGCGTAAATTCTTTTCTGTATATTCGTGTCCGCAATAGACCTGTGTTGAATCGGGCAGAGTGGCGAGTTTGGCCAACGAATCGACCATCGTTTGCGCCTTGCCTTCAAAGACCCGGCCGCATCCGGCAAT
>CAWHOQ010000033.1:0-14143 GCA_963831065.1 uncultured Pseudomonadota bacterium
CCAGGATGCTCTCCGACCTCCAACTCGCTGAGTTCATCTACGAGCAGCCGGCCACCGGCGATATCGAATTCACCTTCAAGCACGCGCTAACCCAGGAGGTCGCCTACAACTCGATCCTAGGTGATCGGCGCCAGCGTATACACGAGCGAGCGGGTGCGGCTATCGAGTCGTTATTCGCTGCGAGCGTGGCCGATCATTACATGGACCTCGCGCATCATTACGGCCGTAGTGGCGATGCGCTGAACGCAGTGCACTATCTGCAACTGGCGGCGCAAGAAGCATTGAACCGTTCGGCCCCAGCAGAGGCCTTCACCAGCCTTTCGACCGCGCTCGAATTGCTTAAGAAGCTGCCAGACACGGATGAACGCACGCGCTGGGAGCTGACGCTGCAGACAATGTTGGGTATAACTTCGCTCGCGCTCAACGGTATGGGCGCTCCTGAAACTGCGGAAGCCTATCAGAGAGCCCGTGAACTTTGTCACCGGATAAGCGACATCCGTCACTTATTTTCCAGTGCTGTGGTCGCTATGCCAAATGAACTTTAATCGAGGCGAACTCCGGGCGGCGCACGAACTAGCGGAGCAGTCGAAAATTTGTAAAGTTCGCCCGCGTCTGGTCATACCCAAAGCCGATCCAAAAACCACATCCACCAGTGATTCTCGGCACTTTCGGCTCACCCTTGGGGAGGCAACGCGTCGCTGATTTTGGCGATGGCTGGATTCCGATCGGTGTTTTTCAGGGCGCCAAATTGCGCGAAGACATAGCGGACCTGGGTGAGCGCCTGCGAAAGAACGGCCGCGATCCTCAATCGGTATCGATCTCGATGTTCGATATCTACGAGACCTCGCCGGACGACCTCACTCGTTTTCGCGACTTGGGAGTGATCGCTCGCGCGATCTCGCGATGTCCAACCGAAGATAGCGATACAGTCCTGCGGTGGCTCGACAGTTATGCGGAGACCCTGCAGACTCAGCTAGCGAAGGCGGCAGGTCGCAAACCCTCCGGCCGCCATCTCGCCGTTGGTATCCGACCACGGCTTTCGGCGGGTGCCCCTGTTGCGAGCTTGAAGCAGCACGGACCATATTGGCTTGATCACTCGTGTTGGCGTCCCATGCGCTACGCTCCCGCGCGCATCCAGTCGGCGGCCCGCTCGCCGAGCATGATGCAGGTCAGGTTGGTATTAGCGCGCACGATATTCGGCATCACCGAGGCGTCGACCACGCGCAGCCCCTCGACCCCGTGCACCCGGAAATACTGATCGACGACGGCCTCCGGATCGGACTTCGGGCCCATCTTGGCGGTCGTCGTAGGATGGTAGATGGTGCCGCAGTTGTTGCGGACGAAGTCCGCCGTGGCACTATCGGAATCGACAATCTCCTTGGTGATATTGAAGAACTCCTTGATGTAAGGAGCCAAGGGTGCGCTGTTCATCAGGTGCCATGCAATCCGGACACCCTCGACCATGCGACGCACGTCTTCCGGATCGTCAAGATAATTCAGATCGATATTGACCGGTACGTCGGGGTCGAAACTGCGCAGACTAATCCGCCCACGCGCACGCGGACGCTGTAATCCGGGAATGACGGCAATACTCGGCCACGGCACATCGAGTCCCGGACCCTGCCACAAATCTTTGTTGTAGAAGTTGAAGATATACATATGCATGTCATTGAACTCGGCTGAACCGCTCGCGGTGTAACGGATGCCAATTGGGTTCATTACCAGCGGGTCATGCGGTACGCCGGGGGTCGGAATCGCGACGACGGGAACGTGCAGATGATCGATAAGGTTGCAGCCGACCCCCGGCAAATCGGTCACGGACTTGATGCCAAAGGCCTTTAGCTCATCGCGCGGTCCGATCCCGGAGCGCATCAAAATGGCGGGTGAATTGATCGCCCCAGCCGAAAGCGCTACGCGGTGTGCCCGAATCTTCTGCACAACGCCGCCGCACTCGACCTCGACGCCGACCGCACGTCCACCCTCAACGATGACACGATGGGTATTGCAAAACGGCCGAATCGTCAGATTCACTCGATGCCGCGCCGGATTAAGATACCCAATCGCGGTCGAAATGCGAATGCCGTCGCGGCGGTTGCGCGGCCACGGCCCTACGCCGGTTGAGCGCGGATCATTGTGGTCGGCGACCTCCGCATAGCCGTGCTCACGGCAGGCGTCGTAAAAGGCCCGGTTGACGGGCTGCCAGGCCGCGGACGCGGGCCGTTCGATCCAGATGGGTCCGTTGGCGCCATGAAAATCGCCCTGCATGTCACGGTCGTTTTCGAGCTTGCGATAAAATGGCAGCACCTTCGCGAAACTCCATTCAGTGTTGCCCCACGCGGCCCACTCGTCGAAATCTTCGGGCGTGCCGCGCAATGCGATATGCCCGTTGACGGCGGAGGAGCCGCCGGTGACCTTGCCCCGAGGGTAGGTAATCTCTCGATCCGGTGTGGCCTTGGCGATCAGGCCCCAATCATGAGGCCCGACGGAAACCCAGCTGTGCAACAGATCGGCGGGACTCTGCGCGACCGTGGGATAATCCGGACCCGCCTCCAGCAGCAGCACGCTGCGATTCGGGTCCTCGCTCAGTCGCGCGGCCAGCGGTGCGCCCGAGGACCCCGCTCCTACAACGATGTCGTCGTATTCCATATAACCCCGCTAACGAAACCTTATGCACTTATTGATTAACTTAATAGTTCTGTTCCGCGCCTGTTCGTCAGCGCCGCTTTTTGGAGGCGATTTGAGCTATTTGGAGAGCCTTCCCTCTTTCACTTTCCTACCAAGAAACTCAGGCAGCTTTGCGAATTTCGACTTCGTAGCCGAGTTCTCTGATGCGACGCGCGAGACGTTGCACGGTCCGCTCCTTATCGATGCGGACGAAGTAGAGCGACCCGAGATCGTGATACGCCACCTGATCCCGCAGCAGATAATAAGCCGTGGTCAGGATCGAAGCGGCGACCGCGATAATGGCTTTTTGTGGACCGCGCCGTGCGCGTAGCCTGACAAACTGCGCGTGGAGATAGTTGTTCTTATTGCGGGTCGCGGCCCACACGCACTGCACCAGCACGGCTTTGAGCCACGGGGCGCCGTGGCGCAAGCGGCGCGACATGACCTTGCCCGCACTTTCGTTGAGTTGCGGGCACAGCCCGGCCCATGATCGCAGATGCGCAGCTGTCGCAAACCGGCTCATGTCAACGCCGATCTCGGCGATAATCACGTGAGCTGCCGTCATACTAATCCCCGGAATTGTCACCAGGCATGCGACCGCCGTGCTAAGGGATTCGACCACTGCCTCGATCTGCCTCTCGAAAGCCGCGACCGTGTTCCAAGTGCTCTATCGTGCCGAGATGTTGGCTCAGCAAAAAACGATGATGCGCCGTGACTTTGTCGTGCAGCGCCGCCGCCAGCGTCTCGCCTGACGCGGCCAGCCGTCCGTGGCGTAAAGCGGCCAACTGCGAGGGATCAGTTTCTCCGGCACTAAGCGCTTTGAGCATGCGGCGGCCGCTCTCGCCGAATACGTCCGAGACCACGGAAGCCAGTTTTACATTGGCGTCTTCGAGTACCTTCTGGATGCGCTGCTTGTGCTGGCCGATCTCACGCATCAGCTGCTTGCGGGTGCGGGTCAGATCGCGCAATGCCTGGATCGGTCCCGGCGGCATCAAACTCGCGCGGATCAGCCCATGCGTCAACAAGTCCGCGATCCAGGTCGCATCGTTAACCTCGCTTTTGCGCCCGGGTACGTTACGGATATGCGCCGGGTTGGCCAGGAGAAGGTCGAGCTCACCCTCCAGGATGTGCCACACCGGCTTCCAGTAGACGCCCGTCGCCTCCATCGCCACGTGCGTGCAGCCCGCTTGTCGCAGCCAGTCGCCGAGCGCCAAAAGTTCCGCCGTCGTGGTTCCCCAGCGGCGGACCTCGTGTCGTACCCGCCCGCGTTCCTGCACCCGCAAGCAGCTCACGACGATCGCTTTGTGGACATCCACCCCCGCGCAACGCTGATGAAGTACTTCCATTACTCACTCCTTCACCACGCCGCCGGCGCGAGGCCCCTCCACAGCGAATTCTACCAACCGTGCTCGCGAACCATCCGGCCGCGGCAACAATCCAGGGTGCTCGCAGGGCCTCAGGTCAAACTAACACTCGGGCTGCGAGCACTAGGAAAAAACCGACCTCGGTGCCGACAGCGCGGTGCCCCTCTCTTAGCAGGTTTCATCCATCAGGGTGGGCGCAGCCCATGCCCAACTAACATGATAAAATACATTATTTCGAATTGAACTTTTTGTTGTTTTAAAAGTCCTATTTTAGATCTTGGTGGGGATGCGACGTAGCCTCTTTGTCGCGTGAAACCCGACAGGGCAAAGGAGAAGGGCGTTTAGCGCCACTTTATTCAGTACAGCACCGACGGTAAGTAAGCGCCCATTGGTTCGTTGTAGAGACCTATCGTCATCAGGGTCATTTGATGCACTAGCTGTAGACCGTTTTCGAGACACCATCGAAACAGCTCGCCATTGCGCGTCGGCAACAGAAAGCCCCCTCCACCAATCTCAGGCGTTGCGGCGATAAGCGCCATGACATCCCGATTAGTCTCGCCCACAGCGTGCGCAAAGAAGGCGATATCCGTCGCGTAACCAGTGATTCGTCCCAGATGCTCGACAACTCTGGCCGTGCCTTGTTTAATCGCGTCGCGAAGCTCGCCATTGCGGTCATGGCCGTGCACACGGCGACAGAGTTGATTGCAGACAGCACAGTCCTCTTCCGCCGCGGGCCGTACTTCGTATGCTGGAAACTTCAATTTCAACGGCGGCCCAAACATCTTGGAAAGCGTTTCACGCGTGTCGAAACCAAGCTTGGTGTATAGGCAAAGCGAGCGATTGTGGTAGGCCGCTTGAACCAGCCTTGTTCCGGCGAAATCCCGTCGCGCCGACCGGTCCATCACCGCGCTCATCAACCGTCGCCCGATGGTCTGATTCTGCACCGCCGGATCGACCGAAATTGGACCAACGCCAGCGATCGGGTTGCGTTCATCGAGAAAATTGCTGCCAACAATCTTGCCGTCCTGCTCCGCCACTACGGAATAGAAACCAGGATTCGAGAGCATCATTGTGACGACCGCCGTGGCTATCTCGGCCGACGGAAAGTCCCACGGGAAATTGTGCTGGCTGGACACCAACTTGAAGGCCTCGAAGTCGATCACTCCGCACGCCGTCGCATCTGCATGTGTACCGGGTCTGAGTTTGACATTCATTTGAATCGACCTCTCGCGAGTTTAGCTTCTTACGGTTTCACGCCCGTGACGATGCGACGAGCCTTAAGCTTCAGAGGAGATAATCGAGGATCGGGGGCCCTCCCAAACGAATAGAGCCGTAGGTTTTCGCCCATGGATTCGGGTTTAGTGCGACATGTCCCATCATCGCTTTAATATCCTGGTAGCGGCGCTGAAGGGGATGATCAAGAAAGATTGCGTGGCCACCGCTCGCCTCGAAAAGACGCTCCACCGTGCCCGACGCGAGCCGTGCTGATCGCACCGCGTTGTACCGCAACTCAGCCCGTTGCTCGAGTGTAAACACTTCACCGGCACCCGAAATGTTCATCATTTCGTCGCAGTCGGCGAGATCCCCGCGGGCCACGGTTTTAAGCGTATATGAGGCCTCCGCCGCGAGTGTCTGCGTAAAGGGGTCCTCGCTGATCTTTGAACCAAGACTGAAACGGCTTCGGCTTAATTCGAGCCAGGTATCAAGAAAGCCGCGTGCCGCGCCGACAACCGAAGCAGTTAGGGCGCGGAAGAAAACTGCACCGAACGGCAAGCGGTAGAGCGGCCCGCGATTATAATCCCAGCCGGGCAGTGCCCGGCCGAAGACATAGTCCCAATGCGACTGGCTTCTATATTCGGGCACGAACGCTCCGTCCACCACAATATCCTTGCTGCCCGACCCGGCTAGACCGGAGACGTGCCAATTGTCGTCGATTCGATAGTCCTTGCGTGGCAACAGAAAAGAGCGAAAGTCCGGCAATTGCCGGTCGTCCGTTTCGATCATGCCCACGATCGCGCCGAGATTGACCCATCGGCAATGGTCGCAGCCACTAGAGAAGGACCAGCGCCCGCTCAGGCGGAAACCACCCGGGACCCGTTCCGCTTTACCGGTCGGCGCATAGGACGAGGAGTTTGTGGTGGTGCGGTCTTCGCCCCACACTTCCTCCTGCGCCTCTTTAGAGTAGAGCGCGATCTGCCAGGGATGTACGCCAACGACGCCGGCAACCCAACCGGCACAACCCTCCGCACGAGCGACTTCGCTGATGGCACCATAGAATTCCTTGTAATCCACTTCGCCGCCGCCCCATCGCGCTGGCTGAAGCGCGTGCACAATGCCGCTTTGGACCAACTCGTTCCACGTCACGTCAGGCAGCCGGCGCAGTTCGTTGGTCTCCGCGCATCGCTTGCGAAGTGAGGGTCCCAGCTCCTTGGCCTGGTCGACCAGGGAGGGCCGAATAGACGATGTAGAGGTTGCGTCGCTCGGCGTTCTGCTCATTTTCTTCCTCCAACCCGGTTACTATGGCTGAGCCATCGATAGGAGCGCGCTCGAATGCGCAATATACAAACGAATGGGTTTCTAGTTTCGAGCTGGGCGGTCGCGGTTGCACCTTTGGAACGGAGGATTCAGTTATACCGGTCGGCTTTCGACGATCGAGAGGGGTCCGGCGGTGGGGATTACTCCCGTCAGCGAAAAACCCGCGTCCTCCAAGAGCGCGCGAAACTCGGCTTCTGTCCGCTCTCGCCCGCCAGGAGCCATGACCAGCATGTTAAGGTCCATGAATTTTCCAGGATCAGGCACATTTGATGCCTTGAGCACGGCGTCAACTATCAAGAAAGTACCATCCGGTCGGATGGCGCCCCGGCAAGTTCTCAATATCTTCAACGCATCGCCGTCGCTCCAATCGTGAATCACCCATTTCATGATGTAGGCATCCGCCCCTTGGGGAATTTCGTTGAAGAAATCTACGCCGGCAATTTCACAGCGATCAGTCATAGTCGCAGTACGGAGCACGGCGGCTCCGGTCACGACCGCTGGTTGGTCGGCCAGCACGCCGCGAAGTCGCGGGTTCGCCGAGAGGATTGCATGAAGCAACCCGCCCTGACCTCCGCCCACATCGACGATCCGCTCAAAACGGGAGAAATCGTACGCCGCCACGACTGCGGCAGCATCGAGCGCCGATGCAGAGGTCATTCCAGCATGAACCGTCCCAGCCACGTCGGGATGGCTAGGAAGATAGTTGAAGACATTCGCGCCGAAGACCTTCTCGAATGCCGATTCACCAGTCATGAGCGCATGCTCAAGGTCTCCCCAGGGCCGCCAGATAAACGCGGAGCCAAGCATGATCGCCAAGGCTCGCGCCGATTGCGGATGGTCATCGCGCAAGAGTGAGCCGAGAGCTGTCTGATGGAATTTCCCGTTTTCATCCTCGGCAAAGACCCCGATACTGGTAAGCGCGCGCAACAAGCGTTGCAACGATGAGGTGTGAGCCTTGGTAGCGGTTGCCAGCGCTTCGGCGGTCATCGGCGCCTTCTCTACCAGGTCGGCCAAACCCATCTTGGCGGTGACGGCGACCGCTTGCGTCGCGATGAAACCATAGAGCAGTTGGCCCATCACGCCTAACTCCGATGGGCCTGCAACGGGAGAATTCTGATCGCCCATTATCTACCTCCAATTGTCAAGCGGCTGATTCATCGTCAACGTTGCACAAAGGTTGCCTTGAGTGACACCGATTTTTATATTGCATTTCTAATCTGATAAAAGACATTATTTCGAATTGAACTTTTTGCTGTTTTAACAGTCCTATTTAGACGTAATAAGGATGCGGCGGTGCCTCTTTAATCGCGCGTGAAACACGTCGCGAAGCTCGCCATTGCGGTCATGACCGTGCACACATTAGGCGAGATCGACTGATACGCCCGTGGCGAATCGCGGCCGAGGAAAGTCCCACGGGGAAACTATGCTGGCTGGACACAACAGAAGCGCCGAGACTCTCTCGCCCCGAACCCTGTTGCCGCTGCATATCAGCATGGCCCGATTGAAGGCTGCTACCGGGATCCGGCAACCGGTATCGTGGCTATCGACCTAACATCGCGCCCAAATTGCGGAATCCGCAAACGCACGGGTTTGACAAACGACCTCTCGCCGGCGCGACAGTGCCGAGAATTCTGAATTTTAAGTGACACAGGCCGTTTCCGCACGGGTTCCTTGGAACGAAACGGGAGGAAAGAATGAGCGTTGTCATTCGACCATTGACCGAAGCTGATCTGCCGCAAGCGCGGCGCATCTGCTGCGCCGCTTTCGGTACCTTCCTGGGCGCGCCGGACCCGGAAAACTTCTGGGCCGATCGCGACTATGTTTACGGCCGCTTCGGCGCCGAACACGTCGCGAGCTTCGCCGCCGAAAAGGACGGTGAACTACTCGGCTCGAATTTCGCCACACGCTGGGGCAGTGTCGGCTTCTTCGGACCGAACACGATTCGCCCAGCGCAGCAAGGAAGCGGCGGCGGCAGTGAGCAATCAATTCGAAGAGTGGGGCGTCGCTCACGCCGGTCTGTGCACTTTCCCGCAGAGCCCGATGCGCATCGCGCTCTACGGCACATTCGGGTTCCGGGCACGGTTTCTGACCCCGATTATGGCTGCACCGGCGCGAGCCGTCGGCGATCCGGGTCGCTGGTCGCGCTATTCCGACCTGCCGGAAGGCGATAGGCGTGCGGTCGAGTCGGCCTGTCGCGAACTCACCGACGTGCTCTATGACGGCCTCGACCTCGGCGCGGAGCTGCGCACCGTCGCCGTGCGTGGCCTCGGCGATACGTTGCTTCTATGGGAGAGCGCGAGCCGACTCGCGGGCTTTGCGGTGTGCCAATGGGGGCCGGCGAGTGAAGCCGGTGCGGGCTGCTGTTACGTCAAATTTGGAGCGGTGCGGCCGGGAGCGGGCGACGCGGAGCGCTTCGACGCGCTCCTTGACGGCTGTAGCTCGCTCGCAGCCGCGGTCGGTATCCCCAATCTGCTGGCGGGCGTTAATCTGGCGCGCGAAGAAGCCTATCTACGGATGCTCGCGCATGGCTTTCGCGCCGAGATCCAGGTTGTCACGATGCATCGGCCGAACGAGGCCGCGTACAGTCGTCCGGGGCTCTACGTGCTGGACGATTGGCGGTAGCCATCCTGCATTACGGGGAGCCGCTGCATAAGTGTCCATGGTGGTTGCCACGATGAACGGCGCTGGCGCCGACATCTCGGCAAATCCTACTGAAAAATAAAGTTTCGAGGGCCGGGAAATGAATCCCGAGAAAGATGAGGGATGATGGCGAATAGCGGCGAGCAACTTCCCGAAGTCAAGCATAATTACCAAAACTGGGTGATGGATAGTACGCGCTGGAATTACTTTACGCCGCGCGCCGACGACATCGTTGTCGCGACAGCGGTTAAAGCTGGTACGACCTGGGCTCAGGAAATCGTCAGGAATCTGATCTTTTCCGGCAAGAACCTGAAGGTCGCGCTCGACGAGATATCGCCTTGGCTCGACATGCGAAACTATCCGCTGGAACTAGTGCTAGCCCGACTCGAGCAACAGAGTCATCGCCGCTGCATGAAAACGCATCTGCCACTGGACGGCCTGCCGTTTCATCAGAGCATCAAATACCTGTATGTAGGCCGCGACCCGCGTGACGTCTTCATGTCATTTAGCAATTTCTACGGAAACTTTACCCCGCAGGCGATCGACGGGTGGAACGGTGTGCTAGGACGGGTCGGTGCTGAATTAATGCGCAGCCCCGACGATATACATGAGGTGTGGCACAACTGGATAACGCGGGGCGCCTTCGAATGGGAGACCGAGGGCTATCCGTCTGTGTCGGTGATGCACCACGCGCAGTCGTGGTGGGATTACCGCCATCTATCTAACATTCTGTTCGTTCACTACGGCGATCTCCTGGCGGATCTGGAAGGGGGTATGAGGCGTATCGCCCGCTTTCTCGAAATCGAACCACCTGCTTCAGTGTGGCCATTGATCGTTCGTAACTGCACCTTTGCCGATATGAAGGCTCGAGGCACCGACTTGCTGCAGTTTGCGAATATAGCCTTGAAGGGCGGCGCCGATGCGTTTTTCCACAAAGGCACCAACGGAAGATGGCGCGACGTTCTGAGCGCCGACGAGCTTAAACTCTACGAGGCGGCGGCTGAGCGCGAATTGTCAACCGAGTGCCGGAGTTGGCTGGAGCAGGGCGGCGCGATCTGACCGCGCCGCCCGTCCCGTCGCGCCACGCTCTGTCTGGTATACGACGTCACTACAGAATTGAGAGACGAGGCATAAATGGAGGAAAAGGAAAGTTTTACCGCGATTGCGTCCGCGATGATGCGCGCAGCCCACTTGGTTGTTGACGGCGAGCCCAAAATCCTCCGAGACGAATTCGCTCTGGCGTTAAGTGGCTTCGAGAACGACACAAAACTCATGGGCGCGATCAATCAATTCGTATCACAAAACGCCCAGCCGCAGTTTGGTGCGGATTTCCCACCGTTTCTGTTTAGTAGTCTTCGCGCGATCATGACGATGCGCAACCGCTACGCGGAGGCGGAACTCGACAAAGCTGTTAGACAAGGGATTTCGCAATATGTGCTGCTGGGTGCCGGGCTCGATTCGTTCGCGTTGCGGAGGCGCGACTTGGCGGAAATATTGCACATTTTTGAGATCGACCATCCGGCCAGCCAGCAATGGAAGCGATCACGCATCCAAGAGTTGAACTTTGAAATGCCGCGGAACCTAACCTTCGTCCCGATCGATTTTGAGAAAGAGACGCTTACCGAAGGGTTGCGAGCGGCTGGCTACCGATGGGATCGCCCGGGTTTCTTCTCCTGGCTTGGCGTCACGCAATACCTTACCGATGACGCCATATTTAAGACCCTAAAGGAAATAGCCGATATGACGCCGGGAACCGAGATCGTATTTGAATATTCGGTACCTGAGGAATCTCTGGATGAAGAGAACCGGCACTACTTGGCGGCGTGCAAGACCGCAGCCGCGGCGCGCGGCGAACCGTGGCTCAGCTTCTTTGAACCGGATGAAATGATCATACGTCTCCGGCAAATAGGTCTTGCACAAATATGGAGTCTCAGTCCCGAAGAAGCATTTCAGCTATATTTTGCGGGCCGGACTGACAAACTGCCTTGTCCCAAAGCACATCGACTAATCAAGGCTCGTGTCGACCATGCGCCATAGCGTCGCTCTCAGTTGTGTGGCACCGATTTGTTGGGACTGTTCTGGATTCATGGCCTCACGCCCAGCGTCCTGGCCTTGCAACAGCGCGTGGTCAGGCCTTTTCGCCCTCATAAAATGTCGGCAGGCTTGATAATTCGGTCGGCTCACGGCGCCGATTTTCCAGCGGTCCTGCAGCTCTGGCAGCAAGCCGACGTCACCCCTCCAAGCAAAAGCGATTCGATCGACGGATTAACCCGTTTGATGGGCAGTGCTGCAAAAGTGGCGCTCAGAGCTCCTCTGAGCTGGCCTCTCCGGTCCACCTGAGTCGCCGAAAGATACGCCAACCGCGCATCATTTCAGCATCTATTAGAAATGATTGGGGATCTTAAGACTTAGTGGCGGAGGGATGTGAATTCGAACCGGAAGTATGTACTTGACGCAAATGCGACGTTCTGAACTGGTCCTACCCCTCTGAGTATCCCATTCGTAACTTAGTGTCCGCCGCTGTTTGATGCATTTTTAATCAGCAGTTTTTCGGCCGCCCTTCACAGACTGCTGAGGGTGGCCGAAGAACGGTCCGGTTTTGGATCCGAGGCCGGAGCGCAGTGCACCGCGCCGGCCAGTTCCTGGTTTGCTGCTGGCCCAGCGGTGCGCGCAGCGGCCGAGCTCATCTGATGCTTTGCGCCGAACTCCTCCGGGGTGAGGTTGCCGAGGCTCGAATGGGGACGTTCGCGATTGTAGGCGATGCGCCAGCGTTCGATCTTGCTGCGGGCGTCGGCGAGGGACAGGAAGACGTGCTCGTTAAAGCATTCATCCCGCAGCCGGGCATTGAAACTTTCAATGTAGGCGTTCTGGATCGGCTTGCCCGGCGCAATAAACTGGAGCTTCACCCCATGCTCATAAGCCCACTGATCCAGGACCCGACCGCGGAGTTCCGACCCGTTGTCGGCCTGAATCACAGCTTGGTAGTCCGCGCGCATGGCTCAGCCGCTCCAATACTCGGGTAACGCGTTCGCCGGTCAGTGAAACGTCGACTTCGATGGCGAGGCTTTCCCGACTCCATTCGTCGAGCACGGCGAAGGCCCGAAACCGGCGACCGTTGAACAGACTGTCGTGAATGAAATCGACGGCCCACGTTTGGTTTGGCGCCACTGGCTGGGCCCGCATCACGCGCAGATGACTCAGCCGTTTGCGTCGTCGCCGGTCGGCGCAGCGACAGGCCTTCTTCGCGATAGAGCCGCTCGACGCGTTTGTGATTGACCTGCCACCCTTCACGTTTCAGCATTAGGTAGAGCAGCGGACAAGCCCAGCGCCGGCGCTCTTCGGCCAACTCGCGCAGCCGCTGACGGAGCAGGCGATTGCGATCTTCTCCGGCGCCCGCCGGAAAGCCCGCCGCGTGATCCCGATCAGCCCACAGGTGCGACGCTGCGACAAACCATGTGCAGTCATTACTGTCGCCACCATCTGACGCTTCACCGCGGGCCGTAACCGTTTTTTGCCAACACGTCCTTCAATGCACGAAGGTCCAGCGCCTGGTCCGCCACGATCGCCTTCAACCGTCGATTCTCTTCCTCGAGTTGGCGCAGTCGGCGCATCTCCGAGACTTCTAATCCGCCGTACTTGCTCCGCCAGGTATAAAACGTCGCGTCGGAGATGCCGTGCCGTCGACATAACTCCGCGACCTTCGCCCCAGCCTCGGCCTCCTTCAAGACCTCGATGATTTGCTCTTCGCTAAACCGTGCTCGCCTCATGTCCGCCTTCCTTCCTGGCAGACACTAACCTACTGCTGGGATACCAGCGTGGGGAAAGACCAGAAGCACGCAACAACAAGAACGCCAAAGGAGCCAAAGGGATCGCTGCCCGCACCCCCCTACTCCCACGGACACATCGCCGCCAATATCTGTCGCTAAAGCTGAGACGGTCACTGCGGAAGAGAAAGCTCCTGACAAGTCCATCAAAAAGGGACATCGACCGCCACTCGCAGCGTCAGGCGCAGGCCGCGGCAAGTTGGCCTGCCGTTACTGCGGCAGCAACGATCTCGCGTCGTCGTTCATCAAACGGCGGGATGGCCGCTGCCGTTCTTGCTTCAAGCAACGCTACGGCTCGGCGAAGCATGGTCAGGGAGCCCGCAAGTCTGTCGCAGTCTGATTCCAACACCAATCGGCGTCGGAGCAGAGTCTATAATATTCAGCCAAGTGCCGGCTCTGCTCCGGCCAGCTTCTTCAGCGACCCCGCATCTGCAGTCGACGCCGCTCTTGCTCGTAGACCCGCATCAGATCGCCGTCGTCATCGTCACCTTCCTCGAACCGCGGCACCGCCGGATTATTGAAGGGCGCCGGATGCTTGAGCTCCCGGGCTCTCGCTTCGTAGCAACGGATGATCCCGGGTGTAAGGTCGGCGAAGGCCAGCATCAAGGCCTCCGCACGGTCGAGGGGATTTGACGCCGCGCTTGCGCAATTCATCTTTTGACTCGATGACGACCTGACCGCGCGCATTGTGGTGGACTCGGTCCGACCGGTTAATCGCTGCCACACCTGGTTTACGAGTGGGTGGCGGCGGAGCCAGTCCACTGACAACCCGTCTCTGAAGGGATATTCCCTGATAGTGGCCGGAATACAGGGAAACTTGCTGATTTGGCCCACCGGAAGCTCCCCGCCACGCGGCAAAAGTCCAGCATTGACGGGGCATTTGCGCAGGAAATTCCCTACACCAGCGAACAGGGAATTGCTCTGCGCCTTGCAGGGAAATCTAGTCAGGCGAAACGGGAAATTTCGAGCGGGAACAGGGATTTATCTGCGTGGTTTCGGAACTCTGCTCGATTGGTTCCTCGCTGAAGCGCCTGCCCCATGTCGCGATTTCCCGGTCGGCGCTGTGGAAGCGGTTTGAGCGAGTCCGCGCTGCTTGGCTTTGTAATAGAATCTGAG